>NZ_KE387203.1:0-3123 GCF_000430725.1 Azohydromonas australica DSM 1124
TGCACGAGCTGCAGCGCATCCAGGGCCGCTACGCGCTGGTGACGATGTGCATCGGCGGCGGCCAGGGCATCGCGGCCATCTTCGAGCGCTGCTGAAATCCTCAGCCTGCACGTTCACTCGGCAGCCGCGGTTGGGGCAGTAAAGCCCTGGCTGTAGCTGCCGGCAATCGCGCTTATGTGAAATTCGGTGCAGTATCAACGAAGCACATTCTTTGGGTCAAAGCAGCTGCTGGAAATCATGGTGGATCGTTCGTCCGTCTACCAGTTTCATCCTTCGACGCGACTGTCGTGATAGGGAGCGTTATCGGAATAGCAATGAGCTGCTGCTGTGTGGCGTGGCTCGTTTTCGCCGTTCACACAACCAAGGCAGTTGTTGGATCCCAAGCAAAGTTGCGTACATCACTGGTGCTGCATACGCGATACAAATGACAGCACGGCACCGAGCTGCACGATGTCCCAATCTGGATTTCCACGATTGAGGCCACACGTAAGCAGCCCGTTGAAACAACAATGGCAAGCGAGCCAGGCCGCTGCGCAGGTAGAACTCGACACCTGCGCTGCCGCCATGGCACCCGCGGCGTGAATTCGGCCAGGACCCTGAGCCAGCGCTAAAAAATCGGCAAGAAACCGGATGGCCAGTCCATCTGGGCCTGCGCTGATAAAGCGCCGACGAAGCTGACACGCCGAGCCTACCGATACCCCCAGCACCGCAGCTGTCTGCTCAATGGACACGCCCACCGGCAGCGGCAGCACCTCGGCCTGCGCTTGGCGCAACTCCTCTACCGTCTTGGCTTCGCGCAGCGCCTGATGTGCCCGCTGGTCTTGCCCCCGTATCCCCGGACACGGCCTATCCGTTGGTTAACGCCTGACTTCGTTGCTGCCTGAACTCGCGCGGCGAGCGCATTTTCAGGCTGGAGTGGGGGTGTACCTCATTGAAGTGCTCGAACGCCGCCGGCAGTTGGGCCAGCACAGTCGCCGCGTCGGTCAGGTCCATGCGGCTGACGTAGTCGCGGCGGAACGTGTTGACGAAGCTCTCGGCGATGCCGTTCTCCTGAGTCCACGACTGCACGTTGTGCAGGCGGTCAAGCGCGAATGGAATTCCAGATCACGCATCCCTTCCACCCCTGGCACGGCCGGCGCTTCATGCTGGCTACCCGCAAGATCAACTGGGGCGAAGACCGGGTGATGTACTTCGACGAGGACGGCCACGTTCGTTCATTGCTGGCATCGTGGACGGACGTCGATGAGCCGGACCTGTTCACCCAGGCGGCAGGTGGCAGGTCGTTCCTGCGGGTAGACGACTTGGTAGCGTTGGCACGACTCCTTGATGAGATCGAGCGAGCCTGGGGACGCGCTGACAGCGTCAAGGGAATTGCGCCGCAGGTGTAAAGCTATATGCGCCGCATAGCTGTATCCGCCCTTGCGTGCCTTGCTGCCATGGACCCGGCGTTCCTCGACGTAGACCAACGCCATGCATGGGGCATGGTTGAACTTCTGCAGGCTGCGGCATATCTTCATTTACGTAGCCCGGGAGTACCAGCCGATGTTCAAGCCCGATGCAAAGACCCAACGGCTGCGCGAGCACAAGGTGCTCAACCCGCGGCCGCACGCTGTACGAGCGCCGTGGTTCCGCGCCGGTGGCTTCTTCGATCCCAACGACCTGGTGCAGGTGAAGTACGAGATGCTGCGCCACGCCCACGAGGATGGCGTAACCAAGGCCGAGGCCGCGGCACTGTTCGGTCTGTCGCGACCGACGTACTACCAGGCCGAGGCCGCGTTCGAGCGCGAGGGCATCACGGGCCTGTTGCCTCATCCGCGCGGGCCCAAGACGCCGCACAAGGTCAACGCCGACGTGATGTCGATCATCGAGCAGCGTCAGAGCGAAGGCGGTCCACTGCAGGCCCGTGCACTGGTCTCGCTGGTTCAATCACAGCTGGGCATCTCACTGCATCCGCGCACCATCGAGCGTTGTGCGGCGCGAATAAAAAAACGCTGAGGCACCGCGTCGCCGCCTGCGGTCCGGCCCTGCCGGCCGCCGCTATCCAGGTCTACGAGGACCTGCGCGCCGCGGTGCTGTATGGGCATGCCGACTCGCATGCGATGGCAGCCATCGCGTTCCACGGCTTATGGCACGGCCTGGCCGTGCTTGCCACAAGTGGCATGGCAGGTCATTCATCAGCTTGCGCAGCGCCGAGCACGGCGGCGCCACCGACTGCCGGCACGCACGACCGCCAGCTCGTGCGCCAGCTGGCCAACATGGTGCTGGCAGTCCAATCGCAGGTGCAACATGTCTACTGATGCGGCCATGAAGGTTAGTGCCGACCATCTGCGGCGCGATGCATTCCTCTACGTGCGCCAATCCTCGCTGCGCCAAGTGTTCGAGAACACCGAGAGTACCAAGCGGCAGTACGCGCTGCGCGAGCGCGCGGTAGCCCTGGGCTGGCCGACGGAGCGCGTGCACGTCATCGACGGCGACCTGGGACAGTCGGGCGCGCATGCCGATGGGCGTGAGGGCTTCCAACGTCTGGTGTCGGAGGTGGCCATGGGCAACGCCGGCATCGTGCTGGGGTTGGAGGTGTCGCGTCTGGCGCGCAACAACTCCGACTGGCACCGCCTGCTGGAGCTCGCGGCGATGTCGCACACGCTGATCCTGGACGAAGATGGCGTGTACGACCCGGCTCACTTCAACGACCGGCTACTGCTGGGGCTCAAGGGAACCATGAGCGAGGCGGAACTGCACGTGCTCAACAGCCGGCTGCAGGGCGGCATCTGACCTTGCCCCTGTTTCCCGTAGTTCTTAGCCCTCGTTCTATGCGGCGTTCTTGTGCTGTGCCGCATGCCAGCGTTGCTCGTACTGCATAGGGCTCAGGTAGCCCAGCGAGGAATGCAGCCGGCGGTAGTTATAGAAGGTCATCCAGGCAACGACCTCGTCCATCGCCTGGCGCAGCGTCGCGAACTTGCGACCGTGCAGTCTGCCAACCTTGAGGTGCCCCCACAAGCTTTCCGTCGGGGCGTTGTCCCAACAATTCCCCTTGCGGCTCATGGAAGAGCGCATGCCATAGCCGCGCAGGACGCGCTGGAACTCGTGGCTGCAGTACTGGGCGCCCCTGTCCGAATGGAAGAT
>NZ_KE387203.1:3133-145045 GCF_000430725.1 Azohydromonas australica DSM 1124
GAGCTGCAGCGCATCCAGGGCCGCTACGCGCTGGTGACGATGTGCATCGGCGGCGGCCAGGGCATCGCGGCCATCTTCGAGCGCTGCTGACGCATTGAGGGACGTCCCCGCGCCGGGACGCTCCCATGAAGCACAAGGGGCCCGGAAGGGCCCCTTTGCTTTGGGTCAGCCCCAGCGCGTGGAGCTGCTGACGGAGATGCGCCCGTCGTCGTCGTCCGGCGGTGCGCCGAACTGTTCCTTGGGCTTGGTGAGCACGTTCTCGATGAGCTCGCCCCACGGCCCGTCGGTGGGCAGGGTTTCCAGCTCCTTCTCGCGCTGCACCACCAGCTCCTCGAACTGCTTGGCCGCCACGGCGGGCACGCGGTCGGCCGCGCGGCTTTGCCCGGGCTGGTGGCCGAAATGCGTCGAGATGCGCTGCAGCACCGACTTGTAGAGCTGCGACACGCGCGAGGGCGTGACCTTGAGCGAAGCCGCCAGTTCCACCGGCGACATGCCCACGCCCAGGTAGGAGTCGATGACCTGGCGGTCGCGCTCGGGCAGCTGCGCGAAGAACTTCTCCAGGTGCCGCATCACGATGCTGGTGTCCACCCGGGCCTCCACCTCTTCCTTCTCGGTGGCGGGGTGGAACTCGTAGTGGTGCTCCTCGTACTCCGAATCCGGCCCGCTGCTGCTGCGCATGCGCCCGGCCTGGTCCAGCATCTCCAGCGCGGAGATCTCCTCCACGCTCAGGCCGCACACCTTGCTCAACTGCGCCAGCGTGGGCTCGCCGCCGTTGGTGGCGCGCCAGCGCTCGCGCGCGATCTGGATGATCTTGACCTTGCGCCGCTGGCCGCGGCCCAGGTGGTCCATCTGGCGCAGCTCGTCGAGCATCGCGCCCTTGACCCGCATGCGCGCATAGCGCACGAAGGCTTCCTTGGCCTCTTCGGTGTCGCGGTCCCCCTCCCACTCGAAGCTCATCGCCGCCTGCGCCACGGCGATGAGGCCGACCTGGATCAGGTCGGCTTTCTCGACGTTGGCCGGCAGGTGACGTACCAGGGCCTGGGCCTGCTTGCGCACCCAGGACTCGTTGCGGGCGATCAGCGCCGACGGCACGCCATGCATAGGGAGAACCATGAGCCGATTCTAGGCCCCGCATCCTCTTGGAAGGCGGTGATGTGTCATGAGGAACGTCAGGAGTTGGCCGGATCGAGCCACCGTTCTAGCGTGGCGTACAGCAGCGACGGGTTGACGGGCTTGGAGATGTAGTCGTTCATGCCCGCGGCCATGCAGGCGGCGCGGTCCTCGGCGAAAGCGTTGGCCGTCATGGCCAGGATCGGCAAGCGCTCCCCTTCGGGCAGCGCGCGGATGGCGCGCGCGGCCTCGACCCCGTCCATCACCGGCATCTGCATGTCCATCAGCACCAGCGCGTAGTGCGGCCGCTCGCGCACCTTCTGCAGCGCCTGCGCGCCGTCCTCCGCGTAATCCACCTCGAAGCCCGCGTAGCGCAGCAGCTCCATGGCCAGCTCGCGGTTGACGGGGTTGTCCTCCACCAGCAGCACCGGCGTGCCGCCGAAGCGCGCGCGCAGCGCCGCCGCCGCGCCCGCCACCGGCACGGGCGGCGCGTCGGCCGGCGCGGCCGGGGCCACCGTCGCCGGTGCAGGCACCGGGCGCGGCACGGGCGGCAGCGAGGGCGGCGCCGCCGCGGGGGCCGGCAGCGGCAGATGCACCAGCCGGTCCAGCAGCGTGGAGGCCGTCACCGGCTTCATCAGCACCGCCGAGAAGCCCGCGCGCTGCGCCGCGGGCTCCACCATCTCCGGGTCGTGCGCCGTCACCAGCAGGCTCGGCGGCAGCTCGCCGCCCAGGCGGCGCAGCTGCTGCAGGGTCTGCAGCCCGTCCATGCCCGGCATCTGCCAGTCGATGAGCAGCAGCTCGTAGGGCTGGTGCCGCTGCTGCGCGGCCTGCATGGCCTGCAGCGCCTGCGAGCCCGAGTCCACCTGATCCACGCGCAATCCCATGACGCGCAGCATCTGCTCCATGGCCTCGCGCGCCTCGGGCAAATCGTCCACCAGCAGCGCGCGCCGGCCCTGCAGCCCCGGCGGCAGCAGCGGCGTGGGCACGCCGCGCGCCACGCGCAGCGGCAGCGCAAACCAGAAGCGGCTGCCCTGCCCCGGCACGCTGTCCAGCCCCACCTCGCCGCCCATGAGCCGCACCAGGCGCCGCGTGATGGCCAGCCCCAGCCCCGTGCCGCCGCTTTCGGCCTGATCGAAAGCCTGGAACAGCCGCGCCTGCGGCTCGGGGGCGATGCCGACGCCGGTGTCGCGCACCTCGAAGCGCACCAGCAGCTCCTCGTCCTCGCGGCGCAGCTGCTCCGCGCGCAGCAGCACCATGCCCTGGTGCGTGAACTTCACGGCGTTGCCCAGCAGGTTCACCAGCGCCTGCGACAGCCGCGCGGGGTCGCCGTGCAGCGCATCGGGCAGCCCGGTGCTGTCCACCACCAGCTCCAGGTTCTTCTCCCGCGCGCGCTCGGCCACCAGCGCGCAGCTGCGCGCCAGCAGGTCGTCGAGGCGGAAGTCCGCGCGCTCCAGCTCCACCTTGCCGGCCTCGATCCTGGAGAGGTCCAGCACGCCGTCGATCACGCCCAGCAGGTGCCGCGCGGCGCCCTCCATCCGGGTCAGCGCGTCGGCCTGCGCGGCCGTGAGTTCGTCGCGGCGCAGTTGGTGGATCAGCTCGTTGACGCCGTTGAGCGGGGCGCGGATCTCGTGGCCCATGCTGGCCAGGAACGCGCTCTTGGCCCGGTTGGCCGCCTCGGCCTCGTCAGCGCGCTGCGCCAGCCGCGCCGTCAGCGCCTGGATCTCCACCTCGCGCGCCTTGCGCTCGCGGTTGTCGAACATGGTGGCGCGGGTGCGCAGCAGCCGGCCCTGGGCGTCGAGCTCGCAGGCCACGTCCACCACCACCGGCAGCACGCTGCCGTCCTTGCGCACCAGGTCGTACTCCAGCCCGCGCAGCGTGCCCAGCCGCTCCAGCTGCGCGCGGTACTGGGCGAACAGCGGCCGCTGCGCCGGGGTGATCAGGTCCACCAGGCGCAGCCGGTTGACCAACTCCTCGCGCCGGTAGCCGAGCATGGCCAGCTCGGTGTCGTTGATGGCGACGAAGAGGCCGTCCCCGTCCGTGGAGTGGTAGCCGCAGGGCGCGCGGTTGTAGAGCGTGGCCACCTCCTCGGCCTGCACGCGCAGCGAGAGGTTGGCGTCCGCCAGCTGCCGGGTGCGCTCGGCCACGCGCCGCTCCAGCAGGTCGCGGGATTGGGCCAGCTCGGCGGCCTGGCGGCGCAGCGCCGTCACGTCCTCGAACACGAACAGCAGCTCGCGCTCGCGCTCCTCGGGATGCTGGATCGGCGCCAGGCGCACGACCAGGTCGCGCGGCTCGCCAGCGCGCACGTCCAGCCGCACCTCGCCCGTCCAGGGCTCGCCGGTCTCCAGCGCCACCCACAGCGCCTCGCCGGCCAGGCGCAGGCCGGACTCGCGCAGGCCGCGGCCCAGAAAGGCCTCGGCCGGCTTGCCCGCCAGCGCTGCCCAGGCCGCGTTGGCGTAGCGCACCAGCCCCGCGCCGTCGGTGATGACGACGCCGTTGGGGCTCTGCTCCACCGCCAGCGACAGCCGGCGCAGCCGGACCTGCGTCGCGTGCAGCTCGGTGATGTCGCGCGCGACGCCGAAAAGCCCGATGACATGCCCCGCCCCATCGCGCAGCGGCCCCTTGGTGGACTGGTAGGTGCGGGCGCCGTGCGGGGTGGCGACGTGCTCCAGGCAGGTGGAGACGGCGCCCTCCGCCAGCACGCGCGCGTCGTTGGCGCGCACCTGCGCCGCGTCCTCGGCCGCCAGCAGCGCGCGGTCGTCGCGGCCGATCACCTGGTCGGCTTCATGCCCCAGCGCGCGCGCCACCTCGCGGTTGCACATCAGGTAGCGGCCCTGCAGGTCCTTGGCAAAGATGGCATCGGTGGAGTTCTCGGAGACCGCCTCCAGCAGCGCCAGCGCCTGCAGCCGCTCGTGCTGCGCCGCGGCCAGGCGCCGCGACCCTTCCAGCGTGCGGCGCTGGCGCTGCAGGAACAGCGCCGCCGCGGCGGCGGCCAGCAGTGCCGCGGCCGCCGCGCCGATGCTCGCGCCCAGGCGCTGCGTGGGCGCCAGCGCCTCGGTGCGGTCCATCTTGGCCACCAGCAGCCAGTCCGTGCCGGGCACCACGCGCCAGGCGGCCAGCACGGGCACGCCGCGGTAGTCGTGCAGATCGGGCGCGGACTGCGGCCCGCCGCCGCCCTGCATCGCCCGGCCCAGCACCCAGTCCGCCTGCCGCAGCGGGCGGCGCAGCCGCAGCGGCGCCTGGGCATCGGCATGCAGCGGTGCCAGCGCCTCGGCCTGGTCGCCCACGCGGCGCCACAGCACCGTCTCGGCCGTGTCGCTGGGCACGGGCCATCGCGCCAGCAGCGGGTAGAGCTGGGCATGCGGATCGATCCGGAACACCAGCAGCGCCGGCGCCGGCGAGCCGCTGAAGACCAGCGGCATCACGATGTCCAGGCGCAGCGGCTGCGGCGCGCCTTCGTGCAAGTACAGGCCGCTGTGCTGGACCTCGCCGCTGCCCAGCGCGCGCTCGATGGCCGAGCGCAGCGGCGCCGGCGGCGGCAACGGCCCGGCGCCGTCATCCTGGTGCAGCAGCGCCTGGCCCCGCGGATCCACCACCAGCACGTCGCTCGCGGCGATGACCTCGCGGTAGCTCAGCACCCGCTCGCGGAAGGTGTCCCGGGCCGCCTCGCTGCCTTCCTGCCGCCACTGCAGGAACAGCTCCGCCAGCGGGCGGCTGGTGCCCAGGAAGCGCGCGGCGCGGCGCGTGTCGTCCAGCCAGCTCAGCACCTGGTTGGCGCGCAGCTCGGCCACGGCCTCCAGGCGCGCCGCCTCGCGCGCCTCGTCCTGGCGGTACAGCGCCCACACGCCCAGCAGCGTCAGCGCCAGCGTGAGCACCGCCAGCAGCAGCAGGGGCTTCCACAGGGCCGCGCGGGCGTCGGCATCAGGGGTCGTCTCGACGCTCGTGCGTTCAGCCATGTCTGGGTTTCTCCCGGAGGCGTCCGGGTTTCTTATGAATGCAACCGACTATGCGCGACGGCGCAAGCCAACGACAAGCGCGTTGCCATGCCCCTCTGGCGGCGCGAGCTATAGTGCCGCGCTTTCGCCGCGCGCCCGCCGCGCCCGCCTGACCCGACCGATTCGGCCCCCGAAGCCGCCCGACCCGTGGATTTCGCCCGCCAGCAACGCAACCCTGCACGCCACCTGGCCGGCATCGCCGCCGTGCTGCTGATGCACCTGCTGCTGGGTTACGCGCTGGTCACGGGCCTTGCGCGCAAGGTGGTGGACGTGGTCAAGGCGCCGGTGATGGCCGTGCTGCTGGACGAGCCGAAGCCCGTCCCGCCACCGCCGCCACCACCTCCTCCCCCGCCCCCTCCGCCACCGCGCCCGGCCCCGCCGCCGCCGCGTGCCGCCCCGCCCCGGCCCGCGCCCGCGCCGCCGCCGCCCGCGGTGGTGCCGGTGCCTGAAGTACAGCGCCCCGCGCCGCAGGCGCCGGCCATCACCAGCGTGCCGGTGGCGCCGCCGCCGGCCCCGCCCGCGCCCCCCGCCCCGCCGGCCGAGGCCCCGCCCGCGCCGCCGGCGCCGGTGCAGCGCACGGCGCCCGTCATCAACTTCTCCGGCTGCGCCAAGCCTGAATACAACGCCGCGGCGCGCCGCGCCGAGGCCCAGGGCTCGACGCTGATCAGCTTCCTCATCGACACCGACGGCCACGTGCTGGAGAGCCGCATCGACCGCTCTTCCGGCGGCACGCGCGAGCACAAGATGCTCGACCGGCTGGCGGTGGAGGCGCTGTCGCAGTGCCGCTTCAAGCCCGGCACCGTCAACGGCCAGCCCGAGCGCTCCTGGTCGCGCGTCGAGTACGTGTGGAAGCTGCTGGACTGAGCCCCGCGCCGACGCGCCGATCCGATTCCCCTATCTCCTTCGCACCCGTCTCCCGAACATGCCTTCCAAGAACCGATCCTTCTGGCCCCGGCTGCTGAGCGCGGGACTGCTGGCCGTGTGCCTGCACGCCGGCGCGCAAACGGCGTCGGCCCCGGCGGCCACCGCCGCGCCCGCCACGCCGGGCGCCGTGCAACAGGAGGTGGTGGAGAACCCCTATGGGCTGCAGGCGATGTGGCGCCAGGGCGACGTGGTGGCGCGCGGCACGCTGGTGCTGATGCTCTTGATGTCCATGGGCAGCTGGTACGTCATCTTCACCAAGCTCGCCGAGCAGCACCGGCTGATGAAGAGCGCCGAGGCCGCGGGGCGCAGCTTCTGGAACGCCGACAGCGTGCACGCCGGCACGCAGACGCTGCAGGACGGCAGCGCCTTCCGCTTCATCGCCGAGGCGGGCCTGAAGGCCAGCGAGCACCACGAGGGCAAGCTCACCGAGCAGATCGACCGCCACACCTGGATCTCCATGTCGATCCAGCGCGCCATCGACAACGTCGCCAGCCGGCTGCAGGACGGGCTGGCCTTCCTGGCCACCGTCGGTTCCACCGCGCCCTTCGTGGGCCTGTTCGGCACTGTCTGGGGCATCTACAACGCGCTCACCGCCATCGGCATCAGCGGCCAGGCCAGCATCGACAAGGTGGCCGGCCCGGTGGGCGAGGCGCTGATCATGACCGCCATCGGCCTCGCGGTCGCCGTGCCCGCGGTCATGGGCTACAACTGGCTGATCCGGCGCAACAAGGCGGCCATGGAGCGGGTGCGCGGCTTCGGCAGCGACCTGCACAGCGTGCTGCTGGCCGGCAAGCGCTGACCGCTACGGAGCGCGGCCATGGCCATGGGCGTGGCGCCGCAGGACGGCGGCGACGAGGACGCGGTGATCGCCAGCATCAACACCACGCCGCTGGTGGACGTGATGCTGGTGCTCCTGATCATCTTTCTGATCACGGTGCCGGTGGTGACGGCCAGCATCAAGCTGGAGCTGCCCAAGGAGCGCAACCAGCCCACGCAGACCAAGCCCGAGAACATCGTGCTGGCGGTGGACCGCGACGGCGCCCTGTACTGGGGCCTGGAGCCGCTGGACGTCAACGCGCTGCAGGCGCGGCTGCGCGCCGTGGCGGCGCAGGACCCGCAGCCCGAGGTGCACATCCGCGGCGACATGGCCGCGCGCTACGAGGCCGTGGGCCGGCTGGTGGCGGTGTGCCAGAAGGTGGGCATCCGCAAGGTCGGCTTCATCACCGAGCCCACGCCGACGGGCGGGCGCTGAGACCGGCCCCTAAAGGAGACGCCGATGGCGATGCAGTTTCGCGACGACGGTGACGGCGACGGCCTGATGGCCGAGATCAACACCACGCCGCTGATCGACGTGATGCTGGTCCTGCTGATCATGTTCATCGTCACGATCCCGATCCAGACCCACGCGGTGAAGATGGAGCTGCCGGTGGCCGCCCCATCGGCGCCGCCCACGCCGCCGACCATCGTGCGCATCGACGTGGACGCCGCCGGCAGCGTGAGCTGGAACGGCGAAGTGCTGGACCACGCGGCGCTGGAGGCGCGGCTGGGCGCCGCGGCGGCGCAGACGCCGCAGCCCGAGCTGCACCTGCGCGCCGACCGCGCCGTGCCCTACGCAGCGGTGGCCGGCGTACTGGCCGCGGCGCAGCGCCAGCGCGCCACGCGCATCGCGCTGGTGGGCAACGAGCAGTTCCTGCCCTGAGGCGCCGCGCGCACGACCCCGAACACCCGACGAGACGTATTCCATGAGCCTGCCCTCCTACATCCAGCCCATCGGCGACGGCGTGTACGCCATCGACACCGGATTCCAGCGCGAGGGTTTCGATGCCGCCTGGCTGCTGGTGCAGGACGGCCGCGCCGCCTTCGTCGACACCGGCACCAATTTCGCGGTGCCGCGGCTGCTGGGCGCGCTGGACGCGCTGGGGGTGGCGCGCGAGGCGGTGGAGATGGTGATCCCGACGCACGTGCACCTGGACCATGCGGGCGGCGTGGGACTGCTGATGCAGGAATTGCCTGCGGCCACGCTGTGGGCGCACCCGCGCGGCGCGCGCCACCTGATCGACCCGCGCGTGCTGTACCAGGGCGCGCTGGCCGTCTACGGGCAGGAGGAGATGGACCGCTCCTACGGCCGCCTGGTGCCGGTGGACGCCGCGCGCGTGAAGACCACCGAAGAAGGCATGTCGCTGAAGCTGGCCGGCCGCGCGCTGCGCGTGCTGGACACGCCGGGCCACGCGCGCCACCACCACTGCCTGTGGGACGAAGCCAGCCGCGGCGTGTTCACCGGCGACACCTTCGGGCTGAGCTACCGGGAATTCGACGTGGCTGGAAAGGCCTGGGTGTTTCCCACCTCCACGCCGGTGCAGTTCGAGCCGGGGCCGCTGCGCGACTCGGTGAACCGCATCGCGGCGCTGCAGCCCGAAAAGCTCTACCTCACCCACTTCGCCGCCGTGCGGGAGGTGCCGCGGCTGCAATCGCTCTTCCTGGAACTGCTGGACGGGATGGTGGCGCTGGCGCACCAGGTGCCGGCGGGGGCCGGGCGGCATGAGGCGCTCAAGGCCGGCCTCTTCGACCTCTACCTGGGCAGCCTGCGGGCGCATGGGTGCGCGCTTTCAGACGCGCAAATCCATCAGTTGCTGGAAATGGATCTGGAATTGAATGCGCAGGGAATTGAGGTTTGGCTCGACAAGGAAGCCAAGTCGGTGGGCTGAAAACCAGCGCTCAGCCTTTGCCTTGGTCGTGGCCGGGCGCCTCAATATTGCACCAATATGGTGACACGCCGGTTGGCGGCCAAGGATTCAGGATCGGTTCCCAAGGCAGCGGGGACGTTGTCGGAGCGTCCCATCGCGATGAGCCTCGAAGGCTCTATGCCATGGTCAACAAAATACCGCACAACGGCCCCTGCCCGTGCAGAAGAAAGTTCCCAATTCGATTCGAATCGGCCGTTTGAAATAGGCACGCTGTCTGTATGCCCTTCGACCAGAATATTGCCGGGAGAAAACCGGCCCAGGGCTGCGGTGATGTTCTTCAAGACAGGAACCGCTTGGGGCAACAGGCGCGAATCTCCGGAAGTGAACAGCATCCGGGCGTTGATCTCTATTTCCACGCCCTTTGCACTTTCAGACAACTTGATTTCGCCACCATCCCGCAGCGCGCGCAAATGCGCCATGAGATCCGCTGCCTTCTCTCTCGGTGATGGGCCAGGGGCAATCTTTTGAGTTTCTGATGCCACCTGGCCGCTGTCGCGGTTACGCAACTCGCTCAACACCGCGCCTTTGGCCTTCACCAACTGCAGCGCGTACAGCATCATGAACAGCACCATCACCAAGGTGATGAAATCTGCATAAGACACCAGCCAGCGCTCCGAATTGGACTCTTCCTGATCCTTCTCGCGTTGGGACCGGAGCCGGCGTCGATCGAAGATAGTGCTGTAGGACGACGCCGCCTCAGGCCCTGCCAAGGGCGCCTGCGCAGGCACCCTTTTTGGCGGGGCCGCCTGGGCCGAAGACACCGGCGATGTTTGACTATTGTCTGACACGGTATTTTGCGAGAAAGGCAAATGATCTACAGGGGCATCCCACGCGCCAATGCACAGGCACTTGCTCAGGTCAGCACTTCGTTGGCCCGCTGCCTTATGTCTCCAAGGAGACGAGTTTCTATGGTCTTCGGCGACTCCTTGCGGGATATGGCCATGATCCCATCAAGATACAGCCTTCGATACAGGATCTCATTGTCGATCTGCGCCTTGACTTTTCCGTAGAGCGGCAGGTAGACGAGATTGGCAAAACCGACACCGTACAACGTGGCGACAAATGCCACTGCAATACCCTTGCCCAGTTCCGTCGGCTCGGCGATATGGCTGGTAACTTGAATAAGACCTAGCACCGCACCGACGATGCCGAACGTCGGCGAATAACCGCCCGCTTGCGACCATATTTTCGCAGCGGCCATCTGGTTGCGTTCATAGGCTTCGAGCTCCCTGTTCAGGGCGTCGTCAATGACGACGCTGGGGACTCCATTGGCCAGCAACTGTATTCCCCGGGCTGCAAACCCGCTGATGCCCTTCGTATTGATGGACTCCAGCCCCAGCAACCCTTCCATTTTGGCCTTGCGGCCCCATTCGAGGAGCCGGGTCAGATCTTTCTGATCCACCGGCTTGGGAGTGGAGAATGCCCAGCGAAGCTGCTTCAACCCGTCGAGGAAACGTGTCCAGGTATTCTGGATCATCACGGCTCCTATGGTGCCTCCCACCACGATCAGGAAAGCCTGTGCTTGAAACAGAACGGCCATTTGGCCGCCTTCCAAAGCAAAGCCCAGCCCAATTGCAGCCAGGGCAACAAGGGCTCCGGCAAGCGTCAAAAAATCCATGGCCTTGTGACCCCGCTGTTCAGATTGATCTTGCGTTCAGCAATTGAAGGCTTGCATCAGTTCGATGCGGTACTACCGTCATCCATCCCAAACCCTGCCGGCGTACCGACCGGGCGGCGCAAGGCCTTCACCGTTTCAAGCAGGGACTGCTCGATGTGCTCTATCTCTTCCGCATCGCCGCCTGCGCCTTCTTGCATCAGCGTTTCGATCTCTTCCCGCTTTGCCTTGGCCATGCAGGAAAACAATCTATCGCGCACGGCGCGGTCCGTGATGTGCTGGAACAGCCTGGCCAAGTCGAAATCATCGAAGCTGCTCAATGCCTCGAAAAGAATTCTCTTGTCGACCGTGATCAAATCGTCAACCGAGTACATCTCATGATTGGACTGCCGCTTTGAAAAGTAGGTTTTTCCCTTTTCAGCAATGACCCGCAGCACTTCGGAGCGCCGAAAAGCAAATATCTCGTCAGCGATTTCCCCGTGAGCCAGCTTTCTGAGCAGCAGGTCTCGACTCACGCCGGTCAGCGCTTCGAGATCAACGATCTCTATCATCTCCTGCTCGGCGTGGAGTTTGTCTTCCAAATTGTGCTTGGTCAGCTCCTCTGCCCTTAGCACAATATTCGCCATATTGAAAGACAATGTTTGCGCCCCGTTCAGCACCTCATTCAGGGCTGCCTCATGATAGGCACCGCTCAAGGTGACAAGGTTGAGCATGGCCATGCGCTTGAGAGTGGCCACCACATGGTGACGAGTATGACCAGTAATGTCTCGGCATTTCCGTACCACCTCGGCAACTTGAAGTGTGGTTACTGCTTCCCGGTAATCGCTGGACTGCCTGACTCGAGCGTCAGACGTTGCCATCAACGTGAGAATATGGGCATAGCTGAGGATGTCCGGACGTGCCTGCATATTCTCGTGAGTAGCAAGCAGCTCGTCCTTTTTCGTACCGGACAGGATCAGAGAGCGCAGCATATGCTTCAAGATTGCCGGAGCGCTGTCTATCATGTCCTGGAGGTAAGACGGCTCAACAATTTGCAGTTCGCAATAGCTCAATGCCTTGGCGGTGCAGTGGCGGGGACCGGATGACACGAGGGAGCTTTCACCGAAAAACTGCCCTTTGCCCAAGGTCGCCAGCACAATTCTTGCGTCCCCACGGCTGACCGACATTTCGACTGTCCCGTCCTTGATCACGTACATGGCAGGGACGCCGACATAGCCTTCCGAAAAAATAACTTCTCCAGGCGACACAGTTTTCAAGCGCACCGAAACTTGTTTCACCATTAAACCCCTACGAAACTCCAGAAAGCCAGCGGACAAGATGGCAGTGCCAAGATGCTTATAAGTGACGGCATCATCAGTCTGGTCACAACCACACGACGTGCGTATCGGCACATTTGCCGACAAGTTGAGGCAGGTTAAGGGTAATGCATAGCACCCGCAGCGCCACGAAATTAATTTCGGCATTAATTCACGACTTTAATTTTTCCGCGCAGCATGAGTGGCATGAGGACTGCGGCAGAGGGGCCGCCGCCAGCTGATTTCCAGCTCAATAAAAGGCGGGAATCACGCGACCCTGCAGCGACCGCGCCCGTGCGCAGGCCGCAGGCCTTTGGCCGAAACCCTTCCCCGGCAGCGCCTAGACTGGCTTTCCGATCCATCACGGGAGGCGGTTCACATGGCAGACATCGGCTTTGGACTGGATGAACGGGTGTTCGTGGTCACGGGCGCGGCGCAGGGCATCGGCGCGGCCTGCGCGCGGCGGTTGGCGGGGGACGGGGCGCGCGTGGCGCTGTGGGACCTGCACGACGAGGCCGGCAGTGCCCTGGCGGCGGAGCTGGGCAGCGAGGACGCCCGGGCGCTCTACCAGCGCTGCGACGTGTCCAGTGCCTCCGAGGTGCAGGCCGCCATGGCGGCAACGCTCACCTTCTTCGGGCGCGTGGACGGGCTGGTGAACAACGCCGGCATCTTCCGCGCCGCGGAGTTCCTGGACATCACGGAGGCGGACTGGGACGCCGTCATCGGCGTCAACCTCAAGGGCGCCTTCCTGGTCGGACAAGCGGTGGCGCGCGAGCTGGTGCGCCAGGGCACGGGCGGGGCGATCGTGAACATGAGCTCGGTCAACGGGCGCACCGCCATCCCGACCATCGCCAGCTACAACGCCAGCAAGGGCGGCATCGACCAGCTCACGCGCGCCATGGCGCTGGGGCTGGTGAAGCAGCGCATCCGCGTCAACGCGGTGGCGCCGGGCACCATCGCCACCGAGCTGGCGCGCCAGGCGGTGCTGACCAGCGAGGAGGCCAAGGCGCGCATCCTGAGCCGCACGCCCATGGGCCGCCTGGGCGAGCCCGACGAGGTGGCGGACACGGTGGCGTACCTGCTGAGCGACGCGGCCAGCTACGTCACCGGCGAGATCGTCGTGGTGGACGGCGGGCGCATGGCGCTGAACTACACGATGCCCGCCTGAGGACCGGGGGCGGGAGCCGGCTGGCACACTCGCCCGCTCCCTTGGCAACACCAGAGCAGGACTCTCCGATGCGATTCCTTCACACCATGCTGCGCGTGGGCAACCTGCAGCGCTCCATCGACTTCTACACGCAGGTGCTGGGCATGGAGCTGCTGCGCACCACGAAGCGGCCCGAGCAGCAGTACGACCTGGCCTTCGTCGGCTACGGCGGCGGCAACCCGGGGCAGGCCGAGATCGAGCTGACCTACAACTACGGCGTCGAGAAATACGAGCTGGGCAGCGCCTACGGCCACATCGCCATCGGCGTGGAAGACGTGGCCGCCACCTGCGCCGCGGTGCGCGAGAAGGCTGCCGCGCTGGGCGGCGCCATCACGCGCGAGCCTGGCCCGGTCAAGGGCGGCAACACCGTCATCGCCTTCATCACGGACCCGGACGGCTACAAGGTCGAGCTGATCCAGCGGGGGACCTGAAGACTCATCCCCTCAACGCCTGCGCCTCCCGAGCCAGCTGCGTGATGCGCGCCCAGTCGCCCGCGGCGACCGCGTCGGCCGGCGTGAGCCAGGAGCCGCCGCAGACCTTCACGTTGGGCAGCGCCAGGAAGTCCGGCGCGTTTTGCGGCGTCAGGCCGCCGGTGGGGCAGAAGGCCACGTCCGCGAAGGGACCGCCCAGCGCCTTGAGCATCGGAATGCCGCCCGCCGCCGTCGCCGGGAAGAACTTCAGGAAACTGAAGCCGTCGGCGTTGGCGGCCATCACCTCGGTCGCCGTGGCCACGCCGGGCAGCAGCGGCAGACCGATCTCGCGGCACTCCAGGCCGATCTCCGAAACGTAGCCCGGCGTGACGGCGAACTGGCAGCCGGCGTCGCGCGCGGCGCGGGCGTCGGCCACCGTGCGCACGGTGCCGGCGCCCACGATGGCGTCGGGCACCTCGCGCGCGATGGCCTCCATGCACTGCAGCGCCACCGGGGTGCGCAGCGTCACCTCCAGCACGCGCACGCCGCCTTCGACCAGCGCCTGCGCCATGGGCACGGCGTCTTCCAGGCGCTGGATGACGATCACGGGGATGACCGGCCCGAAACCGGCCAGCTCGATGGGGTTGGTTACAGCCATGTGCAGGCGCCCTCCTCGGCGCTGTTGACGTTGCGGCGCATGCCGCCGAAGAGCTCGCGGCCCAGGCCGTGGCCGTTGTCCACGGCCTGTTCCGGAGAGATGGTTTCAGGCTGGCGCGCAGCCCAGGTGGCGTCGTCGACCAGCGCTTGCAGCGTGCCGGCCTCGGCGTCCAGGCGGATCAGGTCGCCGTCGCGCACCAGCGCCAGCGGGCCGCCGTCCAAGGCCTCGGGCGTGACGTGGATGGCGGCGGGCACCTTGCCGGAGGCGCCGCTCATGCGCCCGTCGGTCACCAGCGCCACCTTGAAGCCCTTGCCCTGCTGCACCGCCAGCGGCGGCGTGAGCTTGTGCAGCTCGGGCATGCCGTTGGCGCGCGGACCCTGGAAGCGCACCACGGCGATGAAGTCGCGCTCCAGCTCGCCGGCCTTGAAGGCGGCCATCAGCGCCTCCTGCGAGTCGAACACCCGCGCCGACGCCTCGACGACGTGGCGGTCCTGCGGCACCGCGGAGACCTTGATCACCGAGCGGCCCAGGTTGCCCGTAAGCAGCTTAAGCCCGCCGCTGGCGGAGAACGGCGCGCCGTGGGTGCGCACCACGGACGGGTCGATGGGCGACGGCGGCAGCGCGCTCCAGGCCAGCTTGCCCTCCTGGCGCACCGGCACCTGCGTGTAGGCGCCGATGCCGCCCTCGGCCACGGTCAGCACGTCCGGGTGCAGGCAGCCCGCCTCCAGCAGCTCGCGCAGCACGAAGCCGGGGCCGCCGGCCTGCTGGAACTGGTTCACGTCGGCGCTGCCGTTCGGGTAGACCCGCGCCAGCAGCGGCACCACGGCGGAGAGCTCGGCGAAATCGGTCCAGTTGATGCGGATGCCCGCCGCGCGCGCCACCGCCACCCAGTGGATGAGATGGTTCGTGGAGCCGCCCGTGGCCAGCAGCGCCACCATGGCGTTGACGATCACGCGCTCGTCCACCTGCTCGCCGATGTTCCGCTTGCGCTGCACCAGCGACAGCGCGGTGCGCACCGCCTCGCGGCTGAGGTCTTCGCGCAGCCCGTCGTGCGGGTGGATGAAGGCGGCGCCGGGCACGTGCAGGCCCATGGCTTCCAGGAGCATCTGGTTGCTGTTGGCGGTGCCGTAGAAGGTGCAGGTGCCGGGGCCGTGGTAGGCGGCGCTCTCGGCCTGCAGCAGCTCGTCGCGCCCCACCTGCCCTTGCGCGTACTGCTCGCGCACGTGCGACTTCTCGGTGTTGGACAGGCCGCTGCTCATGGGCCCGGCAGGCACGAAGACGCAGGGCAAGTGGCCGAAGTTCAGCGCGCCGATCAGCAGTCCCGGGACGATCTTGTCGCAGATGCCCAGCAGCAGCGCCGCGTCGAAGACGTCGTGCGTCAGCGCGATGGCGGTGCCCATGGCGATGGTGTCGCGCGAGAACAGGCTCAGCTCCATGCCCGGCGTGCCCTGCGTGACGCCGTCGCACATCGCCGGCACCCCGCCGGCCACCTGCAGCGTGGCGCCGTTGCGGTGGGCCTCGTCGCGCAGCAGCGCGGGGTAGTTCTCGTAGGGCTGGTGCGCCGACAGCATGTCGTTGTAGGCCGTGACCACGCCGATGTGCGGCGCGCGCTCGGCCACGATGCGCAGCTTGTCGTTGCTTGGCAGCGCGGCGAAGGCGTGCGCGACATTGGCGCAGCCCAGGCGGTCGCTGCCGCGCTTGCGGTCGGCCAGGCGCCGCACCTGCGCCAGGTAGGCGCCGCGGCTGGCCGCACTGCGCTCGCGAATGCGGTCGGTGATGTCGAGGATGGCGGTCTTCATGGGCGTGGCGGCTTCATGTAACTCGGTTACTCATTCTGAAGTAACCGAGTTACAGCGTCAATGGGTCCGGACCCGCAGGCGCGGCAAGCGCTGCACCCGCTACGCTGCCCGGCATGGACCCGACGCTGCTGCAAGAGAGCCTGCAATTGCGCGATCCGCTGGCGCTGCTGCGGCAGGTGCTGCGGCAATGGGATCGCGGCGACCTGTGGGTGTTCGGCTACGGCTCGCTGATCTGGCGCCCGGAGTTCGACGCCGAGGAGCAGCGCCCGGCGCAGGTGCATGGCTACCACCGGGCGCTGCGCATGCGCTCGCGCGTCAACCGCGGCACGCCGGAGCGGCCGGGGCTGGTCTATGCGCTGCTGCCCGGCGGCTCCTGCCGCGGCGTGGTGTACCGCGTGGCGCAGCCACGGGTGGAGGAGGAGCTGACGCGGCTGTGGGCGCGCGAGATGCCCACCGGCGTCTACGACCCGCGCTGGCTCAAGTGCCACACGCCGGGCGGGCCGGTGCGGGCATTGGCCTTCACGCTGAGCCGGCGCAGCCCCAGCTACACCGGGCGGCTGTCGGAAGAGGAGCTGCTGGAGGTCCTGCGCCACGCGCGCGGGCGCTTCGGCAGCACGCTGGATTACCTGGTGCACACCGCCACCGCGCTGCGCCGCCACGGCATGCCGGACCGCGAGAGCGAGAAGCTGCTGGCGCTGGCGCGCCGGCATCGGCTGATCGAAGGCGGCTGAAACAAAAAAGGCCGCCTGCGGGAGGCGGCCTTCAAGCCCTGCAAGGGCCGGAGGGACGAGCCGGCGGGCTCGCCCCGAGAGGATCAGAAGGCCGGCGGCGCCGGCGCCCAGGCGCGCGGCCCCGGCGGCGGGGCGACCGGCTCGGCCAGGTCGCGCAGCGATTCCAGGTCCAGCTGCGTGCCGGGATCGTCCACGTCCACGCCGCAGGAGGGGTAGCGCGCCACCAGGCGGCGCGCGCCGCTGTCGTCGGGCAGCTGGACCAGCTCCGAGTACAGCTCCGCGGCGAAGCCCACCGGGTGGCCGCGCCGGCCGGCGTGCTGGGCATAGGCTACCGCGTGCACGCGCAGCGCCTGCGCCACCGCCACCAGCGTGCCGGGCTGCACCAGCGGCATGTCGGCCGGCAGCACCACCCAGCCCGAGGCGCCTGGCCGCGTGCCGACACCGGCCGCGATGCAGTCGCTCAAGCTCGGCACCGCCGTGCCGCCGTCGGGCTGCTTCACCTCGGGCAGGACCACCACGTCGCGCGCGGCCACGTGGGCACGGGCGCTGGCTTCGAGCCTGGGCGTGGTCACCACCAGGACCGGCAGCTCACTAGCGACAGCCTGGCGCAGCGTGGCATCGAGCATGTCGGCATCGTCAAGCTGGCGCGGAGCGCGCAGCGGACCGTAGAAGCGGCTGCCGCGACCAGCGGCCAGCACGATCACCGTGGGGCAGAAAGCCATATCGAGCACCATCCTTGACCTCCGCGAACACCTCCGGGTGCCCCAAGGGCGGCAGTCTCGTTGCACCGCAGCAAGAATCAAAGTGGGAACTGTCCCTAGGGCGCACCGAGTAAGAGATCCCCCTTGGTCCAGGGTTTATCCTTGGTCCATGGATACCCGACTCGCCGATTTGCGCAAGAGCTATGAGCGCGCCGAACTCGATGAAGAGGCCTCACAGGCCGACCCGCTGCGGCAGTTCGAGCTGTGGCTGCAGCAGGCGCTGGAAGCGCAGCTGCCCGAGCCCAATGCCATGACCGTGGCCACCGTCGGGCCCGATGGCCGGCCTTCCACGCGCGTGGTGCTGATCAAGGGCTGCGATGCGCGCGGCATCGTCTGGTACACGAACTACGACAGCCGCAAGGGCCGCGAGCTGGCGCAGAACCCCTTCGCGGCGCTGCAGTTTCACTGGGTCGAGCTGGAGCGCGTGGTGCGCATCGAGGGCCGCGTGGAGAAGACCAGCGCCGAGGAGTCGGATGCTTATTTCAACTCGCGCCCGCTGGATTCGCGCCTGGGCGCCTGGGCTTCGCCGCAGAGCGAGGTGATCAGCGGCCGCACGGTGCTGGTGGCCAATGCCGCCAAGGCCGGCGTGCGCTTCGGACTCAACCCGCCGCGCCCGCCGCACTGGGGCGGCTTCCGGCTGGTGCCCGACCGCTGGGAGTTCTGGCAGGGCCGCAAGTCGCGCCTGCACGACCGGCTGCGCTACCGGCTGCAGGACGGCCTGTGGGTGCGCGAGCGGCTGGCGCCGTGAATCCACGAACCCGTTCGGGCTGAGCCTGTCGAAGCCGTGCCGCCCACTCCGGCGGCAAGCCCTTCGACAAGCTCAGGGCGAACGGCGCCTGCAGCTCAGGAAGCTTTCACCCGCTGCTTGAACGTCTTCCTGAACTTCTCCACCTTGGGCGCCACCACGAAGGCGCAGTAGCCCTGCCCGGGGTGGTTGGCGAAGTAGTGCTGGTGGTAGTCCTCAGCCCGGGAGTAGTTCTCCTCGGGCACCAGCTCCGTGACCACGCGCCCGCCCAGCGCCTCGTTCACCTCGGCCAGCACCTCGCGCGCCACCGCCGCCTGCGCCTCGTCATGGGTGTAGATGCCGGAGCGGTACTGCGGCCCCACGTCGTTGCCCTGGCGGTTGCGCGTGGTGGGGTCGTGGATGGTGAAGAAGATCTCCAGCACCTCGCGCAGCGGGATGCGCTGCGGATCGAAAGTGACACGCACCACTTCCGCGTGGCCTGTGTCACCTTGGCACACCTGCTCGTAGCTCGGCCGCACCACGTGGCCGTTGGTGTAGCCGGACTCCACCGCCAGCACCCCGTCGACCAGCTCGTACACCGCCTCCGTGCACCAGAAGCAGCCGCCGCCCAGGGTGATCGTCTCGGACGCCATCTGCGCCTCCTTTCGCATGCGGCCGCCCAGCGCGGCCGCGACGCGGCGATTCTGCGGCGCGGCGGATCAGCCCTTCCGCCGCGCAGGTCGAAGCGCCGGGCCAAAGCGCCAGGCGGCCCGCGCCGCGGCTCAGGGCTGCTGGTAGGTGATGCGGTAGATCGCGCCGGCGTAGTCGTCGGACACCAGCAGCGAGCCGTCCTTCATCACCGCCACGTCCACCGGGCGCCCGCGCAGCGTGCCGGTCTCGTCGTCCAGCCAGCCGCTGGCGAAGACCTCGGTCTTGTCGGCCGTGCCGTCGGGCTTGAGCGAGGTGAACAGCAGCTGCGCGCCGTTGGGCTTGGTGCGGTTCCACGAGCCGTGCTGGGCCGAGAACAGGCCGCCCTGGTACTTCGCCGGGAACTGCCGGCCGGTGTAGAAGACCAGCCCCAGGTCGGCCGCGTGCGCCTCGGTCAGCACCTGCGCGGCGGTGACGTTGGGCGGCAGCGGGTCCTTGTCGTACTTGTGCTCGGTGATGCGCGTCTTGCCCTGGATCCACGGGTAGCCGAAGAACTGGCCCGCCTTGGTGGCGCGGTTGATCTCCCCGTTGGGGATGTCGTCGCCCATGCCGTCGGTCTGGTTGTCGGTGAACCAGAGCGTGCCGTCCTTGGGATTGAAGTCCATGCCCACGGAGTTGCGCACGCCCGTGGCGAACACCTCGCGCTTGCTGCCGTCGAGCTCCATGCGCACGATGCCGCCGATGCCCCACTTGTTGTAGAGGTCGAGCTTCTCGCGCGGGGGCACGTTGAAGGGCTGGCCCAGCGTGACGTAGAGCTTCTTGTCCGGGCCGATGCGGCAGGTGCGCGCGCCGTGGTTGAAGGACTCCTCCTCCACCGGGATCAGCCCGCCCTGCGGCACCACCTCGGCCACCGCCACGTCGGGGCCCTCGTAGAAGAACTCGGCTGCGGGGAAATTCAGCACCCGGTTGTGCTCGGCGACGATGAGGAAGCCGTCCCGGGTCCAGCACACGCCGTTGGGGTTCTTGAAGTTCAGGCTGGGCGCGAAGGGTTTCACCTCGTCGGCCGTGCCGTCGGAGTTGCGGTCCGTGACGGCCCAGACGGTGGTCTTGCGCGTGCCCACGAACAGCATGTTGGCGGTGGGCGCCACGGCCATGTGGCGCGCATCGGGCACGACGGCGTAGAGATCGATCTTGAAGCCCGGCGGCAGCTTCACGCGCTTGAGGTTCTCGCGGATGGCGTTGGCGTTCTTGCCTTCCTGCGGCACCGGCGGGATGTTGAGGTCGGTGCCCGAAACCTTGAACTGCTTGAGTTTCTCGATGTTGGCGGACGCGCCGGGCGCCGCGGGTTGCGCTCTCGCGACACCGGCCAGCAGCAGCGCGCCGGCCAGCAGACTCAGGGCGAACGGTCGGTTGAGGGGCTTCACAGGCTTGTCTCCTTCACCGTTGTGCCGTTGCCGCCGCAACGGGGGCGGCACGGCCAGTCCGGCACCGCCTTGGCACCGGGCTCGCGCACTGTGAGCGCGGCCCCGGCACGCAGGCAGATGGGGCAAGTCCCTAGGGCACGCCGCCCCGGATGGCGGCAGGCGTGCCGTTTCAGCGCAGCGACAGCTCCACCTGCGGCGCCCAGGCCGCCGCCTTCTCGCCATCCGCCTTGGCCTCGTGCAGCCGCGGCGCGGCCACGAACAGCCGCTCGCCCGGCACGCCCTGCGCGATGAGCGCGTCGCGCACCGCCAGCGCGCGCTGCACCGCAAGCTGGCGCGCGCTGTCCTCGGTGACGGCGATGGCCGCCAGCAGCCGCTGCTCCATCTCAGCCGGCGGCAGCTCGCGCGCCAGGCCGATGAGGTTGCGCGGCTTGTTGGGCAGCGCCGTGTCGGCATAGATGCGGCGCAGCAGCGCCTCGCGTTCGGCGGGCGTGGGCGGCGGCAGCTCGGCCTGCGCAGCCGCGCCGGCGCGCAGCGCCTGACGGCGCTGCTCGGTGCGGATGCGCGCCTCCAGCTGCGCGCGGCGGATGGGCTCGGCCTCGGCCTGCAAGTCGGCCTCGCCGGTAAGGGTGGTCTGCAGCTCGGGCTTGTCCTGCAGTGCCTTGGCCGCCTGCTGCAGCACCTCGCGCCCGTCTGCGGCCGGCAACGCGCTGCCGGGGTCGAAGGCCACGCGGCTGAGGTCGGGGCCGCTGGCGCCGGCCAGCAGCGCGAAGGGCGAGGTCAGCGCCTTGAGCAGCAGGTTGCCGATGAGGCGCAGGATCACGCCGCCGATGCTGAACTGCGGGTCGTCGAGGCTGCCGCTGACGGGCAGGTCCAGGTCGATGTTGCCGTGGCGGTCCTTGAGCAGCGACACCGCCAGCAGCACCGGCAGCTTGGTGGCGCTGGGCGACTCCACGCGTTCGCCGAAAGTGAGCTGGTTGAGCGTGAGGCGGTTGCGCGCCTGCAGCCGGCCCTCGTTGTTGATGCGGTAGTTGAGGTCCACGCTGAGCTTGCCGCGCTCGATGGCGTAGCCGGCGTACTTGCCGGCGTAGGGCGACAGCGGCGGCAGCTCCAGCCCGGTGGCGTGGGCCTCGATGTTGAGCTCCGGCGGGTCGTTCAGCGGGTTGAGCGTGCCCTGGATGTCCAGCGCTGCGCTGCCCGCGGCCCGGCCGC
Organism: Azohydromonas australica DSM 1124; assembly: GCF_000430725.1. Classification (GTDB taxonomy): domain Bacteria; phylum Pseudomonadota; class Gammaproteobacteria; order Burkholderiales; family Burkholderiaceae_C; genus Azohydromonas; species Azohydromonas australica. The sequence goes on from NZ_KE387203.1 coordinate 24,385, forward strand.
GCAGCGACAACGGCGCCAGGCCCGGGCTGTCCGAGCGCAGCGGCCCCAGCATGCCGTTGAGCTCGGTGAGCTCGGCGCTGTAGTTGGGACGGACGAAGCGGTCGTTGAAGTCGATGCGGCCGTTGAGCAGCGTGGTGCTGCCCAGCACCAGGTCCAGCGGCAGCTCGCGCGTGCGCTTGGGCAAGGGCTCGCCGATCGCCACGCCGTCGCGCTTGGCAGCGGAGGCGGACGCATCCGCCGCGGGTGCCGAGGCGGTGGGCGCGCCCGAGGCCGCGGCGCCGTCGGTGTCAAGCACGGGACGGCCGCGCAGGTCCTGCAGGTTGAAGCGGCCCTGCTCCGTGACCACCAGGCGGGCGAAGAAGTCCGACAGCGTCGTGGCCTGCAGCTCCACGCGCGGTTTATTGCCGGGCAACACCGAGGCATTCAGGCCCTTGAACGCCAGCGATTGCCAGCTCAGCAGCTCGTCGTCCTCGGTCTGCCCGCGCGCGGCGACCACGTGCACGCCGCCCAGCAGCGCGTCGCCGCGCAGCTGCACGCGCGGCCCGTCCGTGCCGAGCGCGAGGCTGACGTCGCCGTCGAAGCCGGCCTCGCCGTGCAGCAGGTGCAGCGGCAGCGCGCCGCCGGCGTAGGCCTGCAGCAGGTGCATCGGCAGCCGCTCGATGCGCCAGCGCCCGTCCAGCGCCAGCGGCTCCAGCTGCAGCCGGCCGTTCCACTGCACGCGGCCGGGCGTCTTGTCCTCCGGGTCGATGAGCTGCAGGCCCAGGCTGGCGCGCCGCGCGCCGCCGGCCAGGGGCCACTGCAGGTCCTGCAGCGCCAGCTGCAGCTTCGACAGCTCCAGCGCCACCGGCGCCTGCGGCAGCGGCTGCGCGTCGCGCCAGCGCACGCGGCCGTCGTCGATCTGCAGCTGGCCCAGCCGCACGCGCCAGGCGGGACCGGCCGCCGCGCCGTTGCGGGGCGGCGCCGGCGTGGCCGCAGCCGGCGCATCCGCGGCCGACGGGAACCACGACAGCGCGTTGAGCCGGCCCTCGGCATCGCGCGCGAGCTGCAGCGCGGGCGCCTGCAGGCGCAGCCGGCCGATCTCCACCGCCTGGCCCGGCAGCGCGACGCGCACGGCCTCCAGCGCCAGCGCGTCCCAGGCCACCAGCGGCGGCGCGGACGGGGCAGCCGGGTCCAGCAGGCGCAGCCGGTCCAGCCGCGCCTGCGCCAGCTCCACCGTCTGCAGCCCGGCGGGCGTCCAGGCCAGCTGGCCCTGCACGCCGAGCTGGCCTTCCGGCAGCGGACGCAGCGCCTGCGCCAGCAGCGGCGCCAGCGGGCGCAACGGCAGCGCCTTCAGATCGAAATTCAGCGTGCCGCCCTCGGCCGCGGCGTTGCCCGACAGCTTCAGCTCCCCGGCCGGGACGTCGGCGCCGCCCTCCTCCGGCCGCAGCCGTGCCGAGGCCTCGAAAGGCATGGCGGCCTGCAGCGGCCATTGCAGCTCGCGCGCCTGGGCGTCGAGCGCCTCCACGCGCCAGCGCAGCTTCAGCGCGTCGTCGCGCCAGTGCAGCGCCGCGCCCTTGATCTCCAGCGCCTGCGCCGACACTTTCCAGGCGGCCTCGGACGCCGCGCCGGCCGCCGCGGCCGAGGCCGCCGAGGCGCTTTCCGTGGCGGGCTTCGCCGTCGCGCCGGCCCCGGAAGCCCCGGAGCCGCCCAGGGCCGGCAGCAGCCGCCCTTGCGCATCCCGCCCTGCGTGCACGTCGAGCCCCTCCAGGCTGACGGGGCCGAGCGCGATGCGCCGACGCAGCGGCTGCGAGGGCTGGACCTCCACCTGCAGTGACTTCCAGCCCAGCAGCGGCTCGCCGCGGCTGTCGGCCAGCGCCAGGTCCTGCGCCTGCAGCCGGCCCTGCACGTCCAGCTCCGGCGTGCCGTCGTCGGCCAGGCGGAAGCGCAGCTGCAGCCGCGTGCCGAACCGGCCGCGCTCCAGCTTCAGGTTCAGGCTGCTGGGCAGGTACGGGCTCAGGGACGCGAGATCCAGCGCCTCCAGGCTCAGCTCCAGCGTGCTGTCGCGGTGGCGCGAGAAGGGCGTGGCGCGGGCGCCGCTGTCGAAGCGGCTGCCGTCGAGGATGAAGGCCAGGCGCGGCTGCACCTGCGTCTCCACGTCCGCGGGCAGGCTGGAGATGAAGGGCAGCTCCACGTTCAGCTCGCGCAGCTCGTGGCGCACGTGGCGCGTCTCGTCCTGGTAGATCAGCTCGCCGCGCTCCAGGCGCAGGTTGTGCAGCGCGAAGCGCGGCGGCGGCGCGTCCTCGGTGCTCTCGGTCTTCGGTTGAGCGCTCAACCGCTGCAGCATGTCGTCGAGGTCGGTGCCGCCGTCGGCGCGGCGCGTGACGCGCAGCCGCGGCGCGGTGAGCTCGATGGCGCTGAGCACCGGGGCGCGCCGCCACAGCGAGCTGGCCTCCAGGTTGAGCAGCAGGCGCTCGACCTGCGCCTGCGGCGCCGGCGCGGCGGCGCCCTCGGCCTGCGGCGCGCCGGCCAGCGTGATGCCCTCGACGGTGAGCCGCAGGTTCCAGGGCGTGAAGCGGATGCTGTCCACGCGCAGCTCGCGGCCCAGCAGCTCGCTGCCGCGCTGCTGCAGTTGCCATTTCAACAGTGGCGGCAGCGCCAGCGCGCCCAGCAGCCACAGCACTCCCAATGCGATCACCAGCGCGGCCAGCCATCGCGCCGCACGCTTGCCCTTGAACATTTGTTTATTGCGGATCAGTGCGGGCGGCCTGCGCACAATGCGCGCCACCCGGGGTGAGGGAACAACCAATGAACGAGATTGTGATGCGGCTGGGCCTGGAGGCCTGGAAGCCGGCGCTGGGCACGCTGCTGCTGCCACCCGTGCCGGCGCTGCTGCTGGTGCTGCTGGGCTTCAGGCTGCGCCGGCGCGCGCTGGGCACGCTGCTGATGGGCGTGGCGGTGCTGGCGCTGTGGCTGGGGGCCTGCGCGGGGGCGGCGGAATGGGCCCGGCAACGGCTGCTGGCGCCCCCGCCGGCCGTGAACCCGGCCGCGCTGAAGGCGCTGCAGCCGGCGCAGGCCACCATCGTCGTGCTCGGCGGTGGCAGCGAGAACCTGGCGCCGGAGTACGGCACGTCCAACCTGAGCCCGTGGTCGCTGGAGCGGCTGCGCTACGGCATCTGGCTGTCACGCGGCAGTGGCCTGGGGCTGGGCTTCAGCGGCGGCGTGGGCCACGCCGGCCTGCCCGGCGAGGCCGAGGCCACAGTGGCGGCCCGCATCGCGCGCGACGAGTTCAGGCACCCGCTGCGCTGGACGGAAAGCGGCTCGCGCGACACGCGCGAGAACGCCGCGCGCACGCTGGCGCTGCTGCGCACGCAGGGCATCACCGACATCGTGCTGGTGACACAGGACTGGCACATGCCGCGCGCGCAGCGCGCCTTCGAGCAGGCCGCCGCGGCGGCGGGCATGACGTTGCGCGTGACGCCGGCGCCGATCGGCCTGGCGCCGCGCGTGGAGCAGCCGCTGCTGCGCTGGCTGCCCAGCAGCGAGGGCTTCACGCTGATGCGCCAGGTGCTGCGCGAGCGCATCGGCCTGCTCATGGGCGCCTGAGGCGGCCCCAGAAAAGCGAACCCCTCCGCGCCAGGGCGCGGAGGGGACGGGCGATTGCCACCGCCGATGGGGCTCCGGAGGTAGGCGGTCCGGGGCTCCTGTTGCGCAGAAGACTGCGCCACTTGCATGAACCTGCCGCAGCAGGCGAGGCAAAGGTAGCGCAGCGCCGGGACCGCTACAAGCTTGGCGACGGCTGCGGCAGGGACATCACGCGCCGGGACCGCGAGACATGAGACGCTCAAAAAGTGCGTCCATTCGAGACTGCACCGCGGGCTCCATCGTGATGGTGCGGCCCCACTCGCGGCTGGTCTCGCCGGGCCACTTGTTGGTTGCGTCCAGGCCCATCTTGCCGCCCAGTCCGCTCACGGGCGAAGCGAAGTCCAGGTAGTCGATCGGCGTGTCCGACACCAGCGTCGCGTCGCGCACCGGGTCCATGCGCGTGGTGATGGCCCAGATCACGTCGCGCCAGTCGCGGATGTTCACGTCCTCGTCCGTGACCACGATGAACTTGGTGTACATGAACTGGCGCAGGAAGCTCCACAGCCCGAACATCAGCCGCTTGGCGTGGCCCGGGTAGGCCTTGCGGATCGAGATGACCGCCAGGCGGTAGCTGCAGCCTTCGGGCGGCAGGTAGAAGTCCACGATCTCCGGGAACTGCTTCTGCAGGATGGGCACGAACACCTCGTTCAGTGCCACGCCCAGCACCGCGGGCTCGTCGGGCGGCTTGCCGGTGTAGGTGGAGTGGTAGACCGGGTCCTTGCGCTGCGTGAGCCGGTCCACGCGGAACACGGGGAACCAGTCCTGCTCGTTGTAGTAGCCGGTGTGGTCGCCGAAGGGGCCTTCGAGCGCGTGCAGGTAGCCGCCGCGCTCCTTGAGCGGCACGCCGTCCTCGCTCACGCCCTCGTAGCCCGATTCGGCCGTGGGGATGTGCCCCTCCAGCACGATCTCGGCGCTGGCCGGCGCCTGCAACTTCAAGGCGCCCTCGCCCACCGAGGTTTCGGCCAGCTCGGTGCGGCTGCCGCGCAGCAGGCCGGCGAACTGGTACTCCGACAGCGTGTCCGGCACCGGCGTGACCGCGCCCAGCAGCGTGGCCGGGTCGGCGCCCAGCGCCACCGCGATCGGGAACGGTTTACCAGGGTTGGCGCGGGCGAACTCGCGGAAGTCGAGCGCGCCGCCGCGGTGCGCCAGCCAGCGCATGATCAGCTCGCGCCGCCCGATGAGCTGTTGGCGGTAAATGCCCAGGTTCTGGCGCGTGCGCGGCTGCGCCACCGACTGCGGCCCGCGCGTGATCACCAGGCCCCAGGTCAGCAGCGGGCCGGCGTCGCCGGGCCAGCACAGCTGGATCGGCAGCCGGTGCAGGTCCACCTCGTTGCCCTGCAGCACCTGCGCCTGGCACGCGGGCGAGGACACGCGCGCGGGCTTCATGTCCCACAGTGCCTTGGCCATGTGCAGCAGCCGCCCGGCGTCCTTGAGCCCGCCCGGGGGCTCGGGCTCCTTGAGGCTGGCCAGCAGCCGGCCGATCTCGCGCAGCTCGGCGGTGTCCTGCGCCCCCATGCCCAGCGCCACGCGGCGCGGCGTGCCGAAGAGATTTGCCAGCACCGGCATGTCGTGGCCGATGGGCTTCTCGAACCACAGCGCCGGCCCGCCGGCCTGCAGCACGCGGTCGCTCAGCGCCGTCATTTCCAGCCGGGGCGACACCGGTTCGCTCACGCGACGCAGCTCGCCCAGGCGTTCAAGTTGCGCGACGAAGTCCCGCAGGTCGCGGTATTTCATTACCTGTAGCTATAAGAGAGTGGATTGATATTCTTGACCGGTTATTTGAACCGTTCCTAGAATGAGTCCACCTGGCGGAGACCAGGGTTGTCCCGATCCCCTATTCAGGGGGAACGCTGCCTTGCAGCCCGTGGCGTCCATGGCGCTGCGGAAGGGCCCGACCAGTGCGGGCCTGCTGCCGAACCATTATCGCCGCCGCTCTTGTGGCGTCCGTGCCAGCCCCAAGCTGGGCACGCGGACGCCGCGCCGGTGGACGAAAGGAGAGCAATGACAGCGCTTGTCATGTTGCGCGCCCTGCGCGCCTCGGTCGCCGTCTTCCTGCGCGACGTCTTTTCCGGGCTGCTTCAAGTCAGCCACAACACCCTGGCCCTGGTTGGGCTCGCAGTCGTGGCGGTGCTGGCCTTCGGCAGCAGCCACGCCGACCTGCGTCACGAGGTCGAACGCGCAGCGCTGGACTGGCTGCAATCCCGCCACGAGGCCCGCGCCGAGCGCGACGGCGACCTGCTGGTGACGCTGTCCGATCCGCAAGGCGTGGCCCGCGCCACCGCGACCAACCCGAAGGAGCTCGACCGCCAGCAGGCGGCCGTCGCCAAGTGGCTGTCGCGCCGCTACCGCGTGGCGCCGGAGCCGATCAGCCGCCTGGTGCAGGAAGCGTGGCAGGTCGGCCAGAAGGCCGGGCTGGAGCCTACGCTGATCCTGGCCATCATGGCCGTGGAGTCCAGCTTCAATCCCTTCGCCCAAAGCGCCGTGGGCGCACAGGGGCTGATGCAGGTGATGACGCGGGTGCACGACGACAAGTACGAGCGCTTCGGCGGCACGCTGGCGGCCTTCGACCCGGTCACGAACCTGCGCGTGGGCGTGCAGGTGCTCAAGGAGTGCATCGCCCGCGCCGGCGGCGGCCTGGAAGCAGGGCTGCGCCACTACGTCGGCGCGGCCAATCTGGAGGAGGACGGTGGCTACGTGGGCAAGGTGCTGGCGGAGCAGAGCTATCTGCGCCAGGTGGCCAGCGGCCGCGGCGTGCCGGTCAACGCCCCGATGCCGGCCCCGGCAGCGCGTCCGGCGCCCGCCAACGTCAACGCGGCCGAGCAGACCGCCGCCGCGGCGAGCAACCAGGTGATCGCACTGCGCTGAAGCGCGACGAACCTTCTCCAGCTTCCGACCCGCTGCATTCGCAGCGGTTTTTTTGCGGCACCAAAAGCGAAAAGCCCTTGACGAGATCACTCGTCAAGGGCTTGCGATTGGTAGGCGCGATTGGACTCGAACCAACGACCCCCACCATGTCAAGGTGGTGCTCTAACCAGCTGAGCTACGCGCCTGTCGTTTGCTGAAGCCGCTATTCTAGACGCACTTTTGTCACCTGTGCAAGCACCTTTGGCGAAAAATTTGAAGAATTTGCTTCGCCCCACTTCCTGAAGCTGGCCGAAGCTGAAAACGGGTGCGGTTCGACGGCTCGACGCCCTGCCCCACACCCGTCTCCAGTACCTGCGCTCAGCGCCGCGCCGCGCGCCGCACGCCGCCGATGCGCTGCACCTGCTGCAGCACCTGCGCCAGCCGCGCCGCGTCGTTGACCTCGACGGTGATGTTCATACGCGTGCTGCCGCCGTGCACGTCGCGCACCGACTGCATCTGCATGTCCGTGACCTTCATCTTCTCCTTGGCGAAGAGCTCGGAGATGTCGCGCAGCAGCCCGGGACGGTCCGCGGCTTCCACGGTCACGCCCACCGGGTACAGCGCGGCCTTGTCGCCGCGCGGCTTGCCCCACGCCACGGCGATGACGCGCTCGGGCGCCTGCTGCGCGGCGTGGCGGAAGTTCACGCAGTCGGCCCGGTGCACCGCCACGCCCTTGCCGCGGGTGACGAAGCCGGCGATGGCATCCGGCGGCGCCGGGCGGCAGCAACGCGCGAGGTTCGTGAGCAGCGATTCCACGCCCACCACCAGCACGCCGCCGCGCGGGCCACCTTCGGGCGCGGTGGCGCGCTTGGTGACGAGTTCTTCCAGCGGCGGCGCCGGCTCGGCCGGGCGCAGCAGCTGCTCGATGTTGCGCAGCGAGTACTCGTCCTTGCCTACCACCTCGAACAGCGCGTCGGCGCTCCTGAAGCCCAGCCGCGAGGCCAAGTCTTCAAGTTTGAGCGCCGTGCGGCCCTCGCGCTGCAGCAGCTTCTCCACCGCCTCGCGTCCGCGGGCGATGGTGTCGCGCTGCGCCAGCGCGTTGAACCACGCGCGCACCTTGGAGCGCGCCCGCGGGCTGGCGAGATAGCACAGCTCCGGGTTGAGCCAGTCCAGCGACGGGCCGCCCTCCTTGGTCGCGCTGACCTCCACCGTCTGCCCGCTGCGCAGCGGCGTGTTCAGCGGCACCAGCGCCCCGTCCACGCGCGCGCCGCGGCAGCGGTGGCCGAGGTCGGTGTGCACCGCGTAGGCAAAGTCCACCGGCGTGGCGCCGGCGGGCAGCTCCACCACGGTGGCCTGCGGCGTGAAGACGTAGATGCGGTCGAAGGCGCCGGGCTCGCCGGCCTGCACGAAGTCCCGCTCCCAGGCCAGCAGCTGGCGCAGCACGGCCTTGCGCGCCTCGGCCACGCGCTCCTCGAACTCGCCCGCGGCGCTGACACCGGCGTAGCCGCGCGCACCCGCCTCCTTGTAGGCCCAGTGCGCCGCGACGCCGTACTCGGCATGCTCGTGCATGGCGCGGGTGCGGATCTGCACCTCCACCGGCCGGTCCTCGTCGTCGAGCACCACCGTGTGCAGCGACTGGTAGCCGTTGGCTTTGGGCTTGGCGATGTAGTCGTCGAACTCGCCTTCCAGCGGCCGGTAGCGCTCGTGCACGCGCGCCAGCGCCGCATAGCACTGCGGCACGTCGTCCACCACCACGCGCAGCGCACGCAGGTCCAGCACGCGCTCGAAGCCCAGCCGCTTGCCCTGCATCTTTTTATAGATGCTGTAGATGTGCTTGGGCCGCCCCTGCACGCTGGCGTGGATGCCGACCTCGGCCAGCTCCTGCGCCAGCTCGGCGCGGAAGCGCTCCACGCCCTGCTCGCGCTCGCTGCGCTTCTCGTGCAGCAGCGTGGCGATGCGCTTGTACTCGGCCGGCTGCAGGAAGCGGAAAGCCAGGTCCTCCAGCTCCCATTTGATCTGCCAGATGCCCAGCCGGTTGGCCAGCGGCGCGAACACGTGCTGCGACTCCAGCGCCAGGTCCTGCGGACACGGCAGCTTGCTCGCGGCGTACCAGCGCAGCGTCTGCAGCCGCGAGGCCAGGCGCAGCAGCACCACACGCAGGTCGCGCGAGAAGGCCAGCAGCATCTTGCGCACGCGCTCGGTCTGCAGCGCGCGCGCGGGCTCCTCCACGCGCGCCTGGCGCGCCGCGCGCTGGATCTGCACCAGCTGCCGCGTGTGGCTCACCAGCCCGGCATAGGACGCGCCGAAGGCCTTCTCCAGCACCTCCTCGGGCTTCTGCAGGTAGTCGCTGGCGTAGACCAGGTAGGCGGCGGCCTGCATCGCCGGCGCCGCGCCGATGCTGCGCAGCACCGCGCACACGCCGTCCGCGTGCGCGAGCACGTCCTCGCCGGTGTCCAGGGCGCGCTGCCACAGCAGCGGCTCGGCGAAGGCCCGCGCGCGCTGCAGCGCCAGCAGCCCGGCGTCCTCGGGCGACAGCGCCCCTTCGGCGGAGGCCGGCATCTCCGGCAGCTCCGCCAACTCAACGATAGTCGCCGGCCGCGCCGTGACCCATTCCGATTGCAGGCTTCTCATGGGGACAACAGGAAATCGCGCACCGCCTCGACCTGGTCGGGCTGCACCAGCATCGGCGCGTGGCCCACGCCCTCGAACTCGACCAGCTTCGCGCGCGGGCCGCGCTGCGTCATCGCCTGCGCGGCGGCATGCGACAGCAGGTCCGACTCCGCGCCGCGCAGCAGCAGCACCTGGCAGCGCAGTGCCTCATAGGCATGCCACAGCGCCGCGTTGCCGGCCGCGACCGACTCCGGCGTAACCGTCTTGAACACCTCGGCGATGCTCAGGTCGTAGTGCAGCGTGAAGCCCGAGCCCTCGGCCTTGAGCTGCGGCCGGCACAGCGCCAGCCATTGCTCGGCCGTGTGCGGGCCGAAGCCCTCAGCGATGCTGCGCAGGAACGCCGCAGCCTCCTCCTCGCTGTCCCAGTACCGCTTCTCGCCGACGTAGTCGGCAATGCGCAGCAGGCCTTCGTACTCCAGCGACGGGCCGACGTCGTTGAGCACCATGCGCCGCAGCGGCGCGCCCGCCAGCGAGCCCAGGCCCATGCCGATGAGCCCGCCCATGGACGTGCCCACCCAGTCGATCTCGCGTGCATCCAGCCGCGCCAGCAGGTTGACCATGTCCGAAACGTAGAAGGGCACGCTGTAGCCGCCCGGATCCTGCAGCCAGTCGGAGTGGCCGCGGCCGAGCACGTCCGGGCACACCACGCGGTATTCATGGCACAGGGCGCGCGCAAGGGTGTCGAAGTCGCGCCCCTGGCGCGTGAGGCCGTGCACGCACACCAGCACGCGCTCGTTGGCCGGGTCGCCCCACTCCCAGCACGCCATGCGGTAGAGCGCGCCGGGGCGCAGGCAGGGCACGTGAATCAGCCTCGGCGAATCGTTCATGATGGCTCCCGTTTGTCTTTGAACCATCGTATCAACCCAAGGAGGCCATTCATGCTCAAGGCAAAGACCGCCCTCGTCACCGGATCCACCAGCGGCATCGGGCTGGGCATCGCCAAGTGCCTGGCGCAACAAGGCGCCAACATCGTGCTCAACGGCTTCGGCGACAGCGAGGCAGCGCTGGCCGAGGTTCGCGCCCTCGGCACCCGGGTGTCGTACCACGGTGCCGACATGAGCAAGCCCGCGGAGATCGAGGCGATGGTGAAAGCGGCCGAGGCCGAGTTCGGCGCGGTGGACATCCTGGTCAACAACGCCGGCATCCAGCACGTGGCGGCGGTGGAGGATTTCCCGACCGAGAAATGGGACGCCATCCTGGCCATCAACCTGAGCTCGGCCTTCCACACTACGCGGCTGGCGCTGCCGGGCATGAAGCAGCGCGGCTGGGGCCGCATCATCAACCTGGCTTCCGTGCACGGCCTGGTGGCTTCGGCGCAGAAGTCGGCCTACGTGGCGGCCAAGCACGGGCTGGTGGGCTTCACCAAGTCCGTGGCGCTGGAGACGGCCACCACGCCCGTGACCGTCAACGCCATTTGCCCGGGCTGGGTGCTGACGCCGCTGGTGGAAAAGCAGGTGCAGGCCCGCGCACAGGCCGACGGCGTGGAGTTCGAGGAGGCCAAGCGCCGACTGCTGGGCGACAAGCAGCCTTCCATGCAGTTCACCACCCCCGAGCAGCTCGGCGAGCTGGCGGTGTTCCTGTGCTCGCGCGCGGCCGACAACATCCGCGGCGTGGCCTTCAACGTCGACGGCGGCTGGGTCGCTCAATAAATGATGCCGGCGCGCGAGGCGCCGACTGCAAGGCGTCCGCGCCGCCGGCCCGCGCTCACTCCATCTGGATCGAGCCGGTGACCATGGCGTTGACCTGTCCGCGCCCCGGCTCCACCGGCAGCGCCTCGTCGGCCGCTGACGCGGCCATGGTCTTGGCCCGCATCATCGGCACCGGCGGCATCGGCGCGTCGGTGTTGAGCTGCACCTCGCGCAGGCTCCAGCGGTTGAAGCCGAACTGGCGCGTGACCTCATCGGCGCGCTTCTTGTAGCGCTCGATGGCGCGCGCGCCGACCTCGGACTCGACCTGCTCCCGCGCCTCGCGCGAGAGCGAGTAGCCCACCCGCGCGATGCTCATGCTGCTGATGCGCGGCGCCAGCTGCGCGATGACCGTCATGTCGCGGCCCTCCACGGTCAGCTCCGTGCTGCCCTGCCAGCCGTTGATGCCGCCCTTGGGGTTGTAGCGCGGGTAGACCGACAGGTTGCCCGCGCGCAACTCGACCTGCCCGGGCTTGGCCACCCTGCGCGCCTCGGCCAGCGCGGCGTCCAGCGCCTGGCGCAGCGCCGACTGCACCGCCGAGGCGTCGGTGCCCTCGCGCGTGGTGCTGAAGCTCAGCGTCAGCCAGTCGTTGGGCACGTCCATGCTGGCGGCGGCGCTGAGCGTGAGCACGCGCTGCGGCGTCGGCAGCAGCGGCTGCGATTGCGCCTGCGCCAGCGCCGGGCTCAGGGCTGCGAGGCCCAGCCAGGAAGCAAGGACAAAATCTCTGATCATGTGGGAACACTCCAAAGAGGGGGGTAGAAAATCGCATCGAAGGATGGCGGAACGACACTCTGTAACGCTTCTGGGCCCGCCTTGAAGGCCGAAAGAGTTGTAACAGAGGTGCGAAACGCGCCGAAACCCCGGCGTCAACTTGTTCACAATGCCGCCGTTACAAATAGGGAGTCCGTTATGAACACCCCTGCAAATCCTCGTCCGGACCGTGTCGTCGTCGTCGATGACGACGCGCGCATCCGCGATCTGCTGCGCCGCTATCTGACGCAGGAAGGCTTTGAGGTTCTGCTGGCCGAAGACGCCAAGGCGCTCAACCGCGTGCTCACGCGCGAAACCATCGACCTCATCGTGCTGGACCTGATGCTGCCCGGTGAGGACGGCTTGTCGATCTGCCGGCGCCTGCGCGCCGCCAACGACTCCACGCCCATCATCATGCTCACCGCCAAGGTGGAGGACGTGGACCGCATCGTCGGCCTGGAAGTCGGCGCCGACGACTACCTGCCCAAGCCCTTCAACCCGCGCGAGCTGCTCGCGCGCATCCACGCCGTGCTGCGCCGGCGCCCCGCGCTGGAAGCGCCGGGTGCGCCGTCCAAGGAGCCGCAGGTCGTGAACTTCGGCCCCTTCGAGTTCGACCTCTCGCTGCGCCGCCTCACCAAGGACGGCGAGCAGATGGCGCTGACCACGGGCGAGTTCTCGATGCTCAAGGCGCTGGTGCGGCATCCGCGCCAGCCGCTGTCGCGCGACAAGCTGGCGCAGCTGGCGCGGGGCCGCGAGTTCGAGCCCTTCGACCGCAGCCTGGACGTGCAGATCTCGCGCCTGCGCAAGATGATCGAACCCGACCCGGCGCAGCCGCGCTACATCCAGACGGTCTGGGGTGTGGGCTATGTCTTCGTCCCCGATGGCGCAAGCTGACATCGGTCCATCCACGCCCGAGGCCGAGGGCACGACGCGGCAGCCCCCGGCGCCGTCCGCCAAGCAAAGCAGCCTGCGCCGCCGCCTGCGCCGGCTGCTGCCGCGAACCACCACCCGGCGCCAGCGCCAATCCCTGGCGCTGAGCCTGTTCTGGCGCACCTTCTTCCTGCTGGCGCTGCTGCTGGGCGGCGGCATCTTCGCCTGGGTGCAGACGCTGCGCGCGCTGGAGCTGGAGCCGCGCGCGGTGCAGTCGGCGCAGCAGATCGCCAGCCTCGTCAACCTCTCCCGCGCGGCACTGCGCTACTCCGACAGCATCCACCGCGTCGCCGTCGTCAAGACGATGAGCGAGGAGGAGGCGGTCAAGGTCCTGCCGCGCGAGCCCGGCCACCGCTGGGAACCCTTCGAGACCGACCGCTTCACGCGCCGCATCGGGCGCGAGCTGCGCGCGCGGCTGGACGAGGACACCATCCTCGCCCGCAGCGTCAACGGCGTGGACGGCCTCTGGGTGGGCTTCACCATCGAGAAGGACGCCTACTGGCTGCAGGCCGAGGCCAACCGCGTGTACCCGCTCACCGGCGGCACCTGGTTCGTCTGGGTGGGCATCGCCTTCATCGCCACGCTGCTGGGCTCGGCGGCCATCGCCCGGCTGATCAACCAGCCGCTGCGCGACCTGTCCTTCGCCGCCAGCCGCATCCGCGAGGGCGAGTACGAGTCGCAGCTCGACGAGAACACGCTCACCAGCGAGATCCGCGAGGTGAACATGGGCTTCAACCGCATGGCGCGCGAGCTGGCCAAGGTGGAGGAAGACCGCGCCGTGATGCTCGCCGGCATCTCGCACGATCTGCGCACCCCGCTGGCGCGGCTGCGGCTGGAGGCCGAGATGAGCGTGCAGGACGAGGAAGCGCGCCGCAACATGGCCATGGACATCGACCAGCTCGACGCGATCATCGACAAGTTCATGGACTACGCCCGCCCGGGCGACGCGCCGCTGGTGCCGGTGAACCTGTCGGCGCTGATCGAGCGCGAGGCCGCCGCCTTCCGCGATCCCACGCAGATCCGCATCAGCGCCCGCGTGGCGATCGACCTGATGGTGCTGGCCGACGACACCGAGCTCGGCCGCGTCTTCGCCAACCTGTTCGAGAACGCACGCCGCTACGGCCGCGGCGAGGGCGGCGGCCCCGCGCTGGTGATGGTGAGCTACACGCGCAGCGGTCCCTGGGTGATCGTGAGCGTGCGCGACCACGGCCCCGGCGTGCCGCCGGCGCGCCTGGCGCAGCTGACCACGCCCTTCTACCGCGGCGACACCGCCCGCACCGCCGCCACCGGCGCCGGCCTGGGCCTGGCGATCGTGGACAAGTCGCTGCAGCGCATGGGCGGCCGGCTGGAGCTGGCCAATGCGCCCGAAGGCGGGCTCATCGCGCACGTGCGGCTGAAGCGGGCGCCTTGAGCCCGCGCCTGGGGCGCCGGCCCGCGGCTCACGCCGCCCGGCGCCTCAGGCCTTGCACAGCAGGCACACCGCCCGCGCCTCGATCGCCCGCTTCTCCCCCACCGGCCCCAGCTTCTCGGCCGTCTTGGCCTTGACGTTGACGCGCTCGGCCCCGATGCCCAGCACCTGCGCGACGCGCTCGCGCATGGCCTGGATGTGCGGCGCGAGCTTGGGCGCCTGGGCCACGATGGTCGAGTCCACGTTCACGATCTCCCAGCCCTCGGCCCGTACCCGGCGCGTGGTCTCGGCCAGCAGCACGGCGGAATCGGCGCCCTTGAAGGCGGCGTCGGTGTCCGGGAAGTGGCGCCCGATGTCGCCCAGCCCCGCCGCGCCCAGCAGCGCGTCGGTGAGCGCGTGCAGCAGCGCGTCCGCGTCCGAGTGGCCCAGCAGCCCGTGCGTGTGCGGCACGGTGATGCCGCCCAGCACCAGCGGGCGGCCTTCCACCAGCTGGTGCACGTCCCAGCCCTCGCCGATGCGAAGCAGAGGGATCACCGCGCGCCTGTCGCTCGGCTCAGTGGCGGCAACGGCAGCGGCTTGCGCCAGGGAGGGGTCGGATGCGGGCGTCATGGTCTGCAGCAGTCTTTCCGCCAGCCCGAAATCGGCCGGCCAGGTCAGTTTGAAATTCTCCAGCGCCCCCGGCACCAGCCTCGGGCGCAGGCCCAGCGACTCGATCGCGCTGGCCTCGTCGGTGACGGCATCGCCCGCTTCGGTCAGCGCGCGGCGCAGCAGCCCGATGCGGAACATCTGCGGCGTCTGCGCCGCCCACTTCGCCTGCCGGTCGATGGTGGCGGCGACGCGCCCGCCCTCTTCCTGCTTGAGCGTGTCGGCCACCGGCAGCGCCAGCAGCCCGCCCACCTCGTCCTGTTCGCAGGACTCGATCAGGCTCATCACCCACGCCGGTCGCACCAGGCAGCGCGCCGCGTCGTGCACCAGCACCCAGTCGTCTGGCGCGGCGCCGCGCGCGAGCAGTTCTTCCAGCCCGGCCGCCACGGTCGCGGCGCGGGTGGCGCCGCCGCGATGGGCGCTCCAGATGCGGGCATCGCCGCGCCAGCCCGGCACGGCGGCATCGAACTGGTCGCCGTCGTCGGGCGCCAGCACCACCAGCGTGGCCGTCAGGCGCGGCACGCGCGCGAGCGCGTGCAGGGTGTGGGCCACCAGCGTGCGGCCGGCGATGGAAACGTACTGCTTGGGACGGTCGGCGCCGGAGCGGCTACCGGTGCCGGCGCAGGGCACGAGCGCGTAGCAGCGCGGCGCTGGCCCATGAACGAGGGAGGTCATCGGGTGCGGATTCTAGAATTTGCCCCCCGCCCGCCCCGGGCGCGCCTCCTGCTGCAAGCCCCCTCACGATGCAACTGCCCGCCATCGCCCCCGGCAAACGATTCACGCTGCCGCGCCCGCCAGGTTCGGCCGATGCTCTGCTGCTGGCACGCCACGCGCGCCGGCTCGCCAACGCGAAGCAGCTCCTGGGCATCGTGACCGCCGACCCCGCCGACGCGCCGCGCCTGGCCGACGAACTGGTGTTCTTCGAGCCGGGGCTGCGCGTCGCCGTGTTTCCGGACTGGGAGACGCTGCCCTACGACAGCTTCAGCCCGCACCAGGACCTGATCTCCGAGCGCTTGGCCACGCTCTGGCGCATCCTGCAGAAGGACGTGGACGTGGTGCTGCTGCCCGCCACCACGGCGCTGGCCCGCTTGGCGCCGCCCTCTTTCCTGGCCGCCTACACCTTCCACTTCAAGCAGAAGCAGAAGCTCGACGAGGCCTCGCTCAAGTCGCAGCTGACGCTGGCGGGCTACCAGCACGTCAGCCAGGTGGTGTCGCCGGGCGAGTACGCCGTGCGCGGCGGGCTCATCGACCTCTTTCCCATGGGCTCGGCTGTGCCCTACCGGGTGGACCTGTTCGGCGACGAGGTGGACTCCATCCGCACCTTCGACCCCGACAGCCAGCGCAGCCTGTACCCCGTGCCGGAAGTGCGGCTGCTGCCCGGGCGCGAGTTCCCGATGGACGATGCGGCCCGCACCGCCTTCCGCGCCCGCTGGCGCGAGCGGCTGGAAGGCGACCCCACGCGCTCGCGCATCTACAAGGACATCGCCGCCGGCGTCGCCAGCGCCGGCATCGAGTACTGGCTGCCGCTGTTCTTCGACCAGGTCGCCGACATCTTCGAGTACCTGGGCGAGCAGGCCGCACTGGTGCTGCACGGCGAGGTCGATGCCGCGCTGCAGCGCTTCTGGACCGACACCCGCGAGCGCCACCGCTTCCTGCAGCACGACGCCGAGCGCCCGCTGCTGCCGCCCGAAACCCTCTTCCTGCGCGTCGAGGATTTCTATGGGCGCGCCAACACGCACGCCACGCTGGCGCTGCGCGGCACGGACGAGACCGACTGGGCCCGCCCCGCCCCCGACGTCAGCGTGGACCGCGGCGCCACGGAGCCGCTGGCGCGGCTTGAAGCCCACCTGCGCGAAACCGGCGCGCGCGTGCTGCTGGTGGCCGAGAGCGAGGGCCGGCGCGAGAGCCTGCTGGACCTGCTGCGCGACCACCGCATCGAGGTGCCCAGCGTCGCCACGCTGGCCGAGTTCGAGGCCGGCAAGGAAAAGGTCGCCATCACCGCCGCGCCGCTGGCCGCGGGCTTCACATGGCACGAAGCCGCGGAAGGCACGCTGCTGGAGTTCCTGACCGAGACCGAGCTCTTCGCCGCCGCGGGCGGCGGGGCGCGGCGGCGGCGCAAGCAGGAGCAGGTCAGCAACGTCGACGCGCTGATCAAGGACCTGTCGGAGCTGAAGGTCGGCGACCCGGTGGTGCACGCCAACCATGGCATCGGGCGCTACCAGGGGCTGCTGAACATCGACCTGGGCGACGGCCCCTCGGAGTTCCTGCACCTGGAGTACGCGGACAAGGCCACGCTGTACGTGCCGGTGTCGCAGCTGCAGCTGATCAGCCGCTACACCGGCGTCAGCCCGGACGAGGCGCCGCTGCACAAGCTGGGCTCGAACCAGTGGGACAAGGCCAGGCGCAAGGCCGCCGAGCAGGTGCGCGACACCGCCGCCGAGCTGCTCAACCTCTACGCCCGCCGCGCCGCGCGCGAGGGCCACGCCTTCCGCTTCTCGCCGCACGACTACGAGGCCTTCGCCGCCAGCTTCGGCTTCGAGGAGACGCCGGACCAGCGCGCCGCCATCCACGCGGTGATCCAGGACCTGATCTCGCCGAAGCCGATGGACCGCCTGGTGTGCGGCGACGTGGGCTTCGGCAAGACGGAAGTGGCGCTGCGCGCCGCCTTCGTGGCCGTCACCGGCGGCAAGCAGGTCGCGCTGCTGGCGCCCACCACGCTGCTGGCCGAGCAGCATTACCAGAACATCAGCGACCGCTTCGGCAAGTGGCCGGTGCGCGTGGCGGAGATGAGCCGCTTCCGCTCCGCCAAGGAGATCAAGGCGGCGATGGCGGGCCTCGCGGACGGCACCATCGACATCGTCATCGGCACGCACAAGCTGCTGAGCCAGGACGTGAAGTTCAAGCGCCTGGGCCTGCTGATCATCGACGAGGAGCACCGCTTCGGCGTGCGCCACAAGGAGGCGATGAAGGCCATGCGCGCCGAGGTGGACGTGCTCACGCTCACCGCCACGCCGATCCCGCGCACGCTGGGCATGGCGCTGGAGGGCCTGCGCGACCTGTCCGTCATCGCCACGGCGCCGCAGCGGCGGCTGGCGATCAAGACCTTCGTGCGCGGCGAGAGCCAGGGCGTGATCCGCGAGGCCGTGCTGCGCGAGCTCAAGCGCGGCGGGCAGGTGTACTTCCTGCACAACGAGGTCGAGACCATCGAGGCACGCCGCGCCAAGCTGGCCGAGCTGCTGCCCGAGGCGCGCATCGCCGTGGCGCACGGCCAGATGCCCGAGCGCGAGCTGGAGCGCGTGATGCGCGACTTCGTGGCCCAGCGCCACAACCTGCTGCTGTGCTCGACCATCATCGAGACCGGCATCGACGTGCCCAGCGCCAACACCATCGTCATCAGCCGCGCCGACAAGTTCGGCCTGGCGCAGCTGCACCAGCTGCGCGGCCGCGTGGGCCGCAGCCACCACCAGGCCTATGCCTACCTGATGGTGCCGGACCTGGAGGGCCTGACCAAGCAGGCCGCGCAGCGCCTGGAGGCGATCCAGGCCATGGAGGAGCTGGGCAGCGGCTTCTACCTTGCCATGCACGACCTGGAGATCCGCGGCGCCGGCGAGGTGCTGGGCGAGAACCAGAGCGGGAACATGCAGGAGGTGGGCTTCCAGCTCTACAACGACATGCTCTCCGAGGCGGTGAAGTCGCTGAAGGCCGGGCGCGAGCCGGACCTGCTCAGCCCCTTCGGCGCCACCACCGAGATCAACCTGCACGCCCCCGCGCTGCTGCCGGACAGCTACTGCGGCGACGTGCACACGCGGCTGAACCTCTACAAGCGCCTGGCCACGGCGGAGAAGGCCGAGACCATCGACACGCTGCTGGAGGAGGTGACGGACCGCTTCGGCAAGCTGCCGCCGCAGGGCCAGACCCTGTTCGACACGCACCGCCTGCGCGTGCTGGCCAAGCCCTACGGCGTGCTGAAGATCGACGCCGCGCCGGCGGCGATGGTGATCAGCTTCCGGCCGGACGCGCCCATCGACCCGATGCGGATCATCGAGCTGGTGCAGAAGAACCGGCACATCAAGCTCGCAGGCAACGACAAGCTGCGCATCGAGCGCGCCACGCCCGAGCCGCGCGACCGCGCGCAGTTCATCCGCGACGTGCTGCGCTCGCTGGGGACGCCGGTGCGGGCCGAGGCGTGAGCGGGGCAGCCCGGATAATCGCGGGTTTTGCCTGACCGACGCCGAAGCCCTCATGTCCACTGCTCCCCTCGCCTTCGCCCCCGGCCTCACCGTCCGCGGCTTCACGCCGCCGCTGCAGCTGCGCGACTTCGGCCTGATCGCCTTTGACATGGACTCGACGCTGATCAACATCGAGTGCATCGACGAGGTGGCCGACGCCGCCGGGCGCAAGGCCGAGGTGGCGGCCATCACCGAGGCCTCCATGCGCGGCGAGATCACCGACTTCAAGGAAAGCCTGCGCCGCCGCGTCGCCATGCTCCAGGGCGTGCCGGCGCAGTTCCTGCACGAGGTGTTCGAGCAGCGCCTGAAGCCCAACCCCGGCGCCAAGGAACTCATCGACGCCTGCCGCGCCGCGGGCCTGAAGACGCTGCTGGTCTCCGGCGGCTTCACCTTCTTCGCCGAGCGCGTGTGCTCGCTGCTGGGCATCGACTACGCGCGCTCCAACGTGCTGGAGATCGTGGACGGCCACCTCACCGGGCGCCTGGTGGACCAGGACTGGGGCGACATCTGCGACGGCGCCGAGAAGCGCCGCATGCTGCTGGCCACCTGCGAGCAGCTGGGCATCGCGCCCTCGCGCGCCATCGCCATGGGCGACGGCGCCAACGACCTGCCCATGATGGGCGCCGCCGGCCTGTCGGTGGCCTACCACGCCAAGCCCAAGGTGCGCGAGCAGGCCATGGTTTCCATCGAGGAAGGCGGCCTGGACCGGCTGCTGGAGCTGGTCCGGCCCTGACGCCGCCTTCGCGGGCCACTCGCGGCCCGCCTGCAACGCGGCCTTCATCCGGCTGCCATCGGCACTTGGCGGCAGCCTGGGACCGTGCCAGGCGTGACAGTCTTCACGCCACTTGCCGCCGCGTGCGGGCCCGGGCCCGGCACCTTGACGGCGCCGGGGCGGTGCGGAAAAAGGCGTCGCTACGATGCGCTGGACCCTACCGCCGCCGTGTGCATTGCGCACACGGCCGCCTGCCGCGCCGATGTCCACCGAGTTCCCCTCCGCCGTCCCGCACGCACCGACCCCGGCCGAGCCTCGGCGCGAAGCGCTGGTGCTGGCCTTCGGCGCGCTGCTGATCGTGGCGCTCACCGCCGCGGCGGCGCTGATGCTGTGGCGCGGTCGCGAGGACAGCCTCGCGACCTGGCGGCTGTACATGCAGAACTTCTCGGCCACCGCGGCCGAGCACGCCACGCAGACGCTCAAGACCGCCGATTACGCGCTGGGCAGCATCGTGGACCACGTGCAGTCCAAGGGCGTGGACAGCGAGGCGGCGCTGCGCGAGCTGGCGCGCTCCCGGGCGCTGTACGACTTCATCCACGAGCGCGCCGCCGAGCTGCCGCTGCTGGACGTGGCCACCATCGTGGCGCTGGACGGCCAGGTGCTGAGCTTCAGCCGCAGCTTCCCGCCGCCGGACATCAACCTCGCCGACCGCGACTACCACCAGGCCCACGTCGCCGACCCCTCGCTGCTGCTGTACGTCTCCGTGCCGGTGAAGAACCGCGGCACCGGGCGCTGGACCTTCTACCTGGCGCGCAAGATCCATTCGCCTTCGGGCCAGCCCATCGGGCTGGCGCTGGCGGGCATCCAGTCCAGCTACTTCGAGCAGTTCTACCGCTCGATCAACCTCTCCGAGAGCGACACCGCCATCCTGCTGCTGCGCAACGACGGCCAACTGTTGGCGCGCCACCCGCCACGGCCCGAGGCGCTGGGCATGTCCTACCGCAACGCGCCGTCCATGCGGGCGCTGGCCGAGGCGGCGGCACAGGGCGGCAAGGCGGCCACCGTCAGCACCAGCGCGCCGCGCACTTCCGATCCCAGCGACACCGAGCCGCGCATGGTCACGGCGCACGTGGTGGACGGCTTTCCGCTGGCCGTGAGCATCACCACCCGGGAAAAGCTGATGCTGAGCCAGTGGCACGAGACGGCGTGGCTGGGCGGCATCGCGCTGCTGGTGCTCGACGGCGCCATTGCCGCGGCCACGCTCTATATCCACTGGCTGCTGCGCCGGCGCCGCGCCGAGCTGCGCCAGCTCGACGCCGCGCGCAACGCCGCCGAGGCTGCGGCGGCGCTGAAGTCGCGCTTCCTGGCCAACCTCAGCCACGAGGTGCGCATGCCCCTGCAGGGGATGCTGGGCATGACGCGCCGGCTGCTGGAGTCGCCGCTGCAGCCGGGTCAGCGCCAGCAGGCGCAGATCATCGAGCGCTCGGGGCGGCTGCTGCTGGGCGTGATCGACGAGGTGCTGGACATCTCGCAGCCCGGCGCCATGGGGCTGGCGCTGGAGCCGGTGCACGTGGACCTGGCCCGCTTGGCGCGCGACTGCATCGCCCTGTTCGAGCCGCAGGCCCGCCTCAAGGGCCTGGCCCTGCACCTCGAGGTGGACGCTCCCGCGCAGGACACGCAGGTGCTGGTCGATCCGCTGCGGCTGAGCCAAGTGCTCAACCACCTGCTGTTCAACGCCGTGAAGTCCACGGCCGCGGGCAGCGTGACGCTGCGCATCGTCCAGGGCATGCCGGGGCGCTGGACCTTCGGCGTGCGCGACACCGGCGTCGGCCTTGCGCTGCAGCAGCGCGTCCAGCTGGCCGAGCTGAAGCCGGGAGACGAGGCGGCGGACGCCGCTCACCCCGGCGGGCCGGAGCTGGGCCTGCACGCGGTGCGGCGCCTGGTGCAATTGCTGGGCGGCACGCTGGACGCGCGCGGCACGCCGGGCCGAGGCGCGGAGCTGTGGTGCGAGCTGCCGCTGGCGGCGGTGGAGAAGGAAGCCGCCGTGCTCGACAAAAGCGTTCCCGCACGCCCGTCCGAAGCGGCCGTCCACTGACCCGCCCCGCTGCGCCGGCTCAGCGCATGCCGGCCTGCAATCCCAAGACGCCCACCAGCGCCACGAACAGCAGCAGCGACACCCCCTTCCAGAACACCACCGGATGCCGCTCGATCAGCGCCGGGCGGCGCTGGTGCAGGAATTCCGGGCTGGGGTGGTGCAGGTCGTGCACAAATTCGTCCACGTCGCCCTGCCGCAACGCCGGCTCGGGTTGCACCGCCTTGCGGATGGCCTCGTCGACCCACGCCGGCAACTCGGGCCGGATTTCCCGCAGCGGGGCGTAGTCCAGTTTCTTCTGTGCTGCGAGGCTGCGCGTCTTGGCCACCTCCAGCCCGTAAGGCAATCGCCCGCCCAGCATTTGATAAGCGAGCACGGCCAGGGAAAACAAGTCCGCGCGTGACGTGCCCTCCTCCCCCAGGAAATATTCGGGTGCCGTGTATTGCGCAGTGCCCAGAATCTCGTGGCCGCGGTCCGATGCGGCGCCGTCCACGATACCCGCCACCCGCACCGCGCCGAAATCGATGATCTTCACCGTGCCCGTGGCGTCGATCAGCACGTTTTCCGGCCTCAAATCCTGGTGCAGCATTTCCAGGCGGTGAAAGGCGCGCAGCCCCTTGGCGATCTGTGCCACCAGGCCGCGCACGGTGTCCAGGTCCGGGCGCGGGTGGTCGATCATCCACTGCGCCAGCGTGTTGCCCTCCACATATTCCATGGCCACGAACAGGTGCCGGCGCGGACGCGCTGTGGTGCAGGGTTTCAGCACGTGGGCGCTGTGGATGCGGCGGGCGATCCATTCTTCGAGCAGGAAACGCTCTCGGTAGGCCGGGTCGGACTGCAGGTCGATGGACGGGGTTTTCAGCGCCACCAGGGCCTGGGTCTGCTCGTCCTGCGCCAGGTAGATATGGCTGCGGCTGCTGCCATGGATTTCGCGCAGGATGCGGTAGCCGTCCAGCACCATGCGCGGCTCCAGAATCGGCGGGGCCGGCAATTCCGCCGCCTGTCGCTGCAGGTCGCCAGCCTGCGGATCGGGCAATTGCTCCACCCGCAGCAGCTGCACCGTCAGGTTGTCCGGGCTGCCGCGCCGGTGCGCCTCCTCGACAATATGCCGGGCGGCCAGGTCCAGGCTGGAATCGCCCGCCACGGCCGCCAGGATGAATTCATCCGGCACGTGCTCGTAGACGCCGTCGGTGGCGAGTAAAAAGGTATCACCCGGCTCCAGCGAGAAGCTGCGGTAATCCACCTCCAGGTGTCCGCCGATGCCCAGCGCTCGGCCCAGGTAACTCTCCTGGGGCGAAATGTGGACCCGGTGGTCCTGCGTCAATTGCTCCAGCGCCTGGGCGTGCAGTTTGTAGACGCGGCAGTCACCGACGTGGAACAGGTGCGCCGTGGTGGATTTCAGCACCAGCGCGCTCAGCGTGCAGACATGGCCGCGGTCCTTGTCGTAGCGGCCCTGCCCTTGCTGGGTCTGCGCATAGAGCCAGGAATTGGTGGCGGCCAGCACGCGCTCCACCGAGGTTTTCACGGACCAGGCGTCGGCCGTGCAGTAATAGTCCTCCAGCAGGCTGCGCACTGCCGTCTGGCTGGCAATCTGGCTAAATTCGCTGCTGCTGATGCCGTCGGCAATCGCCATCACCACGCCTTTGCTCGCCCGCTGCGCTTCGCGCGGCAGGCAGGCGCCGTGGAAATCCTGGTTCGTGGGCTTGCGGCCCTTGTCCGAATACTGGCCGATGGCGACCTGGAGCTGTGCTTGCATAAAAAAACAGCCTCAACCCGGGCCGGGTTGAGGCTTCATGCGTGGGGTGTGGAATATTTCTTTTGATGAACGGTCAGGCCAGCTTGCGCTTCGGTGCGGTCTTGATGTGGGTGGCGTACAGCGTTAGGCCGGTGAAGGCCAGGCCGCCCACCAGGTTTCCCAGCACGGTGGGAATCTCGTTCCAGATCAGATAATCCATGAGCGAGAAATGACCGCCCAGCAGCAGGCCGGTGGGGAACAGGAACATGTTCACCACCGAATGCTCGAAAGCCATGGCGAAGAACAGCATGATGGGCATCCACATCGCGACGACCTTGCCGCCCACGGTGGTGGAAATCATGGCGCCGACCACGCCGGTGGACACCATCCAGTTGCAGAGCATGCCGCGCACGAACAGGGTCAGCATGCCGTAGAAACCGTACTGGGCATAACCCAGCGTACGGTTTTCACCAATCACGCCGATGGTATGTCCCACCTTGCTGGGCTCGGTCTGGAATCCGTTGGTGAAGACAATGGACATCAGCACCGCCACGGTCAGCGCACCCAGGAAATTGCCCAGGAACACGATGCCCCAGTTCTTGAGCACGCCCTTAAGCGTGACGCCCGGGCGCTTGTCGATCAGCGCCAGCGGCGTGAGCACAAACACGCCGGTGAGCAGGTCGAAGCCCAGCAGGTACAGCATGCAGAAACCCACCGGGAACAGCATGGCGCCAAAAATTGGCGAGCCCGTCTGCACCGACACAGTCACGGCAAACACCGCTGCCAGCGCCAGAATGGCGCCGGCCATGTAGGCGCGGATCAGCGCATCGCGCGTCGCCATGTGAATCTTGGATTCACCGGCATCGACCATCTTGGTCACGAATTCCGAGGGAACGATATAAGCCATGGTACTTCCTCAGGCTGTCCAATATTTGTGCCAGGCGCCCGCTCAGGCGGCGACGCAGACCGTGCCGCCCTGCAGGCGCACGGGATAGGCTTTCACGGAGTTTTCGGGCATTTCCAGGCACTCGCCGGTGGCGAGGTCGAAATGCTGCTTGTAGATGGGCGAGGCCACGACGATGCGCGCCCCCAGGTTGCCCACCAGCCCGCGCGAAAGCACGCTGGCCTGGGAATTGGGATCGAAATTGTCGATGGCGTAGAGGCGCTGAACGTCGTCCTCGACGCGGAACACCGCCACGTGCCGGTCCTGCACCAGGGCGCAGACGCCGGTATTGGGCACGATGTCCTCGACGGCACACACGGGGGTCCAGGTGGTGTTTTCCATTTTCTGGTTCCTCAAGTATTCAGATTCGTGGCTCAAGCCGTCTCGCCCGCCGCGGCATTTTCGGAGCGGCTGGACAATTTTTCCCACTTCTCCTCCGGCGTGGCCGGACGGATCTGGCCGCGCTCCTGGATGAAAATCACGTTGCGATCGCCCTGCTCGCTGTTGACGAACTGGCGGAAACGCTTGCGGGTTTCAGGCGTGGTGACCGCGCTCTTCCATTCGCACTGGTAGGTATTCACCACGTGCTGCATGTCGGCCTCCAGCTCCGCGGCAATGCCGAGCTTGTCCTGGAGCACGACCTGCTTCAGGTAATCCAGCCCGCCTTCGAGGTTGTCGCGCCACACGCTGGTGCGCTGCAGCCGGTCCGCGGTACGCACGTAGAACATCAGGAAACGGTCGATATAGCGGATCAAATCGGCCTTGGACAAATCGGAGGCCAGCAATTCGGCGTGGCGCGGCTTCATGCCACCGTTGCCGCACACATAAAGGTTCCAGCCCTTGTCCGTGGCAATCACGCCCACGTCCTTGCCCTGGGCCTCGGCACACTCGCGCGTGCAGCCCGAAACCCCGAATTTGATCTTGTGCGGCGCACGCAGGCCCTTGTACCGGTTCTCCAATTCCACCGCGAGGCCGACGCTGTCGTCCACGCCATAACGGCACCAGGTCGAGCCCACGCAGGATTTCACCGTGCGCAGCGACTTGCCGTAGGCATGGCCGGATTCGAAGCCGGCGGCGATCAGCTCTTCCCAGATCAGCGGCAGCTGCTCGACGCGGGCGCCAAACAGGTCCACACGCTGGCCGCCGGTGATCTTGGTGTAGAGACCGTATTTCTTGGCCACTTGGCCCACAGCAATCAAACCGTCCGGCGTGACCTCGCCACCGGCCATGCGCGGCACGACGGAATAGGTGCCGTCCTTCTGGATGTTGCCCAGGAAATAGTCGTTGGAATCCTGCAGGCTGGCGTGCTCCTTCTTCAGCACGAAATCGTTCCAGACCGAGGCAAAAATGCTGCCGGCCACCGGCTTGCAAATGTCGCAGCCCAGCCCCTGGCCATGCTTGGCCAGCAGCTCTTCGAAGGTCTTGATCTTGCCAACCTTGATGAGGTGGAACAGCTCCTGGCGCGAATAGGCGAAGTGCTCGCACAGGTGGTTGTTCACCGCCACGCCGAGTTTCTTCATCTCGGCCTTCATCACCTGGGTCACCAGCGGCACGCAGCCGCCGCAGGTCATGCCGGCCTTGGTGCAGCTTTTCAGCTCGCCGATGGTATTCACGCCGCTGGCCACAGCCTGGCACAGCATGGCCTTGGTCACGCTGTTGCACGAGCAGATCTGCGCGGAATCCGGCAGCGCGTCCGCGCCCAGGGCGGGTTTGGCTTGGCCGTCGGATTGCGGCAGGATCAGGAATTCCGGGTCCTTGGGCAATTCGATGCGGTTGAGCATCATCTGCAGCAGGGTGCCGTATTCGCCGGCGTCGCCCACCAGCACCGCGCCCAGCAGCTGCTTGCCGTCCTCGGACACGACGATTTTCTTGTAGACCTGCTTGCGCTCGTCCGTGAATTGGTAGGCGCGGCTGTTTTTGGTATTGCCCAGGGCATCGCCCACGCTGGCCACGTCCACGCCCATGAGCTTCAGCTTGGTGCTCAGGTCGGCGCCGTTGAAATCGGCCTCTTCGCCGGCCAGCGTTTTCGCGACCACGCGCGCCATGTCGTAGCCCGGGGCCACCAGACCGAAAACCTGGCCGTTCCAGGAGGCGCACTCACCGATGGCGAAAACGTCCGCGTCGTTGGTGCGGCACTGGTTGTCGATCACGACGCCGCCACGGGCGCCGATATTCAGGCCGCACTGTCGCGCCAGCTCGTCGCGCGGACGGATGCCGGCGGAAAACACGATCATGTCGGTTTCCAGGTGCGTGCCGTCGGCAAACACCATGCGGTGCCGGGCGTTTTCGCCGGCGATGATTTCCACCGTGCTTTTCTGGGTATGCACCTGCACGCCCAGGTCCTCGATCTTGTTGCGCAGCACGCGCCCGCCGGCGTCGTCCACCTGCACCGCCATCAGGCGCGGCGCGAATTCGACCACGTGCGTCTGCAGTTTCATGTCGCGCAGCGCCTTGGCGCATTCCAGGCCCAGCAAACCGCCGCCGACCACCACGCCGCTGGTGGAACGGCGTCCGCATTCGAGCATCGCCTCCAGGTCCTCGATGGTGCGGTAGACGAAGCAGTCGTCGCGGTCCTTGCCCGCAATGGGCGGCACGAAGGGATAGGAACCGGTGGCGATGACGAGTTTGTCGTAGGGCAGCACGTCGCCGCTGGACACCGTCACCGTCTTGTTTTCGCGGTCGATGGCGGTGGCGCGGGCATTGAGCTTGAGCAGCAGGTTGTCGCGGTCGAAGAAACCGGGCGGCACCAGCGACAACTCCTCCGCGGCCTTGCCGGCGAAGAATTCGGACAGGTGCACGCGGTCATATGCCGGACGCGGCTCCTCGCACAGCACGGTGATTTCCGCGTGGTGAATGCCGGCGTCGAACAGGCTTTCCAGGAATTTCTGTCCCACCATGCCGTGGCCGATAACGAGGATCTTCATGGGCTTCTCGATGCGAGGGTTTCAAGTGCACCCGCCTGGGGCAGGCACTGCGAAAAGGGAATAAGGCCCCGAACGCGCCAATTCCGGAAACAGCCCATGCAGCGGCCTGACGACCCATCCGGGCCGGTCATGGAGGGAATTGGGGGTTGGGGAATTGCAATGCCTCGCGTCGTCGTGACGCTGCAGCAGGCGCACCTCGTTGTGGCCTGGGGGCTGACCGGCTGACAAATGCCGCGCCCCGGTGCATTGCGTTGAGAGTGCTCAACCTTTCGCAATAGCCATGCCAGCAGGATTCAAGGGGGAGATCCCTGTGAAACCCGCTTCAAGCGCACCAATGCCGCCCGCAACGCACCAATGCGACGCAAGCGGCGTCCGCGCAGCCGACGGGACACGCACGAACATGGCGCCGCGCGGACCCGCTTCAGCCCAAGGCACCGCGACGCCGCGCCGGGCCCCTGGCGCGCGCTGATGGCAAGTGCTTCGGCCAAGCCGGCTGGCGGGTTCAGCAAACACGACGAATCGTGAAATCCGTCACGTTATGGAGACAGCTGCCCGTGTAAAACCAAAAGATGCGTTCCCGAAGAACCTTGTGAGATCGGGAGCTTTGCCCCTTGGTTCGACCCTTCATTTGCTTGCCGGCGGGCCACGCGCGGAAAGGCGCTTTTCGCAGCGGGGAACCGTCATTTCCATGAACCACAAACATCGGCCCTTCCTTCTCCGGGAATTGCAGTTTCCCAAGTACCTCTGGGCCCTCACGGCGGTGTACGGCTTGGCCACTTTCGGGCTGTGCGTACACAACGCCGAGTTCCTGGCCTATTACCCGAACATGCCGGAGGAGATGACGCACGAGGTCGTCTATCTGGCGTGGATGGGGCTGACCGTGGTCGGGCTGGCTGTCGTGCCCTTCTACATGCTGAGCCTGGGCGTGATGGCGGCGTTCGTCCTGGCGCTGTACGGCCTGCTTGGCCTGTCGAGCCTGGCCCACTACTCCCTGGGGGCACTGGAAGAGCACACGCTGGCAGCCAACCTGCTGATCATGTTCCAGGGCTTCAGCGGCCTGGTGCTGGCCGTCCGGGCGGTGCGCGAGACCTTCAAGCAGGCGCGCCGGCACGCGCACCGCGGCGCCTACGGCGCGGCGGTCAAGCACGACCCCCGGCTGTCCAACCGCTGAGCGCGGCTGCCGCTGGCCGGCTTCAGCGCCGAGCCGCCATCGGCTCGCCCAGCTTGATGAAGTGCAGCGGCTTCCAGGTGGGGTTCCATGTCAGCCCGCGCTGCGGGAACAGCATCACCACGGTGGAGCCGAGCAGGAAGCGGCCCATCTCCTGGCCCTGCTTGAGCTCGATGGGCGCGCCGTCGCGGTAGCTCCATTCCCGCACCTGGCCCGGACGCGGCGGGTTGACCACGCCATGCCACACGGTGGCCATGCTGCCCACGATGGTGGCGCCCACCAGCACCAGCACCCACGGGCCGTGCGCGCCCTCGAACACGCACACCACGCGCTCGTTGCGTGCGAACAGCCCCGGCACGCCGCGCGCGGTCACCGGATTCACGGAGAAGAGGTCGCCGGGCACGTGGACCATGCGCACCAGGCGCCCGTCGCAGGGCATGTGGATGCGGTGATAGTCCTTGGGGCTGAGGTACAGCGTGGCGAAGCTGCCGTTCTCGAAGGTCCTGGCCAGCGCCGCGTCGCCGCCCACCAGCGCCGTGGCGCTGTACTCGTGGCCCTTGGCCTGGAAGATCTGGCCCTGGTTGACGTCGCCGAACTGGCTCACCGCGCCGTCCACGGGGCAGATCAGGTCCGCCACCGACAGCGGCCTCGCGCCGGGCTTCAGGGGCCGGGTGAAGAACTCGTTGAAGCTGCGGTAGCTGGTGATGTCGGGGTTGACCGCCTCGGACATGTCCACGCCGTAGCGCTTGACGAACCAGCGAATGATCCGCGTCGTCGCCGCCCCGCCCTCCCATGAGGCGACCCGCCCTCCGAACACGGTCATCGCGCGCTTGGGCAGCAGGTACTGGATGAGGACGGAGAGGCGGTCGATCAAGGCAATGGTCCCTTGGCAGGCAAACCGGAAAGTGTAGCGAGGGGTTTCGGTTGGCCCAGGAGCAGCCTTCGGGCCTGCCTCAGCTCGACAGCTGCCCCCACGCCTTGTCCAGCCGCTTGACGCTCACCGGCTGCGGCGTACGCAGCTCCTGCGCGAAGAAGCTCACGCGCAGCTCCTCCAGCAGCCAGCGGTATTCGTCCAGCCGCGCGTCGTGCTGGCCCTTGAGATCGGCCACGCGGCGCAGGTAGCGCTGCTCCAGCGGGCGCAGCTCCGCCAGCCGCTGCGCGTCGCGCGCGGGATCGGCGCGCCACTTGTCCAGCCGCAGCACCACGGCCTTCAGGTAGCGCGGCAGGTGCTGCAGCGCCGTCCAGGGCGTGCGCGCGATGAAGCGCTTGTCGACCAGCCGCTGCAGCTGCGCCTGGACGTCGTCCGCCGCCTCCTTGGGCAGGTTGCGCGCGTCCTTGAGCTTGCGCAGGGCGGCGGCGTATTCCGTCAGCACCAGGCCGGCCTGGCGCGCCACTTCCTGCGCAATCAGGTTCAAGCGGCTGCGCCCTTCGTCGATGCGGCGCCTGAAGCCCGCCTCGTCGGTGGGCAGCGGCTCGCCCAGGAAGGCGCGGTCCAGCGCCACGTCGATGATCTGCGCGCGCAGCTCCTCCTGGGTGCCCAGCGGCATGAACTGGACCGCCATCTTCTGCAGGTCCGGAATGTTCTTCTCCAGGTATTTCAAGGGCTCGCGGATCTGCAGCGCCACCAGCCGGCGCAAGCCCGCCCGGTGCTTCGCCGCCGCGACCTCGGGCTCGTCGAACACCTCGATCTCGACGTGCGCGCCCTTGTCGATCAGCGCCGGGAAGCCCACCAGCGTCTGGCCGCCCTTGCGCAGCTCCATCAGCTCGGGCAGCTCGCCGAAGGTCCAGGCGGTGTAGGCCGCGGGCGTGGCCGGCGCGGCCTCGGCCGCCGGGGCCTTGGCGGCCTGGCGCTCGACGCGCACCGCCTGGCCCGGGCTTGCCGCCGGCGCGGGCGCCGGTGCGCCGGCGTCCGGCTCCGGCGCCTTCTGCACCTTCAGCGCCGCCAGCTTCTGGAAGGCCGAGCGCGCCTGGCCGCCCAGCTCCGCCTTGAGCGTGGGCAGGTGCCGACCCATGCCGAGCTGGCGCCCGTGCTCGTCCACGACCTTGAAGTTCATGAACAGGTGCGGGCTGAGCATGTCCAGCTTGAAGTCCGCGCGCTGCACGGCCAGCTGGGTGCGCTCGCGCACGAATTTCAAGAGCGCCTCGGTCAGGCCGCCCTGCGCGAACGGCGTGAGCTCCACGAACTCCGCCGAGGTCTCGGGCAGCGGCACCAGCCGCGAGCGCGGGCGCTGCGGCAGGCTCTTGAGCAACGCCTGCACCTTGGCCGGCAGCATGCCGGGCACCAGCCACTCGCAGCGGTCCTCGCTGACCTGGTTCAGCGCGTAGATGGGCACCGTCACCGTCACGCCGTCGCGCTGGTCGCCGGGCTCGTGCAGGTAGGCCGCGGCGCAGTCGATGCCGCCCAGGCGGATCACCTTCGGGAAGGCCTCGCTGGTGACGCCGGCGGCCTCGTGCCGCATCAGCTCTTCCTTGCTGATCTGCAACAGCTTCGGGTCGGCCCGGCCCGCGTGCCGGAACCAGCGCTCGAAGGTGGTGCCGCTGTGCACGTCGGCGGGCAGGTGCCGGTCGTAGAAGGCGTAGATCAGCTCCTCGTCCACCAGCACGTCCTGGCGCCGGGACTTGTGCTCCAGCTCCTGCACCTGACGCACCATCTTCTGGTTGTGGGCCAGGAACGGGAGCTTGGTCTCCCACTCCCCCGCCACCAGCGCCTGGCGAATGAAGATCTCGCGCGCGCCCAGCGGGTCGAGCTTGGCGTAGTTCACGCGCCGATTGTTGTAGATGACGATGCCGTAGAGCGTGGCGCGCTCCAGCGCCACCACCTCGGCGGCCTTCTTCTCCCAGTGCGGGTCCAGCAGCTGCGTCTTGAGCAGGTGCCCGGCGATGCCCGGAATCCACTGCGGCTCGATGGCGGCGATGCCGCGGCCGAACAGCCGCGTGGTCTCGACCAGCTCCGCCGTGACGATCCAGCGCCCGGGCTTCTTGCTCAGGTGCGCGCCCGGGTGGCGCCAGAACTTGATGCCGCGCGCGCCCAGGTACCAGTCATCCTCGTCGCTCTTGAGGCCGATGTTGCCCAACAGCCCGGCCAGCATGGACAGGTGCACCTGCTCGTAGGTCGCCGGGCCGTCGTTGAGCCGCCAGCCGTGCTCGGCCACCACCGTGTGCAGCTGCGAGTGGATGTCGCGCCACTCGCGCACGCGGCGCGGGCTGATGAAGTTCTCCCGCAGCAGCGCCTCGTGCTTGCGCGCGGAGAGCCGGTGCGCCGTCCCGTCGCCGCCGCGCGAGGTCTCCAGCCACTTCCACAGCTTCAGGTAGCCGCTGAACTCGGACTTCTCGTCGTCGAAGGGCTTGTGGCGCTGGTCCGCGGTCTGCTGCTGCTCCAGGGGCCGGTCGCGCACGTCCTGCACGCTCAGGGCGCTGGCGATCACCAGCACTTCGGTCAGGGCATGGCGCTGGCG
Organism: Azohydromonas australica DSM 1124; assembly: GCF_000430725.1. Classification (GTDB taxonomy): domain Bacteria; phylum Pseudomonadota; class Gammaproteobacteria; order Burkholderiales; family Burkholderiaceae_C; genus Azohydromonas; species Azohydromonas australica. The sequence goes on from NZ_KE387203.1 coordinate 56,197, forward strand.
CGCCTCGATGATCATCCGGCCGATGCGCGGGTCCAGCGGCAGCTTGGACAGCTCGTGGCCCACGGGCGTGAGCTCGTTGCGATCGTCCACCGCGTTGAGCTCAGCCAGCAGCGCGTAGCCGTCGGCGATGGCCTTGCGCGGCGGCGGCTCCAGGAACGGGAAATCCTCCACCGTGCCCAGGTGCAGGCTCTTCATGCGCAGGATCACGCCGGCCAGCGAGCTGCGCAGGATCTCCGGGTCGGTGAAGCGCGGGCGGCCGGCGAAGTCGGCCTCGTCGTAGAGGCGGATGCACACGCCGTTGGACACGCGCCCGCAGCGGCCGGCGCGCTGGTTGGCCGCCGCCTGGCTCACCGCCTCGATCTGCAACTGCTCGACCTTGTTGCGGTAGCTGTAGCGCTTGACCCGCGCCAGGCCCGAGTCCACCACGTAGCGGATGCCGGGCACGGTCAGCGAGGTTTCGGCCACGTTGGTCGCCAGCACGATGCGCGGGCGCGCGCCGGTCTCGAACACGCGGTCCTGCTCCTGCTGCGACAGCCGGGCGAACAGCGGCAGGATCTCGACGCCGGGCGGGTGGTGCTTGCGCAGGTGCTCCGAGGCCTCGCGGATCTCGCGCTCGCCGGGCAGGAACACCAGCACGTCGCCCGGGCCCTGGCGCCAGAGCTCGTCCACCGCGTCGGCGATGGCGTCGTTGAGGTCGAAGTCCTTGCCGTCCTCGAAGGGGCGCCAGCGCTGCTCCACCGGGTACAGGCGGCCGGAGACGTGGATCACCGGCGCCGGCCCCTTGGCCGACTCGAAGTGCTTCGCGAAGCGCTCGGCGTCGATGGTGGCCGAGGTGACGATGATCTTGAGATCGGGCCGCCGCGGCAGCAGCTGGCGCAGGTAGCCCAGCAGGAAGTCGATGTTGAGGCTGCGCTCGTGGGCCTCGTCGATGATCAGCGTGTCGTAGGCGCGCAGGTCCGGGTCGCCCTGGGTCTCCGCCAGCAGGATGCCGTCGGTCATCAGCTTGACCGAGGCGCCGGGCTGCAGCCGGTCCTGGAAGCGGACCTTGTAGCCCACCACGTCGCCCAGCGGCGAGTTCAGCTCCTGCGCGATGCGCTTGGCCACGCTGGAGGCGGCGATGCGCCGCGGCTGCGTGTGGCCGATGAGCCGCCCGCCGTTGCCCCGGCCGCGGCCCAGGGCCAGCGCGATCTTGGGCAACTGCGTCGTCTTGCCCGAGCCGGTCTCGCCGCTGACGATGATCACCTGGTGCTCGCGCATCGCGCGCGCGATCTCGTCGCGCCGGGCGCTGACGGGCAGGCTCTCCGGGAAGGTGATGGGCGGGATCGGCGTGGCCGGGCGCGGGGCGGCCGGGGCGCGGGCGCCGCCGGGCGCCGCTTCGCCGCGGCGGGGGCCGGTCTCGGGGCGGCGCTGGGCCTCGGGACGGCGCTGCGCCGCGGGCGCGGAAGGGGCGGCGGCAGCGCCGCGGGCCGGCGCGGGCGCCGGGGCGTCAGCGCGGGCGGGTGCCGGCGCGGCGGAGGAGCGGGTATCGGAATCGGGCATGGGGGGCATCGCGGGGCGGGATTATCCCCAGCCGCCTCGTCGTGGCCCGCGCGCGCGCCGGAAGTCCCTGGAAGCGCAAGCGCCCCTGTCAAGCGCCCGAAGCGGTGCGCGGTGGCATGAAGGGCACCCCGTGACGGGTGTCCGGATTCAGCGCCATGCAAGAATTCCGGATTGCACGCCGGCCCCGTCCGCCCCTACCCGCCCTCCCGCTGATGCCCACCGTGGACCTCGTTTTTCCGCACACCTTCGTTCCCTGGTTCCGGGCGGTCGCGCCCTACATCCACGCCTATCACGGCAAGACCTTCGTCATCGGCCTGGCCGGCGAGGCCATCGCCGCGGGCAAGCTCAACCAGTTCGTGCAGGACCTCTCCATCCTGCACGCCATGGGCATCAAGCTCGTGCTGGTGCACGGCTTCAGGCCGCAGGTCAACGAGCAGCTGGCTGCCAAGGGCCACGCCTCGCGCTTCAGCCACGGCATGCGCATCACCGACGAGGTGGCACTGGACTGCGCGCAGGAGGCTGCGGGGCAGCTGCGCTTCGAGATCGAGGCCGCGTTCTCGCAGGGCCTGCCCAACACGCCCATGGCCAACGCCACGGTGCGCGTGGTCTCGGGCAACTTCCTGACCGCGCGGCCCGTGGGCATCGTGGACGGCGTGGACTTCATGCACAGCGGCTTCGTTCGCAAGGTGGACGCCGCCGCCATCCGCCGCACCATCGACTCCGAGACGCTGGTGCTGCTCTCCCCCTTCGGCTTCTCGCCCACCGGCGAAGCCTTCAACCTGGCCATGGAAGAGGTGGCGACGGCCACCGCCATCGCGCTGCAGGCCGACAAGCTGCTGTTCCTCACCGAGATGCCCGGCATCCGCGAGGACCTCAACGACCCGGAGAGCGCCATCGACACCGAGCTGTCGGTGGCCGAGGCCGAGCGGCTGACGGCCTCGCTGCCGCGCCCGACGCTGCCCACCGACACCGCGTTCTACCTGCAGCACTGCGTGCGCGCGTGCCGCGGCGGCGTGGAGCGCTCGCACATCCTGCCCTTCTCGGTGGACGGCGCACTGCTGATGGAGGTCTTCACCCACGACGGCATCGGCACCATGGTGGTGGACGAGAAGCTGGAGAGCCTGCGCGAGGCCACCAGCGACGACGTGGGCGGCATTCTGCAGCTCATCGAGCCCTTCGAGCGCGACGGCACGCTGGTGCGGCGCGAGCGCACGGAAATCGAGCGCGACATCGCCAACTACACCGTCATCGAGCACGACGGCGTGATCTTCGGCTGCGCGGCGCTGTATCCGTACCCCGAGGCGCGCACGGCCGAGATGGCCGCGCTGACCATCTCGCCGCAGGTGCAGAGCCAGGGCGACGGCGAGCGCATCCTCAAGCGCGTGGAGCAGCGCGCCAGGGCGCTGGGGCTGGAGAGCATTTTCGTGCTCACCACGCGCACCAAGCACTGGTTCGTCAAGCGCGGCTTCCAGCAGGTGGACCCCGACTGGCTGCCCGAGGCGCGCAAGCGCAAGTACAACTGGGACCGGCGCTCGCTCGTGCTGGTCAAGAAACTCACCTGAAACCCATTCCCCAAGGAGAACCGACATGGCACGCATGGTTCAGTGCATCTACCTGAAGAAAGAAGCCGAGGGCCTCGACTTCGCGCCCTACCCCGGCGAGCTGGGCAAGCGCATCTACGACAACGTCAGCAAGGAAGCCTTCGAGCTCTGGAAGCGCCACCAGACCATGCTGGTCAACGAGAACCGCCTGAACCTGGCCGACGCGCGCGCCCGCCAGTACCTGGCGCGGCAGATGGAGCGCTTCTTTTTCGGCGAAGGCGCCGACCAGCCCACGGGCTTCGTGCCGCCCTCGGCCTGAGTTTTCCAGGGGCGGCCGCGCGGCCGCCTTCTCCCGCTCCAATAGTGCCGGCGCCGGGCTTATATCCCGGGCGTGCAGACGTACCGGGCTGCGCCAAGACCGCGCCGGCTTTTCTCGGTCATTCCCTTGCATCTCGCGCAACCCGGTTTGTCCCGGTTTTGCTTTCAATAACCTGGCAATTGCGCAGTAACCGCCGAACTGTTTGGAAGTGATATATTCCGGCCTCAGCATCATTCAAATGAGGAGCTTGAATTGAGCAGCCTGCAGGAACTCCTGAACCAGCGCGCCGAGCTGGAGCGCCAAATTGCCGAAACCCAGCGCCAGGAACGTGACGAAGCCATTGCCACGATCCGCCAGCTGATGAGCGACCATGGTTTGACGGCGCAGGACCTGACGGCCGGCCGTGGCGGCCTGCGCTCCGCCAATGATGGCGAAGGCAAGCGCGCCAAGGTAGCGGCCAAATACCGCAATGACGCCACCGGCGAAAGCTGGACCGGCCGTGGCCTGCAACCCAAGTGGCTCAAGGCCGCGCTCGCCGAAGGCAAGCAGCTGTCGGATTTCCTGATTACCCAGCCGGCCTGAGAACGCGACGCCGTTTAATTGCAGTTCTTCGCGCTGCAGTTCCACTGCGCCTGAAAAGCCGCCCGCGAGGCGGCTTTTTCACGCAAATGCAATAAATTTTTCACAAGCGTGCCGGATATGCGGGCAGCCCGCGCGGCGCGGGCGAGACCATCGCGGCGGCAGGCCGCGGGGCTTGGCTAGACTCGCCGGATGATCCCACCCGGCTTCGTTCAGGAATTGCTGTCGCGCGTGGACCTCGTGGAGCTCATCGGGCGCCAGGTCCAGCTCAGGAAGACGGGGGCCAACTACGTCGGTTTGTGTCCCTTCCACGGCGAGAAGAGCCCCAGCTTCACCGTCAGCCCGAGCAAGCAGTTCTATCACTGCTTCGGCTGCGGGGCGAACGGCGACGCCATCCGCTTTCTCACCGAGCAGCATGGGCTCGGCTTCGTCGAGGCCGTCAAGGACCTGGCGCAGCAGGTGGGCCTGACGGTGCCGGAGGACGAGACCGACCCGCGCCGCAAGGAGCTCGCCGCGCAGCAGCGCGAGCACCAGGCCACGCTGGCCGACGTGCTCGCGCGCGCCGCGGCGCACTACCGCAAGCAGCTCAAGGCCAGCCCGCGCGCCATCGACTACCTCAAGGGCCGCGGGCTCTCGGGCGAGGTCGCCGCGCGCTTCGCGCTGGGCTACGCGCCCGACGGCTGGCGCGGCCTGGCCAGCGTCTTCCCACGCTACGACGACCCGCTGCTGGTGGAGGCCGGGCTGGTGATCGTGCAGGGCGAGGAAGGCCCGGAGCAGAAGCGCTACGACCGCTTCCGCGACCGCGTCATGTTCCCCATCCGCAGCGTCAAGGGCGAGGTCATCGCCTTCGGCGCGCGCGTGCTCGACAAGGGCGAGCCCAAGTACCTGAACTCGCCGGAGACGCCGCTCTTCGTCAAGGGCCGCGAGCTCTACGGCCTGTTCGAGGCCCGCGGCGCGCTGCGCGACAGCGGCTACGCGCTGGTGACCGAGGGCTACATGGACGTGGTGGCGCTGGCACAGCTGGGGCTGCCGCACGCGGTGGCCACGCTGGGCACGGCCTGCACGCCGGAGCACGTGGCCAAGCTGCTGCGCTTCACGGAGCAGGTGGTGTTCGCCTTCGACGGCGACGCCGCCGGGCGCCGCGCCGCGGCGCGCGCGCTGGAGGCGGCGCTGCCGCACGCCACCGACACGCGCTCCTTTCGCTTCCTGTTCCTGCCGCCGGAGCACGACCCGGACTCCTTCGTGCGTGAGCACGGCCGCGAGGCCTTCGAGCAGGCCGTGGCGCAGGCGGTGCCGCTGTCGCAGCAGCTGCTGGAGCTGGCGGCGCAGGAGTGCGACCTCGGCAGCGTCGAAGGGCGCGCGCGCATGCTGGCGCAGGCCAAGCCGCTGTGGAGCGCGCTGCCCGAAGGCGCACTGCGGCTGCAGCTGCTGGCCGAGCTGGCGCGCCGTGGCGCGCTGCCGCTGGAGGAGCTGACGGCGCTGTGGCAGGCGCATCCGGCCGCCCGCCCCGCGCCGCGGCGCGAGGCCCCGGCTGCGGCGCCGCCGGGCGTGGACCTGCCCGCGCCGGGGTTCAACCGCCCGCGCGGGCCGGCGCGCCGCAGCGGCGGCCGGGTCGCGCCCCGGCAGCGCGAGGACCGGGTGCTGCAGCTGCTGCTGGCGCATGCCGACTGGTGGGACCAGCTCTCGCCGCAGGCGCACGACCTGCTGCACGCCCTGCCCGCGCCGCATGGCGCGCTGGTGGCCTGGCTGGAGCGCGAGCTGCACGAGCACGGGCCCCAGCCCTGGGCGGCGCTGCGCCTGGCGCTGGAGCAGGATCCGCTGATCGAGGAAGTGCGCAACGCGCTGCCGGGCGAGGAGCCCGGCGAGGAAACGCCGGCGGACCTTGAACGCCTGGTGGATGCGCTCCACCTGAAGGACGTGCAGGCCGAGCTCGAAGCGCTGGCGGAGAACCTGCCGGCCGATGCGGCCGAACGCGAGCAGCACATGGGCCGCATCCGCGAGCTCACGGCGCTGAGCCAGGAGCTGCGCAAGCGCGTGATGGCGGCGGGCTGAGGGGCGCGCGGGACGCTGCGTGAACCCTTGCGCAGTCCCGCGTTCGGGCAGCGGGCTGACACTTTTTCGGGCTTGACAAAGCCTTGACTTTTGACCTTCGCCCCCATATGGGGGATAATTGAGGGTTCGTTATCAGCGGCAAGAGTGACAGCAGCGTCATTGGATACCGGATCCGGCCACCCGCGACACGGGGTCATAGAACAGGCCATATCTCCGCCCAGGGCTGCGCTATTCCCGAAGTCCACGCGAGCTTGCCCGCCCGAGCCTTTCACAGACCGCGAAACCGGCCATGCGTCGGCGCATGCCCATTGGCGGTACGCGCACGCCATGTGCTCGCCCTGTGAAGGCCGGACGTTTGACGCTTTCACCATCCGAGGAATTGCATGACCGCCAAGAAGACCGCGCCTGTCCAAGACGACCTGGAAGAGGACAAGAAGCCTGCCGCCAAGGCCACCAAGCCTGCTGCCAAGAAGAAGGCGGCGGCCAAGGCTGCCGCGCCTGCTGCCGAGGACAAGGCCAAGCGCGGTCGCAAGCCCAAGGGCGCCGAGAAGGAAGAGGCCGAGGAAGATTTCAGCGACATCGAGGCCGAGCTCGAAGGTGAGGTCGAGGGCGAGGTTGCCGAGGCCGACACCGCCGTCGAAGCCGTTGCCGACGATCCCGTTGCCGCCGACAAGCCCAAGGCCAAGCCGCTGCGCATGAAGGTCAGCCGCGCCAAGGAGCGCGCGCTGATGCGCGAGTTCGGGCTGGACGAGACCGCGCTGACCGAAGAGGAAGTCGCCAAGCGCCGCCAGGAGCTCAAGACGCTCATCAAGATGGGCAAGACGCGCGGCTTCCTAACGCACCAGGAGATCAACGACCACCTGCCCGAGAAGCTGGTGGAGGCGGAGATCCTGGAAGCCATCGTCTCGATGCTCAACGACATGGGCATCGCCGTGTACGAGCAGGCGCCCGATGCCGCCACGCTGCTGATCGCCGGCGGTGCCACCACCACCGCCACCGAGGAGGAGGCCGAGGAGGCTGCCGAGGCGGCGCTGTCCACGGTGGACTCCGAGTTCGGCCGCACCACCGACCCGGTGCGCATGTACATGCGCGAGATGGGCACGGTGGAGCTGCTCACGCGCGAGGGCGAGATCGAGATCGCCAAGCGCATCGAGAAGGGCCTGCAGGACATGATGCTGGCCATCTCGGAGTCGCCCACGACGATCGCCGAGATCCTCACCATGGCCGACAAGATCGGCGCCGGCGAGATGACGATCTCCGAGGTGGTGGACGGCTTCGTGGCCGAGGACGAGGCTGACGACTACGTCGCCGAGGAAGACTTCGACGAGTTTGACGAAGAGGACGACGACGACGGCCAGGGCGGCTCCAAGGCACTGACCAAGAAGCTCGAAGAGCTCAAGCGCGCGGCGCTGGAGAAGTTCGGCAAGATCCGCGGCGACTTCGAGGCGCTGCGCAAGGTCTGCGAGAAGGAAGGCGCCAAGGGCTACAAGACGCCCGCCTACGTCAAGGCGCAGGCGGCCATCAGCGCCGAGCTGATGACGATCCGCTTCACCGTCAAGACCATCGAGAAGCTGTGCGACATGCTGCGCTCGCAGGTCGACGACGTGCGCCGCTACGAGCGCGAGCTGCGCCGCATCGTGGTGGACAAGTGCGGCATGCCGCAGGAGCACTTCATCAAGACCTTCCCGCCGCGCGCCCTGGACCTGAAGTGGGCCGAGGACGAGGTGGCCGCGGGCAAGGGCTACAGCGCCGTGCTGGGCCGCAACCTGCCCGCGGTGCAGGAGCTGCAGCAGAAGCTCGTGGACGTGCAGAACCGCGCCGTGGTGCCGCTGGAAGACCTCAAGGCGATCAACAAGAAGATGAACGAGGGCGAGAAGAGCTCTCGCGACGCCAAGAAGGAGATGATCGAGGCCAACCTGCGCCTGGTGATCTCCATCGCCAAGAAGTACACCAACCGCGGCCTGCAGTTCCTGGACCTGATCCAGGAAGGCAACATCGGCCTGATGAAGGCGGTGGACAAGTTCGAATACCGCCGCGGCTACAAGTTCTCGACCTACGCCACGTGGTGGATCCGCCAGGCCATCACGCGCTCGATCGCCGACCAGGCGCGCACCATCCGCATCCCGGTGCACATGATCGAGACCATCAACAAGATGAACCGCATCTCGCGCCAGCACCTGCAGGAGTTCGGCTTCGAGCCGGACGCGCCGACGCTGGCCGAGAAGATGGAGATCCCCGAGGACAAGATCCGCAAGATCATGAAGATCGCCAAGGAGCCGATCTCCATGGAGACGCCGATCGGCGACGACGACGACTCCCACCTGGGCGACTTCATCGAGGACACCAACAACACCGCGCCGATCGAGGCGGCCATGCAGGCCGGCCTGCGCGACGTGGTCAAGGACATCCTCGACAGCCTCACCCCGCGCGAAGCGAAGGTGCTGCGCATGCGCTTCGGCATCGAGATGCAGTCGGACCACACGCTGGAGGAAGTCGGCAAGCAGTTCGACGTCACCCGCGAGCGCATCCGCCAGATCGAGGCCAAGGCCATCCGCAAGCTCAAGCACCCGACGCGTTCGGACAAGCTGCGCACCTACCTCGACAACCTCTGATCGACCGGTGACGAGAAGAAGGCCACCCGAGGGTGGCTTTTTTTTGGCCCTTTTGTCAGGCCTGTGAAAGGCGCCCGAAGGCGGCCCCGTCTTCGGCAATCCGCGGCGGCTGTTGACGGCCCCGGCGCTTCCGGGGCTGTCGTTTTTGTGCACTGAGTCACGCAAGGGGGCAGCTAAACTGCCAGGGCCCATGCCTCGAATCCTTGAACGCACCGTCCTGTTTGCCGATCTGCGCGGTTCCACCGGGCTGTTCGAGCGCCTGGGCAATGCGGCCGCCAGCACGCTCGTCACGGGCGCCGTGGGCCTGATCGGCGAGTGCGTGGAGCGCGGCGGCGGGCACGTGGTCAAGACGCTGGGCGACGGCTTGATGGCGGTGTTCGAGGACGCCACCCGCGCCGTCGCCGCGGCCGACGCCATGCACCTGGCGCTGCAGCGCCCGCCGCGCGGCAGCGGCGCGGCCACCGCCGCGAGCGTGGCCGCCGGCGCGCTCAAGCTGCAGGTGGCGATGGCGCGCGGCGAGGTGGTGGAGATCGAGAGCGACTGCTTCGGCGACGCCGTCAACGTCGCGGCGCGGCTGCTGGACCACGCGGGCGACAACGAGACGCTGGTGACGGTGGACGTGCTCGCCGGGCTGCAGCCCTCGCAGCAGGTGCGCTTCCGCGCGCTGGACCGGCTGCAGCTGCGCGGCCGTGCCGAGCCGGTGCAGGTGCACCTGCTGCAGAGCCGCCAGGCGGTGACGGACGGCGCGGCCACGCAGTTCGGCGACGCCCTGCCCCTGCCCGGCGAGCCCGAGGCGCTGCGCCTGAAGTGGCGCGGCCAGGAGCGCATCTTCGCCACCGCCCAGCTGCCGCTGGTGCTGGGCCGCAGCCCGCAGGCCGGCTGCTGCATCGACGACTCCCGCGTCTCGCGCTCGCACGCGCGCATCGACTGGCACGGCGGCGCCTTCCAGTTCACCGACCTCAGCTTCAACGGCAGCTACGTGCGCTTCGCCCACGACCGCGCCGTGCTGAGCCTGCGCCGCGGCAGCTGCACGCTGCACGGCAGCGGCGAGATCGGCCTGGGCGTGCCGCCGGGCGGCGACGCCAGCGCCCCGGTGCTGCACTTCGAGGTGCTGCGCCTGGGCGAGGACATCCTCCACGCCGCCGGCGCCCGCTGAGCCCGCGCGCCGCGCTTCGCGGCCAACCCGTCCCGTCTTGCGCCATCCGCCCTTCCCGGCCGCCCGTGCCGCGCCGGGGCATCGGGGACAATTTGGGCATGACATCTCCTGCCTCCCACCGCCACGGCACGGCCGAGCGCACCGCGGTGCTGCTGGTCAACCTGGGCACGCCCGACGCCCCCACTGCCCCGGCCCTGCGCCGCTACTTGGCCGAGTTCCTGGGCGACCCGCGCGTGGTCGAAATCCCGCGCGCAGCCTGGCTGCCGATCCTGCACGGCGTGATCCTGCGCGTGCGCCCCGCCAAGTCCGCGGCCAAGTACGCCAGCATCTGGACGGCCGAGGGCTCGCCGCTGGCGGTGTGGACGCGGCGCCAGGCCGAGGGCCTGCAGCAGCGCCTGCCCGCCTCGGTGCTGGTGCGCCACGCCATGCGCTACGGCAGCCCCGCCATCCCGCAGGTGCTCGACGAGCTGGCCGCCGCCGGCGCCACGCGCGTGCTGGTGCTGCCGCTGTACCCGCAGTACGCCTCCTCCACCACCGCCACCGCCAACGACGCCGTGGGCCGCTGGCTGGCCGCGCAGCGGCGCCAGCCCGAGGTCCGCTTCGTCAACCACTACCCGGACGACGCGGGCTACATCGGCGCGCTGGCGGCGCAGGTGCGCGCGCACTGGCAGCAGCACGGCCGGGGCACCAAGCTGGTGATGAGCTTCCACGGCGTCCCGAAGCGCACGCTGGAGCTGGGCGACCCCTACCACTGCGAGTGCCACAAGACGGCGCGGCTGCTGGCCGAGCGCCTGGGGCTGGGCAAGGACGAGTGGCTGGTGACCTTCCAGAGCCGCTTCGGCAAGGCCGAGTGGCTGCAGCCCTACACCGAGCCCACGCTGGTGGCGCTGGCGCGCGCCGGGCAGCAGCGCGTGGACGTGATGTGCCCCGGCTTCCCGGCCGACTGCCTGGAGACGCTGGAGGAGATCAACATGGAGGTGCGCACCGCCTTCCTGGGTGCCGGCGGCAAGGCCTACCACTACATCCCCTGCCTCAACGACGCCCCGGCCTGGCTCGACGCCCTGGCCGCCCTGGCGCAGCGCCACCTGCAGGGCTGGCCGCTGGAGGACGCGCCCGCGGCCGAGCGCACGCTGCAGCGCGAGCGTGCGCTGGCGCTGGGCGCGACGGCCTGAAAGCAAAAAAGCCGCCGCGGCAAGCGCCCCGCGGCGGCTGAAGGCACACGGCCCGACCTGGAACCGGACCGTGGCAGCGCAGCAAATCGGATCAGAAGCGGTGCTGCACGCCGACCATCACGCCGGTCTGCGAGTCGGAGAAGCCCGTCACGCCTTGCGGGCTGTTGTCGCGCATCAGGTTCACCGGCCGGTCGTTCTTGGCGCGGGCATGGGCCGTCACGGCGTAGAGGTCGGTGCGCTTGGACAGCGCGTACTTGGCACGCAGCACCAGCATCTTCGGGTCGCCGTCGGTGGCCAGGTTGCGCTGGTCCTGGAAGTACAGCGCGGCGGTCAGGCCCACGGCCGGCGTGGCCTGCCAGTTCACGCCCGTCCAGTAGGTGTTGGCGCGCAGGTCGGCGGCACCGGTAGCGGACTGCTCGAAGTGGCGCGCGCCCAGCTTCAGGGCCACGTCCTTGGAAACCTGCCAGGCCGCGCCGACGTGGTAGGTGTTGGTTTCCTCGCGGGCCGGCGTGGCGGGGTTGTCGTTGACGCGCTCGAAGGTCACCGCGGCGCTGAACGGGCCGGCGGCATAGCCCGCACCCACGGCGTAGCGCGAGTTGCTGGTGGTGCTGCCGGGCTGCTCGCCGAAGCCGTAGGAGGCGCCGACCTTCACGCCGCCGAAGGTGCCCTGGTACTTCAGGAGGTTGTCGAACGCGGTGGCCATGCCGTAGGCGCCTGCGGTGGCGCTGCCCGCGGTGGCCCAGGAGTAGGCCGGTGCGTAGCCCATCGGGTCGAAGGGCAGCATGAAGTCGTAGGCCGTGGTGTAGGAGCGGCCGGCCACCAGGCGGCCGAAGCCGCCTTCCAGGCCGACGTTGGCCTGGCGGCGGAACAGGGAGCCCGCCGGGCCGTCGACGGCGCCGTTGTCCAGGAAGAGGCCGCCTTCGAGCTGGAAGATCGCCTTGAGGCCGCTGCCCAGGTCTTCCGAGCCGCGCAGGCCGAAGCGCGAGGTGTTCATGCCGCCGGAGTTCAGGCGCGTGACGGAGTCGCCCGCGGCGTTGGCGTGGTTCGTCCACTCCACGCCGGCATCGACCAGGCCGTAGAGCTGAACGTTGGATTGGGCGTGCACGGCGGCGGCGGCAGGCAGCGCGGCCAGCACGATGGCGAGTTTCTTCATGGGGGTATCTCCTCTTGGTGATGGGCAGTCCCGGAGAGCGGCACGGCTCGCTCCGGGCGTGTCGTCCCACGCCGCCGGCCTTGCCACCGGCGGCACGGGCTCCGCCGCCACGCGGTCCCGGGGCGGGCTGCGCGTGCGGCATGAGTCGGATGAAGGGGCCGGCCCGTGGGGGGCCGGCCGGGGCGCCGCCTGATGTAGCGGCGGGCGTCGCCGGCCTCAGCCGTGCGGGATCGGCGCGGGCGTCTTGGGGCCGCTCTTCATGCGGCGGCGCCAGGCCAGGAAGCGCGGCAGCACCAGCACCGCCACCACCAGGGCCAGCAGCGTGGCCGAGCCCGGGCGCTGCACCAGCACGCTCCAGTGGCCTTCGCCGATGGACAGCGCGTTGCGCAGCTGCGCCTCGGCCAGCGGGCCCAGGATCATGCCCACCACCACCGGCGCGGTCGGGAAGTCGAAGCGCCGCATCACCACGCCCAGGATGCCGATGGCGTAGAGCAGCACCAGGTCGAACGCCGACTGGCGCATGCCGTACACGCCCACGGTGGCGAAGATCAGGATGCCCGCGTACAGCTGGGGCTTGGGCACCTTGAGCAGCTTCACCCAGAAGCCCACCAGCGGCAGGTTCAGGATCAGCAGCATCACGTTGCCGATGTACAGCGAGGCGATCAGCGCCCACACCAGCGCAGCATTGCTGTCGAAGAGCTGCGGCCCGGGCTGGATGCCGTAGTTCTGGAACGCGCCCAGCAGGATCGCCGCGGTGTTGGAGGTGGGGATGCCCAGCGTCAGCAGCGGGATCAGCGTGGCGGTGATGGCGGCGTTGTTGGCCGCCTCGGGCCCCGCGACGCCCTCGATGGCGCCCGTGGTGCCGAACTCCTCCTTGTGTTTGGAGAGCTTCTTCTCCGCGGCGTAGCTCAGGAAGGTCGGGATCTCGCTGCCGCCGGCCGGGATGGTGCCGAAGGGGAAGCCGATGAAGGTCGCGCGCAGCCAGGCGGGCCACGAGCGGCGCCACTCGGCCTTGGTCATGTGCACCCGGGTGAGCTTGTTCTGCGTCTCGTCGGTCTTGCCTTCGAACAGCACCGCGTACAGGCACTCGGCCACGGCGAACAGGCCCACGGCGATGAGCACCACCTCCAGCCCGTCCATCATCTCGGGCATGCCCGCGGTGTAGCGCGCCTGGCCCGTGATCTGGTCAATGCCCACCAGCCCCATGGCCAGGCCGATGAACAGCGCGGTCAGCCCGCGCACCGTGCTCTTGCCCAGCACCGCGGTCACGGTGCAGAAGGCCAGCACCATCAGCATGAAGTACTCGGGCGGGCCCAGCAGCACGGCGTACTTGGCCACCAGCGGGGCGCAGAAGGTCACCAGCACCGTGGCGATGGTGCCGGCCACGAAGGAGCCGATGGCCGCCGTGGCCAGCGCCGCACCGGCGCGGCCGTTGCGCGCCATCTTGTTGCCTTCCATGGCCGTGACCATGGAGCCCGCCTCGCCCGGCGTGTTGAGCAGGATGGACGTGGTGGAGCCGCCGTACATCGCGCCGTAGTAGATGCCGGCGAAGAAGATCATCGACGCCGTCGGGTCCACCTGGAGCGTGATGGGCAGCAGCATCGCCACCGCCGTGGCCGGGCCGATGCCCGGAAGCACGCCCACGGCCGTGCCGATGGTGCAGCCCACCAGGGCCCACAGCAGGTTCACCGGCGTGCCGGCCGTGGCAAAGCCCTGCAGCAGGGCATTCAAGATTTCCATTACAGCCACCCCGTGCCGGTGAGGCCCGGCAGGTTGATCGCCAGGCCTTTCGTGAACATCCAGTACACCGGCGCGGCGATGGCCAGGCCGACGAGCAGGTCCGTGACGAAGGACCGCAGCGAGCGGTCGCGCCGCCCCTCGGCAGCCTTGAAGCCGCGCACGGCCAGCATGAAGCACAGCGCGCAGCTCAGGGTGAAGCCCAGCCGTTCGATCAGCGCAGCGTTCAACAGCAGCCCGGCCGACACCCACACGAAGCCCGGCCAGAAGCCGCGCTCGCCCTCCTCGGGCGCTTCAAGCTCGCGGAAGCCGCCCGTGGCGGCCTCGTAGATCAGCCAGCCGCCGCACGCCAGCAGTGCCAGCGTCACCAGCCAGGGCAGGAAGTTGGGCCCCACGCCGGCGTAGCCGGCTTCCGAGGGAATGTTGGATGCGCCCCAGGCCAGCAGCGCCGCGGCCCCCAGGGCCGCCGCGCCGACCAGCATCTGCGCCGATCGGGAGCTGCTCATCACACCATCCCGGACTTGGCCATGATCGCGCGCAGGCTCGCGAACTCGTCGTCCACGAACTTGCCGAAGGCGTCGCCCGTGAGCAGCGCCGGCGTCCAGCCGTTCTGCTGCACCGCCTGGGTCCAGGCCGGCGCCTGGGTGGCCTTGGTGACCATGTCGATCAGCGCCTTGCGCTGCTCGGCCGTGATGCCGGGCGCGCCGTACACGCCGCGCCAGTTGCTGATCACGACGTTCCAGCCCTGCTCCTTGAGCGTCGGGGCGTCCAGGCCCTTGAGGCGCGCCTCGGAGGTGGTGGCGATGGGCTTCATCTTGCCGCCCTTGATGTACTCGCCGAACTCGGTCAGCGCGCTGGCGCCCACCGTGACGTTGCCGCCCAGGATGGCGGCCACCGCCTCGCCGCCCCCACGGAAGGCGACGTAGTTGATCTTGGTCGGATCGACGCCGGCCTCGCGCGCCAGCATCGCCACGGCGATGTGCTCGGTGGAGCCGCGCGAGCCGCCGCCCCACTTGACGCTGCCCGGGTCCTTCTTCATCTGCTCCACGACGTCCTTCATGGACTTGAAGGGAGAATTCGCGGGCAGCACGAACACCTGCGACTCGCTGAGCAGCCGCGCCAGCGGCGTGGCCTGCGTCACGTTGACCGGCGGCTTGCCGGTGATGATGCCGCCCAGCATGACGGCGCCCATCACCATCAGCGCGTTCGGATCGTTCTTGCTGGCGTTGACGAACTGCGCCAGGCCGATGGCGCCGGCGGCGCCACCCTTGTTGTCATAGTTGACCGAGGAGGCCACGCCCGCCTCCATCAAGGCCTTGCCCAGGGCGCGGCCGGTGGTGTCCCAGCCGCCACCGGGGTTGGCGGGGATCATCATCTTGAGGTTGGTGGCGGCGCGGGCCGACAGCGGCAGCGCACCGACGGCGGCCAGTGCGGCCAGCGAACGCAGGAAGGTGTCTCGACGCATGGATGTCTCCTCGTGGTCTTGGCTCGGGGTCGGGGGCATTTTTCGAGCCGGCGCTGTCGATCGGCTGTCAAACAGGTCAGGGTATTTACGGAGCTGTAGCGCATGAAGTTGCTGCTGGTGGAAGACGACGCGGCCATGCAGGCCGCCATGCAGCGGGCGCTGGAGCGCCGGGGGTTCCAGGTCAGCACCTGCGGCGACGGCGCGCGGGCGCTGGACCGCTGGCGCGCGGCCGTGCCCGACGCGGTGGTGCTGGACCTGAGCCTGCCCGGGCTGGACGGGCTGCAGGTGCTGGCGCAGGCGCGCGCCGAGGGACTGGATGCGCCGGTGATCATCCTCACCGCCCGCGGCACGGTGGGCGACCGCATCCTGGGCCTGAACACGGGCGCGGACGACTACTTGCCGAAGCCCTTCGACCTGGACGAGTTGGAGGCGCGGCTGCGTGCCCTCGTGCGCCGGCGCGGCGGCAACGGTCCGGCCGATACCACGAGCTGGTGCGGGCTGCGCGTGGACGCCTCCAGCGGCGCCGTCTACCACCTCGACAAGCCGCTGGAGCTGGCCCCGCGCGAGGCCGCGCTGCTGCGCGCGCTGCTGGGCCGGCCCGGGCACGCAGTGGCCAAGGAGCGGTTGTTCGAGATCGTGTTCGCGGGCGACGACTCGGTGCAGATCGAGGCCGTCGAGGTGGTGGCGTACCGGCTGCGCAAGAAGCTCGCGCCCACCGGCGTGCAGCTGGTGACGCTGCGCGGGCTGGGCTATTTGCTGCAGGCGCCGGCGTGAGCCGCGGCGGCGCGGACACGGGCCCGGACGTGCACGCGGCGCGGCTGTCGCTGCGCGCGCGGCTGCTGCTGGGCATCCTGGTGCCGGTGCTGGCGCTGGTGAGCTTCAACGGCTGGAGCCTGTACCGCCAGGCGCTGCAGGCGGCCGACCAGGCGTACGACCGCACGCTGCTGGCCTCGGCCAAGTCCATCGGCGAGATGCTCTACCTCGTCCGCGAGGGCGAGCGGGTGCGGCTGCACGCCACCGTGCCCTACGCGGCGCTGGAGGCCTTCGAGGTCGACAACCGCAGCCGCCTCTACTACCGCGTCACGGGCTTCGACGGCGAGCTGCTCTCGGGCTTCTCGGACCTGCCGCGCTGGCAGGGCCGCATTCCCGACCGGCCGCCCTACGCCGCGCTGGTGGACTTCTACGACGGCCAGTACCAGGGCGTGCCGGTGCGCATGGCGGTGCTGCTGCAGCCCGTGGCTTCCGAGATCGGCCAGGGCATGGCCACGATCCAGGTGGCCGAGACGCTGGAGCTGCGCCGCACGCTGGCGCGCCAGCTCCTGCTGGAGGCGCTGTGGCACCAGGCGCTGCTGGTGGCGGTGATCGTGCTGGTGGTGCTGTGGGTGGTGCAGCGCGCCACCGCGCCGGTGCGCCGGCTCAGCGAGGAGGTGGAGGCGCGCGACGAGGCCACGCTCGCGCCCATCCACGCGCCCGATGCACCGCGCGAGCTGCAGCCGCTCATCGCCGCCACCAACGCCGTGATGGCGCGCCTGGAGCACGCGGCGGCACAGCAGAAGCGCTTCGTGCGCGACGCCTCGCACCAGCTGCGCACGCCGCTGGCGGTGCTCAAGGTGCAGGTGCAGTCCGCGCTGCGCGGCGACGTGCCGCCGCGGGAGGCGCTGCAGGAGATCGCCGCCACGGTGGAGCGCGCCACGCAGCTGGCCAACCAGATGCTGGCGCTGGCCAAGGTGGAACAGCTGCGCCAGCAGCGCGACGCGCCGGTCAGCAACTGGGCCGCCATCGTGCATGCGCTGGCGCTGGAGCTGTCGGCGCTGATCGCGCAGCGCGGGCTGGACTTCGAGCTGGACCTGGGCGAGGCCGCCGCGCCGGTGCCAGTGCGCGCGCACGAGTGGGCGCTGCGCGAGCTCACGCGCAACCTGCTGCACAACGCCATCCGCCACACGCGCACGCTGCTGCTGGTGCGGCTGGAGCACGCGGACGGGCAGGCGGTGCTCACCATCCGCGACGACGGTCCCGGCATCGCACCGGCACAGCGCGCGCATCTGTTCGAAGCTTTTTCCGCCTCCACCAGCGCCGGCGGCACCGGGCTCGGGCTTGCGATTTGCCACGAAATCGTCATGTCGCTGGGCGGCCACATCGAGCTGCTGGACCGCGGCGCGGCTGACCGCGTCGAAGGCCTGGACGCCGTGGTGCGCCTGGCGCTGGCCGACAATCCCGCCCCATGATCGAACTGCCCCTCCAAGAACGCGTACGGCTGGACAAGTGGCTGTGGGCGGCCCGCTTCTTCAAGACCCGCGGGCTGGCCGCCGAGGAAATCGGCAAGAACCGCATCAGCGTCAACGGCCAGGTGGCCAAGGCCTCGCGCGAGCTCAAGGCCGGCGACCGCGTCTCGTGGCGCCAGCAGGGCGTGCTGCGCGAGATCGAGGTGCGGGCCCTGAGCGAAGTGCGCGGCCCGGCGCCGCTGGCGCAAGCGCTGTACATCGAAACCCCCGAGAGCCTGGAAGCACGCCGCGTCGCGGCCGAGCAGCGGCACCAGGGCATCGAGCCCGCCCAGACCATTGCCGGCGGGCGGCCTACCAAGCGCGACCGGCGTGATCTCGAACGCGAGCAGCACACCCGTGTCGAATGGGACCGCTGGAGCGCCAAGCTCGGCGACTGAGGCCATGTCACTCCGCCCACGGTGGCCCGCGACGCATGCGGTGGCTGGCCTCCTCCAGGCCGGCCGAACTTTTTTTGGATTGACCCTCTTGAAGCCCTGGGGATCAACCCCAGTTGGCGAGGCGATGGAGTTCACCACACCCATGAACCACACCGACAACACCACGTCCCCCGAGGCGGCCGCCGTGCCGCCGGCCGCCGATACGCCCAGTGCCGCCGCAGCCGCCGAGGCCACTGCCGCCTACGCCGCCAATGCCACGCCGGCCGCCAACGGCACGGCCGACGCCGCACCGGCCTCGCTGGAGCAGCGCCTGAGCGAGCTGGAAGCGCGCCACGCCGAGGTGTCCGACGCCTATCTGCGCGCCAAGGCCGAGGTCGAGAACGTGCGCCGCCGTGGCGAGGAAGAAGTGTCCAAGGCGCGCAAGTTCGCCGTCGAGGCCTTTGCCGAGAGCCTGCTGCCCGTCAAGGACAGCCTGGAAGCGGCCATCGCCACCCCCGGCGCCAACACCGCTCAGGTGCTCGAAGGCGTGCAGGCCACGCTGCGCCAGCTCAGCCAGGCACTGGAGCGCAACAAGGTGGTGGAAGTGGCCCCGCCCGCGGGCACGCGCTTCGACCCGCACCAGCACCAGGCCATCAGCATGGTGCCGGCCGACCAGGAAGCCAACACGGTCGTCAGCGTGCTGCAGAAGGGCTACCTGATCGCCGAGCGCGTGCTGCGTCCGGCGCTGGTCACGGTGGCCGCTCCCAAGTAAAGACCAAGGCGGTTGCGCGGTCTTGAAAGTACCCCGCCCGGCCGCACTTCCCAGAACAACCAGACATCCCTGAGATACCAGGAGCAAAACATGGGCAAGATTATCGGCATCGACCTCGGCACCACGAACTCGTGCGTGGCCGTGATGGAAGGCAACACCACCCGCGTCATCGAGAACAGCGAAGGCGCGCGCACCACGCCCTCCATCGTTGCGTACCAGGAAGACGGCGAGATCCTGGTCGGCGCTTCCGCCAAGCGCCAGGCCGTCACCAACCCCAAGCACACCTTCTACGCCGTCAAGCGCCTGATCGGCCGCAAGTTCACCGAGAAGGAAGTGCAGAAGGACATCGACCTGATGCCCTTCAAGATCGTGGCCGCCGACAACGGCGACGCCTGGGTGGAAGAGCGCGGCAAGAAGCTCGCGCCGCCCCAGGTCAGCGCCGAAGTGCTGCGCAAGATGAAGAAGACGGCCGAGGACTACCTCGGCGAGGAAGTGACGGAAGCCGTGATCACGGTGCCCGCCTACTTCAACGACAGCCAGCGCCAGGCCACCAAGGACGCCGGCCGCATCGCGGGCCTGGACGTCAAGCGCATCATCAACGAGCCCACCGCCGCCGCCCTGGCCTTCGGCCTGGACAAGCACGGCAAGGGTGACCGCAAGATCGCCGTGTTCGACCTCGGCGGCGGCACCTTCGACATCTCGATCATCGAGATCGCCGACGTGGACGGCGAGAAGCAGTTCGAGGTGCTCTCCACCAACGGCGACACCTTCCTGGGCGGCGAGGACTTCGACCAGCGCATCATCGACTACATCGTCACCGAGTTCCGCAAGGAGCAAGGCGTCGATCTGACCAAGGACGTGCTGGCGCTGCAGCGCCTGAAGGAAGCCGCCGAGAAGGCCAAGATCGAGCTGTCCAACAGCACGCAGACCGACATCAACCTGCCCTACATCACGGC
This sequence comes from Azohydromonas australica DSM 1124, assembly GCF_000430725.1. Taxonomy (GTDB): domain Bacteria; phylum Pseudomonadota; class Gammaproteobacteria; order Burkholderiales; family Burkholderiaceae_C; genus Azohydromonas; species Azohydromonas australica. The sequence continues at coordinate 75,888 of NZ_KE387203.1, forward strand.
CGATGCCTCGGGTCCGAAGCACCTGAACATCAAGCTCACGCGGGCCAAGCTCGAAGCGCTGGTCGAGGAGCTGATCGAGCGCACCATCGAGCCCTGCCGCGTCGCCATCAAGGACGCGGGCGTCAAGGTCAGCGACATCGACGACGTGATCCTGGTCGGCGGCATGAGCCGCATGCCCAAGGTGCAGGAGAAGGTCAAGGAGTTCTTCGGCAAGGACCCGCGCAAGGACGTCAACCCTGACGAGGCCGTGGCCGTCGGCGCCGCCATCCAGGGCCAGGTGCTGGGCGGCGAGCGCAAGGACGTGCTGCTGCTGGACGTTACCCCGCTGAGCCTGGGCATCGAGACCCTGGGCGGCGTGATGACGAAGATGATCAAGAAGAACACGACCATCCCGACCAAGTTCGCGCAGACCTTCTCCACCGCCGACGACCACCAGCCGGCCGTGACGATCAAGGTCTACCAGGGCGAGCGCGAGATGGCCACGGGCAACAAGAGCCTGGGCGAGTTCAACCTCGAAGGCATCCCGCCGGCGCCGCGCGGCGTGCCGCAGATCGAGGTGACCTTCGACATCGACGCCAACGGCATCCTGCACGTCTCGGCCAAGGACAAGGGCACGGGCAAGGAGAACAAGATCACCATCAAGGCGAACTCGGGCCTGTCCGAGGCCGAGATCGAGAAGATGGTGAAGGACGCCGAGATGAACGCGGCCGACGACAAGCGCAAGCTGGAGCTGGTGCAGGCCCGCAACCAGGCCGACGCCCTGGTGCACTCGGTGCGCAAGAGCCTGGGCGAGCATGGCGACAAGCTCGATGCCGGCGAGAAGGAGAAGATCGAGGCCGCGCTGAAGGACACCGAGGAAGCGCTCAAGGGCGACGACAAGGACGCCATCGAGGCCAAGACCGAGGCCCTGATGGCTGCCAGCCAGAAGCTCGGCGAGAAGGTCTACGCCGATGCCCAGGCCGCGGCCGGTGCCGCCGGTGCCGCCGGTGGTGCCGCCCCGGGCGGCGAGGCACCGCAGCAGCAACAGGCTTCCGCCGCCTCGGGCTCGCGTCCTGCCGACGACAACGTCGTGGACGCCGAGTTCAAGGAAGTCAAGGACAAGAAGTGACGCGCCTCTGAGCCCCGCCGCTGACTTCTAACTTCCAGAAAAACACCCCCGTGTGGGCTCCGAGCGCACACGGGGGCTTTTTGCATCGACGCAGCAATTGCCATGGCAAAGCGTGATTACTACGAGGTCCTCGGACTGGCGAAAAATGCCAGCGAGGAGGACATCAAGAAGGCCTACCGCAAGCTGGCCATGAAATACCACCCTGACCGCAATCAGGGTGACGATGCCAAGAAGGCCGAGGAGAAGTTCAAGGAGGCCAAGGAGGCCTACGAGATGCTCTCCGAGCCGCAGAAGCGGGCCGCCTACGACCAGTACGGCCATGCGGGCGTGGACCCGAACATGGGTGCGGGCCGCGGCCCGGGCCCTGAGGGCTTCGGCGGCTTCGCGGAGGCTTTCGGCGACATCTTCGGCGACCTCTTCGGCCAGGGCGGTGGTGCCGGCGGACGCCGCGGCCCCGGCGGACAGCAGGTCTACCGTGGCGGCGATCTCAGCTACACGATGGAGATCACGCTGGAGGAAGCGGCCAACGGCAAGGAAACGCAGATCCGCATCCCGAGCTGGGAGAGCTGCGAGACCTGCCACGGAAGCGGCGCCAAGCCCGGCACCAGCCCCAAGGCCTGCCCGTCCTGCGGTGGCTCGGGCACGGTGCACCTGCGCCAGGGCTTCTTCAGCATCCAGCAGACCTGCCCGCACTGCCACGGCAGCGGACGCATCATTCCCGAGCCCTGCCCCACCTGCTCCGGCGCGGGCAAGCTGCGCAAGCAGAAGACGCTGGAGGTGAAGATCCCCGCCGGCATCAACGAGGGCATGCGCATCCGCTCCGCCGGCAACGGCGAGCCCGGCACCAACGGCGGCCCGCCGGGGGACCTGTACATCGAGATCCGCATCAAGCAGCACGAGATCTTCGAGCGCGACGGCGACGACCTGCATTGCACCATCCCGGTGAGCATGACCCACGCCGCCCTGGGCGGCGCGGTGGAAGTGCCCACCCTGGGCGGCAAGGCCGAGATCGAGCTGCCCGAGGGCACGCAGCACGGCAAGACGTTCCGCCTGCGCGGCAAGGGCATCAAGGGGCTGCGGTCGAGCTACCCCGGCGACCTCTACTGCCACGTCGCGGTGGAGACGCCCGTGAAGCTCACCGAGCACCAGCGCAAGCTGCTCAAGGAGCTCGACGAGTCCTTCCGCAAGTCCGGCGACCGGCATTCGCCCAACGCGAAGAGCTTCACCGACCGCATCAAGGACCTGTTCAAGTAGGCCGCCCGGGCATTCCGGGCTCGATGAAGCACAGCGGGCCCGGATTGCCGGGTGACGCTCACCAGAAGCGAAAAGCCCCGCGGCTGTCACGGCCGCGGGGCTTTTTTGCATGGATGGGGCCGTGCACCGGCCCGTCGGAAATGCCCGGCGCTCAGTGAAGCGGCGCCGCCGCGATGCGCAGCAGGCCCTTCTTGTAGGCGTCGGACGCGACCTGGTAGTAGGCGATGGCCTCGTCGCGCAGGCGGTGGCCCAGCGCGTCGTCGGCCAACTCGCGGCCGGTGTCGGCATCGACCACGCGTGAGCGCCCACCGGGCTTGAGCTCCACCACGCGGCCCTGCTCGTAGTAGCCCACGGTCTGGTAGTTGGCCAGCAGCGCGCGCTGGTGCGTGCGCCCCTCGCGCAGGATGTCCTGGCCGAAAAAGCGGCTGTGGTAGCTGAAGTTCAGCAGCCCCAGCAGCGTGGGCGCGACGTCGATCTGCGAGGCGATGCTCTCCACGCGGCCCGGCGCAACGTGCTTGGGCGCATAGATCACCATGGGGATGTGGTAGTTCTCCGGCGGCAGCTCCTGGCGCCCGCGGCCGTTGTGGGTGTGGTCCGCCACGATCACGAACACCGTGTCATCGAACCAGGGCTTCTTCTTCGCCCGATCGATGAAGTCGCCGATGGCCCAGTCGGTGTACTTCACGCCGCCTTCGCGCCCGGTCTTGGACGGGATGTCGATGCGCCCCTCCGGGTACGTGAAGGGACGGTGGTTCGAGGTCGTCATCACGTGCGCGAAGAAGGGCTGCTTCGCCGCCGCGCGCTGGTCGAGCTCGCGCAGCGCGAGGGTGAAGAGGTCCTCGTCGGCCACGCCCCAGATGTTCTCGAAGTGGATGTCCGCGGCCTTGAGCGCGGTGCGGTCGACCACGGTGTAGCCGTTGCCGCCGAAGAAGGCGTTCATGTTGTCGAAGTAGCCGTAGCCGCCATAGATGTAGAGCGGCTCGTAGCCCTTGGTCTTGAACACCTCGCCCACGGTGAAGAGGTTGGCGTTGTCCGGCCGCTTGACGATGGAGTGGCCGGGCGTGGGCGGCACGCTCAGCGACAGTGCCTCCAGCCCGCGCACGGTGCGCGTGCCGGTGGCGTAGAGCCGCGTGAACAGCAGCCCTTCGCGGGCCAGGCGGTCGAGGTTGGGCGTGAGGCCTTCCTGGTTGCCGAAGCTGCCCAGGAAGCTGGCCGAGAGGCTTTCCACCGACACCAGCACCACGTTGAGGCGCTTCTCCGGCCCTTCGTGGACCACTTCCCGATCAAAGGGATGCGCCGCCTCCGGGCTGCCCAGCTCCAGCGCCAGCTCGGACGCCGCATCGCCCGCCGGCAGCATGCTGTAGAAGCGCGCGTAGTCGATCTCGTTGTGCCAGAAGGCATGCCAGAAGTCGAAGTAGCCGTTGCCTGCCAGCTCGTTGGCCTGCGCATCGGCGCTGAATTCCTTGTAGCGCTCGTCCAGGACGACGTAGGCCAGTGCCGGCGCAAGGGCCAGTACCAGCGCCGCGGCCAGGCGCTGGCGCCAGGAGGTGCCGCTGCCATCCCAGGCCCGCGACAGGCGGTTCAGTCGGCACACGAGCAACGCCCAGGCCGCCAGTGCGAGGAGCACCACGCCACCGAGCAGCAAAGGCAGGTTGTACGACTCTCGTATGTTTCCCAGAACCTCGTTGGTGTAGACGAGGTAGTCCACCGCGATGAAGTTGAAGCGCGAGGCGAACTCGTTCCAGAAGGTGAATTCCGCGGTACCGACGAACACCATCACGCCGCACAGCGGCAGCAGCAGCGCCAACAGCGCCCAGCGCAGCCCCGTGGCGCGACGCGCCGGCCAAGCCAGCAGCAACCAGCCCAGCAGTGGCAGGAAAAAGGTGGCAACGCCCAGGTCGAACAGCAGGCCGATGCCCAGGATGGGGAGCAGCCGCCAGGGCAGCAGCAAGGACCACTGGCCGTTGAAGAACAGCAACCCCAGTCGCACCAGCGCGTTGAAGAGGAGGAAAACCAGCAGCGGCGGAAGCAGCAATTGCAGGCGACGAGGAATTTGCCGGCACGCGCCGGCAACCTGGGAGGCAAACGACATGAGGGAACTTCGGGTCAGAGGGCTACGCGAGACACGACGCAAGAACGGCCATGAGCCTTGTTTCTAAAGGGCGCGACCCTAATGGCGAGGACTGAAGGCGGTATTAAGAGACACACTGCGCCAGCGACATTGACCTTGCCCAGGGTTGCGTGTGAACCGCTCCGGGACAATCGCGCCCCGATGAAGTCGCGCATGCTCTTTTCCGTGAACGCCACGCCGCGCAGCGCGTGGAGCCCCCAGGCGCTCGTGGTGTTGTGTGCACTGTGGTGCGCGGGCCCCGGCAACTGGCCGCTGTGGCGGCATCTGATGACCTTGCCCGAAGTCACGGGCTCACGTTTGCCGGTGTTGCTGCTGTCCATGGGGCTGGGCATTGCCGGCGTGACGGCGGCGCTGCTGGCACCGCTGGCCTGGCCTCGGCTGGTCAAGCCGCTGCTGAGCTTCGTGCTGCTGTGCACGGCCGCATCGGCGCATTTCATCGGCAGCTATGGCGTGGTGCTGGACCCCACCATGATGGTCAACGCGCTGCAGACGGATGGCCGCGAAGTTCGCGACCTGCTGGGCTTGCCGCTGCTGGGCAGCCTGGCCAGCCTGGCGCTGCTGCCCATGGCGTGGCTGTGGCTGCGCCCGCTGCACCGCCCGGGCGCCTGGCGCGGGCTGGCAAGCAATGTGGGGCTGATGCTGGGTGGGCTGGCACTGGCGGCAGGGTTGATCTATGCCACCTTTGCCGACCTCTCCTCACTCATGCGCAACCACACGGCCATGCGCTACATGATCAGCCCCATCAACGGCTGGTACTCATTGGCGCGGGCCACGACGCGCTCGAACCAGGCGCAGCCCAGCACGCCGCCGGCCCCGGTGGGCCGCGACGCCACCCTCGCCGCGCGCCATCCCGACGTGCCGCCGCTGCTGGTGCTGGTGGTGGGCGAGACGGCCCGGGCCGACCATTTCGCGCTCAATGGCTATGGCCGCCCGACCAACCCCGGGCTGTCGAAGCTCCCGGTGGTGAGCTTCAGCGACGTCACGTCCTGCGGCACCAGCACCGCCGCCTCGCTGCCGTGCATGTTCTCGCTGCTCGGACGCGATCGTTTCGAGGCGCAAAAGCAACCCCAGGAGAACCTGCTGGACGTGCTGCAGCACGCCGGACTGGCCGTGCTGTGGCTGGACAACCAGTCCGGTTGCAAGGGCCTGTGCGACCGCGTGCACCATGCGATGGCCAGCGACCCCGCGCCCGGCGCACCACCCATGCCGCCGGGCCTGTGCCAACCCAATGGCGAGTGCTTCGACATGGCGCTGCTGCACGGGCTGGACCAGCGCCTGGCGCAGTTGCCCGCGGAACAACGCGCACGCGGCGTGGTGCTGGTGCTGCACCAGATGGGCAGCCACGGCCCGGCTTACCACCTGCGCTCGCCGGCCAATCTCAAGCCGTTCCAGCCGGAGTGCACCAGCACGGCGCTGCAGCACTGCGACGCGCAGGCGCTGGTGAACGCCTACGACAACTCCATCGCCTACACCGACGAGTTGCTCACGTCGTTGGTGGGCTGGCTGCAGCACAAGGCGCCGGCCTGGTCGCCAGGACTGCTCTACGTGTCGGACCACGGCGAGTCGCTGGGCGAGAACAACCTGTACCTGCATGGCATGCCGTACAGCGTGGCGCCGAAGGCGCAGAAGCATGTGCCGCTGATCACTTGGTGGCCCACCGCGACCGCGAGGGCCACGGGCATGAACCTCGAGTGCCTGCGCGCGCGGCGCCAGCAGCCGCTGTCACACGACCACCTCGCGCACAGCGTGCTGGGCTGGCTGCAGGTGCGCACGGCGGCGTACCAGCCCGAGCAAGACCTCTTCGCCCCCTGCCGCAAGCCGCCCGAGCCGGGCTCGCCCTGAGCCCGGACACGCCCCGGCTCAGAACAGCTCGCCCTGAAGTGCCGGCGCCGTCGGCATTCCGTCCGCTGCAGCCGCCGCTGGCGCGGCCCGGCGCACCGGCGACGGCGCCGCTGCAGGGCGGCGGAACTGCGTCAGATCCAGCTCCAGCGGCTGGCGGTTGAGCCCCAGCCGGGCACAGGCCTTGTGCAGGCGCTGAGACAGCAGCTCGCCCCACACGCCCTGCCCGCGCATGCGGTGGCCGAAGCGCGCGTCGTTCTCGCACCCGCCGCGCAGCTCGCGCATGCGGGCCATCACATGCGCGGCGCGCTGCGGAAAGTGCTGCTGCAGCCATTGCTGGAACAGCGGATTCACCTCCCAGGGCAGGCGCAGCGCCACGCTGAAGGCGCGGCTGGCGCCGGCATCGCGGGCGGCTTCGAGGATGCGCTCCAGCTCCGGCTCGTTGATCAGCGGGATCAGCGGCGAGACGCTCACGCCCACCGGCACCCCGGCGCGCGCCAGCGTCTCGATGGTGCGCAGGCGCCGTGCCGGCGCCGCCGCGCGCGGTTCCATCAGCCGAGAGAGCTTCACGTCCAGCGTGGTGATGGAGACGTACACCGCCGCCAGCCTCTGCGCCGCCATGGGTGCGATGAGGTCCAGGTCGCGTTCGATGCCGGCGGACTTGGTGACGATGCTGAAGGCGTGGCGGTACTCGGACAGCACCTCGATGAGGCTGCGCGTGATGCGCAGCTGCCGCTCCGCGGGCTGGTAGGCGTCGGTGGCGGAGCCCAGGCTCAGCAGCGCCGGCTCGTAGCCAGGACTGGCGAAGGCCTCGCGCAGCTTCTGAGCGGCGTTGGTCTTGGCGACGATGCGTGTCTCGAAGTCCAGCCCGGGCGAGAGGTCCAGGTAGCTGTGCGTGGGCCGCGCGAAGCAGTAGATGCAGCCGTGCTCGCAGCCCCGGTAGGGGTTGATGGAAAGGTCAAAAGGGATGTCGGGCGAGTCGTTGCCCGACAGGATGCTTCGCGCGGGCTGCTCGATGATCTGCGTGCGTGGCGCCGCGCGCTCCTGCAGCGCCGCCTGGGCCAGCGTGCCCCAGCCGTCGTCACAGCCTTCGCGGGCAACGCCCTGGAAGCGGGACGCGATGTTGCTTGACGCTCCGCGGCCCTTGAAGGGCATGAACTGCAGCGGGGCGAGGTGCGCGGCGGTGGGAGGAGTGGCGGTACCCATACTGTATGTTTATACAGTAGTCGTACCGGCCTGCACAGGGCGCTTCGCGGGCCATGGTCTTTGCGCCATGGCCTTGAGGGGGTGCCTCAGTAATCGACGGCGCTGCCAGGAGCGAGGTTGTCGAACTTGGTCAGCGGCTTCAGGAAGGTCAGCTTCACGGTGCCCACGGGGCCGTTACGCTGCTTGCCGATGATGACCTCGGCCACGCCGGGCTCCTTGGACTCCTTGTTGTAGTACTCGTCGCGGTAGATGAACATGATCACGTCCGCGTCCTGCTCGATGGCGCCCGACTCCCGCAGGTCGCTCATCATCGGCCGCTTGTCCGGCCGCGTTTCCACCGAGCGGTTGAGCTGCGACAGCGCGATCACCGGGCAGTGCAGCTCCTTGGCCAGCGCCTTGAGGCCACGCGAGATCTCGCCGATGACGGTGGCGCGGTTCTCCTCCGAGCCGGCGGAGCCGCTCATGAGCTGCAGGTAGTCGATGACGATGAGCCCCAGGCGTCCGCACTGGCGCGCCTGGCGCCGGGCGCGCGCGCGCAGCTCGGCGGGGTTCAGGGCCGGCGTCTCGTCGATGAAGACGCTGGCCTTGCTCAGCCGGTCCACGGTCTCGGTGAGGCGGCTCCACTCGTCGTCACGCAGCGCGCCGGTGCGCAGGTGCTGCTGGTCGATGCGGCCGAGCGAGCCCACCATGCGCAGCGCCAGCTGCGCCGCGCCCATTTCCATGGAGAACACCACCACCGGCAGGCCCTCGTGCACCGCCACGTGCTCGGCGATGTTCAGCGCGAAGGCCGTCTTGCCCATGGAAGGCCGCGCAGCCAGGACGATCAGGTCGCCCGGCTGCAGGCCCGCCGTCATGCGGTCCATGTCGTAGAAGCCGGTGCGCACGCCGGTGACCTCCTCGGCGCCGTTCTCGGCCAGCTCGGTGACGCGGTCGATGAGCTGCATCACCAGGTGGTCCATGCCCTGGAAACCCTGCTTCTGGCGCGAGCCCTCCTCGCCGATCTTGAAGATCTTGCCCTCGGCCTCGTCCAGGATCTGCGACACGGCGCGACCCTGCGGGTTGAAGGCGTTGGTGGCGATCTCGTCGCTGGCCTCGATCAGCTTGCGCAGGATGGCGCGCTCGCGAACGATCTCGGCGTAGCGGCGCAGGTTGGCCGCGCTGGGCACGCTCTGCGCCAGGGCGTTGAGGTAGGCCAGCCCGCCGCACTCCTCGGCCTTGCCCAGGCTTTGCAGCTGCTCGAAGACGGTGATGACGTCGGCCGGCTTGCTGGCGCTGATGAGCCCGCCGATGGCGCCGTAGATCAGCCGGTGCTCGTAGCGGTAGAAGTCGCCCTCGGCGAGCGTGTCGCCGGCGCGGTCCCAGGCGCCGTTGTCCAGCAGCAGACCGCCGAGAACGCTCTGTTCGGCTTCGATGGAGTGAGGGGGCACGCGCAGGCGGGCGACCTCGTCGTCACGCGGCGCGGAACTGGCGTCACGGGGGGGGAATACTGCAGGCATCGAAGGATGATACGGCGCGGTCAGGACCGCTGGACAGACAGGGTCGGCGCCGTTGGAAGCGCGCCAACCCGCGAAAAACCGCTGCTGCGACAGGGACTTATCCGCTCCCGGGACGACAGGACAGCAGTCAGGCGGACAAACAAAAAGGGCCGGCAAGGCCGGCCCTTTGTGCTGCCGCAACGCGAACGCTGCGGCGGCTTTACGCGAGCAAGCCCGCGCTTATTCCGCTTCGGGAACGACCTTGATGGTCAGCTCCACCACCACGTCGGTGTGGGCCGCCACGGCCACCGGGAACTCGCCCACGGTCTTGAGCGGGCCGTTGGGCAGGCGCACCTGCGACTTGACGATGTCGAAGCCCTTGGCCTTGAGAGCCTCGGCGATGTCGGCGTTGGTCACCGAACCGAACAGGCGGCCGTCCACGCCGGCCTTCTGCGCGATCTGGACGGTCAGGCCGTCCAGCTGGCCACCCAGCGTCTGGGCGGCGGACAGCTTTTCAGCAGCGGCCTTTTCCAGTTCGACGCGGCGGGTTTCGAATTCCTTGAGCGCGGCCTCGGTGGCGCGGCGCGCCTGCTTGGTCGGGATCAGGAAGTTGCGGGCGTAGCCGTCCTTGACCTTGACGACGTCACCCAGGTTGCCCAGGTTGGCGACCTTTTCGAGCAGGATCACTTGCATGGTGCTGCTTCCCTATCAGAGCTTGTGCTGGTCGCTGTACGGCAGCATCGCCAGGAAGCGCGCGCGCTTGATGGCGTTGGTGAGCTGACGCTGGTAGAACGCGCGCGTGCCGGTCAGGCGGGCGGGCGTGATCTTGCCGTTCTCGCCGACGAAATCGCGCAGCGTGTCGATGTCCTTGTAGTCGATCTGCTCGACGCCAGCGACGGTGAAGCGGCAGAAGCGCTTGCGGCGGAACAGCAGCGACTGCTGGTTGCGCTTGGGCTTGCGGTCCTTCGAGAAGCGACCTTTTCCACGAGGCGGGGCCATGTTTGACTCCTTGAATCCAGATACTTGATTGCGAACAGTGCGGCGGGAACGACCGTTTCAGTCGAGCGCCGTGACATGGAAGAGCAGGCCGCGTCCGCTGCGTCCGGCGCTCAGGAAACCGGCGAATTCGCCGCTGTTTCCCAGCTCCAGCGCACCGACGCGCCGCGTGACCTCGCCGATCGCCACGGCCCGGATCTCCAGCGAGACCCGGCGCGGCAGGCCGTCCTCCAGGACTTGCGACTCGTGCTTGAGTCCCAGGTCGAAGGCCGGCACTCCGGCGGGGGTGTAGCGCAGGGCGCCGCGTTCGACGAGCTGGGCACTGAGCACCAGCCGGTTGACGCCGGCAACGACCTGCGCGAGCGGCGCTGACGCGCCCGCGCTCATCAGGCGGCGCTTTCCTGCGCGGCCTTGCGGGCTTCTTCCTTCTCGACGGCCTTCATCATCACCGACGGGGTCGTCTCGGCCTTGTCCTTGGCCACGGTCAGGTGGCGCAGCACGGCGTCGTTGAAGCGGAAGCCGGTTTCCAGCTCGGTCAGCGTTTCCTTGCTGCACTCGATGTTCAGGCACAGGTAGTGCGCCTTGGCCAGCTTCTGGATCAGGTAGGCCAGTTGACGGCGGCCCCAGTCCTCGACGCGGTGCACCTTGCCACCAGCGTTGGTGACCAGGTTCTTGTAGCGCTCCAGCATGGCCGGAACCTGTTCGCTCTGATCCGGGTGGATCAGCAGCACGATTTCGTAATGACGCATGAATGCTCCTTGTGGATTCCAAAAAGCGGAAGCCGCCCCTCTGCGCCAAACAGGAGGGACGGCAAGGCAAGCCCGCGATTATAGCAAGTTGCGCCGAACGACGCTCCTGATTCGTGGGCTCAAGGCTTGAGGCCCGTGAAAAAGCCCGAGCACGCTCGGGCTTTTGAAGGGCTTGGCGACCGTGCACGGGCACGGTCACCGCTCGCAGCTCAGCGCTTGGCCAGGCGCTGCCAGGTCTCGACCACGGAGTCGGGGTTGAGCGAGATCGACACGATGCCTTCCGAGGCCAGCCAGTCGGCGAAGTCGGCGTGGTCGCTGGGGCCCTGGCCGCAGATGCCCACGTACTTGCCGGTGGCGCGGCAGGCGGCGATGGCACGCGAGATCAGCGCCTTCACGGCCGGATCGCGCTCGTCGAAGTCGTTGGCCAGCAGCTCCAGGCCGGAGTCGCGGTCCAGGCCCAGCGTGAGCTGCGTCAGGTCGTTGGAGCCGATGGACATGCCGTCGAAGTGCTCCAGGAACTGCTCGGCCAGGATGGCGTTGCTGGGCACCTCGCACATCATGATGAGCTTCAGGCCGTCCTGGCCGCGCTTGAGACCACGCGCGGCGAGCATCTCGCCCACGCGCTGCGCCTGGGACACGGTGCGCACGAAGGGCACCATGATCTCGACGTTGGTCAGGCCCATGTCGTTGCGCACGCGCTTGAGCGCCTCGCACTCCATGCCGAAGGCGTCGCTGAAGTCGCCGCTGATGTAGCGCGAGGCGCCACGGAAGCCCAGCATCGGGTTCTCTTCATCGGGCTCGTAGCGCGTGCCGCCGATGAGCTTGCGGTACTCGTTGGACTTGAAGTCCGACAGGCGCACGATCACGGGCTTGGGCCAGAAGGCCGCCGCGATGGTGGCCACGCCTTCGGCAAGCTTGTCCACGTAGAACGCGCGCGGCGAGGCATGGCCGCGGGCCACCGACTCCACCGCCTTCTTCAGGTCATCGTCGATGTTGGGATAGTCGAGGATGGCCTTGGGGTGAACGCCGATGTTGTTGTTGATGATGAACTCCAGCCGCGCCAGGCCCACGCCCGCGTTGGGCATCTGGGCGAAGTCGAAGGCGAGCTGCGGGTTGCCCACGTTCATCATGATCTTGATGGGGCAGTACGGCATCTCGCCGCGCTGCACCTCGCTGACCTCGGTCTCCAGCAGGCCGTCGTAGATGAAGCCCGTGTCGCCCTCGGCGCAGGAGACGGTCACCAGGGCGCCGTCGGCCAGCGTCTCGGTGGCGTCGCCGCAACCCACCACGGCCGGGATGCCCAGCTCGCGCGCGATGATGGCCGCGTGGCAGGTACGGCCGCCGCGGTTGGTCACGATGGCCGAGGCACGCTTCATCACCGGCTCCCAGTTGGGGTCGGTCATGTCGGCCACCAGCACGTCGCCGGGCTGCACGCGCTCCATCTCGGCGATGCTGCGCACCAGGCGCACGGGGCCGGTGCCGATCTTCTGGCCGATGGCGCGGCCTTCGGCCAGCACGGTGCCCTTGCCCTTGAGCTTGTAGCGGTGCTCGACCTTGCCCTCGGCCTGGCTCTTCACCGTCTCGGGACGGGCCTGCAGGATGTAGAGCTGGCCGTCCTGGCCGTCCTTCCCCCACTCGATGTCCATCGGGCGGCCGTAGTGCTGCTCGATGATCAGCGCGAACTTGGCCAGCTCGATCACGTCCGCATCGTTCAGCGCGTAGCGGTTGCGCTGCTCGGGCGGCGTGTCCACCGTGCGCACCAGGCGGCCGGTGGCGGCCTTTTCCTCGGGGCTGGCGAACTCCATGCGGATGAGCTTGGAGCCGAGGTTGCGGCGGATGACGGAGAACTTGCCCGCCTGCAGCGCCGGCTTGTGCACGTAGAACTCGTCAGGGTTGACGGCGCCCTGCACCACCGTCTCGCCCAGACCGTAGCTGGCGGTGATGAACACCACGTCCTTGAAGCCGCTCTCGGTGTCGATGGTGAACATCACGCCGGCAGCGCCCAGGTCCGAGCGCACCATGCGCTGCACGCCCGCGGACAGCGCCACGTCGCTGTGCGCGAAGCCCTTGTGCACGCGGTAGCTGATGGCGCGGTCGTTGTAGAGGGAAGCAAAGACCTCCTTCATCTTGTGCAGCACGTCCTCGATGCCGCTGACGTTCAGGAAGGTCTCCTGCTGGCCGGCGAAGGAGGCATCGGGCAGGTCCTCCGCCGTGGCGGAGGAGCGCACGGCGAAGCTGGCACCCGGATGGTCCGCGGTCAGCCGCGCGAAGTCCTCGCGCACCGCGGCCTCGAAGGCCGGCGGGAACGGCGCGTCCGTGACCCAGCCGCGAATCTCGGCGCCCGCCTCGGTGAGGGCACGCACGTCGTCCACGTCCAGCGCCGACAGGCGCGCGTTGATCTTCTCGGTGAGGTTGTTGAACTTGAGGAACTCGCGGAACGCGTGTGCCGTGGTGGCGAAGCCGCCGGGCACGCGCACGCCGGAGGCGGCGAGCTGGCTGATCATTTCGCCCAGCGAGGCGTTCTTGCCGCCGACCGACTCGACGTCGGTCATGCGCAGCTGCTCGAAAGGCAGGACCAGGGCGGTCGCAGCTTGGGGGTTGGACATGGAAAAGCTCCTGATGGTGGAAAAACTGGAGCCCTGCGCAGCCGCCGACACGAGACCGTGCCCGATGTGAATTTGTTCTTGATGTTCTTGGTTCTGGGATGCCCGGGCAGTCATGCCGTCGGGGCCGCAAGGCGAATTGGGCGTGATTCTACGCAGGCGGCACCTATGATCGTCACAACACTCGTTCTTGCCGTACGTCATGCCCAACCGCACCGTGTTCTTTGTCTCCGATGGCACCGGCATCACCGCCGAGACCTTCGGCAACTCGATCCTGGCCCAGTTCCCGGCCAAGCACCGGCACGTGCGGCGGCCCTTCATCGACTGCGTCGAGAAGGCACAGCAGGTGGCCGACGAGATCGCGGCCACCGCGCAGCGCGAGGGCAAGCGCCCCATCGTCTTCATCACGCTGGTCAACGAGGACGTGCGCCGCATCGTCAAGGAGTCCACGCAAGGACTGGTGCTGGACATGTTCAACACCTTCGTCGAACCGCTGGAAGCGGAGTTCGGCGTGAAGTCCAACCACCGCGTCGGCCGCTTCTCGGACGTGGCCAAGAGCGAGGAGTACAACGACCGCATCGAGGCCATCAACTTCTCGCTGGCGCACGACGACGGGCAATCCGCGCGCAACCTGGAAAGCGCCGACGTGATCCTGGTGGGCGTGAGCCGCAGCGGCAAGACGCCCACCTCGCTCTACCTGGCCATGCAGCACGGCATCAAGGCCGCCAACTACCCGCTCATCCCCGAGGACTTCGAGCGCGGCCAGCTGCCCTCCTCGCTCGCGCCGCACAAGCGCAAATGCTTTGGACTGAGCATCGACCCGGAACGGCTCTGCCAAATCCGCAATGAACGCCGCCCGGACAGCAAGTACGCCGCGCTGGAAAACTGCCGCTGGGAAGTTCGCCAAGCCGAGGCCATGATGCGCCGCGAAGGCATCGGCTGGCTCAGCTCCACGCACAAGTCCATCGAGGAGATCGCCACCACCATCCTGCGCGACATCCGCCCGGACCGGCTGATCTACTGAGCGCAGGAGCGCCCCGGCGCCTGGCACCGGGGCTTCAAGGCGGTGGGGCTGCGCGCCGGTTTTTCAGGGCGCCGTCACCCGCCGCCGCGCCGATTCGTGCAGGCAGATCGCCGCCGCGGCGGCGACGTTGAGCGACTCCTCGCCCCCGGGCTGCGCAATGCGCACCGTGAGCCCGCAGCGCTGCAGCAGTTCCTCGCGCACGCCCTGCCCTTCGTGGCCCATCACCCAGGCGCAGGGCCAGGGCAGCGCCGCCTCGTGCACCGCCAGCGCCGCGTGCGAGCTGGTGGCCACCAGCGGCAGCCCCAGCGCCTGCAGCGCCTCGATCTCCACGCCCTCGACCAGCCGCAGGTTGAAATGCGCGCCCATGCCCGCGCGCACCACCTTGGGCGACCACAGCGCCGCGCTGCCCTTGAGCGCGATCACCTGCGCGAAGCCCAGCGCCGAGGCGCTGCGCAGGATGCTGCCGAGATTGCCGGCGTCCTGCACCCGGTCCAGCACCACGGCCGCCTGTCCCGCGGCGACCTCGTTCTGTACCGGCGGCACCCATGTGAAACCGATGCGTGCGGGCGACTCCAGCGCGCTGACGCCGGCGAACAGTGCATCCGGCAGGACCACCGCCTTGGGCGCCGCGGCGGCAAGCTCGCGCAGCGCCGGCTGCAGCCAGCCGGATTCGCTCACCACCGCCTGCGCCGGCTGCTGGCCGCGCGCCAGCAGCGCCCGGCACAGGTGGTCGCCCTCCAGCCACACCAGGCCCAGCTTGCGGTAGGCCGCCGGGTCCTGCGTCAGCTTGCGCAGCTTCACCAGCAGCGGGTTGTCGCGCGAGGTGACGTGCAGCGGCTCGCTCATGCCGGCGCTCCGGTGCGGGCCAGCAGCGCCTCGCGCACAGGCCTGAAACTGCGCCGGTGCGCCTCGCTGGCGCCATGCTCGCGCAGCGCCGCCAGGTGCGCGGGCGTCGGATAGCCCTTGTGCACGTCGAAGCCGTAGTGTGGATACGTGGCATGCAGTTGCTGGCACAACTGGTCGCGGTGCACCTTGGCCAGGATGGAAGCGGCCGAGATGGCGGGCACCAGCGCGTCGCCGCGCACGATGGCCTCGGCCGGAATGCGCAGCGGCGGCAGCCGGTTGCCGTCCACCAGCGCCTTGGCCGGCTTCAGGCGCAGGCCCTCCACGGCGCGCTTCATCGCCAGCATGGTGGCGTGCAGGATGTTGAGCCGGTCGATCTCCTCCACGCTGGCCTCGGCGATGCAGAAGCTCAGCGCGCGGGCGCGCACCTGGTCGAACAGCAGCTCGCGCCGGCGCGCGGTCAGCGCCTTCGAGTCGGCCAGGCCCTCGATCGGGTCGTCGTCGTCCAGGATCACGGCCGCCGCCACCACCGGGCCGGCCAGCGGGCCGCGCCCGGCCTCGTCCACGCCGGCCATGAGCCCGGGCACGTCGAAGCACAGAGCCATCTGCTCAGGCTCCATCCAACAGTCGTGCGATTGCATCGGTGGCGGTGCGGGCCGTGTCGCGCCGCAGCAGGTGATGTAGGTCCATGAATCGTTGTTCCAGCGCGGCCGCGCGCTGCGGGGCATCGAGCCACTGCAGCACCGCGTCGGCCAGCGCGCGGGGCGTGGCATCGTGCTGCAGCAGCTCGGGCACCACGAAGTCGCGGCACAGGATATTGGGCAGCCCGACCCAGGGCTGGTAGCGCATGCGCTTCATGATGTGCCAGCTCAGCGCCGCCATGCGGTAGGCGATGACCATAGGCCGCTTGAACAGCGCCGCCTCCAGCGTGGCGGTGCCGCTGGCGATGAGCGTGGCGTCGCAGGCGGCCAGCGCCTCGTGCGAGCGGCCGTCGAGCAGCACCAGCGGCAGCCCCGCGCCATGCGCGGCGATCTGGTCGTCGACCAGGCCGCGCAGGCCCGGCGCCACCGGCAGCACGAAGCGCAGCTGCGGCCGCGCCGCGTGCAGCAGCCGCACCGCGCCCAGGAAGGTCGGCAGCAGGTTCGTGATCTCGCCGCGGCGGCTGCCCGGCAGCACGGCCAGCACGGACTCGTCGTCGCGCAGGCCCAGCGCCGCGCGCGCCGCGGCGCGCGGCACCTGCAGCGGGATCGCGTCGGCCAGCGGGTGGCCGACATAAGTGGCCTGGATGCCGTGGCCGCGCAGCAGCTCGGGCTCGAAGGGGAAGAGGCACAGCACGTGGTCGGTGCTGCGTGCCAGGCGCTTGGCCCGGCCGCCGCGCCAGGCCCAGATCGACGGGCAGACGAAGTGCACGGTGCGCAGGCCCGCCGCCTTCAGCCGCGCTTCCAGGCCGAGGTTGAAGTCGGGCGCA
Organism: Azohydromonas australica DSM 1124; assembly: GCF_000430725.1. Classification (GTDB taxonomy): domain Bacteria; phylum Pseudomonadota; class Gammaproteobacteria; order Burkholderiales; family Burkholderiaceae_C; genus Azohydromonas; species Azohydromonas australica. The sequence goes on from NZ_KE387203.1 coordinate 92,584, forward strand.
TCAACGCCGATGAACAGGTCCGGCTTCTCCTGCAGCAGCCGCTCGGCCAGCGCGTCGCGGATGCCGGAAATCTCGCGGTAGTGGCGCAGTGCCTCGGCATAGCCGTGCACGGCCAGCTTCTCGCTCGGCCACCAGGCCGTGAAGCCCTGCGCGGCCAGCTTCGGGCCGCCGATGCCAGTGGACGACAGCCCCGGCCAGCGCGCCTTCAGGCCGCCCAGGAGCAACGAAGCCAGGAGGTCACCGGACGCTTCGCCGGCGACCATCGAGAAGCGAGGATCGCCTGCGATGGGTGCCATGGCGGTCAGCGCACGATGCCGCGCTTGGCGCGCTCCAGGAATTCGAGCATCAGCGCCAGGTCGGCATCGCCGTCGGCGTCCGTGCCGCCGCGCAGCGCCTCGATCTGCGCCCTGGCGTTCTCCAGCGTGAGCCCCTCGCGGTAGAGCAGCTTGTGCATCTGCTTGACCTGCGCGATGCGGACCCGGCTGAAGCCGCGCCGGCGCAGCCCTTCGACGTTGAAGCCGCGCGCCTGCGCGGGGTTGCCGTCGATCATCATGAACGGCGGCACGTCCTGCGACAGCGCCGTGGCGAAGCCGACCATCGCGTGCGCACCGATCTGCACGAACTGGTGCACGCCGGTGAGGCCACCCACGATCACCCAGTCGCCCACGTGCACGTGGCCGGCGAGCGTCGCGTTGTTGGCCAGGATCGTCTTGTGGCCCAGCTGCACGTCGTGCGCGATATGCACGTAGGCCATGATCCAGTTGTCGTCGCCCACGCGCGTGACGCCGGCGTCCTGCGCCGTGCCGCGGTTGAAGGTGCAGAACTCGCGGATGGTGTTGCGGTCGCCGATGTGCAGCTCGGTGGGCTCGCCGGCGTACTTCTTGTCCTGCGGCGCCGCACCCAGCGAGCTGAACTGGAAGATCTGGTTGTCGCGGCCGATGCGGGTGCGGCCCTCGATCACGCAGTGCGGCCCGATGCGGGTGCCCGCACCGACCACGACCTCGGGGCCGATGACCGTGTAGGCGCCGACACTGACGTCCTCGGCCAGCTCGGCCGCCGGGTCCACGAGCGCGGTGGAATGGATCAGGGCCATGCGGGCGTCGTCAGGCGATCTTGCGGATGGTGCACATGAGCTGCGCCTCGGCGGCCAGCTCTCCGTCCACCAGCGCGCGTGCGCTGAACTTGGCGATGCCGGCCTTCATGCGCTCCAGCTTCACGTCCAGGTGCAGCTGGTCGCCCGGCTCCACCGGGCGCTTGAAGCGCGCGCCGTCGATGCCGACGAAGTAGTACACCGTGTTCTCGTCGGGCTCGGTTTTGTCGGTGGTGAAGGCCAGCAGGGCCGAGGCCTGCGCCAGCGCTTCGAGGATCAGCACGCCCGGCATCACCGGCCGGTGCGGGAAATGGCCGACGAAATAGGGCTCGTTGATGGTGACGTTCTTGAGCGCCACGATGCGCTCGCCCTCTTGCACCTCCAGCACCCGGTCCACGAGCAGGATCGGGTAGCGGTGGGGCAACTTCTTGAGAATCTGGTGGATGTCCATCATGTGATCTTTTTTTCGAGTGCCCTCAGGCGCTCGCGCAACGCATGCAGCTGGCGCAGCGTGGCTGCGTTCTTTTCCCAGCTCGCATTGTCGTCGAAGGGGAAGGAGCCGCTGTAGTGGCCGGGCTGGCGTATCGAGCGGCTCACGAACGTGCAGGCCGAGACATGCACGTGGTCCACGATCTCGATGTGGCCAATGATGTTGGCCGAACCGCCGATGGTGCAGTGCCGCCCGATGCGCGTGCTGCCTGCAATGCCTGCACAGCCCGCGATGGCAGTGTGCGCACCGATGTGCACGTTGTGGGCGACCTGGATCAGGTTGTCGAGCTTCACGCCCTCTTCGATGACGGTATCGCCCAGGGCGCCGCGGTCGATGCAGGTGTTGGCGCCGATGTCCACGTCGTCGCCAATGCGCACGGCGCCAAGCTGCTCGATCTTTTCCCAGCGACCCTGGTTCGGCGCAAAGCCGAAGCCGTCGGCCCCGATGACTGCGCCGCTGTGCACGATGCAGCGCTGCCCCAGCGTGCAGCGCTCGCCCAGCACCACGCGTGCGGCCAGGCGCGAATGCGCGCCCACGCGCGCGCCGCGGCCCACGCAGCTCTGCGGGCCCACCACGGCACCGGCCTCCACCACCGCACCGGCACCGACGAAGGCCAGGGCCTCGACGCGGGCCGTGGGGTCGATCTGGGCACCCTCCTCCACCACTGCGGACGGATGCACCCCGGCGGGCAGCTGCGGACGCGCGTGGGCGGCCCACCACTGCGTCAGCCGCGCGAAGTAGAGGTACGGATCGGGCGTGACCAGCGCGGCGCCGCGCGCGACGGCCTCGTCACGCAGCGTGGGCGCCACGATCACGCAGCCGGCCTGCGTGCTGCCGAGCTGGCTGCGGTAGCGCGGGTTGGCGAGGAAGCTGATGTCCGAGGGGCCGGCAGACTCCAGCGGCGCGATGGCGGCGATGCGCACCGATGCGTCGCCCACCAGCTCGCCGCCAAGGGCGGCCACGATGTCCGAAAGCGTGACGCTCATCGTTGCAGGCTCACTCATGGGAACAAAGGCTGCGGCCGCCCGTGGGCGGCCGCGAGGCAGCGAATGCGGCACGCCCGCCAGGGCGGCCGCGACGGCATCACTTGCCGGCGTTGAGCGCGTCGATCACCTTCTTGGTGATGTCCACGCGCGGACCGGCAAACACGACCTCCTGCAGGATCAGGTCGTACTTCTCCTGGTCGAAGATCTGCTTGATCACCTTGTTGGCGCGCTCGACCACCGAAGCCAGCTCCTCGTTCTTGCGCTGGTTGAGGTCTTCCTGGAACTCGCGACGGCGACGCTGGAAGTCGCGGTCCTGCTCGACCAGGTCGCGCTGGCGGCGCGTGCGCTCGGCCTCGGCCAGCGTCGGCGCATCCTTCTCCAGCTTGTCCGAGGCGGCCTTCAGGCGTGCCGCCATGTCGGCGAGATCCTTCTCGCGCTTGCCGAACTCCGCTTCCAGCTTGCTTTGTGCGGCCTTGGCCGGCGTGGCTTCGCGCAGCACGCGCTCGCTGTTGACGTAGCCGATCTTCAGTTCCTGGGCCTGCGCGCCAGCACCGGCAGCCGCCAGCGCCGCGGCGAAGACCAGCGACTTCCATCCACCCATGTTCATCAAAACGCAGTCCCGATCTGGAATTGGAAACGTTGAATTCTATCTGCCGGCTGCTTGCGCACCGGCGTGCCCACGCTGAGCTTGAGCGGACCCACCGGCGAGATCCAGCTCAGGCCAATGCCGGCGGACACGCGCAGGTCGTCGAGCTGCATCTTTTCAGACTCGTACCAGACGTTGCCGGCGTCCATGAAGCCGAACAGGCGCAGCGTCTTGTCGTTGCCCGAGCCCGGCATGGGCACGTAGAGCTCGGCGTTGAGGTTGAGCTTGCGGTTGCCGCCGAGGTAGGCGCCGGTCGGGTCCACCAGGCCCAGCGAGCCCTGGTCGAAGCCGCGCACCGAGCCCAGGCCGCCGCCGTAGAAGTGCTTGAACACCGGGTACGGCCGGCCGCCCAGCCCCTTGCCGTAGCCCAGTTCGGCATTGAGCCCCAGCGTGAAGCGCGGCCCCAGCGCGATGTACTGCTGCACCTGGAAGTTGGTGCGCAGGTAGCGCGCATCGCCTCCAGCGGAGAGCTCGGCGTTGACGCGCTGGTAGCGCCCGCGCGTGGGCACCAGGGCGCTGTCGCGCTGGTCACGCGCCCAGCCCAGCGTCAGCGGCAGCGACAGGGCGGTGTCGCCGAAGCTCTTGCGGTACTCCAGGTACTTGACGGGCAGCGCGCTGCCCTCGATCGTCGTGCGCTCGACGCCGACGCCGAAGAACACCGTGTCGTACTCGGAGAAAGGCACCCCGAAGCGGATCGCGGCGCCGGGCGTGATGAGCTTGTAGTCCTCGCCCTGGCTGTTGATGGGGCGGCTGGTGCGGTAGTACAGGTCCACCGCGCGCGAGATGCCGTCGATGGTGAAGTACGGATCGACGGTGGAGAGCACCAGCTGCCGGTTGTAGCGGCTGGTGTTGACCTCCACGCCCAGGTAATTGCCGCTGCCGAACACGTTCTCCTGGCGGATCGAGCCGGAGAGCGTGAGCTTCTCGGCGCTGGAGAAGCCCGCGCCCAGCATCAGGTTGCCGGTGGGCTTCTCCGTCACGTTGACGGTCAGGTCCACCTGGTCCAGCGCGCCGGGCACCTCCTCGGTGTCCACCGCCACGTCCTTGAAGTAGCCCAGGCGGTCCACGCGGTCGCGCGAGAGCTTGATGCGCTGGCCGTCGTACCAGGACGACTCGAACTGGCGGAACTCGCGCCGGATCACCTCGTCGCGCGTGCGCGTGTTGCCCGCGACGTTGATGCGGCGCACGTACACGCGGCGCTGCGGATCGGCCGCCAGCACCAGCGACACCTGGCCGTTGGCACGGTCGATCTCGGGACGCGACTCCACGCGCGCGAAAGCGTAGCCGTAGAAGCCGAAGCGCTCGGTGAACAGGCGCACCGTCTCGGCCACGTCCTCGCTGCGGTAGGGCTCGCCGGGCTTGACCTTGACCAGGGAGCGGAACTCGTCTTCCTTGCCCAGCAGGTCGCCCTCCAGCTTCACGCCGGTGACGGTGTAGGGCTGGCCTTCGCGGACGGAGATCGTGATCGAGATCTCCTGCTTGTCCGGCGAGATCGTGACCTGCGTGGACTCGACGTTGAATTCCAGGTAGCCGCGGTTGGTGTAGTAGGCGCGCAGCGTCTCCAGGTCGGCGTTGAGCTTGGCGCGCGAGTAGCGGTCGGTCTTGGTGTACCAGGTCAGCCAGCCGCCGGTGGTCTGCTCCAGCAAGCCCAGCAGTGTGCGCTCGGAGAAGGCCGTGGTGCCGACGATGCGGATGTCCTTGATGCGCGCCGTCTCGCCTTCGACGATGGTGAAGGTGACGTTGACGCGGTTGCGCTCCTGCGGCGTGATGGTCGTGACGACCTCGGCACCGTAGAGGCTGCGCGAGAGGTACTGGCGCTTGATCTCCTGCTCGGCGCGGTCCACCGTGGCACGGTCGAAGGGCAGCCCCTCGCCGATGCCCGCGGACTTCAGCGACTTCAGCAGCGTGTCCTGGTCGAACTCCTTGAGGCCCACGAAGTTGACGTTGGCGATGATGGAGCGCTCATCGACCACCACCACCACCACCTCGCCCTCGACCTCCAGCCGCACGTCGCGGAACAGGCCCGTGGCGAAGAGCGCGCGCAGTGCCGCGGAGCCCTTCTCGTCGGTATAGGTGTCGCCGATGCGAAAGGGCAGCGCCGCGAACACGGTACCGGGATCGGTGCGCTGCAGACCTTCAATGCGGATGTCCTTCAGCACGAAGGGCTCGGCCGCCGTCGCGGGCAAGGCGCAGGCAGCGGCTACCACCGCCACGCTGGCCGCCACAGGGCGCAGCGGGCTCACAGAACAGGGAAACAGCATCGAAAGCGCGCGTCAGTGCTGACCCAGAAAGCGGGCCAGATCGTTGGACAGGGCGAGGGTCATCAGCAGCAGGAGAATCAGCGCGCCACCGCGCTGCAGCCACTTGAGCCAGAGCTCCGAGACCGGGCGTCCGGTCAAACCCTCAAAAAGATAATACATGAGGTGTCCGCCATCGAGCATCGGCAGCGGCAGCAGGTTCAGCACGCCCAGGCTCACGCTCACCAGCGCCAGGAAGCCCAGGTAGTACGACAGGCCCTGGTGCACGGACTGCCCCGCGTAGTCGGCAATGGTCAGCGGGCCGGAGAGGTTCTTGAGCGAGGCCTCGCCCACGAGCATGCGGCCCATCATCTGCAGCGTCAGCGCCGACACCTCCCAGGTGCGCTGCGCGCCCTGCACCAGCCCGTCCACGGGGCCGCGGCGCACCAGCACCGTCTCGGCCGGACGGCCGACATAGGCGTCGATGCGGCCGATGGCGCGCGGGCCCTCGCCGTGCAGCCGCGGCTGCACCGTGAGCTCCAGCGTCTGGCCGCGGCGCTCGACCTGCCACTGCATGGGCTGCGGCTCGCCGTTGCGCACGCTGGCGGCGATGCGCTCGCGCAGGCTGCCGGCATCCATCACCGGCACGTTGTCCACGCGCAGCACCCGGTCCCCGGCACGCAGCCCGGCGCGCTCGGCCGGGCCGTCGCGCTTGATCTCGCCCAGCACCGGCTCGCTGTAGGGCGCGCCCAGGCCGATGCGCTGCATCAGCGCGGGCTCGACCTCCTGGCCCGCCACGCTCTGCAGGTCCAGCACGAGGTTGTGCGTGCCCTGCCCCTGCGCGCTGCTCACCATGAGCTGCAGCCGCTCGCCACCCAGCGCCGCCTGCGTGACGTGCCAGCGCAGGTCGGCGATGGATTCCACGTCCTGCCACTCGGTGCCGTCGCGCGAGACGGCACGCACCCAGTCGCCCGCGCGCATGCCGGCGCGCTCGGACAGGCTGCCCGCCGCCGGCGCGCCCAGCACGGGCCGCAGCTCCTGCGTGCCCAGCCAGCTGGCCGCCGCGTACAGCAGCACCGCCAGCAGCAGGTTGGCCGCCGGGCCGGCCGCGACCACGGCCGCGCGCTGCCACAGCGGCTTGTTGTTGAAGGCCTGATCGCGCTCGTGCGGCGCCACCGGCGTCTCGCGCTCGTCGAGCATGCGCACGTAGCCGCCCAGCGGCAGCAGCGAGACGACGAATTCGGTGTCGCCCTTCTGGCGCCGCCACAGCACCTTGCCGAAGCCCACCGAGAAGCGCAGGACCTTGACGCCGCAGGCGCGCGCCACGCGGTAGTGCCCGTACTCGTGCACCACCACCAGCACGCCCAGCGTCAGCAGGAACGCCAGCAGCGTGCTCATCTCGTCAGCCCCTCGACGAACTGCCGGGCCTGGGCGCGCGCTCGCTCGTCCAGCGCCAGCAGGTCCTGCAGCGCGGCCTGCACGGGCAGTTGCGGCTGCACCCGCTCGATCGTGGCGGCGTTGACGCGGTGGATGTCGGTGAAGCCGATGCGGCCGTCCAGGAACGCGGCCACGGCCTCCTCGTTGGCGGCGTTGAGCACGGCCGTGCTGCCCTCGGGCCCGCACAGCGCGTCGAAGGCCAGCTGCAGCCCCGGGAAGCGCTCGGGATCCGGCGGCTCGAAGGTCAGCGCCGACAGCCGGGTGAAGTCCAGCAGCTCGGCGCCAGACTCGATGCGCTGCGGATGCGCCAGCCCCACCGCGATGGGCACGCGCATGTCGGGCGTGCCCAGCTGCGCCAGCACCGAACGGTCGCGGCACACGACCATCGAGTGGATGATGCTCTGCGGATGGATGACGACGCGGATCTGCTCGGGCTGCAGATCGAACAGCCAGCGCGCCTCGATCACCTCCAGCGCCTTGTTCATCATGGTGGCCGAGTCCACCGAGATCTTGCGCCCCATGACCCAGTTCGGATGCGCGCAGGCCTCCTGCGGCGTCACGGCCGTGAGCGAGGCCGGGTCGCGCTGCCGGAAGGGGCCGCCCGAGGCCGTGAGGATGATGTGGTCGATGCGCGCGGCCCAGGCGCCGCGGTCGTCGGGCAGGCACTGGAAGATGGCCGAGTGCTCGCTGTCGATGGGCAGCAGCGTGGCGCCGCCGGCGTGCACCGCGTCCATGAACAGCTGTCCGCCCACCACCAGCGCTTCCTTGTTGGCCAGCAGCAGCCGCTTGCCCGCGCGCGCCGCGGCCAGGCACGGCGCCAGGCCGGCGGCGCCGACGATGGCGGCCATCACCGTATCCACCTCCGGATGCGCCGCCAGCTCGCACAGCGCCTCGGGGCCGCTGAGCACCTCGGTGGCGCAGCCGCCGTCGCGCAGCAGCGCGCGCAGGCGTTGCGCGCCGACCTCGTCGGCCACCACGGCGAAACGCGGCCGCCACTGCAGGCACTGCGCCGCCAGCTCCTCGATGCGCTGGTGCGCGCTGAGCGCGAACACCTCGTAGCGCTCGGGGTGGCGCGCCACCACGTCCAGCGTGCTGGTGCCGATGGAGCCGGTGGCGCCCAGGATCGTGAGCCGCTGCTTGCTGCAAGTCATGACGATGGATCTCGAAGAGGCCCGCGCGCGAAGGAGTGCGGCCGCGGGCGAGGTGTCAGAGCGCGGACAGCGCCAGCGCGATGGGGAACACGGGCAGCAGCGCGTCGATGCGGTCGAGCACGCCACCGTGGCCCGGCAGCAGCGTGCTGCTGTCCTTGGCGCCGGCCGCGCGCTTGACCAGGGACTCGAACAGGTCGCCCACCACGCTCATGCCCACCAGCAGCAGCACGCCCACGACCAGCAGTGCCGGTCCGTGCGCCGCCATGAGGCGGCCGTAGAGGCTGGAGCGGTCCCCATCCAGCGTCAGCCACAGCAGCGCCAGCACCAGCACGCCCACCAGGCCGCTGATGGCGCCTTCCCAGCTTTTGCCGGGGCTGATGGTCAGTGCCAGCTTGCGCCGCCCGAAGCGCCGTCCGCCGAAGTAGGCCGCGATGTCGGCCATCCACACCAGGCAGAAGACGGAAAGAATGAAGTTCAGGCCCAGCGCGCGCGCCTGCGCCAGGGCCAGCCAGCCCAGCCACAGCAGCAGCAGGCCCAGCGCCATGCGCAGCCCGCGCGGCAGCCGGGGCCAGCCCGCCACGCCGGCGCGCAGCGTCAGCATGCCGCCGAGCACCCAGGCCGCGGCCGCCAGGCCCCAGGCCGGCGTGGGCGGCTGCTGCGTCCAGCCCGCGGCCAGCGCGCCGGCACAGGCTGCGGCCAGCACGACGCCCAGGGCGACAGCGACGCCGGAAGCCGCGCCGTTGAGGCGCATCCACTCCCAGCCGGCCGCGCCGATGAAGGCCAGCGTCAGCAGCGCGAACCAGCGCGTGTCGGGCGCCAGCAGCGCCGGGATCAGCAGGCCCAGCAGGACCAGCGCCGTGATCACGCGCTGCTTGAGCATGGAAGGCTCCTCAGGCGCGCAGCGCCTGCGGTTGGGCGTCGGGCACGCCGCCGAAGCGGCGCTCGCGTGAGGCGTAGTCGCGCAGCGCGGCATCGAGCTGCGCCTCGCCGAACTCGGGCCAGAGGCAGTCGCTGAACACCAGCTCGGAATACGCCACCTGCCACAGCAGGAAGTTGCTGATGCGCACCTCGCCGCCGGTGCGGATGAACAGGTCGGGATCGGGCGCATGGCCCATGGCCATGAGCTGGCTCAGCCGCACCTCGTCCAGCTCCTCGGGGCGCAGCCCCAGCGCCAGGGCGCGCTGGCAGGCCTGCAGGATGTCCCAGCGGCCGCCGTAGTTGAAGGCCACCGACAGCGTGATGCGGGTGTTGTGCGCAGTGGCGTTCTCGGCCTGCTGCCAGGCCGCGCGCACGCGCTCGGAGACGGCGGCGCGGTCGCCGATGATGCGGATGCGCACGCCCTCCTTCTCCAGCTTGGTGAGGTACTTGGACACCGCCACCAGCACCAGGCTCATGAGCCCGGAGACCTCGTCGGTGGGCCGCTTCCAGTTCTCGGAGGAAAAGGCGAAGACCGTGAGGTATTCGATGCCACGGTCGGCGCAGGCCTGCACCGTGCGCACCAGCGCGTCCACGCCGTGCTTGTGGCCGAAGATGCGCGGCATGAAACGCCGCTTGGCCCAGCGGCCGTTGCCATCCATCACGATGGCCACGTGGCGCGGAATGCGCTGGCCTTGCTCCACGGACGGGTGCTGCATCAGAAAAACACGCCGTGCCGCGGTCAGACCGCGAGGATCTCGGCTTCCTTGGCCGCGACCAGCTTGTCGATCTCGGCCACGGTGCGGTCGGTGAGCTTCTGCATCTCGTCGAGGCTGCGGCGCTCCTCGTCCTCGGTGATGGCCTTGTCCTTGAGCAGCTTCTTGGCGTGCTCGTTGGCGTCGCGGCGCAGGTTGCGTACGGCCACCTTGGCGTCCTCGCCGGCGTGGCGCACGACCTTGGTCAGCTCCTTGCGGCGCTCCTCGGTCAGCGCGGGCATCGGCACGCGCAGCAGGTCACCCTGCGCAGCGGGGTTCAGGCCCAGGTCGGACTCGCGGATGGCCTTCTCGATCTTGGGGCCCATGCCCTTTTCCCACGGCTGCACGCTGATGGTGCGCGCATCGAGCAGGCTGACGTTGGCCACCTGGCTCAGCGGCACCATCGAGCCGTAGTACTCCACGTGCACTTGGTCCAGCAGCCCGGGGTGGGCGCGGCCGGTGCGCACCTTCTGCAGTTCCTGCTTGAAGGCCTCGATGGTCCTGGCCATCTTCTGTTCGGCCGTCTTGCGGATGTCGGCAATGCTCATCGATAGCTCCTCTTACACATGCACCAGCGTGCCCTCGTCCTCGCCCATGACCACGCGCTTGAGCGCGCCGGGCTTGAAGATCGAGAACACCTTGATCGGCAGCTTCTGGTCGCGGCACAGCGCAAAGGCGGTGGCGTCGAGCACCTGCAGGTTGCGCGCGATGGCCTCGTCGAAGCTGATGCGCGCGTAGCGCGTCGCGTCGGGGTCCTTCTTCGGGTCGGCGCTGTAGACGCCATCGACCTTGGTCGCCTTGAGCATCACCTCGGCGCCGATCTCGGCGCCGCGCAGCGCGGCGGCGGTGTCGGTGGTGAAGAAGGGATTGCCGGTGCCCGCGGCGAACACCACGACCTTGCCTTCTTCCAGGTACTGCAGCGCCTTGGGCCGCACGTAGGGCTCCACCACCTGCTCGATGTTGATGGCCGACATCACGCGGGCGGTCATGCCCTCCTGGCGCATCGTGTCGGCCAGGGCCAGCGAGTTCATGACGGTGGCAAGCATGCCCATGTAGTCGGCCGTGGCACGGTCCATGCCCACGGAGCCGCCGGCCACGCCACGGAAGATGTTGCCGCCACCGATGACCACGGCTACTTCGCAGCCCAGCTGCGTCACCTCCTGGATCTCGCGCACCATGCGCACGATGGTGGCGCGGTTGATGCCATAGGCATCGTCGCCCATCAGGGCCTCGCCCGAAAGTTTCAGCAGGATGCGCTTGTAGGCCGGCATGCGGCGGTTCTCCCTGAAGAAGTGAGAGTGGGTAAGTCTAAAGGGCCGCCCACGGCGGCCCCGTGCCCTGCGTCAACGCACGCAGGGCGTGCCAGGCTTACTGGCCCTTGGCGGCGGCGACCTGCGCGGCCACTTCGGCGGCGAAGTCGTCGGTCTTCTTCTCGATGCCTTCGCCGACCACGTACAGCGTGAAGCCCTTCACCGTGGTCTGCTTTTCCTTGAGCATCGCGGCCACGGTCTGCTTGCCGTCGGCGGCCTTGACGAAGACCTGGTCCAGCAGCGAGACCTCCTTGAGGAACTTCTGCACCGAGCCCTCGACCATCTTGGCCACGATCTCGGCCGGCTTGCCGCTCTCGGCAGCCTTCTCGGCGGCGATCTTGCGCTCCTTCTCCACCACCTCGGCGGACACCTCGGCGCCGGACAGCGCCGCGGGCTTCATGGCCGCCACGTGCATGGCCACGTCCTTGGCCGCCACGTCGTCGCCCTCGAACTCCACGATCACGCCGATGCGCGTGCCGTGCAGGTACGAGGCCAGCTTGCCGCCACCCTCATAGCGCTTGAAGCGGCGGATGGACATGTTCTCGCCGATCTTGCCGATCAGGCCCTTGCGCACGTCTTCCACCGTCGGGCCGAAGCCGTCCTGCTCCAGCGGCAGCGCGCCGATGGCTTCCACGTCGGCCGGGTTGTGCTGGGCGATCAGGCCGGCAATGCTCTTGGCCAGGGCCAGGAACGAGTCGTTCTTGGTGACGAAGTCGGTTTCGCAGTTGACTTCGACCAGTGCGCCGGTCGTGCCGTTGACGGCAGCGGCCACGACGCCCTCGGCGGTGATGCGCGAGGCGGCCTTGCCGGCCTTGTTGCCAAGCTTGACGCGCAGGATCTCCTCGGCGCGGTCCATGTCGCCGTCGGCCTCCGTCAGCGCCTTCTTGCACTCCATCATCGGCGCGTCGGTCTTGGCGCGCAGCGAGGCGACCATGCTTGCGGTAATTGCGGGCATATGAATCTCCGTTGATTGTGAAAAGGGGGCTGTAAGCAGCCCCCTTCGTCAGGCCGGTCGCTTCCGGCGCGTGACGGATCAGGCCTCGGCCTGGACCTCGACGAATTCGTCGCCGCCGCCGGACACGGCCTGCACCAGGTCGTTGGTGGCGTTGGCCTTGCCTTCCAGCACGGCGTCAGCGACAGCGCGCGCGTACAGCGCCACGGCCTTGGCGGAGTCGTCGTTGCCCGGGATCACGTAGTCGATGTCTTCGGGAGAGTGGTTGGTGTCCACCACGCCCACCACCGGAATGCCCAGCTTCTTGGCTTCGGCCACGGCGATCTTGTGGTAGCCCACGTCGATCACGAACAGGGCGTCAGGCAGCGCGGTCAGGTCGCCGATGCCGCCGATGTCCTTTTCCAGCTTGGCGATCTCGCGCTGGAACATCAGCGCTTCCTTCTTGATCGAGGGCTGAGTGCCGGCCTCGACCTGGGCCTGCATCTCCTTGAGCTTCTTCAGCGAGCCCTTGACGGTCTTGAAGTTGGTCAGCATGCCGCCGAGCCAGCGCTGGTCGACGTAGGGCATGCCGCAACGCTGGGCTTCCATGGCGACCAGGTCACGGGCCTGGCGCTTGGTGCCCACCATCAGGATGGAGCCGCGCTTGGAAGCCAGCTGGCGCACGAACTTCATCGCTTCCTCGAACAGCGGCTGCGTCTTTTCGAGGTTGATGATGTGAATCTTGTTGCGATGGCCGTAGATGTACGGGGCCATCTTGGGGTTCCAGAAGCGCGTTTGGTGACCGAAGTGGACACCGGCTTCCAGCATTTCACGCATGCTGACGGACATGGAAAAGCTCCAAAAGGTTAGGTCTTGAGGCCGGCGTGAATCCCTGCGTTTGCACCCGGGAAGAGCGCAGGAGGGACACCTTGGGAATCGCCGGCATCGCGAGTCACGTTTTTCGCCGCGCGCCAAGCACCATGCCAGGCTGGGGAAAAACCCGAAGATTGTAGCACCTGCGCAAAACGCGCCCCGACGTTGCCCCCCTGCACCGCTTGGGCTAGCCTGCGCCGCGCCATGCAGCCCATCACCCTTCCCGCTCACGATTTACCTCTGCACGACCTGCCCGCCACGCGGCGCCTGGAGCAGCGCGCGCTGGCCGCCGTGCCGCCGGGCACGCTGGTGGCGCGCGCCGGCCTGGCCACGGCACGCCTGGCGCTGGCCCTGGCGCCGCACGCGCGGCACTGCTGGGTGCTGGCCGGCCCAGGCCACAACGGTGCCGACGCGCTGGAGGCGGCCTCTCACCTGGCGCGCGCCGGCCGCACAGTAACGGCCAGCGTCTTTGCCGCCGACGTCCACGCCCTTGTGTCGGCCGCCGCGCAGTCGCTGCAGAGCGCGCGCGAGGCCGGCGCCACCATCGTGCTGAACGACCCCACGCCGCCGGCGGATTGCCTGCTTTCCCTGGACGGGCTGCTGGGCATCGGCAGCGCCCGCGCCATCGAAGGCGCCATGGCCCAGGCGGTGTTGGGCTTCAACGCCATGCGCGGCACGCGGCTGGCGGTGGACGTGCCCTCCGGCCTGGATGCCGGCACCGGCCGCACCGTCGGCGATGCCGTCGCACGCGCCACCGACACGCTGACCATGCTCAATCTCAAGACCGGGCTGTTCACCGGCGCCGGGCGCGAGCACTGCGGCCGCCTGTGGCTCGACACGCTGGACGTGGTGGACGACGAAGCGCCGCAGGCCTGGCTGGGCGGCCTCGCACAGCGGGAGACGGCACGCCCTGCGCGCGGCCACGCGCAGCACAAGGGCAGCTACGGCGACGCGCTGGTCATCGCCGGCGCACAGGGCATGCATGGCGCCGCGCTGCTGGCCGCGCGTGCCGCCCTGTCCGCCGGGGCCGGCCGCGTCTACCTGAGCCTGCTCGAAGGCACGCTGGCCCTGGACCCGACCCGCCCGGAGCTGATGCAGCGCGAGGCGCTGTGGCGTTCGACGCCCGAGCGCCTGGGCAGTGCGACCGTCCTGTGCGGCTGCGGCGGCGGACAGGCAGTGGCCGCGGCGCTGCCCAACCTGCTGGAACATGCCGCGCGCCTGGTACTCGATGCCGATGGTCTCAATGCCGTCGCTGCCGACATGGCCCTGGCGCGATCGCTGCGCGATCGCACTGGCCGCGGCCAGGCAACGGTGCTGACGCCTCACCCGCTGGAGGCGGCCCGACTGCTGGGCTGCAGCGCGGCCGAGATCCAGGCCGACCGGCTCACCGCCGCACAGCGGCTGGCCGAGGACCTGGGCGCCGTGGTGGTGCTCAAGGGATCCGGCAGCGTGGTGGCCGCCCCCGGGACACTGCCGATCGTCAATGCCACCGGCAATGCGGCACTGGCCAGCCCCGGCACGGGCGACGTGCTGGCAGGCTGGCTCACCGGGCAGTGGAGCGCGCTCGCCACGGGTATGGCCTCGCTGCAGGGGCTGGTGGCTGCCGGTGTGCAACTGCACGGCGCCGCGGCCGACACCCATGCGCTGAACGGTCCGCTGCTGGCCCTGGAGCTGATTGACGCCATGCGCCGCCTGGCCTGAAGCCTTCAGGCTGCCGCCCCGCGACAGACCGCTTCCGGGGGGCGCCCATTACAAACGCCACCCACGACGGCGTCGCGTACAGACACGCACACCACAACGACGCAGCGGGCCGGCATGCACGTCGCACGCCGGCCCGCTGGATGTTGAGGACGCGGGCTCAGTCGCGCTGCTTGGTCTTGCGAGCCGCGGCCTTGGCGGCCGACTTGGCAGCCGCCGTCTTGCGGGCTGCGCTCTTGCGTGCACCGGTCTTGCGCGCGGTACGCGCCGCAGCCTTGTGCGCGCGGCTCTCTTCCTTCAGTGCCTGCAACTGTTCCACGGCCGTGGCGGGCTGGTCGGCAGAGGCTGAGGCGTCCGCGGTGTCCCGCAGGGACCTCTCATCTGCACCTGCGGGCACGCCAGCATGCGGTCGGTCCACCGGCGGCGTGTCGGCGGAGGGCATGTCGGCTGTGACGCCCGCACTGGCCGATTCCCGGATCGGCTCGCCGCCCTTGCGACCACGGCGCCCGCGCGCGCGCGGTTCACTGTCCACAGCCTTGCCCTGGACCCCGCGGCGGCCGAGCACACGCATCTCGGCACCTTCCTGCACCAGCCGGAAATCGATGCGCCGGCCGTCCAGGTCCACGCGGCTCACCTGCACGCGCACGCGCGAACCCACGACGTAGCGCACGCCAGTACGCTCGCCCCGCAGCTCCTGGCGCGTCTCGTCGTAGCGGAAGTACTCGCCTCCAAGCTCGGTGATGTGCACCAGACCCTCGACGTAGAGCGCATCCAGCGTCACGAACAGGCCGAAGCTGGTGACGGCAGTCACCGTGCCGCTGAACTCCTCGCCCAGCCGGTCGCGCATGTAGCGGCACTTGAGCCAGGCCTCGACGTCGCGCGAGGCCTCGTCGGCGCGGCGCTCGTTGGCGCTGCAGTGCGCGCCCGCGCCTTCCCACAGCTCCATTTCCTGGGGATGAGCCTTGGCCGCCTTGCCAGCGGAGCGCGTCCTGGGTGCCTCTTCCAGCGCGCCGCTGGCCAGCCGGTAACGCTTGCCCGCCAGCAGCGCCTTGATGACGCGGTGCACCAGCAGGTCGGGATAGCGGCGGATGGGACTGGTGAAGTGGGTGTAGGCCTCGTAGGCCAACCCGAAGTGGCCGGAGTTGGACGCGGTGTAGATGGCCTGCTGCATCGAGCGCAGCAGCATGGTGTGGATCTGCTGGGCGTCGGGACGGTCCTTGGTGGCCGCGGCGATGGCGGCAAACTCGCCCGGCGTGGGCTCATCGCTGACGCTCAATCCCAAGCCCAGCGCGCGCAGGTAGTTCTGCAGCGTCACGCGCTTCTCGGGCGTGGGGCCCTCGTGCACCCGGAACAAGGCCGGGTGCTTGTGCTGTTCGATGAAGTCGGCCGCACACACGTTGGCCGCGAGCATCGCCTCCTCGATGAGCCGGTGCGCCTCGGTGCGCACGCGCGGCACGATCTTGTCGATGCGGCCATTGGCATCGCACACGATCTGCGTTTCGGTGGTCTCGAAGTCCACCGCGCCACGGTTGCCGCGGTGCTTGAGCAGCACGCGATAGACCTCGTGCAGGTGCAGCAGGTGCGGCACCAGCTCCGCGCGCCGCGCCGCTTCGGGGCCGCGCGTGTTGCCCAGGATCGCCGCCACCTCGGTGTAGGTAAGCCGCGCATGCGAGCAGATCACGGCCGGGAAGAACTGGTACGCATGGATCTCGCCGTCCTCGCGCACGAGCATGTCGCACACCATGGACAGCCGCTCCTGCAGCGGATTGAGCGAACACAGCCCGTTGGAGAGCTTCTCCGGCAACATGGGAATGACGCGGCGCGGAAAGTACACGGAGGTGGCGCGCTCGTAGGCGTCCTCGTCCAGCGCGTCGCCAGGCTTGACGTAATGGCTCACGTCGGCGATCGCCACCACCAGGCGCCAGCCCTTGAAGGCGCTCTTGCCCCGACCGCTGGCATGGGGCTCGCAATACACGGCGTCGTCGAAGTCGCGCGCGTCCTCGCCGTCGATGGTCACCAGCGGCACGTCGCTGAGATCGATGCGGTGGCGACGATCGGCCGGGCGCAGCTTGTCGGGCAGGCCCGCCGCCTGCGCCAGCGTCTCGGGCGAGAAGCGGTGCGGCACCTCGTACTTGCGCACCGCGATCTCGATCTCCATGCCCGGGTCATCGATCTCGCCCAGCACCTCGGTGACGCGGCCCACGGGCTGCGAGTACATCGAGGGCTCCTCGGTGAGCTCGATGGCCACCACCTGCCCGGCCGTGGCGCTGCCGGTCGCGTTCTTGGGAATCAAGATGTCCTGGCCGTAGCGCTTGTCCTCCGGCGCCACCAGCCAGACGCCGTTTTCGTGCAACAACCGCCCGATGATGGGTGTGCGCCGACGCTCCAGGATCTCCAGCACCCGCCCTTCGGGCCGACCCTTGCGGTCGTAGCGCACGATGCGCACGCGCACCCGGTCTCGGTGCAACACGGAGCGCATTTCCTGCGGCGAGAGGTACACGTCGCCTTCACCGTCGCGCAGCACGAAGCCGTGACCGTCGCGATGGCCCTGCACCACGCCTTCGACTTCGCTCATGAGCGCTGCGCCGATGGCGGTATTTGCGTTCTGTTTTGTTTTGATGATAGAATCTCAGCTGTTTTCGAGATGACGGAAACAAAGCCCAGGTGGCGGAATTGGTAGACGCACTAGTTTCAGGTACTAGCGGGTAACTCCGTGGAGGTTCGAGTCCTCTCCTGGGCACCACCAAATCATAAAGGCCGGCGCGATGCGCCGGCCTTTTTCGTTTGGGCTTTTTTGAGCTTCAAACACTGGCGATCTCCACGACCCTCTTGCACACCACTTCTGCAAACGCTATCCAGCTTGCAGTTGCCAACGCAACATAAGCAAACGGCATGCCTCGCTGCGTGCCTTTGCGCCGAATACCACTTTCGCGCGAAACCAGTAAAAAAGGCCTGCAACTGCAGGCCTTTCCTCTTCAACGTCGCGGACCTCAGACCGCGAACTTGCGCGCCAGTCCGTCGGGGCGCAGGTTGTCGTACTCCTCGAAGGGCTGGTGGATCCACGGGCTCGTGGGCAGCAGCTCGACGTAGTAGTCCGGCGTGTAGCAGGAGACGCCCTTGGTCCAAATCACGGCCGAGCGCAGCTCCTTGATGGCCGGGATACCGCGCAGCCGCTCCACGACCGCTTGCAGCGTGACACCAGAGTCCGCCAGGTCGTCCACCAGCAGCACCCGTCCGGCGAGCTCGCCCTTGGGCATGGTGATGTACTTGGCCATGTCCAGGCGGCCCTGCAGCGTGCCGCCTTCGTCACGGTAGGAGCTGGTGGACATGATGGCCAGCGGCTTGTCGAACACGCGCGAGAGCACGTCGCCCGGGCGCAGGCCGCCACGGGCCAGGCACAGGATCTGGTCGAACTCCCAGCCCGATGCGGCCACCTTGAGCGCCAGACGCTCGGTGAGCAGGTGGTACTCGTCCCAGGAAACGTAGAGATGCTTGCCGTCGTCGGTGAGCATGGTTGTCCTTGCTTGCTGTTCAGCGCTGGTAGGGGTGGCGCAGCACGATGGTGTGCTCGCGGTCCGGGCCGGTGGAAACCATGTCGATGGGTGCGCCGATGAGCGCCTCCACGCGCTGGAGATACGCGCGCGCGTTCTCCGGCAGCTTGTCCCACTCCGTCACGCCGAAGGTGGACTCGCTCCAGCCGGGGAAGGTGTCATACACCGGCACGCAGTCGGCGATGTCATCGGCGTCCAGCGGCAGGATGTCGATGCGCCGGCCAGCCAGCTCGTAGCCCGTGCAGACCTTGATCTCCTTGAGCCCGTCCAGCACGTCGAGCTTGGTGATGCACAGGCCCGAGATGCCGTTGATGATCACCGAGCGCTTGAGCGCGGCGGCATCGAGCCAGCCGCAGCGCCGCGCGCGGCCCGTGACGGTGCCGCGCTCCTGGCCCACGGTGGAGAGGTGGTGGCCCACGCCGCCCTCCTCGTCGATGGGCAGCTCGGTCGGGAACGGGCCCGAGCCCACGCGCGTGGTGTAGGCCTTGGTGATGCCCAGGATGTAGTGCAGCTGGTCCGGACCCACGCCGGCACCAGCCGCCGCGTTGCCCGCCACGCAGTTGCTGGAGGTCACGTAAGGATAGGTGCCGTGGTCGATGTCCAGCAGCGTGCCCTGCGCCCCTTCGAACAAGATGTTGGCGCCCGCGGCGTTGGCTTCGTGCACGCGGTAGCCCACGTCGGCCATCATCGGCTTGAGCACCTCGGCCAGCTTCATGGCCTGATCGAAGATGGGCTGGAACTCCAGCGGCTGGCCATTGAGGTGACCGGCCAGCGCCTCGTTGTGCAGCGTCAGCAGCTCGCGCAGCTTCTTCTCGAAACGCTGCGGGTGCTTCAGGTCCTGCACGCGCAGCGCGCGGCGAGCAACCTTGTCTTCGTAAGCCGGGCCGATGCCCTTGCCGGTGGTGCCGATCTTGCCGCTGCCACTGCTCTCGCGCAGCGCCTCGCGGGCACGGTCCACCTCGACGTGGAATGGCAGGATCAGCGGGCACGACTCGCTGATGAACAGGCGCGAGCGCACATCCAGCCCGGCCTTTTCCAGACGCTCGATCTCCGACAGCAGGTGAGCCGGATCGACCACCACACCGTTGCCGATGTAACAGGCCACGCCGTCACGCATGATCCCCGACGGAATGAGCTGCAGCGCCGTCTTCACGCCCTTGATCACCAGCGTGTGGCCGGCGTTGTGGCCGCCCTGGAAGCGCACCACGCCTTGGGCGTGATCGGTGAGCCAGTCCACGACCTTGCCCTTGCCTTCGTCGCCCCACTGGGTGCCGACCACGACCACGTTGCGCCCGCGCACGGCGGAAGGATTCACTTGTGTCATCTTGACTAGCGTTGAACGGTGCTTGCCGCTCTCAAAGAGCGCGCAGCACCCATTGACCATCGACCTCGACCAGCTCGCGGTCGCATTCGAATTCCTGCCCTTCGTGTTCGTGTCCGGGCAGCACACACAGCACGGTTTCCCCCTGCTGGCGCAGGTGACGCACTGCCTCGCGCAGCGCCTGGGCCTCGCCCCAGGGCGCCCGCACGGCCAGGCGCGCCGGTGCCGGCGCAATACGCTCGGCCAGCGCCTTGAGGTCCAGGCTGAAACCCACGGCGGGACGGTTGCGGCCGAACACCGCACCGACCTCGTCGTAGCGACCGCCGCGCACCAGCGCATCGCTGGCGCCAGCGCTGTAGATCGCGAAACGCGGACCGCTGTAGTAGGCGTGCGCCCCCGTGTCGCCCAGATCGAAGCCCAGCCGTACCTGCGCATGCGTGCGCTGCACGTGGTGCATCAGCCAAGCCAAGTCATCGAGCGCCGCGCGCACCGCAGGCAGTTCGGGCAGCAGCTCGCGCGCCGCCTGCAGCACCTCGGCACCACCGTACAGCCGCGTCAGCGCTTGCAGGGCCTTGGCCGCAGCCTCAGGCAAACCGGCGGTCAACGCGCCCAGGGTTGCCGTGTCCTTGCGCGCCAGCGCGGCGGCCAGCTCTTCCTGGCGCCCTTGCTCCATGCCCTGCAGCAGGGCGCGCAGGATGCGGGCGTCGCCCAGGTCCAGCACAGGGGTTTCGACGCCGGCAGCGCGCAGGCCGTCCAGGGCCAGCTCCACCACTTCCAGGTCGGCCTCCAGGCCGGCGTGGCCGTAGATCTCGGCGCCAAACTGCAAGGGCTCGCGCGTGGCGCGCGGGCCTGCGGGACGGGTATGCAGCACCGGGCCGCAGTAGCACAGGCGCGTGACGCCGGCACGGTTGAGCAAGTGGGCGTCGATGCGCGCCACTTGCGGCGTGGTGTCGGCGCGCACGCCCAGCGTGCGGCCGCTGAGCTGGTCGATGAGTTTGAAGGTCTGCAGGTCCAGCGCATGGCCGGTGCCCGAGAGCAGCGACTCCAGGTACTCCAGCAGCGGCGGCATCACCAGCTCGAAGCCGTAGCTGCGCGCCATGTCCAGCAGACCCCGACGCAGCTCCTCGATACGCCGCGCCTCGGAAGGCAGCACATCAGCGATGTGCTCAGGCAGCAGCCAGGCAGAGGACATGGAAAACAGGCGGGGGATTAAAAACGAGATTGTACCCAGCGGCCGTGCGGGCAGCCGCTGACCGGGCACTTCGGCCCAGTCAGCACCGTTCCGTCAGGGCCGCCGACAGCGCTGAGGCCGGCGGCTCAGCGACGAGGTGCGGCGGGTGCCGCCGCAGAGGCACCACCGCTCGAAGGGCTGCGCAGGGCGCGGAAGAAGTCGGAAGACGGGTCCAGCACCATCACGTCGGTCTTCTGGCGGAAGCTCGCGCGGTAGGCCTCCAGGCTGCGATAGAACTGGGCGAACTGCGGGTCGCGTCCAAATGCGTCCGCGTACAGCGCCGAAGCCTGCGCATCGCCCTCACCCTTGATCTTCTGCGCGTCGCGGTAGGCCTCGGCCACGATCACCTCGCGCTGCCGGTCAGCGTCGGCGCGGATGCGCTCGGCCTCGGCCGCGCCAGTGGAGCGCAGCTCGTTGGCCACCTGCTTGCGCTCGGATTCCATGCGCCGGTAGACCGCGTCGGTGATGTCGGCAACGAAGTCCACGCGCTTGACGCGCACATCCACGATCTCGATGCCGAAAGCCTTGGCCTCGTCGGTGAGACGCTGGCGCACGTCGTTCATCACGCGCTCGCGCTCAGTGGCCAGCACGCCGCTGACGCTGCGTCTGGTCACCTCTTCGTTGAAAGCCGCCTGCACCACGGGTGAGAGGCGGTTCTCCAGGTTGCGCATGTCGGTGCCGTTGTTGCGGATGAACTGGCGCGGCTCTGCGATGCGCCACTTCACGAGCCAGTCGATCACCAGGCTTTTCTTCTCGGCCGTAAAGATGGGCCGCGATTCCGGGCTGTCCAGCGTCTGGATGCGGCGATCCAGGAACACCACGTTCTGGAACGGCGGCGGCAGCTTGACCTTGAGGCCCGGCGTGGTGATGACCTCCTTGATCTCACCAAGCGCATACACCACCGCCACCTGGCGCTGGTCCACGATGAACAAGGTCGAGGCCGCCAGCATCAGCGCGATCAGCGCGCTGGCCACGATGAGTCCGATGCGGTTCATTGTGTTGTTGTCTCTTTCGTGCCGCTTAGCGGCTTTCGCGCTCGCGACCGCGGGCGTTGTCGCGTGAGCGCACATCGGCCACGTTGCCAGCGGCCGTGCTGTTGTTGCCGCTGGCCTCCGGCGTAGGCACGTTGGACGCCGCGGGCGGCGGTGCCATGGCCGTCGGCGCACCGGTCTGCTGCATCAGCTTGTCCAGCGGCAGGTACAGCAGGTTGGAGCCGTTGCGGCTGTCCACCAGCACCTTGCTCACGTTGGACAGCACCTGCTGCATGGTGTCGGTGTAGAGCCGGTCACGGGTCACGCCGGGCGCCTTCTGGTACTCGGCCAGCACCGAGCGGAAGCGCTGCGAATCACCCTCGGCTTGCGCCACGACCCGCGCGCGGTACGCCTCGGACTCCTGGCGCAGCCGTGCGGCAGTGCCCTGTGCCTTCGGAATGACGTCGCTGGCGTAGGCCTGCCCTTCGTTCTTGAAGCGGTCGCGGTCCGCACCAGCCTTCACGGCGTCATTGAAGGCCGCCTGCACCTGCTCGGGCACCTGGACGCTGCCCATGTTGACGTTGGCGACCACGATGCCCGCGTTGAGCCGGTCGAGCTGGCTCTGGATCGACTTCACCAGATCCTGGGCCACCGCGTCGCGCTGCTCGTACAGCACGGAATCCACCTTGCTGCGGCCCACGATCTCGCGCACGGCCGACTCTGCGGCCTGCACCACCGCCTCGTCAGGGTTGCGGTTCTCGAACAGGTAGGCGCGCGCATCCTTGAGCCGGTACTGCACCGTGAAGCGGATGTCCACGATGTTCTCGTCCTGGGTGAGCATCGAGGAGTCGCGCAGCCCCGTGGCCTGCACCACGGTGTTGCGGCCCACTTCCACCGAGCGCAGCTGCGTCACCGGCACCGTCTCGTGCGCCTGGAACGGGTACGGGAAGCGCCACTGGATGCCCGCATCGGCCGTGTACGCATAGCGACCGAAAGAGGTCACCACCGCCTGCTGGCCTTCCTGCACGATGAACACGCCGCTGCCCAGCCAGATCAGCAGCACCACGCCGGCAATCAGGCCAGCGCCGATGCCCGCGCTTTTCATGTCAGGCTGGAAGGACGGACCACCGCCGCCGTCGCCGCCGTTATTGCCCGGTCCCGGCCGGCCCGACTTGCCACCGAACAGGTTGGAGAGCTTGCGGTTGAAGTCGCGCCAGAGCTCGTCGAGATCCGGCGGCCCGTCGTTGCGGCCGTTGCTCATCAGAAGCGGCCTCGCCAGACGCCCCAGCAGGGCCTGCGCGGCGCCGGCCACGGAACGCAGTGGCGACGGCAGGGAAAGTTCAGGGTGGATGCTCATGCTTGCATCGATCGAGGAGGGTATTCGTCGTCACGGTCATCGGAACCGGACGGCGACGGCAGCGAGGCGTCGTCATCGGCGCCTGCGTCGTGCATATCATGGCCTGCGGCCGTGTCGGCGCCCGTGGCGGCCTGCGCGATCAGCTCGCGCAGCGCATCGAGCCCTTGTCCCTGCAGCGCGCTGACGAACACGCGCGGCGTGCGGATGCCGGGTACCCGCTCCAGCGCGTCCACGGCCTGGCGCGGCTGCTGCGACTCCGGCAGCGCATCGACCTTGTTGTAGACCAGCAGCTGCGGAATGTCCGCGGCGCCGATCTCCGCCAGCACGCGGTCCACCTCTTCCATCTGCTCCTGCAGCACGGGGCTGGCGGCATCGACCACATGCAGCAGCAGATCGGCGTCCGCCGCTTCCTGCAACGTGGCCTCGAAGGCTTCCACCAGCTTGTGCGGCAGGTCGCGGATGAAGCCCACGGTGTCGGAGAGCGACACCGCGCGCCCAGCCTGCTCCAGGAACATCGAGCGCGTGGTCGTGTCCAGCGTCGCGAAGAGCTGGTTGGCGGCGTAGGCGCGCGCCTTGACCAGCGCATTGAACAGCGTGGACTTGCCGGCGTTGGTGTAGCCCACCAGCGAGACGCGGAAGGTGCCGCTGCGCGCACGGGCGCGACGTTGCGTGCCGCGCTGGCGCTTGACCTTGTCCAGCCGCACCTTGAGCGCCTTGATGCGCTCGCCGATCATGCGGCGGTCCAGTTCGATCTGGGCTTCACCCGGGCCGCCGCGGGTGCCGATGCCCCCGCGCTGACGCTCCAGGTGGCTCCAGCGCCGCACCAGCCGGGTCGAGAGGTATTGCAGCCGCGCCAGCTCGACCTGCAGCTTGCCCTCATGGCTCTGGGCGCGCTGGGCGAAAATTTCCAGGATCAGCGCCGTGCGGTCGGCCACCGCCACGCCCAAGTGGCGCTCCAGGTTGCGCTGCTGGGCCGGACTCAGCGCCTGGTCGAAGATCACGCCTTGCGCCTGGTGCATGTCCACCAGCAGCTTGATCTCGTCGGCCTTGCCCGAGCCCACGAACAGTGCGGCATCGGGCGCCTTGCGGCGGGCAATCACGCGCGCAACGACCTCGTCGCCGGCCGATTCGGCCAGCAGGGCAAGTTCGTCGAGCGTGGGATCGAAAGAAGAGGCGGGGCCGAGATCGACCCCGACCAGGACCGCCCGCGCCGGCTGCAGCGCAGACGACGTGGCGGCGGAGTTGTCGGAACTCAAGGTGTTAGTAATGGTGAACTCAGCTTGGAGGGCCGCCGCCGGGATGGCAACAGATCAGGAAGCTTCGTTCTGTTCCTGGGCATGGAAGTTCACTGCACGCCCGGGCACGACGGTGGAAATCGCGTGCTTGTAGACCATTTGCGTCACGGTGTTGCGCAGCAGCACCACGTACTGGTCAAAGGACTCGATGTGGCCCTGCAGCTTGATGCCGTTGACGAGGTAGATCGACACCGGGACATGCTCTTTGCGCAGCAGGTTCAAGAACGGGTCTTGTAGGAGTTGCCCTTTGTTGCTCACGTGTTCTCCGTGATGAAAGTCCAGAAAGTCTGCACGTTAACACAGGGTCGCAGGGGCCCGCCCGGCACGGTTTCTGCAGACGTTCCGGCCCTTCACTCCTTATCGACGAAGGGGTTGTGCGACGACTTCATCTCGATGCGCAACGGCGTGCCCACCAGCTTGAAATGGTCGCGGATGCGCCCTTCCAGGAAGCGCTTGTAGCTGTCCGTGACGTGCTCCAGCGAGTTGCCGTGCACCACCACCACCGGCGGATTCATGCCGCCCTGGTGCGCATAGCGCAGCTTGGGCCGGAAGTGGCCGGCGCGCTTGGGCGCCTGGTGCTCCACCGCTTCGAGCAGCAGCCGCGTGAGCACCGGCGTGGGCATCTTGCGCGTGGCCGAGGCATGTGCATCGGCGACGGCCTTCCACAGCGGCCCCAGGCCCTGCCGCTTGAGCGCGGAGATGTGCAGGATCGGCGCGAACTTCAGGAACGCCAGCCGCTGCGCAATCGAGCGCTCCACGACCTCGCGCTGGTAGCTGTCCACCGCGTCCCACTTGTTGATCGCGATCACCACCGCGCGCCCCGAGTCGAGCACGTAGCCGGCGATGTGCGCGTCCTGCTCGCTCACGCCCTGCATGGCATCCACCAGCAGCAGCACCACGTTGGCGTCGGCGATGGCCTGCAGCGTCTTGACCACCGAGAACTTCTCGATCGCCTCGAACACCTTGCCCTTGCGGCGCAGGCCCGCGGTGTCAATGAGCTCGAACTTCTGTCCCAGCCGCTCGAAGGGCACGCTGATGGCGTCGCGCGTGGTGCCCGGCATGTCGAAGGCGACCAGCCGCTCCTCGCCCAGCCAGGTGTTGATCAGCGTGCTCTTGCCCACGTTGGGGCGCCCGGCCACGGCCAGCCGGATCGGCCGGTTGGCGGCTGCCTCCTCGCTCTCCTCCTCGTCCTCGTCGCCGAAGTCGAAGGTTTCCAGCACCGCTTCGAGCAGGCTGCGGATGCCCTGCCCGTGCGCGGAGGAGATCGGGTGCGGCTCGCCGATGCCGAGCTCGTGGAATTCGGCCAGCATCGGCGAATCCGACATGCCCTCGGCCTTGTTCACGGCCAGGAACACGCGCTTGTTGCACTGGCGCAGGTAGCGCGCGATGTCGTGGTCCTGCCCGGAGACGCCGTTGCGCAGGTCGGTCACGAAGACCACGGCATCGGCCTCGGCCACCGCCTGCTTGGTCTGCTTGGCCATCTCCGCCACCACGCCGGAGGGCTTGTCGGGCTCGAAGCCGCCGGTGTCGATGACGATGAACTCGCGCGAGCCCAGCCGCGCGTCGCCGTAGTGGCGGTCGCGCGTGAGCCCGGCGAAGTCGGCCACGATCGCGTCGCGGCTCTTGGTGATGCGGTTGAACAGCGTCGACTTGCCGACGTTGGGTCGGCCCACCAGGGCCACCACGGGTTTCATCAACGTTTTTTCCTCATTCAGGTCGGAAGGCGAACACGCCTCCCTTGCGCGTGATCACGATCACCGCGTCGCCGGCGCGCATCGGCGTGCCGACCACCGCGGAGCCGTCGGTGGACAGCCGCTGCAGCGTCTGCCCCGAGTCGCGCGACAGGAAATGCACATAGCCCTGCGCGTCGCCGAACACGGCGGCGCGCTCCAGCAGCAGCGCGCCGCTCAGGTCGCGGTTGAGCAGCTTGTCGCTGCTCCAGGCCAGCTCGCCGCTGGCGGCGTTCCAGGCGCTGATGCGGTCGCTGGCGTCGGCACCGACCACCTGCCGCGCATCGCCGCCCACGGCCATGGTGCCGCCCACGTTCTTGGCCCACAGCAGCGAGCCGCGCTGGGCGTCGACGCAGCCCACGGCGGCCTGGAAGGCCCGCGCGCACACCACGTCGCCATTGCGCTGCGCCGGCCCCACCAGGTCGGCCAGCCGCTCCACCTCGTTGGCGCCGCGCGGCAGCGCGACGGCCACCTCCCAGCGCAGCGTGCCCTGCAGCGGGTCCACGGCCGCCAAGCGCGGGCCCTGCCCCACCAGCAGCGTGTCCTTGAACGGCGCCAGCACGCCGGGCTGCAGCAGCGTCAGCGGCTCGCCGGGGCGCTGCAGCTTCCACAGCTGCTGCCCGTCGATGGCGTCGAAGGCCTGCACCACGCGGTCCACGCCCATCACGAACACGCGCTCGCCCGCCACCAGCGGCGCCGTGACCACGCGCGAGCCCAGGCGCTGCTTCCACAGCAGCTTGCCGCCCTCGAAGGTCAGCAGCTCGTTGTCGCGCGTCACCACGCTGGCGAAGCGCCCGTCGCTGCCCACGCCGGCGGAGATCTGCGTGCCGGCGCTGGCGCGCCAGAGCTCGCGCCCGCTGTCGGCCTGCAGCGCCAGCACCCGGCCGTCGCCGCCGGCCAGTACCAGCGTGTTGCCGCGCAGCGCGGGCATGAGCGGGAAGTCCACCGAGCCGACGCTCGCGTTCCACACGGGACGCGCCGCCAGCTGGGCCGTGAAGCTTTCCAGCGGCGCGGGCTTGGGCTTGCTGCTGGACGCGCAACCGGCGGCCAGCACCGCCGCGGCCAGGGCGGCCCCGAGCAGGCGGCGGCTCATTGCGCACCTCCGCTGGCTGCTGCGGAAGCGGCCGAGGCCGCGGCCGCCGCAGGGGCGGCGCCCAGCGCCGTGAGCTTGGCTTCCACCAGCTGGCGGTACTCCACCGCCGGGTCCATGCCGGCGTAGGCCGCCTGGTAGGCGGACTTGGCTTCGGCCGCCTTGCCCTGGAGCTGCAGCACGTCGCCGCGGCGATCCGCCGCCAGCGCCTTGAACTCCTCGCCCTTGACGCCGTCCAGCGCCTTGAGCGCGTCGTCGTACTGCTTCTGGTCCATCAGCACCGCCGCGAGGCGCAGCCGCGCGATGTCGCGGTAGGGGTCGCCCTCGGCCTTGTCGATGGCCCAGGCCAGCGTGGCGCGGGCGGCGTCGGCTTGGCCCTTCTCGGCCTGCACCTTGGCCGCCAGCAGCGCGCCCTGCGCAGCGTAGGTCGTGCCGCCGTGGCGCTCCCGCAGGTCATTGAAGGCCCGCGTGACCTTGTCGGCCTCACCGCCTTGCGCCGCGCGCTCCAGCTCGCCGTACAGCGCGCCGGCCTTGTAGCCCTGCTCGCGCTGCCACCAGTTCCAGCCGTTCCAGGCCGCGAAGGCGCCCAGCACCGCGATCAGCACCCAGGTAATGAGGTTGCCGTACTGCTTCCAGAACGCCTTGAGCTGGTCGATCTGTTCCTGTTCCTGCAGGTCGAGAGAGGTGGCCATGAGGCTGTGAAGGGTCCTGAAAAGGGGTCAAAACGCGGGATTATCCAGCAGCAGCTGCGACGCCCAGGCCGCCGCGTCCGCCAGCGCCAAGCTGCGCTGGGGCACCTGCGAGCCGTCGGGCAGCGGGCGCAGCGCCTTGAGCGCCACCTCGCCGCGGGCCAGCTCCTCGTCGCCGAAGATCAGCGCCCAGTGCGCCCCGGAGGCGTCCGCGCGCTTGAACTGCGACTTCATGCTGCCCTGCCCCGGATGCATCAGCGCCGCCACCCCGGCGGCGCGCAGCGCCTCCAGCGCGACGAAGGCCTGCGGCAGCGCCGCGGCCGAGGGCACCACCGCGTACACGCGCGGCGGCGGCGGGGGCGGCAGCACGCCGGCCTCTTCCAGCAGCAGCAGCAGCCGCTCCATGCCCAGCGCCCAGCCCACGGCCGGCGCCGGCTTGCCGCCGAGCTGCTCGATCAGCGGGTCGTAGCGCCCGCCGCCGCACACCGTGCCTTGCGAGCCCAGCCGCGTCGTGACCCACTCGAAGACGGTGAGGTTGTAGTAGTCCATGCCGCGCACCAGGCGCGGGTTGACGCGGTAGGCCAGGCCGGCGGCGTCCAGGATCGCGCACAGCCCGTCGAAGTGCGCCCGCGACTCGGCGCCCAGGTAGTCCATGAGCTTCGGCGCCGCCTCCACCACCGGCTGCATCGCCGGGTTCTTGGTGTCGAGGATGCGCAGCGGGTTGCTGTGCAGGCGGCGCTTGGCGTCCTCGTCCAGCAGCTCGGCATGGGCCTCGAAGTGCGCGATCAGCGCCGCGCGGTGCGCGTTGCGCTCCTCGGGCTGGCCCAGGCTGTTGAGCTCCAGCGTGACGTCGCGCCCCTCCTCCAGCCCCAGCTCGCGCCACAGCGCGCGGCACATGAGGATGAGCTCGGCGTCCACGTCCGGCCCGGCGTAGCCCAGCGCCTCGGCGCCGGCCTGGTGGAACTGGCGGTAGCGCCCCTTCTGGGGGCGCTCGTGGCGGAACATCGGGCCGATGTAGAACAGCCGCTTGCCGCCGTCGTGCAGCAGCGCGTGCTCGATGGTGGCGCGCACCATGCCGGCGGTGTTCTCCGGGCGCAGCGTGAGCCGGTCGCCGTTCATCGAGTCCTCGAAGGAGTACATCTCCTTCTCCACGATGTCGGTGACCTCGCCCAGGCCGCGCACGAACAGCGCCGTGGGCTCGACGATGGGCGTGCGCGCGTTGAGGTAGCCGTAACGGCGCATGAGCGAGCGCAGCTTGTCCTCCAGCCACTCCCAGTGCGCGGAAGTGGGCGGCAGGATGTCGTTCATGCCCTTGACCGCGCGCAGCGGCTCGACTTTGTTCTTCGGTTGTTCAGCCATGTCGGATCGGGCCGCTGTGTTGACAGCGGCTGAAGTCGCGCCGGGGCACGCGAGGCCCGCGGCGCAAGGAATCAAGCAGCTTCAGGCGGCGGCGGTCGCGGCCGCCGCCCCGAAGCGCTTCTCGATGTAGTCCTGGACGATCTTCTGGAAGTCGGCGGCGATGCCCTCGCCGCGCAGCGTCAGCGCCTTCTCGCCGTCGATGAACACCGGCGCCGCCGGCGCCTCGCCGGTGCCGGGCAGGCTGATGCCGATGTCGGCGTGCTTGCTCTCGCCGGGGCCGTTGACGATGCAGCCCATGACGGCCACCTTGAGGTTCTCCACCCCCGGGTACTGCGCCTTCCACAGCGGCATCTGCGCGCGCAGGAAGTCGTCGATCTGCTTGGCCAGCTCCTGGAACGTGGTGCTGGTGGTGCGCCCGCAGCCCGGGCAGGCCGTGACGCTGGGGTTGAAGGCGCGCAGGCCTAGGGCCTGCAGGATCTCCAGCGCCACCACCACTTCCTGCGTGCGCGACTCGCCGGGCTGCGGCGTGAGGCTCACGCGGATGGTGTCGCCGATGCCCTCCTGCAGCAGCAGCGACAGCGCCGCGGCGGAGGCCACCGTGCCCTTGGTGCCCATGCCGGCCTCGGTCAGGCCCAGGTGCAGCGGGTGGCTGCAGCGCGCGGCCAGCGCGCGGTAGACGCTCACCAGGTCCTGCACGCCCGAGACCTTGCAGCTCAGGATCACCTGCGCCGGGTCCATGCCCATCTCGACCGCGAAGGCCGCCGAGGACAGCGCCGACTGCACCAGCGCCTGGTACATCACCTGCTTGCCGTCCCAGGGCTGCGCGCGCTGGGCGTTGTCGTCCATCAGCGCGGCCAGCAGCTCCTGGTCCAGGCTGCCCCAGTTGACGCCGATACGTACCGGGCGGTCGTGCCGGAGCGCCGCCTCGATCATCTGGGCGAACTGCCGGTCGCGCTTGTCGCCCTTGCCCACGTTGCCCGGGTTGATGCGGTACTTGGACAGCGCGGCGGCCATGTCCGGGAACTCGCTCAGCAGGCGGTGGCCGTTGTAGTGGAAGTCGCCCACCAGCGGCACCTCGATGCCCATGCGGTCGAGCTGCTCGCGGATGTGCGGCACGGCCTGCGCGGCCTCGGGCGTGTTGACGGTGATGCGCACCAGCTCCGAGCCGGCCAGCGCCAGCTCCTTGACCTGGATGGCGGTGCCGATGACGTCCACGGTATCGGTGTTGGTCATCGACTGCACGCGCACCGGCGCGTCGCCGCCGAGGGTCAGCACCCGGCCGCCCCAGGCCACGCGCGCTTGCAGCGAGCGGCGCGCGGCGGGTTGGGCGACGGCGATCGGTTCGAAGGGCGTGTTCATCGGTTCGGAGCTCACTTGAATTCGAGGCGGGCCACGTTGTCGCGCGTGCGCGTGCGCAGGTCCATCGGCTCGCCGCGGAAGCTCACCTCGGTGGCGGCGGCGTTGCCGATGGTGGCGCGTATCGGCAGCTTGCCGTCGAGATTGGCGGTCTCGCCCGCCTGCATCGCGCGCGACAGCAGCACCTGGTTCCCGCCGTCGCGCACTTCCACCCAGGACGAGCCCGTGGCACGCAGCACCAACAGCCCGGCGGCGCTGGCCGCCGCCGTGACGGTCGGCGCGCTCGCGGCGGCGACGGCATTGGGCGAGTCCTCGGTCGTCGAGCCCTGGGGCGACGCCGGGCTGGAGGCCGGCGCCTCGCTGCCGGCGGGCAGCCCGCCGGGCGGCAGGATCGTCTCCACCACGCCCGACGCGCCCGACGCCGGCGCGGCCGAGGTGGGCGCCTGCGTGGCTTCGGCGCCGTCCTGCGTGCCGGCGCCGAACTTGAACCAGTTCGCCGGCATCAGCACGATGGCCGCGGCGCCGAGCATCAGCAGCAGCACGGCCCACATCACGGGCCGCTTGAGCGGGCCGCGCTCGCGCGTCTCGCGCCGGCCGCCGTGGTCGCGGAACGGCGTGTTCAGCCCGGTGGCCACCTGCTCCAGCCGCGAGCCGTCCAGGCCCGCGGGCATGCCGGCGAGCACCGGCGCGGCGTCGATCTTGAGCGTGCGGCACAGCGTCTTGGCCAGCGCGCGCGTGAACGCCATGTCGGGCAGTTGCTCGTAGTGGTCGCTTTCCAGCGCCGCAAGCTTTTCCGGCCGCACCTTGACGGTGGCGGCCAGCGCGTCCAGGTCCAGCCCCTGCTGCTCGCGCGCGCGGCGCAGGAGGGTTCCGGGGGATTCGCCGCGCGAGGGCGGCGCGCTCGGCTCAGTCATCAAAGCGTCCTTGGTCCAGGGCAAGCGTCTGCGGCGCCTGCGGGTAGCGTTGGCGCAATTCGCGCCCCAGGGATTGCACGGCCTCGTGCCGGCCCAGCCGGTGTTCGATGCGGGCGGCCAGCCACAGCGCGGGCGCGTCGGCCTGCGCGGCGGACCAGCGCGCGCGCTGCAGCTGGGCCCGCGCCTGCTCGGCGTCGCCGCGGCGCAGCAGCACCTCGGCCAGCGCCAGCGCCGCGGCGCCGTTGGACGGCTCCAGCTCCAGCACCTGCGCCAGGGGCCGCTCGGCGGCGTCCCAGCGCTGCGCGCGGGCCTGGCACACGCCCAGCGCCAGCAGGCTGCGCGGGCGGCCGCGGTAGCCGGGCTGCGCCAGCGCGCGCTCCAGCTGCGCCTGCGACTCGTCCCAGCGCCGCTGCTGGCACAGGAACCAGCCGAAGTTGTGCATCAGGTCGGCGTCCTGCGGCGCCAGGGCCAGCGCCTGCTCGAAGCTGGCTTGCGCCGGGCCATCGAGGCCCAGGCTCGCCTGCGCCAGGCCGCGCAGGCCCAGCGCCGGGGCCGAGCGCGGGTCGGCTTCCAGCGCGCGCTCGACTTCCTCCAGCGCGGTCTGGGCCTGCCCGTTCTCGAAGTAGGCCGAGGCCAGCGCCAGCCGCGCCTGCGCGCGGCGCTGCGTCGTTTCGGCATCCGCCGGGCGCGACGGCGCCGCGGCGCAGCCGGCCAGCAGCGCGGCGGCGGCCAGCAGGCCGGTCAGCAGCGGAGTGGTCGGGCGGGCAGCGGGCATCGAGGCGGGCACAGCGTGCGGTCGGACGGCCGCGCGGCCTCAGGTGCGCGCGGGCGGGGTGGCGTGGATGCGGATCGGCGCGCGCGTCATGCGCTCGGCCGCGCGCGTGCGGTCCTGCACCTCGCCAGCGAGCTGGCCGCAGGCGGCGTCGATGTCGTCACCGCGCGTCTTGCGCACCGTCGTGACGATGCCGGCATCGGCCAGCACCTTCGCGAAGGCCATCACCCGCTCCCGCGACGACCGCTTGAGGCCGGAAGCCGGGAAAGGGTTGAAGGGAATGAGGTTGAACTTGCAGCTGATGCCGCGATTGCCATCGCTGCGCGGGCTGCGGCGCACCAGCTCAATGAGCTCGCGCGCATGCGCGTCGGTGTCGTTCACGCCGTCGAGCATGCAGTACTCGAAGGTCACGAAGTCGCGCGGCGCGGCACTGAGGTACTGGTGGCAGGCATCCAGCAGCTCGGCGATCGGGTACTTGCGGTTGAGCGGCACCAGCTCGTCGCGCAGCGGGTCGTTGGGCGCGTGCAGCGACACGGCCAGCGCCACGGGACAGTCCTCGCGCAGCCGGTCGATCATCGGCACCACGCCCGAGGTGCTCACCGTCACGCGGCGGCGCGACAGGCCGTAGCCGTGGTCGTCGAGCATCGTGCGCAGCGCCGGCACCAGCGCGGTGTAGTTCTGCAGCGGCTCGCCCATGCCCATCATCACGACGTTGTCGATGGCGCGCTCGGTCGGCGCGAGCTTGAGCCGCTGGCGCAGATGGTGCTCGGCGTGCCAGAGCTGGGCCAGAATCTCGCCGGTGCTCAGGTTGCGGCTGAAGCCCTGGTGGCCGGTGGAGCAGAAGCGGCAGCCCACGGCGCAGCCGGCCTGGGAGGACACGCACAGCGTGCCGCGGTCCTCCTCGGGGATGAACACGGTTTCCACCGCGTTGCCGCCGCCCACGTCGAACAGCCACTTCACGGTGCCGTCAGCCGAGGCCTGCTCGCTGATCACCGCCAGCGGCCGCACCTCGGCGCGGGTGGCGAGCTTCGAGCGCAGCGACTTGGCGAGGTCGCTCATCTGCTCGAAGTCGGCAGCTCCCTTCTGGTGGATCCAGCGAAAGAGCTGCACGGCCCTGAAACGCTTTTCGCCCAGGCTCTCGCAGAAGGCGGTGAGGCCTTCGAGGTCGAAATCCAGCAGGTTGACGGGACTCATGGCTGCGGGGCCTGTTCGGGCGTTGAGCGCGGGTCCTTCAGGCTTGTATCAGCGGCTGAAGACCTGCATGCCGGGGAAGAAGAAGGCCACTTCCACGGCGGCGGTTTCGGGGGCGTCGGAGCCGTGCACGGCGTTGGCGTCGATGCTGTCGGCGAAGTCGGCGCGGATGGTGCCCTTCTCGGCCTTCTTCGGGTCGGTGGCGCCCATCAGCTCACGGTTCTTGGCGATGGCGCCTTCGCCTTCGAGCACCTGGATCATCACGGGGCCGGAGACCATGAAGTCCACCAGGTCCTTGAAGAACGGACGCGCGGCGTGCACGGCGTAGAACTGCTCGGCCTCGCGGCGCGACAGGTGCGCCATCTTGGAGGCGACGATCTTCAGGCCGGCGCCTTCGAAGCGGGCGTAGATCTGGCCGATCACGTTCTTCGCCACGGCGTCGGGCTTGATGATGGACAGGGTGCGTTCGATGGCCATGTAGGTTCTCCTTGGAGTGAATCGGGCAAAGCCCTAGATTGTACCGGCGCGCCCTTGGCCGCCCCCGTGATGCGGGTGTAGGCGGCGCCGGTGCGCACCGGCGTCATGGATGGAAACGGCGCTGCGCGGGCAGCGCTGCAGGCCGGCGCAAGCCGCTCAGCGGCCGCCGCGCCCGCCCCGGCCGCCGCCGCGGCCCTTGCCGCGCAGGAAGGCGTCGGCGCCGATGTAGCCCACCGAGGTCTGCATCGGATCGGGCTGGCGCGGCTCGCCGCCGCCCTTGCCGCGGTTGCCGCCCTTGCCGCCGCGCGGGCCGTTGCCCGGGCCGCCGCCGAAGCCGCCACCACCGCCGCCGGGACCACGGTTGCGGCCGAAACCACCACCGCCGCCGCCGCCCGGGCCCTTCTGCACGAAGCGCTTGTCGAAGGTCTGCTGCAGCGGATTCGGGATCGGACCGTCCTCGCTGCGCTCGCGCCGCTGGCGCTCGGCCTGCAGGGCGCGCTTGTCGTAGGTCTGCTGCAGCGGGTTCGGGATCGGGCGGTTGTCATCATCCTCCCAGTCGGCGCTGCGGCTGCGCTGGCGCTCGGCCTGCATCGCGCGCTTGTCGTAGGTCTGCTGCAGCGGGTTCGGGATGGCGCCGCCCTCGCGCAGCGGGCCCGGACCCGCGCCCTCGCCGCCACGCCCGCGCTTGCCGCGGCGGTTGCGGTCGGGTGCGGCGCCCCGGTCGGGCCGCTCACCCCGGTCGCCACGGTCACCCCGGTCGGCGCGCGGCGCCTGCTCGGCGTCGCGGCGCGGGCCGCGCTGCGCTTCGCGTTGCTGCGGTTCGCGCTGCTGCTGCTCGCGCGCCTCCTGCGGCAGCGGCGCACCCTCGCCCTGGCGGTTGTTGCCGCGGCGCTTGCCGCGGCGGTTGTTGTTGCGCCGGTCGTCGCCGCCGGCCTCGTTGCGGCGCGGCTCAGTGCCCGGGCCCTGGGCCAGGCGGCGGATGGTGCGCACGTCGTCCTCGTCCAGGTCCACCCAGGTGCCGCGCTTGAGGCCGCGCGGCAGCACCACGGTGCCGTAGCGGATGCGGATGAGGCGGCTCACCGCCAGCCCCACGGCATCGAACAGCTTGCGCACCTCGCGGTTGCGGCCCTCGGTGATGACGACGCGGTACCAGTGGTTCACGCCCTCGCCGCCGCCGTCCTCGATGGACTTGAAGGCCGCCGGCTGCCCGTCGATCTCCACGCCTTCGAGCAGCTTGGCGCGCGCTTCGGGCTCCAGCGTGCCCAGCACGCGCACCGCGTACTCGCGCTCCACGCCGAAGCGCGGGTGCATCAGCTGGTTGGCCAGCTCGCCGGAGTTGGTGAAGAGCAGCAGCCCTTCGGTGTTGATGTCCAGCCGGCCCACCGACTGCCACTTGCCCTGCTGCAGCCTGGGCAGGCGGCGGAACACGGTCGGGCGCTGCTGCGGGTCGTCGTGCGTCACCACTTCGCCCACGGGCTTGTGGTAGGCGATCACGCGCGCCGGCGGCGGCGCAATGCGCACGCGGATGGGCTTTCCGTTCACCTGGATGCGGTCGCCCCAGGAGATGCGCTGCCCGGTGTGCGCGGGCTCGCCGTTGACGGTGATGCGTCCCTCGACGATGAGCTGCTCCATGTCGCGGCGCGAGCCCACGCCGGCCTGCGCCAGCACCTTGTGAAGCTTGGGCGCATCGGGCTCGGCGGCCAGCACGCGCTTTTGCGGCGCGGCCTCCTCGGCCTCGGCTTCAGCGTCGCCTTCCGGCTCCACGTCGAAGGCGCCGGAGAGCACCTGCGCGAAGACTTCCTGCGTGTCGGGCACGGCCACCGGCGCGGCCTGGGCCGCCTGGGGAGCCTGGGCGCCCTCGCCTTCAGAAGCGGCCTGCGGCACGCCCTCGGCGCCAGTGCCCTCGCCGCCCTCGGCCGCCTGCTCGCGCTTGGCATTGCGCCCGCGGCGGTTGCGTCCCTCGCGGCGCGGCTCCTTCGCCGGCACGGGCTCGGCCAGCAGCGCGCCGTCCTCGCCCAGCGGGGCGGCGGCTTCGGCCGGGGCATCAGCGACAGCCGCTTCGGGCGCCGGCTCGGACGCGCCTTCGGCCGCCACCTCGGCTGCCCCATCAGTCGTCGCTTCGGCCACCGGCTTCTCGCGACGGTTGCGGCGGCGACGCGGACGCTCGGCCGCTTCGCCTTCGGCTGCGCCCTCACCCACCGGCGCGGCCTCGCCTGCACCTTCGGCCTGTCCGGCCGGTGCACCTTCAGCATCTGCTGCGGGTGCCGCCGTCTCGGCCGGGGCAGCCGCCGCAGCGATCACCGCGGGGGGCACGGCCTCCAGCGCCGGGGCGGACACCTCGGCCACCACCACGGGCAGCTCGGCCTCGGCGGCAGGGGCCTGCTCCTCGGCCTTGACCGCCTTCTTGCGCGGCGCGCGGGTACGGCGCGGCGCGGGCGTCTCGGCGGCGGCTTCCGGGGCCGCAGCTTCAGCCGCGGGCGCCTCGGCGGCCGGCTCGGCCACGGCGGTTTCGGGCACCGCGGCGTCGGCCTTGGGCACGGCGCGCTTGCGCGGGGCGCGCTTGCGCACGGGCGCGACGGCCTCCTGCGCAGCCGGGGTGCCGTCCTCGGCGGCGGCGGGGATCAACGGGTTGTCAGCGTCTTGGGGATTCATGGCTGCGGAGGGAGGTGTTCGGCCGCGTGGGCCGGCGGGGGTTCGGTGGGGGTGTCGTCCGGGGCCGGCGCGTCAATCGCTGCGGCGGCGGGGACTTGATCCGCTGCTGCATCCAGCAGCGGCAACTGCTGCGCCAGGGCCGCCTGGAGCGGGGATTCCAGCGCCTGTGGCAGCGCGCCGGGAGCTTCCAGGGGCGGCAGGCCGTCCAGCCCGGCCAGGCCCAGGTCGTCAAGGAACTGGCGCGTGGTGGCGTACAGGGCAGGCCGCCCCGGCGCCTCACGGTGGCCGATGACCTCGATCCAGCCGCGCTCTTCGAGCTGCCGGATGACCTGCGTGCCGACGGTGACGCCGCGGATGTCCTCGATGTCGCCGCGCGTCACGGGCTGGCGGTACGCGATGATGGCCAACGTCTCCATCACCGCGCGCGAGTAGCGCGGCGGCTTCTCGGGTTGCAGCCGCGCCAGGTAAGGCTGCATCTCCGGCCGGCTCTGGAAGCGCCAGCCCGAGGC
Source organism: Azohydromonas australica DSM 1124 (assembly GCF_000430725.1). GTDB lineage: Bacteria > Pseudomonadota > Gammaproteobacteria > Burkholderiales > Burkholderiaceae_C > Azohydromonas > Azohydromonas australica. The sequence goes on from NZ_KE387203.1 coordinate 129,568, forward strand.
CAGCGTCACCAGCTCCACGCCGCGGCCCTGCCAGTCGCGCGCGATCTCGTCGAGCAGCGCGCGCAGCGTATCGGCGCCCAGCTGCTGGTCGAACAGCAGGCGCAACTCGCGCAGCGGCAGCGGCTGCTGCGCGCAGATCAATGCGGTTTCGAGGACGCGCTTGGCATCCTGGGTGTTCATCAAGCTGTAGTGGTGCCGTGAACGGCAACGTCGGACAACACGACGGTAAGGGTCGGAAAAGCGGGCGTCCTGGAATGGGACTGCCGGCGGCTGGATTCGGACCTGGGGCCGGACCCGGCGGCTGCGGCTCGGACCGGCGCTCGGGTGCGGGGCTTCAAGGGCTGGCGGCGGACGGCTGTGGGCGCTGTGCGGTGCAGCAACCGGGCGTCCTCCGCGCGCAGTCCGGGGCATTGTAACCCCGTGTCCCAGGCCCGCCGCCTTGATATGGACCAAGATGTCGCGCCGGGGCCGCGCCCGGAAAGCGAAATCGCTTCAGTCGGACAGGGCCTGCAGCGCCGCCGCCAGGTCCGCCGGGGGCGCGCGCTCGAAGTCCAGCGTGCCGTCCAGCACCGGATGCGCCAGCCGCAGCCGTTGCGCATGCAGCGCCTGGCGCTGCAGCCCCAGCAGCGGCGCGCCGCCATACAGCGCGTCGGCCAGCAGCGGATGCCCGCGCGAGGCCGCGTGCACGCGGATCTGGTGCGTGCGCCCGCTGTGCAGCGTGCAGCGCAGCGCGCAGGCGCCCTGCCCTTCGGCCAGCAGCTCGAAGTCGGTACGCGCGGGCTTGCCCGAGGCCACGATGGCCATGCGCACGCGCGAGCGCGGGTCGCGGCCGATGGGCGCCTCCACCGTGAAGCGCTCCTCGCGCGGCACGCCGTGCACCAGCGCCAGGTACTGGCGGTGCACCTCGCGCGCAGCGATGGCGCGCACCAGCGCCGTCATGGACTGCAGGGTCTTGGCCACCACCATCAGGCCCGAGGTGTCCTTGTCCAGCCGGTGCACGATGCCCGCGCGCGGCAGCCGCGCCGCGCCCGCGTGGTGCGCCAGCAGCGCGTTGAGCAGCGTGCCCGACCAGTTGCCCGCCGCCGGGTGCACCACCATCCCTGCGGGCTTGTCGACCACGAGCAGGTGCTCGTCCTCGAACACCACGTCGATGGGCAGCGCCTCGGCCTTGAAGGCGCGGCTCTCCGCCGTGGGCACCAGCTCCATGCGGATGCGCTGCCCCAGCCTCACGCCGCGCGAGGCGGTACGCGCCACCTGGCCGTCGAGCTGCACGTGGCCGCGCTCGATCAGGCCTTGCAGATGGTTGCGCGAGAACTCGCCCGCCATGAGCACCAGCGCCTTGTCCAGGCGCAGGCCCTGCAGCGCGGCGTCCACCTCGCGCTCGCGCCACTCGTGCTGTTCGTCTTCGGGGCCGTCGTCCTCGGTCGCCGGGTCGGACAAGGGGTCAACCATACAATTCGCGTTTTCTTGGACCTACGGACGCGCGCGGCGCGCGGCCGCTGCATCAGATGAGCTTTTCTTCTTGGAGGCGCCGCTGGGCGCTTGGAACGCCAGCCTGTGCGGCGGCGTTGGCGGGGGCGTTGCTGATGGCGGGTTGCGGCACCACGAAGGAGGACCCGCTGTCCACCACGGCCGTCGAGAAATTGTACGCAGACGCCAAGGACGACATCGGCGCCGGCAGCTACGAGCGGGCCGTCAAGACGCTGGAGCGCGTCGAGGGCCGCGCCGCCGGTACGCTGCTGGCGCAGCAGGCGACGCTGGACCTGGCCTACGTGCGCTACCGAACCGGCGAGCGCGCCGAGGCGCTGGCGACGCTGGACCGCTTCATCAAGCTCAACCCGTCCAGCCCGGCGCTGGACTACGCGCTGTACCTGCGCGGCGTCGTCAACTTCAACGACAACCTGGGCATCCTGGGCCGCTTCACCAACCAGGAGCTCTCCGAGCGCGACCAGCAGGCCTCGCGCGACGCCTACCAGTCCTTCAAGCAGCTGGTGGACCAGTTCCCGCAGTCCAAGTACTCGGCTGACGCGCGCACGCGCATGGACTACATCGTCAACGCGCTGGCGAACTACGAGATCCACGTGGCGCGCTACTACTTCCGCCGCGGCGCCTTCGTCGCCGCCGCCAACCGCGCGCAGCAGGCGATCAAGGAGTACCCGCAGACGCCCGCCACCGAGGAAGCGCTCTACATCATGGTGCGCAGCTACGAGCGGCTGGAGCTGCCGCAACTGCGCGAGGACGCCGAGCGCGTGCTCAGGCAGAACTTCCCCAACAGCGCCCTGCTCAGCGACGGGGCCCAGGGCAAGAAGAAGCCGTGGTGGCAGGTGTGGTGACGTTGCTCCCTGGCGGCGCATGAACGAAAAAGCCCCGGTTTCCGGGGCTTTTTTCATGCTGCCGGACCGCCCGTGGGCGGCCCGGTCCGCGCTGGCAGCGCGCTCAGGCAGCCTTGCTGCCGGCGCGCCGGCGCGAGGCACCCACCACCAGGGCCAGCCCCAGGCCGACCAGCGCCAGGCTCTGCGGCTCGGGCACGGCAGCGCCGCTGATGCTGAAGCGGCTGGCGTCGAACGTTTCGTATATGCCGCCAACGACCGGGCTGGAATTGAACATGCTCGAGCCCAGGCCGGAGTTGTTCTCGAAGACGAAGCCCTCGGAACACGAGCTGGTGGCAGCCAACAAGTTCCAGAGTCGAAAACAACATGTAACTCTTTGATTTATAAAAAGCTCGCTGGTGCGCTGGCCTCACGGGCAAGGGGATATGTAAAAAATCCCAACACCTGCAGCGACGGCAGAAGCGCTGAATGCGTCCGCGCCAGGCGGCACGGGTGCCGGGCCGGCCGCGCTCAGCGGCCGGAGGCGGCGACGCCGGGTGCCGTGTCCGGCCCTGCCGTTTCCGGGCTCTCGTTGGCGATGCCGTCGCGCTCCTGGGCCAGCGAGCGCAGCCATGCCAGCGCCTCGCCCTCTTCCTTGAGACGCGTCATCGGCGGCAGCGCCCGGCGCAGCCGCGCGCCGTAGCCCTTGAGCACCAGCCGCGGGTCGCACACCACCAGCAGCCCGCGGTCGCGCTCGCTGCGGATCAGACGCCCCGCACCCTGCTTCAGCGACACCGCCGCCTCGGCCAGGAAATACTCGTTGAAGGGGCTGCGGCCCTGCGACTCCAGCTGCGCCACGCGCGCCTCCACCAGCGGGTCGTTGGGCGGCGGGAAGGGCAGCTTGTCGATCAGCACGCACTGCAGCGCGTCGCCGGGCACGTCGATGCCTTCCCAGAAGCTGGCCGAGCCCACCAGCACCGAGGCCGGCCGCGCCAGGAAGCGCTTCACCAGCTCGCGCTTCGGCAACTCGCCCTGCACCAGCACGTCCAGCGCCACGCCGGCCTCCGCCAGTTCGTCGCGCAGCGCGAAGCCCACCGCCTGCAGCGCGCGCAGCGTGGTGGTGAGCACGAAGGTGCGCCCGCCCAGCGCGCTGGCCAGCCGCGCCGCCAGCCGACCCACCGCCGGCGCATGCGGCTCGCTGCCCGCGGCCGGGAAGCGCTCCGGAATCCACAGCCGCGCGTGCGCCGCGTAGTCGAAAGGGCTGTCCAGCCGCAGCACGCGCGCGTCCTCCAGCGCCGTGCTGCCGGTGAACCATGACAGCTTGGCGTCCGCGCCCAAGGTGGCCGAGGTGAAGACCCAGGCCTTGCGCCCGGCCTCGCGCTGCTGCGTGAGCGCGCTGCGGATGTCCAGCGGCGACTCCACCAGCCGCACCTGCGCCGGGCCCACGTCGATCCAGCGCACCTGGTCCGCCGCGGCCGGCGCGGCGAAGCGCGCCGCCCGCTCGGCCAGCAGCTGCGCGCGCTGCGACAGCCGCATCAGGTCCGGCCCGCTGTCGGCCAGCGGCTCCAGCGCACCGGCGGCGGCCTTGCACGCCGCTTCCACGCCCTCCAGCGCCGCCTTGAAGGCGGCGTCGCCGGCGCGGTCGGTCCAGGCCAGGCGCAGCGACATGCGCGCGGCTCCCTGCGCGCCGGCCGCGTGCAGCCGCAGCTCGCGCGCCGCCTGCTCGCAGCGCGAGGCCAGCTCGTCCCAGGGCGCCAGGCCCCGGGCCGGCTGCGCCGACTCCAGCCGCAGGTCGCGGCCGAAGTCCAGCAGCTGCGCACTGCCCAGGGTCGTGCCCAGGAACTGCACGCCTGCCTCCACCAGCTGGTGGGCCTCGTCGAACACCGCCACGTCCACCGTGGGCAGCAGCTCGGCCACGCCGCTGTCGCGCAGCGCCAGGTCGGCGAAGAACAGGTGGTGGTTCACGACCACCACGTCGGCGCCCACCGCCTCGCGCCGCGCCCGCATCACGTGGCAGCGCGTGAACTGCGGGCACTCGCCGCCCAGGCAGTTGTCGCGCGTGGAGCTCACCAGCGGCAGCAGCGGCGAGCGCTCGTCGAGCAGGTCCAGCTCCGCCAGGTCGCCGCTGACGGTGGCGTGCGACCACAGCTCGATGCGCGCCAGCGCCCGCTGCGTGCGTGGCTCGTGCTCGGCCTCGCGCGCGAGCTGCAGCCGGTGCCGGCACAGGTAGCTGGCGCGCCCCTTGAGCAGCGCCAGGCTCACCGGCTGGCCCAGGGCCGCGCGCAGGCGCGGCAGGTCGCGCAGGAAGAGTTGATCTTGCAGGCTCTTGGTGGCCGTGCTCACCAGCGCCCGCGCGCCGGAGAGCAGCAGCGGCACGAGATAGGCGAAGGTCTTGCCGATGCCGGTGCCCGCCTCGGCCACCAGCGCCTCGCGGCCCTCGATGGCCTGCGCCACCGCGAGCGCCAACTGCTGCTGCGCCGGGCGCTGCACGTAGCCCGGATCGGCCTGCGCCAGCGCGCCGTCGGCACTGAACGCCTTCTCGACGGCTTGCGCCAGCGCGCCGCCCTCGGAGGGGGTGGAGGCAGCGTCGGCCGGCACTGCGTCGGAAGGTGTGGTGTTCGCCATGGGGGCGCGCAGTGTAGGTCCGGGCCCCGGGGTATGCCGGACTCAGGTCAGCGAGGTGTCGACCTCGCGGTGCTCCAGCTCCAGGAACTCCTTGGACTGCATCTCGTTCAGGCGCGAGACCGTGCGCGGGAACTCGTGCGCCAGCGGCCCTTCGGTGTAGAGCTGCTCCGGCGGCACGGCCGCGGACAGGATGAACTTGCAGCGCCGGTCGTAGAGCACGTCCACCAGCCACGTGAAGCGGCGCGCCTCGCTGGCCAGGCGCACAGGCATGTGCGGCACGTCCGAGAGCAGCACCGTGTGGAAGCGGCTGGCGATCTCCAGGTAGTCGTTCTGCGAGCGCGGGCCGCCGCACAGCGTCTTGAAGTCGAACCACACCACGCCGCCGGCGCGGCGGCGCGCCTGCAGCACGCGCTGCTCGATGTTGAGCACCGGGTCCTCTTCCTTGGCCTCGGCCAGCTCCTCGAAGGCGCGCGCCATCTCGGCGTCGGCCTGCGGCCCCAGCGGGCAGTGGTAGAGCTTGACGTGCTCCAGCGTGCGGCGCCGGTAGTCCGTGCCCGCGTCCACGTTGAGCACCTCCATGTTCGCCTTGAGCAGCTCGATGGCGGGCAGGATGCGGTCGCGGTGCAGCCCGTTGGGATAGAGCCCGTCGGGATGGAAGTTGGAGGTGGTGACGATGGACACCCGGTTGGCGAACAGCGCCTCCAGCAGCCGGTGCAGGATCATCGCGTCCGTCACGTCGGCGACGTGGAACTCGTCGAAGCAGATCAGCCGGTAGCGCCGCGCGATGCGCTTGCCCAGCTCGTCGAGCGGGTTCACCGTGCCCTTGAGGTCCTGCAGCTGGCGGTGCACCTCGCGCATGAACTCGTGGAAGTGCAGCCGCGTCTTGCGCTTGAGCGGCACGGACTGGAAGAAGCAGTCCATGAGGAAGCTTTTTCCCCGCCCCACCCCGCCGAACATGTATACCCCGTGCGGGATCGGCGGGCGGCGGATGAGCTTGGTGATGGCGTTGCTGCGGCGCGCCTTGTAGGCGATCCACTCGTTCTCGCAGCGCTCCAGCGCCTCGATGGCGCGCAGCTGCGCCGCGTCGGCCTTGAAGCCGCGCTCGGCCAGCGTCTGTTCGTAGAGGGCTCGGACGGCCACGGTTGTTGCCTCGTTTACTTCAAAAACCGAAAGGGGCCCCGAGGGGCCCCTTGTTCAGCGCCGGGCTCAGAAGTTGAGCGTGCGCTTGTCCACCGCCAGGGCGGCTTCCTTGGTGGCCTCGGACAGCGAGGGATGCGCGTGGCAGATGCGCGCGATGTCCTCGGCGCTGGCCTTGAACTCCATCGCCACCACGGCTTCGGAGATCAGCTCCGAGGCCATCGGGCCGACGATGTGCACGCCCAGGATCTCGTCCGTCTGCGCATCGGCCAGGAACTTCACCATGCCGGTGGTGTCGCCCAGCGCGCGCGCGCGGCCGTTGGCCAGGAACGGGAAGGTGCCGGCCTTGTAGGCGCGGCCCGAGGCCTTGAGCGCCTGCTCGGTCTGGCCCACCCAGGCGATTTCCGGGCTGGTGTAGATGACCCAGGGGATAGTGTCGAAGTTGACGTGGCCGTGCTGGCCGGCAATGCGCTCAGCGACCGCCACGCCTTCCTCTTCGGCCTTGTGCGCCAGCATCGGGCCGCGCACCACGTCGCCCACCGCCCACACACCGGGCAGGTTGGTCTTGCACTCGGCGTCCACCAGGATGGCGCCGCGCTCGTCCAGGGCCAGGCCCACGGCTTCCGGGTTCAGGCCGATGGTGTTGGGCACGCGGCCGATCGACACGATCAGCTTGTCCACCGCCAGCGACTTCTCGGCGCCCTTGGCGTCGGTGTAGGCGATGCTCACGCCCTCGCCTTCGCTCTTGATCTCGCCGATCTTCACGCCCAGCTCGATCTTCAGGCCCTGCTTGGTGAAGGCCTTGTGCGCTTCCTTGGCGATCTGCTCGTCGGCGGCGCCCAGGAACGTGGGCAGGCCTTCCAGGATCGTCACTTCGGCACCCAGGCGGCGCCACACCGAGCCCATCTCCAGGCCGATCACGCCGGCGCCGATCACGCCCAGCTTCTTGGGCGTGGCGCCGATGCGCAGCGCGCCGTCGTTGGAGAGGATCTTCTCCTCGTCGAACGGGGCGCCGGGCAGCGCGCGGGCGTTGGAGCCCGTGGCCACGATCACGTTCTTGGCCGTGATGGTCTCGGCGGCCTTGCCGGCGACGTTGATCTCGTAGCCGCCGTCCACCGCCTTGCCGAAGGAGCCGCGGCCGTGGAAGAAGGTGACCTTGTTCTTCTTGAACAGGTACAGGATGCCGTCGTTGTTCTGCTTCACGACGGTGTCCTTGCGGCCGACCATCTTGGCCACGTCGATCTGCAGGTTGTCCAGGCTGATGCCGTGGTCGCCAAAGTGCTTGGCGGCGTGCTCAAAGTGCTCGCTGGACTGCAGCAGCGCCTTGGAGGGAATGCAGCCCACGTTGGTGCAGGTGCCGCCCGGGGCCGGGCCGCCTGCGGCGTTCTTCCACTCGTCGATGCAGGCGGTGTTGAAGCCCAGTTGCGCCGCGCGGATGGCAGCGATGTAGCCACCGGGGCCACCGCCGATGACGACGACGTCGAAGTTCTTGCTCATGCTTTTTGGATGCGGTTGAGCCCGCCACCCGCGCGCCCGGTCGGCGCGCCGCGGTGGGGACTGCTGGAGGCTCAGGCCCAGACGGGCGCCGCGGCGCCGGCGTCCGGGCTACCGGGGTGTGCCGATCAGATGTCGAACAGCAGGCGCGCCGGGTCTTCCAGCGCTTCCTTCATCGTCACCAGGCCCAGCACCGCCTCGCGGCCGTCGATGATGCGGTGGTCGTAGCTCATGGCGAGGTAGTTGATCGGGCGCACCACGACCTGGCCGTTCTCCACCACGGCACGGTCCTTGGTGGCGTGCACGCCCAGGATGGCCGACTGCGGCGGGTTGATGATCGGCGTGGACAGCATGGAGCCGAAGGTGCCGCCGTTGGAGATGGAGAAGGTGCCGCCGGAGAGCTCTTCCAGCGACAGCTTGCCGTCCTTGGCCTTCTTGCCGAAGTCGGCGATGGTCTTCTCGATGTCCGCGAACGACAGCTGGTCGGCGTTGCGGATCACGGGCACCACCAGGCCGCGCGGCGAGCCCACCGCGATGCCGATGTCGAAGTAGCCGTGGTAGACGATGTCGTTGCCGTCCACCGAGGCGTTGAGCACCGGGTACTTCTTGAGCGCGGCCACGGCGGCCTTCACGAAGAAGCTCATGAAGCCCAGCTTCACGCCGTGCTCCTTCTCGAACTTCTCCTGGAACTTCTTGCGCATCTCCATGACCGGGGCCATGTTGACCTCGTTGAACGTGGTCAGGATGGCGTTGGTGGCCTGGGACTGCAGCAGGCGCTCGGCGACGCGGGCGCGCAGGCGGCTCATCGGCACGCGCTGCTCGGGGCGGTCGCCCAGGTTGGCGGCCACCGGCGCGGCCACGGGGGGCAGCGGCTTGGCCACGGCGGCGGCCACGGGCGCGGCCACCGGGGCGGGCACGGCGGCCTTGGTGGCGCCGGCGATCAGGTTCTGCAACACGTCGCCCTTGGTGACGCGGCCGTCGCGGCCGGTGCCAGCCACGGAGCCCGGGGCCAGGCCGTTGTCGGCCATCAGCTTGGCGGCGGCGGGCATGGCCACGTCGGACTTGGAGCCACCCACGGCGGCGGCGGCAGCCACCGGAGCGGCAGCAGTGGCAGCAGGCGCGGCGGCGGCGGCCGGGGCAGCGGCGCCGGCGGTGGCCTCGGTGTCGATCCGGGCGATGACCTGGTCGCTCACGACGGTGCCGCCGTCGGCCACGACGATCTCACCCAGCACGCCGGCGGAGGGCGCGGGCACTTCCAGCACGACCTTGTCGGTCTCGATCTCGATCAGGATCTCGTCCTGGGCCACGGCCTCGCCGGCCTTCTTCTTCCACTGCAGCAGCGTGGCTTCGGCCACCGACTCGGACAGCTGCGGAACCTTGACTTCAACGATCGCCATTTGTCTTCTCACGGAATTGGGGGTGTGCCGGGCGTGAGCCCGGCTGCCGCGCGGCATTTTTGGGTTGCGCCGCGCGTGCAGGAGACGGCGCGCCACACGGCGCGCCGCGCTTCAGTGCATCACTTGTTGAGCGTGTAACCCTTGAGCTTGGCGAAAGCCTGCTCCAGCAGCGACTTCTGCTGCTCCTGGTGCAGGTGCGCGTAGCCCACGGCCGGGGAGGCCGAGGAGGGACGGCCGGCGTAGCCCAGCTTCTGCCCTTCGCTCATGTTCTCGTGGATGTAGTGCTGCACGAAGAACCAGGCGCCCTGGTTCTGCGGCTCGTCCTGGCACCACACCACTTCCGTGGCGTTGGGGTACTTGCGCATCTCGGCGGCGAAGGCCTTGTGCGGGAACGGGTACAGCTGCTCGACGCGCACGATGGCCACGTCGGTGCTGCCCTTCTCGGCGCGCTTCTTCACCAGGTCGTAGTACACCTTGCCCGAGCAGGCGATCACGCGCTTGACCTTGGCGGCGTCGATGCCCGCGTCCAGCTCGCCGATCACGGTGCGGAACTCGCCCTTGGTGAACTCGTTCAGCGGCGAGGTCGCGTCCTTGTTACGCAGCAGCGACTTCGGGGTCATGATGACCAGCGGCTTGCGGAACTGGCGCACCATCTGGCGGCGCAGCACATGGAAGATCTGGCTGGCCGTGGTCGGCTGCACGATCTGCATGTTGTTGTCCGCGGCCAGCTGCATGAAGCGCTCCAGGCGCGCCGAGCTGTGCTCGGGGCCCTGGCCCTCGTAGCCGTGCGGCAGCATCATCACCAGGCCGTTGGCGCGGCCCCACTTCACCTCGCCCGAGGCGATGAACTGGTCGATCACCACCTGCGCGCCGTTGGCGAAGTCGCCGAACTGCGCTTCCCAGATCACCAGCGTGTTGGGCTCGGAGCCGGCGTAGCCGTATTCGAAGCCCAGCACCGCCTCTTCCGACAGGATGGAGTCGATGACGACGAACGGGGCCTGGTTGTCGGCCACGTTCTGCAGCGGCACGTAGGTGCCCTCGTCCCACTTCTCGCGCTTCTGGTCGTGGATGACCGCGTGGCGGTGCGTGAAGGTGCCGCGGCCGCAGTCCTCGCCCGACAGGCGCACGGCGTAGCCGCTGGCCACCAGCGAGGCGAAGGCCATGTGCTCGCCCATGCCCCAGTCCACGTTGATGTCGCCGCGGCCCATGCTGGCGCGGTCGTCGTAGACCTTCTTGACCAGTGGGTGCAGGTTCACGCTCTCGGGGAAGGTCGTCAGGCGCTCGGCCAGGCGCTTCCACTCGGTCAGCGGGATCGCGGTGTCGGCGGCGTCCGTCCACTTCTTGCCGATGAACGGCGTCCAGTCGACGGCGTACTTGCTCTTGAAGTTGCTGAGCACCGGGTCGACCGTGTGGCGGCCCTCGTCCATGGCGGCGCGGTAGGCCTTGACCATGTCGTCGCCCAGCGTGTCGCCCAGGCCTTGAGCGGCCAGCTTGTCGGCGTAGAGCTTGCGGGTGCCGGGGTGCTGGGCGATCTTGCGGTACATCAGCGGCTGGGTCAGCGCCGGCGTGTCCTGCTCGTTGTGGCCCAGCTTGCGGAAGCAGATGATGTCCACCACGACGTCCTTGCGGAACGTCATGCGGAAATCGAGCGCCAGCTGCGCGGCCAGCACCACGGCTTCCGGATCGTCGCCGTTCACGTGCAGCACCGGCGCCTCGATCATCTTGACGACGTCGGTGCAGTACAGCGTGGAGCGCAGGTCGCGCGGGTCGGAGGTGGTGAAGCCGATCTGGTTGTTGATGATCAGGTGCACCGTGCCGCCGGTGGAGTAGCCGCGCGTCTCCGACAGCGCCAGCGTCTCCTGGTTCACGCCCTGGCCGCCGAAGGCGGAGTCGCCGTGCACCAGCACGGGCAGCACCTGGGCGCCGACCTTGTCGCCGCGGCGGTCCATGCGCGCGCGCACCGAGCCTTCCACCACCGGGTTGACGATTTCCAGGTGCGAGGGGTTGAACGCCAGGCTCAGGTGGACGGGGCCGCCGGCGGTGGACACGTCGCTGGAGAAGCCCTGGTGGTACTTCACGTCACCCGCGGGCAGATCCTCGGGCGCGGTGTGGTCGAACTCGGCGAACAGGTCCTTGGGCATCTTGCCCAGGGTGTTGACCAGCACGTTGAGGCGGCCGCGGTGGGCCATGCCGATCACGATCTCCTGCACGCCCTTCTGGCCGGCCTGCTGGATCAGCTCGTCCATCGCCGCGATGAAGCTCTCGCCGCCTTCCAGCGAGAAGCGCTTCTGGCCGACGTACTTGGTGTGCAGGTAGCGCTCCAGGCCCTCGGCCGCGGTCACGCGGTCCAGCACGTGCTTCTTCTGCTCGGCGGTCAGGGTCGGCTTGCTGCGGATGCTCTCGAGTCGCTGCTGCCACCAGCGCTTCTGCGACTGGTCGGTGATGTGCATGAACTCGGCACCGATGGTGCTGCAGTAGGTCTCGCGCAGCGCCTGCACGATCTGCCGCAGCGTCATCTGCTCGGCGGTCGTGAAGTAGGTGTTGGTGGCGCTGAACGTGATGTCCATGTCGGACTCGCTCAGGTCGTAGAACGCCGGCTCCAGCTCGGGGATGCGGGGGCGCTCCTGGCGCTTGAGCGGGTCCAGGTCGGCCCAGCGCGAGCCCAGCGAACGGTAGGCCGCGATCAGGCTCTGCACGTGCACCTGCTTGCGCGCGACGGCGAGATCGGCGCTGCTGGCCTTGACGGCGAAGGCGTTGGACTTGGCGCGCTGCGCGAAGGATTCGATGACGGGCGCGTGGGCGACGTCGGGACGCTCGCTGCCGTCCACCGCGGGGACGTTCTGCAGGGCGTCGAAGTATTCGCGCCAGTTCTCGGGCACGGAGCCCGGGTTGTCGAGGTAGGCCTCGTAGAGTTCCTCGACGTAGGGCGCATTGCCCCCGAACAGGTACGAGTTCGCCCTGTACTGCTGCATCATTTTTCGCTCACCTCTCACCTCGTCCACGAGGCTGTTGGCTGGTTAAAAACCTTCCGCGACACGGCTTGACCGGTTGGCGGATTGCGACCCGCCTTTACCTGGATTTCTCCTGAAAACCAGCAAAGGGGACGGGAAGGACCGACTCAGAACGGCGGACTGTACCATCCTGCGACTCCGGGATGACACCCATCTGACGTCCGTGGAAATACGCTTTCGTTACGACGCCAACCAGTGCTTGGACGATTGAACAGCGTCATCCGGGGCACGGCGGCGCGCCGGCCCGGCACCGTTCAATTCGCTCCGCGGCCCAGCACCCTGCGCCGCGCCGCCTCGTACTCCGCCTTGAGCTGCGCCACGCGCTGCGCCGCCGGCACCACCTCGCGCACCGCGCCGATGCCCTGGCCCGCGCCCCAGATGTCCTTCCAGGCCTTGGCCAGCCCGGCGCCGAAGTTCATGGCGCTGGGGTCGCTCTGCGGCAGCGCGTCCGGGTCCAGCCCCGCGGCGGCGATGGAGCCGCGCAGGTAGTTGCCGTGCACGCCGGTGAAGAGGTTCGTGTAGACGATGTCCGCCGCGCGCCCCTCGACGATGGCCTGCTTGTAGTCGGCCGCGGCGCGCGCCTCCTCGGTGGCGATGAAGGCCGAGCCCATGTAGGCCAGGTCGGCCCCGCAAGCCTGCGCCGCCAGCACCGCGCCGCCGTTGGCGATCGCGCCCGACAGCGCCAGCGGCCCGTCGAACCACTGGCGGATCTCCTGCACCAGGGCGAAGGGGTTGATGGTGCCGGCATGCCCGCCCGCGCCCGCCGCCACGGCGATGAGCCCGTCGGCGCCCTTCTCCACCGCCTTGCGCGCGAAGCGGTCGTCGATGACGTCGTGCAGCACGATGCCGCCCCAGCCGTGCACGGCCTGGTTGATCTCCTCCCGCGCGCCCAGCGAGCTGATGACGATGGGCACGCGGTACTTGGCGCACAACGCCATGTCGTGCTCCAGCCGGTCGTTGCTGCGGTGGACGATCTGGTTGATCGCGAACGGCGCGGCGGGCGACTCGGAGTGCGAGCGGTCATGCGCCGCCAGCGCCTGCGTGATCTCGTCGAGCCACTCGTCGAGCTGCGAGGCGGGCCGCGCGTTGAGCGCCGGCATGGCGCCCACGACGCCCGCGCAGCACTGCGCGATGACGAGCTTCGGGTTGCTGATGATGAACAGCGGCGCGCCGATGACCGGCAGCGACAGGTGGGACAGCAGGGGCGGCAGGGCCATGGGTGTCTCCCTCGTTGTGTCTCTCGTCATCCCGGCGAGAGCCGGGACGACGGGGGAATGTTTCGGCTTCGTCGGCAGGGGTTCAGTACGCCTCCAGCGGCATCGCCGCCAGCGCGTCCGCACCCTGCACGATCGCGTCGCGGCGCCCGGGCAGCGTGCCCAGCACGTGGTCGGCGAAGAAGCGCGCCGTGGCGATCTTGGCGCGCAGGAAGGCCGCGTCCTCGCCCTGCGCCGAAGGCAGCCGGGCCTCGGCCACCAGCAGCGCGCGCGCCATCTGCCAGCCCGCCACCAGGGCGCCCGCGAGCATCAGGTACGGCACCGAGCCGGCATAGACGGCATTGGGCTGCGACTTGCCGTGCTCCAGCACGAACGCCACCACGTCGGTGAAGGCCTGGCGCGCGGCCGTGAGGCGGTGGTGCATGGCGCGCGCGTGGGCGCTGCCGCTGCCCGCCAGCTCGGCCTCCGTCGCCTCGATCTGCTGCGCCAGCCAGCGCGCGGTCTGGCCACCGTCGCGCAGCGTCTTGCGCCCCACCAGGTCGTTGGCCTGGATGGCGGTGGTGCCCTCGTAGATGGACAGGATCTTGGCGTCGCGCAGGTACTGCGCCGCGCCGGTTTCCTCGATGAAGCCCATGCCGCCGTGCACCTGGATGCCCAGCGAGGCCACGTCCAGGCTCACCTCGGTGCAGTAGCCCTTCACCAGCGGCACCATGAACTCGTAGAAGCGCCGGTTGGCCTCGCGCTGCGATGGGTCCACGTGCGCATGCGCCGCGTCGTGCGCCGCGGCGGCCACCAGCGCCATGGCGCGCGAGCCCTCGGTCTGCGCGCGCATGGTCATGAGCATGCGCTGCACGTCGGGGTGGTGAATGATCGGCACCGCCGCCGTGGCGCTGCCGTCCACCGGGCGCGACTGCACGCGCTCGCGCGCATAGGCCACCGCGTGCTGGTAGGCGCGCTCGGACACCGCCACGCCCTGCACGCCCACCGCGTAGCGGGCGGCGTTCATCATGATGAACATGTACTCCAGCCCGCGGTTCTCCTCGCCCACGAGGTAGCCCACGGCACCGTCCTTCTCGCCGTACTGCAGCACGGCGGTGGGGCTGGCCTTGATGCCCAGCTTGTGCTCGATGCTCACGCAGTGCACGTCGTTGCGCACCGTGGCCTGGCCCTGCGCGTCGGGCAGCAGCTTCGGCACGATGAACAGGCTGATGCCCTTGACCCCTTCGGGCGCGCCCGCCACGCGGCCCAGCACCATGTGCACGATGTTCTCGGCCAGGTCGTGCTCGCCCCAGGTGATGTAGATCTTGGTGCCGAACAGGCGGTAGCTGCCGTCGCCCTGCGGCTCGGCGCGGGTGCGCACCAGCGACAGGTCGGAGCCGGCCTGCGGCTCGGTGAGGTTCATGGTGCCGGTCCAGCGCCCGTCGATCATGGGCGGAATGTAGGCCGCCTGCTGCTCGGCCGAGCCGGCGGTGAGCAGCGCCTCGATGGCACCGTCGGTCAGCAGCGGGCACAGCGCGAAGCTGAGGTTGGCGCTGTTGACCATCTCGCTGCAGGCCGCGCCGATGAGCTTGGGCAGCCCCTGGCCGCCGAAGTCCGCCGGGTGCTGCAGCCCCTGCCAGCCGCCGGCGGCGTACTGCGCGAAGGCCTCCTTGAAGCCGGGCGTGCTGTGCACCTCGCCGTGGTCCCAGCGCGAAGGGTTGCGGTCGCCGGCGGCGTTGAGCGGCGCCAGCACCTCCTCGCACAGCCGCGCGCATTCCTCCAGCACCGCCTGGGCCGTCTCGGGCCCGGCGTCCTCGAAGCCCGGCCAGCGCGCGATCTGGTCCAGCCGCGCCAGCTCGTTCATCACGAACAGGTAATCCCTGAGGGGTGCCTTGTAGGCCATGGCGTTGTCTCCTTGTGGATGTCGTTATGGAAGAAAAAAGGGCGCCAGTGGCGCCCTTGTGTCTGATCCGGCTTACAGCGCCTTGACCAGCGCCGGTACGGCCTCGAAGACGTCGGCCTCCAGGCCGTAGTCCGCGACGCTGAAGATGGGCGCCTCCGAATCCTTGTTGATCGCCACGATCACCTTGGAGTCCTTCATGCCCGCCAGGTGCTGGATCGCGCCGCTGATGCCGCAGGCGATGTAGAGCTGCGGAGCAACGATCTTGCCCGTCTGTCCCACCTGCCAGTCGTTGGGCGCGTAGCCCGCGTCCACCGCGGCACGGCTGGCGCCCAGCGCGGCACCGAGCTTGTCGGCCAGCGGCGTGAGCACTTCGGTGAACTTCTCGGCCGAGCCCAGCGCCCGGCCGCCC
>NZ_KE387203.1:146235-329656 GCF_000430725.1 Azohydromonas australica DSM 1124
TTGAGCCGCACCGCCTCTTCGACGGCGATCTCGTCGAAGGGGTTCATGCTCATCTTCACGCCGGCGAGGTCCATGCCCGAGCCGTCGCTCTTCACGCGGACCTTGACGTTGTAGTCCACCACCCGTTTCACGGGCACCAGCAGCTTCATGTTGTGCGCTCCTGTCATCTGATTGAGGCTTGACGGCGGATTTTAGAGTGCCCCCTGCGCCGCTCCAGGGCGAGGGATGCCCGCCGCTACACTGCCGCCGCCATGAACCCTGCCCTTCCCGCCGGCTGTTGTATCGGCGTGTTCGATTCCGGCGTCGGCGGCCTGTCGGTGCTGCCCGCCCTGCGCGCGGCGCTGCCCGGCGCACGGCTGCTGTACGTGGCCGACAGCGGCCATGCGCCCTACGGCGAGCGCACCGAGGCCTACATCGTCGAGCGCTCGCAGCGCATTGCCGGGTTCCTGCGCGCGCAGGGGGCGCAGCTGCTGGTGGTCGCCTGCAACACCGCCACCGCCGCCGCGGTGGAGGCGCTGCGGCAGTCGCACGGGGACATCCCGCTGGTGGGCATCGAGCCAGGCCTGAAGCCGGCGGTGGCGCTCACGCGCGTGGGCCGCGTGGGCGTGATGGCCACCAGCGGCACGCTCTCCAGCCGCAAGTTCCAGCGCCTGCTGCTGGCACAGCCGCCGCAGGTGAGCTTTCACCTGCAGGCCTGCACCGGGCTGGCACTGGCCATCGAGCGCGGCGACCTGCGCTCGACCGAGCTGCAGGCCGTCGTGCAGAGACACTGCGCGCCGCTGCGCGAGGCCGACTGTGACGTGGTGGTGCTGGGCTGCACCCACTACCCCTTCGCCGCGCCGCTGATCCGCGAGGCCCTGCCCGGCGTGACGCTGGTGGACACCGCCGAGGCCGTGGCGCGCCAGACGGCCCGGCTGGCGGCGCAGCTGCCGCCTTCGACACGCGACCTGCCGCCGCTGCAGCTCTGGAGCAGCGGCGACCCGGCTCAGCTCAGCGCGTTCACGCTGCGGTGGCTGGAGTGGCACGTGGAGGCGGCGGCGTTGCCTTGAACGCCCTGCCCACCCTCAAGCCCCCTGCGCCGCCGCCTGCCCCCGCTGCAGGTCCAGCGGTTTGAGCAGCACCAGTCCCAGCACGAAGAACAGCCCCGTGGCGCCGATGGCCAGGCGGTGGTTGCCGTCGGTGAGCCAGGTGACGAGCCCGTAGGTGACCGGCCCGGCGATGGCCGCCAGCCGCGTGGCGAAGGTCCACAGCCCGAAGAACTCCGCCAGCCGCGCCGGCGGCGCCAGCAGCCCCACCAGCGCGCGCCCGGCCGACTGGCTCGATCCCATGCACAACCCGGCCAGCACCGCCGCGGCCCAGAACAGCCCCGGCTCCCGGGCCGCCACCGCCAGCAGCGTCATGCCGATCCAGCCCACCAGCGTCCAGCCCAGCGCGCGCTTGTGGCCGGTGCGGTCCTGCCAGTAGCCGAAGGCGAAGGCCCCGGCGGCCGAGGCGATGTTGACCAGGAACACCAGCGTCATGGTCTGCGTCTGGGTGAAGCCCAGCGCCTGCTCGGCATACACCGCCGCCAGCGCCACCACCACCGCGATGCCCGCCTGGTAGGCCACGGTGCAGGCCAGCAGCCGGCCGAAGTCCTGGTAGCGCCGCGCGGCGCGCCAGGTGCCGTGCAGCCGCCGCAGCGAATCGGCGATGCCCGTGCGCGTGCCCGGCTGCGGCTGCGCGCGCTCGCGCAGCAGGCTGAAGGTCGCCAGCGAGGCGATGGCGTAGACCCCGGCCGTGATGCCCATGGTCACCGGCACGAACTGCGTCGCCGGCTGCCCTTGCCCCTGCGCCCACAGCACGTAGCCCAGGCTCAGGCCCAGGGTCAGCATCCCGCCGAAGTAGCCGAAGCTCCAGCCCCAGCCGGAGACGCGGCCCATGGCCTCGCGCCGCGACAGCTCGGGCAGGAAGGCGGCGCACAGCGACTCGCCGGCGCTGTAGAAGGCGTTGGACAGCAGCACGGCCACGACCGCCAGCGCCACGTCGCCGCGTCCGCAGGCCGCCAGCAGCGCGGTGCCGAGCACGCAGCCGGCGGTGGCGCCGGCCAGCAGCCGCTTCTTGGCCCCGTGCAGATCGGCCCAGGCGCCCAGCGCCGGCAGCAGCAGCATCACCAGCAGGTTCGACAGCGCCAGCGCCAGCGTCCAGGCCAGCGTGGCCCAGGATGCGTTGCCCGCGACCACGCCGACGAAGTAGGCGTTGAACACGGCCGTGAGCACCACGGTCGTGTAGCCCGAGTTGGCGAAGTCGTACATGGCCCAGCCGAAGACCTCGCGCTTGCGCACGCCGGGGTTCAGCAGGGATTGAGGGAATAGAGGCATGGCGCGGGCCGCGGCCGGCGCCGGCGCTTCAGGGCCGGGGACGAATCCGCGTTGCAGGACTGGACGAGGCCGAGAGTGTGCGGCCTGCGCGCATGCAGGCCGGCCCGGGCGCGCCGCGAACGGCGGCTCCGGGCCGGCAAAGCAAAAGGCCTGAGGCGCGGCTCGCGCCTCAGGGGGCGGGACGGCGCGTCAGCGGCTGGAGCCGCCGGTACCCGTGCCGTTGGCCGGCCCCGAGGCCGCGCCCGATTGCGTGCCGGACTTGGCCGGTTTCTTGGCCGGGGCGGCGCCTTCCGCGGCCTTGGCCTCCACCGGCGGCTTGGCGGCCTTGTTGCCGCCGGCGGCCGTGCCCGAGGCCACGGGCTGCGCCGGCTGCGCGGCGGTGCCCGTGCCCGCACCGGTGGTGGAGCCGGCCGATCCGGTGCCGCTGCTCTGCGCCATCGCGGCGGGCACGAGTGCTGCGAGGGCCAGCGCGCCCAGGCAACGCGCCAGCGGGTTTGAACGTACGGGGCGATCAGCGGGGGTGGTCATGGCGGTGTCTCCTGCTTGTGCAAATGAAGAAAGCCGGCACGGGATGCGGCACTGGGCCGCGCGTGCTCGTCCATAAAGGGCAATTCAGAGTCCCACGCCCACGACGCCACACACGCCGCCTAGCGGCTGAACGACGCCGAGAAACCTTGCGGACACGAATTCTTCCCATGCCACGCTGATGCCTGAAACTCGTGCAACGCACTTTGGCCGGCACTCTTTTCCCGGGGATCTGAGTTTCGTTGCAGCTTTCCCATATGCAGCCAGCAGCCCATGCCAGCACTGAAAATATCCTTTATTGGAATTGTAATTCTGGAATCAACCGGTTCAAGGCATTCCGGTTTTTATTCACCAGATGAAGAAAGCGTAACGTTCGCCTTCCAGCCCTTGGAAAGATCACCCGCCGGGCTTCAAGCTGTGGTCCATTGCCTTGTTTGAAAGGCCTGCCATGCGACGAGTTCATGCCGTCCTGCTGTCTTTGGCCACGATGCTGTGCACCGCATCCCAAGCGGCGCTGACGTACCGGGTAGAGCGGGTGCCTGTACCGCCCGATCCAGGCCGCTATGATTATTTCAGCGTAGGAGACATCAATAACCTGGGCGACGTTGCCGGCGGCTTGGTCGCCAATCCTTACGACGACGCCTACATTTACCGGAATGACGGCTCGCTGCAGATATACCATTTGAGCGCAGGTTACTCGGCGGGACTTGTGAGCATCAACGACCGCCGCCAGGCGGCGGCCAATTACGAGATTGGACGCCACGATTACACGCAGCCCTACATCTATGACACCCTCACCGACCGCTATACCAATATCAGCCCGGAAGTGACGCTCTACAAGGGCGGCGAGGTTTCGGCGCTCAACAACCTCGGCCATGCCGTGGGCCGGTTCGACGGCAAGCCGTTCTACTACGACGGCAGCCAAAGTCGTTACGTGGATCTGGTTCCTGAAGCCGATTCCGTCAGCCTGGTGGGCCTCAACGACCACGACGTGATGGCCGGCTATGCCCAATGGAGCGGAGGCACCTCGCGATTATTCCTGTACAGCCAGGGACGGGTAGATTACCTTGAGGGCGTGGAATACTACGGCGACATCAACAATGCCGGACAGGTATTGGCGACCCGGAACAAAGAGTACGTCATGGTCGAAGGCGACCGGATCACGCGAGTGGCAAGTTTCTCGGAGTTCCTTGCGGGGGACATGAACGACCGGGGCTGGATCACGGGCATCGCAGGCAATGGTACCGCTGACGCGCACGCGGTGCTGTACCGCAACGGGCAAATCCAAGACCTCAATGACCTGATAAGCCCGGAAGACGCCCAGCACTGGGCGCTGATTTCCGGCATCGGCCTCAACAACAAGGGGCAGATCACGGGTTATGGGGTACTGGACGGCGAAAGCAGTGTTTTCATCGCCACGCCGGTGCCCGAACCGGCCACCGCCGGGCTGATGCTCGCGGGCCTGGGCGTACTGGGTCTGATGGCAGGGCGGCGGCGGCCCCAAGCCTGATTTGCACACGCGGCGCGGCACCGAAAGCCGAGACGGTCGGCCTGTTCATTCCGGATCCAGCATTTCCGTCTTCGGCCACATGGCGGGATGAAACTCCAGGCTCATCTGAATTCATCCAACCCACCGGCACGCCACACCATTCAGGCCCAATGGCCTGGACATATTGATGATCCTGGTGCCCGGGACGGGACTCGAACCCGTAAGCCTGTTTAGGGCGGCGGATTTTAAGTCCGCTGCGTCTACCGATTTCGCCACCCGGGCAGGGTTGCCGTGCTGCGCTGGCGCAGCGGCGCATTATCGCCGCAAGCGCGGCGGCTTCCTTCAGGCGTCAAGGAATGTTCAGCAGCTTGTGCGTCTGCAAGCCCAGCCGCCACCGCGGATGCTCCAGGCAGTACCTCAGCGCCAGCTGCGTGTTGCGCTCGCGCTCCGGGCCGTCCATGGGCTGCAGGATGAAATGGTCGAAATCCAGCGCCTCGAAGCGCTCCGGCATCGCCTCCGGCTGCGGGAACACCAGCTTCAGCTCGTCGCCGCACGAAAGCGCCAGCGGCGCGTCGGACTTGGGGCTGACGCAGATCCAGTCCAGCCCCGCCGGCGCGGGCTGCGTGCCGTTGGTTTCCACCGCGATCTGGAAGCCCCGCGCGTGCAACGCCTCGATCAGCGGCGCGTCCAGCTGCAGCAGCGGCTCCCCGCCCGTGCACACCACCAACGGCTTCCCGCCGCCGGGCCACTGTGCAGCCACCGCGTCGGCCAGCGCCGCCGCGTCGGCGAACTTGCCGCCGCCCGGGCCGTCGGTGCCCACGAAGTCCGTGTCGCAGAAGCGGCACACGGCCTGTGCGCGGTCCGCCTCGCGGCCGCTCCAGAGGTTGCAGCCGGCAAAGCGGCAGAACACGGCCGCCCGGCCCGCCTGGGCGCCCTCGCCCTGCAGCGTGTAGAAGATTTCCTTGACGGCGTAGGCCATGGCGCGCGCCGCTCGCGTCAGACCGGCAGCGCCGGCGTCGCGGCGCCGAGCTGCACCGTGGCGCCGCAGCCGGGCGTCTCGAACAGGTCCACGCGGTCCACCTGCGGCAGCCGCTCGCGCGCCTGCCCCAGCGCCCAGCGCGCCAGCGAGGCCGGGTCGCAGTCGGTCAGGGTCTCGATCTCGTGCAGCGGCTGGTGGTCCAGGGCGCGGAACACCGGGTCGAACAGGCGCTTCACGTCGCCGAAGTCCAGCGTCCAGCCCATCAGCGCGTCCAGCGGCGCCTGCAGGTGCAGCCGCAGCGTGTAGGTGTGGCCGTGCAGGCGGCGCAGCGGGCTGCCTTCGGGCGCGCGGCGCAGGCACAGCGCGCTGTCCAGGCTGAACTCCTTCCAGGTGCGCCAGTGCCGGCCGTCGTAGCAGGCGCCGCAGGAGGCGGTCTCGAACACCGTCACGTGCGCCAGCGTGGGCAGCGCCGGCAGCAGCCGCTCCCAGATCCAGCTCGACAGCATCTCGCTGGTGGGGTTCTCCAGCCCGGGCAGCTCGTTGAGGCAGACGTGGTGCAGCTGCGCCTGCAGCGGCGCCCAGCCGTCGTCGATGGCGTCGTGGTCCACGCCCTGGGCATGGATCAGCACCTCGAAACCGTGGCCGTGCATGCGCCCGCACTTGTGCCCTTCGGGCACGTTGGGCAGCCGGTGCGCGGAATGGAAGGCGTGGCGGCGCCAGGCATGGGCGCGGCCTTCGGCATCGAGGTCCACGCCGCGGTCGGGGCGGCTCTGCAGCGCGACCTCCAGCGGCAGCGGCAGCTGCGCGGCGATCCAGCGCGCCAGGCGCTCGTCGCTGGGCTCGGTCAGCACCTCGTTGAGCAGCCGGTAGTCCAGCATGCCCGCCACCTCGCGCAGCTCGGCCTGCAGCCGCTGCACCTCGCCGCCGGGGAACTCGGCCCAGCCGGCGGGCAGCTCGCCGCGCACCCGCGCCTGGAAACCATGGCCGTGCAGGTTGCGCGCGCGATGGCTGGGCGGCACCTGTACCAGACGCCGCGCCGCCTCGAATTCAGCCGACGCCGCATGCCACACCCTGCCGTCCATCACCACCGTACTGCTCCTTGATCCCAACACCGCGCGTGCCATGCCGGCACACGCAAAAGGGCGCGAGTCTACGGGCGCCACCGCCGCGCCCAGGATACCGATCGGGAAGTCCCTGCACGCCATCGGGCGCCGCGTGCACTTCGCCACGCCGGCGCGGCGCGCCTTCAGCCTTCGCGCTCGGCGCGGCGGTCGATGAAGATGTCCCAGGCGGCCATGAACAGCGCCGCGATGACGGGGCCGAGCACGAAGCCGTTGAGCCCGAACACCGCGATGCCGCCCAGCGTGGAGATCAGCACCAGGTAGTCGGGCATCTTGGTGTCCTTGCCCACCAGGATCGGGCGCAGCACGTTGTCCACCAGCCCGATCACGAGCACGCCCCAGGCCACCAGCGCGACGCCCTTCCACAGCGCGCCGGTGACCATCAGGTACACGGCCACCGGCGCCCACACCAGCGCCGCGCCCACGGCCGGCAGCAGCGACAGCACGGCCATCACCACGCCCCACAGCAGCGCGCCGTGGATGCCCAGGAACCAGAAGGCCAGGCTGCCCAGGGAGCCCTGCACCACCGCCACGACGATGTTGCCCTTCACGGTGGCGCGGATCACGGTGGCGAAGCGCGCCAGCAGCTCGCGCTTGTCCTCCTCGTT
Organism: Azohydromonas australica DSM 1124; assembly: GCF_000430725.1. Lineage (GTDB taxonomy): Bacteria > Pseudomonadota > Gammaproteobacteria > Burkholderiales > Burkholderiaceae_C > Azohydromonas > Azohydromonas australica. Next base: position 153,315 of record NZ_KE387203.1, read on the forward strand.
GAGCGGGATGGCCTTGCGCACCCGCGCGGCCAGCCCGTTGCCGTCGCGCAGCAGGAAGAACAGCAGGTACAGCATCACGCCGAAGGTGATGAGGAAGTTGAAGGTGTCCTGCCCCACGCTCAGCGCGCGCGCGGCCAGCGCCTGCGTACCGGTCGTCAGCTGCTCGCCCACCCGGGCCTTGAGCCCGGCCAGGTCCGCCAGCCCGAAGCGGTCCAGCAGCCCCGTGAGCCACGCCGGCAGCGCGGCGTAGATCTGCTCGGCGTAGCGGGTGAAGTTGATGTCGCCGCTCTGGATGCGCTGCATCACCCCCAGCGCCTCCTGCACCAGCATCGAGCCCACCACGGCCATGGGCAGGATCACGATCACCAGCACGATCAGGAGCGTCAGCAGCGCCGCGACGTTGGAGCGGCCCTTGAGGTTGACGCGGATGCGCCGCTGCACCGGGGCGAACAGGATCGCCGTCACCACGGCCCAGAACACCGCGGTGTAGTAAGGCAGCAGGATCCAGCCGAAGGCCAGCGTCACCAGCACCAGCAGCCACACCAGGGTGCGGAACTCCAGGCCGCCGCTGCGCGCGCGCGCGTTGATTTCAGGATCGTCGGGGAGCTGGGTCATCGGGCCTCACGTGGACAGGGCAACGGGAAGCCGCCACTTTGCACGACGGCCCCCTTAGCAATCCGCGCGCCCTTACTCGTGCCGCAGCGCCTCGATCGGGTCCAGCCGCGCCGCGCGGCGCGCCGGGAAGTAGCCGAACAGCACCCCGATGCCGGCCGAGAACACGAAGGCCAGCAGGTTGATGGGCACGTCGAACTGGTAGGGCACGTCCATCAGCCGCGCGCCGGTGATGGAGAAGATCGCCGCCAGCACGATGCCCACCACGCCGCCCAGCGCCGCCAGCGCCACGGCCTCGATCAGGAACTGCAGCAGCACCTCCGCTTCCAGCGCGCCGATGGCCAGCCGCACGCCGATCTCGCGCGTGCGCTCGGTCACGCTCACCAGCATGATGTTCATGATCCCGATGCCGCCCACCAGCAGGCTCACCGCGGCCACCGCGCCCAGCAGCATCGTCATCACGCGCGTGGTGCTGGAGAAGGTCTGCGCCAGCTGCGCGGTGTCGAGCACGTTGAAGTTGTCCTCGTCGCCCGCGCCCAGCTTGCGGCGCTCGCGCAGCAGGTCGCGGATGCCGGCCTTCACGCGCTCGGCGTCGCTGCCCTCGGCCATGGACACCAGGATGGTCTGCACCCGCGTGCTGCCCGTCACCCGGCGCTGCACGGTGGCCAGCGGCAGCAGCACCACGTCGTCCTGGTCGTTGCCCATGGCGCCCTGCCCCTTCGAGGCCAGCACGCCCACGATGTCGCAGCTGAACTGCTTCACCCGCAGGCGCTGACCCAGCGCGTCGGCGGGATTGCTGCCGGCGCTGGCGCCGAAGAGCTCGCGCCGGATGGTCTCGCCGATGAGGCACACAGCGGCGCCGGCACGCTCCTCCGTCTCCTCGAAGCTGCGGCCTGCGGCCAGGCTCCAGTTGTTGGTGAAGAAGTAGTCGTTGGTGGTGCCGGTGACGCTGGTGGCCCAGTTGCGGCCGTTGGCCACCACCGTCACGCCCGAGCGCACTTCCGGCGCCACGGCGGCGATGCCGCCGATCTGCGTGCGCATGGCCGCCACGTCCTCCACCGTGAAGCTGGGCGCGCCCGCGCCCGAGGCGCCGGGGCCCAGGCGCTGGCCCGGGCGCACCATCAGCAGGTTCGTGCCCAGGCTCGTGATCTGGTCCTGCACCGCCTGCGTGGCGCCCTTGCCCAGCGTCACCATGGTGATGACGGCGCTCACGCCGATGACGATGCCCAGAATGGTGAGAAAGCTGCGCAGCAGGTGGCGGCGGATCTCGCGCAGCGCCAGCAGCAGGCTGTTCCACAGCATCAGCGTGCTCCTTGCAGCGGGGTGGTCGCGGCGCCCGCAGCGGCGGCGCCGGCCGGATGGGCGTTGCGCTCGTCGCTGTCCACCAGGCCGTCCACGAAGCGCACGATGCGCTTGGCGTAGGCCGCCATGTCGCTCTCGTGCGTGACCATCAGCACCGTGATGCCGCGCTCGCCGTTGAGCCGCCACAGCAGCTCCATGATCTCGCGGCTGCGCTGGGTGTCGAGGTTGCCGGTGGGCTCGTCGGCGAGCAGCACCTTCGGGCTCGTCACCAGCGCGCGCGCGATGGCCACGCGCTGCTGCTGGCCGCCGGAAAGCTCTGCCGGCGTGTGGTGCGCCCACTGCGCCAGCCCCACGGTGTCCAGCGACTCCAGCGCCAGCCGGCGCCGCTCCTTGGCCGGGGTGCCCCGGTACAGCAGCGGCAGCTCCACGTTCTCCTGGGCCGAGGTACGGGCCAGCAGGTTGAAACCCTGGAAGACAAAGCCGAGCTGTTCGCGGCGCAGGCGGGCGCGCTGGTCCCGGCTGAGCTCGTGCACCGGCACGCCGCGGAAGAAGTACTGGCCGCTGGTGGGCACGTCCAGGCAGCCCAGCAGGTTCATCGCCGTGCTTTTTCCTGAGCCGCTGGGGCCCATGACGGCCACGAAATCGCCCTCCTCGATGTCCAGGTCCACGCCCTTGAGCGCGAGGAAGGCGGCCTGGCCCTGGCCGTAGCGCTTGGTGATGCCGCGCAGGCGGATCAGCGGCATGCGCTGCGCCGTGGAGGCGAGGCCGCCGGCAGCGGCAGTGGCAGAAGCGGCGGACGGGCTCATCGCGGTTGGCTGCGCTGGTCCACGATCACCTGCATGCCGGGCTGCAGCTGTTCGCTGCGCACCTCGGTGCGGCGGCCATCGCTGGCGCCGGTGCTCACGCTCACGGACACGGGGCGGCCCTCCTGCAGCAGCCACAGCGTCTTGGTGCCCCCGCCGCCGGCGGCGTCACCGGCCTGCTTGCGCGCGCCGCGCGGCATGCGCGGCATCAGCACCGAGGCCACGCCACCGCCCCCGCCGCTGGGGCCGGCGCCGTCCTGCGGTGCGCTGGGCAGCGCGGGCGCGAAGCGCAGCGCCTGGTTGGGCACCAGCAGCACGCCGCGGCGCGGCTCGCCGCGGATGGTGGCGCTGGCCGTCATGCCCGGGCGCAGCGACAGGTCCTGGTTGGCGACGTCCAGCAGCGTCGGGTAGGTGACGACGTTGTCGGTAGTCGTGGAGCCGTAGGCCACGCGCGTCACGGTGGCGGGGTAGCGGCGCTGCGGCCAGGCGCTGACGCTGAAGTCCGCCTCCTGCCCCACGCGCAGCGAGCCCACGTCGGCCTCGTCCACGTTGACCTGCAGCCGCATCCGGCTCAGGTCCTCGGCCAGCGTGAACAGCGTCACCGCCTGCAGCGAGGCGGCCACGGCGTTGCCCGGGTCCACGGTGCGGGTGAGGATCACGCCGTCGATGGGCGCGCGGATGGCGGTCTTGCCCAGGTTGGTCTCGTCGATGAGCACCTGCGCCTGCGCGTCCGTCACCGCCGCGCGCGCGGCGTTGAGGTCGGCCTGCGCGCGCGAGACGGTGGCGCGCGCGGTGTCGAGCTCGGCCGCCGACGGCACCTTGCCGCCGGACAGGCGCGCGACCTCCTCGTAGCGGGTGAGCTGCGCCTGCGATTCCTTGAGCGTGGCCTCCACCTGCGACACCTTGGCGCGGTTGGAGGCCAGCGTGGCGCGCGAACGTTCGAGCTGGCCCTGCAGCCGCGTGCGGTCCAGCTCCACCAGCACCTGCCCCTTCTTCACCTGGTCGTTCACGTCCACCAGCACGCGGGCCACGGTGCCGGAGAGCTCGCTGCCGATGTTCACCGTGCGAGTGGGCTGCAGCGTGCCGTTGGCGCTGACGCTGAGCTGCAGGTCGCCGCGCGTCACGGGCTCGGTGACGTACACCGGCGCGGCCTGCTGCGCCTCGCGCTTCTGCCAGGCCAGGCCGCCGGCCACGGCGGCGGCCAGCACGGCCACGGCCAGCCACGGCGTGGTGCGGCGCCACCAGGGGCGCGGCTTGGCGTCGGCGCCGAGCAGCGATTCGAGGTCGGAGGCGTTGTCTTGGGCTTTCATGGAGGCGTTTCCGGGTCGGAAAGGTCGGCTGGCCGCGGCGATCGGGCGTGATCCGGGGGCCGCGGCCGGCGCGTGTTCGGTCAGGGCGTGGCCGCCGTGGCGGTGTCCGGCTGCCAGCCGCCGCCCAGCGCCTTGTAGAGGCGCACGTGGGCGACGGCGGCGTCGGCCTGCGCGGCGGCCAGGTTGTCCTGCAGGGCAAGCTGGGTGCGCTGGGTCTGCAGCACAGTCTGGAAGTCCACCAGCCCGCCGCCGTACTGCTGGGTCGCCAGCAGCGCGGCGTTGGCGGCGGCCTCGGCGGCGCGGCCCAGCGTGGCCAGGCGCTCGCGGCTGCTGCGCACTTCCACCAGCGCGTCCTCCACTTCCTTGAGCGCGTTCAGCGCCACGGCCTGGAGGTTGGCGCCCGACTGCTGCGCCGCGGCCTGCTGGGAGCGCACCTGGGCGTTGATGGCGCCGGCGTCGAACACCGGCAGCGACAGCCCGGCAAGCAGCGAGCTGACCACGGCGCCGGGGCCGGTGAGCCCGCCCACGGTCAGCGCGCTCAGGCCCAGCGAGCCGCTGAGGCGGAAGGTGGGGTAGCGCGCGGCGTCGGCCTGCGTGACGCGGGCCAGCGCGGCGCGCACCCGCGCCTCGGCCTCCCGGATGTCCGGGCGCTGGCGCAGCGTGTCGGTAGGCAGGCTCTGCGCCAGGTCGGCCGGCGCGGCGGGAATGGGCGCCGCGCGCTCCAGCGCCGGCAGGCCCGGCGGGCGGCCGGTGAGCACCGCCAGCGCGCTGGCGAACTGGGCCAGCGAGAGCTGCAGCGCGGGGATCTGCGCCTGCGTCTGCTCGGCGGCGGCGCGCGCCTGCTCGGCTTCCAACGAGGTGGCCAGCCCGGCCTGCAGCCGCCACTGGGCGATCTGGAAAGTTTCCTGCTGGCTCGCGAGGTTGGCCTGGGCGATGGCCAGGCGCGACTGCAGGCCGCGCAGCGTGATCAGGTCCACGGCGACCTCGGCGGCCAGCGACACCTGCACGTCGGCCAGCGACAGCGCGGCGGCGGCGACGTCGGCCTCCGAAGCCGTCACGCCGGCGCGGGTGCGGCCGAAGAGGTCGGGCTCCCAGGCCGCGTCGAAGCCGGCCTGGAACTGGTTGCTGCTGGCGTTGCGCGCGCGGCTGCGCCCGGCCGAGGTCGAGGCGCCCACGTTGGGATAGAGCCCCGACGCCGCCAGGTCGCGCAGCGCGCGCGCCTGGCGCAGCGCCGCCTGGGCCGAGGTGACTTGCGGGTTGGCGCGCAGCGCCTCGTCCACGAGGGTGGGCAGCAGCGGGTCGCCGAAGCGGGACCACCAGGCGGCTTCAGCGCGGGGCGTGGCGGCGGCGGCGCTGGTGCCGAGCTGGACCGCGGAGGCGGCGCTGGTGGGGATGGGCGCCGCATTGGCATCTGCGGGCGGCCGCAGCGCCGCGCAGCCCGACAGCAGCGCCACCGCCGCCAGCGCCAGGACCTGCGGCAACGGACTGAGGGAGGACACGGATTGCTTCACGCCATGCAGTCTGACAGCGCGATGTGGCGAGGCTGCTGCGCGTCCTTTGCTGCAGCGTAAAGACGGCGCTCAACCCGGCCTCAAGGCCCCGCCCCCGCCTGCAGCCGCCACGTCCCGTTCTCGACGCGCACCATCACGCGCGCACGCTGGTCCAGGCCGAGGTGGTCGGTGGGGGTCATGGTGAAGAGGCCGTGCGCGCCGGGCATCTCGTGCACGGCTTCGAGCGCGTCGCGCAGCGCGGCGCGGAACTCGGCGCTGCCGGGCTGCGCCTTCTTCAGCGCCGCCGGCAGCGCGGTGGTCAGCAGGAGTCCGGCGTCCCAGGCATGCGCGCCGAAGGCGGACAGCGTGCCCTTGCCGTACAGGCCTTCCCAGAGCGTCACGTAGGTCAGCGCGCTCTTCTTCACCGGGTGCGCCGCGGGCAGCTGCTCTGCCACCAGCACCGGGCCGGCGGGCAGGTACGTGCCCTCCACGTCCTTGCCGCCGACACGCAGGAAGTCGGCATTGGCCACGCCATGCGTCTGGTAGAAGCGGCCGGTGTAGCCGCGCTCGCGCAGCGTCTTCTGCGGCAGCACGGCCGGGGTGCCGGCCGCGGCGACGAGGACGGCCTCGGGCTTGACGGCCAGGATCCTGAAGGCCTGGATGGCGACGGAAGCGTCGGTGCGCGCATAGCGCTCGTTGGCCACCACCTTGATCTTGCGCAGCGCCGCGGCGCGGCTGAACTCCTGGAACCAGCCCTCGCCGTAGGCATCGGCAAAGCCGATGAAGGCCACGTTGCGCACGCCCTGGGCGGCCATGTGCTCGGCGATAGCCTGCGACATGGCGCTGTCGTTCTGCGGCGTCTTGAACACCCAGCGCCGCCGGGCGTCCATGGGCTCGACGATGCGGGCGCTGGCGGCCAGGGAGAGCATGGGCGTCTGCGACTCGGCCGCCACCTCGATCATCGCCAGCGAGTTGGGCGAGGTGGTGGAGCCCAGGAGCACGTCCACCTTGTGCTCGCCCACCAGCTTGCGCGCGTTGGCGACGGCAGTGGTGGTGTCGGAGGCGTCGTCGAGCACCAGGTAGTTGATCTTTTGCCCGGCCACCACCGAGGGCAGCAGCGCGATGGTGTTGCGCTCCGGAATGCCCAGCGAGGCGGCCGGCCCCGTGACCGAGAGCGTCACGCCGACGTTGACGTCGGCCTGCGCCAGCGCGGTCGCCAGCAGCGCGGCAACCAGGACGGCGAGTTTCGGCGTCGGCTTCTTCATGGGCATCGGTCTCCGGGGCGCGGAACGGCGTGCGCCGGGAAGAACAACCCCGGCCGTCCTGCTGCAGGACGCCATTGTCACCCCTGACGCTGGGGGGTTCTCCCGGGCCGGACTGCCGGCTTGCACCGCAGCGAAGCACCGGTCATCCCGGTGCCTGAACGAAGGGCACGGCCGCCCTGCCTGGGCTTGGAGTTTGCTGCACTGCACACAAACCCTGTCTGCCACCCATGCCCGCCCTGCTCATCTCGCCCCACCTCGACGACGCCGTCTTCGGCTGCGGCCAATGGCTGAGCGCCCATCCGGGCACGCGCGTGGCGACGGTGTTCGCGGGGCTGCCGGCCGACGGCGGCGTGCGCACCGACTGGGATGTGCGCTGCGGCTTCGGCAGCGCCCGCGAGGCGGTGCTGGCCCGGCGCGAGGAAGACCGCGCCGCGCTGGCGCTGCTGGGCTGTGAGCCGTGCTGGCTGGACTTCGGCGACAGCCAGTACGGCGCCACGCCCACCGTCGAGGCCGTGGCCGGGGCGCTGTCGCCGCTGCTGGAGCGCCAGGGCGAGGACGACGCCTTCGTGTTCCCGCTGGGCCTGTTCCATTCGGACCACCACCTGGTGCACGAGGCCTGCATGGCGGCGTGGCGGCGCCATCCGCGCCCCGCATTGATGTACGAGGACGCGCTCTACCGCGGCATTCCGGGGCTGCTGCAGCAGCGGCTGGCGGAGCTGCTGCGGCAAGGGCTGCAGCTCACGCCAACCAAGGAGAAGCCCGTCGAGGCGGCGGCGCCCAAGGCGCGCGCGGTGCAGTGCTACGCCAGCCAGCTGCGCGCCTTCGGCCCCGGCGGCTACGACGACACGGCCCGCCCCGAGCGGCGCTGGCGCTTCGAGATCCACGAACCACAAGCTGCCGAGGAGACCTCATGAAGAACACGGACCCGCGCGTGAGCGTGGTGGTGCTCACCCACAAGCGCCCGCAGGAGCTAGAGCGCACGCTGCGCCACCTGGAGGCGTTGCCCGAGGCGCCGGCGCTGATCGTGGTGGACAACGGCGCCTCGCCGGCCACGGCCGAGGTGGTGCGGCGCTTCGAGCGCGCGCAGCTCGTGTGCTGTCCCGGCAACTTGGGCGCGGCCGGGCGCAACCACGGCGTGGAACTGGTGCGCACGCCCTACGTCGCCTTCTGCGACGACGACACCTGGTGGGAGCCCGGCGCGCTGGCGCGGGCGGTGGCGGTGCTGGACATGTATCCGCGCCTGGGCGTGCTCAACGCGCAGGTGCTGGTGGGTCCGGAGAACCGGGTCGATCCGGCCTGCAAGAGCATGGCCGCCAGCCCGCTGGACTCGCGCGGCCTGCCCGGGCCGCGGCTGGTGAGCTTCATGGCCGGCGCGGTGGTGATGCGGGCGCAAGCCTTCCGCGAGGCCGGGGGCTACGAGCCGCGCTTCTTCCTGGGCGCGGAAGAAGTCCTGCTGGGCCAGGACCTGATGGCCGCGGGCTGGGACATGGCCTACGTGCCGGCGGTGCAGACGCACCACCACCCCTCCCCGGCGCGCGACCGCCGCGCGCGCCAGATCGTGACCACGCGCAACCGCTTCTGGCTGGCGTGGCTGCGGCTGCCGTGGCGGCTGGCCTGGCACGAGACGCGCAAGGTCTGGCGTGACGGCCGGGCGCAAGGCGTGCTCGGCGCGGCGCTGTGCTCGGCCCTGGCGGGGTTGCCCTGGGCGCTGGCGCGCCGGCGCGTGCTGCCGCGGGCGGTGGTGGAGATGGTCGTGAAGGTGCACGGCGGGCCGCCGCCCGCGCGGCGGCAGCGCCTGGCCGTCCTGCCGGGAGCGCAACGCTGATGGCCGCCCCGCTGCACGAGGCCGCGCTGCCGCAGGCCGAACGCTCGCCGGTGACGTTGCCACCGCAACAGGGAGCCCTCCCAACCGCGGCGCCGGCGACTTCGGACGTGGACCTCCATCCCCCACTGCCGCGCTTCGCGCAGATCGAGCCGGTGGGCCGCTGCAACCTGGCCTGCCGCATGTGCACCGTGAACGACCGCGGCGACGAGGTGGCGGAGCTGTCGCTGGAGCGCTTCACCCGGCTGCTGGACCAGATGCAGGGGCTGCAGGAGCTGCACCTGCAGGGGCTGGGCGAGCCGATGCTGCATCCGCAGTTCTTCGACATGGTGGCGCTGGCGGTGGCGCGCGGGATCCGCGTCTCGGCGAACACGAACCTCACGCTGCTGACGCCGGCGCGCGCGCGTCGCTGCGTGGACAGCGGGCTGAGCGCGCTGTCGGTGTCGCTGGACGGCGCCAGCGCGGCGGTCTACGAATCGATCCGGCGCAAGGCCAATTTCGGGAAGGTGGTGCGCAACCTGGGCCGGCTGATGTCGGCGCGGCAGGAGGCCGGCAGCGCGCTGGAGGTGCGCGGCGTGATGGTGCTGATGCGCCACAACGCGCACGAGCTGCCGGCGCTGCTGCGGCTGCTGCACGCGCATGGCGTGCCGGAACTGCTGGTGCAGCGCCTGTCCAGCGACCTGCAGCAGCCGGAGCTGCCGGGGCGCTACATCCCCATCCGCAGCTACGTGAACGAGCACGAGATTTCAGAAGCCGAGCTGCCGGCGCTGGAGACGCTGTTCGAAGAGTCGCGCGCGCTGGCGGCGGAATTGGGCCTGCGGCTGAACCTGCCGCGGCTGCGTCCGCGCACGACACGATCGTCGAGCGGGCCGCGCTGCGACTGGCCCTGGGAGCAGCTCTACATCACCGCCGCCGGGCAGATGCTGCCCTGCTGCATGGCCGCGAGCGCCGACCGCGCCAGCTTCGGCGACGTGTTCGAGTCGGACCAGGGGCTGCAGGCGCGCTGGCACGGCGAGCAGGCGGTGGCGCTGCGCGCCGCGCTGGCGGCGGACGAGCCGCCGAGCCTGTGCCGCTCCTGCGCGCTGTACCGCGGGATGTTCTGACACCGGCTTGCGTTCCGGGCTCAAGGAGGCTTGCTGAAGGACTCCGTCCGGGCTGCGGCTTTTGCGGCACCAAAAAGAAAAGCGGCCCACAAGGGGCCGCTAAGTATTTGATGTCTTTGGAGTTCTTTGGAGGCGCGGGGCGGAGTCGAACCGCCCTGGACGGATTTGCAATCCGCTGCATAACCGCTTTGCTACCGCGCCGCTGCATGAAAAAGGGAAGCCGGGGCTTCCCTTTGGGATTGGAGCGGGAAACGAGACTCGAACTCGCGACCTCAACCTTGGCAAGGTTGCGCTCTACCAACTGAGCTATTCCCGCGTGGTCTTCGCGTTGCATTGCTGCTCAGCGAAGACTCGCAGTATATACCGCTTTTCTGGACCTGCGCAAGCCTTTTTTCAGTGCTTGATCGCGTCGCCGGTGGCCGCGGTTGCGGGTTCGGGCTTGGCGGCCGCCGCCGGCTCCTTGGCGGGCAGGTCTTCCTCGGGCAGCGCCTCGGGCACGGCTTCCAGTGCCACTTCCAGCACGCGGTCGATCCAGCGGACCGGGACGATCTCGAGCTGGTTCTTGACGTTCTCCGGAATGTCCTGCAGGTCCTTGACGTTTTCCTCGGGGATCAGCACGGTCTTGATGCCGCCGCGGTGCGCGGCCAGCAGCTTCTCCTTGAGGCCGCCGATGGCCGTGACCTCGCCGCGCAGCGTGATCTCGCCGGTCATCGCAACGTCCGCGCGCACCGGGATGCCGGTGAGCGAGGAAACGAAAGCGGTGGTCATGGCGATACCCGCGCTCGGACCGTCCTTGGGCGTGGCGCCGTCGGGCACGTGGATGTGGATGTCGCGCTTCTCGAACATCTCATCCTTGATGCCCAGGCGGCGGGCGCGCGAGCGCACCACCGAGCGGGCCGCCTCGACCGACTCCTTCATCACGTCGCCGAGCTGGCCGGTGCGGATGATGTTGCCCTTGCCGGGCATCACCACCGCCTCGATGGTCAGCAGGTCGCCGCCCACTTCCGTCCAAGCCAGGCCGACCACTTGGCCGACCTGGTTCTTCTTCTCGGCACGGCCGAAGTCGAACTTGCGCACGCCCAGGAAGTCGTGGAGGTTTTCCTCCGTGACGACCACCTTGCCCTCGTAGGTCTTGAGCTGCAGGCCCTTGACCACCTTGCGGCAGATCTTCGAGATCTCGCGCTCCAGCGAGCGCACGCCGGCCTCGCGGGTGTAGTAGCGCACGATGCCGCGCAGCGCGCTTTCCGTGACTTCCATCTCGTCGTCGCGCACGCCGTTGTTCTTCTGCTGCTTGGGCAGCAGGTAGCGGCGGGCGATGTTGAGCTTCTCGTCCTCGGTGTAGCCCGACAGGCGGATCACTTCCATGCGATCCAGCAGCGCCGGCGGGATGTTCATGGAGTTAGAGGTCGCCACGAACATCACGTCCGAGAGGTCGAAATCGACCTCGACGTAGTGGTCGCCGAAGGTGTGGTTCTGCTCGGGGTCGAGCACCTCCAGCAGCGCCGACGACGGGTCGCCGCGGAAATCCATGCCCAGCTTGTCGATCTCGTCGAGCAGGAACAGCGGATTGCGCGTGCCGACCTTGGTCAGGCTCTGCAGCACCTTGCCCGGCATGGAGCCGATGTAGGTGCGGCGGTGGCCACGGATCTCGGCTTCGTCACGCACGCCGCCCAGGGCCATGCGCACGAACTTGCGACCCGTGGCGCGGGCCACGCTCTGGCCCAGCGAGGTCTTGCCGACGCCCGGGGGCCCGACCAGGCACAGGATCGGCGCCTTGACCTTGTCCACGCGCTGTTGCACCGCGAGATATTCGAGGATGCGGTCCTTGACCTTCTCCAGGCCGTAGTGGTCCTCGTTGAGCACTTCCTCGGCGTGGCCCAGGTTGTGCTTGATCTTGGTCTTCTTGGCCCAGGGCAGGTTGATCAGCGTGTCGATGTAGTTGCGCACCACGGTGGCCTCGGCCGACATGGGCGACATCAGCTTGAGCTTCTTGAGCTCGCTGTCGGCCTTCTTGCGTGCTTCCTTGGGCATCTTGGCCGCGACGATCTTCTTCTCCAGCTCCTCGAGGTCGGCACCTTCCTCGCCGTCGCCGAGTTCCTTCTGGATCGCCTTGACCTGCTCGTTCAGGTAGTACTCGCGCTGGCTCTTCTCCATCTGGCGCTTGACGCGGCCGCGGATGCGCTTTTCCACCTGCAGGATGTCGACCTCGTGCTCCAGCAGCTCCAGCAGCTTCTCCAGCCGCTTGTCCACCTCGTGCAGGTCCAGTACGGACTGCTTGGCTTCGAGCTTGAGCGGCAGGTGCGCGGCGATGGTGTCGGCCAGGCGGCCAGCGTCGTCGATGCCGGCGATGGAGGTCAGGATCTCCGGCGGGATCTTCTTGTTGAGCTTGACGTACTGGTCGAACTGCTGCGTCACCGCGCGGCGCAGCGCCTCGACCTCGGGCTTGGCGTCGGCTTCGGGCGGGATCGGGCTGACCTCGGCCACGAAGTGCTCACCGTTCTCGGTGATCTTGGTGGTGCGCGCGCGCTGCGTGCCTTCCACCAGCACCTTCACCGTGCCGTCGGGCAGCTTGAGCATCTGCAGGATGCTGGAGACGCAGCCGATCTCGAACATGTCGTCCGCCTTCGGCTCGTCCTTGCCGGCAGCCTTCTGCGCCACCAGCATGATCTGGCGCCCGGCCTCCATGGCCGCTTCCAGCGCCTTGATCGACTTGGGCCGCCCCACGAACAGCGGGATCACCATGTGGGGAAACACCACCACGTCGCGCAGCGGCAGCAGCGGCAGCGTGGTCGATTCGGCGGGCAATACAGGATGTCCTGACATGGGTTCCTCTCTTTCTCAGGCCCACTTGGGGCCCGAGCATTCATTTGCAAGCGGGAACGGCCGCCGCCGTGTCGGAGATCAGAAAGAAACGAGGGTGGTCTCAGGCACTGGCCTTCTGCTCGCGGTAGACGAGCAGCGGCTTGGCCCCCTCTTCGATGTTGTGTTCGTCCACCACCACCTTGGCCACGCCGTCGAGGTTGGGCAGGTCGAACATGGTGTCGATGAGGGCGTGCTCCATGATCGAGCGCAGGCCACGTGCGCCGGTCTTGCGCGCCAGCGCCTTGCGCGCGATGGCCGACAGCGCCGAGGGACGAAGCTCCAGCTCCACGCCGTCCATGCCGAACAGCCGCTGGTACTGCTTGAGCAGCGCGTTCTTGGGCTCGGTGAGGATCTGCACCAGCGCGTCCTCGGTCAGCTCGCCCAGCGTGGCGACCACCGGCAGGCGGCCAACCAGTTCCGGAATCAGGCCGAACTTGATGAGGTCTTCAGGTTCCGCCTCGCGGAACAGGTCCGACACGCGCTTCTCGCTCTTGCTGTGGACCGTGGCGGCGAAGCCGATGCCCGACTTCTCGGTACGGTTCTGGATCACCTTCTCCAGTCCGTCGAAGGCACCGCCGCAGATGAACAGGATGTTGGTCGTGTCGATCTGCAGGAAATCCTGGTTCGGATGCTTGCGCCCGCCCTGCGGCGGCACGCTGGCCATGGTGCCTTCCACCAGCTTGAGCAGCGCCTGCTGCACGCCTTCGCCGGAGACGTCGCGCGTGATGCTGGGGTTGTCGGCCTTGCGGCTGATCTTGTCGATCTCATCGATGTAGACGATGCCGCGCTGCGCACGCTCGACGTCGTAATTGCAGTTCTGCAGCAGCTTCTGAATGATGTTCTCGACGTCCTCGCCCACGTAGCCGGCCTCGGTCAGCGTGGTGGCGTCGGCGATGACGAAGGGCACGTTGAGCAGCCGCGCCAGCGTCTGCGCCAGCAGCGTCTTGCCTGAGCCGGTGGGGCCGATGAGCAGGATGTTGCTCTTGCTGAGCTCCACCTCCTCCTTGCCGCCGCCCATGTGCTTCAGACGCTTGTAGTGGTTGTAGACCGCCACGGCCAGCGTGCGCTTGGCCACTTCCTGGCCGATCACGTACTGGTCGAGGCTGGACTTGATCTCGCCTGGGGTGGGCAGGTCGGACTTGGCGGACTTGGCGGCGCCTTCAGGCGGCACCTCGTCACGGATGATGTCATTGCACAGCTCGATGCACTCGTCGCAGATGAACACCGAGGGGCCGGCAATGAGCTTCTTCACCTCGTGCTGGCTTTTGCCGCAGAACGAGCAATACAGCACCTTCTCGCTCGAAGCGCCTTTTTTGTCGGCCATGGAATTTAGGGTCGCAAGTGCGCGTTAAGGGGGGTCGGGTCAATGATAGTGCAATGGGAAACGGGGCTCTCCGTGTCCAGAGAGCCCCGTCGCCCAAGGTGCCTAAGAAGCCACGCCAAGCGCCGTTTCCTCTGTGAAAACGGCACGCGGCGGGCTGCAGTCAGGGCCGGCGGTCAATAACCTGATCAATCAGGCCGTAAGACTTGGCCTCGGATGCGGACATGAAATAGTCGCGCTCGGTGTCGGCCTGGATCTTCTCCAGCGGCTGGCCGGTGCGCTCGGCCAGGATGCGATTGAGCTGCTCGCGGGTCTTGAGAATCTCGCGGGCGTGGATCTCGATGTCCGTTGCCTGGCCCTGCGCCCCGCCCAGCGGCTGGTGGATCATGACCTTGGAGTTGGGCAGCGAGAAACGCTTGCCCTGCGCGCCGGCCGCCAGCAGGAACGCGCCCATGCTGGCTGCGATGCCCATGCACAGCGTGGACACGTCGGGCTTGATGAACTGCATCGTGTCGTAGATCGACATGCCCGCGCTCACGCTGCCGCCCGGGGAGTTGATGTAGAGCGAGATGTCCTTGTCCGGGTTCTCGCTCTCCAGGAACAGCAGCTGCGCCACCACCAGGTTGGCCGACTGGTCGTTGACCGGCCCCACCAGGAAGATCACCCGCTCGCGCAGCAGCCGGCTGTAGATGTCGTACGCGCGCTCGCCGCGGCCCGACTGTTCGATGACGATGGGCACCATGCCCAGGTTGTTCGTATCCAGCGCACTCATGAGGATTGTCCTTAAAGGGGAGGTTCCGCGACGATTATGTCGTGAAGAAAACAAGGGCGCCGGCCTTGCGGCGCGGCGCCCTTCGGCCCTCTGAAAGCAAAGCCTTAGCCGGCCATCAGCTCCTCGAAGGGCAGCTGCTTGTCGTTGACCTTGGCCTGGCCCAGCACGAACTCGGTGACGTTGTTCTCGATCACCACGGCCTCGACTTCAGCCATGCGCTGGCGGTCGCTGAGGTACCAGCGCACCACCTCGGCCGGGTTCTCGTAGCTCTGCGCCATCTCCTCGATGTGCGCCTGCAGCTGCTCGGGCTTGGCCTGCAGGTTGTTGGCACGCACCAGCTCGGCCACCACCAGGCCCAGGCGCACGCGCTTCTCGGCCTGCGGCTGGAAGATCTCGGCGGGGATCGGGGCCTTGTCGGCGTCCTTGATGCCGCGCTGCTTGAGGTCGGCGCGGGCGTTCTGCGTCATGCGCGCGACTTCGTCTTCCACCAGCGCCTTGGGCAGGTCCAGCTCGGCGGCCTGGACCAGCGCATCCATCACGGCGGCCTTGTTCTTGGCCTGGACGCGGAACTTGACCTCGCGCTCGAGGTTCTTCTTCACGTCGGCGCGCAGCGCTTCCACGGTGCCTTCGCTGATGCCCAGCGACTTGGCGAACTCCTCGTTCACCTCGGGCAGGTGCTGCTGCTCGATCTTCTTCATCGTGACCAGGAAGTCGGCTTCCTTGCCCGCGACGTCCTTGCCGTGGTAGTCCTCGGGGAACTGCAGCGGGAAGGTCTTGCTCTCGCCGGTCTTCATGCCGCGCACGGCCTTGTCGAACTGCTCCAGCATCTGGCCTTCGCCGATGATGAACTGGAAGCCCTCGGCCTTGCCGCCGGCGAAAGGCTCGCCGTCGATCTTGCCTTCGAAGTCGATGGTGACGCGGTCGGCTTCGGCAGCGCCTTCCTCGGCGGCACGCTCGGAGAAGCTGCGGCGCTGCTTGCGCAGGATGTCGATGGTCTTGTCGATCGCCTCTTCGCTGACCTCGGTGGCCACGCGCTCAACCTCGGCAGCGGCCAGGTCGCCGATCTTCACGTCCGGATAGACCTCGAAGGTGGCGTCGAACGCCAGCTCGCCTTCACCGGCCTCGTCCTTCTGCGTGATCTTGGGCGCGCCGGCCACGCGCAGCTTGGCTTCGGTGGCAGCGTTGGCGAAGGCCTCGCCCACCTTGTCGTTCATGACCTCGTACTGCACCGAGAAGCCGTAGCGCTGCGCCACCACGCTCATCGGCACCTTGCCCGGACGGAAGCCGTCAGCCTTGACAGTGCGCGAAAGCTTCTTCAAGCGCGACTGCACCTCGTTGTTGATGGCGTCCGCGGGCAGCGTCAGCGTGATGCGGCGCTCCAGCTTGTCGAGGGTTTCCACTTGGACGGTCATGATGTCGTGCTCTTTCGTTGCTTGTGTGGTGCGCGGGGCCGGACTCGAACCGGCACGCCATCGCTGGCGTCAGGACCTAAACCTGGTGCGTCTACCAATTTCGCCACCCGCGCCGTTGTCCCAGCAGTGCCGCCCGAGCGAGGCCGGCATTGCGCAGTGATTCGGCAAACCCTGCATTTTAGCCTGCCGCCGCGACGTCCCCGTGGACAAGGGATCTGCCATGGACAATCGCGCCCCGTGAGCATCGACCACTACGAAAACTTTCCCGTCGCCTCCGTGCTGTGTCCGCCGGCCCTGCGCCCGGCCGTGGTCGCCATCTACCACTTCGCGCGCACCGCCGACGACATCGCCGACGAGGGCGACGCGCCGCCCGCGCAGCGCCTGGCGGCACTGGGCGCCTACCGCGCCGAGCTGGAGCGCTGCGCTGCAGGGCTGCCGCCGCTGGACCCGCGCTGGCGCCGCGTGTTCGAGCCGCTGGCAGTGCAGATGCGCCGCTTCGCGCTGCCGCCGCAGCTGCTGGGCGACCTGCTCAGCGCCTTCGAGCAGGACACCGGCAACCCGCACTACCCCGACCGCGCCGCGCTGCTGGACTACTGCCGCCGCTCGGCCGATCCCATCGGGCGGCTGCTGCTGCACCTCTACGGCGTGCAGGAGCGCGCCGCGCTGGCGCAGTCCGACGCCATCTGCAGCGCGCTGCAGCTCATCAACTTCTGGCAGGACTTCAGCGTGGACCTGCCGCGCGGCCGCCACTACGTCCCGCTGGCCGACGCGGCGCGCCACGGCCTGACGCTGCAGCAGCTCGAAGCACAGCAGGACAGCACCGCGACGCAGGCCCTGGTGCGCGAGCTCTGCGACTGGGCGCGTGCGCTGATGGTTTCCGGTGCGCCGCTGGTGCACCGGCTGCCCGGGCGCGCCGGCTGGGAGCTGCGCCTGGTGGTGCAGGGCGGGCTGCGCATCCTTGAGAAAATCGAGCGGATGAACCACGCCACCCTCGCCCGGCGTCCCAAGCTGGACGCCTTCGACGTGCCGCGCCTGCTGTGGCGTGCCCTGGGCATGCGCGCCGGCACCGCGGCCCGGAGCCCCGCATGACGCCGCAGCAATACGTGCAGGAGAAGGCAGCGGCCAGCGGCTCGTCCTTCTATTACGCCTTCCGCTTCCTGCCGCCGCCGCGGCGCGAGGCCATCACGGCCTTCTATGCCTTCTGCCGCGAGGTGGACGACGTGGTGGACGAGGCCCACGACCCCGGCGTGGCCGCCACCAAGCTGGCCTGGTGGCGCCAGGAGGTGGCTTCCGCCTTCGCCGGCAAGCCCAGCCATCCGGTGATGCAGGCGCTCATGCCGCACGTGGCGGACTACGGCATCGAGCCGCGCCAGCTCCACGCCGTGATCGAGGGCTGCGAGATGGACCTGCAGCAGACGCGCTACCTGGACTTCCCCGCGCTGCAGCGCTACTGCCACCTGGTGGCCGGCATCGTGGGCGAGGTGGCCGCCGGCATCTTCGGCCGCACGCACGAGAAGACGCTGCAGTACGCGCACACGCTGGGCCAGGCGATGCAGCTCACCAACATCATTCGCGACGTGGGCGAGGACGCGCGGCGCGGGCGCATCTACCTGCCGGTGAGCGAGCTGCAGCGCTTCGACGTCAAGGCCAACGAGATCCTGCGGCGCGATGCACCGTGGGGCTACAGCGATCGCTTCACGGCGCTGATGCGCTTCCAGGCCGAGCGCGCGCACCGGCTCTACGACGAGGCGCTGGCGCTGCTGCCCGAGGAGGACCGGCGCGCCCAGCGGCCGGGACTGATGATGGCGGAGATCTACCGCACGCTGCTGCGCGAGATCGAGGCGGCCGGCTTCCAGGTGCTGCACCAGCGCATCTCGCTCACGCCGCTGCGCAAGGTCTGGATCGCCATGCGCACCAACTGGCAGGCGCGCTGATGGCCGCGCCGGCGCTGCGGCCCGGCGCGGCGGCGCGGTCGCTGGACGTGGGCGTCGTCGGCGGCGGCTGGGCCGGCCTGGCCGCGGCGGTGGAGGCGGTGGCGCGCGGCCACCGCGTCACGCTGTTCGAGATGGCGCCGCGCCTGGGCGGGCGCGCGCGCGCCCTGCCCGACGGCGTGCTGGACAACGGCCAGCACATCCTCATCGGCGCCTACCGCCAGACGCTGGCCCTGATGCGCCATGTCGGCGTGGAACCGGAGCAGGTGCTGCAACGCCTGCCGCTGGCGCTGGTCACGCCCGACGGGCGGGGACTGCGCCTGCCGCCGGGCCCTCCGCTGGCCACCTTCGGCTGGGCCGTGCTGCGCCGCGAGGGCTGGAGCGTGGGCGAGCGGCTGGGCCTGCTGGGCGCCTCGCTGCGCTGGGCGGCAATGCGCTTCCGCTGCCCTTCGGACTGGAGCGTGGCCCGGCTGTGCCAGCCGCTGTCGCCGCGCGTGCGCGCCGAGCTGATCGACCCGCTGTGCGTGGCGGCACTGAACACGCCGGCCGAGCGCGCCAGCGCCTCGGTATTCCTGCGCGTGCTGAAGGACGCGCTCTTCGGCGGCGCCGGCGCGGCCGACCTGCTGCTGCCGCGCCGCCCGCTCTCGGCGCTGCTGCCGGAACCCGCCGCCGACTGGCTGCGCCGCCAGGGCGCCACGCTGCGCGTCGGTACCCGCGTCCAGGCACTGTCGCGTGAAGACAACGGCGCTTGGCAGGTGCAGGGCCAGCGTTTCGATGCCGTGGTGCTGGCAGCCAGCGCCGCCGAGGCCACGCGGCTCGCCCAGCCGCTGGCGCCGGACTGGGCCGCGCAGGCCGCGGCGCTGCGGTACGAACCGATCGTGACCGTCTACCTGGAAAGCCCGGGCACCCAGCTGGCGCAGCCCATGCTGCAGCTGCAGGACTCCGACACCGCCCCGGCGCAGTTCCTCTTCGACCACGGCGCGCTGAGTGGCATGCCGGGCTGCTTTGCCGCCGTCGTCAGCGGCGCGGCCCCGTGGACGGCGCGCGGACTCCCGGCCACCGGCGAGGCCGTGCGGGAGCAACTGCTGAGGGATTTCCCCGCTGGCACTTGGCGCCAGCCACCCTGCGTGAAACGCGTGGTCGCCGAGCGCCGCGCCACCTTCGCCTGCACGCCCGATCTGCAGCGGCCGCCCGCGCGCATCGCACCGGGCCTGTGGGCCGCCGGCGACTACGTGCAGGGCCCCTACCCCGCCACGCTGGAAGGCGCTGTGCTCGCCGGTGTCGCGGCCGCTCGCGCGCTGGAACAACCTCTGCGCTGATCGCCTCCCCCTGTGTGGCGGGCCCCTCCGTGGAGGGCTGCACACCCGTAGGAACCCGCAGGCGTCATATCAACGGGCAGAGTGAATTTTCGCGATGCAAAATATTGCCAACCACAGCACAATCAGCGCCATGCAGAAGAAGGAAGTTCAGACGCCCACGATCCAGGTCCTGGAGCGCAGCTTTGCCCTGCTGGATGTGCTGGCGGCTCATCGCGACCCGGTGTCGCTCAAGGAGATCAGCGAGCGCACTGGACTGCATCCGTCCACGGCGCACCGCATCCTCAACGACTTGGCGGCGGGCCGTTTCGTGGACCGTCCCGAAGCCGGCAGCTACCGGCTGGGTATGCGGTTGCTGGAGCTGGGCAATCTCGTGAAGGCACGGCTGGATGTGCGCGACGCGGCGCTGGGGCCGATGCGCGAGCTCCACAAGCTCACGCACCAGACGGTCAACCTGTCGGTGCGCCAGGGCGATGAGATTGTCTACATCGAGCGCACCTACAGCGAACGCTCCGGGATGCAGGTGGTGCGTGCGGTGGGCGGCCGTGCCCCGCTGCACCTGACTTCGGTCGGCAAGCTGTTCCTGGCCCATGACGAGCCGCAGCGCGTGCGTGCCTACGCCACGCGCACCGGGCTGGCCGGGCACACGCGCAACAGCATCACCGACCTGCCGCGGCTGGAACGCGAACTCACCAGCGTGCGCCAGCAGGGCATCGCGCGCGACGACGAGGAGCTGGAGCTGGGCGTGCGCTGCATGGCCGCGGGCATCTACGACGACCAGAACCAGCTCGTGGCCGGCCTGTCGCTGTCGGCGCCGTCCGACCGGTTGGAAGAAGGCTGGATCGAGCGTATCAAGTCCACCGCGGCCGATATCTCGCGCGCGCTGGGGCAATCCCACCAGGGCTGAAGCCGCCAGGCGCGCTGCGCTTCAAGCCCCAAACGAAAAGGCCTGTCCGCTGGGACAGGCCTTTTGCCTTGCAGCCGCCTGAGGCATCAGGCGCTGCGAGATGTCTTCCCGGCTCAGCCGCCGCTGTTGGCCATGGCCTTGACGCCGGAAGAGGCGCCCTGGACGAGCCACTTGCGCAACCGCTCGGCGTCGCCGATACGCGAATATTTCCCGGCGGAGTCCAGCAGCACCATGATCAGCTTGCGGCCGGCCAGGTCTGCCTGCATCACCAGGCAGCGCCCGGCTTCGGTGATGTAGCCGGTCTTCTGCAGGCCGATGTCCCAGCTGCCACCGCGCACCAGGCCGTTGGTGTTGTGGAACGCCACCTGGCGGCTGCCGATGGACACCACGTGCTCGGGCGAGGTCGAGTACTCGCGCAGGATCTGGTTGCCGTGCGCGTACTTGACCAGCGCCGCCAAGTCGCGCGCGCTGGACTGGTTGCGGCTGGACAGCCCCGTGGGCTCGGCGTAGTGCGTGTCGTTCATGCCCAACTCGCGCGCCTTGCGGTTCATGGCGGCCACGAAGGCCTCCAGCCCGCCCGGATAGTGGCGGCCGAGCGCATTGGCGGCGCGGTTCTCGGACGCCATCAACGCCAGATGCAGCATCTCGTCGCGGGTCAGCTTGGTGCCCACGGCCAGACGCGAGCTGCTGTTCTTCTCGGTGTCGACGTCCTCCTCGGTGATGGTCAGCACCTCGTCCAGCGGCTGCTGGGCCTCGGTCACCACCAGCGTCGTCATCAGCTTGGTGATGGAGGCGATAGGCAGCACGGCCTGCGGGTTCTTGCTGAACAGGACCTCGTTGGTGTCCTGGTCCATCACCAAGGCAACGCTGGACTTCAGGTCCAGCGGATCGCTGGTGCCATGCAGCCCGTAGATGTGGCCAAAGGAGAGCCGGGCCGGCGCGGCCTCGATCTCCGGCGAGCTGCGGCGCGCCAGCACCGTGCGCACTACCTTGGATTTCTCCACCTTCGCCTCAACGCGAGCCGGCGCCTTGCGCACCGGTTTTCGCCCAGCTGCTTCGACGTCGAAGGGCTGCAACAAAGCTGTGCCGGCCAGCACGGCCAGCGACCAGGTCATCAGGCGGAGATTGTTAAGGCGACGCACGGTCAAACTTCCGGACTGCGGGGGCCGCAGAGTTTAAAGGAGGGGAAAAACATATGCAATATCAAAAACTTAGAGCAACTTCCTCAAGTTGAACTTGCACATGCTCTGGTCCCTGCAGGCCAGCCGCACCCCTTGCTAGCCCTGTGCGGCCACGCGCTCGGCCTGGCTGTGGAGCTTGTTCAGCGCCGACAGATAGGCCTTGGCCGAAGCGATGACGATGTCGGGGTCGGCCCCGACACCGTTGACCACTCGGCCACCGAGTTGCAGCCGCACCGTCACCTCGCCCTGGGATTCTGTGCTGCCCGAGGTGATGGCATTGACCGAATACAGCAACAGTTCTGCACCACTTCTTACTTTCGATTCGATGGCCTTGAGGCTGGCGTCTACCGGCCCGTTGCCATCGCTTTCCGCATGGTGCTCCTGCTCGCCGGCGGCGAACACCACGCGGGCAAAGGGTCGTTCACCGGTTTCAGAACGCTGAGCCAACGAAAGCAACCGGTAATGTTCGTGTTCACTGGTAACGCTCTCGTCGCCCAGCAGCGCGATGATGTCCTCATCGAAGATCTCGCTCTTGCGGTCGGCCAGGTCCTTGAAGCGCGCGAAGGCAGCATTGAGCTCGGCTTCAGATTCCAGCTCCACGCCCAGCTCCTGCAGCCGCTGGCGGAAAGCGTTGCGGCCCGAGAGCTTGCCCAGCACGATCTTGTTGGCGCTCCAGCCCACGTCCTCGGCGCGCATGATTTCGTAGGTGTCGCGCGCCTTGAGCACGCCGTCCTGGTGGATGCCGCTGGCATGCGCGAAGGCATTGGCGCCCACCACCGCCTTGTTGGGCTGCACCACGAAGCCCGTGGTCTGCGCCACCAGGCGCGAGGCCGACACGATCTGCGTGGTGTCGATGCCCACCTCCAGCCCGAAGTGGTCGCGCCGCGTCCGCACGGCCATCACCACCTCTTCCAGCGAGGTGTTGCCCGCGCGCTCGCCCAGGCCGTTGATGGTGCATTCCACCTGGCGCGCGCCGCCGATCTTCACGCCGGCCAGCGAGTTGGCCACCGCCATGCCCAGGTCGTTGTGGCAGTGCACCGACCACACCGCCTTGTCGGAGTTGGGCACGCGCTCGCGCAGCATGCGGATGAAGTTGCCGTAGAGCTCGGGGATGGCGTAGCCGACGGTGTCGGGCACGTTGATGGTGGTAGCGCCCTCCTCGATCACCGCCTCCAGCACGCGGCACAGGAAGTCCGGATCGGAGCGGTAGCCGTCCTCGGGCGAGAACTCGATGTCCGGGCACAGGTTGCGCGCGAAGCGAACCGCCAGCCGCGCCTGCTCCAGCACCTGCTCGCGCGTCATGCGCAGCTTCTTCTCCATATGGAGCTCGCTGGTGGCGATGAAGGTGTGGATGCGCGAGCGCGGCGCGTCCTTGAGCGCCTCGGCCGCGCGCGAGATGTCGCGGTCGTTGGCGCGTGCCAGCGAGCACACGGTCGCCTCGCGGACGTGCGAGGCGATGGCGCGCACGGCCTCGAAGTCGCCGGGGCTGGCGGCGGCGAAGCCCGCCTCGATCACGTCCACGCGCAGCCGCTCCAGCTGGCGCGCGATGCGCAGCTTCTCGTCGCGGGTCATGGACGCGCCGGGCGACTGCTCGCCGTCACGCAAGGTGGTGTCGAAGATGATCAGCTTGTCGCTCATGGCCTTGTCTCCTTCAGGCAGCCTGTTCCTGCACCGCCGCAGGGCCCGCCACGACACCGGCGCGCGCCAGTCCCGACAGCAGCGCCTTGAGCGAGGCGTTGACGATGTTGGCGTCGATGCCGGCGCCAAAGAGCACCTGCGCGCCCACGCGCAGCTCGATGTAGGCGGCCGCGCGTGCCTGCGCACCCGCGCCCAGCGCATGCTCGTGATAGTCCAGCACCTGCACGTCGGCATGGGTGTGCGCGCGCAGCGCGGCCACGACGGCGTCCACCGGGCCGTTGCCCTCGCCGTGCAGCACCAGCGCCTGGCCTTCGAGCGTGGCCTGCGCCTGCACGCGCATGCGGCCGTCGCCCGCCTCTTCCAGCCGCACCGCGCCCAGCGCCACGCGCTCCAGGCGGTACTCGCGGTCGAACAGCGCCCACAGGTCGGCGGCGCTGAGCTCACGGCCCTCGGTGTCCATCACCGCCTGCACGCGGCGGCTGAACTCCATCTGCAGCCGCCGCGGCAGCGCCAGGCCGTATTCCTTCTCCAGCAGGTACGAGATACCGCCCTTGCCCGACTGGCTGTTGACGCGGATCACCGCCTCATAGCTGCGGCCCAGGTCCTGCGGGTCGATGGGCAGGTAGGGCATGTCCCAGACGTCACCGTCGCGGCGCGCGGCGAAGGCCTTCTTGATCGCGTCCTGGTGCGAGCCGGAGAAGGAGGTGTAGACCAAGTCGCCCGCGTAGGGGTGGCGCGCCGGCACCGGCAGCTGGTTGCAGTGCTCGACGGTGCGGCGGATGTCGTCGATGTCCGAGAAGTCCAGGTTCGGCGACACGCCTTGCGTGTAGAGGTTGAGCGCGACGTTGACGAGGTCGAGGTTGCCGGTGCGCTCGCCGTTGCCGAAGAGGCAGCCTTCGAGCCGGTCGGCGCCGGCCATCAGCGCCAGCTCCGCTGCGGCGGTGCCGGTGCCGCGGTCGTTGTGCGGGTGCACCGACAGCACGATCGCGTCGCGCCGCTCCAGGTGGCGGTGCATCCACTCGACCATGTCGGCGAAGACGTTGGGCGTGGAGTGCTCGACGGTGGACGGCAAATTGACGATGCACTTGTGCTCGGCCGTGGGCGCCCACTCGGCGGTGACGGCGTCGACCACGCGCTTGCTGAATGCCAGCTCGGTACCGGAGAACATCTCCGGCGAGTACTGGAAGGTCCAGGCCGTATCGGGCCGTTCCTGGGCCAGTTGCCGGATCAGCCGCGCGTGGCTCGCGGCCAGTTCCACGATGCCGTCCTCGTCCAGCCCCAGCACCACGCGGCGCATCAGCGGCGCGGTGGCGTTGTAGACGTGCACGATGGCGCGCGGCACACCGGCCAGCGCTTCAAAAGTGCGACGGATCAACTCCTCGCGCGCCGGCGTGAGCACCTGGATCGTGACGTCCGCGGGAATCAGCCCCTGCTCGATGAGCTGGCGCACGAAGTCGAAATCCGCCTGCGACGCCGAGGGGAAGCCGACCTCGATCTCCTTGAAGCCGATGTCCACCAGCGCGCTGAACAGGCGCATCTTGCGCGCCGGGTCCATGGGCTCGATCAGCGCCTGGTTGCCGTCGCGCAGGTCCACGCTGCACCACACCGGCGCGCGCGTCAGCACCGCGTCCGGCCAGGTGCGGTCGGACAGCCGCACGGGCGCGAAGGCACGGTACTTCTTGGCGGGGTCAAGCAACATCGGCATGGAAACTCCTGGGAAGGGATGCCTCGCAGCCACGGAAAAAAGCAAACGGCCCGCTGCGAGACGCTGGCGGGCCGTTGATCCGTAGAAAGGACGAAATCGATCAGCGCGCCCGCGGCACTCCTAGCAGCAGTAGAGACAGGGCGGTGGCGCGGGACGACATCGGTCCAATATAGCACGCCCCTCCAGGGTCACCCCAAAGGGGGTTGTCTATCGCGACCATAACGTGCAGGGCGCCACGCGCAGCCGACCGACGCGGCGTTCAGCGGTGCAGGCCAGCCTCGTCGGGCTCGTCGGTGGAGGTGGCGATCACGCTCACCGGGCGGCCCTTGCTGCGCTTGTAGGCGTACACCGCGTAGCCCGAGAAGCCGTACACGACGAAGAGCCCGAACAGCACCAGCGGCGGGTGCAGCGTGATCACTGCAATGCCCAGCGCGATGGCCACGATGACGATGAAGGGCACCGTGCGCTTGAAGTTCACGTCCTTGAAGCTGTAGAAGGGCACGTTGGTGACCATGGTCAGCCCCGCGTACAGCGTCAGCCCGAAGGCGCTCCAGCACAGCCAGTTCACGCTCCACGCCTCGCGCCAGCCGGCGTTGTCCATCACCCAGATGAAACCGATGATCAGCGCCGCCGCGGCCGGGCTGGGCAGGCCTTGGAAGAAGCGCTTGTCCACCACGGCAATGTTGGTGTTGAAGCGAGCCAGCCGCAGCGCCGCGCCCGAGCAATAGACAAAGGCCGCGATCCAGCCCGGCTTGCCCAGCCCCTTGAGCGCCCACTCGTAGACGATGAGCGCAGGCGCGGCGCCGAAGCTCACCATGTCGGAGAGGCTGTCCATCTGCTCGCCGAAGGCGCTCTGCGTGTTGGTCATGCGCGCCACGCGGCCGTCCAGGCTGTCGAGCACCGCCGCGCAGAAGATGCCGATGGCCGCCTGCTCGAAGCGACCGTTCATCGCCATCACCACGGCGTAGAAGCCGCCGAACAGCGCTGCCAGCGTGAACAGGTTGGGCAGGATGTAGATGCCCTTGCGGCGCGGGCGCACGGGCTCGGACGCCTCGTTCGCCTCAACAGCCTCGGCGTCGTCGTGGTTCAAGTCACTCATGCAGCGTGGGAGCAGCGAGACCTCGCAAGCCCCAGGGATTGATTTTGAAAACCCCAAAGGATAACCGAAGTCATCCACGCCCCAGCCGGCACGGCGCGCCCGCCAATAAACCACCGCATCGCCGTGGCCAAGCAATGTTTTTACCTTGCGTCAATTTTCGGAAAAATTTCCGAATAAAACGCGCGGTGCAGCGGCTGTGGCTTCCAGCCCGAAGAGGCAAATACCGAAGATTCCTGAATTCCCTGCGGAGGCATACCTGGTTGGCATTCATTCAAACCCACCCGGCAAACTGCGAGCACGCCAGATATAGCCGTCACCCATAGCCAGGAAAAGGCGCACACGAATCAGCCGACCATCGCCCCGAATAATTTCTTCATCAGGCCATCGGCATTTTTCTTTCAAATCAGGGTTGCATGCGCCGGGCCGAGCACACACCTTTGCCGGCGCAGCGCTGTTTCACTTGAGCAGACCCAGCACCACGGCCAGCCGGGGAAGCACCAGGACGATGAAAGTAAAGGCCAGGCAACCCATGCTGATGAGCACTGCGGCACTGGCAATGTCCTTGGCGCGGCCGGACAAGGGATGCCGCTCCAGCGACACGCGGTCCACCACCGCTTCCAGGGCGGAATTCAGCAGCTCCGTGACCAGCACGAAGCCCATGCTCAGCACCAGCATCACCCACTCGATGGCCGGCAGCTTCGCCACGAGGGCCAGCCCCACCACGACGGCAATGAGCAGCAGCTCCTGCCGGAAGGCGCTTTCGAAGCGGAAGGCGGCCGCCAACCCCGAGAGCGAATAGCCGAGGGCCTTGAATATCCGAGCCACGCCACCCCGGCTCTTGAATGCCGACACCGGAGAAGAACTGCCGTCCATGCACCACCCATTTTCAAGCGACGGCACCGCAGCGCACGTCAGGAACACCGACATATTGGCAACGCCCCGCGACGCCACCAAATAGCGCCGACACGGCCATTGCACCGCCCCGCGCACCCATCACCTGTGACGCCGGACCACCAGGACACATTTGAGGCGATTCGACAGGGCTGCAGCGAGAGGCTGGAGCCGTGGTCGCGAAATTTTCACGCCCCAAACGGGCAATTTTAGTCCCGGACCCTCTGGTGCAGAAGCTTGAGGGCATATCGCCCACGGCCGTGCAGCATGGCCGCACCAATGAAAAAAGGCCGCACGCGGCGGCCTTTGCGGGGGTCAAGCCGGCATCAGTTGCGGCTCTTGTCCACCATCTTGTTGGCCTTGATCCAGGGCATCATGGCGCGCAGCTTCTCGCCCACTTGCTCGATCGGGTGCTCGGCGGTCAGGCGGCGGCGGGAGATCAGGGTCGGGGCGCCGGCCTTGTTCTCCAGGATGAAGCTCTTGGCGTATTCGCCGGTCTGGATGTCCTTCAGGCACTGGCGCATGGCGTTCTTGGTCTCCTCGGTCACCACGCGCGGGCCGGTGACGTACTCGCCGTACTCGGCGTTGTTGGAGATCGAGTAGTTCATGTTGCCGATGCCGCCTTCGTAGATCAGGTCCACGATCAGCTTGAGCTCGTGCAGGCACTCGAAGTAGGCCATCTCGGGCGCGTAGCCGGCTTCCACCAGCGTCTCGAAGCCGGCCTTGATCAGCTCCACGGTGCCGCCGCACAGCACGGCCTGCTCGCCGAACAGGTCGGTCTCGGTCTCTTCGCGGAAGTTGGTCTGGATGATGCCGGCCTTGCCGCCGCCGTTGGCCGCGGCGTAGGACAGGGCCAGGTCACGGGCGCGGCCGGTCTTGTCCTGGTACACGGCGATCAGGTGCGGCACGCCGCCACCTTGCGTGTAGGTGTAGCGCACGGTGTGGCCGGGAGCCTTGGGGGCGACCATCCACACGTCCACGTCCTCGCGCGGCACGACCTGGCCGTAGTGGACGTTGAAGCCGTGGGCGAAGGCCAGCGAGGCGCCGGGCTTCAGGTTGGGGGCCACTTCGGCGTTGTAGACGGTGGCGATCTGCTCGTCGGGCAGCAGGATCATGACCACGTCGGCTTCCTTGACCGCGTCGGCGATCTCGGCCACCTTCAGGCCGGCCTTCTCGGCCTTGGTCCAGGACGCGCCGCCGCGGCGCAGGCCCACCGTGACGCGCACGCCGCTGTCGTTGAGGTTCTGCGCGTGGGCATGGCCCTGCGAACCGTAGCCGATGATGGTGACGTTCTTGCCCTTGATCAGGCTCAGGTCCGCGTCCTTGTCGTAGTAGACGTTCATGTGGTGCTTCCTAGTGGGGTTCTCGAAGGCGTGAAGGGTGAGACGTGAAGCGTGGGACGCTGGAACAGCAAGGGACGGATGGCACGGCGGCCCCCGCTCACCCTTCACTCTTCACGCTTCACAGGGGAAAAAGTCCGGTTGGGCGCGCGAACTCACACGCGCAGGATGCGCTCGCCGCGACCGATGCCGCTGGCACCGGTGCGCACCGTCTCCAGGATGGCGCTGCGGTCCAGCGCCTGCAGGAAGGCATCGAGCTTGGTGCCGTCGCCAGTGAGCTCCACGGTGTAGCTCTTGTCGGTGACGTCCACGATGTGGCCGCGGAAGATGTCGGCGGTGCGCTTGATCTCCTCGCGCTCCTTGCCCACGGCGCGCACCTTCACGAGCATGAGCTCGCGCTCGATGTAGCTGCCTTCCGTGAGGTCCACCACCTTCACGACCTCGATGAGGCGGTTCAGGTGCTTGGTGATCTGTTCGATGACCTCGTCGCTGCCGGTGGTGACGATGGTCATGCGCGAGAGCGAGGCGTCCTCGGTGGGCGCCACGGTCAGGCTCTCGATGTTGTAGCCGCGCGCGGAGAACAGCGCGACCACGCGCGAGAGGGCGCCGGGCTCGTTCTCCAGCAGCAGGGCAATGATGTGCTTCATGGCGTTTCGTCCTTCGGGGCTCCTGAGCGCCGGCAGCGGTAACTGCCGGGCCGTGGCCCCGCGTTCGAAGTCAGTAGGAATGGTCCAGTGCTGACCGGGGCCTCGCCGGCGCCGGGACGGGACGCGGTAACGCCCTGCCCCGCGCCGGCTGCAGCGCCGGTGCGGCTTGCCTTACAGGTCTTCGGAGCCCAGGAGCATCTCGCTGATGCCCTTGCCCGCCTTCACCATCGGCCAGACGTTCTCGGTCGGGTCGGTGCGGATGTCGAGGAACACCGTGCGGTCGGTGAGGCGGATGGCCTCGCGCAGCGCGGGCTCCACGTCCGCCGGGCGCTCGATCTTCAGGCCCACGTGGCCGTAGGCCTCGGCGAGCTTGACGAAGTCGGGCAGCGCGTCCATGTAGCTGTGCGAGTAGCGGCCCTCGTAGTCGAGTTCCTGCCACTGCCGCACCATGCCCAGGTAGCGGTTGTTGAGCGAGATGACCTTGACCGGCGTCTTGTACTGCTGGCAGGTCGAGAGCTCCTGAATGCACATCTGGATCGAGCCTTCGCCCGTGATGCAGAACACGTCGCTCTCGGGCTTGGCCAGCTTGATGCCCATGGCGTAGGGCAGGCCCACGCCCATCGTGCCCAGGCCGCCGGAGTTGATCCAGCGCCGCGGCTCCTCGAAGCCGTAGAACTGCGCCGCGAACATCTGGTGCTGGCCCACGTCGGAGGTGATGTAGGTGTCGCGCCCGCGGGTGAGCTCGGCGAGCTTCTGCACCACGTACTGCGGCTTGATGACCTCGGAGCTGTTCTTGTAGGCCAGGCACTCGCGCTGGCGCCAGCCGTTGACCTGGCTCCACCAGTGCGCCATCGCCTGCTGGTCGGGGCGCTGTTGGGCCTCGCGGATCTGGGCGATGAGCTCCTGCAGCACTTCCTTGACGTCGCCGACGATGGGGATGTCCACCTTCACGCGCTTGGAGATCGACGACGGGTCGATGTCCACGTGGACGATCTTGCGTTCCACCGAGGCGAAGTGCGCCGGGTTGCCGATCACGCGGTCGTCGAAGCGCGCGCCCACGGCCAGCAGCACGTCGCAGTGCTGCATGGTCATGTTGGCCTCGTAGGTGCCGTGCATGCCCAGCATGCCCAGGAACTTCGGATCGCTCGCGGGGATGGCGCCCAGGCCCATGAGCGTGTTGGTGCAGGGATAGCCCAGCAGGTCGGCCAGCTCGCGCAGCTCGGCCGCCGCGTTGGCCAGCACCACGCCGCCGCCGCTGTAGATGTACGGGCGCTTGGCCTGCAGCAGCAGCTGCACCGCCTTGCGGATCTGCCCGCCATGGCCCTTGCGCACCGGGTTGTAGGAGCGCATCTCGACCTTGTCGGGATAGCTGAACGGCGCCGTCTTGAGCGACACGTCCTTCGGGATGTCCACGACCACGGGGCCCGGACGGCCGGTGCGCGCGATGTGGAAAGCCTTCTTCAGCGTCAGCGCCAGCTCGCGCACGTCCTTGACCAGGAAGTTGTGCTTGACGATGGGACGCGTGATGCCCACGGTGTCGCACTCCTGGAAGGCATCCAGGCCGATCGCGGCCGTAGGCACCTGCCCGGTGATGATCACCATCGGGATCGAATCCATGTAGGCGGTGGCGATGCCGGTGACGGCATTGGTCACGCCCGGACCCGAGGTCACCAGCGCGACGCCCACCTCGCCGGTGGCGCGCGCATAGCCGTCGGCCGCGTGCACGGCCGCCTGCTCGTGGCGCACCAGCACGTGCTGGATGCTGTCCTGCTTGTAGAGCGCGTCGTAGATATAGAGCACCGAGCCGCCGGGGTAGCCCCAGAGGTACTTGACGCCCTCGGCCTGCAGGCTGCGGACGAGGATTTCGGAGCCGTTGAGCTCGGCGGAGGGAGATTGCGGCTGGGCCCGGAGGGCACCCTTGACTTCCGCGGCAGACATGTCCATGGAGAACCTTTGCGATTTTCTCTGACGAAAAACCATCGGTGTCCCTCCTCGCGCCCTTGTGGGGCGGATTCGGAACCTGCGCGGTCAAAAACGAGACACCCGGGATCGGGCGGCGGCTTCAGACCAAAGAGCGTTGTGCGAACCCGTGATTATGGCATCACCGCCACGACAGGGTCTTGACGGGTCGCGGGACCCTGTCACAGCGCAGGCATAATCGCGCGCGTTTCGCCGCCGCCGGCCCCCTCTCTCTTGGCCTCCGACAAAGAACTCTCCGACTTCCTAGCCAGCGTCGAAAAGCGTGCCTTCAAGCGCACCGCCTACAGCGTCCGTGACGAGGACGCGGCGCTGGACATCGTCCAGGACTCGATGATCCGGCTGGCGGAGAAGTACGCGGACCGGCCCGCCGCGGAGCTGCCGCTGCTGTTCCAGCGCATCCTCTCCAACGCCACCATGGACTGGTTCCGACGCCGCAAGGTGCGCTCGGCGGTGGAGACCAACTTCTCGGGCTTCGAGGGCAGCGGCGACGAGGACTTCGACCTGCTGGAGATGCTTGAAACGCAGGACGGCAGCATGGGCGCCGAAGGTGCCGACGCCGAGGCCTCGCGGGCACAGATGCTGCAAGTGATCGAACAGGAAGTTGCAGTGTTGCCGGCACGTCAACGAGAGGCGTTCCTGCTGCGTTACTGGGAAGAGCTCGATGTCGCCGAGACCGCGGCCGTCATGGGCTGCTCCGAGGGCAGTGTCAAAACGCACTGTTCCAGGGCAGTGCATGCGCTGGCCAAGGCTCTGCGCGCCAAAGGTATTGCGCCATGAACCACTCCCGATCCCTCCCGCCCCCGTTTGACGCGCAGGCGCTCGAAGCCCGCTTCGCGTTGCGCGTGACGGCGCGCCTGAGCGAGCATGCGCAACGCCAGCCGCACGCCATCGAGGAGCGGTTGCGATTCGCGCGCCAGCAGGCGCTGGAGCGCGCACGGGCGCGGCGCCGCACGGCACCGGTGGCCGCGACCGCGCCGAGCGTGTACGCCATGGGCTCGACGCTGGCCCTGGGCGACGGCGGCGAGCCGCGCGCCGGCTGGTTCCAGCGCGCCGTGGCCGCGGCGCTGCCGCTGGCAGTGCTGCTGAGCGGACTGGCGCTGATCCATTGGAACCAGACGCACGCCCAGATCGAGGCCGCGGCGCAGATCGACGCCGAGCTGCTGGTGGACGACCTGCCGCCCACCGCCTACAGCGACCCCGGCTTCTTCGAATACCTGCGCAAGCAGCAGAACCCCTGACTCCCGAGCAATGAGCCTGCGCCGCTGCCGCCTGCTCCTGCTGGCCCTGCCAGGGCTGGCCTGCGCCGCTGCGGCCCTGGCGCAGAGCGCCGCCGCACCCGCGACGCCCGTGCAGCAGCCGCGGGCGGCCACGCCCGTGGCGGCCAAGCCGGCACCGCAACGCTCCGCCTCCTGGTGGTCCCTGACCCCGGCGCAGCGCGCCACGCTGGCGCCGCTGCAACGCGACTGGGACAGCATCGACGCCGGCCGCCAGCGCAAGTGGGTGGAGATCGCCATGCGCTTTCCCGGCCTCTCCGCCGAAGAGCAGCAGCGCGTGCAGGAGCGCATGAACGAATGGGCGCGCATGACGCCCGAGGAGCGCGGCCGCGCGCGCGTGCAGTTCCAGGAAATACGCCAGTTCAGCCCGCAGGAACGCCAGGCCAGCTGGGAGGCCTACCAGGCCTTGCCGGCCGAGCAACGGCGCGAGCTGGCGGAGCGCGCCACGCCCGGGCCGGCGCGCCCCGCGCCGCTGAGCGCCGACGGGACGGCCAAATCCACCATCGTGCGCGTGCCCAGCACGCCGCCCGTGCTCAAGCCGGTGGGACCGACGCAGATGCAGGTCGCACCCGGCGCCACCACCACCAGCGTCACGCGCCCACCCGCGCCGCCGCTGCACCAGCAACCCGGGCTGCCCAAGATGGCCGCCACGCCGACTTTCGTGGACAAGAACACCCTGCTGCCCAAGCGCGGCGCGCAAGCCGCCGCCACCATCGCCGAACCCGCTGCTTCCCAGGCGGCCAAGCGCCCGTGACCGCCCCCGTTCCCGACGCGCTGCAGACGCCCAGCCTGCCGCGCCGCCTGGCCTGCATGGTCTATGAAGGCGTGCTGCTGTTCGGCGTGCTCATGCTGGCCGGCTTCCTCTATTCGACGCTGACCCAGCAGCGCCACGCGCTGCAGGGCCAGCACGGCATGCAGGCCTTCCTGTTCGTGGTGCTGGGCCTGTACTTCATCGGCTTCTGGATCTACGGCGGCCAGACCGTGGCCATGAAGGCCTGGCACATCCGGCTGGTCGATGCGCAGGGTCTCCCCGTGACGCCCAAGCGCGCGCTGTGCCGCTACCTGGCGAGCTGGCTGTGGTTCCTGCCGGCACTCATCGCGGCCTGGCTGGCGCGGCTGCAATCCAGCGCCTCGATCTTCGGGCTGCTGGCGGCGGGCGCCCTGGCCTACGCGCTGCTGGCGCTGCTGCAGCCGCGGCGCCAGTACTGGCACGACCACCTCTGCGGCACGCAGCTGGTGATCTCGCGCCCGCGGCCGCGCAAGAAGCGCTGATCAGCCCTCCACGCTTTCCAGCTGCTGCAGCGGCCGCCGCAGCGAGCGGCTGCGCGGCGCCGGCCCTTCGCCGATGCGGCCCATGAACACCGCCGCCCGCAGCGCCTGCCCGCCCAGCAGCGCCTCCAGCCGCCGCACCGCCTGCGCGGCAGCGGCCTCCATGCCGGGCTCGGCCGAGAACCGGCGCCCCTCGCGCAGGTAGCGCGCAAAGATCAGCGGCGCCATGGCCGGCTGCAGCGACAGCCCCAGCCGCGTGGCCGTGAGCCAGAAGCGCTGCATGGCGCGTCCGGCGGCCACGTGGTCGTCGATCGTGTGCGGTTCGCGCGCGGCCACCAGCGCGAAATGCGCCCCGCAGGCCAGCCCGGGGATCAGGTCCATCTGCAGCCGCGGCATCGCCGTGCCGGCCAGGTAGCGGTTGAAGAAGCGCACGCGTTCCCAGCGCCCCAGCACGAAACGCATGAGCTGGCGCGTGAGCGCGTCCACGCCCAGGGACTGGTCCGGCATGCGGTCGGTGCTGTAGCGCGCGTTCCACTCGATGACCTCGCGGTGCACGTGCCAGGCCTCGGGCATGCTCAGCCGCACCCGCGCCACGGCGCTCAGCAGCCGCGCCATGTCCAGCCGCTCGGCCACGCGCTCGCGCCACAGCAGGCGGTAGTGCGGCGCCACCGCGGCTTCGAGCGCCTGCTTCTCGGCCGCCGCCAGCCGCCGCGTGCGCATGGCGCGGCGCTGCACGCTGCGCGACGCGATGCAGCCGATCAGCGCATCCGGCCGGAGGCCCTCCTCCGGCTCGAAGCGGACGTCAAAGGCCGTGCGCCCGCTAGGCACCCCGCCGGTGCGCCGGTGCGCCTGCATGGCCCAGCCCTGCCCCGTGGCGGCGATGGCCATGGTTTCCAGCAGCGCGCCCAGCGACATCTCGCTGGCGTGGCCGTCGAGGTCGTAGACGCAATGCGCGCGGGTGTCGAAGCCGTGCACCACCACCTCGCGCTCGCCGCGCACCTCGAAGCGCCAGGGCTGGGTGTTGTCGCCGCTGGGCGCCCAGCGCGCGAGCTCCAGCACGGCGCGCAGCCCCGCTTCAGCCGGCATGGCGTGCTCCGGCCACCGCGCCCAGGCGGCGGCGGCCGACCGATGCGGCCAGCCGTTGCAGCGGGTGGCGGTAGCCGCCCGGCCGCCAGGTGCGCACGAAGCGGTTGCGGTAGGCGTCGAAGTGCAGCCCGTGCGGCGCGGCCCAGACCTTGCCGCGCTTCAGCAGGATCTTCAGGCTCTCGGTCGCCGCCATCCCCGCGGCCAGCTGGCAGCCAATGATGGTCGAGGGCCCGCGCTGCTCGGCGAAATTGGCAGCCGACGGGTCCACCAGGTAAGGCCCGTGCAGCCCCGCGGGCGCCAGGCCGACCAGGAAGCGCAGCGCCTTTTCCGCGTCCGGCAAATCACCCCAGCCGAAATATTCCTCGAAGGACATGCCGCCCGGCATGAAATTCAATACCGCCGCGCCCATGCCCAGCGGCGCCGCCGTGCAGGCCGGAATACCTTTTACCCGGCAGGCCTCGAAAACCAGGCGACGTGCGGAGAATGCAAAGAAATCCAGCCCGTCGACATACAAATCAACGCCCTCCAGAAAGGCATCGACATTCCCGGCATTCACGCCCTCGTCAAATACCTGCAGCTCCAGCTCCGGGTTGACGTCCAGCGCCATGGCGCGCAGCACCTGCGCCTTGGGCTGGCCCAGGCTGCTCATGGTGGCGCCGACCTGGCGATTGAAATTCACGAGGTCGAAGTCGTCGAAATCGGCAATATGAAAGGCGCCGATACCCAGACGCGCCAGCGTCAGCAAATGCACCCCGCCCACGCCACCCATGCCGGCAATGGCCACCTTTTTGCCGCGCAGCAGATTCTGCTCCGCGCGCGTGACCCAGCCGACGTTCCGGGAAAATGCCTCCCGGTATTGAAACTGCACATCCATACGCCGGCAGTGTGTCCCCGCTTATTCGAATTGCGGGGACTGTAGGCCAAGAGCCCAGCACGCATGCAGGGGCGAGCGTCACGAATTCACGCTCCAAACCACCACATGGCCGCGTCGTGGCAACCGGCGGTAACCGGGGCCTGCGTGCGTGGTGCGGGCCCCGGGCGTGGCGTCAGCCGACCACGCGCAGCACCTTCACGAAGCCCTCGGCCTTGCGCCCGCGCTTGGCGCGCTTGGCCTGGTAGGACGCGACGCCGGACCAGCGCAGCGTCTCCTCCTTGGCCTTGCCGCCGCGGCCGCTGCCGATGACGGTGAGCGTGTCGCCGAAGGTGGCCGCCGACAGCAGCGGCTCCTTGGCATCGACCTCCATCAGGATCAGCCCGCGCCCGCCGCCGGGCTGCAGCTTCAGCTCCTCGCGCGCGAACACCAGCAGCCGCCCGTCCAGGCTCAGGCAGGCGACCTGCTTGTGGTTGGGCAGCACCACCGAGGGCGGCAGCAGGTGCTCGCCGTCCTCCAGCGTCAGGAAGGCCTTGCCCGCACGGTTACGCCCCTGCAGGTCGCTCACGCGCGCCATCAGGCCGAAGCCGCCGGTGTGCGCCAGCAGCAGCGTGGTGGCGGCATTGCCGGCGAAGTAGTGCGCCGGCTGCGTGCCGGCTTCCAGCTCGATCAGGCTGGTGATGGGCACGCCGTCGCCGCGCCCGCCCGGCAACTGCG
Source organism: Azohydromonas australica DSM 1124 (assembly GCF_000430725.1). Taxonomy (GTDB): domain Bacteria; phylum Pseudomonadota; class Gammaproteobacteria; order Burkholderiales; family Burkholderiaceae_C; genus Azohydromonas; species Azohydromonas australica. The sequence continues at coordinate 189,241 of NZ_KE387203.1, forward strand.
ACACCGCCACCGAGTACACCCGCCCGCTGCCCTTGGCCGCGCTGCCAAACACCAGCAGCGTGTCCACGCTGCGGCAGGGGAAGACGCCGTAGAGCGAGTCGCCGGCCTTGAAGCCCAGCGTGGCGGCATCGATCTCGTGGCCCTTGAGCGCGCGCACCCAGCCCTTGAGGCTCACCACCACCGTCACCGGCTCGTCAGCCACCTTGAGCTCGACGCTGGCGCGCTTGTCGGCCTGGATCAGCGTGCGGCGGTCGTCGCCGAAGGCCTTGGCGTCGGCCTCGATCTCCTTGACGACGGTGCGGCGCAGCGACGCCGGCGTGGCCAGGATGTTCTCCAGCTTCTCCTGCTCGGTGCGCAGTTGCTTGAGCTCCTGCTCGATCTTGATCGCCTCCAGCCGCGCCAGCTGGCGCAGCCGGATTTCGAGGATGTCTTCCGCCTGCCGGTCGCTCAAGCGGAAGCGCTCGATCAGCGCCGCCTTGGGCTCGTCCGCGTGGCGGATGATGCGGATGACCTCGTCGATGTTGAGCAGCACCAGCTGGCGGCCTTCCAGCACGTGGATGCGGTCCAGCACCTTGTCCAGGCGATGGCGGGTGCGCTTCTGCACCGTGTCCACGCGGAAGCCGATCCACTCCAGCAGCACCTGGCGCACGCTCTTCTGCGTGGGCCGCCCGTCGGCGCCGACCATGGTCAGGTTCATGGGCGCGCCGCCTTCGAGGCTGGTGTGCGCCAGCAGCACGGTCATGAACTCCTGCTGCGACACGGTGCGGCTCTTGGGCTCGAACACCAGGCGCACCGGGGCGTCCTTGCTGGACTCGTCGCGCACCGCGTCCAGCACGCCCAGCACGGTCTGCTTGAGCTGCAGCTGCTCGGCCGAAAGCGCCTTCTTGCCGGTCTTGACCTTGGGGTTGGTCAGCTCCTCGATCTCTTCGAGCACCTTCTGCGCGCTGGCGCCCGGCGGCAGCTCGGTGACCACGATCTGCCACTGGCCGCGGGCCAGGTCCTCGACCTTCCAGCGCGCGCGCACCTTGAGGCTGCCGCGGCCCGAGCGGTAGGCGTCGCGGATCTCGGCCGGGCTGCTGATGATCTGGCCGCCGCCAGGGAAGTCGGGGCCCGGCAGCAGCGTGAAGAGGTCGTCGTCGGAGAGCTGCTCGTTCTTGATCAGCGCCACCGTGGCCGCCGCCACCTCGCGCAGGTTGTGGCTGGGCACCTCGGTGGCCAGGCCCACGGCGATGCCGGAGGCGCCGTTGAGCAGCACGAAGGGCAGCCGCGCGGGCAACTGCCTGGGTTCGGCGGTGGAGCCGTCGTAGTTGGGCACCAGCTCCACCGTGCCCTCGTCGATCTCGTCGAGCAGCAGCCGCGTGATGGGCGCCAGCCGCGCCTCGGTGTAGCGCATGGCCGCGGCGCCGTCGCCGTCGCGGCTGCCGAAGTTGCCCTGGCCGTCGATCAGCGGATAGCGCAGGGAGAAGTCCTGCGCCATGCGCACCAGCGCGTCGTAGGCGGCGGTGTCGCCGTGCGGGTGGTAGCGGCCCAGCACGTCGCCCACCACGCGCGCGCTCTTCACGGGCTTGGGCCCGGCGGCGGTGGTGAAGGACAGCCCCATGCGCTGCATCGCGTACAGGATGCGGCGCTGCACCGGCTTCTGGCCGTCGCACACGTCGGGCAGCGCGCGGCCCTTGACCACGCTGAGCGCGTACTCCAGGTAGGCCTGCTGCGCGTAGTGCGCCAGGGTGATGGCGTCGCCCGCGGCACTGTCGCCGCCGGCGCCGCTGTCGAATTCAAGCGTGCTTTGGTCCATCTTGTTGTTTCGTCAGCCCTGAAAGGCCGAAGGCGACGGTGCCCCAGCACCGCCGCCATGGGTTGAGTCGGAAAACCGCTTGCGCTTCAGACGTCCACTTCCACCGCGTCCCCATGCAGCTCCATGAGCTCGCGCCGCGCCGCAGCCTCTCCCTTGCCCATGAGCTTGGTGAGCCACTCGGTGGTGGCGGCGAAGTCGAGCTGGCCCAGGGCCGCGGGCAGCAGCCGGCGCGTGTCGGGGTTGAGCGTGGTCTCCCACAGCTGCTCGGCGTTCATCTCGCCCAGCCCCTTGAAACGGCTGATGGCCCACGAGCCCTCGCGCGCGCCTTCCTTGCGCAGCTTGTCCAGCATCGCCTCCAGCTCGCCCTCGTCCAGCGCGTAGAGCTTGGCCGCGGGCTTCTTGCCGCGCGCCGGCGCGTCGATGCGGAACAGCGGCGGCTTGGCCACGAACACGTGGCCTCGCTCGATCAGCTTGGGGAAGTGGCGGAAGAACAGCGTCAGCAGCAGCACCTGGATGTGCGAGCCGTCCACGTCCGCGTCCGAGAGGATGCACACCTTGCCGTAGCGCAGCCCGGAGAGGTCGGGGTCGTCGTTGGGGCCGTGCGGGTCCACGCCCACCGCCACCGCGATGTCGTGGATCTCGTTGTTCTTGAACAGCAGGTCGCGCTCGACCTCCCAGGCGTTGAGCACCTTGCCGCGCAGCGGCAGGATCGCCTGCGTCTCCTTGTCGCGGCCCATCTTGGCGCTGCCGCCGGCGCTGTCGCCCTCGACCAGGAACAGCTCGTTGAGCGTCAGGTCGCGGCTCTCGCAGTCGGTGAGCTTGCCGGGCAGCACGGCCACGCCGGAGCCCTTCTTCTTCTCCACCTTCTGCGCCGCGCGCTGGCGCGTCTGCGCCTGCTTGATCACCAGCTCCGCCAGCTTCTTGCCGTGCTCCACGTGCTGGTGCAGCCACAGCTCCAGCGCCGGGCGCACGAAGGCCGACACCAGCCGCAGCGCGTCGCGCGAGTTCAGCCGCTCCTTGGTCTGGCCCTGGAACTGCGGATCCAGCACCTTGGCCGAGAGCACGAAGCTCGCGCGCGAGAACACGTCCTCGGGCATGAGCTTCACGCCCTTGGGCAGCAGCCCGTGCAGCTCCACGAAGCCCTTGACGGCGTTGAACAGGCCGTCCTTCAGGCCCGCCTCGTGCGTGCCGCCGGCCACGGTGGGAATGAGGTTGACGTAGCTCTCGCGCAGCGTGCCGCCCTCCTCGGTGAAGGCCACGCACCAGGCGGCGCCCTCGCCTTCGGCGAAGTTCTCGGTCTCGGCCGCGGTGGCGTAGCGCTCGCCCTCGAACAGCGGGATCAGCGGATCGGCCACCAGGCTCTGCTGCAGGTAGTCGCGCAGGCCGCCCTTGTAGAGCCACTCCAGCGTCTCGCCGCTCTTCTCGATGTGCAGCGTCACGCTCACGCCGGGCATCAGCACGGCCTTGCTGCGCAGCAGGTGCACGAGCTCGCTGCGCGGCAGGTCGGGGCTCTCGAAGTACTTCGCGTCGGGCCACACGCGCACGCGGGTACCGCCCTTCTTCTCGGAGGAGCCCGCCTTGCGCACCACCAGCGGCTCGATCACGTCGCCGCCGCTGAAGGCCAGCGCCGCGGCCTTGCCCTCGCGCCAGACCTCCACCTGCAGCCGCGTCGCCAGCGCGTTGGTCACGCTCACGCCCACGCCGTGCAGGCCGCCGGAGAAGCTGTAGGCGCCGCCGGCACCCTTGTCGAACTTGCCGCCGGCGTGCAGCCGCGTGAACACGATCTCCAGCACCGGCACCTTTTCCTCGGGGTGCAGGCCGAAGGGAATGCCGCGGCCGTCGTCCTCCACGGAGATGGAGGCATCGGCATGCAGCGTCACGGCGATGCGCCTGCCGTGGCCGGCCAGCGCCTCGTCGGCAGCGTTGTCGATGACTTCCTGCACGATGTGCAGCGGATTGTCGGTTCGGGTGTACATGCCCGGCCGTTGCTTGACGGGCTCCAGTCCCTTCAGGACGCGGATGGAGCCTTCGCCGTAAGCGGCAGCGGGGGTGGTGCTCTTGGTCGCCATTGCACAATTCTAAGGACCCCCAATCGGGTCCTGTGTTTTTACACAGCCTTCTTTTTCCAATTCCATGACCACAGCCACCACGCCCCGCCTTTCCATGACCCAGGTGCTGCTGTGCGGCGCCGCCATCGTCACGCTGTCCATGGGCATCCGCCACGGCTTCGGGCTGTGGCTGCAGCCGGTGACGGCCGAGCGCGGCTGGACGCGCGAGACCTTCGCCTTCGCGCTGGCGGTGCAGAACCTCGCCTGGGGCCTGGCCGGGCCCTTTGCCGGCATGCTGGCCGACCGCTTCGGCGCCTTCCGCGTGCTCGTCGCCGGGGCGCTGCTGTACGCGCTGGGGCTGGTGCTGATGGCGCTGTCCACCTCCGGCCTCGCCTTCACCGGCAGCGCCGGGCTGCTCATCGGCATGGCGCAGTCGGGTACCACCTACGCCGTGATCTACGGCGTCATCGGCCGCCACGTCGCGCCCGAGAAGCGCAGCTGGGCCATGGGCGTGGCGGCGGCCGCGGGCTCCTTCGGGCAGTTCCTGATGGTGCCGGTGGAAAACGGCCTCATCGCCGGGATGGGCTGGCAGAACGCGCTGTTCGTGCTGGGCGCGGCGGCGCTGGCGATCGTGCCGCTGTCCTTCGGCCTGCGCGAACCGCGCGCGCTGCCTGCGGGCAGCGGCATGCCGCAGCAGAGCATGGGCGCGGCGCTGAAGGAGGCCTTCGGCTCGCGCAGCTTCCAGCTGCTGACCGCGGGCTACTTCGTGTGCGGCTTCCAGGTGGTGTTCATCGGCGTGCACCTGCCCAGCTACCTCAAGGACCACGGGCTGGCGCCGCAGGTGGCGACCACGGCGCTGGCGCTCATCGGGCTGTTCAACGTCTTCGGCACCTACGCCGCCGGCGTGCTGGGCCAGCGCCTGGCCAAGCGCCACATCCTCTCGACCATCTACGCGCTGCGCGCGGTGGCCATCACGGCCTTCGTGACGCTGCCGCTGTCGCCGCTGAGCGTCTACGTCTTCTCCGCGGTGATGGGCGTGCTGTGGCTGTCCACGGTGCCGCCCACCAACGCCGTCATCGCCCAGATCTTCGGCGTGCGCTTCCTGTCGATGCTGGGCGGCTTCGTGTTCCTGAGCCACCAGCTCGGCTCGTTCCTGGGCGTGTGGCTGGGCGGCAAGCTCTACGACGCCACCGGCAGCTACGACGTGGTGTGGTGGATCGCGGTGGCGCTGGGCGTGTTCGCGGCGCTCGTGAACCAGCCGGTGCGCGAGCAGCCCATCGCGCGGCCCGCCGCGGCCTCCAGCGCGGCCTGACGGCGAGGCCTTCGCCATGCCGCCGCGCATCGCCCGCTTCAAGCGCCTGCTGACCTGGGCCGCGGCGCTGCTGGCGCTGGCGCTGGTCTTCGCGGCCTACCTGCGGCCCGCGATGGTGTTCAGCGTCGCGAACCAGCTCTGGAGCTGCTTCTGAACTTCATGCCTGAAACCTCCTTCGCCATGCACCCTGGTTCCTCTCCCGCCGATGCCGCCTCGCCCTGGATCCGCCGCTTCACGCCGCTGCTGCGCCCGGGCTGCAGCGTGCTGGACGTGGCCTGCGGCGGCGGCCGCCACGTGCACTGGTTCCTGCAGCAGGGCTTCGAGGTGGTGGCGGTGGACCGCGACGCGCAGGCCGTGGCGCCGCTGCGCGGCCTGGCGCGCGTGGTGGTAGCCGACATCGAGAACGGCCCCTGGCCGCTGCCCGGCGAGCGCTTCGGCGCGGTGGTGGTGACCAACTACCTGTGGCGCCCGCTGCTGCCGCGGCTGCTGGACAGCCTGGCCGACGGCGGCGTGCTGCTCTATGAAACCTTCGCCGTAGGCAACGAGACGGTGGGCCGGCCGCGCAGCCCGGACTTCCTGCTGCGCCCGGGCGAGCTGCTGGAAGCTGCGCGCGGCCTGCGCGTGGTGGCCTACGAGGACGGCTTCCTGGACGGACCGCCCCGCTTCGTGCAACGCATTGCCGCCATGCGCGACGCGCCCCACCCGGCGGAGGCCGCGCCGGCGCGCCATCCGCTGTAGTCCCCGGGCGGCGGGGGCATGAAACAGCGCGGATAGAATCCCGCGATTCCAGGAAGCCTCTCCCCTTTTCCCATGACACCGATTACCGGAAGCATCGTCGCACTGGTCACGCCCCTGCACGAGGACGGCAGCGTGGACTACGCCGCGCTGCGCAGCCTCATCGACTGGCACATCGCCGAGGGCACCGACTGCATCGGCGTCGTGGGCACCACGGGCGAGTCGCCCACCGTGTCGGTGGAGGAGCACTGCGAGATCATCCGCGTGGCCGTCGAGCAGGCCGCGGGCCGCGTGCCCGTCATGGCCGGCGCCGGCGCCAACTCCACGCGCGAAGCCATCGAGCTGTCGGAGTTCGCCCGCAAGGTCGGCGCCGACTGCACGCTGCAGGTGGTGCCCTACTACAACAAGCCCACGCAGGAAGGCATCTACCGCCACTTCCGCGCCATCGCCGAGGCGGTGGACATCCCCGTGGTGCTCTACAACGTGCCCGGCCGCACCGTGGCCGACATGGCGCACGACACCGTGCTGCGCCTGGCGCAGGTGCCCGGCGTCATCGGCGTCAAGGAAGCCACCGGCAACATCGACCGCGCCGCCTGGCTGATCAAGCAGGCGCCCAAGGGCTTCGGCATCTATTCCGGTGACGACCCGACCGCCTTCGCGCTGATGCTCGCCGGCGGCCACGGCAACATCAGCGTCACGGCCAACGTCGCGCCGCGCGCCATGGCCGAGCTGTGCAAGGCCGCGATGGCCGGCGATGCCCGCCGCGCGGTGGAGCTGCACATGCAGCTGCTGCCGCTGCACAAGCAGCTCTTCGTCGAGCCCAACCCGATCCCCGTGAAGTGGGCGCTGGCGCGCATGGGCCGTTGCGGCGGCGCGCTGCGGCTGCCGCTCACCGGCCTGTCCGAGGCGGCGCAGCCGCTGGTGGAACAGGCGCTGCGCGACAGCGGCCTGCTCTGAGCCTCGGCCCGCTTCTTGTCCGTACTTACCGTCCGCCGCGCGGCGGCAGCGTTTTCGATGCCTGAAATGAACCGTTTCGTCGTCCCGTCCGCGCTGGTGCTGGCCCTTGGACTCGCCGGCTGCTCCTCCGTGGAGGGCGTGCTCTCCGGCGACAAGCTGGACTACCGCAGCCAGGCCGCCAAGACCGCGCCGCTGGAAGTCCCGCCCGACCTGTCGCAGCTCTCCCGCGAGCAGCAGCGCTACCAACCGCAGACCGGCCCGGTCAGCGCCGCTGCCTACCAGCAGGCTGCCCCGGCGGCCACCGCCACGGCACCGGCCGCGGGCACCACGCCCGCCGCCAGCACGGTGGCGCCGCAGGCGCTGGGCGACATGCGCATCGAGCGCGCCGGCAACGAGCGCTGGCTGGTGAGCTCGGCCACGCCCGAGCAGCTGTGGCCGCAGCTCGTGGCCTTCTGGCAGGAGCGCGGCTTCGCGCTGGCCAAGGAGGACGCGCAGGCCGGTGTGATCGAGACCGAGTGGGCCGAGAACCGCGCCAAGATCCCGCAGGACTTCATCCGCCGCAGCATCGGCAAAGTCTTCGACGGGGCCTACTCCACCAGCGAGCGCGACATGTTCCGCACCCGCGTGGAGCGCACCGCGCGCGGCACCGAGATCACCATCACGCACCGCGGCATGGAGGAGGTCTTCACCTCCCAGCGCCAGGACCAGACCAAGTGGACCAGCCGCCCCAGCGATCCCGCGCTGGAGGCCGAGTTCCTCAGCCGCCTGATGGTCAAGCTCGGCGCCAAGGAAGAGGTTGCCCGCACCACCGTGGCCCAGGCGCCCGTGCAGGCGCCGCGTGCCCGCGCGGTGGCCGGCCAGGGCGCCACGCTGCAGCTGGACGACGGCTTCGAGCGCGCCTGGCGCCGCGTGGGCGTGGCGCTGGACCGCAGCGGCTTCACGGTCGAGGACCGCGACCGCACCAGCGGCCTGTACTACGTGCGCTACGTCGACCCGAAGGAAGCCCAGCGCGAGGAGCCCGGCTTCTTTGGCCGCCTCTTCGGCCGCGACCAGAAGCGCGCCACCACCGACCGCTACCGCGTGGCCGTCAAGTCCGAGGGCAACGCCAGCACGGTGTCGGTGCAGAACGCCCAAGGCACGCCCGACACCGGCGAGGTCGCGCAGCGCATCGTGAAGTCGCTGCTCGACGACCTGAAGTAAGCCGCCCTCCCCGGCGGTTTCATCGCGCGTGATGCGTTTCAGCAACCTGGGCAGCGGCAGCTCGGGCAACGCCACGCTGGTGGAAGCCGGCGATCCCGCGCGGCCCACGCGGCTGCTGGTGGACTGCGGCTTCTCGCTGCGCGAGCTCACCCGGCGCCTGGCCCTGCGCGGCGTGGAGCCGGGCCAGATCGACGCCGTCTTCGTCACCCACGAGCATGGCGACCACGTCGGCTGCGCGCTGACGCTGGCGCGCCGTCATGGCGTGCGGCTGTGCATGAGCGCGGGCACCTGGTCCGCGCTGCGGCAGGACAGCGCCCCGGCGTCGCTGCACCTGCTGGCCTGCGGCGACACGCTGGACGTCGGCGCGCTGCAGCTCCAGCCCTTCGCGGTGCCGCACGACGCGCGCGAACCGCTGCAGCTGCGCGTGCACGACGGCCAGCACCACCTGGGGCTGCTGACCGACCTGGGCGAGGTCACCGACGCGGTCGCGCAGGCGCTGGCCGGCTGCGACGCGCTGCTGCTCGAAGCCAACCACGACCGCGAAATGCTGCTCGCCGGCCCCTACCCCTGGGTGCTCAAACGCCGCATCAGCGGCCGCTTCGGCCACCTGGAAAACGGCCTGGCCGCGGCGCTGCTGCAGCGGCTGCACCACGCGGGCCTGCGCCACGTGGTCGCGGCGCACCTGAGCCGCCAGAACAACAGCCCGGCGCTGGCCGCGCAGGCGCTGGCCGCGGCGCTGGGCACGGGCGCGCAGGACATCGTCGTGGCCGACCCTGCGCTGGGCTGCGACTGGCTGGACCTGCACTGAGCTTCAGCCCGGCCTTCGGCCGCCCGCAGGCACACCGCACTCCGCCAGGGCCGAGGCCAGCAGCGGCTACGTCTGCGGCGGGCACAAAAAAGCCGCCCGAAGGCGGCTTTTGGCGTTCCAGCTGGCTCGAATTACTGCGAGGCGGCGGAAGCAGCGGCGTCGGCAGCACCCGAGGCGGCGGAGGCAGCGGCTTCGGCAGCACCGGCCACGGCGGAAGCGGCGGCGGAGGCGGCGTCGGTCACGGCCGGGGCGGGAGCCGGAGCAGCGGGAGCCGGAGCTTCTTCCTTCTTGCCGCAGGCGGTCAGGGCAGCGGCAGCGATCACGGCGGCCAGCAGGAGCGACTTGTTCATTTGTATGTCCTCGAATTCGAAAAGTGGTCGAACAATTACCGATCGGCTGGGGTGTTCGAAGCCCCGACTCACGTAGACGCGGATCGTTACTGGAGAACCTTGTCCAACCCCAAATTATACCGTCGCACTAGGGAAGGCCCTTACTGACGGCAAGCGGCGCCGCCCTGTGAAGGTGCGAGCGTTGCGGCGGCGCATCACTTTTGTGCCTGCGCCTGATCGGGAGTTTTCCAGCGGCCGCGGGCTCAGCTTCCGAGTGGCTGCACCCAGCCCGCGGCGGCCCAGTCCTCCAGCAATTCACGCGCGTCGTTGCTGAGGGTCGCGACCTCGCGCGCGCTGAGCGCACCGGCGTCGGCCAGGCGTCGCATCAGGCGCGCATCGCGTCCGCCGGCATGGAAGGACTCGCCGTTGAGGAAGACGAACTTCTCGTCATACATCATGCGGCTGCGCCGGTGCAGCGCGACGCCGCCCGCCACGTCGGTCTCGCCGTCCTGCTCGAACCAGACGTTGGGCTTCGGCTCGCTCAGGATCTCCCCCAGCGCCGCCTGCAGCCGCGAGGGGTCGCGCAGCGCGCGCTCCAGCGCCTGGCGCGCGAAGTCCGACAGCGCCGCCGGAATCTGCCCCGGCGTGGCCGTGGCCAGCTGCTTCGGATCGCGGTAGAGGCGCCCCTTCTCCTCCTCGTCCATCAGCTCGGGCAGCCGCTGCAGCAGCTCGCGCGCGAGGTCGTCCTCGCAAGGCACGCGGAAACCCACCGAGCAGGTCATGCACTCGCCGTCCACGGCGATGCCGTCGTGGCCCCAGCGCGGCGGCAGGTACAGCATGTCGCCGGGTTCCAGCACCACGTCCTCGGTCGGCTCGAAGTTCGCCAGCAGCTTCAGCGGCACGCCCGGCACCAGCGACTCGTCGGCCACCGGGCCGATGCGCCAGCGCCGCTTGCCGTGCACCTGGATCAGGAACACGTCGTAGTTGTCCATGTGCGCGCCGACGCCGCCGCCCTCGCTGGCCCAGGAGATCATCAGGTCGTCCAGCCGCGCCTGCGGCACGAAGCGGAAGCGCGACAGCATCTCGTGGGCCTCGGCCACGTGCAGGTCCAGGCCCTGCACCAGCAGCGTCCAGCGCGGCTGCTTGACCGCCGGCAGCGCCTGGCGCGGCAGCGGGCCGTGGCGCAGTTTCCAGGTGTCGCCCTTGGCGACGATAACGCGCGATTCCACGTCCTCCTGCTGCGCCAGCGCGAACATCTGCGTGCGCGTCACCGGCGGCTGCACGCCGGGCAGCGCCTGGCGCACCAGCAGCGGCTTCTTTTGCCAGTGGCGGCGCATGAAGGTCTCGGGCGAAAGTCCGCCCAGCAAAGTCATTGGTTGGTCAATCTGCATTTCCGGGATTGTCAGGGCCCTTGTGGCATCCTCGGACGATGAACATCAACGCACCCTGCGTGGTCAGCCTCACCTGGACGCTGGCCGACGGACAAGGCCAGACCATCGACGAGCTGGCAGCCCCGGTCGAATTCTTTTTTGGCGGCGAGGACCTGCTGCCCAAGGTCGAGGAGGCCCTGGCGGGCCACGAGGCCGGCCACGAAGCCTGGCTGCACCTGGAACCCGAGCATGCCTTCGGCGACTACAAGCCCGAGCTGGTGTGCTTCGAGGCGCGCAACCTCTTCCCCGAGCAGGTCGAGCCCGGCATGGCCTTCGAGGGCCTGCCCGAAGGCAGCGTCACCACCGACATGCCGCCCGACACCGTCTACATGGTCACCGAGGTGTACCCGGAGCACGTGGTACTCGACGGCAACCACCCGCTGGCCGGCATCGCGCTGCAGCTGCACATCAAGGTGCGCGACGTGCGCGAGGCCACCGAGGAGGAGATCGAGGCCGGCAGCGTCGGCGACAGCGTGCTGGCACTGATGGCGCCGCCCACGGGCGGCGCGCCGCGCGACGAGACGCTGCACTGAGCCGGGAGCGGTTGTCGCCATGAGCTCCGGCATCCAGTGGGACCTGTTCCTCGCCGCCGCGACGGCGCTGGCCTTCACGCCGGGGCCGGACATGATCTACGTCGTCTCGCGCGCGCTGGCGCAGGGCCGCAAGGCCGCGCTGGTCTCGGCCGCCGGGCTGTCGCTGGGCGTGCTGGCGCACACCTTCTTCGCCGCCTTCGGCGTGACGGTGCTGCTGCAGACCTCCGAGCTGGCGTTCACGGCGCTGAAGGTCCTGGGTGCGTGCTACCTGCTGTGGATGGGCGTGCAGCTGTGGCGCAGCGCGCCGCGCATCGACATCCACGCCGCCGGCGACCGGCTCGGCACCAAGGCGCTGTTCCTGCAGGGCGCGCTCTCGGCGCTGCTCAACCCCAAGCTGGCGCTGTTCTTCCTGGCCTTCCTGCCGCAGTTCGTGCCGGCTGACAGCGCCTCGCCGGCGCTGGACACCGTCATGCTGGGCCTGGCCTTTGGCGCCGTCGGCGTGCCGGTGCAGGCGCTGGCAGGCTGGGTGGCGGGCTCGCTGAGCCAGGCGCTGCGCCGCAACCAGCGCGCGGTGTGCAGCATGTTCCGCTTCAGCGGCGCGCTGATGCTGATCCTGGGCCTGCGGCTGCTGGTGACGCAGCGCTGATCGCGCCTCCGCCGCAAAAGGAAACGCCGGCCCTCGGGCCGGCGTTTTTCATGGTGGCCCGGGCCGCCGTCGCGCTCAGGCGGCGTGGGCCTCCTGCGACGCCTCGCCTTCCGCCGCCGTGATCGGCCCTTTGCCGCTGAAGCGGTCCAGCGCCAGGTAGATCACCGGCGTGATGTAGAGCGTCACCGCCTGCGAGAACACCAGCCCGCCCACCACCGCCAGGCCCAGCGGCTGGCGCAGCTCGGCGCCGGCGCCGATGCCCATGGCGATCGGCAGCGCGCCCATCAGCGCCGCCAGCGTGGTCATCATGATCGGGCGGAAGCGCAGGATGCAGGCCTCGCGGATCGCCTGCACCGGCTTCATGCCGCGCTCGCGCTGTGCCTCCAGCGCGAAGTCGATCATCATGATCGCGTTCTTCTTGACGATGCCGATCAGCAGCAGGATGCCGATGGTGGCGATCAGCGTCAGGTCCATGCCGAAGAACTTGAGCATCAGCAGCGCGCCCACCGCCGCTGAGGGCAGCCCGGCCAGGATCGTCAGCGGGTGGATGTAGCTCTCGTAGAGGACGCCCAGCAGCACGTAGATCACCAGCAGCGCCGCCACGATCAGCATCGCCTGGCTGCCCTGCGAGCTCTTGAACACCGCCGCGTCGCCGCCGTAGCGCGTGATGATCGACTCGGGCATGCCCAGCTCCGCGCGGTAGCGCTCCAGGTTGGCCGTGGCGTCGCCCAGCGCCGCGCCCGGCGCGAGGTTGAACGACACCGTCACCGCCTGCAGCTGCCCCACGTGGTTGATCGAGATCGGCCCCACCGTGCGCGACACCGTCGCGAAGGCCGACAGCGGCACCAGCGAACCGGCGGAGGAGCGCACGTAGATGCGCGAGAGGTCCGCCTCGTCCTGCTTGGCCTCGGGTGCCGCCTCCATGATCACCTGGTAGCTGTCGGCGCTGGTGTAAATGGTGGAGACCTGCCGCTCGCCGAAGGCGCTGAACAGCGCGGTGCGCACCGCGTCGATGGACACGCCCAGCGTGTTGGCGCGGTCGCGGTCGATGGACAGCGAGGCCTGCAGCCCGCGCAGCTGCGCGTCGCTGGTGACGTCGCGGAACAGCGCGTCGGTGCGCAGCTTCTCCTGCAGCTTCACGGCCCAGTCGTTGAGCTCGCCGGCCTGCACGCTCTGCAGGATGTACTGGTACTGCGCCTTGCTGGGCCGGCCGCCGAGCTGCAGGTTCTGCACCGGGCGCATGAAGACGTTGAGGCCCGCCACCGCGCGCAGATCGCGCCGCAGCCCGTCCACCACCGCCTTCATCGGCTTGCGCTCGCCGCGCGGCTTGAGGTTGATGAACATGCGCCCGTTGTTGGTCGCGTTGCTGCCGCCCAGGAAGGAGTTGACGCTCAGCACATTGGGGTCGCGCCGGATGATCTCGGCCGCGCGGTCCTGCAGCTGCACCATGGCCGGGAAGGAGATGTCTTCCGACGCTTCGGTGGTGATGCTGATCTGCCCGATGTCCTCCTCGGGGAAGAAGCCCTTGGGGATGGTGACGAACAGCCACGCCGTGGCGGCAAAGGTGCCCGCCGCCACCAGCATCACCACGCCGCGGTGGCGCAGCGCCAGGTCCAGCGTGCGGGTGTAGAGGCGCAGCACCGCGTCGAAGGCGTGCTCGAAGCCGCGCACCAGCAGTCCCGGCGGCTTCTTGTGCGCCTCGTCGCTGAGGAAGCGGCTGGCCAGCATCGGCACCAGCGTCAGCGACACGAAGGCCGACACCACGATCGCCAGCGACACCACCACGGCGAACTCGTGGAACAGCAGCCCGATGACGCCGGGCATGAAGAAGATCGGGATGAACACCGCGATCAGCGAGGTGGAGATCGAGATGATGGTGAAGCCCACCTCGCGCGAGCCGCGCAGCGCGGCCTGGAACGGCGGCACGCCCTCCTCCACGTGGCGGATGATGTTCTCCAGCATCACGATGGCGTCGTCCACCACCAGGCCCACCGCCAGCGTCAGGCCCAGCAGCGAGATGTTGTCCAGCGAGTAGCCCAGGCCCCACAGCAGCGACAGCGCGCCCACCAGCGACACCGGCAGCGACAGCGAGGGGATGACGGTGGCGACGAAGCGGCGCAGGAACAGGAAGATCACCAGCACCACCAGCGCCACGGTGCCCAGCAGCGTCAGGTTCACGTCGTGCAGCGCCTCGCGGATCGACACCGAGCGGTCGTTGACCAGGTTGACCTTCACCGACTGCGGCAGCTGCTCCTGGAAGGACGGCAGCGCCGCGCGCACCGAGTCCACCACGCGCACGGTGTTGGCGTCGGGCTGGCGCTGGATCGCCAGCGTGATGGAGCGCTCGCCGTTGAAGTTGGCGTAGGTCTTGAGCGTCTCGAAGCTGTCCTCGACCTGCGCCACGTCGCGCAGCCGCACGGGGTTGCCGTTGCGCGTGGCTACGATCACTTCCGCGAACTCCGCCGCGTTGCGCAGCTGGCGGTTGGCCTGCAGCGTGAGCGTCTGGCTCGGCCCCTCCAGCGTGCCCACGGGGGTATTGGCGTTGGCCGCGCGCAGCGCGTTGGCCACCTCGTCCAGCCCGATGTTGCGCGACGCGAGCTGATCGGGCAGCACGCGCACCCGCACCGCGAAGCGCTTCTGGCCGTAGATGTTGACCTGCGCCACGCCCGGCAGCGTGGACAGCGTGGGCGCGATCAGGTGCTCGGCGTAGTCGTTGAGCTCCGACAGGCTCATGGCCGGCGTGGTCAGCGACAGCAGCAGCACCGGCGCGTCGGCCGGGTTGACCTTGCGGTACGAGGGCGGCTGCGTCATGTCCTGCGGCAGCTGGCGCTGCGCTCGCAGCAGCGCGGCCTGCACGTCCACCGCCGCGGCGTCGATATCGCGGCCCTCGTCGAACTCCAGCGTCACCGAGGTGCTGCCGAGCTGGCTGGTGGAGCTGATGACGGCCAGCCCGGGAATGGTCTGGAACTGCTTCTCCAGCGGCAGCGCCACCGAGGTGGCCATGGTCTCGGGGCTGGCGCCGGGCAGCGCGGCCGAGACGTTGATGACCGGCGTGTTGTAGCTGGGCAGCGCCGCCACCGGGATACGGCTGAAGGCCAGCACGCCGGCCACGACGATGGCCAGGTTCAGCAGCACCGTCATCACCGGACGGCGGATGAACAGTTCCGAGAGGTTCATCGCAGTGCTTCCGCCTTCGAGGCCGCTGCGGCCACCCGCAGCCCGCGCCCGGGCTCCTGGCTGCCCGCGGCCGCCGCGCCGGCACCGTTGCCCGCGCCGCTGCCGCCGGCCGCGCCGCCGCCACCGCCGGCCCCGTTGCCGCCGCCCTGGCCGTTGCCGCCACCGGGCTGGGTGCCGGCGCCGCCCGCGCCGCCTTCGCCGCCGCGGCCCGCGGGCGCGCCGGCGCTGCGCTCGGTCACGCGGGTGCCGGGACGCAGGTTCTGCTTGCCATCCACCACCACGCGCTCACCGGCGCGCACGCCCTCCACCACGGCATCGGTGCCGGCGGAGTGAATGACGCGCACCGGCCGCTGCGCCGCCTGGCCCTCGGCCTCGACCACGAACAGCGTGGCGCCGCGCGGACCCTGGATGACGGCCGCCTGGGGCACGACGACCCCGCCCCGCAGCGTGCGCACCGTCAGGCTGACGTCCACGAAGGCGCCGGGCCACAGCGCCTGGTCGGGGTTGTCGAACATCGCCTTCACGCGCACGGTGCCCGAGGCCAGGTCCACCGCGTTGTCGACGAACTGCAGCTTGCCGACGCGCGGCTTGCGCCCTTCCGGCAGCGCCGCCTGCACCTGGCCGCCGCCCTGTCCCAGCAGCTCCAGCAGCGCCGGCAGCTCGCGCTGCGGCAGGCTGAAGGACACGGCGATGGGATCGATCTGCGTGAGCGTGAGCAGCGCCGTGCCGGTGGGCGACACGGTCGTGCCCGGATAGACGTTGACGGCGCCGATGCGCCCGTCCCCCGGCGCCACGATGCGGCTGTAGGACAGCGCCACCTTGGCCGCCTCCAGCGCGGCGCGGTCGGCCGCCACCAGCGCCGCCTGCGCCTCGGCCTGGGCGCGCGCGGTGTCCACCGCGCCCTGCGAGACGAAGCCCTTTTCCACCAGCTCCAGGCTGCGCGCGAGCTGGCGCTGGGCGTCGGCGGCAGTGGCCTGGTCGCGCAGCAGCTGCGCCTGCGCGCGCGCCACGTTGGCCTCGTCGTTGCGCGCGTCCAGCGTGAACAGCAGCTCGCCGCGCTTGACGTTCTGGCCCTCGCGCACGTGCACCTGCGTCACCACGCTGGCGACCTGCGGCTTGACTTCGACGCTGCGCAGCGCCGTGACGGTGCCCGGCGCCTGCAGCTGCACCGGCACGTCGCGCTGCTGCGCCACCACGCTGGTGATGCTCACCGCCGGCGCCGAGGCGCCGGCGCCCGGCGCGCTGGCCGAGGCAGCAGCCGGCGGCGCCTCCTTGCGGCTGTTGAACCACCAGGCGCCGGACAGGCCGGCAACGATGAGGACCGCCGCCAGGGCAGCCGCTTTGGGCTTGGACATGGAAAGACTACGGTCCGACGTCTGGAGGGAAGAAATTGCCGGCTCGCGGGGGATTCAGCAAGCCGTCAGCCTGTGGCTGGCGAGGGGCATTTATCGGCCGTCCGGTCGGCGGATTGATGCGGGCCATCCCGCGACGGACCGTCAGGAGTTGGCGTTCAGGCCCGCCCTGTGGAACCGAAGCCGCCCTGGCCGCGCTCGGAGGCGCCGAATTCCTCCACGCGGCGGAAGCGCGCCTGCACCACCGGCACGATCACCATCTGCGCGATGCGCTCCAGCGGCTGCACGGTGAAGGGCTCCTTGCCGCGGTTCCAGCAGCTCACCATCAGCGGGCCCTGGTAGTCGGCGTCGATGAGGCCCACGAGGTTGCCCAGCACCAGGCCGTGCTTGTGCCCCAGGCCCGAGCGCGGCAGCAGCATCGCGGCGAGGCCGGGGTCGCCGATGTGGATGGCGATGCCGGTGGGGATCAGCGCCGCGTCGCCGGGCTGCAGCACCAGCGGCGCATCCACGCAGGCGCGCAGGTCCAGCCCGGCGCTGCCCGGCGTGGCGTAGCTCGGCGCCAGCTCGTCATAACGCTCGGCCACGCGGGGGTCGAGAACTTTCAAATCGATGGTGGTCATGGTTTTTTTCCGGCTCGAAAAGCAAAGCCGCCATGCCCGCACCCGGCAGGCATGACGGCATGGTGAAACGTCGCGTCAGCCGCGAGCCGACAGCCGCTGCGCGATCTCCCGCACCAGTTCCTGCGCCAGCGTGCGCTTGGAGGCGGCGGGCACTTCGCGGTCGCCCTGCGCATCCACCAGCAGCAGCGCGTTGTCGTCGCGGCCGAAGGTCGCGGGCCCCAGGTTGCCCACCACCAGCGGCACATTCTTGCGGTGGAGTTTTTCTCGCGCGTGTCTGGCCAGGTCGTGGCTCTCGGCGGCGAAGCCCACGCAGTACGGCGGACGCGGCAGCCGCGCCACCGCGGCCAGGATGTCGGGGTTCTCGACCAGGTCCAGCCCCGGCACGGCGCGGTCGGCCTGCTTCTTGATCTTGGCGTCCGACACCCCCGCCGGGCGCCAGTCGGCCACGGCGGCCGTGGCGACGAAGACCTCGTGCTGCCCGGCCAGCGGCAGCACGGCGTCGAACATCTGCTGCGCCGTGCGCACGTCGATGCGGCGCACGCCGGCCGGCGTGTCCAGGTGCACCGGGCCGGCCACCAGCGTGACCTCGGCCCCCGCCTCCTGCGCCGCACGCGCGATGGCGAAACCCATCTTGCCGCTGGAGAGGTTCGTGAGGCCGCGCACCGGGTCGATGGGCTCGAAGGTCGGGCCGGCGGTGATCAGGAGCTTGCGGCCCTGCAGCAGCTTCGGGGTGAAAAAGGCGATCAGCGCGTCGCGCAGCTCCACCGCCTCCAGCATGCGGCCGTCGCCGATCTCGCCGCAGGCTTGGTCGCCGTGGCCCGGGCCCAGCAGCAGCGCGCCGTCGGCCACCACCTGGGCGGCGTTGCGCTGCGTGGCCGGGTGCGCCCACATCTCGCGGTTCATGGCCGGGGCGAGCAGCAGCGGCACGCGCTCGTGGCCGGAGGCGAAGGGGCGCGCCAGGCACAGCAGGCTCAGCAACTCGTCGGCGCGGCCCTGCGCGAGCTGCGCGATCAGGTCGGCGCTGGCGGGGGCGATAAGGATCGCGTCGGCCTCGCGGCTGAGGTTGATGTGCGCCATCGCGTTGGGCTGGCGCTCGTCCCACTGGCTGCGCACCACGGGGCGTCCGGAGAGGGCCTGCATCGTCACCGCGGTGATGAACTGCTCGGCCGCCGGCGTCATCACCACCTGCACGCTGGCGCCGGCGCGGGTGAGCTCGCGCACGAGCTCGGCCGACTTGTAGCAAGCGATGCCGCCGGAGAGGCCGAGCACGATGTGCCGGCCGGCGAGATCGGGGGGTTGCGTCATAAGGCGCGCACTCTATCAGGGGCACGCCGCTCGCTATGCTGGCTTCGCCGGCGGGTTTTTCAGGCGCCGGCGGTGTCTCCAGGAGAGGTCCCGATGAAGCTGCCGCTGTGCCTGCCCCCGCTGTTGCTGTCGTTGTCGCTGGCCGCCTGGGCCGGCATCGCGCCCTCCTCGCCGCGCGTGCTGCTCTACGGCGAGCAGCACGACCAGCCCGACCAGCAGCGCCAGGTGGCGCAGGCGGTGCGCGATCTGGCCTCGCACCAGCGGCTGGCCGCCGTGGTGCTGGAGATGGCCGAGCAAGGCGGCAGCACCGCGCGGCTGCCGGTGACGGCCGACGAGGCCACGGTGAAGGAGGCGCTGCGCTGGAGCGCCGCGGCCTGGCCCTGGGACACCTACAAAGACGTCGTGATGTCCGCCGTGCGCGCCGAGGTGCCGGTGCTGGGCGGCAACCTGCCGCGCCGCGACATGCGCGAGGCGATGCAGAACGCGTCCCTGGACGGCCTGCTGCCGCCGGCCGTCAACGACCAGCTCAAGACCGCCATCCGCGAAGGCCACTGCGGGCTGCTGCCGCGCGAGCACGAGGGCGGCATGCTGCGCATCCAGCTCGCGCGCGACCAGAGCATGGCGCGCACCGTGGCGCAGGCGCTGGAGAGCGCGACGCCGGGGCGGCAGGTGCTGCTGCTGGCCGGCGCGCAGCACGCCGCGCGCGACCGCGGCGTGCCGCTGCACCTGCAGCAGCTGGGCTTCAAGCCCGAGGAGCTGCACGTGACCATGTTCGGCGAGGCGCCCACCGACACCACGCTGCCGGCCGACCGCACCCTGGCGGCGGCGTTCTCGCCGGGGCCGGATCCGTGCGAGCAGCTGAGGAAGAAGTAGGCGCCGTGCTGCCTGGGGAAATTTCCAGGTCATGGCATCTCGTAAGCCGAGCCGCTTCGCACCCTGATTCGTCACTCCCGCGCAGGCGGGAGTCCAGGCGGCCCCCAAGCCACCGCCAGCAGATCGGGTTGAACGCCGGGGCTCGGATCCTGGTTCGCGGCACCCAGGCTCCGCGCTGACGTGGGGCCGCCTGGATTCCCGCCTTCGCGGGAATGACGAGGTAGTGGGCGGAGCGGGTCAGCTTCGGCGAGCACGAACATCCCAAAGCCCTTGCTCTCTGCCGCCTACCTGCGCCGCTCCACAGCGCCCCAAACAAAAAGCCCGTCGCGCATCCACGCAACGGGCTTTTCAATGCTTGGGCGCCGTCACCGGCGCCCGCGGCTCAAGTCAGTTCACACCCGCTCGGCCACGAAGCCCTGCACCGAGGCCAGCGCCTGGGGCAGCTTGGCGGCGTCGGTGCCGCCGGCCATGGCCATGTCGGGCTTGCCGCCGCCCTTGCCGCCCACCTGCTGGGCCACGAAGTTCACCAGCTCGCCGGCCTTGACCTTGGCCATCGCGTCGGCCGTCACGCCCGCGGCCAGCTGCACCTTGGCGCCGTCCACCGCCGCCAGCACGATGGCCGCGCTCTTGAGCTTGTCCTTGAGCTTGTCCATGGTGTCGCGCAGCGTCTTGGCATCGGCGCCGTCCAGCGTGGCGGCCAGCACCTTCAGGCCCTTGACGTCCACCGCCTGCGCCAGCAGCTCGTCGCCCTTGGACGAGGCGAGCTTGCCCTTGAGCGCGGCAATTTCCTTCTCCAGCGCGCGCACCTGCTCCAGCGTCTGCGCCAGGCGGGCGGGCACGTCGGCCGGCGTGACCTTGAGCGTGCCGGCCACGCTGCTGACCGTGTTTTCCAGCGACTGCACATAGGCCAGCGCGCTCTCGCCCGTGACGGCCTCCACGCGGCGGATGCCCGCCGCCACGCCGCCCTCGGCCACGATCTTGAACAGGCCGATGTCGCCCGTGCGCTGCACGTGCGTGCCGCCGCACAGCTCCCGGGTGGAGCCGATGGTCAGCACGCGCACCTTCTCGCCGTACTTCTCGCCGAACAGCATCATCGCGCCGGTCTTCTGCGCGTCCTCCAGCGCCATCACGGCGGCGTCGGTGGCCTGGTTGGCCAGCACCTCGGCGTTCACGATCGCCTCGACCTTGCGGATCTGCTCGGCCGTCAGCGGCGCGTTGTGCGTGAAGTCGAAGCGCGTGCGCTCGGCGTTGACCAGCGAGCCCTTCTGCTGCACGTGCGCGCCCAGCACCTCGCGCAGCGCCTTGTGCATCAGGTGCGTGGCGCTGTGGTTGCGCACGGTGCGCGCGCGCACTTCGGCATCCACGCGGGCGGTGAACACGTCGCCCACCTCCACCTCGCCCTCGACGATGCGGCCGTGGTGGCCGAACACGGCGGCCTGGATCTTGAGCGTGTCGTCCACGATCACGTGCGAGCGCGCGTTGCGCAGCTCGCCGCGGTCGCCGACCTGGCCGCCGCTCTCGGCGTAGAAGGGCGTGTGGTCCAGCACCACCACTACGTCGTCGCCGGCCGCGGCGCGCTGCACCGGGCTGCCGTCGACGTACAGCGCCACCACGCGGCTCTCCTCGACCAGCAGCTGCTCGTAGCCGCGGAAGGTGGTCTCGGCGCCGCTGTACTCCAGGCCCTGGGCCATCTTGAACTTGCCCGCGGCGCGCGCCTGCTCGCGCTGGCGCGCCATGGCGGCGTTGAAGCCGGCCTCATCGACGGTCAGGCCGCGCTCGCGGCACACGTCGGCCGTGAGGTCGAGCGGGAAGCCGTAGGTATCGTGCAGCTTGAAGGCCAGCTCGCCGTCGAGCACGGCGGGCTTCTGGGCCAGCGCGCTTTCCAGGATCTCCATGCCGTTGGCGATGGTCTGGAAGAAGCGCTCCTCCTCCTGCTTGAGCACTTCCGTCACGCGCAGCTGCGCCTGGCGCAGCTCGGGATAGGCGTCGCCCATCTGGAACACCAGCTCTTCCACCAGCTTGTGGAAGAACGGGGTGCGCGCGCCCAGCTTGTAGCCGTGGCGGATGGCGCGGCGGGTGATGCGGCGCAGCACGTAGCCGCGGCCGGCGTTGCCGGGGATCACGCCGTCGGTGACGGTGAAGGCGCAGGCGCGGATGTGGTCGGCGATGACCTTCAGCGAGGGCGAGTCCTGGTCGCAGTCGCCGGCACCGGCCGCGTCCACGATCTTCTTGGCCGCCTGCAGCAGGCTGACGAACAGGTCGATCTCGTAGTTGGAGTGCACGTGCTGCAGCACCGCCGCGATGCGCTCCAGGCCCATGCCGGTGTCGACGCTGGGCTTGGGGAGCTTGTGCATCACGCCCGCTTCGTCGCGGTTGAACTGCATGAACACGTTGTTCCAGATCTCGATGTAGCGGTCGCCGTCCTCGTCCGGGCTGCCCGGGGGGCCGCCGGCGATCTCGGGACCGTGGTCATAGAAGATCTCGGTGCACGGGCCGCAGGGGCCGGTGTCGCCCATCATCCAGAAGTTGTCGCTGGCGTAGCGCGCGCCCTTGTTGTCGCCGATGCGCACGATGCGCTCGGCCGGCACGCCCACCGTCTTGTTCCAGATCTCGTAGGCCTCGTCGTCCTCGGCGTAGACCGTCACCCACAGCTTGTCCTCGGGCAGCTTGAACACCTTGGTCAGCAGCTCCCAGGCGTAGCTGATGGCGTCGTGCTTGAAGTAGTCGCCGAAGCTGAAGTTGCCCAGCATCTCGAAGAAGGTGTGGTGCCGCGCGGTGTAGCCCACGTTGTCGAGGTCGTTGTGCTTGCCGCCGGCGCGGATGCACTTCTGGGCCGTGGTGGCGCGGCTGTAGGGGCGCTTGTCAAAGCCCAGGAACACGTCCTTGAACTGGTTCATCCCCGCGTTGGTGAACAGCAGCGTGGGGTCGTCGCCGGGCACCACCGGGCTGGACGCCACGATGGCGTGGCCCTTGGACTCGAAGAACTTCAGGAAGGACTGGCGGATCTCGGCGGCTTTCATCCCGGCGGCTTTCTCGAAGGTGTTGGGGTCTCGAACCGGGGCGCTGCGCGCGGTGAGCGCGCTGCCTGAACTTGCGTAAGTCCTTGCCCGGCCGAAACTTTCGATTATAGAAGCGCCGCGCTTAAGCTCTTGAGCGCGGCGCTTCTGCTTGTGCGGTAGAGGAAGACCGTGCTCAGGCCGCGAAGCGCTGTGCGTCCAGGAAGGCGAACAGCCGCTCGTCGCTGCAGTGCGCGACGTTGAAGCGCATCCACGGCGAAGCCAGCATCCCGGGCGAGAACAGGTGCCCGGGGCCCAGCAGGATGTCCTGCTCGGTGGCCTTGTTGGCGGTGAGCGCCGGGTCGGGCATGTCCGGGTGCCGCGCCCACAGGAACATGCCGGCCTTGGGCTCGGCGAAGAGCTCGAAGCCCAGGTCGTCCAGCCGCCCGGCCACGCGCTCGTGCGCCTGCGCCAGCCGCTCGCGCAGCGCCTTCAGGTGCTTGCGCCAGCGCCCTTCCGTCAGCGCGCCATACACCAGCCGCTCGCTGAACTCCGAGGAGGTCAGCCCCGCGATCATCTTGAGCTGCGCCAGGTCCTCCACCAGCTCCGGGTCCGCCACCAGGTAGCCCACGCGCAGGTTGGGCGAGACGGTCTTGGAGAAGCTGCCGATGTGCACCACGCGCGCGAGCTGGTCCAGCCCGGCCAGCGAGGGGCGCGGGTCGGGATCGAGGTCGGCGTAGAGGTCGTTCTCCACGATCACCAGGTCGTGCCGCTCCGCGAGCTGCAGCACGCGGTGCAGCTGCGACAGCGTCGCCACCGAGCCGGTCGGGCTCTGCAGCCGCGGCTGGGTGAAGAACACGCGCGGCCGGTGCTCGGCCAGCAGCGCCTCCAGCGCCGCGAGGTCCCAGCCGGTGGGGGTGCGCGGCACGCCCACGAGCTGCGCGCCCAGGTAGCGCAGGCTGAACAGCAGGTTGGCGTAGCCGGGGTCGTCCACCAGCACCACGTCGCCCGGGCGCACCAGGCGCCGCGCCGCGAGATCCAGCGCCTGGCTGGAGCCGTGGGTGAGCAGCACCTGCTCCGGCGTGACCGCCACCTCCTGCTCGGCCAGCATGTCGCGGATGAGCTGGCGCAGCGGCACGAAGCCCTTGGGGTCGCCGTAGCCGGCCAGGTCCACCTCGCCCACGGCCAGCGCGCGCACGCTGCGCTTGAGGCCGTCCTCGAACAGCCAGTCGTGCGGCAGCCAGCCGCAGCCGGGCTTCATCGACAGGTGCCGGTTCTCGAAGATCTTGCGCAGGTACCACATGGCGTCGAAGGCCGCCGAGCCGGGCCCGGCCGCGCCGGCGGGCTGGCGCTGCGCATCCACCACGCGGCGGCGCACGAAGAAGCCCGAGTGCGGGCGCGACACCAGCCAGCCCTGGGCCACCAGGCGGTCGTAGGCCTCCACCACGGTGAAGACGCTGACCTCGTGCGCCTGCGCGAACTGCCGTATCGACGGCACCTTGGCGCCCGCGCGCAGCGAGCCCTCCTCGATCAGCCGGCGCATGCCCTCGACGATCTGCACCACCAGCGGCGTGGACGATTGGGGATGGAGAGCAAACATCGCGGACGGCCTGGGAAAGGGGGATTGACGGCGGCGGCGAGCGTACCGCGCCGGCGGGCGCCGCAGACGCTTCGGCGGGGCTTTGAAAGAGGCAAACCCGTGCTGTACCGGTGCCCGGGCCTGCACAGTGCACCCGGCGCGGTGGCGGGGCTGTACATGGCTGCGTCGGCGGTGGCTGCCTAGAGTGGGCCATTCCTCATCGTGCCGCCGCCGCGCCGACGTCCCGCGCGGCAGGCCGGCCCCTCACCCCGTCCGAACGCTCTCCTGGAGAAGCCGCATGCACCGCGACCCGCACCTCAACACCAACGCCCACCTGATGGCCCGCCGCCGCGCCGCGCTGCCCGCCGGCATGGGCCAGGCGCATGAAATCTTCGTGCAGCGCGCCGAGAACGCCGAAGTCTGGGACGTCGAAGGCCGCCGCTACATCGACTTCGCCGGCGGCATCGCCGTGCTCAACACCGGCCACCGCCACCCCGCCCTGGTCGCGGCGGTGCAGGAGCAGCTGCAGCGCTTCACCCACACCTGCTTCCAGGTCCTGGCCTACGAGCCCTACGTCGAGCTGGCCGAGCGGCTCAACGCGATGGCGCCGGGCGACTTCGCCAAGAAGAGCTTCTTCCTCACCACCGGCGCCGAGGCCGTGGAGAACGCAGTCAAGATCGCCCGCGCCTACACCAAGCGCTCGGCCGTGATCGCCTTCGGCGGCGCCTTCCACGGCCGCACGCTGCTGGGCATGGCGCTCACCGGCAAGGTCGTGCCCTACAAGGTGGGCTTCGGGCCGATGCCGGCGGAGATCTTCCACGCCAAGTTCCCCTGCCCGCTGCACGGCGTGAGCGTGGAGGACGCCGTCGCCTCGGTCGAGGCGCTGTTCAAGTACGACGTGGAGCCCGCCCGCGTGGCGGCGATCATCCTGGAGCCGGTGCAGGGCGAAGGCGGCTTCTACGTCGCGCCGCCGGCCTTCGTGCGCGCGCTGCGCGACATCTGCGACCGCCACGGCATCGTGCTGATCGCCGACGAGGTGCAGACCGGCGCCGGGCGCACCGGCACCTTCCTGGCCTGCGAGCAGTGGGACGGCGTGGTGCCGGACCTCATCACCATGGCCAAGTCGCTGGGCGGCGGCATGCCGCTGTCGGCGGTGATCGGCCGCGCCGAGATCATGGATGCCCCCGGCCCCGGCGGCCTGGGCGGCACCTACGCCGGCAACCCCCTGGCCTGCGCCGCCGCGCTGGCGGTGCTGGACGCCTTCGAGCGCGAGGACCTGCTCGCGCGCAGCCGCGCCGTGGGCGAGCGCCTGGTGGCCGGCCTGCAGGCCATCGCCGCGCGCCACAGCGTCATCGGCGAGGTGCGCGGCCTGGGCGCGATGGTGGCCGTCGAGCTGTTCGAGGACGGCAATGTGAAACGCCCGGCCGCCGCGCTGACGCAGAAGGTGGTGAAGGCCGCGGCCGAGGCAGGGCTGATCCTGCTGTCCTGCGGCACCCACGCCAACGTCGTGCGCATCCTGGTGCCCTTGACCGCTTCGGACGCGGTGCTGGACGAGGGGCTGACAATCATCGGCAGCGTCTTCGACCACCTGGCCCAAGCCTGAGAAAGGACCCGCCGATGCCCAACGCCCACGCCAAGTTCCACTGGGACGACCCGCTGCTGCTGGAGCAGCAGCTCTCCGAGGACGAGCGCGCGATCCGCGACGCCGCGCGCGCCTACGCGCAGGGGCGCCTCGCGCCGCGCGTGCTCGAAGCCTTCCGCCACGAGCGCACCGACCCGGCCATCTTTCGCGAGATGGGCGAGATCGGCCTGCTGGGCCCGACCATCCCCGAGCAATACGGCGGCGCCGGGCTGAACTACGTCGCCTACGGCCTGATCGCGCGCGAGGTCGAGCGCGTGGACAGCGGCTACCGCTCGATGATGAGCGTGCAGTCCTCGCTGGTGATGGTGCCCATCAACGCCTTCGGCACCGAGGCGCAGAAGCAGAAGTACCTGCCTAGGCTCGCCAGCGGCGAGTGGATCGGCTGCTTCGGCCTGACCGAGCCCGACCACGGCTCCGACCCCGGCAGCATGGCCACCCGCGCGCGCAAGGTGCCGGGCGGCTACGAGCTCACGGGCTCGAAGATGTGGATCACCAATTCGCCGATCGCCGACGTGTTCGTGGTCTGGGCCAAGGACGACGACGGCGCCATCCGCGGCTTCGTGCTGGAGAAGGACTTCAAGGGGCTGTCGGCCCCGGCCATCCACGGCAAGGTGGGGCTGCGCGCCAGCATCACCGGCGAGATCGTGATGGACCGCGTGTTCTGCCCCGAGGAGAACGCCTTTCCGGAGGTGCGCGGCCTCAAGGGCCCGTTCACCTGCCTGAACTCCGCACGCTACGGCATCGCCTGGGGCGCCCTGGGCGCGGCCGAGGACTGCTGGATGCGCGCGCGCCAGTACGTGCTGGACCGCCGGCAGTTCGGCAAGCCGCTGGCGGCCAACCAGCTGATCCAGAAGAAGCTGGCCGACATGCAGACCGAGATCACGCTGGGCCTGCAGGGCGTGCTGCGGCTGGGCCGCATGAAGGACGAGGGCACGGCCGCGGTGGAGATCACCAGCCTCATGAAGCGCAACAGCTGCGGCAAGGCGCTGGACGTCGCCCGCCTGGCGCGCGACATGATGGGCGGCAACGGCATCAGCGACGAGTTCGGCGTGGCGCGCCACCTGGTGAACCTGGAGGTGGTCAACACCTACGAGGGCACGCACGACATCCACGCGCTGATCCTGGGCCGCGCGCAAACCGGGCTGCAGGCCTTCTCGTGAGCAGCCCTGCCCTGCTCGACGGCGTGCGCGTGCTGGACCTCTCGCGCGTGCTCGCCGGCCCGTGGTGCGGCCAGCTGCTGGCCGACTACGGCGCCGACGTGATCAAGGTCGAGCGCCCCGGCGCCGGCGACGACACGCGCGGCTGGGGCCCGCCCTGGTGGGGCGAGGGCGAGCGGCGCACGGCGGCCTACTACCTCAGCGCCAACCGCGGCAAGCGCTCGGTGGCCATCGACCTGGCCAGCGCCGAGGGCGCGGCGATGGTGCGGCAGCTCGCCGCCGAGGCCGACGTGCTGCTGGAGAACTACAAGGTCGGCCAGCTCGCCAAGTACGGGCTGGACCACGCCAGCCTCTCGGCGCTCAACCCGCGGCTGATCTACTGCTCCATCACCGGCTACGGCCAGGACGGGCCCTATGCGCAGGCCGCGGGCTACGACTTCGCGATCCAGGCCACCGGCGGGCTGATGAGCATCACCGGCGAGCGCGACGGCACGCCGGGCACGCAGCCGCAGAAGGTGGGCGTGGCGGTGGCCGACCTCTTCACCGGCGCCTGCGCCGCCACCGCGGTGCTGGCGGCGCTGCACCGGCGCGACGCCACGGGGCTGGGCTGCCACATCGACGCGGCGCTGCTGGACACGCAGGTGGCGATGCTCGCCAACCAGGCCAGCAACTGGCTGGTGGGCGGCCTGCGCCCCAAGCGCATGGGCAACGCGCACCCGAACATCGTGCCCTACCAGGTGTTCGCCACCCGTGACGGCCACATCGTGCTGGCCGTGGGCAACGACGGCCAGTTCGCGCGCTTCTGCGAGCTCGCCGGCCACCCGGAGGTGGCGCGCGACGCGCGCTACGCCACCAACGAGGCCCGCAACGCGCACCGCGCGGCGCTGGTGGTGCAGATCACCGGCTGGATGCTGGAGCGCGACACCGCGGGCTGGATGGCGCTGCTGGAGCCGCACGCGGTGCCTTGCGCGCCGATCCTGGAGGTGCCGGAGGTGTTCACGCACCCGCAGGTGCTGCACCGCGGAATGCAGGTGGCGGTGGATGGCGTGCCGATGGTGGGCACGCCCATGCGCATCGACGGCGAGCGCCCCACGGCGCCGCTGCCGCCGCCGGCCCTAGACGAGCACGGCGACGCGGTGCGCGCCGCGCTGGCCGCGGGCCGGGGGTGGCCGGGGCGGGACGGCAGGGGCTAATCGGCGTACTGAAGCACCGGCCCCACGACGAAACGCCGTCATGCGCGCGAAAGCGGCATGGCGGCTTTTTTTCGGCCGGCACGGGTCGAGCACGGCGTCCTCCCCCACGCCCCTGCCTGGTGCATCCCGTGCACCGCATCGCTCCCCACCCCGCACCAGCGCGGCCGGCTGTACCGGGGTTCAGGCCGATACAGCGAGCGAGCAGCGCCCGCTGTCTGTACATGGTCCCGCGGCCACCCCCGCCGATAGAGTCGCCACCGACCGAACACGAGGCCCGCCCATGCTCGCTGCCGTACAGAAAGCCCAACGCTTCTCCGCCACCGTGCTGCCGCATCCCGCGGCCGCCGGCGCTCCCGCCGGCGCGGCGGCCCCCAACGACGTGCTGGTGCGCTTCCGCGGCGTGCAGAAGACCTACGACGGGGACGCGCTGGTGGTGCGCAACCTCGACCTCGACATCCGCCGCGGCGAGTTCCTCTCGCTGCTGGGCCCCTCGGGCTCGGGCAAGACCACCTGCCTGATGATGCTCGCCGGCTTCGAGTCGCCCACCGCCGGCGAGATCCTCCTCGACGGCCAGCCGATCACGCGCACCCCGCCGCACAAGCGCAACTTCGGCATGGTGTTCCAGAACTACGCGCTGTTCCCGCACCTGACCGTGGCCCAGAACGTGGCCTACCCGCTGACCGTGCGCCGCGTGCCCAAGGCCGAGATCGCGGCCCGCGTGGCCCGGGCGCTGGCCATGGTGCGGCTGGACGGCCGCGACAAGGCCTACCCGCAGCAGCTCTCCGGCGGCCAGCAGCAGCGCGTGGCGCTGGCGCGCGCCATGGTGTTCGAGCCACAGCTGGTGCTCATGGACGAGCCGCTGGGCGCGCTGGACAAGCAGTTGCGCGAGCACATGCAGATCGAGCTCAAGGAGCTGCACCGCCAGCTGGGCGTGACCTTCGTGTACGTCACGCACGACCAGGGCGAGGCGCTGACCATGAGCGACCGCGTGGCGGTGTTCAACGACGGCGCGATCCAGCAGATCGACCCCGTGGAGCGGCTGTACGAGACGCCCGCGAACCGCTTCGTCGCCGGCTTCGTGGGCGACAGCACGCTGCTGCAGGGCGTGGTGGGCGCCGCCAGCGGCGAGAGCTGCGAGCTGGTCTTGCCCGGCGGCGAGCGGCTGGCGGGCATCAACGTCAACGGCGCGCTGCCCGGCGACGCGGTGATGGCCTCGGTGCGGCCCGAGCGCATCGAGGCGCTGTTCACGCCGCCCGCGAACGAGTCCAACACGCTCAAGGCCGCCGTCAACGACGTCATCTACTTCGGCGACCACCTGCGCCTGCGCTGCGCGCTGCCGGGCCAGGCGCAGGCCACCGTCAAGCTGCCGCTGTCGCGCAACGAGCAGCCGGTGGCCGGGCAGACCGTCTGGCTGCACTTCCCCACGCCGTACCTGCGCGTCTACGCCTGAAACGATTCCCCTCGCCGCCTGCGGCCACCGCGGCCGCAACGGCCCCGACCGCCCCCTGGGCAGCACCACAACTCCACCAAAGGAGCGCCGCATGAAGAAGTCCCTTGCCTCGACCCTGACCGCGCTGGCCCTGCCGGCGCTGGCGCAGAGCCAGCTCACCGTCGTCAACTTCGGCGGCGCCAACGGCGCGGCGCAGAAGAAGGCCTTCGTGGAGCCCTTCGAGAAGAGCAGCGGCATCCGGATCCAGGGCGTCGAATACAACGGCGAGCAGGCCAAGGTGAAGGCCATGGTCGAGACCAAGAAGGTCACCTGGGACGTGGTCGAGGTCGAGAGCCCGGACGTGGCCCGCGGCTGCGACGAAGGGCTGTTCGAGAAGCTGGACTACTCGAAGATCGCGCCCAAGGCCGACTTCCAGCCGGCGGCCGTGCACGAGTGCGGCGTGGGCATCTTCATCTGGTCCACGGTCATGGCCTACAACGCCGACAAGATCAAGGACGCCCCGAAGACCTGGGCCGACTTCTGGGACACCAAGAAGTACCCGGGCAAGCGGGCCCTGCGCAAGGGCGCGCGCTACAACCTGGAGTTCGCGCTCATGGCCGACGGCGTGAAGTCCGCCGACGTGTACAAGCTGCTGGCGACCAAGGAAGGCGCCGACCGCGCGTTCAAGAAGCTCACCGAGCTGCGCTCCAGCATCCAGTGGTGGGAGGCCGGCGCGCAGCCGCCGCAGTTCCTGGTGGCCGGCGACGTGGTGATGGCCACCGCCTTCAACGGCCGCATCGACGCCGCGCAGCGCGAGGGCAAGAACCTCAAGATCACCTGGACCGGCGGCATCTACGACCTGGACTACTGGACCATCGTCAAGGGCTCGCCCAACAAGGAGGCGGCCTACAAGTTCATCGCGCACGCCTCCTCGCCCGACGCGCAGGCCGAGTACACGCGGCACATCAACTACGGCCCGACCAACGTGAAGGCCATGCCCAAGGTCGATCCCAAGACGCTGGACCAGCTGCCCACCGCCCCGGCCAACGCCAAGGACGCGCTGCAGTTCAACGTGAAGTTCTGGGCCGACGCCGGCGAGGAGCTGGAGAAGCGCTTCGCGGCCTGGGCGGCGCAGTGATTCCAGCTCGCGACTGCCGCTGAAAGAACCCCGTCATGCCCGCGCAGGCGGGCATCCACGCCGGCCGGGATGCCGCCCGGTGTTCGTGGACACCCGCCTGCGCGGGTGTGACGGAGTCGTTCGGGTCGTCCTCGGGAAACGCAAGACGACCTTCACCCTCATCACCTGACCCCATGACCACCAGCCCAAGCGCCACGCTGGACGCGGCCCACTCCTACGGTTCCCCGCCGCCGCCGGGCTCCGCCGCATTGCGCGCGCAGCTGCGCCGTGCCGGCGCGCGCCGGCGCCTGGGCGCGCTGGCGCTCACGCTGCCGCTGCTGCTGTTCCTGCTGGCGACGCTGCTGGTGCCCATCGGCGCGCTGCTGCTGCGCGCGGTGGAGAACCCCGAGGTCGCCACCACGCTGCAGCGCACCGGCGAGGCGCTGCAGGGCTGGCGCCATGGCGAGCCGCCGGCCGCGGCCTACGCCGCGCTGGCGCAGGACCTGGCCGCCATCGAGGACCGCTCGCAAGCCGGCGCCCTGGCCCGGCGCCTCAACAGCGAGGCCTCGGGCTCGCGCTCGCTGATCATGGGCGCCTACCGCGCCGTGCACGACCGCGAGGAATGGGGCCAGCCCGCCGACGCCGCCGCGGTGCGCGAGAAGCTCCTGACGCTGGACACGCGCTGGAACGAGGAGCGCTACTGGCAGGCCATCGCCAAGAACGCCGCGCGCTGGACGCCCGACTACCTGCTCACCGCCGTGGACCTGCGGCGCGATCCCGAGGGCGGCATCGCGCGCGTGGAGCCCGAGCAGCGCGTGTTCGGCCGCATCCTGGCGCGCACGCTGGGCATCGGCGCGGTGGTGACGCTGCTGTGCGCGCTGCTGGCCTACCCGCTGGCCTGGTGGCTGTCCACGCTGCCGGCGCGCCGGGCCAACATGCTGATGATCCTGGTGCTGGTGCCGTTCTGGACGTCCATCCTGGTGCGCGTGGCTGCCTGGATCGTGCTGCTGCAGCGCGAGGGCCTGGTCAACAGCGCGCTGATGGGGCTGGGCGTGGTGAACGACCCGCTGGAGCTGCTGTTCAACCGCACCGGCGTCGTGATCGCGATGGTGCACATCCTGCTGCCCTTCATGATCCTGCCGCTCTACAGCGTGATGCGCACCGTGCCGCCGAGCTACCTGCGCGCCGCGATCTCGCTGGGCAGCCCGCCGCTGGCGGCCTTCTTCCGCGTGGTGCTGCCGCAGACGCTGCCGGGCGTGGGCGCGGGCGGGCTGCTGGTGTTCATCCTGGCCCTGGGCTACTACGTCACGCCCGCGCTGCTGGGCGGTGCCGACGACCAGATGCTGTCCTACTACATCGCCCAGTACACCAACGTGGACGTGAACTGGGGCATGGCCTGCGCGCTGGGCGCGGTGCTGCTGGCCGCCACGCTGCTGCTCTACGGCGTGTACCGGCGCCTGGCGAGCGCCGAGCTGAGCCTGGGCTGAACCCGCAAGGAGACTCCTGATGTCCACCCTCTCCCTGCCGGCCTTCCCGGCCCACTACACGCTGCTGGACAAGCTGGGCTGGTTCGCGCTGCGCGCCTTCGGCGTGGCGCTGCTGCTGTTCCTGCTGCTGCCGATCCTGGTGATCGTGCCGCTGTCCTTCTCCTCCAGCTCCTTCCTCGCCTACCCGGTGCCGGACTGGAGCCTGCGCTGGTACGAGCAGCTCTTCAGCAGCTCGGACTGGGCGCGCGCCGCCAAGAACAGCTTCATCGTCGCGCCCGCGGCCACGGTGGTGGCCACCGTGCTGGGCACGCTGGCGGCGGTAGGCCTGGCGCGGGTGCAGTTCCCGGGCAAGGGCCTCTTGATGAGCCTGCTGATCCTGCCGATGGTGGTGCCCATCGTCGTGGTGGGCGTGGCCTGCTACCTGTTCTTCGCCCGCATCGGCCTGGCCGACAGCTACCTGGGCCTGGTGGTGGTGCACGCGGCGCTGGGCGCACCCTTCGTGCTGACCACGGTGCTGGCGACGCTGCAGGGCTTCAACCACAACCTGGTGCGCGCCAGCCTGAGCCTGGGCGCCTCGCCGCTGGAGACCTTCTTCCGCGTCACGCTGCCGGTGATCGCGCCGGGCGTGATCTCGGGCGCCCTCTTCGCCTTCGCCACCTCGTTCGACGAGGTGGTGGTGACGCTGTTCATCGCCGGTCCGGAGCAGGTCACGCTGCCGCGGCAGATGTTCGCGGGCATCCGCGAGAACATCAATCCGACCATCGCCGCCGTCGCCACGCTGCTGACGCTCTTCACCACCGCGCTGATGCTGGCGCTGGAGTGGCTGCGCGGACGGCGCGGCTGAGCAGGCGCCGCGGACTTCATCGGCGCGCCCCTGCGCCAGCGCAAGCCGCGCCGGCGACGCCGGCCAACCCCGCACGCTAGAGTCATCGACCCACGGGCGGCGCCGACCCGGCGCGCCGCCCACCGCCATCACCAAGAGGACGACAACCATGGACACGAGCTCCACCCCGCTGGCCCAGCTGCAGGACCCGAGCCTGCTCAAGACCGACGCGCTCATCGGCGGCGAGTGGGTCGGCGCCGAGGCGCGCTTCGAGGTGCGCGACCCTGCCACCGGCCTGGTGCTGGCCGAGGTGCCGAACCTGGGCGCCGCCGAGGCGCGCTCGGCCATCCAGGCCGCCGAGAAGGCCTGGCCGGCGTGGCGTGCCAAGACTGCCAAGGAGCGTGCCGCCATCCTCATGCGCTGGTACCAGCTGCTGCTGCAGAACGCCGAGGACCTGGCGCGCCTCATGACCGCCGAGCAGGGCAAGCCGCTGGCGGAAGCGCGCGGCGAGGTGACCTACGGCGCCAGCTTCATCGAGTGGTTCGCCGAGGAGGCCAAGCGCGTCTACGGCGAGACGGTGCCCACCACCGACAACAACAAGCGCTACCTGGTGCTCAAGCAGCCCATCGGCGTGTGCGCGGCCATCACGCCGTGGAATTTTCCCATTGCGATGATCACGAGGAAGGTCGCGCCCGCCTTGGCAGCCGGTTGTCCCGTGGTGATCAAGCCGGCCGAGGCCACGCCGCTGTCCGCGCTGGCGGTGGCCGAGCTTGCGCAGCGCGCGGGCATGCCCGCAGGCGTGCTCAACATCGTCACCGCCGATGCGCAGCGCTCGATCGAGGTCGGCAAGGTGCTGTGCGACAGCGACACCGTGCGCCACCTGAGCTTCACCGGCTCCACCGAGGTCGGCCGCATCCTGATGCAGCAGTGCGCGCCCACGGTCAAGAAGCTCAGCCTGGAGCTGGGCGGCAACGCGCCCTTCATCGTCTTCGACGACGCGGACCTGGACAGCGCCGTCGAGGGCGCCCTGGCGAGCAAGTACCGCAACGCCGGCCAGACCTGCGTCTGCGCCAACCGGCTGTACGCGCAGGACGGCATCTACGAGGCCTTCGTGTCCAAGCTCACCGAGCGCGCGGCGCAGCTCAAGGTGGGCAACGGCTTCGAGCCCGGCGTGCAGGTGGGCCCGCTGATCGAGCCCGCGGCGCTGGAGAAGGTGGAGGCGCACGTGGCCGACGCGCTGGACAAGGGCGCGCGGCTCATGGGCGGCGGCGCGCGCGTGCAGGGCCTGGGCAGCAACCTGTTCTACGCGCCCACGGTGCTGGCCGACGTCACGCGCGAGATGCTGTGCACGCGCGAGGAGACCTTCGGCCCCGTGGCGCCGGTGCAACGCTTCAGCACCGAGGCCGAGGCCATCGAGCTGGCCAACGCCACCGAGTTCGGCCTGGCGAGCTACTTCTTCAGCCGCGACATCGGCCGCATCTTCCGCGTCGGCGAGGCGCTGGAGTACGGCATGGTGGGCGTGAACACCGGGCTCATTTCCACTGCCGAGGTGCCCTTCGGCGGCGTGAAGCAGTCGGGCCTGGGACGCGAGGGCTCGCACCACGGCATCGACGACTACGTGGAGATGAAATACCTCTGCCTGGGGGACATTCAGAAATAATCGCGCCCGCCCAGACCCCGGCCGAGGGAGTCGCCGCGCGCCCGGCGCGGCCCCCGGCCGGTCTGCTCTTTGACTCCCATGAAACTTGCTCTTGAAACGCGGCACTGGGTGCTGCTGGTTTTCATCGTCTCGGCGCTGTATGCGCATTTCCGTGGCCGCGTGCGCTTTGGCATGGTGCGCGCGCTGCTGGACTTCCAGGTGCTGCTGGCGCCGGTGAACGCGCTGATGTACCTGTTCTCGCGCACGCCGCGCGGGGCCTACATCGACCCGCGCGAGTTTCCCGAGATGAAGGTGCTGACCGACAACTGGCCGCTGATCCGCGAGGAGGCGATGCGGCTGAACGAGGGCGGCGCCATCCGCGCCGCCGAAGGGCACACCGACCTGGGCTTCAACAGCTTCTTCCGCACCGGCTGGAAGCGTTTCTACCTGAGCTGGTACGGGCAGGACCTGCCCTCGGCGCAGCAGCAGTGCCCGCAGACGGTGAAGCTGCTCAAGAGCATCCCGTCGGTGAAGGCGGCGATGTTCGCCTCGCTGCCGCCGGGCGCGACGCTGGTGCGCCACCGCGACCCCTACGCCGGCTCGCTGCGCTACCACCTGGGCCTCGCCACGCCCAACGACGCGGGCTGCTACATCGAGGTGGACGGCCAGCGCTACCACTGGCGCGACGGCGAGGCGGTGATGTTCGACGAGACCTACATCCACCACGCCGCCAACACCACGCAGCAGCAGCGGGTGATCCTGTTCTGCGACGTGGAGCGGCCGCTGTGGTTCGCGCCGGCACGCTGGTTCAACCGCCTCTTCGCGCGCCACGTGATGTCCGCCGCGGCGACGCAGAACGTGCCCGGCGAGCACGTGGGCGCGCTGAACCGCTTCTTCCAGGGCTTCTATGCCGTGCGCAAGAAGGCCAAGGACCTCAAGGCGCGCAGCCGCACGACCTACTACGTGGGTAAGTGGGCGCTGATCCTGGGCGCGCTGTGGGCGCTGTTCTGGTGAGCTTCAGCCGCCATGAACGACGAGGGCCGCAGTCGCGGCCCTTTTTCATGGCGCGGCGGACGCCGCGCTATTCCTCGTCGTTGGCCGCCGGCACCGCGCCGCGCTCGCTGAAGTTGGCGTAGCCGGCGCGGCCCAGCGCGGGCGCCGCGGCGGCCAGCGCCACCGAGCGGCGCAGCAGCTCGTGGGCGTCCTTGCCGTCCTCCGGGCTCAGGCTGATGCCCAGGGCCACGCCCACCGCCACCGCCTCGCCCTGCAGGCTGAAGGGACGCTGCAGCGCGGCGATGAGCTTGTCGGCCACCTTGCGGGCGTCGCCCGGGGCGTCGATCCAGGCCAGCAGCACGGCGAAGCTGTCGGGGCCGATGGAGGCCACCACGTCGCTGGCGCGCAGCCCGGCGCGCAGCCGCACCGCCACCTTGCGCCGCAGCACGTGGGCCGACTCGCCGCCCAGCCGCGCCTGCACGGTGGCGAAGCCCTCCACGCGCACGGCCAGCAGCGCCATCGGCGCGGGCTCGCGCTCGCGCAGCGCCAGCAGGTGGCTGACGTGCTCGATGAGCTGCGCATGGTTGGGCAGCCCGGTGGCGACGTCGGTGGTCCAGGCGCCGCGCTCGGCGTGCTGGATCCGCTGGCGCTCCACGCCCAGCCGCAGCGCGCGCGCCACCTCGCCGGCCGGCGCGCCCAGCGGCAGCAGGTCCTGCACGCCGCGGCGCACCAGCGCCAGGCCGTCCTCGGGGCGTGCGAGGCCCGCCACCAGCGCGCAGTCCAGCACCGTGGACGACAGCGAGGACCAGTTCAGCAGCGCCTGCAGCGCCGCCGCATCGGGCAGCGCCACCCACAGCGCATCGGCCGGCGACTGCTGCAGCAGCGCGGCGGCGGTGTCCAGGTCGCCGCAGGACCGGAGCTGGAAGTCACCCCAGCCGGCGGTTTCCAGCCCGGTCGGTTGCGCACCGACGACGATCACGCGCAAGGGATTCATGGCGGCCTCCTCCAGGCGCTGGCATATGCGCCGCATGGTACGACCGCCGCACAAACGACCAGGGCCGCACGAGGCGGCCCTGGAAGGAGTGGTTCTCTGGAGCGGGCGAAGGGAGTCGAACCCTCGTCTTTGGCTTGGGAAGCCAAGGTAATGCCGTTATACGACGCCCGCGCAGCCGCCTATTATAAGCACTCGGATCGGGGCTTTCGCCCCGGCCGGCGCTTCTTTCGTCCCGCGCCGGCCACGTGTGGCGCGCACGGCACAATGCGGCCCCTTTCGGCGCCGCCTTCCGGCTGCGGCGCGTTTCATCCCCGCTTTCCGCCATGACGACCGACGACGCCTCCGCCCCGACGCCCTCCACTCCCACGCACGAGCGCGCCATCCGCAGCTACGTGCTGCGCGCCGGCCGCATGGGCACGGGCCAGCAGCGCGCGCTGGCCGAGCTGGGCCCGCGCTTCGTGCTGCCCTACCAGGACACGCCGCTGGACCCCGGCGCCGTGTTCGACCGCCAGGCGCCGCTGGTGCTGGAGATCGGCTTCGGCATGGGCGACGCCACCGCGCAGATCGCCGCCAAGCTGCCGGACCACGACTTCATCGGCGTGGAGGTGCACACCCCCGGCGTGGGCGCGCTGCTCAAGCGCATCGGCGAGCAGGAGCTCACGAACCTTCGCATCGTCCAGCACGACGCGGTGCAGGTGCTGGAACACATGATCGCGCCCGCCTCGCTGGCCGGCGTGCACATCTTCTTCCCCGACCCCTGGCACAAAAAGAAGCACAACAAGCGCCGCCTGATCCAGTCGCCCTTCGTGGCCAAGCTGGTCACGCGACTGGCCCCCGGCGGCTACCTGCATTGCGCCACCGACTGGCAGCCCTACGCCGAGCAGATGCTGGAGGTGCTGTCGGCCGAGCCCACCCTGCAGAACACCGCCGAAGGCTACGCGCCGCGCCCCGACTACCGGCCGCTGACCAAGTTCGAGGCCCGCGGCCTGCGCCTGGGCCACGGCGTGTGGGACCTGGTGTTCAAGAAGCGCTGAGACGCCACCAGCGTCCGTGCCTGTGCACGGACGCGCGGGCGGCGAAGGGCGCGAGCTCTGCGAGCGCGCGGCCTGCAGGCCTGAAACCGGGCCTCAGCCGCGCGAGGCGCGGTAGGGCTCTTCCTCGGCGATGAAGTCCTGCTCGGCCAGTGCGTCCTGCACCCAGGCCGCGACGCCGGGCGAGGCCCACACGCGGGCCATGTAGTCGGCCGCGTCCTGTGGCACCGGCAGCGCGTAGGTGCGCAGCCGGCTCACCACGGGCGCGTAATAGGCGTCGGCCGCCGAGAACTCGCCGAACAGGAACGGGCCGCCGCTGGTGCGCAGCGCGTCCTGCCACAGCGCCACGATGCGCGCCACGTCGCGCTGCACGGCCGCGTCGGCCATCGCCTGCGCACCCGCCTCGGCCAGCTGCGCCTCGATGTTCATCCCGCACTTGCTGCGCAGCGCGCCGAAGCCGGCGTGCATCTCGGCGCAGATCGAGCGCGCCCGGGCACGCGCCTTCGCGTCGCGCGGCCAGATCGCGTGCTCGGGGAAGCGGTCGGCCAGGTACTCGGCGATCGCCAGCGTGTCCCAGACCGCGAGGTCACCGTCCACCAGCACCGGCACCTTGCCCACGGGCGAGAACGCGGCGAGCTGCCGGTAGAAGTCCGAGCCCGGCGTGAAGTCGAGCCGCAGCTTCACCTCCTCGAACGCAATGCCGAAGTGCTTCATCAGCACCCAGGGCCGCATGGACCAGGAGGAGTAGTTCTTGTTGCCGATCACCAGACGCATTTCAGGACTCCTTCGTGTTGGAAAGCTTTTTGGTCAATCCACCCACTCGACCCAGCCCGTGTAGGCCGTGAC
The DNA here is from genome assembly GCF_000430725.1 of Azohydromonas australica DSM 1124. Lineage (GTDB taxonomy): Bacteria > Pseudomonadota > Gammaproteobacteria > Burkholderiales > Burkholderiaceae_C > Azohydromonas > Azohydromonas australica. Next base: position 227,287 of record NZ_KE387203.1, read on the forward strand.
CAGCACGATGGCACCGAAGACGATGCGGTACCAGGCGAAGGGCACGAAGTCGTGCGTGGAGACGTAGCGGATGAGCCAGCGGATGCACAGCAGCGCGCTCACGAAGGCCACCACCGTGCCCACCGCGAACATCGGCAGGTCGTGCAGGTGCAGCGCGTCGCGCTGCTTCCACACCGAGTACGCGCCGGCGCCCATCAGCGTCGGGATGCCCAGGTAGAAGCTGAACTCGGTCGCGGCCTTGCGCGAGAAGCCCAGCAGCATCGCGCCCATGATGGTGGCGCCGGAGCGGCTGGTGCCGGGGATCAGCGCCAGGCACTGCAGCAGCCCGACCTTGAGCGCGTCCAGCCCGCTCATCTGGTCCACCGTCTCCACGCGCGCCAGGCGCTGGCCCTCGGAATCGGACTGGCCGTAGCGGGCACGGTGGATGCGCTCGATCCACAGGATCAGCAGCGCGCCCACGATGAAGGCCATCGCCACCGGCACCGGCTTGAACAGGTGCGCCTTGATGGTCTTGCCCAGCGCCAGGCCCAGCACCACCGCGGGGATGAAGGCCACCAACACGTTGAGCGCGAAACGCCGCGCCACGGGGTCGCTGCCCAGCCCGCGCACCGTGCCCAGCAGCCGCTGCCGGTACTCCCAGACCACGGCGAACATGGCGCCGGTCTGGATTGCAATCTCGAACACCTTGGCCGTCTCGCCGCCGAAATTCAGCAGCGAGCCGGCCAGGATCAGGTGTCCGGTAGAGGAAATCGGCAGGAACTCCGTCAGACCCTCGACCACGCCCATCACGGCGGCCTTCAACAGCAGCATCCAGTCCACGTCAGCTCCGCTCAACGCAAAGCCGGTGATGTTAGCCGCCGCTCGTTGCGCGCCCGCGACGGTTGCCGCGGCAACGCTCAGCGTGCCGGCACGGGCGTGAAATGCACCACGAGCCCCTGCGCGGTGACGTCGATGGGCCCCACGTCCCGTCCCGCGCGCTGCAGCCGCCCGCGCTGCTCCTCGGGCATCTGCCACAGCGCCAGGCCTTCGAGCAGCTGCTCCGCCAGCAGCCGGCCCACGCGCTGCGAGGAGGCCGGCAGCCCGCGCGGCAGGGTGTCAAAGTCCAGCCGCTGCACACGCACCTGCGACAGGCGCAGCGTGGCGTCCTGCGGCTCCCAGCGCAGCGCGCTGTCGAAGCCGATGCGCCCGGCGTGATTGGAGTCGAACAGCCGCTCGCGCAGCTGCAGCGCGAAGTCGCAGGCCAGCCGGTTCTGGTCCGGCAGCAGCGCCACGTGCGGCGCGCTCAGCGTGAGGTCCAGCACCTCCAGCACCCGCTGCGTGCGCGGGAAGCGGCGCGCCAGGCGCTCGTCGAGGTCGGACTGCGAAAAGGTGAGCTGCGAAGGCAGCCCGAGGCTGCCGCAGCCCGCCAGCGCGAAGCCCAGCGGCGCGAGGCCGGAGAGCAGCAGACGGCGGCGCGAGAGGGTCATGGAGAAATTCTAGGCAGTCGCGCGCAACCCTTATGGCGCCGCCGCAAGCCCCATGACATGGGGGCCGCCTAGAATCCGCGCCGTCGATTCACGCCGTCTCACCCACACAACCATGAACGTCGAACAAGCCCGCTTCAACATGATCGAGCAGCAGATCCGCCCCTGGGATGTGCTGGATCCGGAAGTGCTCACGCTGCTGGGCGTGATGAAGCGCGAGGATTTCGTGCCCGCGTCGCAGCGGGCCCTGGCCTTCGTGGACATGATGGTGCCGCTGCGCGAAGGCGGCGCCGCCGGCCAGTGCATGCTGGAGCCCAAGGTCGAGGCCCGGCTGCTGCAGGAGCTTCGCCTGCAGCGCCACGAGAAGGTGCTGGAAGTCGGCACCGGCTCGGGCTACATGGCTGCGCTGCTGGCGCACCGCGCGCAGCAGGTGTTCACGCTGGAGATCGTGCCGGAGCTGGCGGACCTGGCCCAGGCCAACCTCAAGCGTGCCGGCGTGAGCAACGTCACCGTGCGCAAGGCCGACGGCTCGCAGGGCCTGCCCGGCGAGGCGCCCTTCGACGCCATCGTGCTGTCGGGCTCGGTGGCCTCGGTGCCGCAGGCGCTGCTGGACCAGCTCAAGATCGGCGGCCGCCTGGTGGCCGTCGTGGGCCAGGAGCCGGTGATGCGCGCCACGCTCTTCACCCGCACCGGCGAACGCGAGTTCGGCGAGGTGCGCCTGTTCGACACCGTCGCGCCGCGCCTGCTCAAGTTCCCCGAGCCGACGCGCTTCGCCTTCTGAGCCACGGGCCGAGCGATGCCGCGCCTTCGCGTCACCGAGCTGCAGGACTTCCTGCAGGCGCAGTCCGCGCGCGAGCCCGTGCTGCTGGACGTGCGCGAGCCCTGGGAGATCGAGCGCGCCGCGCTGCGCCTGCCGGGCGCACGCGCGCTGGACATCCCCATGGGCGAGCTGACCTCGCGCCTGAACGAGCTGCCCGACGACGCGCCCATCGTGTGCCTGTGCCACCACGGCGTGCGCAGCGCCCACGTGGCGGCCTGGCTGGAGCGCAACGGATTCGACGAGGTCTGGGACGTGGTCGGCGGCATCGACGCCTGGTCGCTGGAGATGGACCGCGCGCTGCCGCGCTACTGAAATCCCGGGCGGCCGTGCCGCGCCCTGGCTGACGAAACAAGACTCCCGGGCCGCCCGGCGGCGGCCCGCCAATACTCCCCTGCCCCACATGCCGTCTCCGAAGAAACTCCGCCGTCTGGTTGGCCTGCTGCTGGCACTGGCCGGCGCGGCGCAAGCGCAGGGGCTGACCGAGCTGTACCAGGCCGCTCGCGGCTTCGATGCCACCTACCTCAGCGCGCGCGCGCTGGCCGAGTCGGCCCCCTACCGCGCGGCGCAGAGCAATGCGCTGAACCATCCCAGCATCGGCCTGGCCGGCAGCACCACGCGCACCGACGGCCACCTGAGCAGCGACACGTTCAGCCGCTCGCGCGACTCCAACGCCAAGCAGCTGGCGATCAACGCCCGCCAGCCGCTGTTCAACCGCGCCAACAGCGCCACCATCGCCCAGTCCCAGCGCAGCCTGGAGGGCTCGCTGGCGGAGCTGCAGGTGGCCGAGCAGGACCTGCTCGTGCGCGTGGCGCAGGCCTACTTCGACGTGCTGTCGGCGCAGGACACGCTGGGCACCACGCGCGCGAGCAAGAAAGCCATCGCCGAGCAGCTGGCCTCGGCCAAGCGCAACTTCGAGGTCGGCACCGCCACCGTCACCGACACGCGCGAGGCGCAGGCGCGCTACGACCTGGCCACGGCGCAGGAGATCGCGGCCGACAACGACCTGCGCACCAAGCGCACCGCGCTGGACCAGCTCGTGGGCCGCAGCGGCGTGCAGCCGCTGCCGCTGCGCCAGCCGGTGCAGCTGCCGGCGGAGCTGGCGCCCGAAGACGTCGAGCGCTGGGTCGAGGCCAGCCGCTCACTGCATCCGCAGGTGCAGCGCGCGCAGGCCGCGCTGGAGATCGCGCGGCTGGAGACCGAGAAGGCCCGCGCCGGCGCACTGCCCACCGTGGACCTGGTGGGCTCGGTCGCGCGCGGAAACACCAACGGCGCCGGCGTTTCCGGCACCACCAGCGACGGCACGCTGCAGACGCGCAGCGTCGGCGTGCAGCTCAACCTGCCGCTGTACGCCGGCGGCTCGATCAGCAACCGTGTCGAGGAGACGCTGCGCCTGGAAGAGAAGGCGCGCAACGACCTCGAAGCCGCGCAACGCAGCATCGCGCTGCAGACGCGCCAGCTCTGGAGCGCGGTGCAGTCGGGCCGCGCGCAGGTGGGCGCGCTGGAGGCGGCGGAGAACTCCAGCCGCCTGGCGCTGGAGGCCACGCAGCTGGGCTACCGCGTGGGCGTGCGCGTGAACCTGGACGTGCTCAACGCCCAGACCCAGCTCTACACCACGCAGCGCGACCTCTACCGCGCCCGCTACGACCTGCTGGTGGGCGCGCTCAAGCTGCGCCAGGCCGCGGGCCTGCTGGAGCCGGGCGACCTGCGGCCGGTGGAGGGGATGCTGCAAGGGACGGCGCCCTGACCGGATCGGCCGGGGCGGACGCCGTCCCTCAGATCACCGCCGGCAGCAGCCCCACGATGCGTTCGGCCATGCGCTCGGTGGCGCCGCGGTGGCGGCTGGCGAACGTGAGAGACCGCTCGACCCAGCCGTTGCGCTGCGGGTCGATGGCCAGCATGGCCGCATAGACCACGCCCTGCCGGATGTCGGCCGCGCGCATCGCCGCGCGCGCCTGCACCGCCAGCTCCGCGGCCTCGGCGAAGTTGAAGGTGTGCGGCCCCAGCACCAGCGGGCAGCCGCAGGCCGCGGCCTCGATCAGGTTCTGCCCGCCCAGCGGCTCGAAGCTGCCGCCCAGCAGCCCGGCGTCGGCGCAGGCGTAGTAGGTCGCCATCTCGCCGATGGAGTCGCCCAGCCACACGTCGGCCTGCGCTGCTTCCTCCGGCGGATCGCCCTCGCCCCAGCTGCCGCGGCGCACGCAGCTGAAGCCGGCCTGCGCCACCAGGCCCGCCACCTCGTCGAAGCGCTGCGGATGGCGCGGCACCAGCACCAGCAGCGGGCGCGGCTGCGGCAGCTCGCGCCAGGCCGCCAGCAGCGGCGCCTCCTCGTTCTCGCGCGTGCTCGCGGCCAGCACCACCGGGCGCTGCAGCCGCGCGCGCCAGCGCTGCCCGCGCTCCAGCAGCGCCAGCGGGGGCGCGATGTCGAACTTCAGGTTGCCGCACACCTCCACCGAGGGCGCGCCCATGTCGCGCAGGCGCTGCGCGTCGTCCTGCGTCTGCGCCAGCACGCGCAGGAAGCTTGCGGCGGCCGGGCGCATCAGCGACGCGTAGCGCTCTCCCTTGCGCTGGCTCTTGACGCTCAGCCGCGCGTTGGCCAGCACCATGGGCACGCCCTCCTGCTGGGCGACGTGCAGCAGGTTGGGCCAGACCTCGGTCTCCATCAGCACGCCCATGACCGGGCGGTGATGGCGCAGGAAGCGGCGCACCGCGCCCTTGGTGTCGTAGGGCAGCCAGGTGTGCACGTCGCCGGCATGCAGCAGCGGGTGCCCGGCAGCCCAGCCGGTGGCGGTGCTGGTGGTCAGCAGCAACCGCAGGTCCGGGCGCAGCGCACGCAAGGCAGCGATCAGCGGCGCGGCCGCGCGCGTCTCGCCCAGCGACACCGCGTGCAGCCACAGCAGCCGCCGCGGCGGCGGCGCCGGGTACTCGTAGCGGCCCAGGCGCTCGCCCAGGCGTTCACGGTAGGCCGGCTCCTTGCCGCCGCGCCGCCACAGGCGCAACAGGTAGGCCGGCGTCAGCGTCCACAGCAGACTGCCGTAGAGCGAGCGCGTGAGCGCAGCCACTGCCGTTCGGGCTTTCGTGCGCTCAGTGCGCCGCCGCGGCGATCCGGGCGTCGGGCTTGACGGCGCGCAGCGCGGCCATGAAGTCCGCCTCGATGCGCTCCAGCGCCTCGCTGGTGTGGCCCTCGAAGCGCATCACCAGCACCGGCGTGGTGTTGGAGGCGCGGATGAGGCCGAAGCCGTCCGGATAGTCCGCGCGCAGCCCGTCGATGGTGACCAGCTCGCTGCCCGGGAACTGCGCGGTCTCGCGCAGCTTCTCGATCAGCGCGTGCGGCTCGCCCTCCTCGCAGGCGACGTTGAGCTCGGGCGTGTTGAAGCTCTGCGGCAGCGCGTTGAGCACGGCGCTGGGGTCCTGCTCGCGCGAGAGGATCTCCAGCAGCCGCGCGGCGGTGTACATGCCGTCGTCGAAGCCGTACCAGCGCTCGGAGAAGAAGATGTGGCCGCTCATCTCGCCGGCGATGGGCGCGCCGGTCTCCTTGAGCTTGGCCTTGACCAGCGAGTGCCCGGTCTTCCACATCAGCGGCTCGCCGCCGGCCTCGCGCACCATCTCGGTCAGGCGCTGGCTGCACTTGACGTCGTAGATGATCTGCGCGCCGGGGTGGCGCTGCAGGATGTCGCGCGCGAACAGCATGAGCTGGCGGTCGGGGTAGATGATCTGGCCGTCGCGCGTGACCACGCCCAGGCGGTCGCCGTCGCCGTCGAAGGCCAGGCCCAGCTCGGCCTCGGTGGCGTTCACGACCTTGATCAGGTCGGCCAGGTTCTCGGGCTTGCTGGGGTCGGGATGGTGGTTGGGGAAGTCGCCGTCCACGCGGCTGTAGAGGTCGATCACCTCGCAGCCCAGCGCGCGCAGGATGGCCGGGGCGGTGGCGCCGGGGATGCCGTTGCCGCAGTCCACCACGATCTTCATCGGGCGCGCGAGCTGGCAGTCGCTGACGATGCGGTGCGTGTACTCGGGAACGATGTCCATGGCGGCGATGCGGCCCTTGCCCTGGGCGTAGTCCTCGGCCTCCATGCGCTTGCGCAGGCCCTGGATCTCCTCGCCGTAGATGGCGCGGCCGGCCAGCACCATCTTGAAGCCGTTGTAGTCCTTGGGGTTGTGGCTGCCGGTGACCTGGATGCCGCTGTGGCAGCCGAACTTGCCGCGCGTGGCGGCCACGTAATAGAGCATGGGCGTGGTGACGGCACCGATGTCCACCACGTCGAGGCCGGTGGAGGCCAAGCCGCGCATCAGCGCCGCGGCCATGCCGGGGCCGGAGACACGGCCGTCGCGGCCCACCACCACGGCGCGCTCGCCGGCGGCCAGCGCCTCGGTGCCGAAGGCCCGGCCCAGGTGCTCGGCAAAGGTCTCGTCGATCGTCTGTCCCACGACGCCGCGGATGTCGTAGGCCTTGAACGCGGATGCGGCTGTTTGCATGGATGTCCTCCTGGCGGGCGATTGTAGGCAGCCCCCATGGGCCTCCCGCGGCCCGTGCGGCCGGTGCCCGCGCACCGGAGCGCAGCCGGCGGCTGCCTATGATCGAACGATGCAGTTCACATCGATCGCGGCCCCCAGGGGCCATTGCCGTGCCCGCGCACCCCGCGCCGCTTCCCGGGCCTCCCACCATACCCGGCCCGTGCCGCCCGGCCCGCTGCGCGCGGGGAGGCCGGCATGAAGGGCCGTGACCGGCTGGAGCTGGTGCTGCTCGCGGCGCTGTGGGGCGGCTCGTTCCTGTTCATGCGGCTGGCGGTGCCGGCCTTCGGCGCCTCGGCGCTGGCGGCGCTGCGCGTGGCCGTGGCCAGCGCGGTGCTGCTGCCGCTGCTGCTGTTCACCTTGCCGCGGCCCCTGGCCGCCTGGAGCGGGCGCTGGAGGGCGCTCACGGTGGTGGGGCTGCTGAACTCGGCCTTGCCCTTCCTCTGCTACAGCTACGCGGCGCAGTCCATCAGCGCCGGGCTGGCCTCCATCTTCAACGCCACCACGCCGCTGTGGGGCGCGCTGGTGGCGTGGCTGTGGCTGGGCGAGCGGCTGAACGGGCAGCGCCTGCTGGGCCTGGCGCTGGGCTTCGCCGGCGTGCTAGGACTGGCCTGGGACAAGGCCAGCTTCAAGGGCGGCGCGACGGACACGGGCCTGGCGGTGTTGGCCTGCCTGGCGGCCACGCTGATGTACGGCATCGCGGCCAATGCCACGCGGCGCTGGCTCACGGGCGTGCCGGCGCTGGCGCTGGCCACCGGCAGCCAGATGGTGGCCACGCTGGCCTTGGCACTGCCGGCTGCGCTGGCCTGGCCGGCGCAGCCCATTGGCGCCACGGCCTGGACCGCGGCGCTGGCGCTGGGGGTGCTGAGCACGGGCGTGGCCTACGTGCTGTATTTCCGGCTCATCGCGCGGGTGGGACCGGCCAACGCGACGACGGTGACGTACCTGATCCCGCTGTTCGCGGTGCTGTGGGGCGCGCTGGCACTGCAGGAGGCAGTGACGCTGTCGATGCTGGCCGGCGGGGCGGTGATCCTGCTGGGCACCAGCCTGGCCACGGGCTGGTGGCAGCCCTTCGGCCCGGCGCGGGATCCAGGCAAGCCTGCGCGCTGAGCGGGCCCGCGCCGCTCCGCCGTCCGCACCGGCGGCGCCGCCGCGGCACGCCTGAAGCCGGCAACCGCCGGCCAACCCGTCCGGGTACCAGCGTCGGCACCCGTGCGGGCCGGTTCAAGGCGCGCTGGAACCAGTGACGGCAGCCCTTACTTCTGCTGCTTCTGCTGGCTCTTCCGGTCCTGCTGCTTCTGAGGCGGCTTGTCCTGACCTTGCTGGCTCGAGCCGCTCTTCTGCTGGGTCATGGCGATCCTTTCAAGGGCAACGGCAACATTGCCGGTGCCGCGGCGCGGGCAAGCGAAGTGCGCACCAACATGATTCGGGCGCGGGGCATGCGACCTGCCGCACCGGGCGCATGGACCATTTCCCGAGCGCGCGCCGGCGCTGGCTGTGCGCGGCTTCCGCGGCGCTGCTGGGCACGGCGGCCCGCGCCGCGCCACCGCCCTTCACGTTGCTGACCTTCGGCGACTCGATCCTGGATTGCGGGCACTACAACCCGCACGGCGTGACGCCGGGGGCGCTGCTGGTGCGCAACGACGACAGGCTGTTTCCCGAATTCCAGGGCCGGGACCTGACACGGCGTTACGGCACGGCGGCGCTGGAGCACCGCGCGATGGACGGCGCCACGGTGGCGGGCCTGGACGCGCAGGCGCGCGGGCTGCGCCCGCCCGCCGGTGCGGCGGCAGCATTGCTGACCGTGGGCGGCAACGACCTGCTGCGCGGCCTGGCGGCCGACACGGGCACGGGCCTGCGCGCGTTCGAAAGAGCGCTGGAGGCCTTCCTGCGCGCGCTGCCGGTGCGCCCGGTGCTGCTGGGCACGGTGTACGACCCCACCTTTGGCGACGATGCACGCAACTTCCTGGGCGTGCCGGCACGCCTGGCGCGGGCCAACCACCGGCGCGTCAACGAGGTGATCGGCGCCCTGGCCGCGCGCCACGGACGGCTGGTGGACCTGCACGCGCACTTCCTGCGCGGGGATCCTTCGTGGTTCACCCGCACCATCGAGCCCAGCCTGACGGGCGCTTCCGAGGTGCGCCGCGCCTTCCTGGCGGCGCTGTAACCCCGGGGCCCGGGACTCGGGCACCCCGGTTGCACCACCGTCCGTTCACCGCGAACACTCGCGCAGGACAACCGCAGGAGGCCCACCGCTCATGAGCTCCACGCCCGAAGCCGCCCGGCGCGGCAAGCATGCCCCCTCCTCCCGGCACGACGGCACGGCGCCGCCGGCGGCCATGCCGGCGCACAGCGTCGAGCGCACCTACGACCGCTTCTCCTCCCTCTACGACCTGGTGTTCGGCAGCGTGCTGGAGCCAGGCAGACGCGCCATGACGCAGGCCGCCGCGGCGCTGCAGCCCGACTCGGTGCTGGAGGTGGGCGTGGGCACGGGCCTGACGCTGGCGGGCTACCCGGCGCACACGCGTGTGGTGGGCGTGGACCTCTCGGCCGAGATGCTGGAACGCGCGCGCCAGCGCGCCGCAGCGCTGCCGGGCCGCGACATCTCGTTGCACCTGATGAACGCCGAGGCCATGGACTTCGAGGACGACAGCTTCGACTGCGTGACCATGCCCTACGTGCTGTCGGTGACGCCGCAACCGTCGCGGCTGGTGGCCGAGGTGCGCCGCGTGTGCCGCGCCGACGGCACCATCCTGGTGGTGAACCACTTCAGCGGCAGCCGCTTCTGGTGGCTCATGGAGCGCGCCGTGCGCTCCATGGCGCAGCGGGTGGGCTTTCGCTCCGACTTCGGTTTCGAGGAGCACATCCTCGCGCACGACTGGCAGCTGCAGGCCGTGCAGTCGGTCAACCTGTTCGGGCTGTCGCGCCTGGTGGTGCTGCGCAACACCAAGCCGCGCTGAGCCGCGGCGCCGGGCAGCGGCCCGGCGGACGGCGCGGCTGTAATTCCTTCGGCAAGCGGCCGGCGCCTCAAGCGGGCTGCCGGCGGGCCTCGGTCAGGCGCTCAGCGGCCTTTCAGCGGCGCGCGGCCGCTCTCGGAGCTGTGGTCGCGCAGCGAGCTTCCGGCATTCAGCCCGGCGTTGTCCGAGACGCCCACGCCCAGCCGGCTGACCAGCTCGCCGCCCAGCCACGCCGTCACCAGCGCCAGCGCCCCGGCGGCGAAGGACAGCACAAAGGCGCCGGCTTCGGGCGCCTCGGGCGTGCCGCGGCGCAGCAGCCAGCTGCCCAGGAAGACGCCCATCACCACCAGGTTGCCCACCCCGTGCAGCAGCCCGATGCGCTTGGCGCGCGTGCCGGCAGGGATGGCCAGCCAGTCGATGGTGCCGAAGGGCGCGGCCACCAGCCCGGTGAGCAGGCCCACGGAGATCAGGCAATAGGAGACGAAGGCCATCGTGCCGTTGCCGCCGACCAGGTACACCAGGTCGAACAGCAGCGCGGTGGCCAGCAGCCCCAGCGGGAAGACGATGAGTTGCTGGTGCACGGGATGGCCCAGCAGGCGGGCGCGGCTTTCCATGACGGGACTCCTTCGGCGACATGGCGCCGGGCATGTGGGCTTTGGACAAAACCAGGAGCCGCTGAGGCCGTTGCGCGACGTGCCCGCTGCACAGGCTCCGCCGCCGGCCAGCCGCTCCGGCGCTCTGGCTGGCGTTTCGCAATCGGGATGCCGGGACGGCGGCCTCAGGCCCTCCCCCGGTGAAAGGCCTGGGCGCGGCGCCGGGAACTCGCCTTGCCTGCAGCCGTGCAACCAGGGCAACGGGAGAACGGTCTTGAACGGGTGCAGGCGTTTATCGATGCTGCTGGCGGGGCTGACGCTCGCCGGTGCGGCGCTGGGGGCGCCGCGGGCGGATTTCGGCACGCAGCGTCCCACCAGCGAGACGCGCCGCATGGCGGACTGGGTCGTGTCCACGGACGACGCGCAGTCGAAGCCCTTCCTGCTCGTGGACAAGCGCAAGGCGCGGCTGTACGTGTTCGATGCGGCCGGCAAGCTGCGCGGCGCCTCGCCGGTGCTTCTGGGCTCGGCGCGCGGCGATGACACCGTGCCCGGCATCGGCGAACGGCCGCTGGCGCAGGTGCTGCCGCACGAGCGCACCACGCCGGCCGGGCGCTTCCAGGGCGAGATCGGCCACAACATGCGCGGCGAGGACGTGCTGTGGGTGGACTACGAGGCCGCGGTCTCCATGCACCGCGTGCTCACGACCAACCCGAAGGAGCGCCGGCTGCAGCGCCTGGCGACGCCGCGCGCGGATGACAACCGCATCTCCTACGGCTGCATCAACGTGCCGGTGGCCTTCTTCGAGAAGGTGCTGATGCCGGTCAGCCGCAGCGGCGCCGCGCCCGTGGTGTACGTCCTGCCGGAAGTGCGTCCGCTGCGCGAGGTATTCCTGCGCCTGCCGCCCTACGCGACGGCGCTGGCCCAGGCCTCGAACGGCGCCGGCCGCAGCAGCGCTACCAAGCCCCTGCTGCCCTAAGCCCGACCCCGCCCTGGAGGCCAAAGCAGAAAGGGACCGCCGAGGCGGTCCCTTTGTCTTGCAGCACAAGGGCTTCGCGTGGAAGCCCCGCTGCGGACTCAGTTGCGGTCGGTGCGCGGTGCGCGGGTGCTGCTGCCGCTGCCGTAGCTGCTGCCCGTCGAGCCGGTGCCCATGCTGCTGCCGGTGGAGCTGCTGCCGGACATGCCCGTGCCCGAGGAGGAACCACTCATGCCCGACGAGGTCGAGCCGCTGCCGGTGGTGCTGCTGGGCGCGTTGTTGCCCATGGTGCCCGGGGTAGTGCCCATGTTGCCCGACGTGCTGTTGCCAGTGGCGCCAGTGGTGCTGGAGCCCGTGCCCGAGCCGGTGGTGCCCATGCTGCCGGAGCTGGTGCTGCCCGTCCCCGCACCGGTGGTGCTGCCCATGCTGGAGCCGGTGGCGCCAGTCGCGGAAGAACCGGAGGTGCTGCCCGTGCCCGCGCCAGTGACGCTGGGGCTGGTGGCCGAGTTGGGGCCGGTAGGCGCCGGCACGCCCGGGGTTGCGCCGCCCATGCCCGTGCTGCTGGGGCTGTCCGTCGTACCCGAGCCGGTGGTGGACTGCGCGTAGACCAGACCGGAAGCCGTGGCCGCACAGAGGGCGGCGGCCAAAAGGCTCTTGCGAACGATGCTCATGTGATCGACTCCTGATGAGTTAAGCCGACGTCGGCGCCTGATGGTGCGGAACATGCAGTTCCGTGCCATCGGGCGTCGCGTCCTGGCCTTGAGGAGTCGGCAACGCACGTGCCCGGTACAGGTCGTGGCCCGCGCCGCGAGCCGCGATCGTTCTTCGCGGAACGGTCTGGCTCAGGCGCGCACGAACAGCGTCACCAGCGGCTCGTCGCCAAGCTGGCGGCTGCGGTGGCCGTGCAGCGCGGGGTCGAACACCGCGCCTTCGGGCAGCGTGTCGGCGGAGTAGAAATGCTCGCCCGGGCCGAAGACGCGGGTGCTGCCGTCCTGCAGCCCGATCTCCATGCGTCCGCGCAGCACGAACAGCCATTGCGGGTTGCCCGTGCAGTGGAAGTCGCTCTTGAAGCCCACCGGGCTCTCGCGCAACTGCAGCGCGGCCGCGGGCATGAGCTGCGACAGCCGCGACGCGGGCGTGCCTTCGGACAGGGCAATCTCCACCTCGCGGAAGCGGGCACGGCCGTCGGCGTCGGTGAAGAGCTGGACTTGGGTAAAGGTGTTCATGGCGCGATTGTGGCCGCGCCCCGAACCTGCTCCGGAGGCCTGCATGGGGCTGCGACATACTGCGCGTCCCCGGGCACGGCCCGGGCCGGCGCGGCCGCCGTCCCGGGCGTCGACTTCTCAACCAACTCTTCCACGAGACATCCCCATGAACAGCAGCACTCCTCACGACAAGGTCGCCCTCGTCACCGGCGCGGGCAGCGGCATCGGGCGCGCGTGCGCGCAGGCGCTGCTGCGCGACGGCTGGCGCGTGGTCTTCGCCGGGCGGCGGCTGCAGCCGCTGGAAGAGGCCATCGTGGCGGCGGGCGATCCCTGGGGCGACATCGGGCAGCGCGCGCTGGCGCTGAGCGCGGACGTGTCCGACGCCGCGGCCGTGCAGCGGCTCTTCGACACGCTGCAGCAGCGCTTCGGGCGGCTGGACCTGCTGTTCAACAACGCCGGCACCTTCACCGCGCCCACGCCGCTGGAGGAGTTGCCGCTGGAGCGCTGGCAGTCGGCGGTGGACGTGAACCTGCACGCGCCCTTCCTGTGCACGCAGCAGGCGTTCCGGCTGATGAAGCAGCAGTCGCCGCGGGGCGGGCGGATCATCAACAACGGCTCGATCTCGGCGCACGTGCCGCGGCCGCTGTCGGCGGCCTACACCATCACCAAGCACGCCATCAGCGGCCTCACGCGCGCCGCGGCGCTGGAAGGGCGGGCCTTCGACATCGCCGTGGGGCAGATCGACATCGGCAACGTCGCCACCGACATGACGGAGCTGATGGCGCAGGGCGCGCTGCAGGCCGACGGCAGCGTGCGCTCCGAGCCGCGCATGCGCATGGACGCCGTGGTGAGCACCTTTCTGGCCATGGCGCGGCTGCCGCTGGAAGCCAACGTGCTGACCATGACCGTGATGGCCACCGGCATGCCCTACGTGGGCCGGGGCTGAGCGGGCGTACCAATGAAAAAGCCCTGCCGCTTGCGCGACAGGGCTTTTTGCTGTGATTGGTGGAGCCGGGGGGAATTGAACCCCCGTCCGCAAGCCATCACCGGACAGTTCTACATGTTTAGCTGACTGATTTGAGTCTCACCCCGCGGGTCGCGCAGCAGCACGCTACCCGTGGAGCCAGTCACTTGATCTCGCTACCGACCGAGTGACCCGGTCAGCAACCAGCCGATGTGAATGACCTCTCAGCCCTTGCGGGCCCGGCCCATCGGCCTGCCGTTGAGAGGCTCACCGGTGTTAAGCGGCGAGGGCGAAACGTTCGTCGTTCGCAGTTACTTTGTTCCAGTGGATTTACGAGCGAACTGGTGCTCGACATGCCCTGCGCCGGATCCGCACCCACGTCGAAACCGGGTCGGCCCCTTTGCTGAGGAAGCATCTATTTTAAGCCAGTTCAAGCCACTTCAAGAGCCCAAGGGGATTTTCGATCACGGCATCGGCGCCCCACTCGTGAATCGGCTCACTCTCGCCCAAGTAGCCCCAGGCGGCGGCCAGCGTGGCCATGCCCGCGGCGCGCCCGGCCTGCACGTCGCGCAGGTCGTCGCCGACGTAGACGCAGGCCTGTGGCGCCACGCCCACGCGGCGAGCCGCCTCCAGCAGCGGCTCGGGATGCGGCTTGGAGTGCGCCGTGGTGTCGCCGCAGATGAGGGCGGCGGCGCGCTCCTGCAAGCCCAGCCCCTGCACCACCGGCAGCGTGAAGCGCTCGTGCTTGTTGGTCACGATGCCCCAGCGCAGCGCCGCGCGCTCCAGCGCCTGCAGCACCGGCACCATGGCCTCGAACACGGCCGTGCGCTGCAGCAGGCCCTGGGCATAGCGCTGCAGGAATTCGTCGCGCAGCGCCTCGAAGCCGGCGTCGCCGGGCGCGCTGCCGAAAGCCGCGCCAACCATGCCGCGTGCGCCCGTACCCACCATCGGGCGCAGCCGCTCGTAAGGCACTTCGGGCAGGCCGCGCGCCACGCGCATGGCATTGGCGGCACCGGCCAGGTCTGGGGCGCTGTCGATGAGCGTGCCGTCAAGATCGAAGAGCACGCAACGGATAGAGGCGGTCATGGGCAACAGCAGCCGGCGCGCAGGCGCCGGACGTTCGTCAGGCCGGCTTGCGCAGGGCGAAGAGGTAGTTGACGCTGGTGTCTTGCGTCAGCGAGTAATGGCGCGTGAAGGGGTTGTATTCCAGCCCTCGCGTGCGCTGCAGCTCCAGCCCGGCCTCGCGGCACCAGCGCGCCAGCTCGCTGGGACGGATGAATTTCTCGTACTCGTGCGTGCCGCGCGGCAGCAGCTTGAGCACGTACTCCGCGCCCACGATGGCGAACAGGAAGGCCTTGGGATTGCGGTTGAGCGTGGAGAAGAAGACCCAGCCGCCGGGCTTGACCAGCGCGGCACAGGCGGCCACCACGGACTCCGGCGCGGGCACGTGCTCCAGCATCTCCATGCACGTCACCACGTCGAAGCGCGCCGGCTGCTCGGCCGCCAGCGCTTCCACGGGTACCTCGCGGTAGTCCACGTTGTGCACGCCGGACTCCAGCGCGTGCAGCTGCGCGACCTTCAGCGGCTTGACGGCCAGGTCGATGCCCAGCACCTGCGCGCTGCGCTGTGCCATGGCTTCGGCCAGGATGCCCCCGCCGCAGCCCACGTCGAGCACCTGCTTGTTGGCCAAAGGCACCAGCGACTCGATCCACTGCAGCCGCAACGGATTGATCTGGTGCAAGGGACGGAATTCACTGTCGGGGTCCCACCAGCGGTGGGCGAGCTCGCTGAACTTGGCCAGCTCCTGGGGGTCGGCGTTGATCATGGCGCCCATCGTAGCCCTACAGAAAAGCACAAACCCCGCCGGGGCGGGGTTTGCTGACGCATCGGTCCGAAGACCCGACGGCTTACTTGGCGCGCGTACCGACCACTTCGATCTCGACGCGGCGGTTCTTGGAACGGCCGTCGGCGGTCTTGTTGTCGGCCACGGGCTGCTTCTCGCCCTTGCCTTCGGTGTACACGCGGTTCTTCTCGACGCCCTTGCCCACCAGGTAGGTCTTGACGGCTTCGGCGCGGCGCACCGACAGACGCTGGTTGTAGGCATCGGTGCCGACGGAGTCGGTGTGACCCACGGCGATGATGACTTCCAGGTTCACGCCACCGGTCTTGGCCACCAGGTCGTCCAGCTTGGCGCGGGCTTCGGGCTTCAGCACAGCCTTGTCGAAGTCGAAGAACGCGTCAGCGGCGTAGGTGACCTTCTCGCTCACCGGAGCGGGCGGCACGACGGCCGGGGCCGGGGCGGGCGCCGGAGCCGGGGCCGGGGCAGCGGCCGGCGGAGCCACGGGGGCGGGCGCGGGCGGCTTCAGCGCGCCGTCGCAGGCCTTGTCGGCGGTGGCCGGCGTCCAGGAGGAATCGCGCCAGCACAGTTCGTTGGTACCGTTCTTGACGACCGTGCCGTCCGTGGCACGCCAGTTGTCGACCGTCTGGGCAAACGCGCTCGACAGCGGGGCAGCAAGCGCGGCGGATGCAAACAGCACCGCCACGGCGTTCAGTTTCTTCATTGATTCTCCTCTCAAGGAAAGCCGCAGGACTCTGCGAAACGTCCGAATCGGAAGCAAGACAACCCGGCAAACACCCGGTCTCGCGAGCGATCACCACCGACGACCCATTGTGCCATCGGGGGTTTCTTGACCCG
This sequence comes from Azohydromonas australica DSM 1124, assembly GCF_000430725.1. Lineage (GTDB taxonomy): Bacteria > Pseudomonadota > Gammaproteobacteria > Burkholderiales > Burkholderiaceae_C > Azohydromonas > Azohydromonas australica. Next base: position 243,460 of record NZ_KE387203.1, read on the forward strand.
CCCATTTTGGCCCGGACGCCCCGGCGTGGCGCCTTCCCCTGTTGCGCCGGAGCTACAGGCCGTGCCGCTTAGAATGGTCGATCCGCTGCTTTACGCGGAGCCGGCTCCGCGCCCGCGCGCGAAGGTCGTGCCCGTCGTCTCATGACCCAGTTCGCCAAGGAAACCCTGCCCATTAGCCTCGAAGAGGAGATGCGGCGCTCGTATCTCGATTACGCCATGAGCGTGATCGTGGGCCGCGCCCTGCCCGATGCGCGCGACGGCCTCAAGCCTGTGCACCGGCGCGTGCTGTACGCCATGCACGAGCTCAACAACGACTGGAACCGCCCGTACAAGAAGTCCGCCCGCATCGTCGGCGACGTGATCGGTAAATACCACCCGCACGGCGACAGCGCGGTGTACGACACCATCGTGCGCATGGCACAGGACTTCAGCCTGCGCCACATGCTCGTGGACGGCCAGGGGAACTTCGGCTCCGTGGACGGCGACAACGCCGCGGCCATGCGCTACACCGAGATCCGCCTGTCGAAAGTTGCCCACGAGATGCTGGCCGACATCGACAAGGAAACCGTCGATTTCGGCCCCAACTACGACGGCTCCGAGAAGGAGCCGCTGGTGCTGCCCACGCGGCTGCCCAACCTGCTGGTCAACGGCAGCGCCGGCATCGCCGTGGGCATGGCCACCAACATCCCGCCGCACAACCTCAACGAGGTCGTGGACGCGTGCCTGCACCTACTGGGCGCGCCCGAGGCCACGCTCGACGAGCTCATGGAGATCATCCCGGCGCCGGACTTCCCCACCGCCGGCATCATCTACGGCCTCAACGGCGTGCGCGAGGGCTACCGCAGCGGCCGCGGCAAGGTGGTGATGCGCGCGCGCTGCCACTTCGAGGACATCGGCAAGAACGGTGAGCGCCAGGCCATCGTCGTTGACGAGATTCCGTACCAAGTCAACAAGAAGACGCTGCTGGAGCGCATCGCCGAGCTCGTCAACGAGAAGAAGCTCGAAGGCATCAGCCACATCCAGGACGAGTCCGACAAGTCCGGCATGCGCGTGGTGATCGAGCTCAAGCGCGGCGAGGTGCCGGAGGTCGTGCTCAACAACCTCTACAAGCAGACGCAGCTGCAGGACAGTTTCGGCATCAACATGGTCGCCCTGGTGGACGGCCAGCCCAAGCTGTGCAACCTCAAGCAGCTGCTGGAGATCTTCCTGGAGCACCGGCGCGAGGTCGTCACGCGCCGCACCGTGTACGAGCTGCGCCGCGCGCGCGAGCGCGGCCACGTGCTCGAAGGCCTGGCCGTGGCGCTGGCCAACATCGACGAGTTCATCGCCATCATCAAGGCGGCACCCACGCCGCCGCTGGCGCGCACGGAGCTGATGGCGCGCAGCTGGGACTCGTCGCTGGTGCGCGAGATGCTTGCCCGCGCCCAGACCGGCGCCATCGGCGGCCGCGAGGCCTTCCGCCCCGAGGGCCTGCCCTCGCACTACGGGCTGCAGCCCGACGGGCTGTACCGCCTCTCCGACGAGCAGGCCGGCGAGATCCTGCAGATGCGGCTGCAACGCCTCACGGGCCTGGAGCAGGACAAGATCATCGGCGAGTACCGCGACGTGATGGCCACCATCGCCGACCTGCTCGACATCCTGGCGCGGCCCGAGCGCGTGACGACCATCATCAGCGACGAGCTCAAGGCGCTGCGCACGGAGTTCGGCCAGACCAAGGTCGGCGCGCGGCGCTCGACCATCGAGCACAACGTGCAGGAGCTCGGCACCGAGGACCTGATCACGCCCACCGACATGGTCGTGACGCTCTCGCACACGGGCTACATCAAGAGCCAGCCGCTGGCCGAGTACCGCGCACAGAAGCGCGGCGGGCGCGGCAAGCAGGCGGCGCAGACCAAGGAAGACGACTGGATCGACCAGCTCTTCATCGCCAACACGCACGACTGGATCCTGTGCTTCTCCAACCGCGGGCGCGTGTACTGGCTCAAGGTCTGGGAGGTGCCGCAGGGCGGGCGCGCCTCGCGCGGCAAGCCCATCGTCAACATGTTCCCGCTGCAGCCCGACGAGAAGATCACCGTCGTGCTGCCGCTCACGGGCGAGTTCCGCACCTTCCCCGGCGACCACTACGTGTTCATGGCCACGGCCCTGGGCACGGTCAAGAAGACGCCGCTGGACGAGTTCAGCAACCCGCGCAAGGCCGGCATCATCGCCGTCACGCTCGATGACGGCGACTACCTCGTGGGCGCGGCGCTCACCGACGGCCAGCACGACGTGATGCTGTTCTCCGATGGCGGCAAGGCGGTGCGCTTCCCCGAGGACGATCTGCGCCCGATGGGCCGCAACGCGCGCGGCAACCGCGGCATGAACCTGGAGCCGGGCCAGAGCGTGATCGCGATGCTGGTGGCCGAGGACGAGTCGCAGAGCGTGCTCACCGCCACCGAGAACGGCTTCGGCAAGCGCACGCCCATCACCGAGTACACGCGCCACGGGCGCGGCACCAAGGGGATGATCGCCATCCAGCAAAGCGAGCGCAACGGCAAGGTCGTGGCCGCCACGCTGGTGCGCGAGGCCGACGAGATCATGCTCATCACCGACCGCGGCGTGCTGGTGCGCACCCGTGTCTCCGAGATCCGCGAGATGGGCCGCGCCACGCAGGGCGTGACGCTGATCGCGCTGGACGACGGCGCGCGCCTGGGCGGCCTGCAACGCATCGTCGAGAACGATGCCAACGTGGAAAGCGCTGCTTCACCCGAAGCTGGCGAAGCGAACGACAACGCCGTCGCACCCGAGGCCGGCGAGGAGAACAACTGACATGTGGAAGTCGATCGCGCTGGCCGCGGCGCTGGCCGTGGCCGGCGGTGCACACGCCCAGACCAAGAAGGAGCTGGTGCAGAAGGTGCTGCAGTTGCAGCAGCCCAGCCTCGAAGGCATGGCGCGCAGCCTGGCCGAGCGCCCGGCGCTGCTGATGCTGCAGCAGGCCGGCCAGCTGGTGCAGGCCCGCGTGGCGCCCGAGAAGCGCGAGGCGCTGGCCAAGGACCTCCAGGCCGAGGCCAAGAAGTACGCCGAGGAGGCCGTGCCGGCGGCGCGCGAGCGCGTGGTCAAGCTCGCGCCCTCCACCGTCGGCGCGCTGCTGGAGGAGAAGTTCAGCGAGGACGAGCTCAAGCAGGTGATCGCCTGGATGGAATCGCCCGTGAACCGCAAGTTCCAGCAGCTCATGCCCGAGATGGAGCAGTCGCTGGCGCAGAAGCTGGGCGCGGATCTGGCCCCGACGCTCGACCCGAAGATCCAGCGCATGGAGCAGGCCATGCGCAAGCGCTTCGAAGCCGCCGGCGTGCCCGTGCCGGCCGCCAGCGCCCCCGCCGCCAAGAAGTGAAGCCATGAAGCAGCGCCCCTACAACTTCTCCGCCGGCCCGGCGGCCCTGCCGGCCGAGGTGCTGGAGCAGGCCGCCGCCGAGATGCTCGACTGGCACGGCAGCGGCATGAGCGTCATGGAGATGAGCCACCGCGGCAAGGAGTTCATCTCCATCGCCCACCAGGCCGAGGCCGACCTGCGCCGCCTGCTGGCGGTGCCGCCGAATTTCCACATCCTGTTCATGCAGGGCGGCGGCCTGGCCGAGAACGCCATCGTGCCGCTGAACCTCTCGGGCGGCGCGGCGGTGGACTTCGTGGTCACCGGCAGCTGGTCGCAGAAGTCGTTCAAGGAAGCGAAGAAGTACTGCGACGCGCAGCTCGCTGCGACCAACACCGCCGACGACGGCAGCCACACCACGCTGCCCGACCCGGCCAGCTGGAAGCTGCGCCGCGGCGCGCGCTACCTGCACGTGTGCAGCAACGAGACCATCCACGGCGTCGAGTTCCAAGAGCTGCCCGACCTCAAGGCGCTGGGCAGCGACGCGCCGCTGGTGATCGACTGCTCCTCGCACATCCTCTCGCGCAGCATCGACTGGTCGCGCGTGGGCCTGGCCTTCGCCGGCGCGCAGAAGAACATCGGCCCGGCCGGGCTGACCATCGTCATCGTGCGCGAGGACCTGGTGGGCCACGCGCTGCCCGCGTGCCCCTCGGCCTTCGACTACAAGACGGTGGCCGAGCACGGCTCGATGTTCAACACGCCGCCCACGTACGCCATCTACATCGCCGGGCTGGTGTTCCAGTGGCTGCTGCGCCAGGGCGGCGTGGCCGAGCTGGAGCGCCGCGCCGTGCAGAAGGCCGAGCTGCTCTACGGCGCCATCGACGCCTCGGGCTTCTACAGCAACAAGGTCGCGCCGGACTGCCGCTCGCGCATGAACGTGCCCTTCTTCATGCCCGACGAGCGGCTGTACGCGCTCTTCCTGGCGGGTGCCGTGGAGCGCGGGCTGCTGCAGCTCAAGGGCCACAAGTCCGTCGGGGGCCTGCGCGCCTCCATCTACAACGCCATGCCGCTCGAAGGCGTGCAGGCGCTGGTGTCCTACATGACCGAGTTCCAGGCGCGCCATGGCTGACGACCACACCTCCCTGCCCCAGGACCTGCCGGGCCTGCGCGTGTGCATCGACGCGGTGGACCGCGAGCTGCTGGCGCTGATCAACCGCCGCGCCGCGCTGGCGCAGGCGGTGGGCGAGATCAAGAAGAAGGAAGGCTCGCCGGTGTTCCGCCCCGAGCGCGAGCAGCAGGTGATCGAGGGCCTCAAGGCCGTCAACCCCGGGCCGCTGCGCAACGAGAACCTGGCGCCGATCTGGCGCGAGCTGATGTCGGCCTGCCGCGCGCTGGAGACGCCCACGCGCGTGGCCTTCCTGGGCCCGGCGGGCACCTTCAGCGAGGAGGCGGCGCTCAACTACTTCGGCAGCTCCATCGTGCGCGTGCCCTGCGCCAGCATCGACGAGGTGTTCCGCGCCACCAGCGCCGGCTCGGCCGACTTCGGCGTGGTGCCGGTGGAGAACTCCACCGAGGGCGCCGTGGCGCGCTCCATGGACCTGTTCCTCACCACGCCGCTGTCCATCGTCGGCGAGACCAGCCTGCTGGTGCGCCACAACCTGCTGCGCCTGCGCGAGGACCTGGACGGCATCCAGGCCGTGTGCGCGCATCCGCAGGCGCTGGGGCAGTGCCACGAGTGGCTGTCGCAGCATCTGCCGGGCGTGGAGCGCCGCCCCGTGGCCAGCAATGCCGAGGGCGCGCGCCTGGCGGCGCAGGACCCGTCGCTGGCCGCGCTGGCCAGCGTGCGCGCGGGCAACGAGTTCGGGCTGCACCTGGTCGCCCCCGGCGTGCAGGACGACCCGCGCAACCGCACCCGCTTCGTGATGGTGGCCGACCCGCAGTGCCAGAGCCTGCCCGCCCCGTCGGGCATGGACTGCACCAGCCTGGTGGTGGCGGTGGCCAACCGCCCCGGCGCGATGGTGGACCTGCTGGTGCCGCTCAAGGCCGCCGGCGTGTCGATGACCCGCTTCGAGTCGCGCCCGGCGCGCTCGGGCCAGTGGGAGTACTACTTCTACGTCGACCTGCAGGGCCATCCCGAGGAGCCGCACGTCGCGCAGGCGCTGCAGACGCTGCGCGCGCATTGCAGCTTCTTCAAGCTGCTGGGCGGCTACCCGCTGGACCGGCACTGACCATGCGTTTCGAGCGGCTGGCGCTGGTGGGCTGCGGCCTCATGGGCGGCTCCTTCGCCCTGGCGCTGCGCCGCGCCGGGCTGGTGAACCAGGTCGTGGGCTGCGGCCCCGACGCCGCCGCCCTGGACAAGGCGCTGCGGCTCAACGTCATCGACGCGGTCGCCGACTCGGCGGCCCAGGCGGCCCAGGGCGCCGACCTGGTGCTGGTGGCGGTGCCGGTGGCGGCCACCGAGGGCGTGCTGGCCGCGGTGGCGCCGGTGCTGGGCCCCGATGCGCTGCTGATGGACGTCGGCAGCACCAAGCGCGACGCCGTGGCCGCGGCGCGGCGCGTGCTGGGCGAGCGGCTGGCGCGCTTCGTGCCCGCGCACCCCATCGCCGGCAAGGAGACGGCCGGCGTGGCGCATGCCGACGCGGCGCTCTACGTCAACCGCCACGCCATCCTCACCCCGCTGCCGGAGAACCCGGCCGAGCTGGTGCAGCGCGCCACGGCGCTGTGGGAAGCCCTGGGCGCGCGCGTGCGCTGCATGGACCCGCAGGCGCACGACGCCGCCTTCGCCGCCGTCAGCCACCTGCCGCACCTGCTGGCCTATGCCTACTTCGAAGGCGTGGCGCACCAGGCCGAGGGCGCCGACTTCCTGGCCCTGGCCGGACCGGGCTTTCGCGACTTCACGCGCATCGCCGCCAGCGACCCAGTGATGTGGCGCGACATCCTGCTGTTCAACCGCGACGAGGTGCTGAGCCAGCTGCAGCACTTCCGCCAGGCGCTGGACGGCTTCGAGCAGCAGCTGCGCGCGGGCGACGCCGCGCCGCTGGAAGACCATATCCGCCAGGTGGCGCAGGCGCGCGCGCGCTGGCATCTGGGCGCGCCGCCCTCACAGTCCCGCTGAACACCCTCGCGTGCCGCTCCCGTGCGGCGCGCGGCCCACGCGACCCACGCATGTACGACCTTCCCTTCCTCGACCTGCCCCCGCTCACCGGCGCCGCCGGCACGGTGCGCCTGCCGGGCTCCAAGAGCATCTCCAACCGCGTGCTGCTGCTGGCCGGCCTGTGCGAAGGCCAGACGCTGGTGCACGACCTGCTCGACTCCGACGACACGCGCGTGATGCTGGACTCGCTGGGCCGCCTGGGCTGCGGCGTGGAGCCCGGCACCGCCGGCGGCCCGCTGCGCGTCACGGGCCTGGGCGGACGGCTGCAGGTGCACGAAGCGCAGCTCTTCCTGGGCAACGCCGGCACCGCGATGCGCCCGCTCACCGCGGCGCTGGCGCTGCTGGCCGCCACGCAGGGCGGCAACTTCGAGCTCTCGGGCGTGCCGCGCATGCACGAGCGCCCCATCGGCGACCTGGTGGACGCGCTGCGCCAGCTCGGCTGCGGCGTGGAGTACCTGGGCCAGGATGGCTACCCGCCGCTGCGCCTCACGGGCGCCGCCGGCGGCCGGGTGGACACGGCCGCGCCCATCCGCGTGCGCGGCGACGTCTCCAGCCAGTTCCTCACCGCGCTGCTGCTGGCGCTGCCGCTGGTGAGCGCGGACGGCGCGATCACGGTCGAGGTGCAGGGCGAGCTCATCTCCAAGCCCTACATCGACATCACGCTCAAGCTGCTGGCGCGCTTCGGCATCGAGGTGCAGCGCGAGGGCTGGGAGCGCTTCACCATCCCGCAGGGCAGCGCCTACCGCTCGCCGGGCGAGGTGTGGGTGGAGGGAGACGCCTCCTCGGCCTCGTACTTCGTGGCGCTGGGGGCGATCGCCGCCACCGACGCGCCGGTGCGCATCGAGGGCGTGGGCAGCGAGTCGATCCAGGGCGACGTGGCCTTCGTGGACGCCGCGCGCGCCATGGGCGCCTCGGTGCACCTGGGGCCCAACTACATCGAGGTGCAGCGCGGCGCATGGCCGCTGCGCGCCATCGACCTGGACTGCAACCACATTCCCGACGCGGCCATGACGCTGGCGGTGATGGCGCTGTACGCGCGCGGCAGCACGCGGCTGACCAACATCGCGAGCTGGCGCGTCAAGGAGACCGACCGCATCGCCGCCATGGCCGCGGAGCTGCGCAAGGTGGGCGCCACGGTGGTGGAAGGCGAGGACTTCATCGAGGTGTCGCCGCCGCCGGCCTCGGGCTGGAAGGCCGGCGCCATCCACACCTACGACGACCACCGCATGGCGATGTGCCTGTCGCTGGCGGCGTTCAACCCGCTGGCCTCGGCCGACCCGGTGGTGCCGGTGCGCATCCTGGACCCGCGCTGCGTGGCCAAGACCTTCCCCGACTACTTCGAGACGCTGTTCAGCCTCTCCACCACCGAGCGCTCGCTGGTGCCCGTGATCACCATCGACGGCCCCACCGCCTCGGGCAAGGGCACGCTGGCGAGCTCGGTGGCGCAGGCGCTGGGCTACCACACGCTGGATTCGGGCTCGCTCTACCGCGTCACGGCGCTGGCTGCCCTCACCCGCGGCGTGGACACCACCGACGGCCCGGCGATGGCTGCGCTGGCGCGCGGGCTGAACCTGCGCTTCGAGGGCGAGCGGCTGTGGCTGGACGGCCGGGACGTCAGCGGCGAGCTGCGCCGCGAGGAGGTGGGCACCACCGCCTCACGCATCTCCGCGCTGCCGGAGCTGCGCGCGGCGCTGTACGCGGTGCAGCTGGCCTTCCGCCGCGCCCCGGGGCTGGTGGCCGACGGGCGCGACATGGGCACCGTCATCTTCCCGGACGCGCCGCTGAAGGTGTTCCTCACCGCCAGTCCGGCCATGCGCGCCGAGCGCCGATATAAGCAATTGATTTCAAAAGGAATTTCTGCTAGCATCGACGAGCTCCGGGCCGACCTTGAGTCCAGGGACGAGCGGGATCGCAACCGCTTGATCGCTCCCTTGAAGCCGGCCGAGGACGCGCTGCTGCTGGACAACTCGGCACAGACGGTGGAGGCATCGACCGACATCGTGCTGAAGTGGTGGGCGCAGCGCGGACCGTTCGGGGACGGCGGCACGCCGCAGTCCTGAACGCCGGAGCACCCCGGGACCGCTGTCCCGCTGCCTTCGCACCGCCTGGGCAGTTTCCCCGCACCGCAAGGCGCGCCGGGGCAGCGGATTCGCAACCTAACCCAGCAACGGCAGTTGCACGAAACGCCGGCCCCGCCTTCCTTGCGGCCCGCCGGCCAGGAAACACCCACATGATGGATACCCAAACCGCCACCCAGGGCGGCGAGTCTTTTGCCGCCCTGTTCGAAGAAAGCCTGCAGCAGCGCGACATGCGCGCCGGCGAGGTGATCTCTGCCGAGGTGGTGCGCATCGAGCACAGCTTCGTGGTGGTCAATGCCGGCCTCAAGTCCGAGGCCTACGTTCCCATCGAAGAATTCAAGAATGACCAGGGCGAGGTCGAAGTGCAGGTCGGCGACTTCGTGTCGGTGGCCATCGACGCCCTGGAAAACGGCTACGGCGACACGATCCTGTCGCGCGACAAGGCCAAGCGCCTGGCCTCGTGGCTGGCGCTGGAGAACGCGCTGGAGTCCGGCGACTTCGTCACCGGCACCGTCTCCGGCAAGGTCAAGGGCGGCCTGACCGTCCTGGTCAACGGCATCCGCGCCTTCCTGCCCGGCTCGCTCATCGACACTCGCCCCGTCAAGGACCTGACTCCTTACGAAGGCAAGACGATGGAGTTCAAGGTCATCAAGCTGGACCGCAAGCGCAACAACGTGGTGCTGAGCCGCCGCGCGGTGGTCGAAGCCTCGATGGGCGAAGAGCGCGCCAAGCTGCTGGAGACGCTGACCGAGGGCGCCATCGTCCACGGCGTGGTGAAGAACATCACCGAGTACGGCGCCTTCGTGGACCTGGGCGGCATCGACGGCCTGCTGCACATCACCGACATGGCCTGGCGCCGTGTGCGTCACCCGAGCGAAGTGGTCCAGGTGGGCCAGGAGCTCGACGCCAAGGTCCTGAAGTTCGACGCCGAGAAGAACCGCGTCTCGCTGGGCCTGAAGCAGCTGGGCGATGACCCCTGGCACGGCGTGGCCCGCCGCTACCCGGCCGGCACCCGCCTGTTCGGCAAGGTCACGAACATCGCCGACTACGGCGCGTTCGTCGAGATCGAGCCGGGCATCGAAGGTCTGGTGCACGTCTCCGAGATGGACTGGACCAACAAGAACGTCGCTCCCGCCAAGGTCGTGTCCCTGGGCGAGGAAGTCGAAGTCATGGTCCTGGAGATCGACGAGGACAAGCGCCGCATCTCCCTGGGCATGAAGCAGTGCAAGCCGAACCCCTGGGAAGAGTTCGCCGAGACCGTCAAGCGCGGCGACAAGGTCAAGGGCCCGGTCAAGTCGATCACCGACTTCGGCGTGTTCGTGGGCCTGGCCCAGGGCATCGACGGCCTGGTGCACCTGTCCGACCTGTCCTGGAACGAGCCCGGCGAAGCCGCCGTGCGCAACTTCAAGAAGGGCCAGGAAGTCGAAGCGGTCGTGCTGGCCGTGGACGTGGAGCGCGAGCGCATCAGCCTGGGCATCAAGCAGCTCGACGGCGACCCGTTCGCCACCTTCACCACGCTCAATGACCGCGGCTCGCTGGTCAGCGGCAAGGTGAAGACCGTCGACCCGCGCGGCGCCGAGATCCAGCTGACCGAGGACGTGACGGGCTACCTGCGCGCTTCCGAGATCAGCCGCGACCGCGTCGAAGACGCGCGCAACGTGCTCAAGGAAGGCGACGACGTCAACGCCATGATCATCAACATCGACCGCAAGACGCGTTCGATCCAGCTGTCGATCAAGGCCAAGGACAACGTCGAGCAGCAGGAAGCCATGCAGCGCCTGTCGCAGAGCAACGAGCGCGAGACCGCCGGTACCACCAGCCTGGGCGCCCTGCTGCGCGCCAAGCTGGACAACCGCGACAACGGCTGAGACTGAAGGGGCCCGGCGGTCATGACCCGTTCCGACCTCGTGGCCGAGCTGGCCGAGCGTTTCGGCCAGCTCACGCACCGCGACACCGAGTTCGCGGTCAAGACCATCCTCGACGCGATGTCCGACGCCCTGGCGCGCGGGCACCGCATCGAGATCCGGGGCTTCGGCAGCTTCTCCATCAACCGCCGTCCGCCGCGCATGGGGCGCAATCCCCGCAGCGGCGAGCCGGTGCTGATCCCGGAGAAGCTGGTGCCGCACTTCAAGCCCGGCAAGGCGCTGCGCGAGGCGGTGGACGCCAACGTCCCCGTCGCGCCGGAGCCCGCCGAGCTCGGCACCTCCTGAAGCTCCCGGTCCTGGTCCGTGGAGATCTCCGCAGCGGCGCCCTCGTGGCGCCGCTTCCTTTTGGGCGCCGCGCGGGCGTGAAAGCCGCGCCGCGCCGGCCGCGCGCCCCCGGGACCGGGGTGTGCCCTCGCTAGAATCGCCCGCCCATGCGCTTCCTCGTCTGGCTCCTGCGGGCCTTCCTCTTCTTCGCGCTGTTCGCGTTCGCGCTCAACAACCGCCACACCGCCACCGTGCACTGGTTCTTCGGCCAGTCATGGAACGCGCCATTGGTGATCGTGGTGCTGGCCGCCTTTGCCGGGGGCTGCGCCGTGGGCGTGCTGGCGATGGTGCCGGCATGGTGGCACCACCGCCGCCAGGCCGCGCGCCCGGCGCCCGGCGCCACGGCCGCTGCGCCGGCGGCGGCCGAGGGCGCCGAGCCGCTGCCCGAGCATCCGCCGCGCGAGGGGCTGTAAGCCATGGTGCTCGATCCGCTATGGCTGCTGCTGGCGCTGCCGGTGGCCTTCGCGCTGGGCTGGCTGGGCTCGCGACTGGAAATGCGGGAATGGGTGCGCGAGCAGCGCGACGCGCCCAAGGCCTACTTCAAGGGACTGAACCTGCTGCTCAACGAGCAGCAGGACAAGGCCATCGACGCCTTCATCGAGGCCGTGCAGGACGACCCGCACAGCGCCGACCTGCACTTCGCGCTGGGCAACCTGTTCCGCCGCCGCGGCGAGTTCGAGCGCGCGGTGCGCGTGCACCAGCACCTGCTGCAGCGCGGCGACCTGCCCGGCGCCGAGCGCGAGCGCGCGCAGCACGCGCTGGCGCAGGACTTCATGAAGGCGGGGCTGTTCGACCGCGCCGAGGAGGCCTTCCGCGCGCTGGAGGGCACGCCCTTCGACACCGAGGCGCGGCTGGCGCTGCTGACGCTGCACGAGCGCTCGCGCGACTGGCGCGCGGCCGCCGAGGTGGCCGCGCGGCTGGAGAAGAGCGGCATCGGCTCCTTCGCCACGCGCATCTCGCACTACTGGTGCGAGCTGGCGCAGGAGGCGGACGCGCGCGGCGACGCCGACGCCGCCGAGGCCGCGCTGCAGCGCGCGCGCGAGGCTGCGCCCAACGCGCCGCGTCCCTGGCTGCAGGAGGGCGAGCGCCAGCTGCGCGCCGGCCGCACGGCGCAGGCGCTGCAGAGCTGGGACGCCCTGCGCGTGCGCCACCCGGCCGTGTTCTCGCTGGTGGCGCCGGCCTACGCCCAGGCGGCATCGTCCCTGGGCCAGGCCGCGCCGGCGCGCGAGCAGATCCAGGCGCTCTACGACCAGCAGCCCGACACCGACCTGCTGGGCGCGCTGCGCCGGCTCGACGACCCCGCCACGGCGGCGCAGCGCCTGCAGGCGCACCTGCGCCAGCAGCCCGCGCTGTCGGTGGCGGCGCAGGTGCTGGAGCTGCCGCCCGCGGAGTGGGCCGAGGACATCCGCACCCGCGTCCAGGCCAGCGTGGCGCGCGCGGCGCAGCCCCTGCAGCGCTACCGCTGCGCGGCCTGCGGCTTCGAGGCGCGCAACTACTTCTGGCAATGCCCGGGCTGCCAGAGCTGGGACACCTACCCGCCGCGGCGCATCGAAGACCTCTGACCCGAGCCGGCGCCCTGCCCGACCACCTGAACCGAACCGCCATGAGCAGCAGCAGCCCGCAGCGCGTCATCCTCTGCATGAAGTGGGGCACCAAGTACGGCCCCGAGTACGTCAACCGGCTCCACGCCATGGTGCGCCGCCACCTGCGCGGCGACTTCACCTTCGTGTGCCTGACCGACGACGGCGCCGGCGTGCACCCGGACGTGCGCTGCCTGCCGATTCCCGACCTGGCGCTGCCCGCGGGCATTCCCGAGCGCGGCTGGAAGAAGCTCACCACCTTCGAGGCCGACCTGTACGGCCTGCGCGGCACGGCGCTGTTCCTGGACCTGGACGTGGTGATCGTGGACGACATCACGCCCTTCTTCGAGCAGCCGGGGGAGTTCCTGATCATTCACGACTGGAAGCGGCCCTGGCGCGTTACCGGCAACTCCTCGGTCTACCGCTTCGAGCTGGGCGCGCACGCGGACGTGCTGGCGCAGTTCCGGGCCCGGCCCGAGGAGGCGCGCGCCAACTTCCGCAACGAGCAGGCCTACCTCTCCGACGTGCTGCACAAGCAGGGCAAGCTCGACTACTGGCCCGCCGCCTGGTGCGCGAGCTGGAAGTACCACTGCATCCCGCGCTTCCCGCTGAACTACTTCCGCGCGCCGGCCAAGCCCGAAGGCGCGCGCATCCTGATCTTCCACGGCGTGATGAACCCGCCCGATGCCCTGGCCGGGCGCAGCAACGGCAACTGGCGCCACGCCAGGCCGGCGCCCTGGATCGCCGACCACTGGCGAGCCTGACTGAGAAGAAATCCCGGGGGAACCCGGCACTGCGCCTGCTGGTGCATCAGCCCCCTCAAGGATTTCTTCGCATGCAAAGCATCCTCGTCACCGGCGGTGCCGGCTTCCTGGGTTCCCACCTGTGCGACCGGCTGCTCGAAGCCGGCCACGACGTGCTGTGCGTGGACAACTTCTTCACCGGCAGCAAGCAGAACATCCGCCACCTGCTGTCGAACCCGCACTTCGAGCTGATGCGCCACGACGTGACCTTCCCGCTCTACGTCGAGGTGGCCCGCATCTACAACCTGGCCTGCCCGGCGAGCCCGATCCACTACCAGCACGACCCGGTACAGACCACCAAGACCAGCGTGCACGGCGCGATCAACATGCTGGGCCTGGCCAAGCGCGTGAAGGCGCGCATCCTGCAGGCCTCCACCAGCGAGGTCTACGGCGACCCCGAGATGCACCCGCAGACCGAGGACTACTGGGGCCGCGTCAACCCGATCGGCCCGCGCTCCTGCTACGACGAGGGCAAGCGCTGCGCGGAGACGCTGTTCTTCGACTACCACCGCCAGCACCGGCTGGAGGTGAAGGTGGCGCGCATCTTCAACACCTACGGCCCGCGCATGCACCCCAACGACGGCCGCGTGGTGAGCAACTTCATCGTCCAGGCGCTGCGGGGCCAGGACCTCACCATCTACGGCGACGGCCAGCAGACGCGCAGCTTCTGCTACGTGGACGACCTCATCGGCGGGCTGCTCAAGCTCATGGACACGCCGGCGGACTTTGCCGGGCCGGTGAACATCGGCAACCCCTGCGAGTTCACGATGCTGCAGCTGGCCGAGCTGGTTCTCAAGCTCGTGGGCGGCAAGTCCAAGCTGGCCTTCGCGCCGCTGCCCCAGGACGATCCGCGCCAGCGCCGGCCGGACATCTCGGTGGCGCAGGACATGCTGCAGTGGCAGCCCCGCGTGAGCCTGGAGGACGGGCTCCAGGAAACCATCGCCTACTTCCGCGCCACGCTGGCAGCCTGAGGCTGCCGCAAGAGGGTGCGGGACGCCCCCTTGCCTACAATCGACGGCTTTTCCGCCTTCACGAATCGCGTCCCGCCAAGGGGCCGGCGGCTGCAGCCACGCCGCGCCCGGCCGGGGCCGCATGCCGGCGCCGGCCGTTTTGCATGAGCAACGACTCCCAACGCCGCCTGCGCTTCTGCGCGCTGCTTTACGTCTCGGCTACCACCTCCACGGCGCAGGACGCGCCCAACATGCGCAGCCGGCTCAGCGCGGAGCAGCGGCTGCTGAGCTACCTGGCCATGGCCTCGCGCCTGGGCGCGGGGCTCCAGCGCCATTTCGGCGTCCCGCTGCAGTTGCTGACCAACGCGCCCGAACGGCTGCAGGCACTGATCCAGGCCCGCGCGCAGCGCCGCGCCGGCTTCTGCGCCGCCGTGCAGGTGCTGGCCATCCCTTTCGGCGACGCGCTGCCCGCCTCGGCGCAGTTCCACGCCGCCACGCACAAGATCTACGTCTTCGACCACCTGGCGCGGCAGGCGGACTACGGCTTCCTGCTGGACCTGGACGTGGTGTGCCAGCGCGGCTTCGACGCCGACCTGCTGCGGCGCATCGAGGCCGGCGTGCCGCTGGTCTACGACATCTCCGAGCAGGTGTACGCCGGCCACCGCTACGCAGCCATGGCCGGCGACCAGGCGCGCCTGTCGGGGCAGGCGCTGGAGTTCCGCTGGTACGGCGGCGAGTTCATCGGCGGGCCGCCGGCCTTCTTCGCTCAGCTGTTCGAGGCGCTGCAGCCGCTGCTGCAGCGCTACACGCAGGCGTACGCGGCGCTGAACCACCAGGGCGACGAGGTGATCGTCAGCGCTGCGCTCAACCTGCTGCGCCGCCGGCACGGGCCGGACTTCTGCTGCGACGTCGCGCCGCTGGACGTGGTGCGCCGCCACTGGGGCATCGCCACGGACCACGACGCGGCGCGGCTGGGAGCGCAGTCGCGCCACCTGAGCTTCGTGCACCTGCCGGCGATGAAGGCGCTGCTGACCTCGGGCTGGTCCGACGACGGGCTGCTGGCGCTGCTGCGCCTGCTCGACCGCGGCCCGCCGCGCCTGGCCAAGCAGGCGCGGCGCTGGCTGGCCGCGCTGGTGCCGGGCTGAGGGCCGGCCGCCGGAGCTGTCTAGAATGCCGCCCCCGTGTCCGGGGGGAAACGCACCGTCTGCGAAAACGCCAGCGCCCGGGCCCGCGCGCCTGCCGAACCGGGCTCCCGCGCCCATGGAGCAACCCATCGATACCGCCGTCCTGTTCCTGATCTTCAACCGCCCGGAGACGACCGAGCGCGTCTTCGAGGCCATCCGCCAGGCACGCCCGCCGCGCCTGTACGTGTCGGCCGACGGCGCGCGCGCGGACCGCGACGGCGAGGCGCAGCGCTGCGAGCAGGCCCGGCGCATCGCCACGGCCGTGGACTGGCCCTGCGAGCTGCACACGCAGCTGCACACGCAGAACCTGGGCTGCAGGCGCGCCGTCACCGGGGCGATCGACTGGTTCTTCGCCCAGGAGGCCGAGGGCATCGTGCTGGAGGACGACATCCTCCCCGTGCCGGGCTTCTTCGCCTTCTGCGAGGCGCTGCTGGCGCGCTACCGCGACGACGACCGGGTCTGGGCCATCAGCGGCTGCAACTTCGTGGCCGACCGCTACCGCGCGGACGCGAGCTATTTCTTCTCGCACCACAACCACGTGTGGGGCTGGGCGAGCTGGCGCCGCTCCTGGCAGCGCTACGACCTGGAGATGCGGCAATGGCCGCAATGGGCGCGCAGCGGCGCGCTGCTGCGCCACCTGGGCGGCGACCGCTGCGCGGCCGACTACTGGCGCGAGAAATTCCGCCGCATCTACCGCGGCCACGAGCCCTCGGCCTGGGACTACCAGTGGATGCTCAGCGCCTGGGAGCACGACGCGCACACGATCCTGCCCGCGCACAACCTGGTGACCAACCTGGGCTTCGGCGCGGCGGCCACCAACACCACCAAGCCGCCGGCCGGCTTCATCACGCGCAACCCGGCCCGCGACATCGGGCTGCCGCTGCGGCATCCGGCGCGGGTGGAGCGCGACGCGCAGGCCGACCTGCTCATCCGCCGCCACGTGACCGGGCTCACCCACTGGCGCTGCCTCAAGCGCTCGCTGCGCCGGCTGCGCCCGGGCGCTTCCCAGCCCGACTGAACACCATGGACGCCATGAGCCCCTCCCCCATCGAGCTGGCCGTCGTCGGCGTGGCGCGCAACTGCAGCCGCTCGCTGCGGCGCGACATCGCCCGGCTGCGCGCCGCCACCGCCGGCTGCGGCGCGGCCCGGGTGCATTTCCTGATCGTCGAGAGCGACTCCGACGACGGCAGCGAGGCCGCGCTGGCGGCGCTGGCGCGCGAGATGCCGGCGTTCCGCTACCTCTCGCTGGGCGCGCTGCGCAGCCGCATCCCGCAGCGCACCGCGCGCATCGCGCACTGCCGCAATGCCTACATCGACGCGCTGCGCGACGACCCGCAGTACGCCGCCGTGACGCACGTGCTGGTGTCGGACCTCGACGGCGTGAGCAAGGACCTCGACGCCGCGGCGCTGGCCTCGTGCTGGCGCGCGGGGCTGCCCGAGTGGGGCGCGCTCACCGCCAACCAGGGCGACTACTACTACGACATCTGGGCGCTGCGCCACCCCGTCTGGTGCCCCGGCGACGCCTGGGAGCAGCAGCGCGCGCTGCTGCCGCAGCTGGGCAAGCGCGCGGCCGACGAGGTGGCGCTGTTCTCGCGCATGGTCCACATCGACCCGGACCGACCGCCCATCGAGGTGGAGTCGGCCTTCGGCGGCCTGGGCCTGTACCGGCGCGAGGCGCTGCTGTCCGGGCGCTACGTGGGGCTGGACGCGGACGGGCGCGAGGTCTGCGAGCACGTGGCGCTGCATGCGCAGCTGCGCGCGCAGGGGCACCGCATCTTCATCAACCCGGCGCTGATCAACGCCCGCAGCACCAAGCACGCCGGGCGCAAGAAGTTCTGGCGCACGCTGCGCCGGCGCCTGTGGAACCGCCTGCGCGGCAGGAACGACCTGTGACGAACATGCTCTATGCCAACCTGGTCGTGCAGCGCATGCGCGACAACCGGCCCTTCACGCCGGGCGCCGGCCCCAACGGGGGCGACTTCTTCCTGCCCTGGCGCGAGCTGCGCGCGCGCTTCGCGGATGCCGGCATCGAGCTCAACACGCCCGACCGCAACGAGGGCCGCGAGGTCGCCTTCGAGCTGCACCTCAACGCCCAGCGCCAGCTGCCCGCGGACCGGCCCTGCTACACCTTCCTGTACGAGGACCCGCTGGTGCGCCCGCTCAACGCCAACCTGGCGCAGCTCGCGCGCTACCGGCTGGTGTTCACCTGGAACGAGGAGCTGATCGACAACCAGCACTTCCGCCGCCTGGAGTACCCCAACGACCTGACGGTGAAGGAGGTGCCGGGCTGGGACGGGCGCGACCTGTTCTGCGTGATGCTGGCCTCCAACAAGGCGCTGCGGCACCCGGACCCGCGCAACCTGCACGACAAGCGCGTCGAGGCCATCCGCTTCTTCGAGGCGCAGGCACCGGAGCTGTTCTCGCTCTACGGCCGCGGCTGGGGCATCCCGGCAGTGCGGCCCGGCGCGTGGGGCCGCATTCGCAAGCGCCTGCACGAGTGGCGCGCCAGGCTGCAGCCCGACTTGAAACCCTTCCCGAGCTGGCGCGGCGGCGTGCACCACAAGAGCGAGGTGCTGCTGCGCGCGCGCTTCGCGCTGTGCTACGAGAACTCGCGCGGCGCACCCGGCTACCTGACGGAGAAGATCTTCGACTGCTTCACCACCGGCTGCGTGCCGGTGTACGTGGGCGGCCCGCGCGCCACGGAGCACATCCCGCGCGATTGCTACATCGACGGCGACGCCTTCGGCTCGATGGCGCAGCTGCTGCAGGCGCTGCAGGGCATCGACGCGGCACGCTTCGCCCGCTACCAGCGCGCCATGCGCGAGTTCCTGCTCAGCCCGGCCAGCACGCGCTTCAGCAACGCGCACTTCTGCCGCACGCTGGTGGAAGGCATCACCGCCGACCTGGCGCAGCTGCAGCCGCGGGCGCAGCCGGCCTGAAGCAGCCGGCCGCGGCGGGCCTCAGCCCGCCGCCTGCGCCCGCACCATGGCCGCGTAACGCCTGTCCAGCGCCATGAGCTCGGCGTGCGTGCCCTGCTCCACCACGCGGCCGCCTTCGAGCACGCAGATCGCATGCGCGTTGCGCACGGTGCTCAGGCGGTGTGCGATGACGATCATGGTCTTGCGCCCGTGCCACTGCTCCAGCGCCTGCTGGATGGCGCGCTCGCTCTCGGTGTCCAGCGCCGAGGTGGCCTCGTCCAGGATCCACACCGGCGCGTCCTTGTAGAGCGCGCGCGCGATGGCTAGGCGCTGGCGCTGCCCGCCCGAGAGCCGGCTGCCGTTGATGCCGATGGAGGCGTTCAGCCCCTCGGGCTGCGACGCGACGAAGTCCCACAGCGCCGCCGCGCGCAGGCAGCTCTCCACGCGCGCGGGATCGTGCGGCTGGGCGTACACGACGTTGTCGGCGATGGAGGCGTCGAAGAGCACGATGTCCTGCGTCACCACCGCGAACTGCCGGCGCAGCGAGGCCTTGCTCAGCTCCCGCAGCGACACGCCGTCCAGCCGCACGTCGCCCACGTCCGGCGCCGCGAAGCCCAGCAGCGCGTTGACCACGGTGCTCTTGCCCGCGCCGGAACTGCCCACCAGCGCCACGGTGCGCCCGGCGGGCACCTGCAGGCTCAGGTGGTCCAGCGCGGGACGCTCGGCGCCCGGGTAGCGCAGCGAGACGTCCTCGAAGCGGATCTCGCCGTTGGCCTGCTCCAGCGTGCGCCGGCCCGGGTCGGGCTCGTGAGGCTCGTCCAGCAGCTCGAAGGTGCCGCGCGCGGTGATCAGCGCCGCGGTGATGGGCCGCGACACGTCGGTGAGGTGGCGCGTCTTGGACACCAGCAGCAGCAGCGCCGCGACGTAGGCCGCGAACTCACCCACGGTGGCGCCGTTGTTCTGCGCCTGGTAGAGCGCCATGGTGACGATGGCGGCCACGCCGAAGCTGGCGGCGAGCTGCGAGATCGGCGTCATCAGCGCCGAGGCGGCCACGCTCTTGACGTCCATGCCCTGCACGTGGCGCGCCTGCTGCTCGAAGCGCCCGCGCTCGAACTCGACGGCATCGAAGGTGCGGATCACGCGCCAGGCGCGCGCCAGGTCGTCCACCACGCCCACCAGCCCGATCTGCGCGTCGTAGGCCGCGCTGCCCACCCGCTGCACGCGCCGGTGCACCAGCCGCATGCCCACGCCCAGCAGCGGCACGGTGATGAGCGACAGCGCCGTGAGCTGCCAGTTGAGATAGCAGAGGTAGACCAGCAGCGCCAGCGCGGTGGTGCCGTCGCGCAGCAGCGTCAGCATCGCGCCGCCGAGCGACTCGGCGATGTTCTGCGGGTCGTTGATGGTCTTGGACACCACCACGCCCGAGGACAGCCGCGCGAACAGCGAGGCATCGGCCCGCAGCACCGCGTCCGCGAGGTCGCGGCGCAGGCCCAGCACCACGCGGGAGAGGCCGCGGCGCAGCATGTAGGTGCCGGCGAAGCTGAACACCCCGCGCAGCAGGAACAGCCCGATCAGGCTCACCGGCACCATCCACAGCGGGAAGGCGGGCTCGGCCAGGAAGCCCTTGTCCAGGCCGATCTGCAGCAGCTTGGGAATCAGCGGCTCGGTGGCCGAGCCCAGCAGGAAGGCCACCACCGAGACCAGCAATCCGTAGCGTTGCGGCCAGAAATAGCGGCCCAGCCGTCTGGCGACCTCTCGGTTGCCGGTGGGTGTACTGCTCGTGCGGGGCTCCGGCGAGGATCCAGGCGAAGGGGGGGTGGTAGTCATCAGGGGCGGGATGCTATCGAAGTTTTTCGTCGCCCCCGCCCGGTGGCGGGCGGCCTTCGGAACCACCCGTGAAAGGTGCCCCATGCCCTTGTCTACCGTGATTCGCCCCTGGCCCGCGCTGGGCCGAGGCGCCGTGCTGGCGCTGCTGGTGGCGGTCGCCACGGCCGTGCACGCAGCCGCAGTAGACGTCAACACCGCCACGCAGGCGCAGCTGGAGCAGCTGCGCGGCATCGGCGTGTCGATGTCGGAGAAGCTGCTGGCCGAGCGCGCGAGGCAGCCCTTCGCCGACTGGGCCGACCTGATCGCGCGCGTGCCCGGCGTCAGCGCCCGCAGCGCCGAGCGGCTGTCGGTCCAGGGGCTGCGCGTGGGGGAGCGGGCTTACGAGCCGCCGCCCCGCTGAAGCTCGTCAATGCTTGTCGTGCCCACGGCCATGGCCGTGGCCCTTGCCGGGATGGTCGTCCCAGTCCGGCCCGCCGCGGCGGTCGTTGTCGCGGCCATCGCGGTCATAACGCCCGCCACGGTCATCGCGGTCGTAGCGCTCGCCGCGGTGCGGCAGCACGTGATCGCGGTACCAGTGGTCCTGCACGAAGTACACCGGCACGCCGCAGGCGTTGTAGCGGCCGCAGTAGCTCTTCCATTTCTTCTGGTGGCCCGGCGGCACCCACAGGTACACCGGCTGCGGTTGCGCCACCACGTAGGCCGGCTGCTGAATGATCACCGGCTGCTGCACCACCACCGCGGGCTGAGGGAAGCGGCCGATGTCGACGCGGCCGTACACGCCCGGCTGGCTGATCTGGACCGACACGCCCACGTCGGCGGCCTGGGCCGGCGCCAGGGACAGTAAGGAGACGGCGGCCAGCGCAGCGCAGAGGAAGGGCTTCATTCAGTTCACATCGTTAAGTGGTCGAACCTGTCCAACGCGCTGCGCGCCCGCAGCGGCGACAGCGCCGCCGCCGCAGTTGCATCAGCTTGTAGCGTCCGCGCCGTACACCAGGCGGCTCTGGCCGTGCGTGCCGCGCGCCCAGCGCGCCAGGGCCTCGTCGGACGGGTAGAAGCGCGCCGCATCGCCCAGGTCCAGCTCGGCCTGCGCGCCCTCGCGCTGCAGCATCAGCCGCACCGTCAGGCCCTGTACCTGCTCGCCGGCCTCGTCCTCGGTGCGGCGCGCGGGGAAGTCGCGCAGCACTTCTTCCACCGGCGGTGCGGTGCCGTTGACCGGCACGCGCAGGTAGCGCGCGAAGCGGCAGCGCGCGGCGGCGAGGTCCCACACCTGCTGCACGTTGAGCCGCAGGCCGCCGCTGAAGCGGTCCGGCTGGCACTTGCCCTGCACGATGACGAGCTCGTCGTCGCGCAGCAGCTCCTTGTTGGCGTCCAGCAGCCGCTCGTCGGCCACGGCCTCGATGAAGCCGCTGCGGTCGTCGAGCTTGAAGATGCCCACGCGCCCGCGCGCGCCGTTGACGATGCGCAGCTCGGTGACGATGCCCGCCAGCAGCTGCGGCTCGCGGCTGTCCTGCAGGTCGGCCACGCGCAGCCGCGCGAAGCGCCGCACTTCCTTCTCGCACTGGTCGAAGAGGTGGCCGCTGAGGAAGAAGCCGATGGCCGTCTTCTCGTGCAGCAGCCGCTCCTTGATGCTCCAGGGCTCCACCACCACCAGCGGCGGCTCCTGGGCGCTGGAGCCGTGGCTGTCGTCGCCGAAGTCGAACAGCCCGCCCTGGTCGGCATGCGCGGCCTGCGTGTTGGCCCACTCGAAGGCCAGGCCCACGCTGGCCAGCAGGCAGGCGCGCTGGTCGGGGTGCAGGGTGTCGAAGGCACCGGCCTTGACCAGCGCCTCCGCCACGCGCTTGTTGACGCGGCTGCGGTCCACGCGGGCGCAGAAGTCGAAGATGCTCTTGAAGGGCCCGCCCTCCTTGCGCGCAGCGACGATGGCCTCGATGGCGCCCTGGCCCGTGCCCTTGATCGCGCCCAGCCCGTAGCGGATGCGCTTGTTCTCCACCGGCTCGAAGCGGTAGACGCTGTGGTTCACGTCGGGCGGGTCGAACTCGATGCCGAAGTTGCCGCGCGCATCGGCCAGCAGCACCTTGAGCTTGTCGGTGTCGTCGAGCTCGACGGTCATGTTGGCCGCGAAGAACTCGGCCGTGTAGTGCACCTTGAGCCAGGCCGTGTGGTAGGCCAGCAGCGAGTACGCGGCGGCGTGCGACTTGTTGAAGCCGTAGCCCGCGAACTTCTCCATCAGGTCGAAGACCTCATCGGCCTTGGCCTGGTCGATGCCCTTCTCTTTCGCACCGGCGCGGAAGATCTCCCGGTGCTTGGCCATCTCCTCGGGCTTCTTCTTGCCCATGGCGCGGCGCAGCATGTCGGCGCCGCCGAGCGAGTAGCCGCCCAGCACCTGCGCCACCTGCATCACCTGCTCCTGGTAGACCATGATCCCGTAGGTCTCGGCCAGCACCGGCTCGGTGAAGGGATGCGGGTACTCCACCGGTTCGCGCCCGTGCTTGCGCGCCACGAAGGTGGGGATCAGGTCCATCGGGCCCGGACGGTAGAGCGCGTTGAGCGCGATCAGGTCCTCCAGCCGGCTGGGCTTGGCGTCGCGCAGCATGCCCTGCATGCCGCGGCTTTCGAACTGGAACACCGCCTCCGTCAGGCCCTTGGAAAACAGGTCGTAGACCCGGCGGTCGTCCAGCGGGAGGGTCTCGAAGGCGAAGTCCTTCTGGTCGGCGTGGCGCTTGACGATGAACTCGCGCGCCAGCTCCAGGATGGTCAGCGTGGCCAGCCCCAGGAAGTCGAACTTCACCAGGCCGATGGCCTCCACGTCGTCCTTGTCGTACTGGCTCACCGCCGAGGTGCTGCCGGGCTGCTGGTACAGCGGGCAGAAGTCGGTGATCTTGCCCGGCGCGATCAGCACGCCGCCGGCGTGCATGCCGATGTTGCGCACCAGGCCTTCGACGTTCATGGCCAGCTTCAGCAGCTCGGCCACCTCCTCCTCGGCCGCCTCGCGCTGCTCCAGCTCCGGCGCCTCCTGGCGCGCGTAGATGACGTTGGACTCGGGCTTGTCCGGCACCTTGGCCAGCGTGACGCTCTTGCCCGGCGGCGCCGGGATCAGCTTGGCGATGCTGTCCACGTGGCCGTAGCCCATGCCCAGCACGCGGCCCACGTCGCGCAGCGCGGCCTTGGCGGCCATGGTGCCGAAGGTGGCGATCTGGCTCACCGCCTCGCGGCCGTACTTGTCCTTGACGTACTCGATGACCCGGTCGCGGTTGCCCTGGCAGAAGTCGATGTCGAAGTCGGGCATCGACACGCGCTCGGGGTTGAGGAAGCGCTCGAACAGCAGGTTGTATTGCAGCGGATCGAGGTCCGTGATCAGCAGCGCGTAGGCCACCAGCGAGCCCGCGCCGGAGCCCCGGCCCGGGCCCACCGGGCAGCCGTTCTCCTTGGCCCACTTGATGAAGTCCGACACGATCAGGAAGTAGCCCGGGAAGCCCATCTTCAGGATGGTCCCGATCTCGAACTCCAGCCGCTCCACGTAGCGCGCCCGCTCGGCCTCGCGCTTGGCCTCGTCGGGGAACAGCAGCTTCAGCCGCCCTTCCAGGCCCTCGAAGGAGGCCTGCCGGAAGTAGTCGGCGATGGGCATGCGGCTGCCGTCGGGCAGCAGCGGCGTGGGGAAGTCCGGCAGCTGCGGCTTGCCCAGCACCAGGCTCAGGCTGCAGCGCTTGGCGATCTCGACGCTGTTCTCCAGCGCGCTGGGGATGTCGGCGAACAGCGCCTCCATCTGCGCCTGCGTCTTGAAGTACTGCTCGCGCGTGAAGCGCTTGATGCGGCGCGGGTTGCCCAGGGTCTCGCCTTCGGCGATGCACACGCGCGCCTCGTGCGCCTCGAAGTCCTCGGGCTCCAGGAACTGGATCGGGTGCGTGGCCACCACCGGCAGCTGCAGCTGCGCCGCGAGCTGCACCGCCGAGCGCACGTGCGCCTCGTTGCCGGGCAGCCCGGCGCGCTGCAGCTCCAGGTAGAAGCGCTGCGGGAACAGCGCGGCCAGGCGCTGTGCCGCGGCCTTGGCGCGGCGCGTGTCGCCGGCGGTGAACGCCATGCCCACGCAGCCGCAGTCGGCGCCGGACAGCGCAATCAGTCCGCCGGAAAGCTCCTGCAGCCACTCCCACTTCACCCAGGCCTGGGCACGCTGGGTGTTGCGCGTCCAGGCGCGGGCCAGCAGCTCGCTGAGGTTGTTGTAGCCGTCGATGCTCTGCACCAGCAGCGCCAGGCGGCTGGCCTGCGTCTGGCCCTCCTCGGGCTCCATCCACACGTCCACGCCGATGACGGGCTTGAGGCCCTTCTTGCGGCACGTGTTGTAGAACTTGACCGCCCCGAAGAGGTTGTTCAGATCGGTAATACCCAGCGCCACTTGGCCGTCATTGCGGGCGGCGGCCACGGCGTCGTCGATGCGGAGGGTGCCGTCGACGACGGAATATTCGGTATGAGTGCGCAGGTGAACGAAAGGCATCGCGGGATTTTACGGAGGGGGGCCTGACAGAATCCCGCCCGTGAATTCCGTTCTCAACATCTCCGCCTACAAGTTCCTCCCCCTGCCCGACACGGGCGCGCTGCGCGAAAAGCTTCACGCCGAAGCCTTGACACGGGGCCTCAAGGGCACCGTGCTCCTGGCCGAGGAAGGCATCAACCTGTTCCTGGCCGGCGCGCCGGAGGCGGTGCGCGGCTGGGTCGCGCAGCTGCAATCGGATGCACGTTTTGCCGACATCGCGCCGAAGGAAAGCTTCAGCGACACGGTGCCCTTCCGGCGGCTGCTGGTGAAGGTGAAGCGGGAAATCATCCGCATGAACCACCCGGCCATCCGCCCCGCGCAGGGCCGCGCCCCGGCACTGCCGCCGCCCACCCTGGCGCGCTGGCTCGAACAGGGCCACGACGACGACGGCCGCCCGGTGGTGATGCTGGACACGCGCAACGGCTTCGAGGTGGATGCCGGCGCCTTCGAGGACGCCATCGACTGGCGGCTTCAAAAATTCAGCGACTTCCCCGCCGCGCTGCACGCCCACCTCGACCAGTTCCGGGACAAGACGGTGGTGAGCTACTGCACCGGCGGCATCCGCTGCGAGAAGGCGGCGCTGCTGATGCAGGAGGCGGGCCTGGCGCACGTGTGGCAGCTCGAAGGCGGCATCCTCAAGTATTTCGAGGAGACGCACGCCCCGCGCTGGCGCGGCGCCTGTTTCGTCTTCGACGAGCGCGAAGGACTGGCGCCCGACCTGCAGCCCGCGCCGTCCCGCTGACGATGGGCATCCGGGCGGTGCTGGTACGCATGGCCGGCGTGGCGCTGCTGGCCACCTCGCTGCTGGTGGCGGTGTCGCATGCGCCGGAGCGCCCGCCGCAGACGCTGGTGGAGCGCTGGGGCGCCGCGCCCTCGCGCTTCATGGAGGTGGACGAGCGCGTGCTGCACCTGCGCGACGAGGGGCCGCTGCTGGATCCGCAGCCCCTGGTGATGCTGCACGGCCTGGGCGGCAGCCTGCACGACTGGGAGGAATGGAGCCGGGCGCTGCGCAACACGCACCGCGTGATCCGCATCGACCTGCCCGGCAACGGCCTCTCGGACCCGGCCCGCGAGGGGAACTACCGCAGCGAGGCCGACGCGCGGCGCGTGCTGGCGCTGCTGAGCCAGCTGGGCGTGGAGCGCATGCGCCTGGTCGGCCACGGCCATGGCGGCGAGGTGGCGGCGCAGATGGCGCTGCAGGCGCCCCGGCGCGTGACGCGGCTGCTGCTGGTGTCCAGCGCGCCGCAGGACCCGGAGACGCTGCCCCTGCCGCTGCGCGTGCTGCCCTCGCTGCCGCTGCCGCAGTGGCTGGTGACCTCGATGCTGCCGCGCCTGCTGGTGAGCAGCACGCTGGACTGGCTCTACGCCCCGGGCGCGAAAGTGACCGCGGCGCGGGTGGACCGGCGCCAGGAGCTGCTGCAGCGCGAGGGCAACCGCTGGGCGCTGCTGGAGCAGTGGCGCCAGCGGCCGAGCGAGCAGGAAAGCCAGGAGATGTTCAGCCGGCTGAAACTGCCCGTGCTGCTGCTGTGGGGCAACGAGGACAGCCTGACGCCGCTGGCCGAGGCGCAGGCGCTGCGCAGCAAGATCCCGGGCAGCCGGCTGCTGCTGCTCTCCGGCGTGGGCCACCTGCCGCAGGAAGAGGCGCCGGCGCGCAGCCTGGCGGCGGTGCAGCCCTTCCTGGAAGGGCACTGAGCACAGCGGCCGCTCAGGTCCGCAGCGCCTTGAGCACCTCGGAGCGGAACTCGCGCTGGTACAGCACCCACAGCACGCCGGCGGTGGCGGCCATGAAGAACACCGGCGAGAAGAACCAGCCCACCACGGCGAAAGCCATGTAGTAGGCGCGCAGCCCGTCGTTGAAGGCCTCGGCCGCCAGCGCCATGACGTGGCCGGCGCGGTCGGCGAAGGCCTCGCGCTCGGCCGGGGCGCGCTCGCCCATGCCGGCGAAGACGTCCCGGTCCGGCGCCGCCCCGACCAGCAGCGCGCCGAAGCTGTACTGCCGCAGGCTCCAGGTGAAGCGGAAGAAGGCGTGCACGAAGATGCCCGTGAGCAGCACCAGCTTGAGGTCGAAGATCAGCACGCTGGTGCGGGCGGCGAACGGGATCTCCTTGACCAGCTCCGCCACGCGCTCGGTCGTGGACAGCATGGCCAGCAGGCCGCCAATGATCAGGATGGTGGTCGAGGCGAAGAAGCTCGGCCCCGAGGACATGCTCTGCACCACCACGCCGTCGAGCACGCGGTTGTCGCGGAACGTGGCCTGCAGCATCCACTGCCGCCGCACGCGGTTGCTGGTGGCCAGCAGCGAGCGCTCGGCGAAGCCCTGGCGCCGCGCGAAGGTGGCGTAGCCCACCCACCCGACCAGGAACCAGGCCAGCGCCAGCCAGTCCGGCCAGGGCAGCCCGTTCAGCAGGTTGATCAGATTTTTCATGGGGCGCCACTGTAGCGACGCCCCGGGGCGGCTCCGGGCCGAAACGGTGGCCGGCCGATCAGGACGCCAGGTCGAACACCAGCACCTCCGCGCCCTTCCCGGCGCACAGCTCGATGCGCGGCTCATCGCGCAGCATGGCCGCGTCGCCGGCGCGCAGGCGCTGGCCGTTGATTTCCACGCTGCCGCGCGCCACGTGCACGCAGCCCAGGCGGCCCTCGTCCAGCGCCAGCGTGGCGGACTCCATGCCGTCGAAACAGCCGGCGTGCAGCCGCGCGTCGGCATGCCAGCGCAGCGTGCCCTCACGCGCCTCGGGCGCGGCCACCAGCGCCAGCCGGCCGCGCTTGCGCGCGGGGTCCACGGCCAGCTGCGCGTAGCCGGGCTCGATGCCGGTTTCGCTGGGCAGCAGCCAGATCTGCAGGAAATGCGTGACCTCGCCAGGCGCGCCGTTGGTCTCGCTGTGGCGCACGCCGCGGCCGGCGCTCATCACCTGCACCTCGCCGGGCCGGATGACGCCGGCATGGCCCAGGCTGTCACAGTGCGCCAGCGCGCCTTCGAGCACGACGCTCAGGATCTCCATGTCGCAATGGCCATGGGTGCCGAAGCCGGTGCCGGGGGCGATGCGGTCCTCGTTGATCACCCGCAGCCGGCCGAAACCCATGCGGGCCGGGTCGAAGTAGTCGGCAAACGAAAAGGTGTGAAAGCTTTTGAGCCAGCCGTGGTCGGCAAAGCCCCGGTCCTCGGATTTGCGCACGCTGATCATGCAAACCACTGTAGGCAATCAACTCTGTAACCAAGCCGCCAAGGGCTTGAAGTGCCCGTTCAAATAAGATGAAGCCATGATGAAGCGGCACAACGCCTTGACACCGGACGCCCTGGCGATGATGGACGCCATCGCGCGCTGCGGCAGCTTTGCCGCGGCGGCGCGCGAGCTGGGCAAGGTTCCCTCGGCACTCACCTACAGCGTGCGCCAGCTCGAAGACGCGCTGGACGTGCTGCTCTTCGACCGGCGCTCCGGGCAGGCCAAGCTCACCGCCGCCGGCGAGGAGCTGCTCAGCGAGGGCCGACGCCTGCTGGCGGAGATGGAAGCGGTAGCGCACCGGGTGCGCCGCGTGGCCGGCGGCTGGGAGACGCAGCTCACGGTGGCGATGGACGGCGTGATCTCGCGCCTGACCATGTTCGAGCTGTGCGAAGCCTTCTACGCGCTGCGCCCTGCCGGGCAGGACGGCCCGGGCACGCGGCTGCGGCTGCGCACCGAGGTGCTGGCCGGCACCTGGGAGGCGCTGGTGTCGGGCCAGGCGGACCTGGCCATCGGCGTGGACGTGGACCACGCGGTGCCGGCGGGCATCGAGCTGCGCACGCTGGGCGAAATCGACTTCGTCTTTGCCGTGGCGCCGCACCACGCGCTGGCCGCTCACGACGGGACGATCACCGACGCCGAGCTGCTGCGCCACCGCGCGGTGGCGGTGGCGGATTCGGCGCAGCGCCTCACGCCGCTGACGGTGAACCTGCTGCCCGGGCAGGACGTGTTCACCGTGGCCAGCCTGCAGGCCAAGATCGAGGCGCAGCTGCGCTGCCTGGGCTGCGGCTTCGTGCCCGAGCCGATCGCGCGCGAGCACATCCGCGCGGGGCGGCTGGTGGTCAAGGCCACGCAGCGCAAGCAGACCCGTGCGCGCCTGGGCTACGCGTGGCGCGCCTCGGCCGCGCCGCAGCCGCGCAAGGCGCCGCAGGGCCTGGCGCTGCAGTGGTGGCTGGAGCAGCTGCAGAGCCCGGCCACGCGCCAGGCGCTGCTGGAGCGCCACTGCGGCATGCCGATGCCGGTGGATTGAACCAGTGAACCCAGAGAAGAACTACGTCGGGCGCTTCGCGCCCTCGCCCACGGGCGCGCTGCATGCGGGCTCGCTGGTGGCCGCGCTGGCGAGCTGGCTGGACGCGCGCGCGCAGCGCGGGCGCTGGCTGGTGCGCATCGAGGACACGGACGGCCCGCGCTGCGTGCCCGGCGCGGACCGCGAGATCCTGCGCCAGCTCGACGTGCTGCATCTGCGCCCGGACGAGCCGCCCGTGTGGCAGTCGCAGCGCCAGGCGCTGTACCAGCAGGCGCTGGACGAGCTGGCCCAGCGCAGCCTGGCCTACCCCTGCGGCTGCACGCGGCGCGACATCGAGGCGGCGCTCTCGGCCCAGGGCCACGAGCACCAGCGGCACGAGGAGCGCGTCTATCCCGGCACCTGCCGCGACGGGCTGCACGGCAAGCCGGCGCGCGCATGGCGGCTGCGCTGCGGCACGGAGGACGCGCCGGTGCGCATCGACTGGCAGGACCGGCGGCTGGGCCCGCAAGGGCAGGACCTGACGCACGCGGTGGGCGACTTCGTGCTCAAGCGCGCCGACGGCTGCTGGGCCTACCAGCTCGCCGTGGTGGTGGACGACGCGCGCCAGGGCGTCACGCACGTGGTGCGCGGCGAGGACCTGGCGGACAACACGCCGCGACAGATCTGGCTGCAGCGCCAGCTCCAGGTGGCGCTGCCCGTGTACCTGCACCTGCCGCTGGTGCTGGACGCGCGCGGGGAGAAGCTGTCCAAGCAGCATGGCGCGCCGCCGCTGGCGCTGGACGACCCGCTGGCCGCGCTGCGCACCGCGGGGCAGGCACTGCAGTTGCCAGAAGTGGAGGCCGGTGACGTGGACACCTGGCTGAAGCGGGCGACCGAGGCCTGGGCTCGGCGCTGGGTGGATGCCAGGTGAGCAATGTTATGCACTTGCGGTAGGAAGCTTCCTACAGCGAGCAGCCGCGCGCGACTACAGCCACTTCTTGGTGCATCGCCCTAACATGCGCCCACGCCGATCAGGGCGCGCACCACGACATCCGGCCCATGTCATTACCACTGAGCACCTACATCGTCGAAGACAGTCCCGTCATTCGCGAGAACCTGATCGCGACCCTGGAGGAACTGGTGCCGCTGCAGGTCGTGGGCTCGGCCGAGGATGAGAGCACCGCGCTGCGCTGGCTGGCCGAGGCCAGCAAGCACTGCGACTTGATGATCGTGGACATCTTTCTCAAGGGCGGCACGGGCCTGGGCGTGCTGCAGGCGGCGCAGAAGCTGCGTCCGCTGACCAAGAAGGTGGTGCTCAGCAACTTTGCCACGCCCGACATGCGCCGTCGCTGCCTGGAGCTGGGCGCCGACGAGGTGTTCGACAAGTCCAACGAGATCGACACCCTCATCGCCTGGTGCATGCAGCTCGCCGGCGCCGCCGCCACCGACCACTGAAGCCGCTGCCGCGTCCCTGGCGGCATGCCCGTCGCCCTTCGACGCGCGGGCAGCGCGCACGCTGCTTGCCGTTGCCGGCAGCCCGTGCCCGCCGCGCGGGCCCGGCCCGGAAGGCCGGCTTACTGGATGAGGCCGTGCTTGAGCGCGTAGTAGGTGAGATCGCTGTTGGAGGACAGGTTCATCTTCTCCATCACGCGGGTGCGGTAGGTGCTGACGGTCTTGACGGAGAGCGCCATGTGGTCGGCGATATGCCCGATGGTCTCGCCCTGGGCCAAGCGCAGGAAAACCTGGAACTCGCGCTCGGACAGCAGCTCGTGCGGAGCCTTGTCGCCGCCGCCATCGAGCTGATCGGCCAGCAGCTCGGCCACTGCCGGCGTGATGTAGCGCCGCCCGCGCGCCACGGTGCGGATGGCCTTCACGATCTCCTCGGGCTCGCACTCCTTGTTGAGATAGCCCGCGGCGCCCTGGCGCAGCAGCGTGGTGGCGTAATGCTGCTCGGGGAAGCCGCTGAGGATCAGCACCGGCAGCTCCGGCGCGCGGGCCTTGACGGCCTGCAAGGCATCCACGCCGCCGTGGTCGGGCATGGACAGGTCCATGAGCATCACGTCCAGCTCGCCCTTGCGCAGCAGCTCCAGCGCCTCGCGACCATTGGCCGCCTCTCCTGTGACTTGCAGGTCCTCCTGCTCGGCCAGGAACTGCTTCAAGCCCGCCCGAACGATGGCGTGATCGTCAACGATGGCAACTCGGATCATGGCTCTACCTACCTTTAGCCCTGCGATGAAGAATATTCTGGCCACGATGCCGAGGCTGGCGGCGTGGCTGGACCGCTTCAGCCGCAGCGCCTTCAGCTTCCCGCTGGCCCTGCTGGCGGCGCTGGGGCTGCTGTTCATCAGCGAGCTGTCCTACCGCCATGCCGTGCAATCCATCGAGCTGCTGCGGGTGCAGAACCTGGCGCGCGTGGCGACGCACCAGCTGCTGCTGGCCGTGGTGGACGCCGAGAGCGGCCAGCGCGGCTATCTGCTCACCGGCCGGCCCGAGTACCTGCAGCCCTATAAGAAGGCCGTGCAGGACATCCGCGACGCCACCCTGGCGCTGCAGCAGCGCTATGGCAAGGACGATGCCCAACGCCCCCAACTGGACAGGTTGCTGCATCTGGTGGCCGGCAAGCTCTCGGAGCTGGAGACCACGCTGGAGCTGCACAACCAGGGCCGCGACCAGGCTTGGCGCGAGCTGGTGGGCAGCGGCATCGGCCGCGAGGCGATGCAGGCCATGCAGGAGGCAGCCGACGCGCTCATCGACAGCGAGACCGAGGCCATCAACCTGCAGCGCGAGGACATCAAGGAGACGCTGCAGGTCAACCGCATCGGCGTGGGCACCGTCACGGCCATCAGCCTGCTGGCCTTCTTCCTGTACCTGCGCCAGAGCGTGGCGCTGGACCAGGAGCGCCAGTCGCGCCAGCAGGCGCTGCAGGAGGAGCGCGACCGGCTGGAGCGGCAGGTGCGCCAGCGCACGTCCGACCTCACCCACCTGGCGCAGCACCTGCAGACTGCGCGCGAGGACGAGAAGAGCCGCCTGGCGCGCGAGCTGCACGACGAGCTGGGCGCGCTGCTGACCGCCGCCAAGCTGGACCTGGCGCGCATCCGCTCGCGCCTGGTGCAGATGGGCACCGTGCCGCCGGAGCTCGGTACGCGCATCGAGCACCTGACCAGCACGCTCAACAGCGGCATCGCGCTCAAGCGCCGCATCATCGAAGACCTGCGCCCCTCGGCGCTGAGCAACCTGGGCCTGGTGGCGGCGCTGGAGATCCTGGCGCGCGAGTTCGAGCAGCGCTCGGGGCTGAAGGTGCAGAGCTCGCTGGAGGCGGTGCGGCTGACGCCGGCCAGCGAGCTGACGGTGTACCGGCTGGTGCAGGAGGGGCTCACCAACGTCGCCAAGTACGCGCAGGCGCGCGAGGTGCGCATCACGCTGCGCGAACAGGGCCTCTGGGCCGTGGCCGCGGTGCAGGACGACGGCTCCGGCTTCGACACCCGGATGCAGAAGGCGTCGGCGCACGGCCTGCTGGGCATGCGCTACCGCGTCGAGGCCGAGGGCGGGCGGCTGCAGCTGCACAGCACACCGGGCCAGGGCACGCGCATCGAGGCGGCGCTGCCGCTGTGCGACAAGGCACCGGCACCGCAGGCCGACCCGGCTGCCTGAAGCGCAAGGAAATCGTCCCGTCAAGGCGGCGTGTGGGCGCTGTCCTACAGGCCGATGCAGGCCGCACCGACAGCGGCAGCCAGCCCCGTCCCATGCCGGGCAGGCCGGCGGGCACCTACGCTGGAAGCATCGTGAGGCCGCGGCTCGCGGCATCCCTCGCCACCCTTGCCCACTTCCAGCCATGCTTGCCTTCGCCATCGTCTTCTTCATCGTCGCGCTGCTGGCGGCGCTGTTCGGCTTCGGCGGGATCGCCGCCGGGGCGGCGGGCATCGCCAAGATCCTGTTCGTGCTCTTCATCGTGCTGGCGCTGGCCAGCTTCCTGATCGGGCTGTGGCGGCACCGGGGCTCGTGAGGCGCTGGCATGATGCGCGCTTTGCTCTGGAGACGCTCCGCATGATCACCACCGCTTCCGGCCTGCAGTACGAAGACACCACGCCGGGTACCGGCGCCACCGCGCAAGCGGGCACCAACGTCACGGTGCACTACACCGGCTGGCTGCAAGACCCGTCCAAGCCGGACGGCCGTGGCCGCAAGTTCGACTCCAGCAAGGACCGCCGCGACCCCTTCCGCTTCAACCTCGGCGCGGGCCAGGTGATCCAGGGCTGGGACGAGGGCGTGCAGGGCATGCAGGAAGGCGGCACGCGCGTGCTGGTGATCCCGCCCGAGCTGGGCTACGGTGCCTACGGCGCCGGCGGCGTGATCCCGCCCAACGCCACGCTGGTGTTCGAGGTCGAGCTGCTCAAGGCCTGATCGCCCTCTTCCCATGAAAAAACCCGCCGGGCTCGCGCCAGGCGGGTTTTTTATTCAGGGGTTCAGCGCTTCAGCGGGACAGGCTGGCCGCCCGCTGCAGGCGATCAACGCTCCCAGTCGCCGTCGCGGCGCGGGCCGCGGCTGCCACGTTCGGCGCTGAAGCCGCCGCGGTCGCCCTGGCGCTCGCCGAAACGGCCGCCACGGCCAGCCGGACGCTCACCGCTGCGATCGAACCCGCCCGGGCCCTGCGGGCGCTCGAAGGGGCTGCGGTCGCGCGGTGCGCCATGGTGGCGGTTGCCGTCGCCCTGGCGGCTGAAGGCGCCTTCCGGACGGCGCTCGAAGCGGCCTTCCGGACGCGGGCCACCAAAGTGGCCACTGCCCTCGGGGCGCGGCGCGAAGCCTTCACGCGGGGCGGCAAAGCGCTCGCCGCGCTGGCTTTCGAAGCCTTCGCCGCGCGGCTGGAAACCGCCTTCACGGCGCGGACCGCGATCGAAACCCTCACGGCGCGGGCCGCCAAAGGACTTGCCCTTGCCGAAGGGCTTGCCGCCCCGGCTGCCGCCGTCCGGACGGCCCGGGTAGATGCGCGGCTCGGGCTGGCGCGGCTCCAGGCCTTCGACGGTGGCCACGGGAATGGTCTGCGTCGTGAACTGCTGGATGCGCTTGATCATCACCACGTCGCGGCGCTCGGCCAGCGTCACCGCCAGGCCCGAGCGGCCGGCACGGCCGGTACGGCCGATGCGGTGCACGTAGTCCTCGGCCTTCATCGGCAGGCCGAAGTTGATGACGTGGCTGATGGTGGGCACGTCGATGCCGCGGGCGGCCACGTCGGTGGCCACCAGCACGCGCAGCTGGCGGTTGCGCAGCCCGTTGAGCACGCGGTTGCGCCGGCCCTGCGGCATGCCGCCGTGCAGCGCGGCCACCGAGTGGCCCATCTCGCCCAGGCGGTCGGCCAGGCGGTCGGCGTCGATCTGCGTGCTGGTGAACACCACGGCCTGCTCGACCTCGCGGCCCGTGAGCAGATGGTCCAGCAGCGCGTTCTTGTGCGTGAGGTCGTCAGCCCAGTGCAGGCGCTGCTCGATGTTCTCGTGCGTGTCGGTGTGCGAGGCGACGTCCACCGACAGCGGGTCGCGCAGCAGCTCGTCGGCCAGGCGGCCGACGTGGCCGGCGAAGGTGGCGCTGTACATCACCGTCTGGCGCTGCTCGGGCAACTGGCTGGCGATGAAGTTGATGTCGTCGATGAAGCCCATGTCCAGCATGCGGTCGGCTTCGTCGAGCACCAGCATCTCCACGTGCTGCAGCAGCGCCTTGCCGCTTTGCACGTGGTCGATCAGGCGGCCGGGCGTGGCGATCAGGATGTCCACCGGGCCGCGCAGCGCCTTGAGCTGCGCGCCGTAGGGCACGCCGCCGACGACGGTGACCACGCGCAGGCCCTGCACGTGGCGGCCGTAGTCCGTGGCGGCCTTGGCCACCTGCTGCGCCAGCTCGCGCGTGGGGGCCAGCACCAGCACGCGCGGGCCGGTCATGCCCTTGTCACGGCGCTTGGTGTTGTCGCCGCGGGCGGCCAGGATGCGCTCCAGCGCGGGCAGCACGAAGCTGGCGGTCTTGCCGCTGCCGGTGCTGGAGGACACACGCAGATCGCGGCCTTCCATCGCGGGAGGAATGGCGCGGGCCTGCACTTCGGTCGGGTTCTCGTAGCCGGCATCGGAGACGGCACGGGTCAGGGCGTCGTGGAGGCCCAGGGAAGCAAAAGTCATCAGAGTATTTTCTTCAGCGCCAGCTGACAGCAGCCGGCTTGGCTGCGCCACACAGGCACCGCCAGAGCAAGTCGCGGGAGGAACGGAAGGAACATTTCCACCGGCCCAAGGGAGAAGCGGGCAGGTGCACCGGTCCAAAAGCGACGGCATCGCCGCCGACCGGTTCTACGAAGCCCGAGCGGGTCCGCAGGAAGATCAAGTTCCGCCACGCGCTGTCGTGCGGGAGAACTCGATGAAGGTCAGAGGGGATGAACGAACGGTGCCCACAAATCAGCACCGAGCCCGCATTGTAAGGGCCTCCGTGAAAGCCCTTATTTTTGGGGCTTGAAAACCCCAAAAGCGTCAGACCGCCAGGAAGGTGCGGCGGTAGTGCAGCAGCTCGTCGATGGACTCTTGAATGTCGGCCAGCGCGGTGTGCGCCTGCGCCTTCTTGAAGCCTTCCAGCGCAGCGGGCTTCCAGCGCTTGGCCAGCTCCTTGAGCGTGCTCACGTCCAGGTTGCGGTAGTGGAAGAAGGACTCCAGCTTAGGCATGTAGTTGGCGAGGAAGCGCCGGTCCTGGCAGATGGAGTTGCCGCACATCGGGCTCTTGCCCGCAGGCACGTACTGCTTGAGCCAGTCGATGACGGCCTGCTGCGCCTGCGCCTCGTCCACGGTGGACGCCTTCACGCGGTCGATCAGCCCGCTCTTGCCGTGCGTGCCCTTGTTCCAGGCGTCCATGGCGTCGAGCGTGGCGTCGCTCTGGTGGATGGCGAACACGGGCCCTTCGGCACGCACGTTGAGCTGGGCATCGGTAACGACGACGGCGATCTCGATGATGCGGTCGCGGTCGGGGAAAAGGCCGGTCATCTCCAGGTCGATCCAGATCAGGTTCTGGTCGCTGGCGGCGAGCTCGGTCGTCATGGGAAAAAGTCCTCGTGGGCTGGCTGGAAAGGGGGCGATTGTCGCAGCCCTACACTTGCCGCCATGTCTGCCTTGACCCTGCTCTTCGCAGGCGCCGTGCTGTTGGCGCTGCTCCTGAAATTCTGGCTTGCCACGCGCCAGATGCGCCACGTGGCACTGCACCGCGACAGGGTGCCGGCGGCCTTTGCCGGAGCGGTGTCGTTGCGCGCACATCAACGCGCGGCGGACTACACGCTGGCGCGCGGGCGCTTCGGGCTGCTGCAGGCGGCCTTCAGCTCGGCGCTGCTGCTGGCCTGGACGCTGCTGGGCGGGCTGGATGCGCTCAACGCGCTGCTGCGCGACAACGTGCAGCCGGTGCTGGGCGACATGGGCTACCAGCTCGCGCTGCTGGGTGCCTTCGCGGTCATCGGCGCGCTGCTGGACCTGCCCTTCGAGCTCTACCGCACCTTCGTGCTGGAGCAGCGCTTCGGCTTCAACCGCATGACCTGGAAGCTGTACCTGGGCGACATGCTCAAGGGCCTGCTGGTGGGCGTGCTCATCGGGCTGCCGCTGGCGGCGCTGGTGCTGTGGATCATGGGCACCACCGGGCAGCTGTGGTGGCTGTGGGCCTGGGGCGCGTGGACGGGGTTCCAGCTCCTGGCGCTGGTGCTGTACCCGACGCTGATCGCGCCGCTGTTCAACCGCTTCACGCCGCTGCCCGAGGGCGAGCTCAAGACGCAGGTGCAGTCGCTGATGCAGCGCTGCGGCTTCGCTGCCAAGGGCCTGTTCGTGATGGACGGCAGCCGCCGCTCCGCGCATGCCAACGCCTACTTCACGGGCCTGGGCGCGGCCAAGCGCGTGGTGTTCTTCGACACACTGCTGTCCAAGCTCAACGGCAACGAGATCGAGGCCGTGCTGGCGCACGAGCTGGGCCACTACAAGCACCGCCACGTGCTCAAGCGCATGGTGCTGGCCTTCGGATTGAGCCTGGCCGGGCTGGCGCTGCTGGGCTGGCTCTCCAGCCAGGCCTGGTTCTACCTGGGCCTGGGCGTGCAGCCCAGCCTGGACGCGCCCAACGACGCGCTGGCGCTGCTGCTGTTCATGCTGGTGCTGCCGCCCTTCATGTTCCTGCTCTCGCCGCTGGGAGCGCGGCTGTCGCGCCGCCACGAGTTCGAGGCCGACGCCTACGCCTGCGCCCAGGCCGACGGACGCGACCTGGCCAACGCGCTGCTCAAGCTGCATGAGGACAACGCCTCCACGCTCACGCCCGATCCGCTGTACGCGCGCTTCTACTACTCGCACCCGCCGGCCACCGAGCGCCTGGCAGCCCTGCGGGCGCAGTCCTGATCATGGGGCGCCATAGCGAGCTCGATATCGGGCTGGTGGTGTCCGCGCACGGACGCCACGTGATGGTGGAGACGCCCGAGGGCGAGCGCGTGCAGTGCCACCTGCGCGGCAAGAAGCTGGAGTGCGTGGTGGGCGACCGCGTGCGCTGGCAGGCCAGCGGCGACGAGGGCGTGGTCGAGCAGGTGGAGCCGCGGCGCAACCTGCTGATGCGCCAGGACGAGTGGCGCACCAAGTCCTTCGCCGCCAACATCGACCAGGTGCTGATGCTCGTGGCCGGCGAGCCGATGTTCAGCGAGTCGCAGCTCAGCCGCGCGCTGATCGCCGCCGAGAGCGCCGGCATCCCCGTGCGCGTGCTGCTCAACAAGGCCGAGCTGCCGCAGGCCGACGCGGCGCGCGAGCGGCTGCAGCCCTACCGCGCCATGGGCGTGGAAGTGCTGGAGGCCTCGCTCAAGACCCGCCCGGAGGAGTCGCGCGCGCTGCTCACGCCGCTGCTGCAGGACGCCGCCACGCTGGTGCTGGGCCCCAGCGGCACGGGCAAGAGCACGCTGGTGAACCTGCTGGTGCAGGACGCGCAGGCGCAGGTGGGCGACATCTCGCAGGCGCTCAACTCCGGCCGCCACACCACCACCACCACGCGCTGGTACTGGCTGGACCCGGCGTTGCGCCGCGGCGCGCTGATCGACTCGCCCGGCTTCCAGGAATTCGGCCTGCGCCAGATCCCGGCGGACGAGCTACCCATGCTCATGCCGGACCTGCGCGCGCATGTGCCGGAGTGCCGCTTCTACAACTGCACGCACCGCCACGAGCCGGGCTGCGGCGTGCGTGCCGCGGTGGAGCGCGGTGACATCGCCGCCAGCCGCTACCGCATCTACGGCGAGATCCGCGAGGAGTTGGAACGCACGAAGTGGTGAGGCAGGATCCGCCTCATCCGGGCCGGGCCTTCAGCCCGGGCTGCGAGGCGCGGCGGATTCAGCCGAGCACGTTGGCCAGCGTCAGCAGCGCCAGCAGCAGCAGCCACAGCACCATCGAGCGCCACACCAGGCCGACGATGCTCTGCAGGTGGCCGAGCTGCGGCGGCAGCCCGGGCGTGGAGCCCAGCGCGCCCTCGATCTCGCCGCCGGCGCCCACGTGGAAGGTCTTGCTGCGGTCGGGCGTGACGCCAGGGGCCACGCTGCCGCCGAGCTGCACGCCCAGTGCGCCGGCCGCGGCGGCGAGGATGATGCCCTCGTTCTGATGCAACCACAGCCCGGCATCGCGCCGCCAGCCGTTGACCGCCTCCTCGAAGTTGCCCACCACCGCGAAGCCGAAGGCCGTGAGCCGCGCGGGCACGTGGTCGATGCCGCCGAAGAGCTGCTGCGAGATCCGCATCAGCCGTTCGTTGGCCGGCACGCCCAGGGTGCGGCTCTTGAAGGCCCAGTAGCGGCTGGCGAACTCGGCCATGCGGTAGAGCACCGCGCCGGCCGGGCCCAGGCCCAGCGAGGACAGCAGCACGAACCAGAAGAACACGCCGAACACGTGGCGGTGCGCCGCCAGCAGCGCGTGCTCGATGACGTGGCGCAGCAGCTCGGTGCGCGGCAGCTCGCTGGTGTCCAGATGGCGCCACTCGGCCAGCAGCTGGCGCGCCTGCAGCTCGTCGCCGCGGTCCAGCGCATCGCGGATGTCGGTGAAGAAGTGGCTGAACTGCCTGAAGCCCAGCGTGAGGTAGAGCACCAGCACGTCGAAGGCCAGCGCCAGCACCATGCTCAGGTGCGCGACGCCCACGTACAGCAGCGAGGCCAGCAGCGCCGGCGCCAGCACCGTGACGCCCCACACCACCCAGGCGTGATGCTCGCGCCCGGCGTCGAAGTTGCGCCCGGTCCAGCGCACCCAGGAGATCAGCGCATGATGGATGCGGTTGTCCCGAGGCAGCGGCTTGAGCTGCTCGATCAACAGGGCCAGCAGGACGGCGAAGAAACTCATCGTTGTGGATCATACCGATGGCGCCGCGCCGTCCTGGTGCGGCGGCACCGGCCGTGCCGGGCCGCGGGCGCGCCTGCGCGCGCGATCGATTCAGGCGGCCAGGAAGCGGTAGAGGTTGCGCAGCATGGCCGCCGTGGCGCCCCAGATGAAGTACTCGCGCTGGCTGCCGACAGCGGTCCAGGGCATGGAAAGAAACTGCCGCGGCGCGCCGTCGAGCTCGATGCGGTGTCGACGGTGGTGTGCCGGCGTCATCAGCCATGCCAGCGGTACCTCGAAGGCCTCGGCCACCTCGAAGGGATCGATGCGCAGCTCGTAGGGCACGCCGACCAGCGCCACCACCGGCGTGACCCTGAAGGCCGTGATGGTCGTGTAGGCCGGCAGCGAGCCGATGACCTGCACGCGCTCGGGCTCCAAGCCCACCTCCTCCTGCGCCTCGCGCAGCGCGGTGGCCACCGCGTCGGCGTCCGTGGGCTCGGCGCGCCCGCCGGGAAAGCTGATCTGCCCGGCATGGGCCTTCAGGTGCGCCGTGCGCTGCGTCAGCAGGACGTGCAATGAACCGTCGGCGTGCTCCACCAGCGGCACCAGCACCGAGGCATCGGCCTTGGCCTGGATCGTCGCGTCCCGGCCGTCGGCGCGGGTTTCGGGCTGCCAGGGCGGCGGATTCGCGAAGCGCTGGCGCAGCGCCACGGCCGTGAGCCGCTCGGCCGGCACGGCGGGCAAGTGCTCGTCCATGCCGATCACCGGCACGGACTGGGGATCGAGGATCAGGGTGGTCATGGACTCAGCATAGGCCCGCGCCGCGAAGACCGCAGGCCGGCAATCCCGGCCCGCTTCGGGTACGGGCGCAGGGCCCGGCCGGAAAAAGAAAAGCCGCCCCTGGGGGCGGCTTTTCTGCTCGCGAGGCCGGCCCGTGAGGGCTGGCCGGCGGCGTCATCAGGCCAGCTTTTCCTTGATGCGGGCCGACTTGCCGCTGCGCTGGCGCAGGTAGTACAGCTTGGCGCGGCGCACGTCACCACGGCGCTTGACCTCGATGCCGGCAATCAGCGGGCTGTACAGCTGGAACGTACGCTCCACGCCTTCGCCGCTGGAGATCTTGCGCACGATGAAGCTGCTGTTGAGGCCGCGGTTGCGCTTGGCAATCACGACGCCTTCATAGGCCTGAACGCGCTTGCGGGTGCCTTCCACCACGTTCACGTTCACGATCACCGTGTCGCCGGGGGCGAACGCCGGGATGGTCTTGTTCAGGCGAGCGATTTCTTCCTGCTCGAGGGTCTGGATCAGGTCCATGGGGTTCTCCAAGGGATCGTGCCGGCACGTCGGTTGTTGGCCCAGGCGTCAGGTCCGAATGACCAGCCCAGGCTGCGAAAGAATTTCGCCCGGCAGAGGATCGAAAAGCCCTCGATTATATCCCAAGCCACAAGGCCTTTTTTGGGAGGCTGGTGCGGCCGGCGGGATTTAAGGCGCCGGCGGCGGATCGAGGTCCAGCGTGCGCAGGAACTTCTCGTCCTCGCGGCTCAGGCGCCCGGCCGCGCGCGCGGCCTCGATGAGGTCAGGCCGCCGGCGCGCCGTCAGCTCCAGCGAGCGCTCCCGGCGCCAGCGCGCGATGCGGCCGTGGTGGCCGGAGAGCAGCACCTCCGGCACCGCGTCCACGCCGCCGTCCGCACGCGCAAGCTGCTCCGGACGGCTGTAGTGCGGGCAGTCGAGCAGCCCGTCCTCGAAGCTGTCCTGCTGGTGCGAGGCCGCGTCCTGCAGCACGCCGGGCTGCAGCCGCGCCACGGCATCGAGCAGCACCAGCGCCGGCAGCTCGCCGCCAGAGAGCACGAAGTCGCCCAGGCTCAGCTCCAGGTCCACGTGGCGGTCGATGAAGCGCTGGTCGATGCCCTCGTAGCGCCCGCACAGCAGCACGGCGCCCGGTCCGGCGGCGAGCTCGCGCACCAGGGCCTGGTCGAGCACGCGCCCCGTGGGCGAGAAGTGGATCAGCGGCACCGGCGGCGCATCGCCCTCCCCCTGCGCACGCTCGGTGCGCACGGCGGCCAGGGCGCGTTCCAGCGGCGGGGCCATCATCACCATGCCCGGGCCGCCGCCGAAGGGGCGGTCGTCCACGCGCCGGTAGTTGCCCTCGGCGAAGTCGCGCAAGGGCCAGAGCTTGAGCTGCAGTCCGCCGCCGGCATAGGCGCGGCGCGTCACGCCCACCTCCAGGTGCGGCGCGAACAGCTCGGGGAAAAGGGTGATGACGTCGAAGCGCAGCACGGCAGGCATGCACCGCGCGCAGGGCGGCGGCGTCAGTAGTCGGCGCCCCAGTCGACCGTGATGCGCTTTTGCGCCAGGTCCACCTGGTCGATGTAGGCGGCGACGAAGGGAATCAGCCGCTCGGCTTCGAGCGCGCTCATGCCGGCGGGCACTTCCTTGGGTTGCACCCGCAGCACGCTGTGCGGGCCGGTGTCGAGCAGGTCCGTCACCGCGCCGAGGACGACGCCCTCGCGGTTGATCACCTCCAGCCCGATCAGGTCCACCCAGTAGTACTCGCCGTCGTCGGCGGTGGGGAAGCTCG
This sequence comes from Azohydromonas australica DSM 1124, assembly GCF_000430725.1. Classification (GTDB taxonomy): domain Bacteria; phylum Pseudomonadota; class Gammaproteobacteria; order Burkholderiales; family Burkholderiaceae_C; genus Azohydromonas; species Azohydromonas australica. The sequence continues at coordinate 285,195 of NZ_KE387203.1, forward strand.
CGCGCGACACGAACACGCGCGCGCCCTTGAGCAGCTCGGCCGCGTTGCGGTCGGGCAGCTCCTGGGCGCTGGCCACCACTGCGTCGCCCTGTTCGCGCGCGGCCGTGATCTTCAGCAGCTTGGGGAAGCTGGCCGCCGCGGCGGCCGGCAGCCGCTCGGGCGGCTGCAGGAACCAGCGCCGCGAGGAGAACAGCGCCTGCGGATCGCTGGCATGGGGCAGGACCTTGATCCAGCCCTTGATGCCCCAGGCACCCGTCACGCGGCCGACCTCCACCGCGTCGGCGGGCCAGCTCGGCTCGTCAGGCGCCCAGGACATCGGCTTGCAGCGGGTTCAGCGCCGATTACTCGGCAGCGGCAACAGCAGCCGGCTCGGCGGCAGCGGCGGCCGGGGCTTGGCCGGCGGTGGCCTTCTTGGCCTGGTCCAGCAGGCGCGCCACGGTGGGCGACACTTGCGCGCCCACGCCGGTCCAGTAGCTCACGCGCTCCAGAGCGACGCGCAGCGGCTGCTCGGCGCCGGAGGCCACGGGGTTGTAGAAGCCCACGCGCTCGATGAAGCGACCGTCGCGGCGCTCGCGCGATTCAGCGACGACGATGTTGTAGAAGGGGCGCTTCTTGGAACCGCCGCGGGCCAGACGAATGACGACCATGTGATTGACTCGATGTGCAGGGAAACGATCGCCGCACCAGGGACACGTGCAGGCCAGGCAGATCGGAAAAATTGCCGCGGCGCCCAGCAGAAAAACTGCCCTTGTGGCACGCGCGGCCCGCTTGTTCGGCGCCGTTAGATACGCGCAGGCCTGTTAAGCCCGCCAACACCGAAACCGCGCATTATAAACTGACTGGAAGCCAATCCCCGAAGCCGGCACCAAATCCGGCCTGACCCTGCCCCCGACATGAACCCGCTGCTGATCCGCCCGAGCACGCCCGAGGACTTTCCCTCCATTGCCCGCATCTATGCGCACCACGTGCTGCACGGCTGCGCCACCTTCGAGACCGAGCCGCCCGCAGCCGAGGAAATGCTGCGCCGGCGCGAGGACGTGCTCGCCCGCGGCTGGCCCTGGCTGACGGCCGAGCGCGGCGGCACGGTGCTGGGCTACGCCTACGCCAACCAGCTGCGCCCGCGCCCGGCCTTCCGCTTCTGCCTGGAAGACTCCATCTACCTCGACCCCGACGCCCGCGGCCAGGGCGTGGGCCGCGCGCTGCTGGTGGAGCTGATGGCGCAATGCGAGGCGCGCGGCGCGCGGCAGATGGTGGCCGTAATCGGCGACTCGGCCAACGCCGCCTCCATCGGACTGCACCAAGCCTGCGGCTTCGAGCGCTGCGGCGGCCATGCCGCGGCGGGCTGGAAGTTCGGCCGCTGGGTCGACGTGGTGCTGATGCAGCGCGCGCTGGGCGAAGGCGCCACGACGCCGCCGCAGGAGCGCGCTTGAGCGCTCGGGACGCGTCCGGCGCGTCCGGCGCCTCTCCCTACAAATCCAAGACGCTGGCCACCTGGATCGCCCTGCTGGGCGGCAGCCTGGGCCTGCACCGCTTCTACCTGTACGGCTGGCGCGACCTGCCGGGCTGGCTGCACCCCTGGCCCACGCTGGCCGGGCTGCACGGCGTGCGCCGCATGCTGGAGCTCGGCCAGGACGACCACGCCGCCTGGGCGCTGATCCCGCTGCTGGGACTGATGCTGGCGCAGGCGGCGCTCTTCGCCATCCTCTACGGCCTCACGCCCGATGCGCGCTGGGACGCGCGCCACAACCCGGGCCAGCCGGTGCAGGACACGCGCTGGGGCCCGGTGCTGGGCGCCATCGCCGGGCTGATGCTGGGCGCCGGCGTGCTCATGGCCACCATCGCCTTCAGCGGCCAGCGCTACTTCGAGTGGCAGATTGAGCAGGCGCACCGCATCAGCCAGTGAAACGAAAAAGGCCTGCCGCAGGGCAGGCCTTGAAGCCAGGCGAGTCCGGCGAGGCTCAGAAGATCAGCTCGCTGAGCCAGTACGACAGCGCCGCCACGGTGGCAGCGGCCGGGATGGTCAGGATCCAGGCCCACACGATGTTGCCCGCCACGCCCCAGCGCACGGCCGAGGCGCGCTGCGTGGAGCCCACGCCGACGATGGCGCCGGTGATGGTGTGGGTGGTGGACACCGGCACGCCCAGCGCGGTGGCGAAGAACAGCGTCATCGCCCCGCCCGTCTCGGCACAGAAGCCGCCCACGGGCTTGAGCTTGGTCAGGCGCTGGCCCATGGTCTGCACGATGCGCCAGCCGCCGAACATGGTGCCCAGGCCGATGGCGATGTAGCAGGCGGCGATCACCCAGCCCGGCGGCATGCTGTCGCCGGCCGATGCGTAACCCGAGGAAATCAGCAGCAGCCAGATGATGCCGATGGTCTTCTGCGCATCGTTGCCGCCGTGGCCCAGCGAGTACAGGCCCGCGGACACCAGCTGCAGCCGGCGGAACCAGTTGTCCACGCGCAGCGGCGAGCTGCGCCTGCAGATCCAGGACACCGCCACCATCAGCAGCGAGCCCAGCAGGAAGCCCAGCACGGGCGACACGACGATGAACAGCACCGTCTTGAGCACGCCGCTCCACACCAGCGGCCCGGTGCCGGCCTTGGCCAGCGTGGCGCCCACGATGCCGCCGATGAGCGCGTGCGAGGAACTCGACGGGATGCCGTAGAACCAGGTGACGACGTTCCAGACGATGGCGCCCACGAGCGCGCCAAAGATGACGTGCAGGTCCACCACCGAGGGATCGACGATGCCCTTGCCCACGGTGGCGGCCACCTTGAGCTGGAACACCGTGATCGCCACCACGTTGAAGAAGGCGGCAAACAGCACCGCCTGCTGAGGCTTGAGCACGCCGGTGGACACGACGGTGGCGATGGAGTTCGCCGCGTCGTGGAAGCCGTTCATGAAGTCGAAAGCGAGGGCCAGCACCACGAGCAGCGCCACGACCCAGAAGCCGGTCTGGATGGGATCCATGAATGAAAAGGCAACGCGCCGCGCGGCTTCAGGAGTTCTCGAGGACGATGCCCTCGATCAGGTTGGCCACGTCCTCGCAACGGTCGGAGATGGATTCGAGCTGCTCGTAGATCGCCTTGAGCTTGATGAGCTCGCGCACGTCGGGTTCCTGGCGGAAGAGCTTGGACATGGCGCTGCGCATCACGCGGTCGGCGTCGGATTCGAGCTTGTCGATCTCCTCGCAGGTCTTGATGGCGGCCTCGGCCACCGCCGGCACGTTGAGCTTGGGCAGCAGCGACACCGCGTGCTGCACGCGCTCGCAGCACTTGACGCTGAGCTCGGCCAGCGAGCGCAGCTCCTCCGTGACGGCATGCACGTCGTACAGCGCCATGGTCTCGGCCGTGTCCTGCAGCAGGTCCAGCACGTCGTCCATGGCGTTGATCAACGACAGGATCTGCTCGCGGTCGATGGGAGTGATGAAGGTCTTGTGCAGCAGCCGGTTGACCTCGGCGGTGACCTTGTCGGCATCGTGCTCGGCGGTGTCCACACCGTCGGCATGGCGCTGGCGCAGGGCCGGATCGGCGTAGTGCTCGATCATCAGCATGAAGGCCCGCGAGCCCTCGGCAATCTTCGCGCCGTGCTGGTTGAACAGCTCGAAGAAATTGCCCTCCTTGGGCAGCAGCTTGGAAAACAGCATGTCGTCCTCTCGTCCAGCCGTGCGGCCGGCGTGCCGGTGGCGCGTCGCAGTAAAGCGCCGCCACGGCAGGGGTTCAGAGTTGGCAAACCCGGGATTCTACGGGGGGGGCCGCTACCGTCCGGCCACCCGGCAGCTTCGAAAGTGACGGCTCTGTGACATTCGCGAGACAACCGCGAGGCCTGCCCCAGCGCTCAAACCGCCTCGGGCAGGCGGCGGGCCAGCCTCAGCGCCAGTCGCCGTCCAGGCGCTCGATGGGCTGGTCGTGCACCGTCCGCAGCAGCTCCGGCGGCGTCTCCTGGCGCCCCGGCCAGTGCAGCGCCGGCGCCAGCTCGCCCAGAGGCGCCAGTACGAAGGCGCGCTCGTGCGCGCGCGGGTGCGGCAGCGTCAGCACCGGGTCGTCCTGGCACAGGTCGCCGTAGAGCAGCAGGTCCAGGTCCAGCGTGCGCGGCGCGTTGCGGTAGGGGCGCTCGCGACCGTGATCGAGCTCGATGGCCTGCAACTGCCGCAGCAATTCCATGGGCGCCAGGGTGGTGTCGAGCGCCGCCACGGCGTTGAAGAAGTCTGGCCCCTGCGCATCCACCGGCGCGCTGCGCCACAGCGAGGACACGCCGGCCAGCCGGCTGCGGGGCAGCGCCTCCAGGGCCCGCAGCGCCGCGCGCAGCGTGGCGCGCGCGTCGCCCAGGTTGGCGCCCAGGCCGACCCAGGCGCGCACGGGCACGGCAGGCACGCTCACAGCGAGGACGGCGGCTCTGGCGCCACCGCGTCGCTGCCGCCGGCGCCCGCGGGCTTGCGGCGACGGCGGCGGCGCTTGCGCGCGGGCGCGTCGCCGGACTCGGATTCGGACTCGGCCGCCGGTGCGGCATCGGCCGAGTCCGGCGCCTGGCGCACCGCCTCGCGTGCCGCGCCACCGCCGCCACCACGCTTGCGCCGCTGCGGATGCGCGGCCTCGCGCACCGCCTGCACCAGCGCCTCGCGCTCCTCCGTCGTGCCCAGAGCGAAGTCCTCCCACCACTCGGCCAGGTCGGCGTCGGCCTGGCCGACATCGGCGCGCAGGCGCAGGAAGTCGTAGCCGGCACGGAAGCGCGGCTGCTCCACCAGCGCGAAGGGCGCGTTACCCGTGCGGCGGTCGAAGCGCGGCTGCATCAGCCAGATCTCGCGCATGTCCGCGGCGAGCTTGCCGCGGCCGGAGATGTCGCCGATGCGCGCGTCGAACACCGCGTCGATGGCCTGCTGCAGCGCCGGCACCGGCGGCTCGCCGGCGTCGCGCAGCTGCGCCCAGCGCGACTGCACGTCGTGCCACAGCATGCACGCCAGCATGAAGCTCGGCGCCACGGCGCGGCCTTCGGCCACGCGGCGGTCGGTGTCCTCCAGCGCGGCGCGGATGAAGCGCTCGCGGGCCTCGTCGGCCTCCAGCACCATCTGCAGCAGCGGGAAGACGCGGTGCATGCCCTGCTTGCGCAGCTCGTCGAGGCTGCGCAGCGCGTGGCCCGTCTGCAGCAGCTTGATCATCTCGTCGAACATGCGCGAGACGGGCACGTTCTCCATCAGGTCGAGCATGCGCACGATGGGCTCGCGCGTGCGCGCCTCGATCTCGAAGCCCAGCTTCGCGGCGAAGCGCACCACGCGGATCATGCGCACCGGGTCCTCGCGGTAGCGCAGCTCGGCGTCGCCGATGATGCGCAGCAGCCGCTTCTTCACGTCGCGCACGCCGCCGTGGTAGTCCACCACGATGCGCGTGGTGGGGTCGTAGTACAGGGCGTTGATGGTGAAGTCGCGCCGCGCCGCGTCCTCGATCTGCGGCCCCCAGACGTTGTCGCGCAGCACGCGCCCGCTGGCGTCCACCACGTGGCTCTTGCCCGCGAGCTCGGTCTTGGAGGTCTTCTCGTTGCCTTCCACCTGCTCCGCGGCGCTGGCGTCGAGGTAGGCGCGGAAGGTGGACACCTCCACCACCTCATGGTCGCGCCCGCGCCCGAAGATGACGTGCACGATGCGGAAGCGCCGCCCGATGATGAAGGCGCGGCGGAACAGTGCCTTGACCTCCTCGGGCGTGGCGTTGGTGGCCACGTCGAAGTCCTTGGGCCGCAGGCCCACCAGCAGGTCGCGCACCGCGCCGCCGACGATGTAGGCCTCGAAGCCCGCCTCCTGCAGCGTGCGCACCACCTTGACGGCGCGGTCGTCAAGCAGCGAGGCGTCGATGCCGTGCTCCGATTCGGGCACCTCCACGCGCTCGCCCAGCGGGATGCGGGGCTTGGCCGCGGACTTGCCGCCGCCGAGCAGCCGGCCGATGAGGGTCTTGATCATGCGAAGAGCTTGAGGATGGGCCAGCCGCGCTCGCGGGCGATTGCCTCCAGCGCGGAACCCGGGTTGGTGGCCACCGGCGAATCGACCTGCTCCAGCAGCGGCAGGTCGTTGGTGGAGTCGCTGTAGAAGTGCACGCGGCTGAAGTCGGCCTGCTGGTGCCCCAGCGCCGCGAGCCACTGGCGCACGCGCTCGATCTTGCCCTCGCGGTACGAGGGCACGCCGTCGATCGCGCCGGTGACGCGACCCTGCGCGTCGCGCGCCAGGCGCAGCGCGATCAGGTGCGGCACGCCGAAGGCCGCGGCAATGGGCGCGGTGACGAACTCGTTGGTCGCGGTGACGACGGCGCACAGGTGCCCGGCGTCCAGGTGCTTGCGCACCAGCGCCAGCGCCTGCGGCTGCATCTGCGGCCGGATCACCTCCTGCATGAAGCGCTCGCGCGCGGCCAGCGCCTCGGCCTCGGGGCGGGTGCGCCAGGCGGAGGTGGCGAATTCGATGTACGCGGGCAGGTCCAGGCGCCCGGCCTGGTAGTCGGCGAAGAAGCCGTCGTTGCGCGCGCGCCAGGCCTCGCCGTCCACCCAGCCGAGCCGGACCATGAATTCGCCGAAGGCGTGGTCCGAGTCGCCGGGCAGCAGCGTGCCGTCGAGGTCAAAAAGAGCCAGTTCCATGGGTCGATGCTTGTTCTTGTGTACGGGGCCGCGCCTCAGGCGCCCTCTTCGGCCAGCATGCGGCGCAGCAGCGGCACCGTCACCGCGCGGCGCTGTGCCAGCGCGAAGCCGTCGAGGCGGTCGAGCAGCCCCATGAGGTGCTTGAGGTCGCGGTCGAAGTGGTTCAGCAGGTAGTCCATCACGTCGTCGGAAAGCTCGATGCCGCGGCGCTGCGCCTCGTGCTGCAGCGTGGCGCGGGCCTCGCGCTCGGCCAGCGGCTGCAGCGCGAACACGTCGCCCCAGCCCAGCCGCGTGCGCAGGTCCTCGCGCACGGGCAGGTCCACCGGCGGCACCCGGCCCGCCGCGGCCACCTGCACCTGGAAGGTCGCGGCATCGATGAAGGCGGCAAACGCCGCCTGCTGGTGCAGCTCGTCGAGCCGGTCGCAGTCGTCCATGACAATCAGCGACCAGCCCTCGTCCACCTCCCAGGGCACCGGGTCGGCGGCGTTGAACCAGCCCACGCGCTCGCCGGCGAGCTGGCGCTCGTGCACCAGCGCCTGCAGCAGGTGCGTCTTGCCGCTGCCCTCCGGCCCCCAGAGGTACAGCGGCGCGAGCGCGCCCGAGGCCCGGCCGAGCCGGCGCAGGTGCTGCACGGCAGCCGTGTTGGCGCCGGGCACGAAGCCATCGAAGCTTGGCACCCGCTCGAAGGCGATCGGCAAGGGAATCTGTTTCATCCGGGTTGGGGTCCGGCCGACGCACCCCGGCCGCTCGCCGGTGCGACCGGCGGAAAACCGGTTCCACCGGCCAGGAAAGCCGGCGCGGTCGGCGGCAGGCGCGGCATCGCCAGTGGGTGCACTGGCACGGCCGGCCGCGGGCGGACTGCGGCGAGATTGTAGGCGGCCCCGCCGGACGCCCTGCGGGAGCGGGAATGGCGCGCGTGGCGCTCAGTGCAGCCGCGGCTGGCCGTGGCGGCGCAGCTCCTCCAGCCGCTCGGTGAGCGCCGGCGCATCGGCCGCCTGCGGGCGCTGGCGCAGGTACTGCGCCAGGTCCTGCGCCGCGGCGGCGTACTGGCCCAGCTCGGCTTGGCACAGGCCGCGGTCGCGCCGCTCCTCCCAGTCCTGCGGCAGCAGGATCACCAGGCGCTGCTCCACCGCCAGCAGCCGTACCCAGTCGCCGGCGCTGCGGTGAATCTCCTTGAGGTTGCGCAGCAGCCGCGCCAGGATCTCGCGCGGCGGCGAGGCCTGCAGGAACAGCTCCAGCGGCGCCTCGAAATCGCCCACCAGACCCTGCTGGCGCCGGTAGGGCTGCAGCCGCTCGTCGAGCTGCTCGCGCGACAGCGAGCGCCCGTTGAACGGGTCCAGCACCACCTCGCCCTGCGGCATGTGCAGCTTGACCAGGAAATGCCCGGGGAAGGAGACGCCGCGCGCGTTCAGCCCGATGTGGCTGGCCAGCTCGATGTAGAGCAGCGCCAGCGTGATGGGAATGCCTCGGCGCGTGACCAGCACCTGGTGCAGGTAGCTGTTGGCGGGGTCGTAGTAGTCGTTGACATTGCCCGCGAAGCCCAGCTCCTGGAAGAAGTAGCGGTTGAGGCTGCGCAGCTTGAACATCGGCGCGGCGTCGGCCGGCAGCCGCCGGCGCAGCCGCTCGCCCAGCGCGTCCACCTCGTGCAGCACGCCCTGGGTGTCGAGCTGCGGGTAGTCGTCCTGTGCGACGCTCACCGCCGCCTCGAAGGTGGAAATACTGGTGTCCTCGGCCACCAGCGCCGTGAAGTACTCCAGCGCCGTCGGAGGCTGGAAATGCCGGGAATGCATGCCGCCGCTCATGCGAACCAGTGTAGCCCTGGCGTTCAGGCCCGACGCAGCAACTGCTTCGGCTTCAGGCCGGCAAGCAACAGCGTGCCGAAGTACACCAGCGCCGCCCCGGCCAGCGAGGCGGCCATACAGCCGATGCGCACGAACTCAGGCATGTGCGCCCAGTCCAGGTGATCGTTGAGCCACGACAGCCCTGCGCCCATGGCCGCGCTGGCAGCCACCAGCTGCATGAGGTAACGGATCCAGCCCGGCCCGGGGCGCCAGCTGCCGCGGCGCCACAGCAGGAACAGCAGCGTGCCGGCGTTGACCAGCGCGCCCAGGCTGGTGGAGAGCGCCAGCCCGGCGATGCCCAGCCCGGCGCCAAACACGAACACGAGGTTGAACAGCTGCGTGAGGATGAGCACGCCCACCGCCACGCGCACCGGCGTGCGCATGTCCTGGCGCGCGTAGTAGCCCGGCGCCAGGATGCGGATCGACACGATGCCCATGAGCCCCACGCCGTAGCCCACCACTGCCAGCGCCGCGCCGCGCACGTTGGCCGGGTCGGCGGCGAAGGCGCCGCGCTGGTAAAGGGTAGCCACCAGCGGCTCGGCGAAGACCAGCAGCGCCATCGCGCAGGGCAGCGCCACCAGCAGCAGCTGGCGCAGGCCCCACTCCAGCAGATCGGAATAGCCCGCCTCGTCCTTGCGCGCGTGCGCGGCCGAGAGCTGCGGCGTGAGCACCACCCCCAGCGCCACGCCCAGCAGCGCGGTGGGGAATTCCATCAGCCGGTCGGCATAGGTCAGCAGCGACACCGCGCCGGCGCCGAGCTGGCTGGCGATCTGGGTGTTGATGAGCTGCGAGATCTGCGCCACCGACACGCCCAGCAGCGCCGGCGCCATCTTGCGCAGCACGTGGTGCACGCCCTCGTTCGCCCAGGCCTCGCGCAGCCGCCGCCACGTCAGCCCGAAACGCGGCCAGACGCCGATGCGCCGCAGCGCCGGCACCTGCACCGCCAGCTGCAGCACGCCGCCGACCATCACGCCCGCGGCCAGCGCGTAGATGGGCTCGATGCCCCAGCGCCTGAACAGCGGCACGCCCAGGACCAGCGCGCCGATCCAGGCCAGGTTCAGCAGCACCGGCGTGGCTGCGGGCACGACGAAGCGGCGCCACGTGTTGAGGATGCCCGCGGCCAGTGCCACCAGCGACATGCACAGGATGTAGGGGAACATCCAGCGCGTCATCACCACCGCCTCGTTGTAGCCGCCGGTCTCGCGCAGGCCCTCGCCCATCAGCCACACCAGCAGCGGCGCGCCGACCACGCCGACGATGCAGATCAGCACCAACGTCCACAGCAGCACGGTGGCCACGGCGTCGATCAGCCGCCGCGTCGCCTCGTCGCCGTCGCGCTCGTGCGACGCCGCCAGCAGCGGCACGAAGGCCTGCGAGAACGCGCCCTCGCCCACCAGGCGGCGCAGCAGGTTGGGGATGCGGAACGCGACGTTGAAGGCGTCGGTCAGCGCGTTGGCGCCGAAGACCGAGGCCTGGAGCAGGTCGCGCACCAGCCCGGTGATGCGCGAGGCGAGCGTGAGCAGGGAGACGGTGGACGCGGCCTTGAGCAGGTTCATGAGGCGGGCCGCGCAGGCGCGCTTGCTGCGAAAAAGAACCAGCGCGTCAGGGGGTCACGGCGGAAGCGGCAAAGCCGGCGATTATAGGAAGACCACCCGGCGCGCTCGGCAGCACTTTCGGACGTCAATCCTGAAATGCTATACTCGCCGGCTTTCCACCCTGGACCCACTACACCAGCATGGCCACCTCTTCCAAAGCCAAGAAGAAGACCGTCCGCATCGCGTCGGGCCGCAAGCGCGCGCGCCAGGACGTGAAGCTGAACGCCGCCAACACCGCGCTGCGTTCGAAGTTCCGCACCGCTATCAAGAACGTGCAGAAGGCCGTTGCCGCCGGTGATGCCGCCAAGGCCGCCGACGTCTTCAAGGCTGCCCAGAGCGTCATCGACTCCGTCGCCGACAAGGGCATCTTCCACAAGAACAAGGCCGCCCGTTCGAAGAGCCGCCTGGCCGCCAAGGTCAAGGCTCTGTCGCTGGCGTCCACCGCTGCTGCTGCCTGACAGACGGTTCCCAGGGGGATAGAAAAAGGCCCGCATCGCGGGCCTTTTTTCATGGCTGTAGCGCCTGCAAGGCGCCGGCCGCGGCCCGCGGTGCCCGTGGGCGCCCCCGGCTCGCCATGCGGGCTCAGCGCGCCAGCGTTGCGCGCGCTACCGGCATCACCGGGCTCACTTGACCTCGGCCGCCCGGCCGGCGTCCTTTGCCGGGGCCTGGACTTCCTTGGCGCCGCCCTGCGGCGCGGCGGCCGGTGCCGGCGGCTTGTCCGGCAGCAGGCAGGCCTCGGCCACCTGCAGCTCGTTGTCGCGGGCGAAATTCATGACGAAGTCCCAGGCGCGCACGTCCACGTCCTTGAGCGCCTCGCTCACGATCACGCACTTGACGCCGTTGATGACGCGCGGAACGCACAGCGGCGAGTAACCGATGTGCGCACCCGGACCGGAGCGGGCCCCGCCGGGGCGGAAGGAGGACATGGCACCCGCCAGACGCTCGGCCCAGTCGCTGGGCCTGAAGGTGCGACCTTGTAGGGTGATCCCCTGGATGAAGACTTCTCGGGGTTTGGACATGCGGAGAGGAATTCGGTGGGCGTGGGGCAACGGCCTCGTGGCCGCGCAAAGCGGGCGACATTGTGCCTGCTTACGGGTTTCCCCGAGCTGACGCCCCTAGCAGCTCACGGCGCTGGCCGTCCCGGCCACGTGCAACTTGCACTGGAGAGGAGCCCTTGCGCCGCGTCTTAGAATCCCCCGATTGGCCGGCCCATGTCGCGCACTGCACTGACATGCCCGGCCACGGTTTTTTGTGCGGAGCCTGCCAACGATGAATGCCCCTCTCCCGACGCCCCTGATGAACACCTACGGCCGCCTGCCCATCGCGATGTCTCATGGCCAGGGCTGCAGGGTGTGGGACACCGACGGCAAGCAGTACCTCGATGGCCTGGGCGGCATCGCCGTCAACACGCTGGGCCACGCGCACCCGAAGCTGGTGCCGGCGCTGCAGGACCAGGTCGCCAAGCTCATCCACTGCTCCAACTACTACCGCGTGCCGCTGCAGGAGCAGCTCGGCGCCCGCCTGGCCGACATCTCGGGCCTGACCAACGCCTTCTTCTGCAACTCCGGGCTCGAAGCCAACGAGGCGGCGATCAAGATCGCGCGCAAGTACGGCCATGACCGCGGCATCGAGAACCCCGAGATCATCGTCTACGAGAAGGCCTTCCACGGCCGCTCCATCGCCACGCTGTCGGCCACCGGCAACCCCAAGGTCCAGATCGGCTTCGGCCCGCTGGTCGAAGGCTTCATCCGCATCCCGCTCAACGACCTGGCCGCCGTCGAGGACGTGGCGCGCTCCCGTCCCAACGTGGTGGCGGTGTTCCTGGAGACCATCCAGGGCGAAGGCGGCATCAACCCGGCGCGCTGGGAGTATTTGCAGGGCCTGCGCAAGCTGTGCGACGAGCGCGACTGGCTGCTGATGCTCGACGAGGTGCAGTGCGGCATCGGCCGCACCGGCAAGTGGTTCGCGCACCAGTGGGCCGGCATCCAGCCCGACGTGATGCCGCTGGCCAAGGGCCTGGGCTCGGGCGTGCCCATCGGCGCCGTGGTGTGCGGCCCGCGCGCCGCAGGCGTGTTCCAGCCCGGCAACCACGGCACCACCTTCGGCGGCAACCCGCTGGCCATGCGCGCCGGCCTGGAGACGCTGCGCATCATGGAAGAGGACGGCCTGCTGCAGAACGCGGCCGAGGTCGGCGCCCACCTGCGCGCCGGCCTGGAGCGCGAGCTCGCTGGCCTGTCCGCCGTGGTGGAGATCCGCGGCCAGGGCCTGATGCTGGGCATCGAGCTCGACCGCCCCTGCGGCGAGCTGCTGGGCCGGGCCGCGCAGGCCGGGCTGCTGCTGAGCGTCACCGCCGACCGCGTCATCCGCCTGGTGCCGCCGCTGATCCTCACGGCCGCCGAGGCCGACGAGATCGTTTCCATCCTGTGCCCGCTGGTCCGCCAGTTCGTTGCCGAAACCACCGCGCCATGAAGCCCGGAATGAGCCTGATGAAGCACTACCTGCAGTTCAAGGACTTGCGCGCCGAGGAGTACACGTACCTCCTGGAGCGCACTGCCGTCATCAAGAAGCGGTTCAAGAACTACGAGAAGTACCAGCCGCTCGCGGACCGCACGCTGGCCATGATCTTCGAGAAGGCCAGCACCCGCACCCGCGTGAGCTTCGAGGCCGGCATGTACCAGATGGGCGGCTCGGTGGTGCACCTGACCACCGGCGACAGCCAGCTCGGCCGCGCCGAGCCCATCGAGGACAGCGCACGCGTCATCAGCCGCATGGTGGACCTGGTGATGATCCGTACCTTCGAGCAGTCCAAGCTCGAAGCCTTCGCCGCGCACTCGCGCGTGCCCGTCATCAACGGGCTGACCAACGAGTACCACCCCTGCCAGATCCTGGCCGACATCTTTACCTTCATCGAGCACCGGGGATCCATTGCAGGAAAAACCGTGGCCTGGGTGGGCGACGGCAACAACATGGCCAACACCTGGCTGCAGGCGGCCGAGATCATGGGCTTCACGGTGCACGTGAGCACCCCCAGTGGCTACGAGATCGACCACGCCGTCGCCGGCGTCAGGGACAACGGCTGCTACAAGCTCTTCGCCGATCCGCGCGAGGCCTGCCGCAACGCCGACCTGGTGACCACCGACGTGTGGACCAGCATGGGCTACGAGGCCGAGAACGAGAAGCGCAAGCAGGCCTTCGCCGACTGGTGCGTGGACGCCGACATGATGGCCGTGGCCCAGCCCGACGCCCTCTTCATGCACTGCCTGCCCGCACACCGCGGCGAGGAGGTGACGGCCGAGGTCATCGACGGGCCGCAGTCGGTGGTCTGGGACGAGGCCGAGAACCGCATGCACGTCCAGAAGGCCCTGATGGAGTACCTGCTGCTGGGCCGCATCGGCTGACGCCCCGCCCGCGCCGGCGGCGCGGCCCCGGTGGCGGCAGCGTCGGGTAAGCCTGGGCATGCAGCATCCGCAGCCCTGTTCCTGGTTCGAACCGATGAAACTTGCCCTGATCACCGACCTGCACGCCAACCGCCAGGCGCTGGAGGAAGTGCTGGCCCACGCCCGCGCCCATGGCGCCGGGCAGTTCGCCTTCCTGGGCGATTTCGTGGGCTACGGGGCCGACCCGGGCTGGGTGGTGGACCAGGTGCGCGCGCTGGTGGACCAGGGCGCCGCGGCCGTCATGGGCAACCACGACGCGGCCACCGTGCGCGGCGCGCAGCCCACCATGCGCCCCACGGCGCGCCTGGCGGTGGAGTGGACTCGCACGCAGCTCGACGCCGCGCAGCTCGCCTTCCTGGCCGCGCTGCCGCTCGCCCAGCGCCGCGGCACCACGCTGTTCGTGCATGCCAACGCGCACGAGCCCGCCGAGTGGGAGTACGTGCAAAGCCGCGCCGAGGCCGTGCGCAGCCTGCAGGCCACCGACGCGCGCCACGTCTTCTGCGGCCACATGCACCAGCCCATGCTGTTCCACCTCTCGGGCACCGGCAAGGCGGGCGACTTCACGCCCGTGCCGGGCGTGCCCATCCCGGTGCCGCCGCACCGGCAGTGGCTGGCCATCCCCGGCGCCTGCGGCCAGCCGCGCGACGGCAACCCCGCGGCGGCCTACGCGCTCTTCGACGACGAGGGCATGACGCTGTGCTTCCACCGCGTGCCCTACGACCACGAGACCGCGGCCGCGCGCATCCTCGCCGCTGGGCTGCCGCCGGAGTTCGCGCAGCGGCTGCACGATGGGCGCTGAGGAAGGCCCCGCCCTCCCCCACGACGACGCGCACGCGCCGCTGCGCCCGGGCCGCGTCATCGACGGCTTCACGCTGCAGGAGCACCTGCACCAGGGCGGCATGGCCCACCTCTGGCGCGTCACGCACCCGGCGCACCAGCTGCCGCTGATCATGAAGGTGCCGCGCATCAAGGGCGGCGAGGACCCGGCCACCATCGTCGGCTTCGAGGTCGAGATGATGATCATGCCCATGCTCGCGGGCGTGCACGTGCCGCGCTTCATCGCCAAGGGCGACTTCGCGCGCCAGCCCTACATCGTCATGGAGCTGATCCCCGGCCACTCGTTGCGCCCGCGACTGGACGAGGCGCCGCTGCCGCTGGCGGAGGTGGTGGACATCGGCATCCGCGTGGCCACCGCGCTGCACGACCTGCACCGCCAGCACGTGGTGCACCTGGACGTGAAGCCCAGCAACATCCTCTTCCGCGCCGACGGCAGCGCGGTGCTGGTGGACTACGGGCTCTCGCGCCACGACCACCTGCCCGACCTGCTCGACGAGGAGTTCACGCTGCCCATCGGCACCGGGCCCTACATGTCGCCCGAGCAGGTGCAGTTCGTTCGCAACGACCCGCGCAGCGACCTCTTCGCGCTGGGCGTGATGCTCTACCACCTCGCCACCGGCGAGCGCCCCTTCGGCCAGCCCACCAGCGTCGCGGGCCTGCGCCGGCGGCTCTACACCGAGCCGGTGCCGCCGCGCGCGCTGCGCGCGGAGCTGCCGCCGTGGCTGCAGGAGGTGATCCTGCGCTGCCTGGAGGTGCAGCCCGAGCAGCGCTGGCCCAGCGCGGCGCAGCTGGCGCTGGCGCTGCAGGAGCCCGGCCAGATCGAGCTCACCGAGCGCGCGCACAAGGCTGCCCCGGCCGGGCGCTGGCGCACGCTGCGGCGCTGGCTGGCCTCGGTGGGCAGCGAGCCTCGTGCGGGCGTGAGCGCGGGCGAGCAGGTCACGCGCAACCCCATCGTGATGGCCGCGGTGGACGTGGACAACGCCTCCGAGGCGCTGCTGGAGCAGCTGCGCGAGACGGTGCGGCGCCTGCTCTCCACCGAGCCCGGCGCGCGGCTGGCCTGCGTGAGCGTGATGCGCACCGCGCGCATCGGCATGGACGAGCTGGTCGACGAGCAGGGCCGCAGCCACCACGTGCGCCAGCTCGTGGGCCTCAAGCACTGGGCGCGGCCGATCTCGCAAGAGCTGGACCTGGGGCACGGCCGGCTGACGTTCCACGTGCTGGAGGCGCCGGACCCGGCCGCGGCCATCCTCGACTTCGCGCAGCGCACGCAGGTGGACCACATCGTCATGGGCGCGCGCGGCACCTCGGCGCTGCGCCGCTACCTGGGCAGCATCTCTTCCCAGGTGGTGGCGCAGAGCGAGTGCACCGTCACGGTGGTGCGCGCGCCCTCGCCGCAGTCGTGACGCGCTGCACGCGGGCCCGGCGCGCGACTGCGGCACCATGCGCGCCATGAGCAGTTCCCATCCCACGTCCGGCCCCGACGCCAATGCCTGCACCGCGTGCGGCGCCTGCTGCGCGAGCTTCCGCGTCGATTTCGCGCGCGAGGAACTGCTGAGCGAAGGCGGCCACGTGCCCGACGGCCTGACGGTGGAAGTGAACGACAGCACCTGCCGCATGCGCGGCACCGACCATGCGCAGCCGCGCTGCGCGGCGCTGTACGGCAAGGTTGGCGAGAAGGTTCGTTGCGGCATCCACGAGTGGCGCCCTTCGCCCTGCCGCGAGTTCGGCATGCTCGCGCCGCTGGGCCTGCCCGACGACGCCTGCACGCGCGCGCGGCTGCGCCACGGGATGCCGCCGCTCGGGACGGCCTGAAGGCAGGCCCATTGCGGCACGCGGCTACAATCCCGCCCGTCATTGGGGAGTAGCCGCCCTCCGAAAGCGAGAGGGACCTGCATCAACAGACTTGCCTGCCTTGAGCGGGCATGGCGCAGGTGGTTCGTTTCAGCTTGGCGAGACCTTTGACCGCTGCACTTCCGGAGATGGCCGGGGAGGTGCGCGGTCAACGGTATCTACTTGCCGGCCGGAGAACCTGTTTTGGAAGCCTTCCTCATTTCCACCGGCATCGTTTCCCTCGCCGAGATGGGAGACAAGACGCAGCTGCTGTCGCTGCTGCTGGCCGCGCGCTTCAAGCGCCCCCTGCCCATCATCCTGGGCATCTTCGTGGCCACGATCTTCAACCACGCCGGTGCGGGCGCGCTGGGCACCTGGCTCACCGAGTGGCTGGGCCCGGACGTGATGCGCTGGATCCTGGGCCTGGGCTTCCTGGCCATGGCCGGCTGGATGCTCATCCCCGACAAGCTCGACGAGGACGAGAACCCGCGCGGGCACTTCGGCGTCTTCGGCACCACGCTGGTGGCCTTCTTCCTGGCCGAGATGGGCGACAAGACGCAGATCGCCACCGTGGCGCTGGCAGCGCAGTTCGACGCCTTCGCCTGGGTCGTGGTCGGCACCACGCTGGGCATGATGATCGCCAACGTGCCGGCCGTGCTGCTGGGCGAGCGCGTCACGCGCAAGCTGCCCATCGCGGCCATCCACCGCGTCGCCGCGGTCATCTTCGCGCTGCTGGGCCTGGCGGTGCTGCTGCGTCTGGACGCGATGTTCTGACCCGCCGCGGCCCTGCCCCGGCAGGGCGTGCGCGCCGTGTTCACAATCGATGGCACTGCTCTCAAGGACGCCCATGGACCAAGCTACCGTCGCCCCCCGCCTGCAGCGCCTGCGCCAGGTGCTGCAGCAGCAGTCGCTGGATGCGCTGCTCGTGCCCTCCAGCGACCCGCACCTCTCCGAGTACCTGCCCGAGCGCTGGCAGGGCCGGCAGTGGCTCTCCGGCTTCACCGGCTCGATGGGCACGCTGGTGGTGGCGCGCGAGTCGGCCGCGCTCTTCGCCGACAGCCGCTACTGGGACCAGGCCGAGCGCGAACTCGCCGGCAGCGGTATCGAGCTGGTGAAGGTGCCCAACGGTGCCGTCTCGCACCTCGCGGACTGGATCACGCGGACGCTGCCGCCGGGCGCGCTGCTCGCCGTGGACGGCAGCGTGCTGGGCCTGGCCACGGCGCAGGCGCTGCGCCAGGCGCTGGAGGGCGCCGGCATCGAGCTGCGCACCGACCGGGACCTGCTCGAAGCCGTGTGGAGCCCGCGCCCCGCCCTGCCCTCGGCGCCGGTGTACGAACACGCCGCGCCCCACGCCACCGTGCCGCGCGCAGAAAAGCTCGCGGCCGTGCGCGACGCCATGGCCCAGCGCGGCGCGGCGTTCCACTTCATCTCCAGCGTGGACGACGTGGCCTGGCTGCTCAACCTGCGTGGCGCGGACGTGGACTACAACCCCGTCTTCCTTGCGCACCTGCTGCTCGACGAGCGCCGCGCCACGCTCTTCGTGGGCGAGGGCAAGGTCGATGGCGCCCTGCGCACGCGGCTGGAGGCCGACGGCGTGCTGCTCGCGCCCTACGCCGAGGCCGCCGAGGCGCTGGCCGAACTGCCGGCCGACGCCGTGCTGCTGCTGGACCCCAGGCGCGTGACGCTGGCCTTCCGCGAGCAGCTGCGCTGCCGCGTGGTGGAGGCCATCAACCCCAGCACGCTGCTCAAGAGCCGCAAGACGCCGCAGGAAGCCGCCCACGTGCGCGAGGCCATGATCGAGGACGGCGCGGCCATGTGCGCCTTCTACGCCCGCTTCGAGCAGGCCCTGGCGCGCGGCGAGCGGCTCACGGAGCTGACGGTGGACGAGTGGCTCAGCGGCGAGCGCGCCAGGCGCGCGAACTTCGTCGGACTGAGCTTCCCGGTGATCGCCGGGTTCAACGCCAACGGCGCCATGCCGCACTACCGCGCCACCGAGGACTCGCACGCCGTGATCGAGGGCGACGGCCTGCTGCTCATCGACTCCGGCGGCCAGTACCTGGGCGGCACCACCGACATCACGCGCGTCTGGGCCATCGGCACGCCCTCGGCGGCCATGAAGCGCGACTACACGCTGGTGCTCAAGGGCACGATGGCGCTGTCGCGCACGCGCTTTCCGCGCGGCACGCTCAGCCCGATGCTGGACGCCATCGCGCGCGCCCCGCTGTGGGCCGAGGGCATCGATTTCGGCCACGGCACCGGCCACGGCGTGGGCTACTTCCTCAACGTGCACGAGGGCCCGCAGAGCATCAGCAAGGCGCAGCCGGACCAGACCATGGCCATGGAGCCGGGGATGATCACCTCCATCGAGCCCGGCGTGTACCGCAGCGGCCGCTGGGGCGTGCGCATCGAGAACCTGGTGCTCAACGTGGCGGCCGAGACGCCGGAAGCCGGCGCCTTCGGCGAGATGCTGGAGTTCGAGACGCTGACGCTGTGCCCCATCGACACGCGCTGCATCGACACCTCGCTGCTGCGCCCCGACGAGGCGGCCTGGCTCGACGCCTACCACGCCACCGTGCGCGAGCGCCTGGCGCCGCGCCTGCAGGGCGACGCGCTGGCCTGGCTGCTGGCGCGCACCGCGCCACTCTGAGCCGCGGCCACGCCCGCACCGCCCTTGCCCACCGCGACGGCCGCCCTCACCGGCGGCCGTCGCCATTTCCGCGCAGCCCCCATCACGGTGCACGGGCTGCGACCCTCAAGGAAACACACTCCCCCAAACGGGGGAAGCGCCCCGCCGGCACGGCGCGGCGGGTACGGGCTCTGCCGATGTCCATCACCCTGAAGAGGGCCCACACTGGGGTGGGCTTCGGGGGCACGCCGTCATGGACATCCCTTCGTTTGAACCGCATTGCCATAGCGCGTGTCGGCCGGTGCTGGCCGCGCTGGTTTCGCTGCTCACGGCCGCCACCGCGGCAGCCCAGGAATACCGGCCACCCGGGTCCTCCGTGAGCTACGCGCTCAGCACTTCCATGCTGCGCAGCCCGGACGACATCGCCGACCGGTCCCGGGTGGAGCTGGTGCGCTGGAAGGCCGTGGGCGACAACGCCTGGGGCATGGGGCTGGGCGCCAGCCGCGACGGCAACAACCCGCTGCGACCGGGGCTGGGCGTGCACTGGCGCTCCCGCCTCACCGACCGGCAGCGCCTGGACCTCAGCGCCTGGCGCCATTTCGACAACGGCGCCACGCCCTCCCTGTCGCCCGATGGCACCCCGGCGGACATCAGTACCCGCATCGAGCTGCAGTTCGCCTCGCCGCGCAGTTCGGCCAGCTTCGGCGAAGGCGGCGTGCTGGGCATGCAGCTCAGCAGCACCTCCAAGGTCTCCATGCGGCTGCGCGGCGGCAAGCCGATGGTCTATTACCGGATGCAGTTCTGAAGAGAAGAACGACCGGTTCGCTCCTGTGCTGCTACAGGCTGCCGTGCCTGGTCTTCGGGCTTTGCCGCCTTGGCAGCAGGTTCAACTTGGAAAATGTTCCAACGTCAGAGCCTGCAGCGCGTCCTGCTCCATCGGCTCCACGCGGGCCACGGCCCAGAGGTCGAATACCGTCGGCCGGCGTCGCAGGGCGACGGCGGCAAAGCCTGCGGCACGCAGCGTGTTGCCCAGCACCTTGCGTGTGAAGCCACAGCGATGGGCCATGTACAGGTTGCCGGCCGCCAGGGCGGGACGATGCCCGTAGAGGATGTCCAGCGGTGCAATGGGCCCGGATGCGGAGCTGTATACCGGCTCGCCCAGCTTGTCCTCGGCCACCAGGGCGCATACCGACTGCAAGTCCGGATAGGTGATGACGACAAAGCCGCCGGGTCGCAGCACACGCCTGAACTCCTTCAATGCCAGAGGCACCTCGTGCGGATACAGGTGCTCGATGTTGTGGCTGGAGTAAACCGCATCCACTGAGGCCGAGGCCACAGCCGACATGTCGGTCATGGTGCCTACCAGATCAGGCTGCACGGCCGGGTCGATGTCCAACCGCAGCTCACGCCACTCCTCACGGTTGAAACCGGCCGTGGTGCGGTCCTTGCGCTTGGAGCCGCAGCCCACGTGCAGAAAGGTTTTCATCGATGGATCCGTGCAATGCAGAAGGAAAGTCCGGAAGGACTGCCCCCGCATTGTGTCAAGCCGTTATCAGGCCCCTGCCCGCTCCAGCCGCGCCGACAGCGCCGCCTGCAGCGTGTCCGCGCTGTCGAGCAGGTGCGCGCGGGCCTCGGGGCTCAGGTCGCCGCGCTTGGCCGCGGCCTGCAGCCGCGGCAGCAGCGCCAGCGCCTCGGCACGCACCAGCGCGCGCGCATCGGCGCGCGACAGCGACTGCGGACGCAGCAGCTGCTGCGCCAGCCGGTTCACGTGCTCGCGCTGCAGCTCGCGCCGCATGGCCGGGATGTCGCCGCGTCCGGACAGCTCGCGCCACACCTCGCGCGTGAGCCGGCCGTACAGCTCCGAGAGGTGGAAGGCGTCCTGCGTGCGCGCGAACTTGCCTTCGCTGTCCAGCAGCCGCTGCGCCACGTCATCGCTCATGAGCTGCGCCAGCAGCGCGCGCTGCATGCCGATGACCATGGGCGCGATCGAGAAGTCGGTGGACACCGACCCCGCGCCGGCGCTCAGCGCCTCGCCGCGCTCCTGGAAGTCCGGCGCCAGGCGCCGCTGCAGCGTCGGCGACACGCGCAGCCCCTCCGGCGAGAGCACCTGCGCCACCAGCAGCTCCAGCGCCGCGCGCTGCGTGGCCGCGGGCACGGGCTGCAGCGGGTCGCGCCCGCTGCCGGGAAAGTCGCGCAGCGTGCGCACGCCGCCGATCTGCCGCGCCACCAGGCCCGCCGCGCGGCCGGCGTCGCGCACCGCGTACAGCACGGCGCGGCGCAGCACGGCGTAGTCCTCGTCGGGCTTGAGCGGGCGCGTCTCCAGCCGCTGCAGCAGCTCGCGCGCGATCTCCATGCGCTTGCCCGCGAACTCCAGCACGTCGCTGCTGAGGTCGAACATCAGCGTCTCGGGATCGACGCCCAGGTAGTTGTCCTCATCGGTGCCGAAGCTCAGCCCCGGCTCGCTGCTGCGCGCGGCAATGCGGGCGAGCTGCGCCTCCTCCTCCTTCGCGCTCGTGCCCGGCGGGAAGGTCTTGTAGGCGTACTCGATGGCCCAGTAGTCGTAGGGACCGAGCTTGGTCTGGAACGGCGTGCCGCCCTTCTGGCCGTTGCGCGGCAGGTTGATGGGGGCGTACTCCATCACCGAGCCGGTGAGGCTGTGCGTGCGCGTGAACTCGGGGTCGGAGAGCTGCGCGTCGGTGTACAGCCGCGAGGCGCGGAAGTTGTGGCGCAGCCCCAGCGTGTGGCCGACCTCGTGCATGGCGGTGTCGGTGAGGTAGTCCAGCACGAAGCGCTGCGCCTCGGGGCTGGCCGGGTCGAGCTCGCCGCGCGCCTCCAGCACGTCCAGCGCGTAGCCCAGCTGCTCGGCCGCCACCTCGGCGTGCTGGCAGGCGTCGCCCGCCGCGTGGGAAAGCGCCGTCTGCACGCCGCCCGCCTCGCGCCGGGCCGGAGACATCTGCGCGTCCGGGCCGGGGCCGGACTGCATCAGCGCCGGCCACTCCAGGCCCAGCTTGGAGTTCAGCACCTGCGAGCGCAGCGTGCGGATGGCGCGCGAGGACAGGCTCTCGAAGCTGATGTCCGCGTCCAGGATCTCGCCCGTGCGCGGATCGACCTGGCTGGGCCCGATGGCGCCGAAGCTGGCCTCGGCGTTGGTCATCCAGCGCACCGAGGGGTAGCCCACGTCGAAGGTGTCGAAATCCGCGCCTTCGGGCTGCACCTGCACGCGGATCGCGTTCTTGAAGCCCAGCGGCTCGAAGGCGGCGTTCCAGGCCAGGATGCCGCGCGAGATGGCGTCGCGGTACTTCTCGGGAATGGTGCGGTCGAGCCAGAAGGTGATGGGCTTCACCGGCTCGGACAGCGCCGCCGCCGGGTCCTGCTTCTCCAGGCGCCAGCGGTTGACGAAGCGCTGGCGCGGCGTGCGCGCCAGGTCGTCGCTGAAGTCCTGCACCACGGTCGTGAAGTGGCCCACGCGCGGGTCGGCCTTGCGCGGCTTCATCGGCGCCTCGGGCAGTTTCGCCAGCGAGTAGTACAGGCCCAGGAACATGCTGCGCGCGTCGGGCAGTGTGTCCGGCGCGCTGGGCTGCGGCGCACCGGGCGGCGCGCCGGGCGTGGCGGAGGCGATGGTCGCGGTGGCGAAATGCGCCTGCACGTTGAACACCACCTGCTCCGGCGTGGAGCGCACGCTGGTGAAACCGGTGTGGCGCGTGTCCAGCGCGTAGCCCTGGCGGTAGGCACGCTGCAGCGACTGCGACAGCCCCAGCAGGTCCACCAGGAACAGCGGGTTGGCCTCCACCAGCACGCTCTTGCGCTCGGGGTGCGGCTGGCTGGCGACGGCGGAGCTGGCCAGCAGGCTCTGCGCGAAGCCGGCCTCCACCGCGCGCGCCTGCGGCGTGCCCTCGCGCGCGACGTACTCGGGGTTCTTCGCCACCATCTGCACCTGGTTGTGCACGCGGCGGAACTCCACGATCTGCGCGCGCCCGACCTTGCCGTTGCGCTGCACCATCAGCCCGCCCAGCACGCCGCCCTCGCCGAGGCCCTGGGCGATCTTGGGCGCGAGGAAGAAGGGCCGGTTGAAGTCCTCCGGGTCCAGCTCCAGCCAGACCTTGTCGTCCTTCTGCCACAGCGTGATCAGCCCCTCGGTGCGGCGCGCGCCGCGGATCACGTTGGCAAAGGGCTGCAGCGCGCCCGGCGGCGTGGACGGCGCCGCCAGCGGCGCGCCGGGCGGCTTGGCCGTGAGCTCGCTCGAAGAGGGCGAGCCGGAGGCGAACGGGACCAGGCTCTGCAGGAACTGCGGCACCTGCACCGAGGCGCAGCCGCCCAGCAGCAGCGGCAGCAGCGCGGGCGCCAGGGCCCGGGAAAGAAGCGAGGGGGAACGGCGGGACGACATCGCGAGCGGCACGGCGGGAGGGGACGGCGGCCGCGCAGTGCGCGCGGCCGGTGGCGTGGCGAGCGTAGGACTGTGCCCGGGGCGCCCGGGTTCCGCAGGCCGCCACGCCCGCGGCGCGGATTCGTTCACGTTGTTTACGGGGCGCGCCGCCGCGCCGTGCGCGCCCCGTGCAGGCGGCTTACTTCAGGGCCTTGAAGCGCAGGCGGTGCGGACGCGCACCTTCCTCGCCCAGGCGGCGCTTCTTGTCGGCCTCGTACTCCTGGTAGTTGCCGTCGTAGAAGTACCACTGGCTGTCGCCCTCGGCGGCCAGAATGTGGGTGCAGATGCGGTCCAGGAACCAGCGGTCGTGGCTGATGACCATGGCGCTGCCGGCGAACTCCAGCAGCGCGTCTTCCAGCGCGCGCAGGGTTTCGACGTCGAGGTCGTTGGACGGTTCGTCCAGCATCAGCACGTTGCCGCCCTGGGCCAGCGTCTTGGCCAGGTGCAGGCGGCCGCGCTCACCGCCGGAGAGGTTCTTGACCAGCTTCTGCTGGTCGTTGCCCTTGAAGTTGAAGCGGCCGATGTAGGCGCGCGAGGGCATCACGAACTTGCCCACCACGATGTTGTCCAGGCCGCCGGAGACGTCTTCCCACACCGTCTTGTCGCCGGCCAGGCCTTCGCGGCTCTGGTCCACGAAGGCGAGCTTGGCGGTCTTGCCGATGCTCACCTCGCCCGCGTCGGGCTGCTCCACGCCCTGGATCAGCCGGAACAGCGTCGACTTGCCGGCGCCGTTGGGGCCGATGATGCCGACGATGGCGCCGGCCGGGACCTTGAAGCTCAGGTTGTCGATCAGCAGCCGGTCGCCGAAGGACTTCGAGACGCCATTGAACTCGATCACCTCATTGCCCAGGCGCTCCGCCACGGGGATGAAGATCTCGTTGGTCTCGTTGCGCTTCTGGTATTCGACGTCGCTCAGTTCCTCGAAGCGGGCCAGGCGCGCCTTGCTCTTGGCCTGGCGGCCCTTGGCGTTCTTGCGCACCCACTCCAGCTCCTGCTTCATGGCCTTCATGCGCGCGTCTTCGGTCTTCTGCTCCTGCTCCAGGCGCTTTTCCTTCTGGTCCAGCCAGTCGGAGTAGTTGCCCTTCCAGGGGATGCCGTGGCCGCGGTCGAGTTCGAGGATCCACTCGGCGGCGTTGTCCAGGAAGTAGCGATCGTGGGTGATGGCCACCACGGTGCCGCCGAAGCGCTGCAGGAACTGCTCCAGCCACTCCACCGACTCGGCGTCCAAGTGGTTGGTGGGCTCGTCGAGCAGCAGCATGTCGGGCTTGGACAGCAGCAGCCGGCACAGCGCCACGCGGCGCTTCTCGCCGCCGGAGAGGTTGCCGATGGTGGCGTCCCAGGGCGGCAGGCGCAGCGCGTCGGCGGCGACTTCCAGCAGGTGCTCGGTGTTCTCGCTGCCGGCCGCGGCAATGATGGCTTCGAGCTCGCCCTGCTCGGCGGCGAGCGCGTCGAAGTCGGCATCGGGCTCGGCGTAGGCGGCGTAGACCTCGTCCAGCCGCTTCTTGGCTTCCAGCACGCCGCCGATGCCCTGCTCCACCGCCTCGCGCACGGTCAGCTCGGGAGCGATCTGCGGCTCCTGGGGCAGGTAGCCGATGTTGATGCCGGGCATGGGCACGGCCTCGCCGTCGATCTCCTTGTCCAGGCCCGCCATGATCTTGAGCAGCGTGGACTTGCCCGAGCCGTTGAGGCCCAGCACGCCGATCTTGGCGCCCGGGAAGAACGACAGCGAGACCTCCTTGAGGATCTGGCGCTTGGGGGGAACCGTCTTGGTGACGCGGTTCATCGTGAACACGTACTGGGCCATGGGCTTTTCTTCGCTGGATGACTAAGAAGAGGCCGTGCGGGGAAGAACGGCCGAACCCGTTATTGTCGCCTTTCACGCCAAACCCGGCCCTTGGGGCGTCATTGAAAGACCGTGCACCGGGCTTAGGGTTCCTCCTGACTACAATCCCCCAAGCGGCGCCGCTTCCAGTCATGGCGCCGCAGTCGTTTCGGACCATCTCTTTTGTCGTGCCGCCCGACTGGTGCCCTGCTGACGCAGCGGCAGCTGGCGCGCCCAGAGCCCCCTGCGGGGGCCCATTGCATGAACTTCCAAGACCTCGGCCTGGCCGAGCCCATCCTGCGCGCCGTTCGCGAGCAGGGTTACGAAACGCCCACCCCGATTCAGTCCCAGGCCATCCCCGCCGTGCTGCGCGGCGGTGACCTGCTGGCCGGCGCCCAGACCGGCACCGGCAAGACCGCCGGCTTCACGCTGCCGCTGCTGCACCGCCTGGCGGCGCAGCCCGCGGCGCGCGACGCGCGCGGCCGCATGCCCATCCGCGCCTTGATCCTGACGCCCACGCGCGAGCTCGCGGCGCAGGTCGAGGAAAGCGTGCGCACCTACGGCAAGTACCTCAAGCTCACGAGCATGGTGATGTTCGGCGGCGTGGGCATGCAGCCGCAGATCGACAAGCTCCGCCGCGGCGTGGACATCCTCGTGGCCACCCCGGGCCGCCTGCTGGACCACCACCAGCAAGGCACGCTGGACCTGAGCAAGGTCGAGATCTTCGTGCTCGACGAAGCCGACCGCATGCTCGACATGGGCTTCATCCACGACATCAAGAAGGTGCTGGCCATCGTGCCGGCGCAGAAGCAGAGCCTGCTGTTCAGCGCCACCTTCAGCGACGACATCAAGGCGCTGGCCGAGCGGCTGCTCAACAGCCCCGAGCTGATCGAGGTCGCGCGCCGCAACGCCACGGCCGACACCATCGCGCAGAAGGTCCACCCCGTGGGCCGCGACGGCAAGAAGGCGCTGCTGGCGCACCTGATCCGCCAGGGCGACTGGCACCAGGTGCTGGTGTTCACGCGCATGAAGCACGGCGCTAACCGCCTGGCCGAGTACCTCACCGAGGTCGGCATCAGCGCCATGGCGATCCACGGCAACAAGAGCCAGGGCGCGCGCACCAAGGCGCTGTCGGAGTTCAAGGCCGGCACGCTGCAGGTGCTGGTGGCCACCGACATCGCCGCGCGCGGCATCGACATCGACCAGCTGCCGCACGTCGTCAACTACGAGCTGCCCAACGTGCCCGAGGACTATGTGCACCGCATCGGCCGCACCGGCCGTGCCGGCGCGCAGGGCGAAGCCATCAGCCTGGTGTGCGCGGACGAGGAGCTGTTCCTGCGCGACATCGAGAAGCTGATCAAGCGCAGCATCCCGCGCGAGGCGGTGCCCGGCTTCGAGCCCCCGGCGGGCGAGAAGGCCGAGCCCATCGTGCTGGGCCGCATGGTGATCGGCGTGGGCGCCAGCAATGGCCGCGGCGGCCGTCCCGGTGGTGGTGGCGGTGGCCGTCCGGGCCAGGGGCGTCCGGGTGGCGGCAACGGCGGTGGCCGTCCCGCGGCCGGTGGCAACGGCGGCAGCCGTGCGCCGATGGGCAGCCAGGGCGGGCGTCCCGCCGCAGCCGGCAACGGCGGCGGCCAAGGCCGCCCGGCCGGTCATGGCAACCGCGTGGACCACGCCGGCAGCCACCGTCCGCATGCCGCGCCGGCAGCCGCCGCGCCGCGCGCTTCCCAGCCGCAGGCCCAGCAGCCGCGCCGCGAGGAGCCGCGCCGCTCCGCGCTCACCGGCGGCAGCGGGCGGCTGACGCAGCCCAAGCGCTGATCCGGCAGCAGCGGCACGCACGCCGCTGCACAGGCCGAAAAAATGCCCGCGAAAGCGGGCATTTGTCTTTCCGCGGTCCGCCAGCCGTGAGTCGGGGTGCCGCGCCCACCCGTGCGGGCAGGCCCCTCAGGCGAACACCCGCTCCCGCAGCCACTTGGTGGCGACCCACTTCTCGCCCGAGAGCACCGGCGCGCCGCCGTGCAGGGTGCGGGTGTCGGGGTGCGGGCGGGCGTAGCTGAAGAACACCGCGTTGCCCTTGAGCGGGGCCACTTCCAGGCCCACGTCCGGGAAGGTGGTGCCGCCGCCCTGCGCCGGGGTGTTCAAGTACATCACCAGCGTGCCCACGCGCTGGCCGCCGCGCTGCAGGATCGCCGGCGTGCCGGGCTGGCCGGGATCGAAGTAGTCGTGGTGCGGCCGGTACTCGGCGCCAGGCCCGTAGCGCAGGATCTGCAGCCCCTCGCCATGGTCCACCGGCCAGCTCAGCAGCGCCGCGATGCGCGCCTCGATGCGCTGGTGCAGCGCCGTCTCGCCGCGGCCGAAGAACATGCCGCTGCTGGTGCGCGCGGCGTTGACCTCGCTGCCGCCGGTGGTGGTGTCCACCGTCTCCGAGCGCGCCAGGCGCGGGCGCGCCAGCTCGACGAGCTGGTCGCACTCCTGCTCCGACAGGAAGCCGCCCAGGACCACCACGCGCGGGTTGTCCATGGTCATGAGCACCTGCACCGGGCGGTCGCCTGCCATCACTACGCTGGGACGGTCCTTGAGCGGCGGCTCGGGCACCGCGACCTTGGCCAGCGGCGCGGGCTGCACCGCGGGCTTCTGCAGCGTGTCCATGAAGCCCTGCAGCGTGGTCTCCATCGCGTCCAGCGCCACCGCCTCCTCCCAGCCGCTGGCGCGCATGGCCGCCAGCACCGCCTCGGGCCGGTGCCCGGCGCGGGCTTGGTCGATGATCCACTGGCGCAATTCGGGCGTGATCTGCTGGCTCATGTTCAGGCTCCCAGGGTGTCGGATTGGCGGCGGCGGAACACCAGCCGGTCAGCGGTGGAGGCGGCGGCGTCGAAGCGGTAGCCGTCGCTGTCGAACTCGCGCAGCGCCTCCACCCGCACCGCGCGCTGCGTCACGGCCCAACGCGCCATCAGGCCCCGTGCGCGCTTGGCCCAGAAGCTCACGACCTTCCAGCCGCTGCCCTTCCAGTCCTCGAACACGCACTCGACGATGCGCAGGCCCGGCAGCGCCTTGCGGTCCACCGCCTTGAAATATTCCTGCGAGGCCAGGTTCACCAGCACCGGCTGCGGGTCCTGCGCCAGCTGCGCGCGCAGGTGGTCGGCGATGCGCGCCCCCCACCACGCGTACAGGTCCTTGCCGCGCGGGTTGGCGAGGCGGGTGCCCATCTCCAGCCGGTAGGGCTGCAGCCGGTCCAGCGGGCGCAACACGCCGTAGAGGCCGGAGAGGATCGCCACGTGCCGCTGCGCCCACTCCAGGTCCTCCAGCGCCAGCGACTTCGCGTCCAGCCCGTCGTAGACGTCGCCGTCGAAGGCCAGCACCGCGGGCTTGCTGTTGTCGTCGTCGAAGGTGGTGGACCAGGCGCCGAAGCGCGCCACGTTGAGCGCGGCCAGCGGGGCCGAGAGGTCCATCAGCGCCGAGATCTCAGCCGGCGTCTTGGGCCTGAGCTGGTCCACCAGCGCCGCGGCCTCGTCGGCGAAGGCCGGCAGCGTGGCGCGCTGCAGCACTGCCGGCGGCACGGGCGTGTCGTAGTCCAGGGCTTTGGAGGGGGAAAGCAGGAACAGCATGGGCTGGAAAACGGCGGGATTCGAAAGCGGCAACAAGACCGCGGGCGCGGGAGGATGCGCCGCGGACAACCGCCCATTTTGCGCGGTCGGGGGTGGCGGGCGGTTTGATCCGGGTTTGGGTGGGCGTTGGGAGCGCAGGCCGCGCCTGGCATGACGGCAGCCGCAAGCGGGTCCAGCCCGCCCCTCCACCGACGGACGCCGGCAGCGCAGCCCCGCCGCGCGTCTACCTCAGTGCGTCCCCCCATCCCGCTGCATGCGCGGCGCCGCGCCCAGTGCGGCCTGCCAGGTGCGGTGCGGGATGTGGCTGCGCAGCCGGTGGATGGCTTCCTCGATCAGCACCGGGTGCAGCACGTGGCCCACGCCCTCGGCGATGTCCAGCGTGGCGTCGCCGCCCAGCAGGGCCAGGCGGTCCAGCGCCTCGCGGGCGTGGCGCGCGGGCATCACCGTGTCCGCAGCACCGTGCAGCAGGTGCAGCGTGGTGAGCTGCGGCGCGTGGTCGGGCAGCACGGCGTAGCGGCCGCTGAAGGCCAGCACGCGCCCGGCCAGGCCGTCCTCGGCCTGCGCCGTCTCCAGCGCCAGGATCGCTCCCTGCGAAAAGCCCACCAGCGCGGTGACCGCCGGCGTGGCCCGCAAGCGCTCCTGCGCCGCGCGCAGCCAGCGCACGAAGCGCTCGCGCGCCGCCGCCACGCGCGGCGGGCGGTTCTCCTCGGTGATGCCGCTCACGGAAAACCACTGCCGCCCCTGCGGGCCGGCATCAAAGGCATCGAAGCCCTCGGGAATCAGCAGCGCCGCCTGCGGGAACTCGTGCTGCAGCGCCCGCGCCAGCGGCAGCATCGAGGCGGCGTCCGCCCCAACGCCGTGCAGCAGCACCATCAGCTGGGGCGGGACCCCCTGGTTCGGGGGCAGGATTTCAAGGCAATCACTCATCCGAAGATTGTGCGGGAGCGCTGTTTCAGGGCCGGAATCCACCGCCAAGCCCCTGCTCCGTGCGCCGGCAAAACCCCGTGACCTGCCGGGGCGGCCCGGGCCTTGCCGGGAGGCCAGGCCGGCCGCAGCCGACGGCTCGCTCAGGCAGCACACGCGGCGATGCGGCCCGGGCCCGCCGTGCCCCTACCATGGCGCACCCCCTGAACACAGGAGTGACCCATGCTGTTGAACAAGGCGTCCGAGCGCACCTGGGCGGCCACCGGCTACGCGGGCATCGAGCGCAGCCTGTTCCGCAACAACGAGGGCGGCGGACGCTCCTCGGTGCTGCGCCTGGCGGCCGGCTCGCGCTTTCCGCGCCACGCGCACCAAGGCACCGAGGAAGTGCTGGTGCTGGCCGGCCGCGTCAGCCTCGGCGGCGTCGACCTGGCGGTGGGTGACTACCTCTTCACCGAGCCTGGCGAGGAGCACGACGTGGTGGCGATCACCGACGCCGTGCTCTTCGTTTCGTCCCAGAAGGCGACGCCGCTGGTGGAGTGAGGCCACCGTCCCTTCCGCTGTCCTTTCCCCAACCACGAACCACGCTTCCCAGGGAGCCCACGATGCACGAACAGATCTACGTCAACCTGCCGGTCAAGGACCTGCCGCGCTCCATCGAGTTCTTCACCCGCCTCGGCTACAGCTTCGACGAGCGTTTCACCAACGAGAACGCGACCTGCATGATCGTGGGCCGCAACATGGCGGTGATGCTGCTGGCCGAGCCCTTCTTCAAGGTCTTCATCGGCGAGAAGGCCATCAGCGACGCGCACGCCAGCGCCGAGGTGCTGGTGTGCCTGAGCTGCGCCAGCCGCGAGGAGGTGGACACGCTGGTGGCCAAGGCACAGGAAGCCGGCGGCCGCATCCCGCGCCCGCCGCAGGACCACGGCTTCATGTACGGCCACGCCTTCGAGGACCTGGACGGCCACATCTGGGAGCTGATGCACATGGCGCATCTCTCGGAGCAGCCGCCGCCGGCGGCGGCCTGAGCCAGGGGCGCTGAAGCGTTTCGCGGCATGCGGCGCATTGGCCTGATCTCCGACACCCACGGCCTGCTGCGCCCGCAGGCGCTGGCCGCGCTGCAGGGCTGCGACGCGCTGATCCACGCCGGCGACATCGGCCCGCCGGAGCTGCTGCAACGGCTGCGGGACCTCGCGCCGCTGACCGTGGTGCGCGGCAACAACGACCGCGCCGACTGGGCCCGCGACCTGCCCCACACCGCGCTGCTGCCGGTGGAGCAGGTGCTGGTGTGCGTGGTGCACGACGTGAAGGAGCTGCCCTTGCCGGCGCCCGCGGGCGTGCGCGTGGTGGTGTCGGGCCACTCGCACCGCCCGGGCTGCGCCGAGCGCGACGGACTGCTGTGGGTCAACCCCGGCAGCGCCGGGCCGCGGCGCTTCAAGCTGCCGGTGTCGGTGGGCGAGCTGCTCGTGGACGGTGCCGCGGTGGAGGTGCGGCTGCACACGCTGGACATCTGATGCGATGGGCAGCCTGGCCTGAACGGGCCTGCCGAGGAAGCGGAAAGGATTCATGGAAGCCGTCGATCTGGAAGTCATGCGCGCCGCCCTGGCCTGGGCCGGCGAGGGCCGGCGCTGCTGGAGCGCCACGGTGCTGGGCACCTACGGCTCGGCGCCGCGCCCGGTGGGCGCCATGGCGCTGCTGTGCGAGGACGGCCGCGTCGCCGGCTCGGTCTCGGGCGGCTGCGTGGAGGACGACCTGACGGCGCTGCTGCAGGCCGACGCCCAGGGCCTCGCGCAGGGCCGGCGCCTGGTCTACGGCCGCAGCGACGAGGAGCGCGCGCGGCTGCGCCTGCCCTGCGGTGGCAGCCTGGAGCTGTGGGCCGAGCCTGTGCCGCTGGCCGATTTCGAGGCGGCGCTGCGCTTCATCGACGCCGGCCAGGGCTGCGTGCGCGAGATCGCGCTGCCCGACGGCCGCTCGCGCGTGCGCGCCGCCCGCCCCGGCGACGCGAGCGCGCTGGCGCAGGACCAGGCCCTGTTCACCCAGCGCCTGGGGCCGCGGCGGCGCCTGGTGCTCGTCGGCGCGGCGGAGGTCTCGCGCTACCTCGCGCCCATCGCGCGCACGCTGGACTTCGAGGTCATCGTCATCGACCCGCGCCGCGAGTACCTGGACGGCTGGCCCAAGGACAGCCCCGCGCGGCTGCTGGCGGATATGCCCGACGACGCGCTGGCGGCGCTGCAGCCCGATGCCAGCACCGCCGTGGTCGCCCTCTCGCACGATCCCAAGCTCGACGACATGGCGCTGCTGGAGGCCCTGCCCGGCGCCGCCTTCTATGTCGGTGCGATGGGCTCCGCGCGCAGCACCGCGGCACGGCGCGAGCGGCTGGCGCTGTTCGAGCTGGCGCCCCAGGCCATCGCGCGGCTGCGCGGCCCGGCCGGGCTGGACCTGGGCAGCCGCACGCCGCCGGAGATCGCGGTGGCGATCGCGGCGGAGCTGATCCAGTGCTGCCGCGACGAGGAAACCCGCCGGCGCCGCCAGGCCGCGGCGCTGCAGGACGGCGCGTGCCGGGCGCTGGCGTGAGCGCCCCCGCACGGCCGCTCCGAAGGGGGCGATCCGTCCCGCTCGGCGGGACCGCGCGCAGCGCGAGGGTGCACCAGTGAGCGGCGTGGAGCTTTCCCCCGTGCGGCCGCTGCTGCTGGCCGGCGGCTACTCGATGCGCTTCGGCAGCGACAAGCGCCAGGTGGCGCTGGCCGAGGGCGACACGCTGCTGGAGCGCAGCCTGCGCACGTGGCAGCAGGCGCTGGGGCCGGTGTACGTGGCGCTGCGCGGGGACGACGCGGCGCTGGCGCTGCGCGTGCACGCGCTGGGCGCGCACCCGCTGTGCTGCACGCGCAGCGCGGACGGCCTGGGCGCCACGCTGGCGCAGGCCGTGGCGCTGTTGCCGCCGGGGCCGGTGCTGGTGGGGCTGGCAGACATGCCCTTCGTGCAGCCCGCCACGCTGCAGGCGCTGGCGCGGCGGCTGGAGGAAGGCGCGGCGGTGGTGGCGCCCTATTTCGGCGCGCGGCGCGGCAATCCGGTGGGCTTTGCCGCGCAGCACCGGCCGCTGCTGCTGGGCCTGCAAGGCGACCGGGGCGCCGGCGCGCTGCTGGCCTCGCTGCCGCTGGAACACCTGCCGGTGGAGGACGCCGGGGTGCTGCTGGACATCGACAGCCCCGGCGACCTGGAGTCGGCACGGGAGCGGAGTTGAGTCACTTCGCCTCCCTCTCGAACACCCCTCCCGGCCTTCCCTCGCGGCCCGGCAGCACCAGCCGGTTCCCTTCCACCCGTGCGGCGTGCAGGTGCGCCAGCGGATCGGCCAGGTCCAGCGGCATCGGGATCGCGTCCGGGCAGGCGCGGCGCGTCGCCACCACGCTGCCGGGCTGGTCCAGGCGGCCGTTGAACTGGTTGCAGCCGTCGAAGCCCTGGATCACGGCGCCCTGCACGCTGAAGCCGGGCCGCCGCTGCGCCGCCACCTCGCGCAGCGAGCGCTGGCCCAGCTCGGCCAGCAGCCAGCGCCCCTCCCACGGCGCCGCCTGCGGCGCGCCCGGCGCCGGCGTGGCCTCGCAGGACGCCAGCGCGGCGCCCAGCAGCCCCGCGCCGGCCAGGCGCGCGAGGCGTTTCACGCGCGATCCGGGCCTCATCCCGCACCTCAATTGCAGTAGCCCTGCGACGCGTAGGTGCCGCCGCCGGGTGCGGCGGACGAGCACAGCGTGTTGAGCAGCGAGCCGATGTTGCCGGCGCCATAGACGCCGTAGCTGGCGTTGGGATAGCGCGAGTTCTGGCGGAACTGCGAGGAGTAGTTGTCCTTGGGCGCGTTCGGGTCGGACGAGCCCCAGGAGGTCACGCCGACCACGGCGATCACGGAGGCCGAGCCCGCGACGGCGCCGCCGGCCAGCGCCGGAGTGCGCGAGGCGAAGTTCACCACCCACGGGCCGCCGCTGGAGCCGCCGGTGAAGTTGCTGCCCTGCCAGAGCTGCCCCGCGCCGCCGACGGTGGTGGTGTAGGTCGGCCCGTCGGTGCGCTGCATGATGGCGCCGCTGTCCATGAGGAACGGATAGCCCAGGGTCGAGACGGCGGCGGTGGGCAGGTTGCCGGTCTTGGACGAGGTCACGAAGGAGTAGTTGTTCCAGCCGTAGGCCATGTAGCCGACGAGGTCGCCCACGAAGCGCCCCTGGCCGTCCCTGTTCAGCGCGATGACGGCCAGGTCGTTGTCCCGCGCCGAGCCGCTGCCGATGTCGGTGCCGTTGGCCCAGGTGGCCGGGCGCACCAGCGCCGCCCAGCTCCAGGTGCCGTAGGGCGCGATCTGCGCCGCCGTGGCGCCGGACGCGCCGTAGTGGCCGGGCCGGAACTGGAAGTTCGAGAAGATCGAGGCGCCGCTGCCGAAGTTCTGGATGCAGTGCGCCGCCGTCACGATCACGCTGCGCCGGATCAGGCTGGCCGAGCAGTAGCCCGCCGAGAAGGTCAGCTTGCCCACGGTGCGGTACGGGTACGTGGTGCTCAGGCGGTTGGCCGCGGTGGCGCCTGCGGCGCTCTGGTTGCCGTCCTGCACGCGCGTGGTGGTGTAGGGAATGCCGAAGCTGCCGAAGGCGCGGCCGGTGCTGCCGCCGACGATGCCGCTGCGGGTCTTGGCGCCCGACGGGTAGGGCCCGGCGCCGATGTCGGCCGTGACGCCGGTGGTGTCCGGCGCCGGCAGGGGGTTGTTCACCGGGCCCAGGCGCGACAGCTCCTCGGCGGAGAGGGCGCGCGAGGCCCGATCGTTGTTGATGACAACGGCATCGTTGGCGACGGCGGCGCCGGCACCGAGCAGCGGCAGCAGCGCCGCGGACGTGAGGAACAGGCTGGAACGGGTCTTCATGAGACCTCCTGTCGAGATGACCACCAGACAGCCAGTGCGCAAGGCACTGAACGCGGTCC
The DNA here is from genome assembly GCF_000430725.1 of Azohydromonas australica DSM 1124. Classification (GTDB taxonomy): domain Bacteria; phylum Pseudomonadota; class Gammaproteobacteria; order Burkholderiales; family Burkholderiaceae_C; genus Azohydromonas; species Azohydromonas australica. The sequence goes on from NZ_KE387203.1 coordinate 319,687, forward strand.
GGGCCGCCTCCCTGTTGCTTCGACTGGCATGGCCGCCGCCCTGTTCCTGGAGGGCTCGTCGTGTGTCCGGTCCGGATGGATCCAATCTAGGCGGCACACCCCGGCGCGCCCTCCTTCCCAGGAGGGGCCTGCTGGAGTTGGCTCCGTGGAGGGACGGGGGTCAAGCAACGAGGACGTTGCACCAGCAACAGCTGGTGCAGCGTCCTTCAATGCTCCCTCAACGCCCCTTGCGCCCGCCCGTCGCCTTGCTTGCTCCGGCGCGCGCGCCGCTGTCGCGCGGCGGCAGCCCGGTGTGCTGCGTCAGCAGCGTGCCGCGGCGCGGCGCCTGGCCGGCCGGCTTGGCATGGGACACGGCGCCCTTGCCCGGGCCGGCCGGCTTGCCGAAGCCCGGCGCGGCCTTGCCCGCCACGGCCGTCGGCTTGCCCACCGGCGCCGCGGCCTGCTTGCCCGTCGGCTTGGCCACCGAGGTACGGGCGCCCGCGACCGTGCTGTTCTTGCGCCGCGCGCTCTGGTAGCCCGTGTCCGTCGCCGGCTGGAAGGTGGGGATCAGGTGGTGCTTGCCGTTGCCGATCAGGTCGGCCCGGCCCATGTCCTTGAGCGCGTCGCGCAGCAGCGGCCAGTTGTTGGGATCGTGGTAGCGCAGGAAGGCCTTGTGCAGCCGGCGCCGGCGCTCGCCGCGCACGATGTCCACCTTCTCGCCCTTGGCCGCGTCGCGGCTGATGCCCTTGAGCGGGTTCATGCCCGAGTGGTACATGGCCGTGGCGGTGGCCATGGGCGACGGGTAGAAGGTCTGCACCTGGTCGGCCCTGAAGCCGTTGCGCTTGAGCCAGAGCGCGAGGTTCATCATGTCCTCGTCGCTGGTGCCCGGGTGCGCGGCGATGAAGTACGGGATGAGGAACTGCTGCTTGCCCGCCTCGGCGCTGAACTGCTCGAACAGCTGCTTGAAGCGGTCGTAGGTGCCGATGCCCGGCTTCATCATCTTGGACAGCGGCCCGCCCTCGGTGTGCTCCGGCGCGATCTTCAGGTAGCCGCCCACGTGGTGCGTCACCAGCTCCTTGATGTACTCGGGCGACTTCACCGCCAGGTCGTAGCGCAGGCCCGAGCCGATGAGGATCTTCTTGACGCCCGGCAGCGCGCGGGCGCGGCGGTACATCTTGATCAGGGGGCCGTGGTCGGTGCGCAGGTTCTGGCACACGTCCGGGTAGACGCAGCTGGGCTTGCGGCACGCGGCCTCGATCTGCGGGCTCTTGCAGCCCAGCCGGTACATGTTGGCCGTGGGGCCGCCGAGGTCGGAGACGACGCCGGTGAAGCCCGTCACCTTGTCGCGCATCTCCTCGATCTCGCGGATCACGGAGTCCTCGCTGCGGCTCTGGATGATGCGGCCCTCGTGCTCGGTGATGGAGCAGAAGGTGCAGCCGCCGAAGCAGCCGCGCATGATGTTGACCGAGAAACGAATCATCTCCCACGCCGGGATCTTGGTCGCGCCGTCATGGCGGCCGTTCTCGTCGGCGTAGCGCGGATGCGGGCTGCGCGCGTAGGACAGGTCGAAGACGTGGTCCATCTCCGCCGTGGTGAGCGGGATCGGCGGCGGGTTGATCCACAGGTCGCGCTCGCCGTGGCGCTGCACCAGCGCGCGCGCGTTGCCGGGGTTGGTCTCCAGGTGCAGCACGCGGTTGGCATGGGCGTAGAGCACCGGGTCGGACTTCACCTGCTCGTAGCTCGGCAGCCGGATCACGGTGCGCTCGCGCGCGGGCATGGCGATGCGGCCGCTCTTGCGGCTCACAGGCATGGCCACCACGGCCACCGCCGCGTCGCCGCCCTGCTGCGGCGGCGCGGCCTCCTGGCCCTCCTCCTTCGCGCAGGAGCCGCCCTGGGCACTGGCCTGCTCGGACGTGGTCAGGTAGGGGTTGATGTGATCGTCGATGCGCCCGGGAAGGTCCACCTCGGAGGAGTCCAGCTCGAACCAGCCTTCGGCGCTGGGGTCGTGGCTGCGGCGCATGAAGGCGGTGCCGCGCACGTCGGTGATGTTCTCCACCGGCTCGCGCCGGCCCAGGCGGTGCGCCACTTCCACCAGCGCGCGCTCGGCGTTGCCGTAGAGCAGCAGGTCGGCCTTGGAGTCGACCAGGATCGAGCGCCGCACCTTGTCCTGCCAGTAGTCGTAGTGCGCGATGCGGCGCAGCGAGGCCTCGATGCCGCCGATGACCAGCGGCACGTCGGGGAAGGCCTCGCGGCAGCGCTGCGCGTACACCAGGCAGGCGCGGTCGGGCCGCGAACCGCCGGCCCCGCCGGGGGTGTAGGCGTCGTCGCTGCGGATCTTCCGGTCCGCGGTGTAGCGGTTGATCATCGAATCCATGTTCCCGGCGGTGACGCCCCAGAACAGGTTCGGCTTGCCCAGCGCCTTGAAGGGCTCGGCGCTCTGCCAGTCGGGCTGGGCAATGATCCCGACACGGAAGCCCTGCGCCTCCAGCACGCGGCCGATCACGGCCATGCCGAAGCTGGGGTGGTCCACGTAGGCGTCGCCGGTGACGAGCACCACGTCGCAGCTGTCCCAGCCGAGCGCGTCCATTTCCTCCCGGCTGGTGGGCAGGAACTTCGCGGTGCCGAAGCGCTTGGCCCAGTACGGGCGCCAGGAGGTGATCGGCTTGGCGGTGGGCGGGAGTTGGGTCACGGCGGCAGGGCTGATGCGGGCAAACCCCGTATTGTCCCAGCAGCACTCTCGCACACCGGTTCAAGGGTTGTGTCTGTGCCAAAGCCGTGATGAGGCGTCTAAGGATTCACCACGCCTATACGCTGGATAACCCTACTAACAAAATGTCACACTAGCCCACCGGACGGGAAGTTCGGCTGTGGACATTTCGACGCTGTGATTCCCGCGAGGGGGGAAAAAGATGACGTTGCGCAACCTGCCGGTCCAGGTCCGGCTGGCTTTGGTGTTCGGGACGCTGGTGCTGCTGTTGTGGCTGATGTCGGGTTTCATGCTGATGACGCTGGAGCGCAAGCACGAGGGCTTCCAGCGCCTGGCGAGCCAGCTGAGCGCCGGGCAGGTGCAAGGCGGCGAGCGGGTGGCGGCCGAGCTGAAGGCCGAGGCCGATGCCAACGACCGCAGCCGCGTGCTGCTGCTGGGCGTGTCGGTGCTGGGCGGCTGCCTGGCCTTCGGGCTGGGGCTGTGGGTGACGCGCTCGATCACCGGGCCCATCGGCCAGGCGCTGGCGGTGGCGGAGTCGGTGGCCGGGGGCAACCTGGGCGTGGACATCGACACGCAGGGCCGCGACGAGGCGGCGCGGCTGCTGCAGGCGCTGGCCAGCATGCGCGACGCGCTGGTGAACATCGTCTCCGACGTGCGCCGGCACGCCGAGAGCGTGGCCGGCGCCAGCAGCGAGATCGCCGAGGGCAACCAGGAGCTGAGCCACCGCACCGAGGAGCAGGCCGCGGCGCTGGAGGAAAGCGCCGCCTCGATGGAGCAGCTGGGCAGCACGGTGCGGCACAACGCCGACAACGCGCACCAGGCCAACCAGCTCGCGCAGGGCGCCTCGGAGGTGGCGGTGCGCGGCGGCGAGGTGGTGGCGCAGGTGGTGCACACGATGCGGGGCATCGAGGAGAGCTCCAAGAAGATCGCCGAGATCACCAACGTGATCGACGGCATTGCCTTCCAGACCAACATCCTGGCGCTCAACGCCTCGGTGGAGGCCGCGCGCGCGGGCGAGTCCGGGCGGGGCTTCTCGGTGGTGGCTGACGAGGTGCGCAACCTGGCGCAGCGCTGTGCCAACGCGGCCAAGGAGATCAAGGTGCTGATCAGCGACAGCGTGCAGCGCGTGGGCCAGGGCTCGGTGCTGGCCGACCAGGCCGGCCACACGATGGAAGACGTGGTGACGGCGGTGCAGCGCGTGACGGACCTGATGGGCGAGATCAGCGCCGCCAGCCGCGAGCAGAGCCAGGGCATGGCGCAGGTGAGCGAGGCCGTGGCGCAGATGGACCACGCCACGCAGCAGAACGCCGCGCTGGTGGAGGAAAGCGCCGCGGCGGCCGAGAGCCTCAAGGCGCAGGCGCGCGAGATGGTCAAGGCGGTGGCGGTGTTCCGGGTGGCGCACGGTGCCGCGGCCCATCAGCCCGGCGCCAGCGTCGCACGGCCGGATTTCAAGCGGCGCCCGGCGCCGGCGCTGGCGGCCGGCCCGGCCGCGAAGACGGGGACCTACGGCGGCTGAGGCGGCTTAGCCGCCCGCCGCCCCCAGCCGCTCCCGCAGAAAGCCCAGCAGCCGCGCATCGGTGGCCCACGCGGCGTTGAGCCGCAGCCGGTCCAGCCCCGCGCCGCGGCGCGAGAACATGTGGCCGCCGGCGATGACGATGCCCGCGGCGCGCGCGGCCTCCACCAGCGCCGGCGCCTCCACCCCCGGCGGCAGCGCGGCCCACAGGAACACCCCTTCCCCGCCCGCGGCCTCGGCGTCGAAGCGCAGCCCGCAGCCCTGCAGCGCGGCGATGGCCGCCACCCGCGCGCGCGCCAGCCGCTCGCGCAGCCGCAGCACGTGGCGGTGGTAGCGCCCGCTGCGCAGCACCTCCGCCACCAGCGTCTCCTCCAGCGTGGAGCCCGAGAGCACGTCCATGAGCTTGAGCTCCACCAGGCGGTCGGCCAGCGCCGGGGCCGCGGCCAGGTAGCCCACGCGCAGGCTGGGGCTGAGCACCTTGCTGAAGCTGCCCACGTACACCACGCGGCGCAGGCCGTCGATCTGCGCCAGCCGCACGCCGGCGTCGCCGGCGAGGTCGCCGTAGACGTCGTCCTCCACCAGCACGAAGTCGAAGGCCTCGGCCAGGTTGAGCACGCGGTGGCTGCGCGCCGGCGTGGTGCTGCCGCCGGTGGGGTTGTGCAGCAGCGTCTGGGTGAAGAAGGCGCGCGGGCGGTACTCCTCGGCCAGCGCGGCCAGCGCCCGCAGGTCCGGCCCCTCGGCCTCGCGCGGCACGCCCACCACGCGCAGCCCCAGCGCCGCGAGCTGGCTGTGCACCAGGAAGTAGCCCGGGTCGTCCACCAGCACCACGTCGCCCGGCGCGGCCAGCGCGCGCGCCGCGAGCTGCAGCGCCTGCGAGGCGCCGAAGCTCGTGACCAGGTGCGCCGCCGTGGCCGGGATCTGCCGCTGCGCCAGCCGCTGCGCCAGCTGCTCGCGCAGCAGCGGCAGGCCCTGCACGGGCGGCACCACCGCGGCCTCGGCGCTCTCGCGCAGGCTGCGCGCCAGCGTGGCGGGGGCGATGGCGTCCTCGTACCAGTGCCGCGGCAGGTAGCCCGCGCCGGCCTGCAGCAACGTGGCGTCGGCCGAGAGCGCGCTGTGCGTGAAGCCGGCGGTGGTGGTGGCCGGCGCGGGCGGCGCGGGCGGCGGCGCCTCGGCCGCGGCGCGGCCGGCCGGGCGCAGCACGAAGTAGCCCGCGCCGGGCCGCGAGGCGACGTAGCCCATGCCGGCCAGCCGGTCCAGCGCTACCAGCACGGTGTGCACGCTGACCTCCAGCCGCGCCGCGAGCTGGCGCACCGAGGGCAGCCGCGCTCCGGGCAGCAGCGCCCCGTCGTCGATGCGCTGCGCGTAGTGGCGAACGATCTGCTCGGTCAGCGGGACGGCGGTGTCCTTGGCGAGGGTGAACATGGTGGTGGCGGCGGAAAGCGGTCCCGGGGATTCAATCACGCTGCTCTGCCCCAACTGTTGCGGTCCGCGCGCCAAACAGTGCGCCCAACCGTCATGGCCACCGTACCGGGACAGACCGGCACGCCCGCCCTAGCCTTCGAGGCCCGACCGCAGCCTCTCTTCCACCGCAACGCCATGAGCCACCCAACCGCCCCCGCCTACGCCCTGTCCACCCATGCCGCCTCGCTGCGCAGCTCCGACGTGCGCGAGCTGCTGCGCGCCGCGCAGCAGGCCCGCGTGATCTCCCTGGCCGGCGGGCTGCCCGCCGCGGAGCTGTTCGACGTGGAAGGCGTGCGCGCCGCCACCCAGGCCGTGCTGGAACAGTCGCCCGCCGCCGCGCTGCAGTACGGCCTCACCGAGGGCCAGCCCGCGCTGCGCGCCGCGCTGGAGGCGCGCGAGCGCGCCACGGGGCTGTCGCTGGCCGCGCGCTCGCTGCTGGTCACCACCGGCTCGCAGCAGGCGCTGGACATCGTGGCGCGGCTGCTGCTGGACGAGGGCGACGTGGTGGTGATGCAGCGCCCCGGCTACCTCGCCGCGCTGCAGACCTTCAGCCTGGCCGGCGCCCGCTGCATCGGGCTGGAGGAGGACGAGGAAGGCGCCCGCGTCGAGGAGCTGGAGACGCTGCAGCTGCCGCGCAAGCCCAAACTCATCTACCTGGTCACGCCCTTCGCCAACCCCTCCGGCGCCACGCTGTCGCTGCGCCGGCGCCGCTGGCTGCTGCAGTGGGCGGCGCGCAACGAGGTGCTGGTGCTGGAGGACGACCCCTACGGCGTGCTGCGCACCGAGGGCCAGGAGCTGCCGGGGCTGGCGGCGCTGGCGCAGGACATCCCCGGCGCGCGCGACTGGTGCGGGCGCACGTCCACGCTGTCCAAGGCGGTGGCGCCGGGGCTGCGCCTGGGCTGGCTGATCCTGCCGCAGCCGCTGGCCGAGGCCGCGGCGCGCGTGAAGCAGGCCATGGACCTGCACACGCCCTCCTTCACCCAGGAGATCGCCGCGCGCTACCTGGACAGCGGCCGGCTGGAGCCGCACCTGGCGCGCGTGCGCGCCGCCTACCGCGAGCGCTGCCGCGCGCTGTGCGCGGCGCTGCGCGCGGCCTTCGGCGCAGCGCTGGAGTTCCACGAGCCCGAGGGCGGCATGTTCGTGTGGGCGCGCTTCACCGACGGCACCGACACGCGCGCGCTGCTGTCCCTGGCGCTGGAACAGGGCATGGCCTTCGTGCCCGGCGACGCCTTCTACGCCGACGCCGCGCCGCGCGACCGCCTGCGCCTGAGCTTCACCACCGAGACGCCGGACAGGCTGCGCGAAGGCGTGGCGCGGCTGCGCGCGGCGTGGGCCGCGATGCACCGGGGCTGAGTACCCCGGGCCCCGCGCGCCGCGCCCAGGCCACGCTCAGACCACGAACAGGTCCGCTGCCGACAGCGCCGTGCCGGCCCCGAGCCGGGCCACCAGGGTCTGTGCCGCGGCGCCGGTGCCGTCGGCGTCGTAGTACAGCAGGCCGTTGGGCTGGTCGTAGATCAGCCGGTCGCCAGCGTCCTGCGCCGCCGTGGCCTTCACGAAGGCGCCGGACGCCAACGGACCGTAGGGCCCCAGCGCCGTGAAGACCCCGCTGCTGAACTCCAGCCGGTCGTCGGCGGCGACGAAGCCGTTGATGGTGTCCACGTTGGTGGCGGCGTTGGGCGCCTCGGTGAAGCGGAACGCGTCCAGGCCGCTGCCGCCGTTGAGCGTGTCCATCCCGGCTCCGCCGATCAGGGTGTCGTCGCCCAGGCTTCCGGAGATCGCATCGTCATCCGTGCCGCCGTCCAGCCAGTCGTTGCCCTCCTGGCCGTAGAGCCTGTCGGCACCCTCGTAGCCGTTGAGGACGTCGTCGCCGACGCGGCCTTCGAGCCGGTCGGCGCCCGCGTAGCCGTGGAGGTTGTCGTTGCCTGAGCTGCCCAGCAGCGTGTCGGCGCCGCTGCTGCCGTACTGGCTGGCGTAGCCGGCCGGCTTGAGGGTGAAGCTGCCCGTCGCGGAAAGGCCCTGCGGGTCGGTCACCTGGACCTGCACGCTCCAGGTCGTGGTGGTGGCATAGGGCGCGCTGCCCGAGATCACGTGCGTGGACGCGTCGTAGCCCAGCCAGGCCGGCAGCGGCTGGCCGCCGGCGAGCGAGGCCACGAAGCTGAGCTGGCCGTCGGTTTCCAGGTCGTTGGCGTAGTCGTCCAGGTCCAGCGTGAAGAGCTGCTGGCCGCTGTCCACGTAAGTGAACTCGCCCAGGCTGAGCTTGGGCGCGTCGTTGACCGGCGTGGCCTGGAACTGCACCAGCCGCGCGATCACGCTGCCCTCGTTGTCGGCCACGGTGTAGCGGAAGGTGCCCAGGTCGCCGTTGGCGTCGGCCAAGGGCGTGAAGCGCAGCCCGGTGAGCTGCGCCGCGGTCAGCACCTGGTCCACCGCCACGCTGCCGCCGTCGGCCAGCTTGACCGTGCCGAAGTAAGGCAGCGCCTCGACGCGGATCACGGGCGTGCCGCCGTCAGGATCGGAGGGCGTGCTCAGGCCCAGCGCGGTGGAGCTCGCGTCCTCCAGCAGCACCACCGTCTTGTCGTTCTGCGCCGTGGGCGCGGACGCGTTGGCGCTGACCACCGGCGTGAGCGCCTGCACGAAGTTGGCCGCGGTCAGCGCCGAGGGCGCCACGCCCTGCAGCGTCGCCAGCGCCAGGAAGCTCGCACCGTTGGCGCTGCCGTCGGCATCGGCCTCGATCAGGGTGCGGGTGCCCGAGGCGGTCAGGCGCAGGTGGCCGCTGGCGAAGGGGTCGCTGGACGAGGGCAGGCCCAGGTTGGACAGCAACGGCGCCAGGTCGAAGCGGTCGCCGCCGGCGCCGGCCGTGAAGTCTAGGATCAGCGGGGCGGCATGGCCGTAGCGCACGCTCTGCAGCGAGAGCGTGATCACGTCGGCGCCCGTGCCGGTGGTGATGCGGCCCGATGCGTTGTGGCTGTAGGCCAGGTCGATCAGGTCGTCGCCCGCGCCGGCGTCGATCACCAGCGCGTCGCCGCCGACACGGATGGTGTCGTTGCCCAGGCCGCCGGTGAGGGTGGCGGCGTCGTGCTCCCAGTTCGCGGCCCAGATGCTGTCGTCGCCGTCCCCGGCGTCCACCGTCATGCCGCTGCTGTCGTAGCTGAAGCTGATGGTGTCGTTGCCCGCGCCGCCCAGCACCGTGCTGCGGCCGGCAAGGCTGAGGTTGATGTTGTCGTTGTCCGCGCCCCCGTCCACCAGCGCGGCGAAGCTGGCGTCCCAGGCGCCGGAGAAGCTGAGGTAGTCGTTGCCGGCACCGCCGCGCAGCGTGTCGTTGCCGTAGCCGCCGTAAAGGTTGTCCGCGCCGTCGCCGCCGTCGACCGAGTCGTGGTCGGTGAGGTCGCCGCGGCCGGGCGCGCTGTTGGCGTCGAGGTAGTCGTTGCCGGCGCCGCCCAGCAGCGTGTCGTTGCCGCTGCCACCAAAGAGGTTGTCGTTGCCGTCGCCGCCGTCGATGAAGTCGTTGCCTTCCTCGCCGTGCAGGCCGGAGGCGCCGTAACTGCGGCCCTTGTAGGTCTGGTAGTAGCCGACGTTGTCGTCGCCCGCGCCGCCGAGGATGGTGTCGTTGCCGAAGCCGCCGAAGACCGCGTCGTTGCCCAGGCCGGCGTCGAGCAGGTCGTGGCCGCTGAAGCCGAAGAGCGTGTCGCTGCCCTCGCCGCCGCGCAGCGTGTCCCGGCCGCCGAAGCCGCCGTCGAGCAGGTCGTTGTCGCCCGCGCCGCCGAGGCTGTCATTGCCATCGTTGCCGACGAGCGTGTCGGGCGTGATGGTGCCGGCGTTGCTGACCACCGTGGTGTTGCCTTTGGGAGCGATGCGGTCCACGAAATTGTCCGGACCAACGAGCGTGGTGCCGGACGTGGACACGGTATTGCTCAGCCGCGCCAGGGTGCTCCACTGCGCCCCGTTGCCCGGGCCGCTGAGGTCCACCTGCAGCAGCGTGTCCTTGCCATCGACCCGCAGCCGCAGCCATTGGCTGGTGAAGGGGTTGCCGTAGTCGTAGCCCAGTTCCCACAGCCGGCCCAGCACCGCCGAGAGGTCGAGCCTGTCGACGGCGGTACCGGCACCGGCCTTGAAGTCCGTGATGACGCTGGCCGCATGCCCATACTCCAGGCTGCGCACCGAGAGCTTGACCACGTCGGCGCCGGTGCCGGTGGTGATGCGGCCGGCGGCGTTGTTGCTGTAGGCCAGGTCGATGAGGTCGGCACCGCTGCCGGCGTCGATCACCAGCGCGTCGCCGCCCACCACGAGGGTGTCGTTGCCCGCGCCGCCGAGGA
>NZ_KE387203.1:330975-546250 GCF_000430725.1 Azohydromonas australica DSM 1124
CGTTGCCGGGCGCGGTGCTGGCGTTGATGTAGTCGTTGCCCGTGCCGCCCAGCAGCGTGTCGTTGCCGCTGCCGCCGTCGAGGTTGTCGTCGCCGTCGCCGCCGTCGATGGAGTCGTTGCCGGCCTCGCCGTGGAGGCCGCTGACGCCGTAGCTGCGGCCCTTGTAGGTCTGGCCGTACCAGCCCTGGTCGTTGCCCTCGCCGCCGAGGATCGTGTCATTGCCGAAGCCGCCCAGGACCACGTCGCCGCCGCTGCCGGCGTCGAGCAGGTCGTTGCCGCTGAAGCCGAAGAGCGTGTCGCTGCCTTCGCCGCCGCGCAGCGTGTCGTTGCCGCCGAAGGCACCGTCGAGCAGGTCGTTGCCGCTGGAGCCTGAGAGGCTGTCGGCGCCGTCGGCGCCCACGAGGGTGTCGGGGTCGGGGCTGCCGGCGGACTTGCGTGCAAGCGTGTCGCCCTGCGGGTCGAGCCCGTACACGAAGCTGGCCTGGTCCAGCGCCCCGGGCAGCACGCCGTCGAGCTGCGCGATGCTGACCCACTGGGCGCCGTTGGCCGGGCCGCTGAGGTCCACCTGCACCAGCGTGCCGCCGCTGCCCGTGGGCTCCAGGCGCAGCCAGCCGCCGGTGAAGGGGTTGCGCATGTCGAAGCCCAGCTCCTGCAGCCGGCCCAGCACGCTGGTGAGGTCCAGCCGGTCGCCGTCGGCCACCGAGAAGTCGGTGATGCGTGCCCGCACGCGCCCGGCTTCGTAGGCGCGCAGCGACAGCTCCACCAGGTCGGCACCGCTGCCCAGCGTGATCACGCCGGAGGCATGGCTGCCGCTCCACTCCTCCAGGTCCACCAGGTCGTTGCCCGCGCCGGCGTCCACATGGTTGCCGTCCTCGTGCAGCACGATGCGGTCGTCGCCGTCGCCGCCGAGGATGGTGGAGGAGCCGCCGACGTTGATGGTGTCGTTGCCGGCGCCGGCGTCCACGTAATGGCCGCTGCTGTTGCTGTAGGCGCTGGTGATGATCTGGTCGTCGCCGCCGCTGGCGAAGGCCACGAGCTGGCCGTCGCCGCCGTCGAGCGTGTCGTTGCCCGCGCCGCTGACCAGGGTGTCGTTGTCGGCACCGCCGTAGAGGTAGTCGCCCGCGGTGTCGGTGGCGATGACGGTGTAGCTGACGTCGTTGCGCGTGGCGCCGAAGACGACGTTGTTCACGCCGGCCCACAGGCGGTCGTCCCCGCCGTCGCCGCTGAGGTAGTCGCGCCCGCTGCCGCCGTCGAGCCGGTCGTCCTGCGCGCCGCCCATGATGTAGTCGTTGCCGGCGCCGCCCGAGAGGCTGTCCTGCCCGTCGCCGCCGCTGAGCGTGTCGTCGCCCGCGCTGGCCAGGATGGTGTCCGCGCCCGCGCCGCCGTCGGCGTTGATGCGGCCCGCGCCGCTGAGCAGGTCGTTGCCGGCCTCGCCGTAGAGCTGGTCCACGCTGCCGTCGGCGGCGCCGCCGGCCAGGGTGTCGTTGCCGAAGCCCCCGTAGATCGTGTCGCTGCCCAGGCCGCCGTCCACGCTGTCGTTGCCGTAGGTGGTGCGCACCAGGTCGTTGCCGGCGCCGGCGCTGACGGTGTCGTTGCCGTCGAGCAGGAACAGCCGGTCGCTGCCGGCCGTGCCGGCCAGGTTGGCGTGCATGACCACGCCGTCGAGCCTGAAGGGCGGGTCGAAGTTCTGCGCCGTGAGCTGCGCCAGCGTGACGCCGCGCAGCACCGCGACGGTGGCGTAGACCGAGCCGTCCAGGCCGCCGGTGGCGTCCACCTCCAGCAGCAGGTCGCTGCCTGACTGGCGCAGCCGCAGCCAGCTCGCGCCGCCGAGCACGCCGGCGGCGGACTGCACGGTGCGGGTGCCGTCGAGCTTGAAGCGCTCCTGGTCGATGAGCGGGTTCAGTCCGTCGTAGCCGGCCGGCGCGAGGTCGGCGAAGAGCTCGTGCAGCGACAGCACGTCGCCGCCGGCGCCGGGCTTGAAGTCCTGCACGTCGTAGATGCCGTGCGCGACGCGGTCGGCGTAGGACAGCACGACGCGGTCGCCGCCCTCCAGCGCCGTGGCGGCGTCGTTGTCGTCGGTGTAGAGGGTGCCGTTGGCGCGGATCACGTCGGCGCCCAGGCCGCCGTAGATCAGGTTGGTGCCGCCCAGCGAGGTGATGGTGTCGTTGCCCAGCCCGCCGTCGATGGTGGCGCTGCCATCGGCCGTGACCGCGTCGTTGCCGCCGCCGGCGAAGACTGTGTTGCCCACGCCGGCCACGATGGTGTCGTTGCCGGCGTCGGCGCGGTCCTGCGGCGCCTCGGCGTAGCGGTCGCCGTAGATGAGGTTGCCGCTGCTGTGGTCGTCGATGGTGTCGCCCGCGCCGCCGCCGTAGATCGTGTCCGCGCCGTCGTAGCCGTACAGCGCGTCACCACCAGCACCGCCGGCCAGCGTTTCGGGAGAATTCGAACCGTAATAGGTAGGCATGGCCGGAGTTGCCGGAAGATTCCGGCATTAACGTCAACTTTTAGATTTTCACACGTTGTTTCTCAAGTGGCACCCAAACCGGGGGGCATCGCGCAAGGGGCGTTGTGGCGAGCCAAGCGGCGGCTTCAGGCCGCGGCCGCGCAGGGAAGGTCGTCGCGCTGCCGCGGACGCACTGGCGTGCGCCCGCGGCGCGCGGTGCCGTGCTCGGCACGCACCAGCGAGCCGCCCAGGCGCAGCGGCGGGTCGAAGTTCTGGGGAACGATCTGCGCCAGGTCCACGCCGCGCAGCACCAGCACCGGGCGGTACACGGCGGTGTCGGGGTGGGCGCCGGTGTCGGCCTCCACCACGAGGTCGGTGCCCGACTGGCGCAGCCGCAGCCAGCTGTTGCCGCCGAGCACCCCGGCGCCCACCTGGACCACGCGGCAGCCATCGCGCGCCAAGCGGAAGCGGTCGATGAAGGGGTGGCGCCCGTCGCAGCCCACGGGTGCGAGCTCGGCGTAGAGGCGGCGCAGCGAGATCACGTCGCCGCCGGGGCCGGGCCTGAAGTCCGGGACGTAGGACGCGCCGAGCACGAACTGCTCGGCCCGGAAAGCGACGACACCGGAACGGCCGCCGCGCGATGCACTTCCGCGCGCGCCCGCGGCGAGGACGTCGCAGGGGGAGGTATGGAGATGTGCCATGGGCGCCAATCTCACACCCCTGCCCCGGACGGCACATGGGAGGACTGTGTGCCGCGCGCTAGGCGCTTTCTCCTGCCACCCGGGAGGTTTATCCCCCGGGGCGGTTCAGCCCGGGCTCAGACCACGAACAGGTCCGCTGCCCCCAGCGCGGTGTGGGGGCGTGAGCGTGGCGATCAGCACCGCGGCGCCGGCGCCGCTGCCGTCGGCGTCGTAGCGCAGCGCGCCGGTGGCCTCGTCGTAGATCAGCCGGTCATCGGCCTGGTCCGCCTGGGTGCCCAGCGCGGCATAGGCGGCGTGGCTGAACTCCAGCCGGTCGTCGGCGGTCTTGAAGTCCAGGATCGGGTCGCGGCCCGTCGCCGCGGGCGCCTCGGCGAAGCGGAAGGCGTCCTGGCCCGTGCCGCCCGAGAGCTGGTCGCGCCCGGTGACGCCGATCAGCGTGTCGTCGCCGGTGCCGCCGTCGAGCGAGTCGGCGCCGTCGGTGCCGGTGTAGTTGTCGTTGCCCCGCGTGCCCTGCCAAGTGGCGATCGTTTTCTCCCCCGTTGTGTTGTCGTGGGCGCCTGGAGGCGCCCGGGGTGCAGTCCTCCGCCGCGCGGCGCGGGCCGGTGCCTGTGGTCAGGTCGCCTTCACACCGCCTGGCCCCGCGCCGCCACCCGCTCCAGCAGCTTCAGCCCGTCGGGCAGGCAGCGGGTGAGCAGGTCGTAGCGCTGCACGACGGTGGCGCGCGCGGCCTCGCGCGCGGCCTGCACCTCGGCGCCGCCGCGCAGCACCTGGGCGACCTGCTGCGCCAGGGCCTCGGTGTCGAAGAAGTCGGTGAGCCAGCCGTTGCGGCCGTGCTCGATCACCTCCCGCACCGGCGTCGTGTTCGAGCCCACCACCGCGCAGCCGCTGGCCATGGCCTCCAGCATCGACCACGACAGCACGAAGGGGTACGTGAGGTAGGTGTGCACGGCCGAGACCTGCAGCAGCTTCAGGTACTGCGCGTAGGGCAGCTTGCCGGTGAAGTGCACGCGCGACCAATCCACGCGCTCGCCCAGCTCGGACTGCAGCCGCGCGCGGTAGCTCTGCCCCTCGGGCAGGCGCTGGCCGTAGCTGACATCGTCGCCGCCCACCATCACCACGCGCGCCTCGGGCGCGCACGCCTGCAACGCCGGCAGGGAGCGCATGAAGACATGGAAGCCGCGGTAGGGCTCCAGGTTGCGCGCGACGTAGGTCACCACCGGGTCGCCATGGCGCAGCTTGAGGCCGCCCCACTCGAACTCGGCCTTGGCGTCGGGCCTGACCAGCCGCGTGTCCACGCCCTCGTGCACCACGCTAAGCTTGTGCTGCCAATCGGCGGGGAACTGCGCGCGCTGCCACTCGGTGGGGCACACGCCGGCGTCGATGTCGTCCAGCGCCAGCAAGTGCGGCGTCTTGCGCAGCTGCAGCCGCGCCAGGCCGTCGGCGCTGGTGGGGTACTCGGGGTCGAAGCCCACGTCGGCGCCGCGCGCGCGGTAGAAGAACTCGCAGTAGCCCAGCATCGGCGTGTCCGGGCACTCGGCGCGGATGAACATCGCCTCGCCCCAGCCCGGGTGCACCACGATCAGGTCGGGCTTGAGGCCCTTGGCGTTGAAGGTCTGCAGCGCACGCGCCACGCCGGCGCACCTGCCCGTCGAGCTCGCGCAGGTGCGCCGGCGTGGCGGCGAACTGCTCGGGCTTGGGCAGCCCGTAGCCGAAGACGCTCAGGCGTGGATGGCGCGCGCCCCAGCGCTCCACGGCTCCGCGCTCGCCCACGGCCAGCACCTCGTCGCCCCGCTGCAGCAGCGCGCCGATGAGGTGCCGGAACTGCGCCGGCATGTTCTGGTGGATGAAGCAAACGCGCATGGGGAGCCTCGGGACTGCAGGGAAAGAGGTTTGAGAGCCAACCCACGAGTCTGCCGCGTCGCGCTTACAAGATGTTTCTGCCATTGAGCCCTCTGTGCTGGCTGCGGCACAACTGCACGCCTTGCGTCCTCGCGCCCGGCCCGGGACTTGCCCCAGGGCCAGGAACGACCGACCGCATTGCACGAAGGAGCCCGCCGTGAACCTGCGCCCTGCCCTGCTGGCCCTGGCCGCCGCCACCGCGCTGGTGACGGCCTGCGGCAGCGACACCGCCCGACTGACGCCGGGCGAGATCACCGGGCCCGATCCCACGCTGCCGCCGCCGCACAAGAAGTTCATTCCCACGGTGGACATCGCGCCCGCGGTGGGCTGGGCGGCGGATGCCAAGCCGGCGGCGGCGCCGGGGCTGCAGGTGGCCGCCTTCGCCACCGGGCTGCAGCACCCGCGCTGGCTGCTCGTGCTGCCCAACGGCGACGTGCTGGTGGCCGAGACCAACGCGCCGCCCAAGCCGCAGGACAACAAGGGCCTCAAGGGCTGGTTCATGAAGCAGGCCATGTCCAAGGCCGGCGCCGGCGTGCCCAGCGCCAACCGCATCACGCTGCTGCGCGACGCCGACGGCGACGGCGTGGCGGAAACGAAATCAGCCTTCCTGGAAGGCTTGAGCTCGCCCTTCGGCATGGCGCTGGTGGGCAACGAGCTGTACGTGGCCAACACCGACGCGGTGGTGCGCTTTCCGTACCAGGCCGGGCAGACGCGCATCACCGCCGCCGGCGAGAAGCTCACCGACCTGCCCGGCGGCCCGATCAACCACCACTGGACCAAGAACCTCATCGCCAGCCGCGACGGCCGCACCCTCTACGCCACCGTGGGCTCCAACTCCAACGTGGCGGAGAACGGACTGCAGGCCGAGGAGGGGCGCGCGGCGATCTGGGAGATCGACCGCGCCACCGGCCGCAAGCGCCTCTACGCCACCGGGCTGCGCAATCCCAACGGCCTGGCCTGGGAGCCGGCCACCGGCGCGCTGTGGACGGTGGTCAACGAGCGCGACGAGATCGGCAACGACCTGGTGCCGGACTACCTGAGCTCGGTGCGCGACGGGGCCTTCTACGGCTGGCCCTGGAGCTACTGGGGCGACAACGTGGACCGGCGCGTGCAGCCGGCCAATCCGCAGGCCGCGGCCAAGGCCGTGAAGCCGGACTTCGCGCTGGGCGCGCACGTGGCGGCGCTGGGCCTGACGTGGGGCGGCGGTGCGTCGGCGCTGCCGCCGGCGCTGCGCGAGGGCATGTTCGTGGGCGAGCACGGCAGCTGGAACCGCAAGCCGCCCTCGGGCTACGAGGTGGTGTTCGTGCCCTTCCGCGACGGCCGCCCGGCGGGCGACCCGCGCAAGGTGCTCGGCGGCTTCCTCAACGACAAGGGCGACGCCCAGGGCCGCCCGGTGGGCGTGGCCATCGACAACCGCGGCGCGCTGCTGGTGGCCGACGACGTGGGGAACGCGGTGTGGAGGGTGACGGGGGCGCAGTGAAAAGGCGCTGCGGCAGGCCCCGTGCAGGAAGCTGTTGTCAGCCCGGCAGCGCCTCGTGCAGCCGCTGGAACTCCTGCGTGAGCTTGTGCCGCGGGTCCAGGTGCACCATGGGTTGGGCGCGCTGGTGCGATTCGCGGATCTTCACCGAGGCGCTGAGGTAGGGCTGCAGCACCGGCAGGCCGTCGTCGATGAGCTGCTGCACCAGCTGCTGCGGCACGTTGGCACGGGGCTGGAACTGGTTGACGACGATACCGTCCACGCGCAGCGCCGCGTTGTGGTCGGCCCGGATCTCCTGGATGCTCGCCAGCAGCGAGTCCAGCGCGCGGCGCGAGAAGGTGTCGCAGTCGAAGGGAATGAGGCAGCCCGTGCCGGCGATCAGCGCCGAGCGCGTGTAGAAGTTCAGCGCCGGCGGGGTGTCGATGTAGATGCGGTCGTAGCCGGGAGCCAGCACCGCCAGCGCGTCGCGCAGCTTGTTCATCTTGTAGCGCGACTCCAGCTTGCCCTGCAGCTCCTCCAGCATCGGGTGCGAGGCCAGCAGCTCCAGGTTCTCGAAGGGCGTGGACACCACGTACTCCGCCAGCGGGCGCTCGTTGAAGATGCTCAGCACCGACTCGAAGAAGCGGCCCAGGTGCCGGCCCTTGTCCTCGGCCAGCGCGTCGCCCAGCAGGTAGTGCGTGGAGTTGCCCTGCGGATCCAAGTCCAGCAGCAGGGTGCGCAGGCCCTGGTGCGCGCTGATCGCGGCCAGGTTGCAGGCGATGGTGGACTTGCCCACCCCGCCCTTCTGGTTGAACACGACGTACCGCATGGCCTTCCCTTCCGCTTGCGTGACATGCGGCTGCCGGGGCCGCGAGCCGCGTATTGTGCAGTGCGGCAAAAACGCAACCCCTGCGGCGGGGTCAAGCCGCCGCGGCCCAGTGCTCCGCGTGCGGCGCCGTGCCGCCGCCGCCGCCGTGCGTCCGGGCGCGGGCGATGCCACGCTCCATCACCGCGCCCAGCGCCTCGCGCGTGAAGGGCTTGCTCAGGTAGTCGTCCATGCCGGCGGCCAGGCAGCGCTCGCGGTCGCCCTCCATGGCGTTGGCGGTGAGCGCCACGATGGGCGTGCGCGGCTGCCCGGGCCGGGCCCGCTCCAGCTCGCGCAGCCGCCGCGTGGCCTGGTAGCCGTCGAGCTCGGGCATCTGGCAGTCCATCAGCACCAGGTCGTGGTGCCCCTCCTGCCAGCGCTGCAGGGCCTCCACGCCGTTGGCCGCCAGCGTCACCTCGCAGCCCAGCGCCTCCAGGTGCGCCTGCGCCAGGATCTGGTTGATCTCGTTGTCCTCGGCCAGGAGCACGCGCAGCGGGGCCGCGGTCAGCGCAGGCCGTGCCGGCGCGGGCACCGGCGCCGCGGCCTGCCCGTGCACGTGCAGCGAGCACAGCAACTCGTGCAGCGCCTGCCGGCGCACGGGCTTGGACAGCCAGCGCACCGGCCCGTCGCTGGCGGCGTCGCCGTCGGCGCTGGCCAGGGAGCTCAGCACCGCCACCGTCAGGCCGCGCCAGGCGGGCTGCGCGTGCACGGCACGCGCCAGGCCCAGCCCGTCCAGCTCGGGGCCGTGGTGGTCGGTGAGCAGCAGGTCCCAGCGCTCGCCGCGACCAGCCGCCTGCGCCAGCCGCGCCAGCGCCTGGGTGGCGTCGCGCACCGCCTCGGCCTGCACGTCCCACTGCGCCAGGCAGCCCAGCAGGATGTCGCGGCTGGCGTCGTTGTCGTCCACCAGCAGCACGCGCAGCCCCGGCAGGCCGGGCGGCCGCGGCGTGAGGCCGCCTTCCGCCGCCAGCGGGCGCAGCGGCAGCCGCAGGGTGAAGACGGCGCCCTCGCCCGCGCGGCTGCGCAGCGTGATCTCGCCGCCCATGAGCCCCGCCAGGTGCTGGCTGATGCTCAGTCCCAGCCCCGTGCCGCCGAAGCGCCGCGTGGTGGAGCTGTCGGCCTGGGTGAAGACGGTGAACAGCCGCGCCTGCACCTCCGGCGCGATGCCGGGGCCGGTGTCGCGCACCTCGACCTCGAAGTGCGAGGGCACCCCCTCGGCGCCGGCTTCGCCGCCCGCGCGCAGCCACACCGCCACCTCGCCGCGGGCCGTGAACTTCAGTGCGTTGGACACCAGGTTGGAGACGATCTGCCGCACCCGCAGCGGGTCGCCCAGCACGCGCCCGGGCAGCCCGGGGTCGATGCCGCACAGCAGCTCCAGCCCCTTGCCCTGTGCCGTGGGCCCGAACAGGCACACGCTCTCCTCCACCACCTGGCCCAGGTCCATGGGCACGCTCTCCACCGACAGGCGCCCGGCCTCGATCTTGGCCAGGTCCAGCACGTCGTTGAGGATGGACAGCAGCGACTCGCCCGAGGCGCGCGCGGTGCGCGCGAAATCGCTCTGGTGCGGGGACAGCGGCGTGTCCATGAGCAGGTCCAGCATGCCCAGCACGCCGTTCATGGGCGT
The DNA here is from genome assembly GCF_000430725.1 of Azohydromonas australica DSM 1124. Taxonomy (GTDB): domain Bacteria; phylum Pseudomonadota; class Gammaproteobacteria; order Burkholderiales; family Burkholderiaceae_C; genus Azohydromonas; species Azohydromonas australica. Next base: position 339,961 of record NZ_KE387203.1, read on the forward strand.
GCGCAGCTCGTGGCTCATGTTGGCGACGAACTCGCTCTTGGCGCGGCTGGCGGCCTCGGCGGCGTCCTTGGCCTGGCGCAGCTCGGCGGTGCGCTGCGCGACGGTGGCTTCGAGCTGGATGGCCTGGCGCGCCAGCGCGGCGTCGCGCTGCTGGATCTCGCCCAGCATGGCGTTGAAGCCGCGCACCAGGCGGCCCAGCTCGTCGGGCGCGCCCTCCTGCACGCGCAGGTCGTAGCGGTGTTCGCGGGTGACGCGGTCCATCGCCTCGGACAGCCGCTGCACCGGGTCGATGAGCTTGCGCCGCAGCCGCGCCGAGATCACCACCGCGCCGCCGGCAGCCATCGCCGCCAGCGCCAGCGAGGCCGCCAGGTGCTGCGCCGCGACGGCCCACAGCGCACCCATGTCCGAATCGATCACCAGCTGCCCGGCGCGGTAGCCGTCGAGCACGATGTCGTGGCGGCTGACCTGGTCGCTCCAGCCCTGCTCCAGCGCGTGGCCCGCACCCGGGCGCTGCTCCAGCGCGCTGGCGCGGGCGCGCAGCTCCGACTGCCAGCGCGGGTCCCGCGGCGGGCCGCTGCGGCGGTAGGCGCCCAGCACGACGCCGCTGTCGTCCAGCAGCAGCGCGCCCTGGACCTCGGGCCGCTCCGACAGGCCCTCCAGCACCACCTGCGCCGCGTCCAGGTCGTCCAGCACCAGCGCCGCGCGCAGGTGATGCACCAGCATGCGCGCCACGCTCAGCGACTCGGTGCGCATCTGCGCCCGGTCGTCCAGCAGCCCGCGCGAGACTTCCACCGCCCCCAGCAGCAGCGCCGCGAGCATGGCCGCGGCGGCCACGGCCCAGCGCATCTGACGTCGGATCGACGCACCCAACCTGGGCCCCTGCAGGACGGCGCTCATGATCGGCCGCCTTGACTTCGCCCCCGGGCGCCGGCGCGCCACGGCGAAGCGGCCCAACGGCAGGACAGCAGAACGGACGGGGCGACGACGGACATGGACATGGGCAACGGCATGGGAGGCAGCCCGAAGGCCATTCGGGGAGTACGTCCCCGGCTTCGGGTGTGACCGCTCGGGATTGAGGTTACCGGAATTGGCTCCGGGCAACAGGCCGTAAGGCGTGCAACGGCGCGCCGGTGTTGCCGCCGGGTGCCGGGCTCAGGCCGTCGGCCGCTGCGCCTCTTCCTCGTCGGCGTCGTCGTCGGCACGGCGCAGCACGTGCAGCGTCTCTTCCTCTTCCTCGCCGATGAAGCCGCCGCTCTGGTGCGCCCAAAGCCGGGCGTAGATGCCGCCGCGCGCCAGCAGGCTGCGGTGGTCGCCCTCCTCCACGATGCGGCCGCGGTCCAGCACCACCAGCCGGTCCATGGCGGCGATGGTGGACAGCCGGTGCGCGATGGCCACCACCGTCTTGCCCTCCATCAGCTTGTAGAGGCTGGCCTGGATGGCGGCTTCCACCTGGGAGTCCAGCGCGCTGGTGGCCTCGTCCAGCAGCAGGATCGGCGCGTCCTTGAGCATCACGCGCGCGATGGCGATGCGCTGGCGCTGCCCGCCCGAGAGCTTCACGCCGCGCTCGCCCACGTGCGCCTCGTAGCCGTGGCGGCCGGACGCGTCGTTGAGCACCTGGATGAAGTCGTGCGCCTCGGCGCGCTTGGCGGCGGCCAGCACCTGCGCGTCGCTCGCGTCGGGACGGCCGTAGACGATGTTGTCGCGCACCGAGCGGTGCAGCAGCGAGGTGTCCTGCGTGACCATGCCGATCTGCGCGCGCAGGCTGTCCTGCGTCACCTGCGCGATGTCCTGGCCGTCGATCAGGATGCGCCCGCCCTGCACGTCGTAGAAGCGCAGCAGCAGGTTCACCAGCGTGCTCTTGCCCGCGCCGGAGCGCCCCACCAGGCCGATCTTCTCGCCCGGGCGGATGTGCAAGTTGAAGTCCGCCAGCAGCGGCTCGGCCGCGGTCCCTTCGGCGCCGTAGGCGAAGCGCAGGTGCTCGAAGCGCACCTCGCCACGCGTGACGCGCAGCGGCGGCGCATCGGGCACGTCCACCACCGTGCGTGACCTGCTCAGCGTGTTGATGCCGTCCTGCACCGTGCCGACGTGCTCGAACAGCGAGGCCATCTCCCACATGATCCAGTGCGAGATGCCGTTGAGCCGCAGCGCCATGGCGGTGGCCGCCGCCAGCGCGCCGGCGCTGGCCTGGCCCTGCAGCCACAGCCACAGCGCCACGCCGGCGGTGCTGCCGATGAGGGCCATGCTCAGCGTGTGGTTGACGATCTCGAAGCCGCTGACCAGCCGCATCTGGCCGTGCACGGTCAGCATGAACTCCTGCATCGCCGAGCGCACGTAGCCGGCCTCGCGCTGCGCGTGCGAGAACAGCTTCACCGTGGCGATGTTGGTGTAGGCGTCGGTGATGCGGCCGGTCATGAGCGAGCGCGCGTCGGCCTGCGCCTTCGACACCTTCCCCAGGCGCGGCACGAAGTACCACAGCGCCAGGCCGTAGCAGAGCACCCAGGCGGCGAAGGGCCAGACCAGGCGCAGGTCGAAGGCGCCCGCCACCACCACCACGGTGACGAAGTAGATGGTCACGAACACCAGGATGTCGCCCAGCGTGAACCAGGCCTCGCGCACCGCCAGCGCGGTCTGCATCACCTTGGTGGCCACCCGGCCGGCGAACTCGTCCTGATAGAAGGCCAGGCTCTGCCCCAGCATGCGGCGGTGGAAGTTCCAGCGCAGCCGCATCGGGAAGTTGCCCGCGAGCGTCTGGTGCTTGAAGGCCGTCTGCAGCGCCACCACCAGCGGGCTGAACAGCAGGATGGCCGCCAGGCCCAGCAGGCTCCACTTCTCGCGCGCCCACAGCTCCGAGGCCGGCACGCCGGCAAGCCAGTCCACCATGCGGCCGAGCATGCCGAACAGCAGCGCCTCGAAGGCGCCGATGACGGCGGTGAGCAGCGTCATGCCCAGCAGCCACGGGCGCATGCCCCGCGAGCAGGCCCAGAGGAAGGCGAAGAAGCTCTTGGGCGGCGCGGGCGGCGGGCCGTCCGGGTAGGGATCGACCAGGCGCTCGAAGAAGGCGGCGAGGGAACGCAACACGGGGCCGGTCTCCTGTTCAGGCGTCCTGGGGCGGGTCCTGCAGCAGGCGCAGCTTCACGCGCCGGCCCTTGATCTTGCCCTGGGCCAGGCGCGCCACCACGGCCGCGGCCACCTCGCGCGCCACCGCCACGTAGGTCTGGTAGTCGCCGACGTTGATGCGCCCGACCTGCGCGGCCTCCAGGCCGCCCTCGCCGGTGAGCATGCCCAGCACGTCGCCGGGACGGATCTTGTCCTTGCGCCCGCCCAGGATCTGGAGCGTGTGCATCGGCGGGCGCAGCGCGCCGCCGGGCGCTTCCGTCAGCGCGGAGAGCTTTTCCCAGCGCGACTCCCGCCCCTGCTGCTGCTCGATCAAGCCGACGCGGCCCATCTCGTCGAGGGTGGCGAGGTTCAGCGCCAAGCCCGGCGCATCGGCGCGCCCGGTGCGGCCGATGCGGTGCACGTGTTGCGGCGCATCGGGCGTGATCTCGACGTTGATCACCGCGTCCAGCCCCTCGATGTCCAGCCCGCGCGCAGCCACGTCGGTGGCCACCAGCACCGAGCAGCTGCGGTTGGCGAAGCGGACCAGCACCTGGTCTCGCTCGCGCTGCTCCAGCTCGCCGTGCAGCGCCAGCGCCTCGATGCCCTGGGCGCGCAGCACGTCCACCAGATCGCGGCACTGCTGGCGCGTGTTGCAGAAGGCCAGGCTGCTGACCGGGCGGTAGTGCGCCAGCAGCTGCGACACGGCATGCAGCCGCTGCTCCTCCGTGACCTCGAACCAGTGCTCGACGATGCGGCCCGGCGCATGCTTCTCGGCCACCTTCACCTCCTTGGGCTCGCGCAGGAAGCGCTGCGCCAGCTTGGCGATGCCTTCGGGGTAGGTGGCGGAGAACAACAGCGTCTGGCGCTGCTTCGGGCACTGCGCGGCGACGGCGGCGATGTCGTCGAAGAAGCCCATGTCGAGCATGCGGTCCGCCTCGTCCAGCACCAGGGTGGACAGCGCGTCGAGCTTCAGGGTGCCGCGCTGCAGGTGGTCCAGCAGCCGCCCGGGCGTGCCCACCACCACGTGGGCGCCGTAGGCGAGGCTCTCGGCCTGGGGCTTGATCGGGCTGCCGCCGCTGAGGTTGAGCGCCTTGACGTTGGCCTCGGCGCGGGCGAGGCGGCGGATCTGCTGCGTCACCTGCTCGGCCAGCTCGCGCGTGGGGCACAGCACCAGGGCCTGCACCTCCAGCCGCGCCGCGTCCAGGCGCGTGAGCAGCGGCAGCGCGAAGGCGGCGGTCTTGCCGCTGCCGGTGCGCGCCTGCGCGATCAGGTCGTGCCCAGCCAGCGCCAGCGGCAGCGCCGCGGCCTGGATCGGGGTCATGGAGAGGTAGCCCAGCTGTTCGAGGTTGGCCAGCAGCGCGGGCGCCAGCGGCAGTTGCCCGAAGCTCGGGCCGGCCGCTGCAGAAGTGTTCGATTCGGTCATCGCGGCCATTATCCGGAGCCCTACCGGGGCGCACCGGCAAGGGCCTTGCCGGCAAGCCGGCAGCGGGGCTGGGTTAGATTGCCCGCCCTGCCCGTCCCGGCACCGCGCGGCGCCGGGGTCCGACGGCCCTTCTCCTTCCACGCCGGCGCCTCGCCGCCGGCTTCCTCATGAAACTTTCAGTCCTCGACCAATCCGTCTCCCTGGCCGGCGCCGGGGAGGACGCGGCCCTGCGCGACACGCTGGACCTGGCCGTGCACTGCGAGGCGCTGGGCTACCAGCGCTTCTGGTGCTCGGAGCACCACAACCTGCCGACCATCGTGGGCAGCGCGCCGGAGCTGCTGCTGGCGGCCATCGCCGCGCGCACCTCGCGCATCCGCCTGGGCAGCGCCGGCGTGATGCTGCCGCACTACTCGGCGCTCAAGGTCGCGGAGCAGTTCCGCGTGCTGGACGCGCTGGCGCCCGGGCGCATCGACCTGGGCGTGGGACGCGCCCCGGGCGGCGACATGCGCACCGCGCGCGCCCTGAACCCCAACGCCTACGCCGCGGCGGAGAACTTCCCGCAGCAGGTGCAGGAGCTGCAGACCTGGGTCAGCGGCGCGTCGCACCAGGGCATCACGGCGCATCCGCGCCCGCCCGAAGACGCCGGCGAGGAGCGCTCGCCCACGCTGTGGTTGCTGGGCAGCTCGGACTACGGCGCGCAGCTCGCCGCGCACCTGGGGCTGCCCTACGCCTTCGCCTACTTCTTCATGGACGGCCAGGGCGTGGAGCAGGCGCTGCACCTCTACCGCAGCCTGTACCGGCCGAGCGCGCGGCATCCGAAGCCGCAGGCCACCATCTGCGTCTGGGCGCTGGCGGCCGACACCGAGGAGGAGGCGCGCCACCACGCGCTGTCGCGCGAGCGCTGGCGGCTGGACCGCGCGCGCGGCGTCTTCGGCGCGCTGCAGCCGCCGGACGACATCGCCCGCCGCGGCTTCGACGCCGCCGAGCTGCAGCAGCTCGCGCCGATGCGCAGCAAGGCCTTCGTCGGCACGCCGGCGAGCGTGGGCACGCAGCTGCGCGCGCTGGCCGCGGCGCTGGAGCTCGACGAGCTGGTCGTCAACACCTGGGCTTTCGAGCCGGCCGTGCGCCGGCGTTCCTATGCGCTGCTGGCGCGTGAATTCAACCTGGAAAGTGCGGCCTGACATGCGCATGCAACACATCGATTTCGAGCTGCGCGGCGAGTTCATCCCGCTGGACGCGCTGCTGAAGGCCACGGGGCTGGCCGACAACGGCGGCGCGGCCAAGGCCTTGGTCGCTGCCGGCAAGGTGCAGGTGGACGGCCAGCAGGAGCTGCGCAAGACCGCCAAGCTGCGCCCGGGCCAGGTGGTGGCGGTGGCCGGCGCGCGAGTGCGCATCCTCCCGCCGGGAAGCGGGCCGGCGGCGGAGGAAGCGCAAGCGGAGTAGGCGCCGGTGCCGCGGCGCCCTTACAGCTTCATCTCCACCCGCAGCATCCAGTCCACGTAGCTGCGGCTCACCGTCCGCGAGTTCTCGTACAGGGTGCCGTTGTCGTAGACGCTGCCGCGCACGTAGTCCGGCGAAGTGAAGTTGGAGGCCGACAGCCGCACGCCCAGCGTGGGGCTCACGGTCCACAGCGCATAGGCGTCGAACACCGGCTTGCGGCCCTGCACCGCCGTCTCGGTGGCCGACAGCCGGGTCACGTAGCCCGGCGTCCAGTGCAGGTTGCCGCCCACCTTCAGCGGCAGCGCGCGCAGCGTCCAGTCCGCCCCGAGGTTGGCCGTCATGCCCGGCTGCTGCTCCACGCGGTTGTCCGGCCCCGGCACCGACTCCACGCGCGAGCGATAGAAGTTGGCGCTGGCGCGCAGGTCCACCGCCGGCGCCTGCGCCTGCGCCATGAATTCGCGCAGCGCGACCTTCGCCTCCAGCTCCAGCCCCTGCACCGTCGCGTCGCCCACGTTGTAGGGCCGGTTCACCCAGCGCCCGCCCGGCGCGGGCGGCAGCGTCTCGTAGCGCACGAGGTCGCTGATGCGGCGGTGGAACACGCCGGCGCTCAGCAGCCCGCCGCCGGGCAGGTAGCGCTCGAAGGTCAAGTCCAGCCCGGTGGCCAGCTCGGGGCGCAGTGCCGGGTTGCCGGTGCGGTCCGGGCTGGTGGCGCTGTTGTTCACGCTCAGCAGCGGGCGGCCCACCAGGCTGTTCAGCGCCGGCGCGCGATAGCTGCGCGTGAGGCTCATGCGCAGCTGGTCGCGCTGCTTCGGATCGGGTTTCCACACCGCGTGCAGCAGCGGGCTCCACACGGCGCTGCGGTTGCGCTGCCCGCCGTCCAGCCCCGCGCCGCGGGTCTCGATGCTCTCCCAGCGCAAGCCGGCATGCGCGGCCCAGTGCCGGTTGATCTCCCACTCGTCCTGCGCGTAGACGGCCACGCGCTGCGAGCGCGCCTGCAGCGCGCTGCCGTAGCCGGGGAAGCGGGGCTGGCCGTCGGTCAGGTAGCTGCGCACCTCCTCGCGCCGCGCGCCTTCGAGCTCCAGCCCGGCCACGCCGCTGTGCGCGTCGGCCAGCAGCGTGGAGGCCTTGACGCTGGCGTTCCAGCTCCGGTCGGTGATGTCGGCCCGGTCCTGCTGCAGATCGCTGGCGACGCGCTGCACCTCGTCCTCGTAGCGCCAGCGCCCGGCGCCGGCGCGCCACTCCAGCCGCGTGCCGTCGCCCAGGCGCTGCGTGCGCTGCGCGCTCAGCCGCAGCAGGTTGAAGTCGGACTCGCCGCGGCCGTCGAGCTGCGTGTAGGGGGCGGTGGCCGCCGGGTCCTGCACCAGCGTGCTGTGGCGGCGGCTGTCGGTGCTGGACAGGATGGCGAAGGGCGTGAGCGTGACGGCCTCGCCCTCGCCCAGCTTCCACTGCAGCCGGCCGTTGAGCGTGAGGCGCCGGCGCTCGGTCGCGCCGTCGGTGGTTTCCTGGCGGCGCAGCGTGGGCACGCCCGCGACGTCCTGCTCCAGAGTGCTGACGCTGTGCGTGTTGAAGCGCGTCTGCACCGCGTTGGCGCCGAAGGTGTAGGACAGCGCGCCGTCGCTGCCGCTGCGCGTCCAGCTCAGCCCGGGGCTCCAGCGCCCGTCCTCCAGGCCCAGCGACAGGCGCAGGTCGTTGAGGCGCTTCCTGAAGCTTTCGCGCGTGATGATGTTGATCGTGCCAGCGACGGCACGCGCGCCGGTCTCGGCCGTGGGGGCGCGCAGGATCTCGATGCGCTCGATCTGGTCGGGCGCGATGGAGTCGATCTCGAAGCCCGGCGGCACGCGCTCGCCGTCGAGCAGGATCTGCGTGTAGCCGCCGCCCAGCCCGCGCAGGCGCGGATTGCCGCCGCGCCCGGGCGCGCCGTCCAGCGTCACGCCCGGCAGCCGCTTGAGCACCTCGCCCAGCGAGGCATCGCCGAAGCGCTCGATCTCCTCGCGCCCGACCACGGTCTTGGCCACGGTGGACTGGCGCCGCTCCTGCATCTCGCCGCCGCTGCGCTCGCCGGTGATCTCCACCCGCTGCGGCGCCGCGCCGTCCGGGGCGGGCACGGGGGCTGCCGGTGGAGCCGGCACGGTCTGGGCGGAAGCGCCGCCGGCCAGGGCACAGGCCGCGGCGATGAGGTTCAGGCCCAGGCCATGGGCGCGGAAGACAGGTTTCGGGAAAGGCATCCCGAAATTGTCATTCACCCGTCTTGGGGAACTTTGGGGCGCCCTCATCATTCAGAGCATCTAGCCCGGGCCGTTGCCCGGACCTCGGAGAGAGACAGAGCAATGAGCAAGACAAGGACTGGACTGCTGGGCGCGCTGATGCTGGCCGTGGCGGCCGCGTCGTTCACGCCCGTGATGGCCGAGGCCAAGCGCCTGGGCGGCGGCGGCTCGGCGGGCATGCAGCGCAGCACCCCGCCGGCGAACCACGCGACGCCGAACCACACGACGCCGAACCAGGCCGCCCCCAACCAGGCCACGCCAGCCCAGCAGGCCGCGCCTGCGGCGGCTGCCGGCACGGCTGCCGCTGCCGCGGCGCCCAAGCGCAACTGGCTCGGCCCCGTGGCCGGCCTGGCCGCGGGCCTGGGCATCGCGGCACTGCTGAGCCACTTCGGCATGGGCGAGGCGGTGGCGAACTTCGTGATGATGGCGCTGCTGGCCATCGCCGCGATCTTCCTGGTCCGCTTCCTGGTCAGCCGCTTCGCCGGCAAGAAGGCCGGTCCGCAGCCGGCCTACGCCGGCGCCGGCGCGGGTGCCGGCAGCAACGGCATGGCCTCGCCGTGGAACGCGCAGCAGGGCTTGAGCCAGCCGATGCAGCGCCAGGCCGAGGGCTTCAACGTCGCGCAGCCGGGCACGGGCTTCAACTCGGCCGGCATGGGCGGCAGCACGGTGGCGCCGGCTTCCTCCGGCCCGAACCTGCCGGCGGACTTCGACCAGGCGTCCTTCGAGCGCGCGGCCAAGATGATCTTCATCCGCATGCAGGCCGCCAACGACAGCGCCGACCTCAACGACCTGCGCCAGTTCACGACGCCGGAGCTGTTCGCCCACCTGCGCCTGGACCTGCAGGAGCGCACCGGCAAGGCCCAGACCACCGACGTGGTGCGCGTGGACGCGCAGGTGCTGGACTGGGTGCAGGAGCGTGACCAGCAGGTGGTGAGCGTGCGCTACAGCGGCCTGGTCCGCGAGGAGCGCGACGCGCCGGCGGCCGACTTCGACGAGGTCTGGCACCTGGTGCGTCCGGCCGACGGCAGCCGCGACTGGGCCATCGCCGGCATCCAGCAGTACTCGCACTGAGCCGGGAGCCGCGGCGCATGAACGCCCCGTCCACCACGAGCGCGGGCGCCGTGCCGCCCGCCGGCGCGGCGCCGGCGGGCCACGGCAGCGTGCCGGTGATGCGCGGCGTGGCGCTGCCGACCGGCGTGCCGGGACAGCTGTGGCTGTCGGCCATGCCGGGGCGCTTCGAGCCGATGAAGCGCTTCCTGGCCGAGGCGAAGCAGCGCCAGCTGGCGCTGGTGCTGTGCCTGGCGCCGGTGGAGGAACTGGTGGAGCTGTCGCCCGCCTACCGCTCGGCCGTGGCGCAGGGCACGCTGCCCTTTCGCTGGCTGAACCTGCCGATGCGCAACTTCGGGCTGCCGCCGGACCTGCCGGAGTTCCACGCCGGCATCGCGCAAGCCATCGAGGCGCTGCGCGCGGGCGACGCGGTGCTGCTGCACTGCGCCGCCGGGCTGGGGCGCACCGGCAGCGCCGCGGCCTGCGTGCTCAAGGCGCTGGGCCTGCCCACGGCGCAGGCGCTTCAGCGCGTGCGCGAGGCGGGCTCCAACCCGCAGACGGCGCAGCAGACGGGGCTGGTCGAGCGCTTCTGAAACTGCCCGCGCCCGGCTTCAACGAAAAACGCGGCCCGAGGCCGCGTTTTTTCATGGGAGGAGAACCGCTTACAGGGCGCGGATCTTCGCAGCCTGCAGGCCCTTGGGCCCCTCGCGCACTTCGAATTCCACGCGCTGGTTTTCCTTCAGGCTCTTGAAGCCCTCGGACTGAATTTCGCTGAAATGGGCGAACACGTCCTTGCCGCCGCCATCCGGCGTGATGAAACCAAAGCCCTTGCCGTCATCGAACCACTTGACGATGCCGGATTGTTGGATGCTCATGAGAAAAACCTTATTTGTGGATGCACTGGAATCCGGCCGGTGTTCCTCCCGAGGCCGGAGCAGAAATGCTCCAGAAGCGCAGCATGGAAATTCAAACCGGGCCGGCCGCGACGGCATCCGCAAGGGCGCCGCAGGGCTCAGGAGGAAAGCCACGTCATGACGTATCTGGACGTTTCTGCGCGAACCATTCTACACACGGCCTTCTCTGCCACCGCGACAAGAAATCGGACCTATATGCTCACAAACTCATATGGACCGAATTTCCTTACTTCATTCTGACGAGTATCTTCTGATCCTCGTCAAACCTTCCGGACTTCTGGCGGTGCCGGGCCGCACCGAGCCCGATTGCCTGGCGGCGCGCGCCCAGGCGCAGTTTCCCGATGCGCTGGTGGTGCACCGGCTGGACATGGCGACCTCGGGGCTGATCGCCATGGGCCGGGGCGCCGAGGCGCAGCGCTCGCTGAGCATGGCCTTCGCCGAGCGCCGCGTGCACAAGCGCTACGTGGCGGTGGTGGACGGGCACCTGGAGGCGCCGCTTGGCGGCTGGGGCGAGATCGCGCTGCCGCTGCGCTGCGACTGGCCCAACCGGCCGCGACAGATGGTCGACCACGCGCTGGGCAAGCCGTCGCTGACGCGCTGGCGCGTGCTGGCACACGAGGACGGCGCCACGCGCGTGGAGCTGGAGCCGGTAACGGGGCGCTCGCACCAGCTGCGCGTGCACCTGGCGGCGCTGGGGCATCCGATTCTGGGCGACGAGCTGTATGCGCCGCCGGCGGTGCTGGCGCGCGCGCCGCGGCTGCTGCTGCACGCGGCGGCGCTGGCCCTGCCGCACCCAGGCGACGGCACGGTCAGGCGCTTCGCCGATCCGGCGCCCTTCTAGAGCGCCGGCATCATGGCGCCATGCGACAAGACGTCCCCCTGCCCCAGGCCTACCGCCTGATGAACCACGGGCCGACCGTGCTCGTGAGCGCCGCCCACGGCGGCCGCCGCAACCTCATGGCCGCCGCGTGGGCCATGCCGCTGGACTTCGATCCGCCCAAGGTGGCGGTGGTGCTGGACAAGAGCACTTTCACGAGGCGGCTGATCGAGTCCTCCGGCGAGTTCGCGCTCAACCTGCCCTGCCGTGCGCAGGCCGACATGGCCTACACCGTGGGCAGCTGCGGCGGCGAGGCGCTGGACAAGTTCGAGGCGTTCGGCATCGGCAGCTTCGCCGGGCAGGCGACGCAGGCGCCGCTGGTCGAGGGCTGCGTGGCTTGGCTGGAGTGCCGGCTGCTGCCGCAACCCGCGCTGCAGGCGCAGCACGATCTCTTCCTGGCCGAGGTGGTGGCGGCGCAGGCCGACGCGCGCGCCTACGCCCACGGGCGCTGGCAGTTCCGCGACGGCCCCGACGCGGACCCGGCGCTGGACGCCTTGCGCACGCTGCACCACATCGCCGGCGGGCGCTTCTTCCTCTGCGGCGAGCAGGTGCAAGCCCATTCGATGGCGGACAAGACATGAGCACGAACCTGAACCGATTGGTCATCCTCACCGGCGCCTCGCGCGGCATGGGTCGCGCCCTGGCCGTGGCGCTGCTGCGGCGCGAGGGCACGCGGCTGCTGACGCTGTCGCGCCGTCCCGACGCGACGCTGGAAGGCGAGGCGCGCCCCCCAGGCGTGACGCTGGAGCAGTGGGCGCAGGACCTGGCGCAGCCCGTGGCGGCGGCCGAGCGGCTGGAGGCCTGGCTGCGGGCGCAGGCCGCCACGCCCGTGGCCGAGGCGGTCCTGGTCAACAACGCCGCGCTGCTGGCGCCGCCCGGCCCGGTGGAAGGCGTGGAGGCGCCGCTGCTGTCGGACGCGCTGCGCGTGGGGCTGGAGGCGCCGGTGCTGCTCACGCGCGCCTTCCTGCGCGCCACCGAGCCCTGGAGCGCGGCGCGCAAGGTGCTCAACATCTCCTCGGGCCTGGGCCGGCGCGCCATGGCGGCCAGCGCGCCCTATTGCGCGGTCAAGGCCGGGCTGGACCATTTCACCCGCGCGCTGGCGCTGGACGAGGCGCTCAAGCCGCGGGGCGCGCGCGTGGTGTCGCTGGCGCCGGGCGTGATCGATACCGACATGCAGGTGCAGCTGCGCGGCGCCGACCCCGCGCACTTCCCCGACCACGATCGCTTCGTGCAGCTGCGCGAACAGGGCCTGCTGGACAGCCCGGAGCAGGCCGCCGCCAAGCTGCTGGCGTACCTGGAGCGCCCGGATTACGGGACGCAGCCGGTGGCGGACGTGCGCGAGCCCTGAGCCCTCACACCGCCTCCGCCGTCCTCAGCACCTTGTAGAAGCCCGCGTCCGACTGCACCAGCGCCATCTGCGAGAAGCGCCAGTGCAGCGGCGGCGAGTTGGTGGGCGGCTTGGCGCCCTGGGCCTGGCGCGCCAGCGTCAGGTGCGGGCGCCAGGGGCGCGCTTCCAGCGAGATGCCGAGCTGGCGCAGCCGCAGCCCCAGCTGCGCATGCAGCGACTGCAGCGACGCCGGCACCGCCTCGGGCTCCAGCACCGCGATGCCGCCGCGCCACAGCGCCGGGTGCGAGAAGGTCAGCTCCGCGGCGCTGAAGGACGCGGGCATGGCCTGCACCACCCCCTCCACCGCGGACTGCGGCACCTCGCCGATGAAGTGCAGCGTCAGGTGCAGCTTGGACGCTGGCGTGGGCCGTGCCTGCGGCGGCCAGCGCCAGAGCTGCTGGTGCGAGCGCGCTTCCCAGCGTTGCGCGTCGTCAGGCCACAAGCCAATGAAAAGCCGCGCCTGGGCAGCGGCCGGTGAGGTGGAGTTGTTATCGGACTGCACGGCGGAGGCTTCGAACGGTTGCATGTCCCCTACCCTAGCCGGCCCGCGCGCTTCGCGTAAGCTGTTACTACTCATTTCCCTGCCGCGCGCAGGCATCGCGGCCCGCCCACCGGGCGTCCGCCGCAACGAGCCCCCACCCCACACCGTTGTTCCCGGCCGCCGCGTGCGTCGGCCGGCCGTCAGTCATGACCGCTGTCGTTCCTCCCGCCGCCGCGGTGGCGCCCTCCGCGCCGCTGCGCTCCTTCCGCCCCTTCATGCTTTTCTGGTGGGGCCGCCTGGCCGGCACTACCGCGCAGCAGATGCTCATGGTGGCGCTGGGCTGGCAGATGTACGACACCACCGCCAGCGCCTGGGACCTGGGCCTGGTGGGCCTGCTGCAGTTCATCCCGGCGCTGGTGCTGACGCTGCCGGCCGGCCACATCGTGGACCGCCACGACCGCCGCCGCCTGCTGGCGATGTGCCTGGGGCTGCAGCTGGTGGTGGGCCTGCTGCTGGCGCTGGGCACGGCCGGCGGCTGGATCGGGCGCGAGCTGATCCTGGGCCTGTCGCTGCTACTGGGCGTTGCGCGCGCGTTCCAGATGCCCTCGCAACAGGCGCTGGCGCCCACGCTGGTGCCGGCGGCCGTGCTGCCGCGGGCGCTGGCCTTCAGCTCCGGCGCGACGCAGGCGGCGGTGGTGGCCGGGCCGGCGCTGGGCGGCTTCCTCTACGCCGCCGGGGCCACGGTGGTCTACGGCGTGTGCGCGGCGCTGTTCGCGCTGGGCTGCGTGCTGGTGCTGCGCATCACGCCAGTGGCGCGACCGGCGCACCGCGAGCCGGCGAGCTGGAACACAATGCTCGCGGGCCTGCGCTTCATCTGGCACCGCCAGGCGATCCTGGGCGCGCTGTCGCTGGACCTCTTCGCCGTGCTGCTGGGCGGCGCCACAGCGCTGCTGCCGATCTTCGCGCGCGACGTGCTGCACACCGGGCCCTGGGGCCTAGGCCTGCTGCGCGCGGCGCCGGCGGTGGGGGCGCTGGCGGTGTCGGTGTGGCTCACGCGCGTGCCCATCGAGCGCCGCGTGGGGCGCGCGATGCTGCTGGCCGTGGGCGTGTACGGGGTGTGCATGCTGGTGTTCGGCTGGTCCACCAGCTTCGTCGTCTCGTTCGTGGCGCTGCTGGTGTCGGGCGCGGCGGACATGGTGAGCGTGGTGATCCGCCAGACGCTGGTGCAGCTGGACACGCCCGACGAGATGCGCGGACGCGTGGCGGCGGCCAATTCGATCTTCATCGGCGCAAGCAACCAGCTCGGCGAGTTCGAGTCCGGCGCCACCGCCGCGGCCTTCGGCCCGGTGGGCTCGGTGATCCTGGGCGGCGTGGGCACGCTGCTGGTGGTGGGGCTGTGGTTCAAGCTGTTCCCGGCGCTGGCGCAGCGGGACCGGATGCAGACGCCGGCGCCTTGAGCCCGGGCCTGAGCCGTCACAGCGTCGCCGCCCGCCCCTCGAAGCGCAGGCACTGCCGCCGCACGACCTCGGGCAGGTAGCGCTCGTGCGCCTGCACGGCGCGCAGCCAGGTGGCGTCGCTGCCGTCGTCGCGGCCGAGCATGTCGCGCAGCAGCAGCAGCGCGGGTTCAGCACGCAGCTCGATGGCGTGTGGCTCGATCTCCTTGAGCGTCTGCGCGATCTGCGCCCGCAGCGACTGGCGCTCGGCGCTGCGCGGGTCCACGACCTCGCCGTCCAGCCCGAAGCGGCAGGCCTGGAAGCGGTTGTAGGTGTAGGCGAGGTAGTCGTCCTCGCGCGGCTGGAAGGGCTCCTCCAGCACCAGGCGCCGCGCCACGCACTGCAGGTAGGCGGCGATGGCGGCGGCCTTCTCGATGGTGAGCGGCGTGTCCATCACGCGCACCTCAATCGTTCCGTACTCGGGCTTGGGGCGGATGTCCCAGTAGAAATCCTTCATCGACTCCACCACGCCGGTGCGGTGCATCTTGCCGAAGTAGGTCCCGAAGTCCTTCCAGGTGAGCTCCCACGGCGCGCGCCCTGAGAGCGGGAAGGCGAACACCGAGTTCAGCCGCGCGCTCTGGAAGCCCGTGTCGCTGCCCTGCACATAGGGCGAGGACGCCGACAGCGCGATGGCGTGCGGCACGTAGCGCTGCAGCGCGTGCAGCAGCCACAGCGCCTGGTCCGCGCCGGGGCAGCCGATGTGCACGTGCTGCCCGAAGACGGTGAACTGCTTGCTGAGGTAGCCGTAGAGCTCGGAGACCTGGCGGTAGCGCGGGGTGTCGTAGATGCGCCGCCGGCTCCAGTCCTGGAAGGGGTGCGTGCCGCCGCCGCACAGGCGCAGGTTCTGCTGCTGCGCGCATTCCACCAGCGCGTCGCGCACCTCACGCAG
This sequence comes from Azohydromonas australica DSM 1124, assembly GCF_000430725.1. Lineage (GTDB taxonomy): Bacteria > Pseudomonadota > Gammaproteobacteria > Burkholderiales > Burkholderiaceae_C > Azohydromonas > Azohydromonas australica. The sequence goes on from NZ_KE387203.1 coordinate 355,272, forward strand.
CTGCGTGATCACCTGCGCGTGCTCGCGGCACACGCCGGTGGAGAGCTCGATCATGCTGCTGGTGATCTCGGGCTTCACGTCCGCGGCCAGCTTGTGGCGGCTCACCAGGCGCAGCAGGTCGTCCGCGCCGGGCGTGAGGTCGTAGTCATGGCGGCTGACGATCTGCAGCTCCAGTTCCACGCCCAGCGTGAAGGCCTCGGAACTGGCGAAGGGCGGCAGGCTCATGGCGGTTCTCCTTGCGGCAGCGGGGGCGGGACGAAGGCGGGCTTCAGCGCGGCAACTCGTGCACCTCGGTTTCCCGGGCAAAGCGCAGTCCGTAGAGCAGCACCAGCGGCGCGGGCAGCTCCAGCAGGGCCAGCATGCTCAGCAGCAGAGGCATGAGCTGCGGCGCGCTGCCCGGGTGCAGCGCCGCGAAGTCCAGCGCCAGCAGCCAGGCGGTGCCGGACATGGGCAGCAGCGCCGCGCCCAGGCAGCCGGCCTGGCGCCAGCTCAGCCCGCTGGCGGGCGCCAGCATCGCCACCGCGCCGAGCTTGGCCAGGGCGCGCGCCAGCAGCAGCGCGGCGGCGATGCCGATGGCCTCGGGCAGCGCCGAGGGCGACCAGGCCGAGGCCGCCGCCACGAACAGCACCAGCGCCAGCACCCCGCCGGCGCTGCCGAACTGGCGCCGCCACACCCAAGGCCGCGGATGGCGGTTGCGCAGCCAGATGCCCGCCAGCAGCGGCACCAGCAGCGTGGAGAGCTGCAGCGTCTTGGCCAGCGCCAGGGCCAGCAGCACGCAACCCAGCAGCAGCGCCACGGCGTTGTCCTGGCGCAGGTCCAGCCGCTGCGCGATGAGGCCCAGCGCCGACCCCAGCAGCGCGCCCAGCACGATGGAGCCGCCGAAGTTCAGCAGCACCGGCAGCAGCGCCTGCTGCCACGCCGGGTCGCTCAGGCGCAGCCCGGCACTCCAGGCCTGCAGCAGCAGCACGGCGTAGAGGGTGTTGAGCGCGCTGAGCGTGCTCAGCCGCTCCGTGACCTGCCCGGCGGCGTCGCACTCGGCGATCACGCGCTGCACCACCGCCGGCGACACGCTCACCGCGATCAGCGCCAGCACCCCGGCCACGGACTGCGGCACCTGCAGCCACAGCGCCGCCAGGTACACCGCCAGCGCGCTGAGCAGCGACTCCATCACGCTGGTGGCCAGCAGCGCCGGGTTGCGCAGCAGCCAGTGCAGGTTCAGCCGCGCGCCGGCCTCGAACAGCAGCAGCGCCAGCGCCATGTCCACCACCAGGCGCAGCGCGGTCTCGCCGCCGCTGGCGCCCAGGCCGGCGATGGCCAGCAGGCAGCCGACGGCGCCGTAGCCCATGAGCCGGGGCCAGTGCAGCAGCCGCCACACGCCCTCGCCCAGCAGCGCCGCCAGGATCAGCGCCAGGGTCGCGCCCAGCAGGGTGTCCGGGCGCAGGGCCCAGGGGGCGGTGACGAAGCTCTCCATGACGCTGCCGGCTGATCGGGGGTCGCCGACTTTGCCGCAGCGCAGCATGCAGGGCTGCAACGGGAGGTGTCCCCCCGCCGGGGATCAGCGGTGCAGCGGGTCTTCCGGTCCCTGGAAGCCGCCCCTGCGCAGCGTCACCACCAGCGTGTCGCGCCAGCCGAGCTCGCCTTCGGGCTGGATAGGGGTGGTCTCGTGGATGACGCGGGTGTCGTCCAGCAGCAGCAGCGTGCCGGGCTCGCTCATGGTGAAGCGCAGGCCCTGCGGGCTGTTGATGTCGAACACGCGCGACTCGCCGCCCTTGACACCGTGGCGCTGCAGCATCAGCACCGACACCAGGTCCACGCCGTCGCGGTGCGCGCCCTCGGGCGTGGGCCGGCCGATGCCGTCGGTGGTGTCGATGCGGAACACGTGCGCCTCGACGAACCAGGGCTGCACGCCGCGCAGCGCGTCGGCGCGCGCGGCCAGCAGGCGCAGCAGCTCCATCCACAGCGGGTCGGCCTCCAGCGCGGGCTCCAGGGGCTCGAACCAGCGCTCGATGCCGCCGTGCAGCGCGTTGTATTCCACCGGCTGCCAGTGCGCGCGGTGCGGCACGGGCTGCACGCGGCCCTCGGTGATCACATAGTTGGCGTGGCGGCGGCGCCGGTAGCGGCCGCCGTCGCGCAGGTAGGCGTCGGGCGGCAGCCGGTCCCAGAACGGCTGCCAGGCCTGCAGCGCGTCGGGCTCGGCGTGCAGCAGCGACTGCAGTGCCTGCGGCGACAGCACCGCGTGGCCTTGCGTGCACAGGACGTCGTCGAGCCGGGCGGGGTCGGTGAAGGGCGGGGCCAGCATGGGGACCTCTTTGATGCGGGAAAAACCGGCAAGGATAGAGCGCGCGGCGCGGTGCCTCAGCGGCCGTGGCGGTAGGGCGTGAGCGGCGCGCCGCAGTCGCGGCAGAAGCGGGCGTCGGGCTCGTGGCCCTCGCTCAGGCAGCTCGGGCAGGTGCGCGTGGTGGGGTGGTGGCGCGTGCGCTGGGCCGTGAACTCGGCGCTGACAATGCCCGTGGGCACGGCCAGCGTGCCCCAGCCCAGCAGCATCATCACCGAGGCGATGAGGCGGCCCAGGTCGGTCTTGGGCGTGATGTCGCCGAAGCCCACGGTGGTCATGGTCGTGACGGCCCAGTACACCGACACCGGGATGTTGCTGAAGCCGTTGGCCGGGCCTTCCACCACGTACATCAGCGTGCCCATGACCACCACCACCATGAGCACGAAGGACAGGAACACCAGGATCTTGCGCCGGCTGGCCATCAGCGCCCGGCCCAGCGCGCCGTACTCGGCCACGTACTCGGCGAGCTTGAGGATCCGGAACAGCCGCAGCAGCCGCAGCACGCGCACGTCGATGAGCGCGTGCAGCCCCGGCACGAAGAACGAGAGGTAGGTGGGCAGGATCGCCAGCAGGTCGATGACGCCGAAGAAGCTGCGCGCGTAGCGCATCGGGCGCTGCACGCAGACCAAGCGCGCCAGGTACTCCAGCGTGAACGCCAGCGTGAAGGCCCACTCCAGCGCGTCGAAGATCGGCTTCCAGCGCGCGTGCAGGCTTTCCACGCTGTCGAGCATCACCACCACCACGCTGGCAACGATCAGGCCGATGAGCGCCAGGTCGAAGGCGCGGCCGGCCGGGGTGTCGGCCTCGAAGATGACGGTGTAGACCCTGAGCCGCCAGCCCGACAGCGGCCGGCCCAGGCGCCGGGCATCGGGAATGACGGGGGCGAAGGGCGCGGTGCTGTGATCCATGGGCAAAGACTCCAGGGCCGGATTTTCGGCTGTGGCACAGTCCCGCCCCGCTGCCCTTTCGCAAACCCAGAAGAGTTATTCCCGATGTCCCGTACCGCCGGAGCGCGCACATGGCGCTGAAGTCCACCATCTACAAGGTCCAGCTGCAGCTGGCCGACATGGACCGCCATGTCTACGCCGACCACTCGCTGACGCTGGCGCGCCACCCCTCCGAGACCGAGGAGCGGCTGATGATGCGGGTGCTGGCCTTCGCGCTGCACGTGGCGTCCGACGACCACCGGGGTCAGCTCGAATTCACCAAGGGCCTGTCGGACGTGGACGAGCCCGCGCTCTGGCACAAGGACCTCACCGGTCAGCTGCTGCACTGGATCGAGCTGGGCCAGCCCGAGGAGCGCCGGCTGCTCAAGGCCGCCGGGCGCGCCGACCGGGTCACGGTGATCTCCTACGCCAGCTCCACGCCGGTGTGGTGGGCGCCGCTGCAGGGCAAGCTCACCCGCGTGCCCAACGTGACGGTGTGGCAGATCCCGGCCGAGCAGAGCCAGGCGCTGGCGGCGCTGGCGCAGCGCGGCATGAACCTGCAGGTGACGGTGCAGGACGGCATCGTGTGGGTCGGCGACGGGCAGAGCTCGGTGCAGATCGAGCCGGTGAAGCTCACGGCCTGAGCGCCATAGGGGGCGGCGGGCCGGCGCCACAATGGCCCGACCCTGGTCGAGGAGCCCACCGTCCCCATGAATCACCCCGTACGACACAACCCGGCCGAGAGCCGCTTCGAGTGCCGCCTGGAGGGCGCGCTGGCGCAGTGCGTCTACCGCCGCGACGGCGGCACGGTGGAATTCGTCCACACCGAGGTGCCCGAGGCGATGAGCGGCCAGGGCGTGGCCGCGGCGCTGGTCCAGAAAGCGCTCGAATGGGCCCGCGCCGAAGGGCTGAAGGTGCGCCCGCTGTGCAGCTACGTGGCGTCCTACATGCGCCGCCATCCCGAGACGCAGGACCTGCTGGAGGCGCGGCCATGAGCCCCGCCGCCGATGCGCGCACCGTGCTGCGCTTCTGGTTCGGCGAGCCGCCGCTGGTGGCGCGGCCGCAGTGGTTCACCAAGGACCCGGTCTTCGACGTCGAGATCCGCGCGCGCTTCACGCTGCTGATCGAGACCGCGCTGCGCGGCGGCTTCGACGCCTGGCAGGCGGCGCCCGACACCGCGCTGGCGCGGTTGCTGCTGCTGGACCAGTTCACGCGCAACGCTTTCCGCGACACGCCGCGCGCCTTCGCCGGCGATGCGCAGGCCCTGTCCGGCGCGCGCGACATGGTGGCGCGCGGCTTCGACCAGGCGCTGGAGCCGCTGCAGCGCGTGTTCGTCTACCTGCCCTTCGAGCACGCCGAGGATTTGCAGGCGCAAGAGGAGTCGCTGCGCCTGTACGCCGCGCTCAGCGCCGCGGAGCCCTCGCTGGCGGACAACGAGGAGTGGGCGCGCAAGCACCACGTGATCGTCGAGCGCTTCGGGCGCTTCCCGCACCGCAACGCCATCCTGGGCCGGGCCTCGACGCCGGAGGAAATCGAGTTCCTGAAACAGCCCGGGTCGCGGTTCTGACAGCCAGAGGCATCGCATGTCCGCAGACGAACGTTTCCAGGAGGCCGCCCGGCGGCTCGGCCACCGCTTCGACGGCGAGATCAAGATCGGCGGCCACTACGTGCCGCTGGTGCGCCACGGCGACGTGGTCCACCTCAGCGGCCAGATTCCGCGCGTGGGCGACACCGTGGTCGTGACCGGCCGCGCCGGCGCCGAGGTGCCGCTGGAGCGCGCGCAGGAGGCCGCGCGCATCTGCACCATGCGCGCCCTGGCGCTGCTGCAGCGCAGCCTGGGCTCGCTGGAGCAGGTCGAGCGCATCCTGCGGCTGACCGTGCACGTGCAGTGCACGGCCGACTTCACCCAGCACAGCGAGGTGGCCGACGGCGCCTCGGACCTGCTGTGCCAAGTGCTCGGCGACGCGGTGGGCGCGCATGCGCGCACCTCGGTCGGCGCGTACCAGCTGCCCAAGAACGCCACCGTCGAGCTGGAGCTGCTGGCAGCAGTGCGCGGCGGCTGAGCCCGGCGGCGGCGGTGCCGACTTTTTCACGCCCGGCATGACGGACGCGCTTGCCTGGGGCATGCCGTTCCCGGTCGGTCACAACGGCAGCAGTTTGCGGCTGGACAATGCCGCCCGCGCCCTTGGCGGCTGAGCGGCCGGGGCGCCGCAACCCACTGCCAACCACCATGCAAACCAATTTCGCCGACGCCATCATCAACATCACCGTTACCGGCCCGCTGGTGCGCCTGGACCTGGGCACCGTCCTCAGCCAGAGCAAGGACGGCAAGCAGGAGCTGGTCGCCACGCCGACGCAGCAGCTGGTCATGCCGCTGGACGGCTTCCTGCGCGCCTTCGGCATGCAGAAGACCGTGGTCGAGAAGCTCATCGCCGACGGCGTGATCAAGGCCCAGCCGGCTCCCGCCCCCGCTGCGGCCTGAGCGCGCTGATCCGGCGCCGCCGCGGCGTGCCAATCGCCTGCCCAGCGCGGGGCCGGCGCGCCGTTGTGCAGATGCACCATGGGCGGGCGCGATAATCGGGGGGTTACACGTACGCGCGCCGTGCGCCTGGAGTCCCGAGCCTTGAGAGCCCCGCCGCGTTGCAGCCTCCCTCCCCCGGCCCGTGTCGCGCCCCCGGACGCGACCCTTCGGGCACTGCTCTCCTTTCCTGAACGCCCGCTGCTGCGGGCGGCCATGCCGTGAACGCCACCGCGCGCACCCTTCAGCGCGCGCGGCTGCTGCGCTGGCTGGCCGTGGCGCTGGTGCTGCTGGCCAGCGTGGGCGCGGTGCAGTGGCTGCAGATCCAGCGCCTGCACGGCGCGGCCGACGTGAAGGACGACACCGTGCTGCTGCTGGGCCTGCCGCAGCTGCACGCCGAGTACCTGGAGCTGCGCAGCCAGTGGCGCGCGCCGGCCGGGCCGTCACGCGAGAACGACTCGCTGCAGCAGCGCTACCAGCGCTTCGTCAACCGCGTGGAGCTGCTCGAAGGCCCGCAGGGGCAGCGGCTGCTGTCGCGCAGCCCCGGGCTGGAACAGGCGGCGCGCACGCTGCGCGACTTCGTCGCCCGGGCCGACCTCTACCTCGGCGCGCACCCGCGGGCCCGGCTGAGCGAGGAATCGCACCGCGCGCTGCAGCAGGAGCTGGAGGCGCTGGACGAGCCCGTGCGCGCCCTGGCGCACGACGGCGCGCGCGAGGCGGCGCTGCAGATCACGCAGCGCCACGCCGCCATCGACGAGCACGCGGACGTGGAAACGGCGCTGACGCTGCTCCTGGCACTGGGCGGCCTGGGCATGGGCCTGCTGCTGCTGCGCCAGCGCCAGCAGCTCGACCAGCGCAGCGCCGGCGTGGAGCTGCTGGCGCAACGGCTGCGCGAGGCGCGCCAGGAATCCGAGGCCGCCAGCCAGGCCAAGAGCGCCTTCCTGGCCAACATGAGCCACGAGATCCGCACGCCCTTCCAGGGCCTGCTGGGCATGCTGGCGCTGCTGCGCGACACGCCGCTGGAGCCGCGCCAGCAGGAGTACCTGCGCACCGCCAACGAGGCGGCCGACCACCTGCTGTCGATCCTCAACGACATCCTGGACATGTCCAAGCTGGAGTCCGGCACGCTGGCGCTGCTGAGCGAGTCGGTGCCGCTGCGCGCGCTGGTGGCCGAGGTCGAGCAGGTGATGCGCCCGCGCGCCATGGCCAAGGGGCTGGCACTGCGCGTGCACGTGGCGCCGGAGCTGCCCGCCGCGGTCGAGATCGATGGCACGCGGCTCAAGCAGGTGCTCAACAAGCTGATGAACAACGCCATCCAGTTCACCGACAGCGGCTCGGTCACGCTCAACGTGCACCTGGGCAACGTCAGCGGCACGATGGAATGCGCCGTCACCGACACCGGCATCGGCATGGACGAATACACCCTGAGCCGGCTGTTCCAGCGCTTCGTGCAGCCCGGCGGGCCGCGGCGCCAGGGCGGCACCGGGCTGGGGCTGGAGATCTCGCGCCACCTCGCGCGGCTCATGGGCGGCGACCTGCTGGTGCAGAGCAGCCCCGGCGCGGGCAGCAGCTTCACGCTGGTGCTGCCGCTGGTGGAGACGCAGGAGCCCGTGGAGCCCGAGGCCGACGAGCGGCTGCCGGTGGCGGGGTTGCGCGTGCTGGTGGCCGAGGACCATGAGATCAACCGCCGCTACCTCGGCGCGCTGCTGGACCGGCTGGGCCACCGCGCGCGCATCGTGCGCAACGGCGTGGACGCGGTGCAGGCGGTGGCCGAGCAGCGCTTCGACCTCGTGCTGATGGACCTGCACATGCCCGTGCTCGACGGCGCGGGCGCCACGCAGGCCATCCGTGCGCTGCCCGCGGCGGCGGGCCAGGTGCCCATCGTGGCGCTGACCGCCGATGCCCTGCCCGAAACCCGCCAGCGCTGCCTCAGCGCAGGGATGAACGACGTGCTGACCAAACCCGTGACCCTGCAACAACTCGCCCAGGTGATGCGCAACCAGGTGCGCGCCCGCAACCACGCCTGCACCAGCCCCGAGGGCGGCGCCGCGCCGGCCCCGGCCGCGCCCCCCGTCGCGGCGCTGGTGGACGAGGCCGCCGCCGGCGCCGTGGCGCAGGTGCTCACCACCCCGCACTACCGCTCGCTGGCGCAGCGCTACCTGGACGACCTGGCCGCGCAGCTGCCGCAGCTCAGCGCCCAGGTGCGGTCGCTGCAGGAGGCGCTGGGGGCCGAGGCGGCCGAGGCGGCCGGCGTCCAGGTGGACCTGGCCGCTGCCGACGAGGTGCGCGCGCAGGAGCCGCAGATGCGCAGCGCGCTACGCGCGGCCGCGCACGCGGCCAAGGGGGCGGCGCTGAACCTGGGCCTCACGGGCCTGGCGCAGGCCGCGATGGAGGTGGAGAAGAACGCCTCCACCGCCGAGCCCGCCACGCTGCTGGAGGCGCTGCAGCACTGGGACGCGCTGCTGCCGGCCACGCGCGAGGCGCTGCAGCAGTGCGGGCTGCTGGAGGTGACGCCGGGCGCGACGGTGTAAGGCCCGTCAGACCACCACCGGCTCCGGCTCCAGCCGGATGCCGAAGCGGCCGTAGACGCTCTCCTGGATCGCGCGCGCCAGCGTCAGCACCTCCGCGCCACTGGCGCCGCCGCGGTTGACCAGCACCAGCGCCTGCTTCTCGTACACGCCCGCGCGGCCGATGCTCTTGCCCTTCCAGCCGCAGGCGTCGATGAGCCAGCCCGCGGCGAGCTTGACGCTGCCGTCGGCCAGCGGGTAGTGAACGATGTGCGGGTCGCGGGTGATGATGTCGCGGCACTGCTCGGCGCTGACCACCGGGTTCTTGAAGAAGCTGCCGGCGTTGCCCAGCGCCGCCGGGTCGGGCAGCTTGGCGCGGCGCACGGCGCAGACCCAGTCGAAGATCTGCCGCGCGTCCGGGTCGCGCACGCCGGTCTCGGCCATCTTCTTCTCCAGGTCGACGTAGCCCAGCACCGGGCGCCAGGGCCGCGGCAGCCTGAAGCGCACGCGGGTGATGAGGCTCTTGCCGGCCAGGCCGGCGAAGCCGCCCTGCTTGAAGACGCTGTCGCGGTAGCCGAAGCGGCAGGCGCGCGCGTCCAGCGTCACGCTGCGCCCGGTGACCAGGTCCACCGCGTCCAGCGACTCGAAGCGGTCCTTGAGCTCCAGGCCATAGGCGCCGATGTTCTGCACCGGCGAGGCGCCCACGGTGCCGGGAATCAGGGCCATGTTCTCCAGGCCGGGCAGGCCGTGGTCCAGCGTCCACTGCACCAGGGCGTGCCAGCTCTCGCCGGCGCCGGCCTCGACGATGAAGGCGTCCTCGCGCGTCTCGACCAGGCGGATGCCGGCCACCTCCACCTTGAGCACCAGCGCGGAAACGTCGCGCGTGAGCACCAGGTTGCTGCCGCCGCCCAGCACCAGCTTCTGGGCGCGGCCGATCTCGGGATGGTCCAGCACCCGGCGTACGTCGGCATCGCTACGGATGCGCACCAGTTGCTGCGCCTGCGCCGGCAATCCGAAGCTGTTGTAGGGGCGCAGGCTCAGGCCGCGCTCGATGGACAGGGATTGCTGCATGAGAGAATTTTCGCCGATCCCTTCTTGACCCTAGCCATGCCCAGTTTCGACACCGTCCTGCAGCCCGAACTCGTCGAGGTGCGCAACGCCATCGACCAATCCAACAAGGAAATCGGGACCCGCTTCGATTTCAAGGGCTCCGACGCCCGCGTGGAGTTCTCCGACAAGGGCAAGGACAAGGAGCTCACGCTCTACGCCGACAGCGATTTCCAGCTCAGCCAGGTCAAGGACGTGCTGCTGGCCAAGCTCACCAAGCGCAACGTGGACGTCCGCTTCCTGGACGACAGCGCCAAGCCCGAGAAGATCGGCGGCGACAAGCTCAAGCAGCTGGTCAAGCTCAAGGCCGGCATCGACGCCGAGACGGCCAAGAAGATCCAGGGCCTGGTCAAGCAGAGCAAGATCAAGGTCCAGGCCTCCATCCAGGGCGACACCGTGCGCGTCAACGGCACCAAGCGCGACGACCTGCAAGCCGTCATCGCGCTGCTGCGCAAGGACATCGACCTGCCGCTGAAGTTCGAAAACTTCCGCGACTGAATCCCTGCTCTGGCGGCACCTCGGACCTGGCGAGAGGGTCCGTGCCGCCACGCGCCGGCGTGTGCGGACGCGGGGTGTGTGACTTCCGCCACCTTGGCGGTGCACTGGGGACGCTGAATCGCGGCTCCGGCGGTGCAGACTGGCGGACTGTGTTGATGTATCCAAGTGCAACTCCCCCGGTCACCGGAAGCGTCCTGACCTCGCCATGAGCCTTTCCCCGTCTTCCGTCGCCGTGCAGCCCGATGGCGAATTCGCTTTCGGCAGCGCGGATTTCGAGCGCGTGCGCCAACTCATCTACCAGCGCGCCGGCATCAGCCTGCACAACGGCAAGCAGGCCATGGTGTACAGCCGGCTGTCGCGGCGCCTGCGCGAGACGGGCCACCGCAGCTTCGCCTCCTACCTGCAGGCGCTGGAGACGGCGCGCGGCGCGGCGGCCGACGCGGAGTGGCAGGAGTTCGTGAACTGCCTGACCACGAACCTCACCGCCTTCTTCCGCGAGGAGCACCACTTCCACGCCCTGGCCGAGGAGCTGCGCAAGCCCGGCGCGCACATCCAGCGTATCTGGTGCTGTGCCGCCTCCACCGGCGAGGAGCCCTACTCGCTGGCGATGACGGTGCTGGAGCACTCGCCGAATCCGCAGAACGTGCGCATCCTGGCCAGCGACATCGACACCAAGGTGCTGGGCACCGCCCAGCGCGGCGTGTACGACGCGGGCTCGCGCGGCCTGAGCCCCGAGCGGCTGCGCCGCCACTTCCTGCGCGGCACCGGCGCCAACGCCGGGCGCATGAAGGTCAAGCCCGAGCTGGCGCGGCTGGTGAGCTTCTTCGCCTTCAACCTGATGAGCCCGTCCAGGGACCTGGGCGAGCCCTTCGACGCGGTGTTCTGCCGCAACGTGATGATCTACTTTGACGCCCCGACCCAGATGCAGGTGCTGCAGCGCCTGCACCGCACCATGCGCCCCGGCGCGCTGCTGTACGTGGGGCACTCGGAAAACTTCGGCGATGCCCGCACGCTGTTCAAGCTGCGCGGCAAGACCATCTACGAGCGCCTCTGATGACGGTACGCCCCATCCAGGCCATCTCCGCACGGCTGCAGAGCACGGCGCTGCTGGAGAAGCTGCGTGCCGAGCGGCGCAAGCCGCACGAAGCCTCGTTCTTCTTCTACGACGCGCACTTCCGCCGCGAGGCCGTGAAGGTGCTGCCCGGCGAGTACTTCGTGTACGACGAGGACATCCTGATCATGACCACGCTGGGCTCGTGCATCGCGGCGTGCCTGTGGGACCGCGACCGCCGCCTGGGCGGCATGAACCACTTCATGCTGCCCGACGCCGGCGACGGCGCGCGCTACGGCCTGTACGCGATGGAGCTGCTCATCAACGAGCTCATGAAGCGCGGCGCTACGCGCTCCTCGCTGGAGGCCAAGGTCTTCGGCGGCGGCGCGGTGCTGGGCAACATGACCACGCTCAACGTGGGCGAGCGCAACACGCGCTTCGTGCTGGACTACCTCAAGACCGAGCGCATTCCCGTCATCAGCCAGGACGTGATGGACGTGTACCCGCGCAAGGTGTGCTTCGAACCCGCCAGCGGCCGCGCCAAGGTCAAGCGCCTGGCACCCACGGCCATGGGCGAACAGCTGCTGGCGCAGGAGCGCGCGGCGGCCAAGACCGTGCCCTCCGAAACGGGCTCGATCGAACTCTTCTGACTGGAACAGAGATGGCTTCTATTCGTGTGGTGGTGGTGGACGACTCGGCGCTGGTGCGCTCGCTGCTCAAGACCTTCATCGACCGACAGCCCGACATGGAGTGCGTGGGCACCGCGGCCGATCCCTTCGCGGCGCGCGAGCTCATCCGGGAGGTCTCGCCCGACGTGGTGACCCTGGACATCGAGATGCCGCGCATGGACGGGCTCGAATTCCTGTCGCGGCTGATGAAGCTGCGGCCGACGCCGGTGGTGATGGTCTCCACCCTGACCGAGCGCGGCGCCGAGGCGACGATGCGCGCGCTGGAGCTGGGCGCCGTGGACTTCGTGAGCAAGCCGCGCCTGGGCGTGGCCGAGGGGCTGAACCAGCTCGCCGAGGAGATCTGCGACAAGATCCGCGCCGCCGCGCGCTCGCGCATCCACCGCCGCGTGAGCGCGCCCGCCCCGGCGCCTGCCGCCGCGGACGCCCCGCGCGCCCCCGCCCCGGCCACGCGCCCGCTGGGGCGGCTGTCCACCGAGAAGCTGATCTTCATCGGCGCCTCCACCGGCGGCACCGAAGCCACGCGCGAGGTGCTGGTGAGCCTGCCGCCGGACTCGCCGGCGGTGCTGATCACGCAGCACATGCCCCCGGGCTTCACGCGCAGCTACGCCGCGCGGCTGAACTCGCTGTGCCGCCTCACGGTGCGCGAGGCCACCGACGGCGAGCGCCTGCTGCCCGGCCACGCCTACCTGGCCCCGGGCGGGCTGCACCTGAGCGTGGAGCGCAGCGGCGCCAACTACATCGCGCGGGTGCGCGACGGCGAGCCGGTGAACCGCCACAAGCCCTCGGTGGAGGTGCTGTTCGAGTCGGCCGCGCGCGTGGCCGGCCCCAACGCCTTCGGCGTGATGCTCACCGGCATGGGCGCCGATGGCGCCAAGGCGATGAAGCTCATGCGCGACGCCGGGGCCTACAACATCTGCCAGGACGAGGCCAGCTGCGTCGTCTTCGGCATGCCGCGCGAGGCCATCGCCGCCGGCGCCGCGCACGAGGTGCTGCCGCTGCAGCGCATCGGCACGCGCCTCATGGAACAGCTCGCCGCCACCTCCAGCGGGCCGACGCACCGGGTGTGATCCCGGCTGCCGCCGGTCAGCCCGGCGGCAGGAACAGCGCCTGCAAATCGCTCAGGAAGTCGAAGCCGCGCGCCGTCGGCCGCGCGATGTCGCCTTCGCGCTCCAGCAGCCCGCGGCGCTCGGCCTCGGCCAGCGCGCGCTGGATGGACTGCAGCGGCTGCCCGGTGCGCTCGCTGAAGCGCGTGAGCTCGAAGCCTTCCTTGAGCCGCAGCGCGTTGAGCACGAACTCGAAGGGCAGTTCCTTGGGCGTGACGGCCTGCTCGTTGGAGACGGCCTGCCCCTCGCGCACCTTGGCCATGTAGGTCACGGGCTCGCGCCAGCGCTGCTGGCGCAGGATGCGGTCGGGGAAGCTGATCTTCCCGTGCGCGCCGGCGCCGATGCCCAGGTAGTCGCCGAACTCCCAGTAGTTCAGGTTGTGCACGCAGCGGTGGCCCGGCCGCGCGAAGGCCGAGACCTCGTAGCGCTGCAGCCCGGCTTCGGCCGTGCGCTGCGCCAGCAGGTCCAGCATGTCCGACGCCAAGTCGTCGTCCGGCAGCCCCTCGGGCGGCCGCGTGGCGAAGAACGTGTTGGGCTCCATCGTCAGGTGGTAGATGGAGAGGTGCGGCGGCGCGAAGGACAGCGCCTCGTCCAGGTCGCGCGCGAGCATCTCCAGGCTCTGCCCGGGCAGCGCGTACATCAGGTCGATGTTGAAGGTGTCGAAGGCGGAGGCCGCCTCGGCCACCGCCGCGCGCGCCTGCTCGGCGTCGTGCACCCGCCCGACGGCCCGCAGCATCGCGTCATTGAAGCTTTGCACGCCCACCGACAGCCGCGTCACGCCGGCGGTGCGGTAGCCGCGGAAGCGGTCCTTCTCGAAGGTGCCGGGGTTGGCCTCCAGCGTGATCTCGCAGCCCGGCTCCATCGGCAGCCGGGCGCGGATGTCGGCCAGCAGCCGGTCGATGGCCTCGGGCTCGAACAGGCTGGGCGTGCCGCCGCCGATGAAGATGCTGTGCACGCGCCGGCCCCAGATCTGCGGCAGCGCGGATTCCAGGTCCGTCACCAACGCGTCGAGGTACTCGCGTTGCAGCGCCGGCGTCAGCCCGGCGCCGTCGCGCACCTCGTGCGAGTTGAAGTCGCAGTACGGGCACTTGCGCAGGCACCAGGGCATGTGCACGTACAGCGACAGCGGCGGCAGCGCCTGCAGCGCCACGGCGCCCGGGCGCAGCAGCCGGATGGGGGCGGAGTCAGCCAAGGTGCCAGGCCTCCTGCATCAGCGTCGCCATCTGGCGTGCGGCCAGCGCGCGGTGGCTGTGCTGGTTCTTCACCGCGGCATCGAGCTGCGCCACGGCTTGACCCAGCGCCGGGATGAACAGCAGCGGGTCGTAGCCGAAACCGCCCTCCCCGGCCGGCTGCTGCAGGATCTCGCCTTCCCAGCGGCCGAAGGCGATCAGCGGCTCCGGGTCCTGCGCGTGGCGCAGCGCCACCAACGTGCACACGAAGCGCGCGCGGCGGTTCGCCTGGCCCTGCAGCCGCTGCAGCAGCAGCGCGTTGTTGGCGTTGTCCTGGCGATCGCGGTAGGCCTCGCGCGGCAGCCACGACGGCGGCGGCTCCAGCGGCGCGTAGTGCGCCGAGATCACGCCCGGCGCGCCGCCCAGCGCGTCCACGCACAGGCCGGAGTCGTCGGCGATGGCCGGCCCGCCCGCGGCCTGCGCGGCGTGGCGCGCCTTGGCCAGCGCGTTCTCCACGAAGCTGATGTGCGGCTCCTCGGCTTCGGCGATGCCCAGCGAGCCCTGCGTGACCAGCTCCACCGGCAGCTCCGCGAAAAGGCTGCCCAGCTCGGCGAGCTTCTTGGCGTTGTTGGAGGCGAGGACGAGCCTCATGCCGCCACCTTTTCCGCCAGCGCGCGGCGCTGCAGCTCGACCAGCTCGGCGATGCCCTTGGCGCCCAGCGCCAGCAGCGCGTCGAGCTGCTCGCGGCTGAAGGGCGCGCCCTCGGCCGTGCCCTGCACCTCGACGATGCCGCCGCTGCCGGTCATGACGATGTTCATGTCGGTGTCGCAGGCGGCGTCCTCGACGTACTCCAAGTCCAGCAGCGGCGTGCCCTCGACCAGGCCCACCGAGATGGCGGCCACCGCGTCGCGCAGCGGCGAGCGCTGGATGAGCCCGCGCTCCAGCAGCCAGCTCACCGCGTCGTGCGCAGCCACGTAGGCGCCGGTGATGGCGGCGGTGCGGGTGCCGCCGTCGGCCTGCAGCACGTCGCAGTCGATGAGGATGCTGCGCTCGCCCAGGGCGGCCAGGTCGAACACCGCGCGCAGCGAGCGGCCGATGAGGCGCTGGATCTCCTGCGTGCGGCCGCTTTGCTTGCCCTTGGCGGCCTCGCGTGCGCCGCGGGTGTGGGTGGCGCGCGGCAACATGCCGTACTCGGCCGTGACCCAGCCTTCGCCGCTGCCCTTCTTGTGCGGCGGCACGCGTTCCTCGACCGAGGCGGTGCACAGCACCTGGGTGTCGCCAAAGGCGACGAGCACCGAGCCTTCGGCGTGGCGGGTGTAGCGGCGGACGATGCGCACCGGGCGCAGGGCGTCCGCGGCACGGTCTTGCGTGCGTTCAAAAGCGGGCATGCTTCTCCAGGGAATGGGTAAAGGTTACTTGGCGCGCCGCCGCTGGGCGGTGCGCCGGATGGCTTCGTTGATCTCGCGGATGGAGCGCTCGATCTCCTCGTCGTCGAAGTCGTCGTGGAGTCCGGGCAGTCCTTCGGGCGGCTGGATGGTGGTGGAAAAAGCGACGCTGGTGGTGGGCTGGGCCGCCTGCAGCGGATCTTCAACCGCATCCCACTGCAGCGCCAGCGCGGTGACGTTGTCGGCGCGCGGGCCGGCCGCCTGCAGCGCGCGCTCCACCAGGGTGGGCACGGCCTCGGCCAGCGGCTGCGCGGACGCCAGGGCGCGCGCGATCTGGTCGTCGGCCACGCCGCTCCACAGGCCGTCGGAGCACAGCAGCAGCCGGTCGCCGCGCTGCAGCCGCTGCGGCCCGCCGCCGTCCACCACCGGCTTGCCCGGGCTGCCCAGGCAGGTGAAGAGCACGTTGCGGTTGCGCCGCGCGGCGCCGTCCGGCGCGAGCGCGCGCGCGAGCTCGGCATAGGAGTGGTCGCGCGTGCGCGCCAGCAGCACGCCTTCGCGCAGCAGGTACAGCCGCGAGTCGCCGCAGTGCGCCCAGTAGGCGTGGCGGCCCTGCAGCACCAGGGCCACGATGGTGGTGCGCGGCGTGTCGGCCAGGCCATGCTCGCCGGCGTAGCGCAGCAGTTGCTGGTGCGCCGCCAGCAGCGACTCCTGCAGGAAGCGCTGCGGATCGGGCAGCCGCGGCTGGGCGTCACGCTGGAACAGGCCGGCCAGGGTCTGCAGCGCCAGCTGCGCCGCAACCTCGCCCTCGGGATGGCCGCCCATGCCGTCGGCCAGGGCGAAGAGGCCCGAGTCGCGCGTGTAGCAGTAGCCCATGCGGTCCTCGTTGCGGGGCCGCCCGCCCTTGCGGCTGAGCTGGTAGACGCTGAACTTCATGACTGCACGGCCACCGTGGCTGCCGCGCGCCGCACGGCGGTGCTCAGACCTTGCTCCCGGTCTTGAGGTTTTCGATCTGCAGCTTCAGCCGTTCGCTGAAGGACAGCTTGGTGTAGCGGCGCTCGGTCTCGCGGCCGAGTTCCTTCTGCAGCGCGAACACGCTCTGGGGACGCGACAGCGGATCGAGCGACATGCACCACTCCGTGACCTCGATGAGGTTGTCGGAGTAGATGTTGCGCAGCCGGGAAAGGCTCAGTGCCAGGCGGTCTTTCTCGATGCGCTGCGGCGCGTCGTTGGGCGGGTAGCCCTGCATGCAGGCGTAGATGCAGGCGCCGATGGCGTAGATGTCGGTCCAGGGGCCCAGCGTGCCGTCGCGGCGGTACATCTCGGGCGCGGCGAAGCCGGGGGTGTACATCGGGCGGATGAAGTCGCCTTCCTTGGCCAGCACCTCGCGCGCGGCGCCGAAATCCAGCAGCACGGCGCGGTTGTCGTCGGTGATGAAGATGTTCGCGGGCTTGATGTCCAGGTGCAGCATCTTGTGCTGGTGCACGATCCGCAGGCCCCGCAGCACCTCGTCGAACAGGCTGCGGATGGTGGACTCGCGGAACACCTTGTCGCGCTTGAGGTCGCGCGCGGTGACGATGAAGTCCTGCAGCGTGTCGCCCTGCAGGTAATTCATCACCATGTACACGGTCTCGTTCTCCCGGAAGAAATTGAGTACCGAGACCACGCTGGGATGGCTGATCTGCGCGAGCGAGCGCCCTTCCTCGAAGAAACTCTTGAGTCCCAGTCGATAGAGCGACTGCTTGTCCTGGCGCACGCGCGGGGCGAGCTCGCCGGGGGCGCGTTCGGCCAGCGAGGAAGGCAAATACTCTTTCAGCGCAACAAGATGGCGCTGTGCATCCTCGGCCAGGTACACCACCCCGAAGCCCCCGGCTGCCAGCTTCTTGATGATCTGGTAGCCGCCCACCACGGTGCCGGCTGGCAACGGGGCCGGCTTGGGCTTTGACATAATCGAATTTTGCAATGCGATAAACGCGATGCCAGTTTACAGCATGACCGGTTACGCCAGCGCCAGCGCAGGCGGGTCCACGAATCCGGAAACGGGCGTGGTGACAGGCACGGCCAGCGTGGAGCTGCGCTCGGTCAACGGCCGCTTCCTGGACCTGAGCCTGCGGCTGCCCGAGGAGCTGCGTGCGCTGGAGCCGGCGCTGCGCGAGCTGGTCAGCGGCGGGTTCAAGCGCGGCAAGATCGAGCTGCGCCTGAGCACCGGGCGCGAGGGCGATGGCGCCTGGCCGCGGCCCACGACGGAGCAGCTGAACCTGCTGTCGCGGCTGGAGAGCACGGTGCAGGGCTGGCTGTCCAAGGCAGCGCCGCTGTCGGTGCACGAGGTGCTGCAGTGGTGCCGCAGCGGCGGCGGCAGCGAGCAGCCCGACGAGGTGGTGCTGGAAGCCGCGCGCGCCGCGGTGGAAGGCCTGCGCGAGGCGCGCGAGCGCGAGGGCGCGCGGCTGGTGGCGATCCTGATGGAGCGCGTGCAGCGGCTGCGCGAGCTGGCCGCGCAGGCCGAGCCGCTGGTGCCGCAGGTGGTGCAGCGCCAGCAGCAGCGCTTCCTAGAGCGCTGGCGCGAGGCGCTGCAGACGGCGGGCGCCGGGGCGTCGGTGAGCGCCGAGGCGCAGGCCGAGCGCGCGCTGGCCGAGGCCGCGGCCTACGCCATCCGCATCGACGTGGCCGAGGAGCTCTCGCGGCTGAAGGCGCACCTCGACGAGATCGAGCGGCTGCTGGACAAGGGCGGCGAGCTGGGCAAGCGGCTGGACTTCCTGATCCAGGAGCTGCACCGCGAGGCCAACACGCTGGGATCGAAGTCCGCGGCGCTGGAGCTCACCGCGGTGTCGGTGGAGATGAAGGTGGCCATCGAGCAGATGCGCGAGCAGGTCCAGAACATCGAGTAAGAACCAAGAAGACGGTCGGCAGCACAGGAAGGTACAGGCATGGAAACCCCGGGCAATCTCTTCGTCGTCGCCGCGCCCAGCGGCGCGGGCAAATCCAGCCTCGTCAAGGCGCTGCTGGAGCTGGACTCGCACCTGGCGGTGTCGGTCTCGCACACCACGCGCCCGCCGCGCGGGCAGGAGCAGGACGGGCGCGAGTACCACTTCATCAGCAACGACCAGTTCGACGCCATGATCGAGCACGGCGACTTCTTCGAATGGGCCGAGGTGCACGGCAACCGCTACGGCACCTCGCGCAACGCCATCGAGCGTCGGCTGCAGAACGGCGAGGACGTGGTGCTGGAGATCGACTACCAGGGCGCGCTGCAGATCAAGCAGATCTTCAGCCACGCGGTGCTGATCTTCATCCTGCCGCCGAGCTGGGAGGAACTGCGCCAGCGCCTGCAGCGCCGCGGCGAGGACCACCCGGAGGTGATCGCGCAGCGCATGATCAACGCCCGGCACGAGGTCGCCCAGGCCCGGCATTTCGACTACGTTATAATCAACGCCCTCTTCGAGACGGCGCTCTTTGATCTGAAGACCGTCGTCCACTCCCAGCGTCTGAAATACGCGTCACAGCAGCGCAGCAAGTCGCAGGTGTTCGCCGCGCTGGACCTGATCTGAACCCCAAAGCTTCCATCTGAAGGACTAGCACGCATGGCCCGCATCACCGTCGAAGACTGCCTCCAGAAGATCCCCAACCGCTTCCAGCTGGTGCTGGCGGCCACGTACCGCGCGCGCATGCTGAGCCAGGGCCACGCTGCCAAGATCGAGAGCAAGAACAAGCCCGGCGTGACGGCGCTGCGCGAGATCGCCGCCGGCGAAGTTGGCGTGGAGATGCTGCGCAAGGTGCCGACCTGATCGTGCTCGGCTGACGGTTCTTCCCGTGACGGGCGCCTTGGGCGCCCGTTCTCATTTGGGCCTGCCGCAGATGCGGGGGGCGATGACACGCTAAATTCGCTCCATGGGCATCCGTTCCTTCGCCGCCGATCTCCTGCCGTCCGCGCTCCACCTGGGCTCGCGCGTGCCGTCGCAGACCGCCTCGCGCCCGGTCGACGTCGCCTCCTTCGCCGCGCTCACCGACAAGCTCGCCTACCTCAGCAAGGCCGACCTGAAGAAGGTGCGCGAGGCCTACAAGTTTGCCGACGAGGCGCACCTGGGCCAGTTCCGCGCCAGCGGCGAGCCCTACATCACGCACCCCATCGCCGTGGCCGGCCTGTGCGCCGACTGGCGGCTCGATGCGCAGGCCATCATGGCCGCGCTCATGCACGACGCGATGGAGGACTGCGGCATCACCAAGCCCGAGCTCATCGAGCGCTTCGGCGCCGCCACGGCGGACCTGGTGGACGGGCTGACCAAGCTCGACAAGCTGCACTTCAGCACGCGCGAGGAGTCGCAGGCCGAGTCCTTCCGCAAGATGCTGCTGGCCATGGCGCGCGACGTGCGCGTCATCCTCATCAAGCTCGCCGACCGGCTGCACAACATGCGCACCATGGCGGCGATGGCGCCGCACAAGCGCGGGCGCATCGCGCGCGAGACGCTGGACATCTATGCACCCATCGCGCACCGCCTGGGCCTGAACCAGAGCTACCGCGAGCTGCAGGAGCTCAGCTTCCAGTACCTGCATCCGTGGCGCCACGCTGCGCTGTCCAAGGCGGTGCAGCGCGCGCGCGGCTACCGGCGCGACATCGTGGACCGCATCCGCGGCGACGTGGAGAAGGGCTTCGCCGCCGCCAAGCTCAAGGCGACCATCTCCGGGCGCGAGAAGACCGTCTACTCCATTTACATGAAAATGCGCGAGAAGCACACCGGCTTCGCGCAGGTCAACGACATCTTCGGCTTCCGCGTCGTGGTGCCCGAGCTCTACGACTGCTACCACGCGCTGGGCGTGCTGCACCAGCTCTACAAGCCGGTGCCGGGGCGCTTCAAGGACTACATCGCCATCCCCAAGGCCAACGGCTACCAGTCGCTGCACACCACGCTCGTGAACCCGCTGGGCACGGCGGTGGAGTTCCAGATCCGCACCGAGCCCATGCACGCCGTGGCCGAGAGCGGCATCGCCGCGCACTGGATGTACAAGGTCAAGGACGAGGACGGGCTCAACGAGGCGCAGCGCCTGGGCGCGCGCTGGCTGCAGTCGCTGGTGGACATCCAGGACGAGACGCGCGACGCCAGCGAGTTCCTGGAGCACGTCAAGATCGACCTGTTCCCCGACGCGGTCTACGTCTTCACGCCCAAGAGCAAGATCCTGGCGCTGCCGCGCGGCGCCACGCCGGTGGACTTCGCCTACACCATCCACACCAACGTGGGCGACCACACCGTGGCCGCCACCGTCAACGGCGAGCCCGTGGCGCTGCGTACCGAGCTCAAGAGCGGCGACGTGGTGGAAGTCGTCACCGCGCCGGGCGCGCGCCCGAACCCCGCCTGGCTGAACTTCGTGCGCACGGGGCGCGCGCGCTCCAAGATCCGCCACTACCTCAAGAACATGGAACAGGAGGAGTCGCGGGCACTGGGCGAGAAGCTGCTGGCGCAGGCGCTGCGCGCCGAAGGGCTGCCGCTGCCCACGGTCGAGGAGCCCGACGAGCAGGCCGCGGCGCTGTGGCAGACGCTCACGCGCTGGAGCGGCAACCGCGGCCCGGCCGAGCTGCTCACCGACATCGGCCTGGGCAAGAAGATCGCCACCATCGTCGCCAAGCGGCTGGCGCAGCTCATGGCCGAGCAGGGCCAGCGTCCGGACGCCGTCACGCTCACGATGGGCCGCTTCGCCGCGCGCGAGGAAGGCTCGCCCTCGCAGGGCGTCGTCACCATCGACGGCAACGAAGGCACCTCGGTGCAGCTGGCGCGCTGCTGCCGCCCCATCCCCGGCGACTCCATCGTCGGCTACCTGGGCCGCGGCGAAGGCCTGACGGTGCACACCGCCGAGTGCGCCGTGGCGCGGCGGCTGCACGAGCGCGACGCCGAGCACTGGATTCCGGTGGAGTGGGCCGAGGACATCACCCGCCCCTTCGAGGCCGCGGTGCTGGTGCTGGTGCAGAACGGCAAGGGCGTGCTGGCGCGCGTGGCCTCGGCCGTGAGCGCTGCCGAGGCCGACATCACCCACATCGACATGGGCGACGAGCATGGCGGCGACAGCGTGGAGATGCGGCTGCTGCTGAGCGTGCGCGACCGGCTGCACCTGGCCGACGTGCTGCGCACGCTCAAGCGCGCGCCGGCGGTGCTGCGCGCGCAGCGGGTCAAGCCCTGAAGCCTTGAGCCGCGGCGGGCTTTGGCCTGCTTAGCCCGCGCGGCGCGGACCGCCGGGCCTCACGCCTCAGGCCTGTCCCGGCTCGGGATAGCGCACCTCCAGCACTTCCAGCACCTGCAGCCCGCCGGGCGACATGAACTGCACCTCGTCGCCCTCGCGCGCCTTGAGCAGCGCGCGCGCGATGGGGGCGATCCAGCTCACCTCGCCTTGCAGGTTGTCCACCTCGTCGATGCCCTTGATGGTGATGGTGTGCTCATCGCCTTGCGCATCGGCGTAGGTGACGGTGGCGCCGAAGAAGACCTGGTCCTTGCCGAAGTGCGCCGATGGGTCGGCGACCTCGGCGATGTCCAGCCGCTTGGTCAGGAAGCGGATGCGGCGGTCGATCTCGCGCAGCCGCTTCTTGCCGTACAGGTAGTCGCCGTTCTCCGAGCGGTCACCGTTCTTGGCGGCCCAGGAGACCACTTCCACCGTCTTGGGCCGCTCCTCGTCGATGAGTTGCAGCAGCTCCGTGCGCAGCCGCGCGTAGCCCTGCGGCGTCATGTAGTTGCGCCCGCCCGGGGGCAGCGGCGGCAGCGCCAGGTCGTCGTCCTCGTCGCCGTCGCTTTCCTTCGTGAATGCCTTGCTCATGGCGCGATTGTGCGTGCGCCGCAGCGCGCCCTCTGCAGCGCGGGAACGCCGCGCCGCCGGCGCCCCGCCCCGGTGGCACGGGCGCGCCCCGTGCCACTCAGTGCTTCGTGTTGAGCTTGTTGAAGCCGGGCGTCGGCGCGGACAGCGTCGGTCCGCTGGGCATGCCGCTACCGCACAGCGACTGCCATTCGCGCAACTCCTGCTCCAGCACCTGTTGGCCATCGCGATTGGCCATCTCGATGAGTGCGAACACGTTGCCGTCATCGACCAGCTCGCGCCCCAAGCCCTTCTTGAGCTGGCGGTAGATGCCGTCGATGGCGGCGAAGGAAGCCTCGTCGTGAACACCTTTCATGGGAAATCTCCTGCGGTTGAGCGTCATGCCCCGGCAGCAAGGTAGGTGCCCGTGATGTTCAAGAGCCGCGTGCCCGAACGCGGCCCCGGGAAAGTGGCCAGACAAAGCAAAAGGGCCAGCACTTTCGTGCTGGCCCTTGCTAGTTTGGTGCGGCTGGCAGGATTCGAACCCACGACCCCTTGGTTCGTAGCCAAGTACTCTATCCAACTGAGCTACAGCCGCTGCGAGCCCATCAGTATAACCTGCTTTTTGAAATTTTCACCACTCAAAGCCGATTATTTTTGTCAGTCTTTTCAGTCGCTGGCGACTGCCAAAACTGTGACACCTGACAGGGCATCAATCAAAACCGGGATCCGGCGCAGCACCGGTTCCCAGCTGCGTCCCGTCGCTCTTTTTGTTGAGCAGGCAACGGGCTTCTTGTTGTTTCAAGCTTCTCGCGCTTTCACGCGAGGGCTTTTTCTTCTTCACTGACCAGCACTTGCGTACTGGCTTTGTCTTTCTCGATGAGCCAGCAACCGGTGCTGGCTCATCGAAATGTTGGTGCGGCTGGCAGGATTCGAACCCACGACCCCTTGGTTCGTAGCCAAGTACTCTATCCAACTGAGCTACAGCCGCGAAGCCTTGAATTCTATACTAGGTTTCGCACATCAATCAAGTGCTGCCGCGAATTCAGTGCATTCATGAGCGCGCGGCTCGTCGCCCTCCTCCCGCGCGAGCTGCGCCAGCGTGCGCCAGGCGCGACGCCGTGCCGCCGCATCCAGCCGCGCATCGCGTGCCGACTGCTCCAGCAGCCGCCGCGCCTTGCCCCAGAGCTGGCGCTCGGCGAAGGCCGCACCGGCCGCCACCACCACTGCCGGCTCCTGCGCATAGGACTGCAATGCCGACTCCAGCCGCGGCAGCCAGTCGGCGCCCATGCCCGGCAGCGCGTGCAGCAACGCCAGCGAGATCTGCTCGCGCTCGTCCGCGCCGAGCTCGTCGAGCCGATCCCACAGCGGACGCAGCCAGCCGCGCGCGTCGCCATGCGAGCCCAGCGCTGCGGCCCGCTGCGCCGCACGCGCAGCCACGAAGGCATCGCGCCGGTCCGACGGATCGAAGCTCTGCCAGACCTGCTCCAGCTGGTCTTGGTCGTGCGCCTGGTCCAGCGCCTGGAAGGCCAGCGAGCGCAGCAGCCCCTGCGCCGCCAGCTTGGAGAAGCCCTGGTGCTTGGACAGCAGCCGCGCCGTGGGCAGCGCCTGCAGTGGCTGCTGCGCCAGGCGCTGGGCCTGCAGCCGCAGCCGCAGCGCCTGCGTGCGCCGGGCCGTGCCGGGCGGCAGCTCCGACAGCAGCACCAGTGCCTGCGCCGCGTCGCGGTCGTCCAGTGCCCATTCCGCGGCCAGCAGCAGCGCGGCGTCGTCGCCCGGGCGCGGCACGGCGACGCGGCGCGTGGCCAGCGCCTGGCGCAGCTGCTCGTCGCGCTCGGTGCGGTTCTGCAGCCGGTGCGCGCTGGCGGCAGCCAGCAGGTGCGACAGCTGCGCCAGCTCCTGCTCGCCGCCTTCGGGCGTGGCGTCGCGCAGCGACAGCGCGCGCTGCGCCGCCTTCTGCGCGCGGGTGTAGCGCGCCGCCAGGAACTCGGCCAGCGCCTGGCGCAGCGCGGACTGCACGGCCCGCTCGCGGCGTAGGGCGCGCCACTCGCGCGCACGTTGCGGCAGCCCCACCAGCGCGCGCAGCGCCTGCAGCGCCGACACCAGCACCGCCACGCCGGCCAGCAGCCCCAGCAGGAACAGGTTGAGCGACAGGTCCACGCGCCAGCCGCGCCAGTAGAACGAGGCGATGCCGTCGTTGGCACCCAGGGTGATGGCGGCCACCACCGCTGCCACGAAGAGCAGCACCAGCCAGACGACCGAGCGCATCAGCGACCCGCCGCCGCTGCGGCCAGCGCCGCCAGCGTCTCGTCCGGCCGCGGCAGCGACACCTGCCGCGCCTGCCCCGCCACCTGCTTGAGCAGCTCCGTGGCCACCTGCACGCGGCGCGAGCCCGGATCGAAATAGCGGTCCAGCGCTGCCTGCGCGTCGCGCAGGTCCGCCTGCGCCGTGGCGTACTGGCGCGACAGCAGCGCCAGCCGCGCGTTGAGCAGCCGCAGCTTGAGGTTCTCGCGCAGGAAGTACATCTGCTCCGGCGCCAGCAGCAGCGCCTCGGGCTGCTGCACCTGCGCCACGCGCACCAGCGAGCGCACCTCTTCCCACAGCCGCACCGGCCAGGCCTGCCACCAGGCGTTGAGCTCGTCGTTCCAGGAGGCGCCGGAAGCGCTGGCCTCGGCCGCCGAGGCGCCGCGCGCCGCCGGCCGCGGCACCGTGCGGCGCGATTCGGTGGCCGCCAGCAGCGGCAGCTCGTCCACCAGGCGCACCAGCTCGTCGAGCCGCAGCGTGAGGCTGGAGAGATCGCTCACGCCCACGGCCTTGACGCGGTCCAGGTCGCGCGCCAGCGCGCGGCGCACGCGCTCCAGGCGCGGCTGGTTGTAGCGCGCCAGCCGCTCGTCGGCCTGCTGCAGCGCCTGCAGCAGCGGCTCGGTGCTGCCGGTGATGGCGCTTTGCTGCAGCGCCACGCGCAGCCCGGCGTCCACGTCGGACACCACGTTCTCGTCGCGCGAGCGCGCCAGCGACTGGATCAGCTCCTCGATCTGCGTGCGCTGCAGCGCTGCCTCGGACACGCGCGCGTCCAGCAGCGCCGCGCGCGCGCCGGCCTCGCGCGAGGCGTCCTGCGCCTGCTTGGCCATCAGCAGCGCCTGCGCGGCCTCGCCCTGGCTGTCCTCCTGGCGCTTGACCAGCTCCTTCTCCAGCACGCGCAGCCGCTGCTGGGTGTTCCAGCCCAGGCCCAAGGCTCCCACGGCCACGGCGCAGGCGCCGATCAGGGCCCAGTTGCGCCAGGCGTCACGGCGGCGGGGAGAAGTCGGGGGCGCCGACGTCGGCGGCGCATCAGCGGGAGAGGCGGATGAATTCACGGTCGCGGGGATTGTAGGGAGCGGGTTTGCGCGTCCCGCAGTGCGGCGCAGACGGCATCGAAGGCGGGCGACACGGCATCGACCTGCACGAAGCCCAGCGCGCGCGCGGCCTGCGCGATGCGCGGGTGCGAGGCCAGCGCCCGCGAGCGCGACCAGTCCGCGCCCGGCGGCACCAGCGCCGGCAGGTGGCCGATGGCCTCCGAGCTGCTGAACAGCCAGATGAAGTGGTCAGGGTCGGCCAGCGCCTGCCGCAGCAGGGCCTGCTGCGCGGCATCGAGCCGCGGCGCGCCGCGGCCATAGGCCTGGATGAAGTCCACCCGGGCGCCGGCCTCCTGCAGCCGCTGCGCCAGCCAGTCGCGCCCGCCCTCGCCGCGCACCACGCACACGCGCCGGCTCGCCCAGGGCAGCGCCTGCAGGCGCGCCCACAGCGACTCGGAGTCGAAACGCTCGGCATCCGGCGCGGGCTGCATCACGCTCGACGCCGGCACGCCGGCGTCGATCAGCGCCTGCGCCGTGCCCGGCCCCGGCGCGGCGGCCCACACGGGCGCCGGCCAGGCCTGCCCCGGCGGCCGCGCGGCAAAGAAGTGGCTCACGGCGTTGGGGCTGACGAAGACCAGCGCATCGACCGTCGCCTGCGCCAGCGCGTGCCAAGCCGCGCGCAGCGGCTCGATGGCGACCGCGTCGATGTGCAGCAGCGGCAGCGCCAGCGCGTCGAAGCCCGCGCCGCGCAGCCGCGCCACCCATTCGTCGGCCTGCGGCTGCGGGCGCGTGACGAGCACGCGCAGCGAGGACGGCACGGCGTTCAGTGCGCCGCGCCCAGATAGCCGGCCGCGCCCTGCTGCTGCAGCGCCTGCGCGGCCTGCATGCCCAGCGCCTCGGCCTGGGCCTCGTCGCCCACCACCGCCTGCAGTTGCGCGCGCAGCGGTGCGCGGGCGCCTTCGGGCTTGTCCTCGCCCAGCAGCACGTCGATGTGCATCTGGTCGCCGGCCAGGGTCGCGTGCGCGGCCAGCGGCATGCTGCAGCTGCCGCCCAGCGCGCGCGAGACGGCGCGCTCGGCGATGGTGGACAGCCAGGTCGGCCGGTCGATGAAGGTGGAGAGCTGCTGGATCAGCGCCGCGTTGTCGCTGCGCACCTCGATGCCCAGCGCGCCCTGCCCGGCCGACGGCACCATCTGCTTCTCGTCGAACACCGAGCGGATGCGATGCGCCAGCTCCAGGCGCTTCAAGCCCGCGGCGGCCAGCACGATGGCGTCGAACTGCCCCTCGTCGAGCTTGCGCAGCCGCGTGTCGAGGTTGCCGCGCAGCGGCTCGATGCGCAGGTCCGGGCGCAGCGCGCGCAGCTGCACCACGCGGCGCAGGCTGGAGGTGCCCACGCGCGCGCCCTGCGGCAGCGCTTCCAGGTTCTCGAACTGGTTGGAGACGAAGGCGTCGCGCGGGTCCTCGCGCTCCAGGATGGCCGCCAGCGCGAACCCCTCGGGCAGCACCATCGGCACGTCCTTGAGCGAGTGCACCGCCAGGTGCGCGCGGCCCCCTTCCAGCGCCGTCTCCAGCTCCTTGACGAACAGCCCCTTGCCGCCGACCTTGGACAGCGTGCGGTCCAGAATCTGGTCGCCCCGGGTGGTCATGCCCAGCAGCGTCACGCTGGCGCCCAGGCGCTGCTGCAGCAGCGCGCGCACGTGCTCGGCCTGCCACAGGGCGAGGCGGCTTTCGCGCGTGGCGATGATCAGTGAATTGCTCATGAGGCCGGATTATCGGCGCCCGCTACGGCCTCTCCGGCCATAGCCGCCACCGGCGTGAAAACGGCACGACAGCGCCACCCCTTAGGATGCGGGCTTTTGTTTTTCGCGAGCCACACCCCATGCCCCGCCGCCCTGCTCCCGCTGACGACGCCGCTGAGAAGAACCGCCCACTGGTCGAAGACATTCGCCTGCTGGGACGGCTGCTGGGCGAGGTGATTCGCGAACACGAGGGATCGGCCGCCTACGAGCTCGTCGAGCGCGTGCGCCAGCTCTCGGTGGCCTACCGGCTCAAGAACGATGCCAACGCCGGCAAGAGTCTGGACAAGCTGCTGAAGAACCTGTCGTCGGACCAGACGGTGAGCGTCATCCGCGCCTTCAGCTACTTCAGCCACCTGGCCAACATCGCCGAGGACCGCCACCACGTGCGCCGGCGCGAGTTCCACGAGCGCCAGGCCGCGACGCAGGAAGGCCACCCGCCGCACGAGGGCTCGCTGGACGCGAGCTTCGAGAAGCTCACCGCCGCCGACGTGCGCACCGGCGACATCGCCCGCATGCTGCAGAACGCCTACGTCTCGCCGGTGCTCACCGCGCACCCCACCGAGGTGCAGCGCAAGAGCATCCTCGACGCCGAGCGCGCCATCGCCGAGCTGGTGGCGCAGCGCGACCACCTGAACACGTCGCGCGAGCTGGCCGAGAACGAGGCGCTGCTGCGCGGGCGCATCACGCAGCTGTGGCAGACGCGCATGCTGCGCTACACCAAGCTCACGGTCGCGGACGAGATCGACAACGCCCTGTCCTACTACCGCACCACCTTCCTGCGCCAGATCCCGCGCCTGTATGGCGAGATCGAGCACCTGCTGCCCGGCTACCAGGTCGGCAACTTCCTGCGCATGGGCAACTGGATTGGCGGCGACCGCGACGGCAACCCCAACGTCACGGCCGAGACGCTGAAGCTGGCGCTGGCGCGCCAGGCCGAGGTCGCGCTGCGCCACTACCTGGTGGAGGCGCACGAGTTGGGCGCCGAGCTGTCCATCTCGCAGATGCTCGCGCCCGTGTCGGGCGACATGCAGGCCTTGGCCGAGCGCTCGCCCGACCACAACCCGCACCGCGAGGACGAGCCCTACCGCCGCGCCCTCACCGGCATGTACGCGCGGCTGGCCGCGACGCTGCACGAGCTCACCGGCACCGAGGCGCTGCGCCATGCCGTGGCGCCGCAGAACCCGTACCTCAGCGCCGACGAGTTCCTGGCCGACCTGCGCGTGATCGAGGCCTCGCTCAAGACCCACCACGCCGAAGCGCTGATCGCCCCGCGCCTGGCACCGCTGATGCGCGCGGTGCAGGTCTTCGGCTTCCACCTGGCCACCGTGGACCTGCGCCAGAGTTCGGACCAGCACGAGGCTGTCATCGCCGAGCTGCTGCAGGTGGCGCGCCTGGAGGCGAACTACGCCGGGCTGGACGAGGCCGCCAAGCGCGAGCTGCTCGTGAAGCTGCTCAACGACGCGCGCCCGCTGCGCGTCATGGGCCACGAGTACACGCCCTGGGCGCAGAGCGAGCTGGCGGTGTTCGAGACCGCGCGCCAGATGCGCCAGACCTTCGGCCCCGCGGCGCTGCGCCACTACATCATCAGCCACACCGAGGAGGTCAGCGACCTGCTCGAAGTGCTGCTGCTGCAGAAGGAGACGGGCCTGCTGCGCGGGCTGCTGGCCGAGGACGCGAAGGCCGACCTCATCGTCAGCCCGCTGTTCGAGACCATCGGCGACCTGCGCCGCGCCGCGCCCATCATGGGCGAGTACCTGGCGCTGCCCGGCGTGCTGGAGATGATCAAGCGCTCCGGCGCCGAGCAGGACGTGATGCTGGGCTACAGCGACAGCAACAAGGACGGCGGCTTCTTCACCAGCAACTGGGAGCTCTACCAGGCCGAGACCGCGCTGGTGGCGCTGTTCGGGCCGCTGCGCGAGAAGCACGGCCTGACGCTGCGCCTGTTCCACGGCCGCGGCGGCACGGTGGGCCGAGGCGGCGGCCCGAGCTACCAGGCCATCCTGGCGCAGCCCCCGGGTACCGTGAACGGGCAGATCCGCCTGACCGAGCAGGGCGAGGTGATCGCCTCCAAGTACGCCAACCCCGAGATCGGCCGGCGCAACCTGGAGACGCTGGTGGCCGCCACGCTGGAGGCCACGCTGCTGCACCCGACGCAGGGCGCGAGCAAGGCCTTCCTGCAGGCCGCGGCCGAGCTGAGCCAGGCCAGCTTCGAGGCCTACCGGCACCTGGTGTACGAGACCCCGGGCTTCGTCGACTACTTCTTCGCCGCCACGCCGATCCGCGAGATCGCCGAGCTCAACATCGGCTCGCGCCCGGCCTCGCGCAAGGCCACGCGCGCCATCGAGGACCTGCGCGCCATTCCCTGGGGCTTCAGCTGGGGCCAGTGCCGCGTGGCGCTGCCGGGCTGGGCGGGCTTCGGCTCGGCGGTGGAAACCTTCCTGGGCACGGACGAGGGCGAGCGCACCAAGCGGCTGGCGCTGCTGCGCCGCATGCACAAGCAGTGGCCCTTCTTCCGCACGCTGCTGTCCAACCTGGACATGGTGCTGGCCAAGACCGACCTCGGCATCGCGCGGCGCTACGTGGACCTGGTCGAGGACAAGCGCGTGGGCAAGAAGATCTTTGCCGCCATCGAGGCCGAGTGGCAGCGCACCTATGACGCGCTGAACCTCATCACCGGGCAGCAGCAGCGCCTGGCCAGCAACCCGGCGCTGGCGCGCTCCATCGAGCACCGCTTCCCGTACCTGGACCCGCTCAACCACCTGCAGGTGGAGCTGATGCGGCGCTGGCGGCGCGAGACCGAGCACAACGACGAGCGCCTGAAGCGCGGCATCCACATCTCGATCAACGGGGTAGCGGCGGGCTTGCGCAACACCGGCTGAGCTTCCCACCGGCCCTGCGGGGCCGGGCGGACCCGCCGCTTAAAATCGCGGGTTCGCCTCCCGATTCCCGAAGCTCTTCCTTTTCATCACAGCCATGTCCTCGAACCAACTCGACAAGAAGGCGCAAGCCTGGTCCGCCCTCTTTTCCGAGCCGATGAGCGAGCTGGTCAAGCGCTACACGGCCAGCGTGGACTTCGACAAGCGGCTGTGGCAGGCCGACATCGAGGGCAGCCTCGCGCACGCGGCCATGCTGCAGGCCGTGGGCATCATCTCCGAGCAGGACCTCGCCGACATCCGCCGCGGCATGGCGCAGATCCGCGCCGAGATCGAGGCCGGCAGCTTCGAGTGGAAGCTGGACCTGGAGGACGTGCACCTCAACGTCGAGGCGCGGCTGACGCAGCTCGTGGGCGATGCCGGCAAGCGGCTGCACACCGGCCGCAGCCGCAACGACCAGGTCGCCACCGACGTGCGGCTGTGGCTGCGCGGCGAGATCGACCAGCTCCAGCCGCTGCTCTCGGGCATGCAGCGCGCGCTGGTGAGCGTGGCCGAGAAGAATGTGGACACCATCCTGCCGGGCTTCACGCACATGCAGGTCGCGCAGCCGGTGAGCTTCGCGCACCACATGCTGGCCTACGTGGAGATGTTCGCCCGCGACGCCGAGCGCCTGGCGGACCTGCGCAAGCGCGTCAACCGCCTGCCGCTGGGCTCGGCGGCGCTGGCCGGCACGAGCTACCCGCTGGACCGCGAGATGGTGGCGCGGCTGCTGGGCTTCGACGCCGTGACGCAGAACAGCCTGGACGCCGTGAGCGACCGCGACTTCGCCATCGAGTTCACGGCCTTCGCGTCCATCACGATGATGCACGTCTCGCGCCTGGCCGAGGAAATCGTGCTGTGGATGAGCCAGAACTTCGCCTTCATCGACCTGGCCGACCGCTACTGCACGGGCTCGTCGATCATGCCGCAGAAGCGCAACCCCGATGTGGCCGAGCTCGCGCGCGGCAAGACCGGGCGGGTGTACGGCCACCTGACCGCGCTGCTGACGCTGATGAAGGGCCAGCCGCTCACCTACAACAAGGACAACCAGGAAGACAAGGAGCCGCTGTTCGACGCCGTGGACACGCTGCGCGACACGCTGCGCATCATGGCCGAGATGGTCGAGGGCATCCTGGTCAAGCCCGAGGCGATGGAGAGCGCCGCGCGCCGCGGCTACGCCACCGCCACCGACCTGGCGGACTACCTGGTCAAGAAGGGCCTGCCCTTCCGCGACGCGCACGAGGTGGTGGCGCACGCGGTGAAGGTCGGCCTGCAGCGCGGCGTCGACCTGTCGGAGCTGCCGCTGGACGTGCTGCAGCTGTTCCACGCCACCATCGGCGAGGACGTGTACGAGGTGCTGACGCTGCGCGGCTCGCTGCAGGCGCGCCAGGTGCTCGGCGGCACCGCGCCGGTGCAGGTGCGCGCGCAGATCGAGCGCCACAAGGCACGGCTGGCCTGATCGTCATTCGCGCCGTCCGCGCGGCCATGAAAAAGCCCGGCAGTGCCGGGCTTTTTTGCGTGCGCGCGGCCGCGGCACGGGCCGCGGCGGGCGCGGGGGCTCAGAACGCCAGGGCCAGGCCCAGGGTCAGGAAGCCGTAGCGCTTGTCGAACTGGCCGGCGCTGACGCTGTTGTAGGTCATGGGGATCTCGCCCAGGAACTGGTGCGACAGCACCTGGCCGCGCAGGAACACCAGCGACTTGTCCGTGGGCTTGTAGCCGGCCTCCAGCACCAGCACCTGGTTGCTGCGCACCGGTGCGCCGCCACGGGCCTTGACGGCGTCCTCCACGTCGCTGCGGCGGTGCGTCATGTGCAGCAGGCCGCCGCGGAACAGCCAGTCCCCGCTGCGCCACGTGGCGTTGATGCCGGCCTGGTAGGTCAGCGCGTGGTAGCGCGCTTCCTTGTTGATGTCCACGCCGAACTGGTTGCCGCCGCTGGGCTCCTTGATGCTGAAGGTGGAGCCGTTCTTGTTGGTGCAGTCGGCGGTGACGTAGTCCTGGCTCAGCTGCGCATTGCACAGCGAGTTGCCGTAGGCCACCGTGCCGGAGACGCCCGAGAGCGTGACCCGGCTGTAGCCGATGCCGGCGATGCCGTTGACGTGCAGGTTCGCGGTCACCGGCCAGCCGCCGATCACGTCGAACTGCAGCTGCGTGTCGCGCGGCTTGTCGGCATGCAGGGAGCGGAAGGTGTAGTCCGTACCGGCGTTGGAGACCTTGAAGTTGAGCTCGCGGTCGAAGCCGGGCGCGGTGTCGCCCCAAGCGCTGGCACGCAACGCGAGCTGGGGCTGGCGCGCGCTCTCGTAAGGCTCGGGCTCGGCGCCCAGCAGCAGGTACTGGCCCGCGACCTGCCACGTCGTGACGTCGGCGTCGAAGCTCTTGAACACCAGACGGCGCTTGGTCAGCCCGCCTTCCAGGTACAGGCGCGGCGTCACGGCCCAGGCGCCGCGCAGGCTGCGGCCGTAGTAGTCGCCGCTGGTGGTGGAGGCACCGTCGGGGCGCAGCTTCAGGAAGTCGACGCGGTCGTTGGCCACGTCGTAGCCCAGCTCCAGCTCGAACGTGGAGTCGCGCGCGCCCACGTGCGTGGGCTGCGTGCTCAACAAGGCGTCCAGCGGCGCGGCCTCGGCCGTGCCGCACAGCAGCGCGAGGGCCGTGCAGGCCCCCAGGACGGGAGAAGCGTGGCGCAGGAACGAACCGGCGCGACGATGAAGGAACGACATGGTGCAGGCGGTAGCGGTCGGGTACACAGCGCCCTGGCGCGGGCACTGCGACACCGATGGAACAAAAAAAAGCGGCTTGGAATCAAGCCGCTTCGGATGCTGCGGAGGGCCCCTGAGGGCCCAGAGCCTTACTGCGCAGCCTTGATGGTGACGTTGCCGCTGAAGCCCACGCCGCTGACGCTGCCCAGCAGGCCGCCGGCGACGCTCTTCACGTCAACCTTGGTGCTGGCCAGGGCCTTCTTGTCGGTCGTGCGCAGGTCGAGGTTGGAAATCGCCGCGGTGACCGTGAACGTGCCCTGGATGCCTTCCCAGTAATCCAGGCCTGCCTTGTTGGCGATGGAGTTGGTGCCCAGGACGCGGGTCACGAGGCCGCTGTAGTCGAGCGTGAGCTTATTGTTCTCGATGCGCACCACCTTCGTGCCTTGGCTGTCGCCCATCTTGAAGCTGCCGCTGACTTCGCTGGCGTTGCCCTTCTTGCCGTACACGTGCACCGTGGCGTCCGCCGGCACCGACAGCGACAGCTGGTTGTTCGCACCCAGCGTGAACACCACCTTGTCGATCATGGCCGTCAGGGCACGGCCGCTGCTGGCGGCGCCCTGGACCTCAACCATGTTTAGGGTAAAAACCGTTCAGCCGGGGCCCAAGGCACGGCGGCCCCGCACCCACAGCAGCGCTCCGGAAGCAGCAAACCGGACACGGTGCAATCACGGCGGCTACGGCAGCCTGCCCAGTGCAATGAGAGGGAATCGCCCGGGCGAGCGCCGGGCGTGATGTCAGGCAGGCCCGGCGGGCCTGCGGGTGCGGCTCAGCTTGACCGCACCACCCGCGCCACCGGCGGCGCAGGCTCGGGTTCGGCGTCAAAGCGCTCGAAGCCCGAATAGCACAGGAAGTGGCGGTTGGCCGCGCGCCCGAAGAGGGTCATGCCCAGCCGCGTGGCCAGCTCGTGGCCCATCTGCGTCACGCCGTTGCGGCTCACCACGATGGGCACGCCCATCTGCGCCGCCTTCATCACCATCTCGCTGGTCAGCCGCCCGGTCGTGTAGAAGCTCTTGTCCGCCCCGTCCACGCCGCGCATCCACATCCAGCCGGCGATGGCATCGATGGCGTTGTGGCGCCCCACGTCCTCCACGAACCACAGCAGCTCGCTGCCGCGGAACAGCGCGCAGCCGTGCACCGAGCCGGCCTTGCGGTGGATGCTCTCCATCTGCATCTGGCGCATGCGCTCCAACTGCGCCGCCAGCGTGGACTGGCGGATGCGGGCCTGCGCCGCCGAGGGCAGGCGCAGTTCCTCGAAGCTCGCCATCGCGTCGCCGAACACCGTGCCCTGGCCGCAGCCGGTGGTCACGATGCGCTTGGCCGTCTTGCGCTCGAAGTCCCGCACGCCCTCGCGAGTCTTCACGGCGGCGGCCGAGACTTCCCAGTCCACCGTGATCGACTCCACCTCTTCCACCGAGCCCACCAGGCGCTGGTTGCGCAGGTAGCCCAGCACCAGCAGCTCCGGCGCCGCGCCCAGCGTCATGAGCGTGACCAGCTCGCGCTTGTCCACGAACACGGTCAGCGCCCGCTCGTTGGGCATGTGCAGCACGCGGCGCTGGCCGTACTCGTCCAGCACCTCGACCTCGCGCGTGAGCGCCGCGCCGGTGTCGGTCAGGCGCGGCAGCAGGGGCATCGTCGAAACGGGTTGCATGGCAGCCATGCTACGGGCCCTCGGCTTTCAGGGCTTCTGAGAGGGCACTGCCGGGGCAGCGGGCGTGGCCACGGCCGCGGTCGCGGTCGCGGTCGTGGCGGAAGCCGCAGGCGCGGCAGCCGCCGCCTCGGGCGGCGTGTACACGAAGGGGCCCGGGTCGGCGCAGGCCGGCGTCGCCACCACCTCGCCCACCGGCTTGCCGGCCTTCTTCTGCTCGGCCAGCGTGCGCGCGGCCACGCGGTCGTTGGCCTTGCACAGTTGATAGGCGGCGACCTTGTCGCCCCACGCCGCCTTGGCCTTGGCTTCCTCGGCCTTGGCCTTGGCTTCGTCGGACAGCGGCGGCAGCTTGGCCAGGGCAGCCCCGGCGGCCAGGCTCAGCGCCAGGGCGGGAATGAATGCTTTGTTCATGTCTGGATTCCTGAACACATCACGCGCGGGGCGTGGCGATGGGGGTCGCGGGCGGCGTGGCGGCGGCCGAACGCCGCGCGGGGATCTTCCCGGCCTTGACGTCGTTGAACCACAGCTCGTGGTGCTCGCGCGCCCAGTCCTCGCTGACGTAGCCGTTGCGCATGGCGCGGTACGCGCCCTTCACGCCGATCGAGCCCATGTAGATGTGCCCCATGAACAGGCACATGATCAGGATCGTCGAGACGGCGTGCAGCATGTGCGCCCAGTGCATCTGGCCGCGCGTGTAGTCCATGTCCGGGATCAGCTTGTCCAGCACCAGCCCGGAGCCCACCACCATGCTGCCCAGCCAGAACATGCCGACCCAGAACAGCGTCTTCTCGCCGGCGTTGAAGCGGTGCGAGGGCACGTGCTGCCCGGTGAAGAGCCCGCCGCCCTTGAGCGCCCACTGCCAGTCCCAGGCCCTGGGCCAGTTGTCGCGCGCGAAGGTCAGCAGCATCACCACCATCGACACGGCGAAGGCCGGGCCGGCGAAGTTGTGCGCGGTCTTGAGCGCGTAGGTGAGCCAGCCGAACAGCGTCGCGCCCAGGACGGGCAGCAGGAAGAACTTGCCGAAGGCCATCACGATGCCCGAGACGGCCAGCAGCAGGAATGCGCCGGCGTTGACCCAGTGCGTGGCGCGCTCCAGCGGCGTGAAGCGCTCGATGGTTGCGGGCTTGTGGTCGTCGTGGCCCATGGGGCCGCGCTTCCAGTAGAACAGCCCGATGGCCAGCGCCACGATCAGCAGCAGCGAGCCGCCGTAGGGGATGAGCCAGCGGTTGCGCACCTGGCGCCAGGCCTCGCCGGCGTCGGTCAGGCCGGAGCCCGGGTACTGCGTGAAGCGCTGGATCAGCACGCCCTTCTCCACACCAGGCAGCGTGGTCAGGCCCTCGACGACGCCGCTCTCGCGCACGCTGCGCCACATCGGCGCGTTGTTGCCGGGCTGGCTCCTGGCGCGCTCGGCATTGGTTTCATCGGCGCGCGGCTCGGCCGGCGCGGCGAAGCCGGCCGGCGCCGAGGCGCCCGCGCCGGCCGCGGACTGCGCCAGCGCCGGCAGGCCGCCGGCACCGGCCAGCGCCACGGCCAGCAGGAGTTTCTGGATCAAGCCTCGCATGGCTTCTCCTTCGGTGGCGTCACTGCTGCGGCGCCGCGGCGGCCGAGCGCGAATACTCGTTCTGGCCCTGGCCGCGGGTGCGGATCTGCTGTTCCCAGCTGGCGCGCTCGCCGGCATTCCAGCCCGCGGCGCTGTACGCGGCCTGGCCGCCGGTGTAGGCCGGCGTGTCGGACTTGACGTGCTTGGCGCCCAGCTCCTGCGAGCGCTCGCCGCAGCCCGCCAGGGCCGAGAGCGCCGCCGCGGCGGCCACGATGAGCCTCAGGCGCGCGCTCACGACTTCACCCCCGCCTTCACCGGCTCGACCTTGGCGCCGCCGTTGCCCTGCTGCGGCTGCGAGGGCTTGCCGTAGGCCGTGCCCCAGCCCCACACCTCGCTGCCCTTGCCGCGCTGCACCACGCGCTGGCGGAAGATGTCCGCCACCACGTCGCCGTCGCCGCCCAGCAGCGCCTTGGTCGAGCACATCTCGGCGCAGATCGGCAGCTTCCCTTCGGAGAGGCGGTTGCGCCCGTACTTGTCGAACTCCGCCTCGGAGCCGTTGGCCTCGGGGCCGCCGGCGCAGAAAGTGCACTTGTCCATCTTGCCGCGCAGGCCGAAGGTGCCGTTGGTGGGGAACTGCGGCGCGCCGAAGGGGCAGGCATAGCTGCAATAGCCGCAGCCGATGCACACGTCCTTGTCGTGCAGCACCACGCCCTCGTCGGTGCGGTAGAAGCAGTCCACCGGGCACACCGCCATGCACGGCGCGTCGGAGCAGTGCATGCACGCCACGGAGATGCTCTTCTCGCCGGGCACGCCGTCGTTGAGCGTGACCACGCGACGGCGGTTCACGCCCCAGGGCACTTCGTGCTCGGCCTTGCAGGCGGTGGCGCAGCTGTTGCACTCGATGCAACGCTCGGCGTCGCACAGGAATTTCATTCGGGCCATGTCAGGTCCTTGTCTCTTTCAGCTGCTGGGACTTCAGGCGCGCTCGATCTGGCAGAGCGTCGTCTTGGTCTCTTGCATCATGGTCACGCTGTCGTAGCCGTAGGTCGTGGCGGTGTTGACCGCCTCGCCGCGCACGATCGGCATGGCGCCCTGCGGGTAGTACTGCGCCAGGTCGATGCCGCCCCAGCGCCCGGAGAAGTGGAAGGGCAGGAACACCGTCTCGTCGTTGACGCGCTCGGTCACCAGCGCCTTGACGCGGATGCCCTTGAAGCCCGGCACCGCCTCCATCGGCGGCGTCTTCACCCACACGTACTCGCCGTTGCGGATGCCCCGGTCGTTGGCGGCCCTGGGGTTGAGCTCCACGAACATCTCCTGCTGCAGCTCGGCCAGGTACGGGTTGGAGCGCGTCTCCTCGCCGCCCCCCTCGTACTCCACCAGGCGGCCGCTGGTCATGATCAGCGGGAAGCGCTGGCCGATGTCCTTGTTCTTCTCCTGCACGCTCTTGTAGAGCGTGGGCAGGCGCCAGAAGGCTTTCTTGTCGTCGTGCGTCGGGTACTTGGCGATCAGCTCCGGGCGGTTGGAGTAGATCGGCTCGCGGTGCTGCGGCACCGGGTCGGGGAAGTTCCACACCACGGCGCGCGCCTTGGCATTGCCGAAGGGATGGCAGCCGTGGTTCTTCATCACCACGCGCTGGATGCCGCCGGAGAGGTCGGTCTTCCAGTTCTTGCCTTCCGCGGCCTTCTGCTCGGCCTCGGTCAGCTCGCCCCACCAGCCCAGTTTCTTGAGCAACAGATGGTCGAACTCGGGGTAGCCGGTGGTGATGTCGGCGCCCTGCGAATGCGAGCCGTCCTCGGCCAGCAGGCTCACGCCCTCGCGCTCCACGCCGAAGTTCGCGCGGAAGTTGCCGCCGCCCTCCATGACGTGCTTGCTGGTGTCGTAGAGGTTGGGCGAGCCCGGGTGCTTGAGCTCCGGCGTGCCGTAGCAGGGCCAGGGCAGGCCGAAGTAGTCGCCGTCCAGGCTGTAGCCGCTGGCCTTGTCGATGCCGCCCTTGGCGCGCAGCGTCTTGACGTCGAAGACGTGCATGTTGCGCATGTGCGCCTTCAGGCGCTCGGGGCTCTGGCCGGTGTAGCCGATGGTCCACAGCGCCTTGTTGATCTCGCGCAGCACCGACTCGGGCTCGATCTCCGGCAGGTTGCCCTTGCCCGGGACCATCTTGTAGCCCTGGGTGAACTCCTTGCCGAAGCCGAGCTTGTCGGCCAGCTGGCCCATGATCATGTGGTCGGTGCGGCTCTCCCACAGCGGCTCGATCACCTTCTCGCGCCACTGGATGGAGCGGTTGGAGGCGGTGCAGGAGCCGCTGGTCTCGAACTGCGTGCACGCGGGCAGCAGGTACACGGCGCGGTTCGGATTCGTGTCCTCGGCGCGGCCGGGCATGGCCGCCATGCCGGCGGTGGCGCTGGGGAACGGGTCGATCACGACCAGCAGGTCGAGCTTGTCCATCGCCCGCTTCATCTCCAGGCCGCGCGTCTGGGAGTTGGGCGCGTGGCCCCAGAAGATCACGCCGCGCAGGTTCGGGTCCTGGTCGATGAGCTCGTTCTTCTCCAGCACGCCGTCGATCCAGCGCGACACGGTGATGCCGGGCTTGGTCATCATCCCCGGGGCGTAGCGCTTCTTGAGGTCCTCGAACTCCAGGCCCCAGACCTTGGCGAAGTGCTTCCACGCGCCCTCGGCCAAGCCGTAGTAGCCGGGCAGCGAGTCCGGGTTGGGGCCGACGTCGGTGGCGCCCTGCACGTTGTCGTGGCCGCGGAAGATGTTGGTGCCGCCGCCCGACTTGCCCACGTTGCCCAGCGCCAGCTGCAGCAGGCACGAGGCGCGCACGATGGCGTTGCCGATGCTGTGCTGGGTCTGGCCCATGCACCACACGATGGTGCCGGGGCGGTTCTCGGCCAGCGTCTTGGCGACCTTGTAGGTGGTGTCGCCGTCGACGCCGCAGACCTCCTGCACCTTGTCCGGCGTCCACTTGTTCAGCGCTTCCTCGCGCACCTTCTCCATGCCGTAGACGCGGTCGTGGAGGTACTGCTTGTCCTCCCAGCCGTTCTTGAAGATGTGGTGCATCACGCCGAACAGGAACGCGATGTCGGTGCCCGAGCGGATGCGCACGTACTCGTCGGCCTTGGCCGCGGTGCGGGTGAAGCGCGGGTCGACCACGATCACCTTGCAGCCGTTCTCCTTGGCATGCAGCAGGTGCAGCATCGACACCGGGTGCGCCTCGGCGGCGTTGGAGCCGATGTAGAGCGCCGCCTTGGCGTTCTGCATGTCGTTGTAGGAGTTGGTCATCGCGCCGTAGCCCCACGTGTTCGCGACGCCCGCGACGGTGGTGGAGTGGCAGATGCGCGCCTGGTGGTCGCAGTTGTTGCTGCCCCACAGGCTCATCCACTTGCGCAGCAGGTAGGCCTGCTCGTTGTTGTGCTTGGACGAGCCCACGACGTACATCGCGTCCGGGCCGCTCTGCTTGCGCAGCTCCAGCATCTTGGCGCTGATCTCGTCGAGGGCCTGGTCCCAGCTGATGCGCTGGTACTTGCCGTCCACCAGCTTCATCGGGTACTTCAGGCGGTATTCGCCGTGGCCGTGCTCGCGCAGCGCGGCGCCCTTGGCGCAGTGCGCGCCCATGTTGATGGGCGAGTCGAACACCGGCTCCTGGCGTACCCACACGCCGTTCTCGACCACGGCGTCCACCGCGCAGCCCACCGAGCAGTGGCCGCACACGGTGCGCTTGACCTCCACCTTGCGGCTGCCGTCGGCCGCAGCGGCGGGCTTGTCGGAAGCCTGGGCCTTCTGCACCAGGCTCAGCTGCGAGGCGGCGATGCCCACCCCCACGCCCAGGCCCGAGCGGCGCAGGAAGGCGCGGCGGTCCAGCGTGCCGATGGCGCGGCGGTTGAAGGTGTCGATGCCGCGGGTCAGGCTGGAGACCAGGCCCGAGGCAGGTTGGCCGGCGGCGGCCGGCGTGGCGCTCTTGCGCGTGAGCAACATGGGAGATCCTCTTCGTGAGGCGTCCGCGAACCGCTGCCACCCGTTCGCCCTGAGCCTGTCCAAGGACAGGCTCAGGGCAAGGGGCTTCGACCAGCTCAGCCCGAACGGGCTTTCAAAAGGTTCGGGAACCTCGTGTTCCGTGTCTTAGATGCGCGCCGTCTGGTAGTAGCGCAGCACGTGCGGCGTGACCTGGTAGCCGTCGCCCTGGGCGGGCTCGGCGGCGGGCTGCGCCGCGGCCACCGGGGCGGGCGCGGGATCGCCCTTGGGCAGCACGGCCGCGGCGGCGGCCAGGGCACCCACGGTGCCGGCGCCGGCCAGCGCGCGGCGGCGCGACAGTTTGGATTGGGGCTCGCTCATGGGTTCTCCTCGGCGGTTCATCGTTCGGGGTGCGGCCGGCAGCGCATCGGCTTGGGCCGTCTCGTGAGCCGCGCTCCAGGCACGGGGCGCAGCGGGTCAGGGCTATGCAGCGCCGTGCCTAAGGGGCAGCGGCGCGTTGGCGTCGCAAGCTGTTGCACGGCCCGTACCAAGGCACACACGACTCGCAAAGCCTTTGGCATCAAGCACTTGCGTCAGATCAAGGCTTGCTGCGGCGCAGCAGCGCGACAACTTGGCGTTACGGCGCGCGACAAGTTGTCGCAGCGCGTCCTGGGGCCGTTGGCAAGTCCGGATACTCATTCCGGGGGGCCTTCCTACAATCCGGCCCGCTGCGGCCTGCCCGGCGCCTTTCCCTCTTCTGCCTGCCCGCCCATCCCGAAGTGACTCCCAATCCCTTGCCTCTCTCCCCTGCCGAGCGCTGGCCGCTGGCCAGCGTGCTCGTGGTGGACGACGAGGAGGGCATGCGCAACTTCCTGACCAAGACGCTGGCCACGCGCTGCGGCCAGGTGCTGGCCGCGGGCAGCGCCGAGGAGGCGGCGGCGCTGTGTGCGCAGCACCGCTTCGACCTGCTGATCCTGGACATCGCGCTGCCGGGCAAGAGCGGCATCGAGCTGCTGCGGGAGCTGCGCGAGCAGGGCCACTCCGGCGAGGTGATCCTGATCACGGCCTTCGCCGACCTGGACACCGCCATCCAGGCCCTGCGCGCCGGCGCGTCGGACTTCATCCTCAAGCCGTTCCGCATCGCGCAGATCCTCAACGCCATGGCGCAGTGCCTGGAGCGCTCGCGGCTGGCGCGCGAGAACTTCGTGCTCAAGCGCACGCTGTCGGAGAAGCGGCCGGCTTCGCCGCTGGACGGCTTCGTGGGCAACTCCACGGCGATGGCCTCGCTGCAGCACGCGCTGCAGCGGGCCGCCGCGGTGCCCAGCACCGTGCTGCTGTCGGGCGAGTCGGGCACCGGCAAGGAGCTGGCGGCGCTGGCGCTGCACGCGCGCAGCCCGCGCGCGGCCGGGCCCTTCGTGCCGGTGAACTGCGCCACGCTCTCGCCGGAGCTGATCGACAGCGAGCTCTTCGGCCACGCGCGCGGGGCCTTCACCGGCGCGGCCAAGGCGCGCGACGGCCTGTTCTATTACGCGCAGGGCGGCACGCTGTTCCTGGACGAGATCGGCGAGCTGCCGCTGCCGCAGCAGGCGGCGCTGCTGCGCGTGCTGGAGGAGCGGCGCATCCGCCCCGTGGGCAGCGAGCAGCAGATCCCGATCGACGTGCGCATCGTCGCGGCCACCAACCGCGCGCTGGCCGAGGAGGTGCGCACCGGGCGCTTCCGCAAGGACCTCTACTACCGGCTGCAGGTGATGGAGATCACGCTGCCGCCGCTGCGCGCGCACAAGGAAGACCTGCCGGCGCTGGTGTCGCACTTCATCGCCACGCTGGCGCCGCAGCTGGGGCTGGAGCCCATCGAGGTCAGCGACGCGCAGATGGACTACCTGCAGCAGTACGACTGGCCGGGCAACGTGCGCGAGCTGCGCAACCTGGTGGAGCGCTCGCTGATCCTGGGCGCGCTCAACGTGCAGGCGCTCTACCCCGGGCTGGAGCCCGCGCCGCAGCCGCGCGCCGGCTCCAGCATGGCTTCCGGCACCGCGCCCACCGACCTGCAGACGCTGGAGAAGCAGCACATCCTGTCGGTGCTGGAGTCCGTGAGCGGCGACAAGACGCGCGCGGCGGCGCTGCTGGGCATCTCGCGGCGCACGCTGGAGCGGCGCTGGGCGGAGTGGCAGACCGCGGGCTGATGCGCCATCCGCGCCACCTGGGCTCCATCCGCCGCCAGCTCCTGACCCTGGCGCTGCTGCCTGCGGGCGTGGCGCTGCCGCTGCTGGGGCTGGCGCTGTGGCTGTGGGGCAACCAGGCGCTGGACGCGCTGCTGGTGACCAAGGTGCGCTCGGACCTGGCCGTGGCGCACGGCTACTTCGAGCGCGTGCGCTCCGAGATGGGCGGCAGCGCCACGGCGCTGGCGGAGTCGCAGGCGTTGCAGTCCGCCCTGGCGCGCGGCGCCTCGACGCCGGAACTCAGCGCGCTGCTGCAGCGCTTCAAGGCGCGCGAGAAGCTGGACTTCGTCAACCTGCGCGACGCCCAGGGCCGGCTGCTGGTCACGGACTTCGGCGCGCCGCCGGTGGACAGCCGCGCCGGCTGGTTCGAGGGCCCGGCGCAGCGCTCGGCGGTGGAGGTGCTGGCGCCGCAGGACTTCGCGCTGCTCGCGCCCACGCTGCAGTCGCGCGTGGCGGTGCCGCTGCTGCCCACGCGCAACGCCACGCCCACGGGGCGCACGACCGAGGAGCGCGCCCTGGTGCTGGTCGGCCGCGCGCCGGTGACGGACGAGCGCGGCCGCGTGCGCGCCTACCTGCAGGCCGGGCTGCTGCTCAACCGCAACCTGGACTTCATCGACCACCTCAACGAGATCGTCTACCCGGCGGGCGCCCTGCCTTTCGGCAGCCGCGGCACGGCCACGCTGTTCCTGGACGACCTGCGCGTGACCACCAACGTGCGCCTTTTCGACGGCGACGGTGCGCGCCGCGCCATCGGCACGCGCGTGTCGCAGGAGGTGCGCGAGGCGGTGCTGGGCCGCGGCAGCACCTGGCTGGACCGCGCCTTCGTGGTGGACGACTGGTACGTCTCCGCCTACGCGCCGCTGGCCGACGGCCAGGGCCGGCGCGTGGGCATGCTGTACGTGGGCTTCCTGGAGCAGCCCTTCACGCGGCTGAAGGTGGGCGCGCTGCTGGGCATCGGCGTGCTGTTCTTCGCCGTGATGGGCGCGGCGGCCTGGCTGTCGCTGCGCCGCGCGCGCGACCTGTACCGGCCGCTTGGGCGCATGACGAGCACCATGCGCGAGGTGCAGGCCGGCCACCCGGCGCGCGTGGGGCCGCTGCAGGGCAGCGAGGAGCTCGACGCCCTGGGCGCGCACCTGGACGGGCTGCTGGACACCGTGGACGCGCAGACGCGCGCGCTGCGCCAGGCCAATGCCGAGCTGGACGCCAAGGTCGAGGCGCGCACGCGCGAGCTGCAGGCGGCGCAGCAGCAGCTGCTGCGCAGCGAGAAGATGGCCTCCATCGGCCAGCTCACGGCCAGCATCGCGCACGAGGTCAACAACCCGATCGCCGTGCTGCAGGGCAACCTGGACCTGATGCGCGAGTTGCTGGGTGAGCACGGGGAGAGCGTGCGCGACGAGTTGAAGCTGGCCGACGAGCAGGTCGAGCGCATGCGGCTGATCGTGGCGCAGCTGCTGCAGTTCGCCCGTCCCACCGAGTACGCCGGCTACGTGCAGGCGGTGGAGCCCTCGCAGGCGCTGCAGGACTGCCTGCGCCTGGTGGGCCCGCAGCTCGCGCGCAGCGGCGTGCAGGTGAAGAAGGACTTCAACCACACCCGCACGGCGGCCATCAACCGCCAGGAGCTGCAGCAGGTGCTGGTGAACCTGCTGCTCAACGCGCTGCAGGCCATGGGCCAGGGCGGCGTGCTCACGCTCTCGACCCGCGACGAAGGCGACGGCGTGCTGCTGGCCGTGACCGACAGCGGCCCCGGGCTGGCGCCCGAGGTGCTGCAGGACCTGTTCAAGCCCTTCATGACCACCAAGCACGACGGCACGGGCTTGGGGCTGTGGATCAGCCACGGGCTGGTGGAGCGCTACGGCGGGGTGCTGCGGGCGCGCAACCGGGACGACGGGGACCGCGGGGCGGTGTTCGAGCTGTGGCTGCCGGGGGAGGCGGCGGGCTGAGGACAGCGCCGCCGGGCGTTGCCTTACTTCGCCCCGTAGAACACGTAGTCTGCCTGGTAAGAAACCGTCTGCTCCGCCCCCGCGCGGCTGGCGTCGCAGGGCGCGCTGGGGGGCACGCCCCCTTGGGTGTTCAGGCGCTGGATGTAGCTCACGCCCGTCATCGCACCCTGGCCCATCG
Source organism: Azohydromonas australica DSM 1124 (assembly GCF_000430725.1). Classification (GTDB taxonomy): domain Bacteria; phylum Pseudomonadota; class Gammaproteobacteria; order Burkholderiales; family Burkholderiaceae_C; genus Azohydromonas; species Azohydromonas australica. Next base: position 399,590 of record NZ_KE387203.1, read on the forward strand.
CCGGCTCGGCTTGCACCAGCTGCAGCGGGATGCTACCCGCGCTGCCCGGCGCCACCGCCAGCTGCTTGCCCGTCACCTTGGAGCCGTCCGCGGCCTCCCAGGTCGGGCCGCCGTAGTACTTGCCGATCGCCTTCATGTCCTTGTCGTAGAGCGTGGCCATGGGCGCGACGAAGGCCCAGGCGTATCCGCCGGCCTGGTCGGCCCTCTCGCGGCAGGCGTACCGGATCTCGCCCTTGCCCACCGACCACAGCTTCATGGCATGGCCCGCGGGCACCTGCACCGGCCCGGGCAGCGCGGCGTTGTCCACGTTGGCGAGCACCGGGCCGGCGGCCGCGACGGCCACCAGCAGGCAGGACTGGATAAAAAAGGAACGGGCGATGGCGGGCATGGCGTTTCTCCTGTGAACGGGGTTGGCGCGGATTCATTGCGTGCCGCGGCGCTCGCCGCCGGCACACCACCCCGTACGCAGCGGCCCGCCGTTCGGATGCACGGCGCCGCATCCCGGCTGCGCCGCGCCCTCACCTCGGCCCGTAAAACACGAAATCCGCCTCGTACGCCACCCGCCGCTCCCGCCCCTCGCGGCGGGCGTTGCAGGCCTGGGCCGGCGCGCCGCCGCCGCGGGTGTTGAGACGCTGGATGTAGCTCACGCCGCTCATGGTCCCCTGCCCGCTGGCGCCTGCCGCGCGCAGCAGTTGCAGCGGCAGGTGCCCCGCCCCCGCGGGCGCCGGCGCCGCGGCCAGTGCCCGCCCGATTACCCGCGAGCCGTCCACCGATTTCCAGGTCGGCCCCTCGAAGGACCAGCCGATCTCGCGCCGGTTCAGGTCGTACAGGCGCGCTGCGGACAGCCCGGGCACCCAGGCGTAGCCGCCCTCCACCCCCGCCTGCCGGCGGCAGGCGTAGTGCACCTCGCCCCGGCCCAGCGACCACAGCCGCAGCGCATGCCCCGGCGGCACCTGCACCGCCGCGGGCAGCGCGGCGTTGTCCACGATGGCGCCGGCACCGGCACACCACACCCCGGCCAGCCCGGCCGCGGCAAGAAGGCGAGAAGGGAAAGTCACGGCGCTGCTCCTGCATCGCGCGGCGGCTTCCGGCGGGCGTCGCCCCCGCGCCGCGGGGCGCCGCTCCCCACCGCGCAGGGCCTGCGGATGCCCGCAGGCCGCCAAAGAACAGCACGGCCCCTGCCCATGCACCAGCCGCCACGGCCCCCGACCGCGCACCGTAGTTCCCCCAGGTGTCCTTGGTTCGACACCCAGTCATACTTCAGTCCTCTATAGGACTAGATGAATTTCCATGGAACCCTTGCGCCTGGTACAGCCCGAGCCCGGACAAAGCCGCTACGCCGCGCTGGCCGCCGCGCTGCGCGCGCGCATCGTGGCCGGCGAGTGGCCTCCGGGCTCGGCCATCCCGTCGGAGCAGACCCTGGCCGGCGAGCACGGCGTGGCGCTGGGCACCATGCGCCGTGCGCTGGAGCTGCTGACGGAGCAGGGTTTCATCGAGCGCAGCCACGGCCGCGGCACCTTCGTGAAGCCGGCGCTCAACGGCGCCTCCATGGCGCGCTTCTTCCGCTTCGGCGACGGCAGCGGGCAGGTGCCGGCCTCGCGCATCCTGTCGCGCGACGCCCTGCCCGCGCCGGCCGAGGTGGCGCGCAGCCTGGGCTGCGGCCCCGGCGAGACGGCGCTGCGGCTGCGCCGGCTGCGCCTGCTGGCGCAGCGGCCCTGCCTGCTGGAGGACATCTGGCTGCCGCTGCCGCTGTTCGCGCCGCTGGCCGAGGGCGACCCGGCCGGCTGGGGCGACCTGCTCTACCCGCTGTTCGCCCAGCGCTGCGGCGTGCACGTTCACCGCGCGGTGGACAGCATCGGCTTCGGCAGCCTGGCCGCGGAGCAGGCGCATGCGCTGGAGCTGCCGCCGGGCCATCCCTGCGCCCGCGTGCAGCGCCAGGCCTTCGACCTGGCCGGCCGCTGCATCGAGAGCCGCACCACGCTGGGCGACGCCAACGCCTTCCACTACACGGTGTCGATCACCTGAGACCCCCGCTTGCCCCGGACCCGGCGGCAGGCCTGCGGGCCGGCGGCGCCACAGGGCCAGGCCCGGGACCCTCCCCCTTGAACCGCCGCCGTTTCCCGGAAAGAAGACCCATGACTGCCCCCGCTTCCTGCTCGCGCCGGCGCCTGCTGGCCGCCGCTGCCCTGCTGGCCGCTCCCGGCCTGTCGCGCGCGGCCGGCGACATCGCCGGCGGCAAGCCCATCACCCTGGTCGTGAGCTACCCGCCCGGCGGCGGCGCCGACGTGATGGCGCGCCTGATCGCGCCGCGCCTGGCCCAGGTGCTGGGCCAGACCGTGGTGGTGGAGAACAAGCCCGGCGCCAGCGGCACCATCGCCGCGACGCAGGTCGCGCGCGCCACGCCCGACGGCGCGACGCTGCTCTTCGACGCCTCCAACTACGCCGTCAACCCGGCGCTGTTCGACAAGCTGCCCTACGACCCCGCCACCGCCTTCGCGCCGCTGGCGGTGCTGGCCACCTTTCCCAACGTGCTGGTGTGCACGCCGGGCTTCGAGGCGCAGTCGGTGGCGGACGTGATCCGCCTGGCCCGCGCCAAGCCCAACACCCTGGCCTACGCCTCCTCCGGCAACGGGTCGGCGCAGCACCTGGCCGGGGCGCTGTTCGAGCAGCTCGCCAAGGTGGACCTGACGCACGTGCCCTACCGCGGCGGCGGCCCGGCCATGAGCGACGTGATGGGCGGCCAGGTGCCGCTGTTCTTCGCCAACGTGGCGTCCTCGCTGGGGCACATCCAGTCCAAGCGGCTGCGCCCGCTGGCGGTGACCTCGAAGCTGCGCACGCGCGCGCTGCCCGAGGTGCCGACGCTGGAGGAATCGGGCCTCAAGGGCTACGAGGTGCTGGAGTGGAACCCGGTGCTGGCCCCCGCGGCCACGCCCGCGCCGGTGCGCGCGAAGCTGGCCGCGGCGCTGCGCGGCGCCATGGCCGACCCCGAGGTGCTGGCGCGCGTGCGCAGCCTCGGCGGCGAGGTGTTCGCCGGCGACGAGAAGGCGGCCGCCGCCTTCCTGCAGCAGCAGCAGGCGCTGTGGACCAAGGTGGTGCGCGAGCACCGCATCACGCGGGAGTGAGCGCCATGCGGGAGCCGAGCATCACCCGCTCTTCCAACTCCACCGGCAACGCCGGCTGGGACTGCCACGTGCACGTGTTCGACGCCGCCGCGCCGGTGCAGCCGGGCCACTACGTGCCGGTGCACCGGCCGCTGGGGGCCATCGAGGCGCTGGCCGACGCCCACGGCGTGAGCCACCTCGTGCTGGTGCAGCCCAGCGTCTACGGCACCGACAACGGCGTGATGCTGCGCGCGCTGCGCCAGGGCGCCGGGCGCCACCGCGGCGTCGCGGTGGTCGATGCGGACGTGGGCGAGGCGGACCTCGACGCGATGCACGCCGCCGGCGTGCGCGGCGTCCGCTTCAACCTCGTGTCGCCCGTGGGCCACCAGGGCGACGCCCGGGCCGCGCTGCGCGCCCTGGCGCCGCGGCTGCGCGCGCGCGGCTGGCACGTGCAGTGGTACGCCCGGGCCGGGCACCTCGCCGGGCTGGCGGCGCTGCAGGCCGAGGTGGATCTGCCCTTCGTGCTGGACCACTTGGCCGGCCTGCACGCCACGCTGCCCGCCGGCGACCCGGCCTGGCAGGCCGCCGCCGCGCTGGCCGCGGGCGGCGCGTGGATCAAGCTCTCGGGCTGGTACCGGCTGCAGTCGGTGGAGCCCTACGCCGCGCTGGAGCCCGCCATCGCGCACGCCTTCGACCTTTTCGGCCCGCGCTGCGTGTGGGGCTCGGACTGGCCGCACACCAGCTTCGCGCCCGACGCGCTGCCGCTTTACGACTCCACCCTGGCGCCGGTGCGCCGGGCACTGGGCGACGCCGCCGCGGCGCGCCTCCTGCGGGACCATGCGCCCGCGCTCTACTTGCAGGACCAAGAGCCATGAACGACTTCCCCACCACCCGCCGCCAGTGGCTGGCGATGAGCGCCGCGGCCGGCACCGCCGCGCTGTGGCCCGGCCTCTCCGCAGCCCAGGCCTGGCCGGCCAAGGCCGTGCGCTTCGTGGTGCCCTTCGCGCCGGGCGGCAGCTCCGAGATCGTGGCCCGCGCCACGGCGGCGGAGATGACCAAGTCGCTGGGCCAGTCGGTGTACGTGGACAACAAGCCCGGCGGCGCCGGCAACGTCGCCATGGGCGAGGTGGCGCGCGCGGAGGACCAGCACACGCTGATCCTCGGCCACATCGGCACCCTGGCCGTGAACCCGTACATCTTCCCCAAGCTGCCCTACGACCCGAACAAGGACTTCAAGCCCGTGAGCCTGCTGGCCAAGGTGCCCAGCCTGTACGTGGTGCACCCGGACCTGCCGGTGAAGAACCTCAAGGAGCTGGTCGCGCTGGCCAAGGCCAAGCCGGGCCGGCTCACCTACGGCTCGGCGGGCAACGGCAGCGCGGGGCACCTGGCCATGGAGTACCTGAAGATGGCCAGCGACAGCTTCATGCTGCACGTGCCCTACCGCGGCACCGGCCCGATGCTCACGGACCTGATGGCCGGGCGGCTGGACGCGGCCTCGGTGGGCGCGCCGGCCATCATCCAGTTCATCAAGGCGGGCAAGCTGCGCTGCATCGCCACCGGCACGGCGCAGCGCATCCCGCAGCTGCCCGACGTGCCCACCGTGGTCGAACAGGGCTTCCCAGGCTTCGAGATGACGCAGTGGTACGGGCTGCTGGCGCCGTCGAACCTGTCGCAGGCCGCGCTGGACCGCCTGGCCCCGGCGGCGGCTGCCGCGGTGAAGACGCCCGCGTCGCTGGAGCACTTCAAGACCGAGGCCGCGCTGGCCGTGGGCAGCACCCCGGCGGAGTTCGCCGCCTTCATCGCCGCGGAACAGAAGCGCTGGAAGCCGGTGATCGAGCGCGCGAAGATCAAGCCGGATTGAGCTTCGCCCGCTGTTGCGGCGGCGGCCCGCGCCTCTGCTCAATAGGCGCAAGCCGCCCGCATCAGCACCCCGTCGTCCACCCGCAGCCGGCCCAGCGCCAGCGGGTCCACCTGCAGCCCGGCCCCGAAGGCCAGCGCCATGGTGAGCAGCCAGGCCCGCGTGCGCCGCGGCGAGCGGCAGCGCCGCGCGGGCAGCAGGAAGGGCAGCGCCAGGCTGGCCGCCAGCATCAGCCGGAGCAGGGCTTCGAGCAGCATCGCGCGGCCGCCGGGTTCAGGACGGCACGTGGAGGCCGTCTTCCTCCTCCGCCAGGCAGCCTCCCGCGTCGCACCCCTCCTCTTCGGGCTCCGGCTCGGGCTCGCGCATGGACACCACGCTCAGCGCCTCGTCGAGGTCGGCCATCAGGTCGGCCGGGTCCTCCAGGCCCACCGACAGTCGCACCAGGTTGTCGCGGATGCCGCTGAGCCGCCGCTCCTCGGCCGTGAGCCGGCAATGCGTGGTGGAGGCCGGGTGCGTGACCATGGAGCGGGTGTCGCCGATGTTGGTGGCGATGGCCACCAGCTTGAGCGCGTCCACGAAGCGCCAGGCGTCCTCCTGCGACTGTCCCACCTCGAAGCTGAACACCGCGCCGTGCCCGGTCTGCTGCTGCAGGATCAGCGGGCGCTGCGGGTGCTCGGCCATGGCGGTGTAGTGCACGCGGCCCACGCGGCCATGCGCGCCCAGCCAGCGCGCGAGCTGCTCGCTGCTGCGGCTGGCGCCGCGCACGCGCAGCTCCAGCGTCTCCAGGCTCTTGAGCAGCATCCACGCGTTGGTGGCGCTCAGGGTGCCGCCCAGCGTGCGCAGCACGCCGCGCAGGTCGGCCATCAGCCGCTCGCTGCCCAGCACGGCCCCGGCGACGCAGCGGCCCTGGCCGTCGATGTACTTGCCCGCGGAGTGCACCACCACGTCGGCACCGTGCTCCAGCGGGTTCTGGAACACCGGGGTCAGCATGGTGTTGTCCACCGCCACCAGCGCGCCGCAGGCATGCGCCAGCGCCGCGATGGAGCGGATGTTGCCCACCTGCTGCACCGGGTTGGAGGGCGACTCCAGGAACACCAGCCGGGTGTCGGTGTCGATGGCGCGGCGCCAGGCGTCGAGCTTGGTCAGGTCCACCGTGCGCACCTGCACGCCCAGCTTGCCGAAGTAGTGGCGGAAGGCCGTGAGCGTGGTGCCGAACACGTCGCGCGAGACCACCACGTTCTTGCCCGCCTCCAGCCAGGCGTGCCCCAGCGCCGCGATGGCGGCCATGCCTGAGGCGAAGGCCACGCCGTCCTGCGCGCCCTCCATGGCGGCCAGGCGCTTCTCGAAGGAGCTCACCGTCGGGTTGGAGAAGCGCGAGTAGACGTTGCCCTTGGCGCTGCCGCTGAACTTGCGCGCGGCATCGGCCGCCGACCGGAAGACGTAGGCCGACGTCGTGGCGATTGGCTCGCAATGCGCGTCGGACAGGTCCTGGTAATGCGCCTCGTGGACGGCCCGGGTGGCCCTGCGGTAAACGTTCATGTCTGACCCCTGCCAATGAACGGTGAGCGGTGACGGATGGCGAAAGCGCGGGCCGGATCCGCTACTCGGTGCGGGTGCTCGCCAGCACCGGCGCCCCGGCGGCGCCTTCGGCGCGCTCGCGCAGGCCGAGGAAGCTCGCGAGCCCGCCCAGCGCCGTGAGCAGGGCCAGCGCGGCGACCACGCCGTCGTAGCGGCCGCTGCGGTCGTAGCCCCAGGCGCCCAGCTGCACCGACGCGAAGGCGCCGACCTGGTGCATCAGGAACAGCAGCCCGAACACCTGTCCCTTGACGGCCGCGCCGTAGCGCTCGAAGCAGTACATCGAGGTGACCACCACCGTGCCGAGGTAGCTGGCACCGAACACCACCGCGAAGCCCACGGTCTGCCACTCGCTGCCGCTGGCCAGCAGCAGCAGCATCGCCACCGAGCGCATCAGGTAGAAGCCCGCCAGCAGCGAGTGCTTCTTCCAGTGCATGGCCAGCCAGCCGGTGAACAGGCCGCTGACGAGCTCCAGCACGCCCAGCAGGCTCAGGCTCAGGCCCATGCGCGCGCGCGGCGCGCCGGCGTCCTGCCAGAAGGCCACCAGGTGCACGTCGATGAAGGCCATGGTGGCGCCGCAGCCCAGGAAGCCCAGGCCCAGGATGTAGAAGCCCGGGTCGCGGCACACCTGGCGCCACACGCCGGCCTGGCTGGCGGCGGCGGCCTGCGGCTGCGCCAGGCCGGCCTGCTGCATCGAGCGCGCGCCGAACCAGGCCAGCAGCGCCACCGGGCCCGCCAGCAGCGCGCCCACCGCCGCGAAGGCCTCGCTCCAGCCCAGCTGCGGCTGCAGCGCGATCCACAGCGGCGACAGCACGATGAAGCCGATGGAGGTGCCGTTGGTGACGATGGCGAAGGCGAAGCCCTTGCGCTGGTGCTCGAACAGCCGGTCCACCAGCACGCCCATGGGCACGTAGGTCATGGCCGCCAGCGCGAAGGCCCCGCCGATGCCGTAGGCCAGGATGAAGACCGGCAGCGACTGCGCGAACACCGTGGTGCCCATCATCGACACGCCCCCCACCACCGCGCCGATGACCACCGTGCGCAGCGGGCCGATGCGGTCGCTCAACGCGCCCACCACGGGCGACATCAGCCCCGTGACGAGCATGAACAGCGCGCCCGACCAGGCGAAGTCGGTGCGCCCGCGCCCGAAGTGCTCGGCCAGCGGCACGAAGTACACCTGGTACGCGCCCTTGATCGTGGTGGAGAGGAACATCACCACGAAGCCCAGCGCCACCAGGCGGTGGATGAGGTAGCGGTCTTTGCCGGCCATGTCCGCTCCCGTCAGGCCAGCGCGGCCGCGGGCTCGCGCACGGCCTCCGAGCCGCTGCCGCAGTACTCGCGGTACATGTTCTCGTACATCGCGTAGAACAGCCGGCAGGTGTGGTCCACGGCCTCCAGCGCCTCGCGCTGCATCTGCGCGGTGGTGCAGATCTCGGACACCAGGCCCAAGCCCTGCTCGACGTGCCCCACGTCCTCCTGCTGGTGCACGGAGAAGAACAGCAGGTCCTCGGTCTGCAGGCCGTAGGCGCGCGCCAGCAGCTCGTGGCGCGGCTCGCCGTCGGAGGTTTCGAGGTTCTGGCCCTCGCTGGCAATCATCACGGCCGCGGCGCCGACGTGGTAGCGCGCCGGGTCGCGCACCGCCTCCAGCCGGTAGTCGATGAGCTCGCGCGTGGCCGGCAGCGGCTGCACCGCGTCACGCTCCTCGTCCGACACACCCAGCGCACGGAGGAAGTCCTGCATCAGCACTTCGTGGTTGTCGGTCTTCGACAGCCGCCCGGTCTGCTCCTCCCACAGGTTGTAGAGCAGCGCCGTCCGGTACTTGGGATGCGGGCAGTAGAAATACAGGTGGTCGATGTAGCTCAGGAAATGCTTGGTCAGCTGATAACCCTGCAGCGCCACCTTGCGCAGCAGGTCCAGGTCCGCATACTGCTCGTCGAACAGCAGCTTGAAAATGGGATGCGACAGCGTCAGGTGACGGTGCAATTCAGCCCGAAGCGCTTCCTTGAAAACCAGCTTGTCCATCATGCTCATATTCCTCGTGTAAAGGATCAGCCTTGCGGAAACACCCGTGCCCGCAGCGAGGCGGTGGTTTGCACCATGAAATGCCCGCGATGGCTGACGCCGCCGAAACGGGCATAGTCCTCCAGCACACCGTAGGTCTGGAAACCATATCGCTGCCACAACCGGTGGGCACGCGTGCCTTCGCGAACGTCCAGCACCAGCTGCTCGACGCCCAGCGTTTCCGAACGCTTGACGATTTCCCTGAATGCCAGATCCACCAGCCCCCGGCCTCTGAACCGGCGTGCCGCGACACCCTTGCTGATCTCGGCGCGGTGGCGGCAATTGGGCATGCCCGAGATGCTCAATTGGGCCATGAACGCCGGTTCGCCACCCACGCGCACCAGAAAAACGTGGCAATCACCCGAAGCCACGCGAATATCAAGGGCCTTGACATAGGCATCGGCTTCCGCCTCGGTCATCGGCGCCGCATAACCCAGCGTACCCTCGTCGGCCACGGCCTCATTGATCAGGGCAACAATCTCACGACCGTCACAGGCATCGGCGCCGGATATCCAGCCATACTTCACGTCAGAGTCCATCACCGGCCCCGCATAACACTTCAGTTACCAATACTAACAACCGAACCAATATTTAAATAGCAAATATCCAGTCGCAGACAGCAAAAAAACGGACATTTGAAAGGAGGAGGTCTTGTCAAGGGTCTTCCTCATGTAAAAATCCGTTAACCCGTCTAGGAAGGCAACAAAGATGACATTCCCATTGGGCCGGCTTGTAGCGGCGGACGCAATGGAGGCGCCGGATGATGAATAGGGCTTTTTTCCTGGTGCTGCCCAACGTGCACATGCTCGACTTGGCTGGCCCCCTGCAAATCATCACGACGCTGGCCGAGCTGGGAATCTCCAGCCTGGAAATCCATTGCATTGGCCCGCAGACCGACGTGAGGGCGTTTCAGCAGGTGATGCTGGGCCAACTGTCGTCCCTGCCCGAAAAACTCGATGCGGACGACGTCGTCTTCGTGATCGGCAGCAAGCTCGATAACGAACTCATGTCCTCGCGAGCCTGGTTCGATACGGCCGCCTGGCTCAAGAACCAGGTGCTGGGCCAGAAGAATCCACCCTGCGTGGCCGGTATCTGCACCGGCACCTTCTTATTGGGCCAGGCGGGTTTGCTGGACGGGCGCCTGTGCACCACGCACCACCAGTTCATGCAGCAGCTGCGGCGCCTGCATCCAGCGGCACAAGTGGTGGACAACCGGATTTGCGTGCAGGACGGCAAACTCTGGACCTCCGCCGGCGTGGCCTCGGGCATCGATCTGGCGCTGCAATTGATCGCGCAATTCTTCGGCGACCACGTGGCGATCCAGGTCGCACGCGAAAACGTGGTTCATTTCCGCCGATTCAGCAATGACCCGGAACTGGCCGTGAAATTCCGCTACCGTGCCCACGGCAACCAGCTCGTCCACACCATGCAGGACGAGATTTCCAACAACCTGTCCCGCGCCTGGACCTGCGAGGCCCTGGCGCGAAAATCCGGGTTCAGCAGCCGCCACCTGGCCCGCATTTTCAAGGCCGAGACGGGCATCACCATGAAGCGCTACCAGATGGAATTGCGCATGGACCTGGCGCGGCGGCTCATCACCGGCTCCACGCTCACGCTGGAGCGCATTGCCGAGCGCTGCGGCTTCAGCAGCATGCAGGCCTTCCGCTCCAACTGGAACAAATGCGAGAACGTCCCGCCCTCCCAAATGCGGCACGCGAGCCGCCAGCCGGAAATGGAGTGAGCTGATCCCCGCATTTCGCGCGCCCGCGCAAAGCGCGAAACGCGGGACCCGCGTTTTACCCACACCCCTCAAAGACCGTTCGGGCCGAGCCTGTCGAAGGCTCCGCCATGCCCGCGCACCTGCGCGTGCCCTTCGACAAGCTCAGGGCGAACGGGGTTTGTTTTCTCGACCCAAGACCTCCCTGCCTGTTCTTTGCCCATGCCCCGATCCCTTTCCCTTGCCCGGCGCGCGCTGCCGGCGCTGCTGGCCTTTCTGCTGTGCGGCGCCGCGGGCGCCCAGGACGACACCGAGCTGCAGGCGCTCATCGACCAGGTCCAGCCCAAGGCCGTGGCCTGGCGGCGCGACATCCACGGCCAGCCCGAGCTCTCCGGGCAGGAGGTACGCACCGCGCGCCTGGTGGCGCAGCACCTGCGCGCGCTGGGCCTGGAAGTGCAGACCGGCGTGGGCGGGCACGGCGTGGTCGCGCTGCTGCGGGGTGCCCAACCCGGGCGCGTGGTGGCGCTGCGCGCCGACATGGACGCGCTGCCCGTGGAGGAAGCCACGGGGCTGCCCTTCGCCTCGCGTGCCAAGGGCCTCCACCAGGGCCAGCTGGTGCCGGTGGCGCATGCCTGCGGCCACGACGGCCACACGGCGCTTCTCATGGGCACGGCCGAAGTGCTGAGCCGCATGAAGGAGCGGCTGCGCGGCAGCGTGAAGTTCATCTTCCAGGGCGCCGAGGAAGGCATCTCCGAGGGCCAGCCGGCCGCCGGCGCCAGCTGGGGCGCCAAGGCGATGGTCGAGCAGGGCGTGCTCGACAACCCGAAGGTGGACGCGATCTTCGGGCTGCACATCGCGCCTGTCCTGCCCGTGGGCGCCGTGGGCTGGCGCAGCGGCGTGCTGATGGCCGGCGCCGACTCGATGCGCATCAGCGTCAAGGGCGCCTCCGCGCATGGCGGCATGCCCTGGAACGGCGTGGACCCGATCCCCGTGGCGGCGCAGATCGTCACCTCGCTGCAGACCATCGTCAGCCGCCAGCTCGACATCACGCAGGAGCCCGCGGTGCTCACCATCGGCTCCATCCACGGCGGCAACCGCGACAACGTCATCCCGGAGTCGGTGGAGATGGCCGGCACGCTGCGCACCTTCGACGAGGGCATGCGCGCCGACGCCAAGCGCCGCATCGCGCGCACGGTCGAGGCCGTCGCCTCGGCCGCCGGCGCCAGCGCCAGCGTGCAGTTCGGCCCCACCGCCTACGCCGTGACGCACAACCCGCCCCAGCTGGTGGAAAGCGCCCTGCCCTCGCTGCGCCGCGCCACCGGCGGCAAGGTGGTGCCGCTGCCGCGCCTGAGCGCCTCGGAGGACTTCTCCGAGTTCCAGAAGGTGGTGCCGGGCTTCTATTTCATCCTCGGCGCCATGCCCGAAGGCAAGACGGCCGCCACGGCCGCGCCCAACCACTCGGCCGGCTTCGACTTTGACGAGCGGGCGCTGGCCGTGGGCATGCGCGCACTGGTGACGCTCACGCTCGACCAGCTCGCCCGCTGAGGCGGCGCCCAGGCGCGGGGGGTGGCATCGGCGCTGTAACTACCGGTGGCGACTGTGGCCAAACAATGCGGAATCCCCATCCGCCTTCTTGCCCGCCATGCCCGTTCGCCATCCACAGCCTGCCGGTTCTTCGACCACCGCGCTGCGCCGGCATGTGCGCGAGCGCTTCGCCACCACCGTGCAGCTCACGCTGCCCAACCGGCGCGTCCTGCGGGGCCGCACCCTGGACATCAGCCTGGGCGGCATGCAGCTGGTGCTGCCGGAGAGCCTGCCGCTGCACGGCGAGTGCGAGCTGTCGCTCACCATCCCGGCCATTCCCATGGGCGCCAAGGTGATCACGGCCCGGGCACGGGTGACAAGCATCGTGTGCAGCGGGCGCGAGCGCGGTTTTCTGACCGGCCTGCGCTTCACCACCTTCCCCACCGCCTCGCGTGCCGCCCTGCTGCGCTACCTGCAGGCGCGCGACCTCAACCGCCATCCCCCATCCGCCCGCCCACACCGCCGGGTTGCCGACAACAGCCGCGACACCCCGGGAATACCCGAATTGCCGTTCATCGAGCACTAACTGGCCTCAGGTGAGACACCGTTCACACCCGGCGGAGCGCATGAAAGGCACGTGCCAGTAACAATGTGTGCAATCGTGCTTTGGTTTGACGCTCAAGTTTCAGGAACTGGTTTTTGAATGAACGGATTTATCAGCAACAAGGATCACAAGGCGCCCGTGCGGGAGTTCCGGGAGCATGCGCGGGGGCGCCTCGTGTGCACCGTGCACGTGATGCTCCCGGGCCGCCGCATCGTGGAGGCCCGCGCGGTGGACATCAGCGTCGGCGGCCTGCGGCTGCTGGTGCCGACCAACCTGCCGCTGCACTCGGTCCACAACATCCGGCTGGGCCTGCCCGGCAACCCGGAAGGCTCCTACACCGTCATGGCGCGGGGCCAGGTCATGAACGTCATGTTCAGCGGCAAGGAGAACGGCTTCATGGTGGGCATGCGCTTCACCTCCATCTCCCACGCCGCGGTGGAGGCCATCGCGCAGTACCTGCACGAGCGCCCCCGCTACGGCCGGCACGCCAGCGCCCCGGCGCACCGCGCGCAGATTGGCAACCGCGTCGCCGAAGAGGCCGACTGCCTCTGCTGAAACCCCGTCCCGTCCCTACTCGATCAGGTCGAAGGCCTGGGTTTCGACCTGCATGAAGGCGGCGGTGAAGCCCGCCAGCGCGGCGTAGAGCCTGGCCCGCGGCTGCGCCTGCACCGCCTCGCACAGCTTCTCCACCCAGGGCTGCACGTGGGCGCGGAAGAAGCGGCGCTGTTGCTCCAGGTTGCACAGCGCGACGTCGTCGCCGGCGATGAGGAAGCGCATCACCTCGAACACGCAGGCCACGTGGTCCTCGGTCTCGCCGCGCGAGGGGTCGCGCTCCAGGCCCAGGCGCGCCAGGTCGTCGCGCAGCGCCACCAGCGGGCGCTCGTTGAGGAAACCGGCCAGGTAGTACGAGCCGTAAAGGAAGACCTCGGGCTTGCCGATGCCCTCGAACAGCGCCACGTGCTCCTCGCGGGCCGCCGCCACGCTGCTGGCGCGCATGGCGCCCACGAGCGCCTGCCAAGGCGCCTCCAGGAAGCCGCCCGGCTGCGGCGCCTCGGTCACGGCGACCGCGAACTGCCGCAGCAGCGCCTCGTCCGGCGGCGCCCACCACAACCGCGCCAGCACGCCGTAGGTCTCGGCCCGCGCCAGCTCCTCGGCGTCGTCCATGGTGGACAGGCTCAGGGCCTGAAGGTGTTCTGCGCTCATGGGCTCGCTCACAGGTCGGTGATCCGCACTTCGCTGGGGTTGGAATAGATGTCGATGACGCGGCAGTCGCCGCACATCTTCAGCCGCTGCAGCGCCTCGCCCTGGAACATCGGGTGCCCCGCCAGGCGGCCGAGCATGGCCTCCACCGCCTGCAGCGTGCCGAAGGGCTTGCCGCAGCGGATGCAGCCGTAGGGCTGCGCCTCGTTGAGCACGCGGGCCTGCTTGCGCGCCTTGCCCTCCTCCGCCAGCCACAGCCGCGGCTGCAGCGCGATGGCGTCCTCGGGGCAGGTGGTGGCGCACAGGCCGCACTGCACGCAGTTCTTCTCGATGAAGCGCAGTTGCGGCTTGTCGGGGTTGTCGGCCAGCGCGGCCGAGGGGCACGCGCCCACGCAGCTCAGGCACAGCGTGCAGCGGCCCGTGTCCACGCTGATGCTGCCCAGCGGACTGGCCGCGGGCAGCGCCACGCTCTCCGGCAGCGCCCGCGGCGCCTGCGCCAGCAGGTGCTCCAGCGCCAGCTCCAGCGTGGCGCGCTTTTCACTCTGCACCGCGTAGGCGGCGGGCACGCGCACGGCGTCGGCCGGCGGCGCCAGGCGCAGCGTGGCGTCCAGCGCGGCCAAGTCGCGAGCGTCGCGGGCCTCCAGCAGCTGCACGTGCACGCCGGCGTAGCCCAGCCCGGCCAGCAGCGTGTTGGCCACCTCGGCCTGCTCCGCCAGCGCGGCGCGGTACTCGGGCGCCTCCTCCTCGGTCAGCAGGATGAACACCTGCGAGGCGCCCTGCGCCTTGGCCGTGAGCCACAGCTCCAGGCCGACGCTGGCGGTGTGCCACAGCGCCACCGGCAGCACGCGCGCGGGCAGGCCGTGGACGGACGCGTCGGTGCGCGCCGCGCGGCCCAGCTCCATCAGCAGCCGCGATCCGGCCCCCTCGCTGTGCAGCAGCAGCGCGGCGTCACGCCCGCCAGCGCGGGCGTAGGTGGTCAGCAGCGTGCGCAGCCGCCGCCCCGTGGTGGGCGCGTCCGGGTAGGCGTAGGCCAGCGCGCCGGTGGGGCACACGGTGGTGCAGGCGCCGCAGCCCACGCACAGGTGCGGCTCGACGCGGATGCCGCCCGTGGTGGTGGCCTCGCTGGCGATGGCGCGCGCGGAGCAGATCTGCACGCAGGCATCGCAGCCCACGCGCTCGTTGCGGCTGTGGGCGCAGAGCTTCTGCTTGTACTGGAAGAACTTCGGCTTCTCGAACTCGCCGGTCAGCTCGCGCAGCTTCAGCACCGCGTCGAACAGCTTCGCCGTGTCGCTGCCGGCGTGGAAGTAGCCCTGGGGCTTGGCGTGCTGGACGAAGGCCGGCGCGGGGCGCAGGTCCAGGACCATGTCGAAGGTCTCGGACAGCCGCTCCGGCTCGCGCTGGAAGTCGATGGCCCCGGCCACGGCGCAGGCCTTGACGCAGGCGCGGTGCGAGGTGCAGCGTGAGAGGTCGACCTGGTAGTCGAAGCCAATGGCGCCCTCGGGGCAGGCTTCCACGCAGGCGTTGCAGCGCGTGCACAGGTCCAGGTCGATCGGGTTGCCGCTCTCCCAGCGCACCTCGAAGGCGCCGAGCCAGCCGCTCAGGCCCGTGACGCGCCCGGCGTGCACCGCGCGCTCGCGCGGCTGCGGCAGCGCGCTGCCCGCCTCGCTCAGCAGCAGGCTCACGTCGAGCTTGTCGGTGAGCATGGCGGCGGCGCGCTCGGCGGCCTCGGCGCCGCCGATGACCAGCAGCCGCCCGGCCGAGCGGTAGCTCACGGTAGGCACCGGGTCGGGGTCAGGCAGCTGCGCGGCGGCGATGAGCGCGGCGAGCTTGGGCGTGGCGCCGCGCGCGTCCTTGGACCAGCCGCCGCTCTCGCGCAGGTTGACGAAGCGGATGGGCTGCTCCTCGGCCGGCAGCGCACCCTCGGTCTGCGCGTTGAGCTCCAGGAACAGGCGCTTCTCCTGCGTGCAGCCCACCAGGAGCTGCTCGCCGGCGACGGCCGCGGCCTTGGCCGCGCGCTGGAACTGCACCGCCTCATGGCGGCACAGCAGGTTGTGGACGGTCTGCAGCCCTTCAGCCTGCGGCAGGGCCTTCGCCAGCGCCGGGCCGTCCAGCGGCATGGTGCGGTTGCAGTTGCAGATCAGCGTCTTCATGGGGTGCGGTCGCGGTGTTCGTCAGGGGCGGCAGGGCCGCCGGGTCGTCCGGCAGGGCGGGCGCGCCGGCCACCGGCGGCTCCTGGCCGGCAGTGGCGACGCCTTCAGGCGTGCCGGTTTCAGTCTCTTTGTCCTTGTCCTCCTCGTCGTCGAAGAGGCCCAGCAGCTTGGACTGCGCGAGCTGGCGCAGCATGGCCGGCGGGATCGGATCGGGCTTGCCGTAGTCGTCGATGTAGATGTCCAGCCCGTCCATCACGTTGAAGTGTGGGTCGGTGAAGAGCTTTTTCAGCGCGGCGTTCTTCACGTCCGGCGCGACGTCGGAGGCGACGAAGCGGGAATAGTCCGAATCGCGGCCGAGCTTGGCGACGTCTTCGAGCGTGGGCGGGGGTTCGACGGGCTGCGGCGGCACCTCGGCCACGGGCTGCGCCGGCGCGGCGGCCAGGGGCGGCGCGGCTTCGGCCGCCCTGGGCTTTTCAGCCGGCGGCGGCTCGGGCGGCTGCTCGCCGCGCGCGACCTGCGTTTTGCGCCGCGACCAGCGCGAGAAGAAGCCGTCTTCGGCCATGCTGAAACTCCTGATGGTCCGAGGGACGGGAGGCTCGGGAGGGCGTCAGCCGCCGCGCCCGCGCTCCTCGGGACGCCGGAACGAGGCCGGGCGCTGGCGCTTCTTGGGCTCGGGCCGGTAGTGCTCGTCCACGTAGGCCTGCAGCCAGTCGCGCACCTGCGGATGCAGCGGCACGTTGTCCACGCGTTCCTGCGCATCGAGCCAGCGGCCCGCCTCGTTGTAGGACAGGCTCACGATCTCGGGGCGCGCGCGGGAGGGGTCCTCGTCATCCGTGCGCCACATCACGAACCACACCGGCGTGCCGGCGCTGAGGTTGAGGTAGTAGCCCTCGGCCTCGTCCTTGAACAGCTCCAGCTCGAAGCCGGGGAAGAGGAAGCTCGCGGTCTTGCCGTCGTCGCGCAGCAGCCGCGCCTCGGTGCCGAAGCCGCCCTCGTCGGGCAGCACCTCGGCGATGCGGTGGCGCCAGTCCTCCCAGCGGTTGGGCTGGTGCTCGCGCTCCATCAGGACCGCGACCCGGACCGACGGCCGCTGCGACATCTCAGGTGCCCTTGGAGATGGTGATGGAGGGGAACTTGCTGCTGAAATCCTTGGCCTTGGCGGCGATCTTGATCGCCACCTGGCGCGCCACGGCCTTGTAGATGCCGGAGATCTCGCCATCGGGGTCGTTGACCACGGTGGGACGGCCGCTGTCGGCCTGCTCGCGGATGCCCATGGACAGCGGAAGCGCCCCGAGGTAGTCCACGCCGTACTCGGCCGCCATCTTCTTGCCCCCTTCGGCGCCGAAGATGTGCTCGGCGTGGCCGCAGTTGGAGCACACGTGCACGGCCATGTTCTCCACCACGCCCAGGATGGGCACGCCCACCTTCTCGAACATCTTCAGGCCCTTGCGCGCGTCCAGCAGCGCAATGTCCTGCGGCGTGGTCACGATCACGGCGCCGGTGAGCGGCACCTTCTGGGAGAGCGTGAGCTGGATGTCGCCGGTGCCCGGGGGCATGTCGACGATGAGGTAGTCCAGGTCGGACCAGTTGGTCTGGCGCAGCAGCTGCTCCAGCGCCTGGGTGGCCATGGGGCCGCGCCAGATCATGGGGTTGTCGGCCTCGATCAGGAAGCCGATGGACATGACCTGCACGCCGTAGTTCTCCAGCGGCTCCATGGTCTGGCCGTCGGCGCTCTCGGGGCGGCCCTCGATGCCCATCATCATGGGCTGGCTGGGGCCGTAGATGTCGGCGTCCAGGATGCCCACGCGCGCGCCCTCGGCGGCCAGCGCCAGCGCCAGGTTCACGGTGGTGGTGCTCTTGCCCACGCCGCCTTTGCCCGAGGCCACGGCGACGATGTTCTTCACCTTGGGCAGCAGCTGCACGCCGCGCTGCACCGCGTGCGCCGTGATCTCCACGCTCAGGTTGGCGCTGACGTTGGCCACGCCGGCCACCGTGCGCGCGGCGGCGATGAGCGCGCGGCGCAGCACCGGCATCTGGCTCTTGGCGGGGTAGCCCAGCACCACGTCGAAGCTGACGTCGTCGCCATCGATGCGCAGGTTCCTGAGCTGGCGGGTGGAGACGAAATCGCGCCCGGTGTTGGGATCGACGACGGTCTTGAGCGCGTCCAGCAGCGCGGCTTCAGTGGCGGCCATAAGGGGGTGACAACAGGGGGATTCTGAGAGGGGAAGCAGTCTAGCCCAGGGGGGCTGACCTTGACGTGCGGCCTAGAATCTGGGTTTGCCCCGCGCGCCCAAGAGACCCTTGATGACACGCCAGCTTTTCGTCACCACCGCCCTGCCCTACGCCAACGGCGCCTTCCACATCGGCCACATCATGGAGTACATCCAGGCCGACATCTGGGTGCGCTTCCAGCGCATGCGCGGCAACACGGTGCACTTCGTGGGCGCCGACGACGCGCACGGTGCGCCGATCATGATCGCCGCCGAGAAGGTCGGGAAAACCCCACAACAGTTCGTGGCCGAGATCGCCGCCGGGCGCAAGCAGTACCTGGACGGCTTCCACATCGCCTTCGACCACTGGCACTCCACCGACGCCCCGGAGAACCACCAGCTCGCGCAGGACATCTACCGCGCGCTGCGCCGCGAGGGCCTGATCGCCGTGCGCAACATCGAGCAGTTCTTCGACCCCGTGAAGTCGATGTTCCTGCCCGACCGCTACATCAAGGGCGAGTGCCCCAAGTGCGCCGCCAAGGACCAGTACGGCGACTCCTGCGAGGTCTGCGGCGCGGTGTACGCGCCCACCGAGCTGAAGAACCCGTACTCCACGCTCACCGGCGCCACGCCGGTGATGAAGAGCTCCGAGCACCACTTCTTCCAGCTCTCCTCGCCGCGCTGCCTGGAGTTCCTGCAGCGCTGGACGCAGGAGCCCGGGCGGCTGCAGCCCGAGGTGCTCAACAAGATCAAGGAGTGGTTCGCCGCCGACGACGAGGGCCACGTGGGCCTGTCGGACTGGGACATCTCCCGCGACGCGCCCTACTTCGGCATCGAGATCCCCGACGCCCCGGGCAAGTACTTCTACGTCTGGCTGGACGCGCCCGTGGGCTACCTGGCCTCGCTCAAGGCCTGGTTCGACCAGGGCGGCCCCCAGCGCCGCGACGGCGACAGCCGCAGCTTCGAGCAGTTCGTGGCCGACCCGGCGGTGGAGCAGTACCACTTCATCGGCAAGGACATCACGTACTTCCACACGCTGTTCTGGCCCGCGATGCTGCATTTCAGCGGCCGCAAGGAGCCGACCAACGTGTTCGTGCACGGCTTTATCACCGTCAGCGGCGAGAAGATGAGCAAGTCGCGCGGCACCGGCATCAGCCCGCTGAAGTACCTGGAGATCGGCATGAACGCCGAGTGGCTGCGCTACTACATCGCCGCCAAGCTCAACGCCAAGGTCGAGGACGTGGACTTCAACCCTGAGGACTTCGTCGCGCGGGTGAACTCGGACCTGGTGGGCAAGTACGTCAACATCGCCAGCCGCGCCGCGGGCTTCATCGCCAAGCGCTTCGAGGGCCACCTCAGCGCCGACCTGGGCGTGGAAGGCCGCGCGCTGCTGGACGGCCTGCGCGCCGGGCGCGAGGACATCGAGCGCCTCTATGAGGAGCGCGAGTTCGGCAAGGCGGTGCGCGAGGTCATGGCGCTGGCCGACCGCGTCAACGCCTACGTGGACCAGCACAAGCCCTGGGACCTGGCCAAGAAGCCGGAGCTGTCGGCGGCGCTGCACGACGTGTGCAGCACCTGCATCGAGGCGTTCCGCCTGCTCACCATCTACCTCAAGCCCGTGCTGCCCTCCGTGGCGGCGCAGGTGGAGAAGTTCCTGCAGGTGGAACCGCTGAACTTTGCCGACGCCGCACGCGCCCTGGGCGCGCACCGCATCGGCGCCTACCAGCACCTGATGCAGCGCGTGGACCCGAAGCTGCTGGACGCGCTGTTCGAGCCGGCTGCGGCGGCGGCTGCCGCGGCCCCGGCCGCCGCGGCCGAGGCGCCCGCGCTGCCCGGCGGCGAGGACATCGCGCCCACCATCGGCATCGAGGACTTCGCCAAGATCGACCTGCGCATCGCCCGCATCGTGGAGGCGCGCAAGGTCGAGGGCAGCAACAAGCTGCTGCAGCTCACGCTGGACGTGGGCGAGGGCCGCACGCGCAACGTCTTCAGCGGCATCCAGTCCGCCTACACGCCCGAGCAGCTCGTGGGCAAGCTCACCGTGATGGTGGCGAACCTGGCGCCGCGCAAGATGAAGTTCGGCGTGAGCGAAGGCATGGTGCTGGCGGCCAGCCACGCCGACGAGAAGGCGCAGCCCGGCATCCACGTCCTGGAGCCCTGGCCGGGCGCCCAGCCCGGCATGCGGGTGCGCTGACATGGCGCGGTGGCCGGCGTCGCAGCGGCTCAGCCTGGTGGCTGGCCCCTCGCGCCGGC
This sequence comes from Azohydromonas australica DSM 1124, assembly GCF_000430725.1. Lineage (GTDB taxonomy): Bacteria > Pseudomonadota > Gammaproteobacteria > Burkholderiales > Burkholderiaceae_C > Azohydromonas > Azohydromonas australica. The sequence goes on from NZ_KE387203.1 coordinate 419,843, forward strand.
GCCGCTTCATCGCCCTGCGGCACCACTGCGGACCTCCGGCGGCGCGACGCATGACGCGCGTTCGCCATCCCTGCATTCCGGAGGTTCCATGCTCGCTCTGCACCGTTTCCAGCCGCGCCTCATCCAGGCGCTGCGCGGCTATTCCCGCGGCCAGCTCATCGCCGACCTGGGCGCCGGCCTGACGGTCGGCATCGTCGCCCTGCCCCTGGCCATGGCCTTTGCCATCGCCAGCGGGCTCAAGCCCGAACAGGGCATCTTCACCGCCGTCATCGCCGGCTTCCTGATCTCGGCGCTGGGCGGCTCCAACGTCCAGATCGGCGGCCCGGCCGGCGCCTTCATCGTCATCGTCTACGGCATCCAGGCGCAGTACGGCCTGGCGAACCTGCTCATCGCCACCATGCTCGCCGGCGTGCTGCTGTTCGTGCTGGGGCTGCTGCGGCTGGGGGCGCTGGTGCGCTACATCCCGGTGGGGGTGGTGATCGGCTTCACCAACGGCATCGCCGTGCTCATCGGGCTGTCGCAGCTGAAGGATCTGCTGGGGCTGCGCATCGAGAAGATGCCGGCCGACTTCTTCGCGCAGATCGCGGCGCTGTGGTCGCACCTGCACACCGTCAACCTCGCGGCGCTGGCCCTGGGGCTGGGCAGCCTGGCGCTGGTGGTGGTGTGGCCCAAGTCCTACCGCATGCCCAGCCCGCCGCACGGCCTGCTGGAGAAGGTCAAGCGCCATGCCGCGCAGGTGCCGGGCACCGTCATCGCGCTGGCGCTGGCGACGCTCACGGCGCGCGTGCTGGGGCTGGAGGTGGAGACCATCGGCTCGCGCTTCGGCGGCATTCCGCAGTCGCTGCCGGGCTTCGATCTGCCGAGCTTCGACTGGGCCGGCGTGAAGCAGCTGCTCATGCCCACGCTGACCATCGCGCTGCTGGGCGCCATCGAGTCGCTGCTGTGCGCGCGCGTGGCCGACAACATGAGCGACCTGCCGCGCCACGACCCGAACCAGGAGTTGATGGCGCAGGGCGTGGCGAACTTCGTCGCGCCGCTGTTCGGCGGCATGCCCGCCACCGGCACCATCGCCCGCACCTCGACCAACGTGCGCTCGGGCGCGCGCACGCCGGTGGCGGGCATGGTGCACGCGCTGACGCTGCTGGCCGTCGTGCTGGTGGCCGCCCCGCTGGCGGTGCACGTGCCGCTGGCGGCGCTGGCGGGGATCCTGCTATTCGTGGCCTGGAACATGGGCGAGTGGCACGAGTTCGCGCGGCTGCGCCAGTTCAAGCTGCCCTATCGCGCGGTGGTGCTGGGCAGCTTCGTGCTCACGGTGGTGTTCGACCTGACGGTGGCGGTGGAGGCCGGGCTGCTGATGGCCTGCGGCTTCTTCATCCTGCGCATGGGCAACCTGTTCCGCATCGAGCCGATGCCGCTGCCGGAGCCGCTGCCGGGCGTGCAGGTGATGCAGGCCTACGGCGCGCTGTTCTTCGGCGCCGTGGGCAAGCTGGAGTCGCTGCCCGAGCAGATGGCGCCGGGCACGCGGGTGCTGGTGCTGGAGATGCACCGCCTGGTGTCGCTGGACAGCACCGGCGTGGACACGCTCAAGCAGCTCGCGCGCACGCTGCGCCGCCGCGGCATCGCGCTGGTGCTGGCCGACCCCAACGAGCAGCCGCTGTCGCTGCTCAAGCGCGCGGGGCTGGAGGAGATCCTGGGGGCGGAGTGCATCGTGGCGACGCTGGGCGAGGCGCTGGGGCTGGCGCGGCGGACCGTGGAAGGCCGCCCCGCGCCCGGGCGCACCGCGATGGCCGAGGCGTAGGCGGCCCTGGGGCCGGTCCTCAACCGGGTTGTGCCGCCGACGGCGCCAGGCGCGGGTGAAGCGCCAACGCCAGCGGCACGATCGCCAGCGCGGTCAGTGCCGTCGCCACGGTGGCGGCCTGTATGCCGATGTGGTCGCCCAGGAAGCCGTAGACGATCGGCGACAGCGCGCCCGAAGCGATGGTGCCCGTGTAGAACACCGCGAAGGCGCGCTCGATGCCGCTGGGCGGCGCGAGGTCCGGCACGGTGCCGTAGAGCACCGACGACGTTCCGTTGAGCATCAGTCCCAGGAGCGGAAGCAGCACGAGCGCGGGCCCCAGCGGGCACAGCAGCACGGCCACGATGCATGCCGCCGTGCCGCCTTCGGTCACCAGTACCGTGCCCGTCACGCCGAGGCGCTCGCCCAGCCACCCGCAGACGAACTTGCCGGCCGCTCCGCCGATGAACACCAACGCCAGCGCGGTGCCCAGCATGGAGGGCGAGATGCCCTTGGCCTGCAGCAGAAAGGGCAGGAAAGTCAGCATGCCCATGCGCACGGCGGTGTCGAGCACGCCGATCGCCAGCAGCAGCTGGAAGCCGCTGCCCGAGGCGTCCGGGCCGCCACCCGCCTGGCGCTGCGCCGCTGGTGCGGCGCGCGGCAGAGACGGGAGGAAAAGTGCAAGACCTGCCGCGGCCAGAACGCCCAGCGCGGCCATCACCCACAGCGCATGGCGCCAGGGCATCCCGGCCACCAGAAGCGACATGGCCGCCGGCAGCGCGGCCTTGCCCAGGTCGCCGGCGAAGTTGTAGATGCCCAGCGGCCCCCGAGCGCGCTGGCCGTAGGCGTGCGACACGGCGGCAGAGGCCAGCGGGTGCTGGACGCTCGATCCGCAGCCCGACACCGCCAGCGCCACGCCCAGGCCCAACAGGCTTCCCGACACGCCGGCCGCCGCGTAGCCCAGTGCCGCCAGCAGCGTGCCCAGCGCCAGCGTGGCTCGGCGTCCGATGCGCTGCGACAGCCGGCCGGCCGAGAGCTGCAGGCAGGCCATGGTGCCGCCGTAGACCGCGCGCAGCACGGCCAGCGCGCCGTAGCCCAGGCCGAATTCCGCCTGCCACACCGGCAGCAGGACGTAGATGAGGTCGGTGTAGCCGTCGTGCAGCGCATGGGCCACGCACGACAGCCACAGCACCCGGTTCGCTTTGGGCGCAGCTTGCTGGCGCCCGGTCGAATCGGGCGCGAGGGAGGGCGTCGTCATGCGCCTGATCCTAGGCTTTGGCCATCGGCGCTACCACAGACCTAATATCGCGTCCATGGGGAGAAAAAGTCCCATCAGCGCTGAAAAGGCCGAAACCGGCGTGGAGCGCTCCCGACTGCCGCCGCTCAATGCGCTGCGCAGCTTCGAGGCGGTCGCCCTGCACGGCAGCTTCACGGCCGCGGCAGCCAAGCTCAACGTCACCCATTGGGCGGTCGGCAAGCAGATCCGCCTGCTGGAGGACTGGTTCGGCAAGCCGCTGTTCGAACGCCGCGCGCGCGGGGTGCGGCTCACCGATGAGGGCGCGGCCCTGCTGGGCGACGTCAGCGACGCCTTCGACCGGCTGGCAACGGGCACCGCCCGGCTGCGCGACACAGGCCCAGCCCGGCGGCCATCGGGGACCGTGCGGGTGAACGCCCTGGTCAGCTTCGCGGTGAGCTGGTTGCTGCCACGGCTGCCTGGCTTCTGCGCGCAATTCCCCGAGGTCGACGTGCAGGTGTCGACCACGTCGCGCAGGTTGCGCTACGTGGGCGGCACCTTCGACATCGGCGTGCGATCCGGGCATGAACAGATCGTCGGCCTGGAGTCGCGCATGCTCATGGCGGACGTGCGCCTGCCGGCATGCAGCCCCGCCCTGCTGCAACAGCACCCGATCCGCAGCGTGGGCGACCTTCGCCACCACACGCTGCTGCACTCCGCCAGCACCAAGGGCGCCTGGGCCCGCTGGCTGCACGAGGCGGGCGCTTCCGGCCTGCGGCCGGTGCGGCAGATGGAGTTCGAGCACGTCTTCCTGCAGCAGGCCGCGGCGGTGGAAGGCCTGGGCGTGACACTGGCCTCGCTGCCGCTGATCCGGCGCGATCTGGCCGCCGGGCGTCTGGTGTGCCCGCTGCCGGCACCGACCTGGCGCGCGCCGGACTATGTGATGGTGCTCGCCACCGAACGCGGGAGCGATGCCGCCGTTTCAGCATTCAGGGATTGGATGGTGCAGGCCGCTGCGGAAGAGCCGGGCACGCCGCCGACGGCGTGATGCCGCGCCCGCGCCAGGACAGGCCCTAGCCCTCCACCACTCCCACCAGCTCCAGCGCCAGCCGGTTGAAGCCCGGCGCGCGCAGCAGTTCCCCGGCGGCGGCCAGGCGCTCGCCCGGCGGATGCGCCGCGATGGCGTCGAGCTGCGCCCGCAGTCCCTGCAGCGCTGTGGCTACCGGCAGCAGCGCGGCGGCGCGCAGGCCCTCCTCCACCGCCTCGCGCAGCGCCTGCAGGTGGTCCTCGCCGCCCAGGCCTTCGGCCAGCTCGCAGGCGTTGACCAGCATCTGCTCCAGCGCCGACGCCAGCGTGCCGCCCGCCAGCCGCACCGGCGGCACGGTCGTGATGCCCCGCGCCAGGCGCTCGCCGCGCTCGGCCTTGCTGCGCACGTCCAGCCACAGCCCGTGGCGCAGCACGCCCTCGCCGGCCAGCGCCAGCAGCGCGGCCACCGGGCCCTGCAGCAGCTCGTACTCCAGCTCGTACATCGGCGCCTCGACGGCGCCGGCGCGCAGCACGCCCTCGTCCAGCGCCAGCTCGATCACGGCGTCCGCCTGGTCCAGCGCCAGCACGGTGCGGCGCACGTCGGTCTCGAAGGTGAGCGCAAGTTCGCCCGTGCCCAGCGCGCGGCGCAACGCGGCGCCGGCGGGCGTGCCGTCGTGGCGCGACGGGTCCAGCCGCGGCTCGTTCGCGTCCAGCACCACCTCGTGCTCCAGGCGCTGCATCACGCCGTCGCCGCGGCCCTTGAGCGTCTGCACCCAGACGGTGCCCTCGCGGCGCAGCCGCAGCGCCATGCCGGCCGAGGCCAGCGCGCGGGCGGCGGTGTCGAAGTAGCGTGCCTGCAGCCGCAGCGGCCGGCCGCCGGCGGCCTGGACCTCGGCGTGCACGGCAGCGCGGGCGGCGGGCGGAATCTGGAATTTCAGTTCGGTTTCGGTGCTCATGGACAGTGCTCGGGTCGCCGCGCGGCGGCGGCCGGGAGGGGTAGAGGAGAAGGCGGCAAGCGGCCGGCCGGCGTCAGCGGTCGCCGGGCAGCTGGTCCATGCTGCCCGTGCCCTTCACCAGGCCGTCGGCGTCGAAGGTGACGCTGAAGAGCTTTTCCTGCTGGCCGTCGAGGTACTGCCAGTCCCAGACCTCGGTCTGGCTCAGGCGGTAGGGCGTGCGCTTGGCGGGACGGCCCAGGAGGTCGCGCACCTGCTGCCGCGTCATGCCGGGCGACACCATCGCGAAGTAGCGCGCCGACAGCACCTGGCGCAGCGCGCTCATGCGCCCGTCGGGGCCAATGGTGATGAGGTAGTTCTGCCGCCCGGCGGGCTGGCGCGGGTACTCCAGCGTGCGCGAGCCGTCGCCCTCCTCGCGCACGCGCTCGGGCTCGCCGAATTCACGCCGCACGTCGGCCTCGGTGGCCACGCCCTCTTCGAGCTTGGCGATGCGCTGCGAGTCGCAGCCGGCCAGCAGACCTCCGAGCAGTGCCAGCATTGCCATGTTCATCCACCGCAAGTCGGGACTCCCCAAAAGTTAAAATCCGGGTTTTCCAACATTGTCCCGCCGCACGCCATGCCTCTCTTCTGGAAGCCCTACAAGTCGGAGTTCGGCCAGTTCCTTGACGAGCTCAAGGCCAAGAACCCGCAGATGGAAGCGCAGCAGCGCGCCGGCCGTGCCCTGCTGTGGGACCGCCCGCAGGACCGCGAGGCCTCCGCCCAGTGGCGCGAAGCGCGCGTGCCGCAGCAACCCTACGTCTACCAGACCAAGAGCGAATGATCCGGCGCGCGGGCGCCCGCCGCCCGCGACGGCCGCTCCGGCAGCATCCATGGCCGTATCCGCCTCTTCTCTCCTGACACCCGACGACCCCGCTGCCGCCGAGGCGGCCGGGTCCGGAACCTCGAACACGCCGCCCGTGCCCGCCGCGGGCGCGGCCCTGCCTGCGCCCGCAGCGGCGGCGGCCGGGGCGATGGACACCGAGGCGCCCTCGCCGTCCGCGGCGGAGGCCGCGCGCAGCGCCGAGGCGGTGGCCGTGGCGCGGCTGTACGGCGAGCCGCTGTTCCGGCTGCCGCAGGACCTCTACATCCCGCCCGACGCGCTGGAGGTCTTCCTCGACGCCTTCGAGGGCCCGCTGGACCTGCTGCTCTACCTGATCCGGCGCCAGAACTTCAACATCCTCGACATCCCGCTGGCCGACGTCACGCGCCAGTACCTGGGCTACGTGGAGGAGATCCGCAAGCGCAACCTGGAGCTGGCCAGCGAGTACCTGCTCATGGCGGCCATGCTCATCGAGATCAAGAGCCGGCTGCTGCTGCCGCCGCCCAAGACCGAGGACGGCGCCGAGCCCGAGGACCCGCGCGCCGAACTCGTGCGCCGGCTGCTGGAGTACGAGCAGATGAAGGCGGCGGCGGCGCGCATCGACGCGCTGCCTACGCTGGGGCGCGACTTCATGCCCGCGCAGGCGGCCATCGAGCTGGCGCTGGAGCCGCCGCTGCCGCAGGTGCGCCCGGAAGACCTGCGCGACGCCTGGCTGGCCATCGTGCGCCGCGCCAAGCTCAACCAGCACCACACCATCACGCGCGAGCAGCTCTCGGTGCGCGAGCACATGGGCATCGTGCTGCGCCGCCTGCGCGAGCGGCCCTACGTGGAGTTCGAGCGGCTGTTCGACGTCCGGCGCGGACTGCCGGTGCTGGTCGTGACCTTCGTCGCCATGCTGGAACTCGCACGCGAGCGGCTGCTGGAGATCACGCAGGCCGAGGCCTTCGCGCCCATCTACGTGCGCCTGGCCGCACCGGTGTCGGACAGCGCCGAAGCCGCTGCTGCCGAGTAGGCAGGCCGCCCCGGGACGATCCTGGGCAGCGCCCGGCACGCGGCGTGCCGCGAGCGGCCTTAGCGGCGCAAGCTGACTTCTGTCCTCCCCCTGAGGGGCGAATCCGCATCCCCTGCAAGCGGGGGGAGGCGGCGCCGAGCCTTCGGTGCGAGCGCATACCCTCGGCGGGCCATGTGTCTGCGACATGGCGGGGGACGCCGCCCTGCGGCGCGCGCAGCCCGGACCGCGGGGCCTCTCCCGGCCGGGCGGGATTGCAAGCATGCCCACCACACCTTCCGCCTCCTGGGTGGCCGAATGCGCCGCCTGCCACCACAGCAACCCGGCGCGAGCCCATTTCTGCAGCGTCTGCGGCGCCCCGCTGCAGTCGCCCGCCGCCGCGGCGGCCCGGGCCTCGGCCGCCGCCGCGCCGGAAACCACGGCCGGCGACCCGCCCGAGCCCAAGGGCTTCATGCTGCATTTCAACGACGACAACAGCCTCGCCATCGCGCCGCGCTACACCGCGCCCGACGCCGGCGATGCCGACACGGCAGCCCCCTCCGGCGCCAATCCGGCCGGGCACGCGGCGCGGCAGCAGCCCCACGCCGAGTTCCACTTCAGCCTGCCCGGCCCGCAGCCGCAGGCCCAGGAGCGCGCCCAGCCGAGTGCGAGCCGCGTGAACTGGAGCAACGCCACCGTCGCCGGCGCCATGCTGGCGCTCACGGCCATCGTGGGCTCGGGCAGCTACCTGCTGGGCCGCAGCAGCCTCACCTCGCCCACGCCGCTGGCCGGCTACCAGGCTCCTGCGCCCGCGATGGCCACCGCCCTGGGCACCGTCCCGGCTCAGCCGCCGGCCGCCCTGCACACCGCCGCGGCCACGCCGCCGGGCGCCGACGGCCTCCAGCCCGCGCAGAGCAGCCCGGGCCAGGCGCAGCAGGCGCTGGCCCCGCTGGCGCCTACCCTGCCGGCGCAGCCGGTGGCCGCAGCCACGGTGCCGGCCGCGACCGTGGCCCAGGCCACACCGGCCAGGGCCGCGGCCCCACAAGCGGTGGCCGCTCCGGGCGCAGCAGCGCGCGGCGCTCCGGCCGCCATGCCCTGCAACGCCACAGTGGCGGCGCTGGGCCTGTGCGAACCCTGATCACCACGGGAGGGAGAGAGACCATGAGATCCACCATCCGCCACAGCGTCGCCGCGGTACTGGGCACCGCGCTCGCGCTGGCCGCGCAAGCCGCCTCCGTCGACTACAAGATCGTCACCGCCTCGGAGCGCGGCACCTACATCCAGATCGGCCGCGACCTGGCGCGCTTCGTGGCGCCGCAGGCCGACATCGCGCTGGAGGCGCTGCCCTCCGCCGGCTCGGCGGAGAACGTGCAGCGGCTGCGCAGCGAGCCCGGCGTGAAGCTCGCGCTGGTGCAGTCCGACGTCTACCAAGCCTTCCTCGACCGTGCCGCGGCCGGCAACCCGCAAGCGGCCGAGACCATCAAGCCGCTGCGCGTGGTCATGCCGCTCTACAACGAGGAGATCTACTTCATCACCCGCGCCGACTCGCCGCTGCAGAACGTGCACGAGATCAAGGACGCCCGGATCAACGTCGGCCCGCTGCTCAGCGGCACCGCGCTGTCGGCCACCACGCTGTACAAGCAGATGTTTGGCAAGCCGCTGCCCGACGGCCAGGCCAGCTACCTCAGCAACGAGGACGCGCTGGTCAAGCTCACGGTGGACAAGAGCATCGACGTGGTGGTGGCCGTGGCCGGGCAGCCGGCCAAGCTGCTGGTGGACATGAAGCCCGAGGCGCGACAGCTCATCCGGCTGCTGAAGTTCGACGCCGCCAACCCCGCGAGCAAGGCCGCGCTGCAGACCTACTTCCCCTCGGTGGTGAAGGCCAGCAACTACCCCAACCTGCTCCCTGAGGACATTCCCGGCGTGGCCGTGAAGGCCTTCCTCGTCACCTTCAACTACGGGCAGTCCGACACTACCGCCCACCTCAGCCGCTTCGCGCGCGCGCTGTGCCAGAACTTCCCCACGCTGCAGGCCGAAGGCCACCCGAAGTGGAAGGAAGTGAACCTCGCGCTGCCGCCGCTGGGCAAGGGCTGGAGCTACTACGCGCCCATGGTGCGCGAGTTCAACAGCTGCGTGAGCGAGCACGCCCGCGCCGGGCGCGTGATCCAGCCGGTGGTCAATCCCAACACCAAGCCCAACGCCCCGCAGTGCCCGCAGCAGGAGCGCATCCTGGGCCTGTGCAAGTCGTGATGTGATGCGCTCGCCGCCGGGCCCTCCCGGGCCGGCGGCCACTTGGCCCCCGGGGCCGCCCTGTCGTTCATGGGCGGCCCTTTTGCTTTCTGCTGCCCTGGCTACTTGCGCCCGGCGCGCTCGTTGAGCTTGAAGCCGATCATGGCGCGCAGCTTGTTGGGCAGCACGGGCTTGATCAGCAGGTGGAAGTCGTGCGCCTCGGCCTCGTTCTCGTGGCCGCTGAGGCTGCTGCCGGTGATGAGGATGGCCGGCAGCCGCTGGTCCGGCCAGCGCGCGCGGATGAGGGCCAGCGCCTCCAGCCCGGTGCGCGCCTCGGGCAGCCGGTAGTCCACGATCAGCAGGTCCGGCCGCGGCAGCCCGGCGCCGCGCAGCCAGCCCTCCACGGCGCCCACCGTGTCGAAGTCCAGCACGTCCGCGCCCCAGGCCTTGAGCAGCACGGTCAGGCCCTCGCGCACGGGCGGCTCGTCCTCCACCACCACGATCAGCCGCCCCTGCAGGCTCAGGCCCAGCGGCATCTTGGGGCTCGCGGACAGGGGTTCGGCCGGCGGCGCCTCGATCCGGCCCGGCGGGACTTCCAGGCTGAAGACGGTGCCGTGGCCCACGCGCGAGCGCACCGTCAGCGGCGCGTCCATGAGGTCGGCCAGCCGCTTGACGATGGCCAGGCCGAGCCCCAGGCCCTTGCGCTGGTGCGGCTCCAGCGGGCGGTGGCTGTTGACCTGGTAGAACTCGTCGAAGATGCGCGGCAGGCTGGCTTCGGCGATGCCGATGCCGCTGTCCCACACCTGCAGCAGCAGCCGGTCGCCGCGCTGGCGGCAGCTCACGAGCACGCCGCCGTCCTCGGTGTAGCGGATGGCGTTGCTCACCAGGTTGCGCAGGATGCGCTCCACCACCACCGGGTCGGCCTGCACCACGTGCGCCTCGCCGCGGAAGCCCAGCGCCAGGCCCTTCTCGAAGGCGGCCGGCTCGAAATGCAGCCGCAGCCGCGCGAACACGTCGCGCAGCCGCACCGCCTCGGGCTTGAGCTCCACGCCGCCGGTGTCGATGCGGGTGATGTCCAGCAGCTCGCCGAACAGGCCCTCCAGCGCGTCCACGCTTTCGTTGATGCTGTTGACCAGCGAGGCCACGTCGGGGTCGCTGCAGCGGTGGCGCAGCGTCTCGGCGAACAGCCCCATCGCGTGCAGGGGCTGGCGCAGGTCGTGGCTGGCGGCGGCGAAGAACTGGGTCTTGGCGCGGCTGGCGGCCTCGGCGGCGCGGCGCGCTTCCTCGGCGGCAGCCTTCTCCACGCGCAGCTGCGCGGCAAGCTGGTCGGTGCGCAGCTTGAGGTCGATGGCCTGCGCCAGCGCGCTGCGGTAGGTGTGGCCCATGAGCCACACGGCGCCGAAGAGCACGCAGATGATCAGCGCCAGCTCCAGGTGGAAGGGGTGGCCGAAGTCGCTGGCCACGCGCGCCACGGTGGGCAGCAGCACCAGGCACAGGAAGGCGGCGAACACCCGCGGCTGCCCGGCCAGCAGCTGCACCGAGCCCACGCAGTAGCTGTAGATGATCAGCAGCAGCGCCACCTGGTGCGAGGGCGTGCCCAGCCCCCAGAACAGCCACGCCGCCACGCCCCAGCAGGCACCCAGCAGCAACGCCAGCGTGCGCCAGCTGCTGCGCCAGGCCAGCAGCGTGGCGTCGTCGGCATCGGGATGGCGCCGGAAGCGCAGGAAGTGCCCCAGGCGCACGCACCACAGCAGCGCCATCACGCCGACCCAGCCGAAGAGCCGCAGCGGGTCGGCCACGCCGCCGAAGAAGAACACCACCAGCAGCACGCCCACCAGGTTGCCCGCCAGCGTGGCGGGCGTCTGCGCGTACAGCGCGCGCGCGTGCTCCAGTTGCAGGGCCTGCGGCGAAGGCGCCGTGGCCGCCGCGGCGGCCGGCAACTCCGCCACGGCCGTCGGCAGCACGGTGCTCATGGCCTCAGTAGCGCTGCGCGGGCGGCGTGGAGCTGCCGCCGCCCTGCTGCTGAGACAGGCGGCTCACCGCGAGCACGGCCTGGGTGCGGGTGCTGACGTTGAGCACGCGCAGCACGGCCGCCACGTGGTCCTTGACGGTCTCCACCGACAGGTTGAGCTCGCGCGCGATGAGCTTGTTGGGCAGGCCCTGCAGCAGCTTGCCCAGCACCTCGTTCTGGCGCGGCGTCAGGCCCGCGACGCTGACCGCCGCGCCGGCCGTCCCGGCCTGCATCTGCACTTGCAGCGGGCGCGGCTGCAGCAGCGGCGGCGGGGGCTCCTGCACCGAGTCGTGGCTGGGCAGGCTGCTGCCCAGGCCCATCGGCACCGGCGGCACGAAGATGCCGCCCGACATCACCAGCCGCAGCGCCTCGAACAGCAGCTCGTTGGAGGCCCGCTTGGGCACGAAGCCCATAGCGCCCAGGTCGATGGCGCGCAGCACGTCGGCGGCGCGGTCGCTGCCCGACACCACCACCACCGGCAGCGCCGGGTGCTCGCGCCGCATCTCCGAGAGCACCTCGAAGCCGTCGGCGTCGCCAAGCTGCAGGTCCAGCAGCAACAGGTCGTGGTCCGCGTCCTCGGCCAGCTTGCGGCGCAGCTCGCGCGCGCTGGCGGCGGTGCTCACGCTCACGTCGCTGCCCAGTCCGCTTATGACGCCCTGCAGCGCCGACAAGATCAGGGGATGGTCGTCCACGAGAAGCACTTTCATCGCCGGTCTCCAGTGCACACACGGCCCCCAGCGTACTGCCGGGTTGCGCAAGAGACAGTCACGACCGGTTACCGCAGTGGCATGGGCTATCGTCGCGTTTCCCCGGTCCTACATGCCTTTCCGACGATGCCCTTGCAGTTGCCGTTGCCGCCGTCCGCCTTCCGCAGCTCGACCCCGGGGAGCCGGTGATGGAGGCGTCTTCCAGCGGCTGGCTGGTGTCGAGCCTGGTGTACCTGGGTGCGGCCGTGATCGCGGTGCCGCTGGCGCGGCGCCTGGGGTTGGGCTCGATCCTGGGCTACCTCGGCGCGGGCATCGCCATCGGCCCCTGGGGGCTGGACCTCGCCGGCGACGCGGAGGCGATGCTGCACTTCTCCGAGTTCGGCGTGGTGCTGATGCTGTTCCTGGTCGGGCTGGAGCTGGAGCCCAAGCGGCTGTGGGCGCTGCGCCGGCCCATCTTCGGCTGGGGCAGCGTGCAGCTGCTGGGCTCCGCAGCGCTGGTGGCCGGCGCCGCGATGCTGCTGGACGGGGCGCCCGGGCGCATGGCGCTGATCGCGGCGCTGGGGCTGGCGCTGTCCTCCACCGCCATCGGGCTGACCGAGCTGGCCGAGCGCAACCTCAAGGGCACCGCCGCGGGCGGCGGCGTGCTGGGCGTGGCGCTGCTGCAGGACATCGCCGCCATCCCGATCCTGGCGCTGATCCCGCTGCTGGCCGGCGTGCCGCGCGAGGCCGTGCACGCCGACGGCTGGGCCGGCTGGCCGGCGGCGCTGCGCGCGGCGCTGGTGATCGGCGGCGTGGTGCTGGGCGGCCGGCTGCTGCTGCGCCCGGCGCTGCGCTGGAGCGCGCGCAGCCGCACGCCGGAGGTTTTCACCGCCGCGTCGCTGCTGCTGGTGGTGGCCACCGCGGCGCTGATGCAGGTCGCCGGGCTGTCGATGGCGCTGGGCGCCTTCCTCGCTGGCGTGCTGCTGGCCGACAGCGAGTACCGGCGCCAGATCGAGACCGACCTGGAGCCCTTCAAGGGCCTGCTGCTGGGCCTGTTCTTCATGGCCGTGGGCATGGGCGTGGACTTCGCCGTGGTGATGCAGCGCCCGCTGGCGCTGGCCGTGGTGGTGGTGGTGTTCGTGTCGCTCAAGGCGCTGCTGCTCACCGCCATGACGGTGCCGATGAAGCTGCCGCCGGCCGAGCGCCCGGTGTTCGTGCTGCTGCTGGCGCAGGGCGGGGAGTTCGGCTTCGTGGTGTTCCAGGCCGCGGCGCAGCGCGGGGTGATGGATGCGGGCACCGCCTCGCTGCTGGTGGCGGCGGTGGCGCTGTCGATGGCGCTCACGCCGCTGCTGCTCAAGGCCAGCGACCGCTGGCTGTGCCCGCGCCTGGCGCGCCAGCGCGAGCGCGGCGAGCTGCCGGTGATGGAGGAGCCGCAGCAGGCACCGGTGATCATCGCGGGCTTCGGCCGCTACGGGCAGGTGGTGGGCCGGCTGCTGGCGGCGCAGGGCCTGGCCGCCACGGTGCTGGAGCACGACGCCGACCAGGTGGAAACGGTGCGCCGCTTTGGCTGGCGCGTGTTCTTCGGCGACGCCACGCGGCTGGACCTGCTGCGCACCGCCGGCGCGGAGCAGGCGCGCGTGATCGTGCTGGCCATCGACGACGTGGCGCAAAGCCTGGCGGTGGTGGACGTGGTGAAGCAGCACTTCCCGCAGCTGCAGGTCGTCGCGCGGGCACGCAACGTGACGCACTACTACGGCCTGCGCGCGCGCGGCGTGACGCTGATCGAGCGCGAGACCTTCGACGCCGCGCTGGCCAGCGCCCGCAGCGTGCTGGAGCTCATGGGCTACGACCGGGACTACGCGCGCCACCAGGCGCAGCGCTTCCGCGAGCACAGCGTGGAGCTGCTGGAGCAGATGGCACCGCACTTCCGCGACGAGCAGCGGATGATTGCCATGGCACGCCAGGGGCGCGAGCAGCTGGAAGCGCTGTGGGCCCGCGAGCGCGAGGAGCGCGAGGAGGCGCTGGCAGCGGCGCTGGCGGAGGCGCGCAAGGGCTCCGCCACGGAGGCGGCGCCACCGCCCGCGCCGGCTGCGGCACCTTCGCAGCCGCCGGCGGCGGGGTGAATCAGGCGCTCATGCCACCGCGTCCCACACCAGCTTCACCCCGGTGAGCAGCATCCCCAGCGAGAACAGCCCGTAGAAGACGCGCTGCGAGATGCGCCGCACCACGTGCACGCCCAGCCACACGCCCACGGGCGCCAGCGGCATCAGCACCAGCGAGGTGGCGAGGTTGCGCAGGTCGATCAGGCCCAGCCATGCGTAGGGGATCCACTTGGAGGTGTTCACCACGGTGAAGAACACCGCCGTCGTGGCCGTGAACTGGATCGGCGTCAGCCGCAGCGGCAGCAGGTAGAACGCCGCCGGCGGCCCGCCCGCGTGGGCCACGAAGCTGGTGAAGCCCGAGGTCAGGCCGAGCACGAAGCCCAGCCAGCGCGGCGGCGGCGGCGCGTCCGCGCGCGGCGGGAAGAACCAGCGGATGGCCAGGAACGCCAGCGTGATCACACCCACCATCCCCGCCACCACCTTGGCCGAGAGCAGGTTGAACAGCAGCGTGCCCAGCACCGTGCCGAGCAGCCCGGCGGGCAGCAGCAGCTTGATCAGGCGCCGGTCGAACTCCTTGAGGAACACCGCCAGGCCCAGCGCGTCCATCACGGCCAGCAGCGGCAGCATGATGGCCGCGGCCTGCGGCACCGGCACCGCCAGCGCCATCAGCGGCACCGCCAACGCGCCGAAGCCGGCGCCGAAGCCGCTCTTGGCCAGCCCCATGAGCAGCACCGCCGGCACCGCCACGGCGTAGAACGAGGAGTCGGTGATCACGGACGGCAGCAGCATGGCGGGGCGAGGCAGGACGGGGCACGGGCAAGGCCGAGGCCGAGGCCGAGGCCGCGACGACAATGCGCGCCGCGGCACTGGAGGGCAGGCAGGGGATGGGAAAACTTCCGGACTGGTGGGGCGCATTGTCCACGGCGCAATTGGCCATCGAGGTCATGGCGACGCTGGCCTTCGCGCTCTCGGGCCTGGTCGAGGCCGCGCGCAAGCGGCTCGATGCGGTGGGCGTGTGCGTGGTGTCCGGGCTCACGGCCTTCGGCGGCGGCACGCTGCGCGACGTGCTGCTGGACCGGCGCCCGTTCTTCTGGGTGCAGCACGCGGGCTGGGTCTGGGTGCTGCTGGGGCTGACGCTGGTCGCGATGCAGTTCATGCGCGCGCGGCACCTGCGGCCCACCGAGCGCGCCATGCTGTGGCCGGACGCGCTGGGGCTGGGCCTGTTCGCCGCCAGCGGCACGCAGATCGCGCTGCAGGCGCAGACGCCGGCGCTCATCGCCGTGGTCATGGGCGTGATGACGGCCACCTTCGGCGGCGTGCTGCGCGACATCGTGTGCAACCAGATCCCTTCCGCCTTCAGCGACCACCGTCCCTACGCCGTACTGGCCTTCGCCGGCGGCTGGGCCGTGGTGGGCGTGCACGCGCTGGGCGGATCGGACGAGGCGGCCCTGGCCGCCGGCGCGCTGGTGGCCAGCAGCCTGCGGCTGATCGCGCTGGCGCTCGACTGGCGCGTGCCGGCCTGGCGCATCGACGACGACTGGCGCTGAGCCGCGGCGCGCCAGCGGGCCTCGGCGCCCTGCCCTGTGCCGTCCCAGCGGGCGGCTGCGGGATCGGCCCGGGTGCGCGCCCCATGCCGGCGCCCCGTGCCGGGGCATGGGCCGGCGGCGACAATCGCGGGATGTTCCAACCCTCCCAACACGACGTGCGCCGCTTCTTCTGCGAGGTCTGGCGCAAGCACCGCGAAGGCGGCGTGCTCACCCCGATGGAAGCCGTGGCCGCGCCCTGGGTGGCCGAGCACCCCGAGTACCACGGCGAGCTCTCCGACGTGGAGGCCGCGCTGGCGGCGGACTACAAGGTGGAGGACGGGCGCGTGAACCCCTTCCTGCACCTCTCGATGCACCTGTCCATCTCGGAGCAGGTGTCCATCGACCAGCCGCGCGGCATCAAGCAGGCCTTCGAGCTGCTGGCGGCCAAGCTGGGGTCGGCGCACGAGGCGCAGCACGAGGTGATGGAGTGCCTGGGCGAGATGATCTGGGCCTCCCAGCGCACGGGGCTGCCGCCGGACGGGCAGGCCTACCTGGAGTGCGTGCGGCGCCGCGCGACGGCGCGCTGAGGCCGAGGAGGCGGCTTACTCGCGCTCGATGCGCGCGTAAGCCGAGTGGTTGTGGATGCTCTCGAAGTTCTCGACATCCACGCTGTAGCGCCCGATGCGCGGCTCGGCATTCAGGCGCAGCGCCACCTCGCGCACCAGGTCCTCGACGAAGCGCGGGTTCTCGTAGGCGCGCTCGGTGATCCACTTCTCGTCGCTGCGCTTGAGCAGCGGCCAGATCTCGCTGGAGGCGCTTTGCTCGGCGAAGCGCACCAGCTCGTGCCACTCGACGGGCTGCAGCAGCTCGGCGCGGATCGTCACCAGCGAGCGCTGGTTGTGCGCGCCGTAGTCCGAGATTTCCTTGCTGCAGGGGCACAGGCTCTTCACCGGCACGCCCACCTCGGCCCAGACCGCCGTCCGGCCGCCGCGCGCCTCGGCGATCCAGCGGCCCTGGTAGTCCAGCAGGCTCTGCACGCCCGACACCGGCGCGCGCTTCTTCAGGAAGAACGAGAAGCGCGCCTCGATGCGGCCCTCGTCCGCCTGCAGCTTGTCCAGCATCGCCACCAGCTGCGCCTGCAGCAGCGGCGCGTCCAGCGGCTGCTGCGCGGCGTCGAGCTCGTTGAGCCAGGCCACGAAGCGCGACATGTGCGTGCCCTTCTGGTCGGCCGGCAGCCGCACGTCCAGGTCCCACTGCGCCGTGACGGGCTGGGCCTGGCCAGCCACGCGCAGCAGCAGCGGGTAGCGCACGTCCTTGACGCCCACGCGCTGGATCGCCAGGCGCCGCTCGTCGCGTTCGCTCTGGGTGTCGGGGATGTGCAGCGCGTCGGAAGGATGGGTCATGACTACTCGGAAGTCGGGCTCGGGCCTGCCGCCGGCGATCCGGGCGGCGTGATGCGAAAGCTTGTCATCAAACGGCCCGCCGCGCCGGACCGGGCCCAACGGATTGCTGCATTGCAGCGAGGAATTAACGACGCGCCGGGGGCCGCCGCCCCGGGCGCGCCGAGGCTCAGCTGTTGACGGCCGGCCGCACCGGCGGCACCAGCACCGGCTTCTGGCCGAAGCGCTTGAGCACCGCCTGCTCGATGCCCGCGGCGTCCAGGCCCACCCTGGACAGCAGCTTGGCCGGGTCGCCGTGCTCGATGAACTCGTCGGGCAGGCCCAGCGAGAGCACCGGCGTGTCCAGTCCGGCAGCCTGCAGCGCTTCCATCACCGCCGCGCCGGCGCCGCCCGGCAGGCAGCCCTCCTCCACGGTGACGATGGCCTCGTGCGTGCGCGCCAGCTCCGCCACCAGGGCAGTGTCCAGCGGCTTGATGAAGCGCATGTTGGCCACGGTGGCGTCGAGCTTCTCGGCGGCTTCCAGCGCCGGGTACAGCAGCGTGCCGAAGGCCAGGATCGCGACGCGCTGCCCGTGGCGGCGCACCTCGCCCTTGCCCCAGGTCCATTCCGCGAAGCCCGGCTGCACCGCCTTGCCCACGCCGGCGCCGCGCGGGTAGCGCACGGCCACGGGATGCTGCTGGCGGTGGGCGGTGGTCAGCGCGGTCCGGCACTCGTCCTCGTCGGCCGGCGCCAGCAGGCTGACGTTGGGAACGCAGCGCAGGTAGGCGATGTCGTAGGCGCCGGCATGCGTGGCACCGTCGGCACCCACCAGGCCCGCGCGATCCAGCGCGAACACCATCGGCAGGTTCTGCAGCGCCACGTCGTGGATGAGCTGGTCGTAGGCGCGCTGCAGGAAGGTGGAGTAGATCGCCACCACGGGCTTGAGGCCCTCGCAGGCCAGGCCGGCGGCGAAGGTCACGGCGTGCTGCTCGGCGATGCCCACGTCGAAGTAGCGCTGCGGGAAGCGCTGGTGGAACTCCACCATGCCCGAGCCCTCGCGCATCGCCGGCGTGATGCCCACCAGCTTCGGGTCGGCCGCGGCCATGTCGCACAGCCATTGGCCGAAGACCTGGGTGAAGGTTGGCTTGGGCGGCGTCGCCGGCTTCACCAGGCCCAGTGCCGGGTCGAACTTGCCGGGGCCGTGATAGGCGATCGGGTCGGCCTCGGCCAGCTTGTAGCCGTAGCCCTTCTTCGTCACCACGTGCAGGAACTGCGGGCCCTTCTTGTCGCGCAGGTTCTCCAGCGTGGGGATCAGCGCGTCGAGGTCATGGCCGTCGATGGGTCCGACGTAGTTGAAGCCGAACTCCTCGAAGATCGTGCCCGGGATCACCATGCCCTTGGCGTGCTCCTCCAGCCGGCGCGCCAGCTCCAGCAGCGGCGGCGCGTTCCTGAGCACGCTCTTGGCGCCCTCGCGCGCGGCGGCGTAGAACTTGCCGCTCATCAGCCGCGCCAGGTACTTGTTGAGCGCCCCCACCGGCGGGCTGATCGACATGTCGTTGTCGTTGAGCACCACCAGCATGTTGGCCGGCACGCCGGCGTGCGGCACGCCGGCGTTGTTCAGCGCCTCGAAGGCCATGCCGGCGGTCATGGCGCCGTCGCCGATGATGGCCACCGCGTGCCGGTTCTCGCCCTTGAGCTGCGAGGCCAGCGCCATGCCCAGCGCCGCGGAGATCGACGTGGAGCTGTGCGCGGTGCCGAAGGTGTCGTACTCGCTCTCGTCGCGGCGCGGGAAGCCGCTGATGCCGCCGAGCTGGCGCAGCGTGCCCATGCGCTCGCGCCGGCCGGTGAGGATCTTGTGCGGGTAGGTCTGATGGCCCACGTCCCACACCAGGCGGTCGTAGGGCGTGTCGAAGACCGCGTGCAGCGCAATGGTGAGTTCCACCGTGCCGAGGTTGCTGGAGAGGTGGCCGCCGGTGCGGCTCACACTCTGCAGCACGAAGTCGCGCAGCTCGTGCGCCAGCAGCTTGAGCTCCGCGCGCGAGAGGCGGCGCAGGTCGGCCGGGGCGTTGATCGTTTCGAGCAGGGGATGGGCGTTCATCGGTGCAGTGGTGCGGCGCGCAGCGCCGGTCCTCTCGTCAACTGTCGCGGTCCACGACCTTGTCGGCCAGGGCGGCCAGGCGGGCGGAAGCCAGCCCGGAGCGCGCCAGCGCCGCACGGGCCTGGTCACGCAGCTCGCAAGCGTGATGCCGCGCCGCGTCCAGGCCCAGCACCGAGACATAGGTCGGCTTGTTGGCGTGCTCGTCCTTGCCGGCGGTCTTGCCCAGCGTATGGGACTCTTGGGTCACGTCCAGGATGTCGTCCACGACTTGGAAGGCCAGGCCCAGCGCCGCGCCGTACTCGGACAGCGCCGCCAGCGCCTCGGCCGACGGGTGGCCGCAGGCCGCGCCCATGACCACGCTGGCCTGCAGCAGCGCGCCGGTCTTGCGCCGGTGCATGTCGCGCAGCGCCTCTTCGTCGAGCGCGCGGCCCACGCTGGCGAGGTCGATGGCCTGGCCGCCGGCCATGCCCGCATGCCCGGCCGCACGCGCCAGCAGGGCGCACAGCCGCGCCTGCAGCGCCGGGGCGATCGCACCGTCCTCGGGCGTGAGCACCTCGAAGGCCAGGGCCTGCATCGCGTCGCCGGCAAGCATCGCCTGCGCCTCGCCGTAGCGCACGTGCACCGTGGGCTTGCCCCGGCGCAGCACGTCGTTGTCCATGCAGGGCAGGTCGTCGTGCACCAGCGAGTAGGCGTGGAT
Source organism: Azohydromonas australica DSM 1124 (assembly GCF_000430725.1). Taxonomy (GTDB): domain Bacteria; phylum Pseudomonadota; class Gammaproteobacteria; order Burkholderiales; family Burkholderiaceae_C; genus Azohydromonas; species Azohydromonas australica. Next base: position 439,405 of record NZ_KE387203.1, read on the forward strand.
CAGCTCCACCGCCACCGCCGCGCGCAGCGCCGCCTCGCGCTGGCCGTCCACGGCTTCGCAGGCCGCCAGCACCAGCAGCGGGCGCAGCCGCTTGCCGCCATCGAGCACGCCGTAGCGCATGGCGTGTCCCAACCCCGCCGGCGCATCCGCCGGCACCCAGCGCTGCAGCGCCGCCTCGACCTCGTCGAGCACGGCGTGCACCCAGTCGTCCAGATTTGATGTGTTCATGTGCCCGTCCAGGGCTTGAGCTGCCCGTCCTCCAGCAGCTTCACCTGCTCCTCCACCGCCTGCAGCCGGCCGCGGCACAGGGCCAGCAGCTCGGCGCCGCGCTTGTAGCTGTCGAGGAGCCGGTCCAGCGGAAGCTGGCCGTCTTCCATCGCCTGCACCAGGCGCTCCAGCTCGGCCAGCGCGTCTTCGTAGCTGGCGGGAACCGGGGGTTGTTTGTCAGAAGCTGGCGGGCGCGGCATTTCGTGGTGCGAAAAAAGCGAGGCGTGATTGTAGTCAGCCCGCCTTTCTCGGCCTTTTCACACGGCTGCCCGGGGCCGTGGCGAGAGCGCAACAAGCCCGTTGCGTCAAGGTGTTACGTCACGCTAGGGGCCGCCGGCTGTTTCCAAGGGCTTTGCCCATGTCAAGGCCCCCAGGCCCCCCCCGGCTACAATCCGCCTCTTGCCTTCCGCTCGGAAGGCATATTTCCATCCCACCTGCAATTCATGAGGTGGGCGGGTTGACATTGGTTTTTGGAGATCCTGGGGATCATGTCCGACCTGAGCATCAGCCTTGAAGCTCTTGAGCGCAGCCGCTCGCAACTGTCCGTTTCCACCTACTTCGACGAGGCGTTGTTCCGAAATGAACAACGACTGATCTTCCAGCCTGGCCCGCGCTACCTCGGGCACGAGCTGGCGGTGCCGGAGGTGGGTGACTACTACGCGCTGCCGCAAGAAGGCGAAGGCCGGGCCCTGGTTCGCACCCCCAAGGGACTGGAGTTGATCTCCAACGTTTGCCGCCACCGCCAGGCCGTGATGCTGCGCGGCCGCGGCAACACCAAGCAAAGTGTCGTGTGCCCGCTGCACCGCTGGACCTACGACCTGCACGGCCAGCTGCTGGGCGCGCCGCACTTCTCGCACGACCCCTGCCTGAACCTCAACAACTACAAGGTCAAGACCTGGAACGGCCTGGTGTTCGAGGACAACGGCCGGGACATCGCGGCCGACCTCGCCGGCATGGGCCCGCGCGCGGCGCTGGACTTCGAAGGCTACGTGCTCGACAAGGTCCAGGTGCACGAGTGCAACTACAACTGGAAGACCTTCATCGAGGTCTATCTGGAGGACTACCACGTCGGCCCGTTCCACCCGGGCCTCAGCGGCTTCGTCACCTGTGACGACCTGCGCTGGGAGTTTGCCAAGGAGTACTCGGTGCAGACCGTGGGCGTCAACGGCGCCTTCAAGCCGGGCTCGAACGTGTACAAGAAGTGGCACGAGGCCGTGCTCAAGTACGGCCAGGGCAACCGGCCGGTGCAGGGCGCGATCTGGCTGACGTACTACCCGAACATCATGGTCGAGTGGTACCCGAACGTGCTGGTGGTCTCCTCGCTGTTCCCGGTCAGCCCCACCAAGACCGTCAACCTCGTCGAGTTCTACTACCCCGAGGAAATCGCCGCCTTCGAGCGCGAGTTCGTCGAGGCGCAGCAGGCCGCCTACATGGAGACCTGCATCGAGGACGACGAGATCGGCGAGCGCATGGACGCCGGCCGCCTGGCGCTGCTCAAGCGGGGCGAGGACGAGGTCGGCCCCTACCAGAGCCCGATGGAAGACGGCATGCAGCACTTCCACGAGTGGTACCGCCGCGTCATGGGCGAGACGCTCACCGCTCGGTGAGCCCCGCTGCTGCCGGCTCGCGCACGCGGGCCGGCAGCCTGCCGCCTCCCTCCGTTCGGGGCTGGAGGCGGCCCGGAATGCCCCCGGCATCCGAAGGTCTGGCATACCGTTTGCCTGCACTGAAAATCCCCCTTTGGGAGGTACCCAACCCATGCAGGCGCTGAGCAACACCGTTCGCGACGATCACCAGACGATCCGCATCTACCTCGACAAGATTGAAGGCCTCCAGCGCGAGCGCCCGCAGTTGCGCTGCGCCGCGTTGCGGGAGCTGCTGGCCTTCGTCGCCGCGCGCGACGCGGCGCTGGCGGAAGTGCTGCCCCTGGCCGGTGCGCCCCAGCATGCGGCGCAGGCGCTGCAGGCCCGACGACGGGCCTGCCGCCATGCCCTCTTCCAGGGCCTGCGCCTGGAGCCCAACAGCCCCGCCTGGTGGAGCTTCTTTGCCGATGGCCGGCGCCGCCTGCTGGCCGGCATGCGCTGGGAAGAGATGCTCCTGCGGCGCATGCACCCGCCGCGCGACGAGGACGCACTGCTCGACGCCTACGTGGACCGCCGCGAGCGCCTGCTGCCGCACGCGCGCGCCCAGCTGCAGCGCCTGCAGTCCCGGCCCCAGCCCGACGAGATGCCGCTGCGCGAAGCGGCCTGATCTGCCCGGCTCCCAGCGCCCTTCTCTTGTCCACGGCCGCCGCCTTCGGCGGCCGTTGTTTTTGAGGCATCGACAATCGCGGGATGGCCGCTCCCTTGTTGATCCTTTGCGCCTCGCTGCTCTTCGCCGTCATGGGGCTGTGCATCAAGCTCGCCTCGGCGCACTACGCCACGGCAGAGATCGTGTTCTACCGCGGCCTCGTCGGCGCCATCTTCATCGCCGTGATGACGCTGCTGCGCGGCGGCACGCTGCGCACGCAGCTGCTCGCGCAGCACGGCAAGCGCAGCCTCACCGGCGTGTGCGCGCTGGGCCTGTGGTTCCACGCCCTGGCCGGGCTGCCGCTGGCCACCGCCATGACGCTGAACTACATGTCCTCGGTGTGGATGGCCGCCTTCCTCGTGGGAAGCGCGCTGCTGCTGGGCCGCGGCCGGCCCGTGGACGCGCGGCTGGTGGCGGCGGTGCTGGCAGGCTTTGCCGGCGTGGTGCTGGTGCTCAAGCCGACCCTGACGCGCGAGCAGCTCGGCTACGGCGTGGCCGGGCTGGTGTCGGGCCTGCTCGCTGCCTCGGCCTACCTGCAGGTGCAGGCGCTGGGGCGCGCGGGCGAGCCCGAGTACCGCATCGTCTTCTACTTCTCGCTGGGCGGCATGGCCGCCGGCGCGCTGGGGATGGCCTTCACCGGCATGCAAGCGCACAGCGCGCGCGGCCTGCTGCTGCTGGTCGCCATCGGGCTGCTGGCCACCCTGGGGCAGATGATGATGACGCGCGCCTACGCCATCGGCCGCACGCTCAGCAACGCCAGCCTGCAGTACAGCGGCATCGTCTTCTCCTGCGTGCTGGGCGTGCTGGTGTTCGGCGACCCGCTCACGCCCGGCGCGCTGGCGGGCATCGGGCTCATCATCGCCGCCGGCCTGGCCGCCACCTGGCTGCGCAGCCGGCCCGCGCAGGACGCGCCGGCCCTCCCTGCCGCGACGGCGCAAAACCGCTGAGCCGGCGCAACGGCGCGGGCCGCGCCGCCACACACAATGCCGACCGCTGACAAGGAGACCCGCCGCCCATGGCCCACCGCACCCTGATCACCGCCGCCGAGCTGCAGTCCCTGCAGCGCTCGAACCAGCCCCTGCTGCTGCTGGACTGCGGCTTCGACCTGGCCGACCCCGCCGCCGGCGAGCGCGCCTACGCCGAAGGCCACCTGCCCGGTGCGCATTACGTGCACCTGGAGCGCGAGCTCAGCGCCCCAGCCGTGCGCGACGCGCAGGGTCGCTTCCCCGGCCGCCACCCGCTGCCCGCGCGCGAGGCGCTGGCAGCACTGCTGGGCCGCCTGGGACTGCGCCCGGACGTGCAGGCCGTGGCCTACGACGCGCAGGGCGGCATGTTCGCCGCGCGCGCCTGGTGGCTGCTGCGCTGGCTGGGCCACGACGCGGTAGCGGTTCTCGACGGCGGGCGCCAGGCCTGGGTCGAGGCCGGCGGCGCCCTGGACACCGCCGTGCCCCCGCGTCACGACGCCGCTCCCGCCTACCCCGCCGGTACCGCCACCATGCCCACGCTGCAGGCGGGCGAGCTGCTGAAGCAGCTGGGCCGGCTGCGCGTGGTCGATGCACGTGCTCCCGAGCGCTGGCGCGGCGACGTGGAGCCGCTGGACGCCGTGGCCGGCCACATCCCTGGCGCGCTGAACCGCTTCTTCAAGCTCAACCTGCAGCCCGACGGCCGCTTCAAGACGGCCGACGCGCTGCGCGCGGAGCTCGCGCCGCTGCTGGCCGGCGGCGAGGCCGCGCAACTGGTGCAGCAGTGCGGATCGGGCGTGACCGCCTGCCACAACGTGCTGGCCTTCGAGCACGCCGGACTGGGCGTGACGCCGCTGTATCCCGGATCGTGGAGCGAATGGTGCAGCGACCCGTCGCGGCCCGTCGCACGGGCTTGATGGGCATCAAGACGTCGGCGGACGGCGGCGCGACACTGGCCCCATCGCCCCCATGGGCGCCTTGAAGGAGACCACTCATGTACAAGCGCATCCTCGTGCCCACCGACGGCTCCGAGATCACCGCCAAGGCCGTGCGCCAGGCCATCGATCTGGCCAGGCTGTGCGGCGCCGAGGTGCTGACCCTCAGCGCCAAGGAGCCCTTCCCCTACGGCGCCATCTCCGAGATGCAGCCCACGCCGCCGCAGGAGTTCTTCGATGCGCAGGACCGCATCGCCGACCAGCGCATCAAGAGCGTGCTGGCCGCGGCCCAGGAGGCCGGCGTGAGCTGCAAGGCCATCACCATCGAGGCGCTGCATCCTTGGGAAGCGATCTGCGAGCAGGCCACCAGCGAAGGGTGCGACCTCATCGTCATGGCCTCGCACGGCCGCCGCGGCGTGGCCGCGCTGCTGCTGGGCAGCGAGACGCAGAAGGTGCTCACCCACGCCACCATCCCGGTGCTGGTGGTGCGCTGACCGACCACAGGGGAGACGCAGCGCGCCCGGGCCCGGGCGCGCTCGGCTGGAGGCCTTCGCCGGGACCGCGGACCACGCGTCCCGGCGTTTTTGTTGGTGTCAGTGGTGCAGCATGCGCGCGGCCACCAGCACCACGCCCAGCCCTGCGGCCAGCCAGCCCAGCTGCGACAGCGTGTCGCGCAGGCTCAGGCGGCGCTGCAGCTGCGGCAGCAGGTCCGCCACCGCGACGTAGATGAAGCTGCTGGAAGCGATGACCAGCAGGTACGGGAACCATTCCTTCCAGGGCTCCACCACCAGGTAGCCCACCACGCCGCCCACCACCGAGGCCAGGCCCGACATCGCGTTGTAGAGCAGCGCGCGCTGGCGCGAGAGGCCGGCGTTGAGCAGCACGATGTAGTCGCCGACCTCTTGCGGGATCTCGTGCAGGATCACCGCCAGCGCCGTCACGATGCCCAGTTGCGTGTCCGACAGGAAGGCCGCCGCGATGATGATGCCGTCGCAGAAGTTGTGGATGCTGTCGCCCAGCAGCACGCTCCAGCCGCCCTTGCCCGCCTGCTCGGCGTCGAAGCCGTGGTGGTGGTGGTGGTGCGGGTCGTCGCCCTCGTGATGGTGGCCGTGGCGGTAGAGCTCCGCCTTCTCCAGCAGGAAGAAGAACAGCAGGCCGCCCAGCAGCGTCAGGAACAGGCTGTGCGGGTTCGACCCATCCTCGAAGGCCTCGGGCAGCACGTTGATCAGCGCCGTGCCCAGCAGCACGCCCGCCGACAGGCTCACCAGGTTCTTGACCAGCCGGCCCAGCACGCTGACCGTGAGCTGCGCGGCGATCAGCACCGAAAGCAGGCCGCCCAGCAGCGTGGCGACGACGATGTACGCAAGGGTCATGGGAAAAGGAGCGACCGCGCCAGGGCGTGGTCTGCTGCAGTAGGGACGGACCGCGCCACGGCACGGCGCGGCAGGTCGGGGGCGCGCATCTTAGCAACGCCCTGCGGCGTGTCAGCTCGGCGTCAGTGCCGCATCAGTGCGCCTCGTCCCAGTTGCGCCCCACACCGACCTCGGCCAGCAGCGGCACTTTCAGCTGCGCCACGCTGGCCATGAGCTTCGGCACCTCGGCCTTCACCCACGCCAGCTCGGCTTCGGGCACCTCGAACACCAGCTCGTCATGCACCTGCAGCACGATGCGCGTGAGCTTGCCCTGCTCGTCCAGCGCGCGCTGCACCGCCAGCATGGCGAGCTTGATCAGGTCCGCCGCCGTGCCCTGCATCGGCGCGTTGACGGCCTGGCGCTCGGCCTCGGCGCGGCGCGGGCCGCTGCCGCCGCGGATCTCGGGCAGGTACAGCCGGCGCCCGAACACCGTCTCCACGTAGCCCTGCTCGGCGGCCTGGGCGCGGGTCTCGTCCATGTAGCGCTTCACGCCCGGATAGCGCGCGAAATAGCGCTCGATGTAGGTGCGCGCCGCCTTGGTCTCGATACCCAGCCGCCGCGCCAGCCCGTACTCGCTCATGCCGTAGATGAGGCCGAAGTTGATGGTCTTGGCATAGCGGCGCTGCTCGCTGCTGACCTCGCCCGACGCCACCCCGAACACCTCCGCCGCCGTGGCGCGGTGCACGTCGTCGCCCTCGGTGAAGGCGCGCAGCAAACCTTCGTCGCCGCTGATGTGGGCCATGATGCGCAGCTCGATCTGCGAGTAGTCGGCGCTGGCGATCACGCAGCCTTCGGGCGCGATGAAGGCCTCGCGCACGCGCCGGCCTTCGGGCGTGCGGATGGGGATGTTCTGCAGGTTGGGCTCGTTGCTGGAGAGCCGCCCCGTCACCGCCACCGCCTGCGCGTAGGTGGTGTGCACGCGGCCGGTGGCCGGGTTGACCATCTGCGGCAGCTTGTCCGTGTAGGTGCTCTTGAGCTTGGCCAGCCCGCGGTGCTCCAGCAGGCGCGCCGGCAGCGGGTGGTCCAGCGCCAGCTTCTCCAGCACCTCCTCGTCGGTGGAGGGCGCGCCGCTGGCGGTCTTCTTCACCGGCTGCAGGCCCAGCTTGTTGAACAGGATCTCGCCGAGCTGCTTGGGGCTGCCCAGGTTGAAGGGCTGCCCGGCCAGCTCATGCACCTCCTGCTCCAGCGCCAGCAGCCGCTGGCCGATGGCGTGGCTCTGTTGCGCCAGCACCTGCGCGTCGATCAGCACCCCCGTGCGCTCCATGCGCGCCAGCAGCGCCGAGACCGGCAGCTCGATGTCGCGGTAGATGTGCAGCAGCCCGGATTCGGCCTCGACGCGCGGCCACAGCGCGCGGTGCACCTGCAGGCACATCTCGGCATCCTCGCAGGCGTATTCGGATGCGCGCTCCACGTCCACCTGCGTGAACGGGATCTTGTTGGCGCCCTTGCCGCACAGGTCCTCGTAGCTCAGGCCGCGGCGGTTGAGATGGCGGTCGGCCAGGCTCTCCAGCGAATGCGGCTTGTGCGCCTCCAGCACGTAGCTCTCCAGCAGCGTGTCGTGCACGTAGCCGCGCACGCGGATGCCGACGTTCTCGAACACGTGCAGGTCGTACTTGGCGTGCTGACCCAGCTTGGGCTTCTTGGCGTCCTCCAGCCACGGGCGCAGCTTCTCCAGCACCACGTCCAGTGGCAGCTGGTCCGGCGCGCCGGCGTAGTCGTGGCGCAGCGGCACGTAGCAGGCCTCGCCCGGCTCCACCGACAGCGACAGGCCCACGATGTTGGCCCGCAGCGCGTCCAGCGAATCGGTCTCGGTGTCCAGCGAGGTCAGCGGCGCGGCGTCGATCTTGGCGATCCAGCGCTCCAGCGCCTCCATCGTCAGCACCGTCTCGTAGCGCTTCTCCACCGGCGTGCTGGCCGTCTCCATGAGCGTGACGAGGTCGCCCTCGGCGTCGGCGCGGCCCTCCATCGCGATCTGCTCCTCCAGCTCGCGCTTGAGCGTCTTGAAGCCGTAGCGGTTGTAGAAGGCCAGCAGGTCGTCGCGCTGCACCGGGCGCTGCGCCAGCGCGTCCAGCGAGGGCCAGCCCGGCACATGCCTGGCGAGGTCGCAGTCGCATTGCACGGTGACCAGGCGGCGGCCCGTGGGCAGCCACTCCAGCGCCTTGCGCAGGTTGTCGCCGGCCACGCCCTTGATCTTCGGCGCCGCCTCGATCACGCCGTCGAGCGAGCCATGCTCGGTGAGCCACTTGACGGCCGTCTTCGGGCCGACCTTCTCGACGCCGGGAATGTTGTCCACCGTGTCGCCCACGAGGGTCAGGTAGTCCACGATGCGATCGGGCGCCACGCCGAACTTCGCCAGCACGCCGGCCTCGTCCAGCCGCTCGTTGCTCATGGTGTTGATGAGCGTGACCTGCGGCGTGACCAGCTGCGCCAGGTCCTTGTCGCCGGTGGAGACCACCACCTCGTGGCCGGCGGCGGCGGCCACGCGCGCCAGGGTGCCGATCACGTCGTCGGCCTCCACGCCCTCGACCTGCAGCACCGGCCAGCCCAGCAGCTTCACCACCTCGTGGATGGGCTCGATCTGCTCGGCCAGCGCCTCCGGCATGGGCGCGCGGTGCGCCTTGTAGTCCGGATACCAGTCGTCGCGGAAGGTGGGCCCGGAGGCGTCGAAGACGCAGGCCGCGTGCGCCGCGGGAATCTGCTCGCGCAGGCGCTGCATCATCGCCACCATGCCGTGCAGCGCGCCGGTGGGCACGCCGCCGGGGCCGCGCAGGTCGGGCAGCGCGTGGTAAGCGCGGTAGAGGTAGCTGGAGCCATCCACCAGCAACAGGGTCTTGTTCTCGCTCATCTGCTGGATTGTCAATCAGGGCCGCACGCCCTCGCACCGACCGAAGCGGCTGTGGGCCGGCTCCTACAATGGCGCCATGAAAGCCCTCCTCCGCCCCGCGGCGGCGCTGGCCGTTCTGAGCGCAGCGCTGCCGCTGGCCGCACAGACCGACGCCCCGCGCCAGCTCCCCCCCGAACCGAACGTCCAGCACCTGGTGACCGAGGACGAGGGCGCGCGCATCGAGGAGCTGCGCGTGCGCGGACAAACCCAGCGCATCCACGTGCAGCCGCGCAAGGGCGCGGCCTACGAGGTGATCCCGGAGGGCGGCGGGCGCGACATCAGCGCCGGGCCGAGCAGCAGCCGCGGTGCCGTCGGGCAGCGCGTGTGGAACGTCTTCAATTTCTGAGCGATGGCCGTCTTTACTGAAGTGACCTTCGACGAGGCCTCGGCCTTCGTCGCCACCCTCGACGTGGGCCAGGTCACGGCCCTGCGCGGCATCGGCGCGGGTATCGAGAACACCAACTACTTCGTCTCCACCACGCAGGGCGAATGGGTGCTCACGCTGTTCGAGCGCCTGACCTTCGAGCAGCTGCCCTTCTACCTGCACCTGATGCGCCACCTGGCGCAGCGCGGCATCCCGGTGCCCGAGCCGCGCTCGGACGACAACGACCAGATCCTGCACCAGCTCAAGGACAAGCCCGCCGCGCTGGTCAACAAGCTCCCCGGCGGCCACCAGCTCGCCCCGGACCTGCACCACTGCGAGCAGGTCGGCGAGATGCTGGCGCGCATGCACCTGGCCGGGCAGGACTTCCCGCTGGCGCAGCCCAACCTGCGCGGCCTGCCGTGGTGGCAGGAGACGGTGCCGGTGGTGCTGCCCTTCCTCACCGCCGAGCAGCGCACGCTGATCGAGGAGGAGCTGGCCTTCCAGACCGCGCTGGCCGAGTCCGCTGCCTACCTGGACCTGCCCCGCGGCCCGGTGCACGCGGACCTGTTCCGCGACAACGTGATGTTCGAGGGCCTGCCCGGCCGCGAGCGGCTCAGCGGCTTCTTCGACTTCTACTTCGCCGGGGTCGACACCTTCCTGTTCGACATCGCGGTGTGCCTCAACGACTGGTGCATCGACCTCGACAGCGGCCGCGGCGTGGACGAGCGCGCGGCGGTGTTCGTCGCCGCCTACGAGCGCGTGCGCCCGCTCACCGGCAACGAGCGCCGGCTGCTGCCCGCGCTGCTGCGCGCGGGCGCGCTGCGCTTCTGGGTCTCGCGGCTGTGGGACCTGCACCTGCCGCGCGACGCCAGCATGCTCAAGCCGCACGACCCCGAGCACTTCGAGCGCGTGCTGCGCGCGCGCATCGCCGTGCCGTGGCACCCTCAAGGAGAACGCGAGGCATGAAGGCATGACCATTCCCCCGCTGGCCACCACGCCCCCGCTGCAGCTGCAGAGCTTGCCACCGCGCCGGGGCGCGGCCTGGGTGCAGCGGGGCTTCCAGCAGTTCCTGCGCCGCCCGATGGGCTACACGCTGCTGTTCCTGTCCTTCCTGTTCGTGGCGCTGTTCGTGATGTCGCTGCCCTGGGTGGGACAGGTGCTGGTGATGATGGCGCTGCCGCTGCTGTCCCTGGCCTTCATGGTGGCCACGCGCGGCGTGCTGCTGGGCGGCAAGGCGGTGCACCCGGGGCTGTACGCGGAGCTGCTGCGCCCACGGCCCAAGGCGCGCCAGCGCGAGCTGCTCAAGCTGTGCTTCGTCTACGGCGTGGCCACGGCGCTGATCGCCGGGCTGAGCGACTGGGTGGACGGCGGCCGCTTCGAGCAGCTGCACATCGAGATGGTGACCGAGGGCGGCGAGCCTGCGGCGCTGCTGCGCGACGCGCGGCTGCAGTTCGGGCTGGTGCTGCGCCTGGGCCTGACCACCCTGCTGGCGCTGCCCTTCTGGCACGCGCCGGCGCTGGTGTGGTGGGCGCAGCAGAGCGCGGCGCAGTCGCTGTTCTCCAGCTGGGTCGCCTGCTGGCGCAACCGCGGCGCACTGCTGGTCTACGGACTGACCTGGGCCGCGCTGGCGATGGGCTTCGCGCTGCTGGCGAGCACCGTGTTCGCGCTGCTGGGCGCGCGAGAGCTCACCGGCGTGGCGGCGCTGCCCGGCGGGCTGATGTTCAGCTGCGCCTTCTACGCCTCGCTCTACGCCACCTTCAGCGACAGCTTCGGCTGGAGCGAGGAGCTGGCCGGCGACGGCGGCGCGCCCAAGGACCAGGCGCCCACGAACGGCGAGGCCTGAGCCGCCGTGCGCCGCGCGGCCGCGGCAGGGATGCGGCGGCCGGTGCGCCCGCGCGGCACGGCCGTGGCGGGCAGGCCCAGCGCCTGCCGGGTGGCGTTCAGGAAACTCTCGCTCAGGGTCGTCATGGTCTGCTTCGGTGTCGGGTGCTGCGCGTCGTGCAGCTCGGCCCGCACTCTGACGGCGCCCGATGACGGGCGCATGTCACACCGGTGACGCATCCATGACGCCCGCGCGCCGGGCACCCCGGAACGGGGGCCGACAATCGCGCCCCATGAAAAAACTCCGCGCCCCGCTCCTGGCCCTGCTGGCCGTCCCTCTCCTGCTGTCCGGCTGTGCCGTGGTCTCGGTGGCCGGCGCCGCCGCCGGCGCGGCCATCTCCGTCACCGGCGCGGTGGTGAGCACCGGCATCTCCGTGACCGGCAAGGTGATCGAGAAGACGGTGGACGCGGTGGCCGGGGACGACGAGGAAGCGAAGCGCTGACCTGAGCCGCTCCGCCCGCCCGCCGGCCGGCCGGCCGGTCAGTCGATCGGCGTGAGCTTGGCCACCGACAGCGCCAGCCACTTGCGCCCGTGGCGGCCGAAGTTCACCTCGGCGCGGGCGTCCTCGCCGGAGCCTTCCAGCGTCACCACCACGCCTTCGCCGAAGCGGGTGTGGAACACCGCCTTGCCCACCGTCAGCCCGTGCGAGGGCGGCGCCTTGGGCACCAGCGGCGGCGGCGCCGGTTCGCGGCGCGCCTGCTGGAATGGTGACGAGGCCGACTGCTGCCACGCCTGCCGAGGCGTGAAGGCCATGCCGCCCTGCAGGCCCGTGCGCGGCGTGATCCATTTCAGCGCCCCGTCGGGCAGCTCGTCGAAGAAGCGGCTCTTGACGTTGTAGCGGGTCTGCCCGTGCAGCAGCCGCGTCTGGCTGAAGCTCAGATACAGGCGCTTCCTGGCGCGCGTGATGGCCACGTACATCAGCCGCCGTTCCTCCTCCAGCCCGTCGGCGTCGGAGAGCGAGTTCTCATGCGGGAACAGCCCCTCCTCCAGCCCGGTGATGAACACGGCGTCGAACTCCAGGCCCTTGGCCGAGTGCACGGTCATGAGCTGCACCGCGTCCGAGCCGGCCTGCGCCTGGTTGTCGCCCGCCTCCAGCGAGGCGTGGGTGAGGAAGGCCGCCAGCGGGCTGACGATCTCGCCCGTCTCGGCATCGGGCAGCAGGTCGGCGCCGATGGCCTCGGCGCCCTCGGGGCGCAGCTCGTCCACGGGCAGCGCCACCGCCTCCTTGCCGAAGCCCTCCTGCGTCACGAAGGCCTCGGCGGCGTTGACCAGTTCCTCCAGGTTCTCGATGCGGTCCTGGCCGTCCTTGTCGGTGCGGTAGAAGTCCAGCAGCCCGCTGGCCTGCAGCATGCGGCCGATGATGTCGCGCAGCGTCAGGCCGCGGGTCTCCTCGCGCAGGCGCAGGATCAGGTTGTTGAAGGCCGCCAGGTTCGCGCCGGCGCGGCCCGCGACCGCGCCCACGCTCTGGTGCAGGCTGCGCCCGCTGGCGCGCGCGGCGTCGGTGAGCTGCTCGATGCTGCGCGCGCCGATGCCCCGGGCCGGGAAATTCACGACGCGCAGGAAGCTGGTGTCGTCGTGCGGGTTCTCGAGCAGCCGCAGGTAGGCCAGCGCGTGCTTCACCTCCGCGCGCTCGAAGAAGCGCAGGCCGCCATAGACGCGGTACGGGATGCCGGCGTTGAACAGCGCGCTTTCCAGCACCCGGCTCTGCGCGTTGGAGCGGTAGAGCACCGCGATCTCGCTGCGCGGCAGCCCGCCGCGGTGCAGCAGCTGCGCCTCCTCCACCAGCCACTGCGCCTCGGCGTAGTCGCTCACGCTCTCGTGCACGCGCACGGGCTCGCCCGGGCCGGCCTCGGTGCGCAGGTTCTTGCCCAGGCGGCGGCTGTTGCGCGCGATGAGGCCGTTGGCAGCGTCAAGGATGTTCCCGTAGCTGCGGTAGTTGTGCTCCAGCTTGATGATCTTCTGCACGCGGTACTCGCGCTCGAAGTCCGCCATGTTCCCCACGCGCGCGCCGCGGAAGCCGTAGATCGACTGGTCGTCGTCGCCCACGGCGAACACGCTCTGCCCGCCGCCCGGGGGCGCGAGCATCTTCAGCCACGCGTACTGCAGCCGGTTGGTGTCCTGGAACTCGTCCACCAGCAGGTGGCGGAAGCGCTGGCGGTAGTGCGCCGCCAGCGGTTCGTGGTCGCGCAGCAGCTCGTAGCTGCGCAGCATCAGCTCGGCGAAGTCCACCACGCCCTCGCGCTGGCACTGGTCCTCGTAGGCGGCGTAGATGGCCACGAGCTGGCGCGTGTGCGGGTCCAGCGCCTCGACGTCGCGCGGGCGCTTGCCGTCCTCCTTGCAGCTGGCGATGAACCAGCTCACCTGCTTGGGCACGAAGCGCTCCTCATCGAGCTTCATCGTCTTGATGACGCGCTTGATGGCGGAGACGGTGTCGCCCGAGTCCAGGATCTGGAAGCCCGAGGGCAGCCCGGCCTGCTTCCAGTGCGCGCGCAGCAGCCGGTTGCACAGGCCGTGGAAGGTGCCGATCCACATGCCGCGCACGCTCAAGGGCAGCAGCGCCGAGAGGCGCGCCATCATTTCCTTGGCCGCCTTGTTGGTGAAGGTCACGGCCAGCAGCCCGCCGGGCGAGACCTGCCCGGTCTGCAGCAGCCAGGCGATGCGCGTGGTCAGCACGCGGGTCTTGCCCGAGCCGGCGCCGGCCAGGATCAGCGACGGCTGCGACGGCAGCGTCACGGCGGCAAGCTGTTCGGGATTGAGCTGGCGCAGCAGCGCGCTCGGCACGGGAGGCGCGCCGGCGGCGGCCTCTTCAGCGGTGATCGACGGGGAACCCATGTGGCATTTTAGGAGGCGCCCCCCGCGTCACGGGGGAGCGCCCCGGGCAGCGTCCAGGCACCGCATTCGCTCCGCGCTGGGCATGGCTCCCTTGCTCATTGGCATTTCCGCCCGGATTTACTACCCGCAGGCCCCGGTCGCCGACACCGGTGGCGTCTTCACGCGCACGCTGCACTACCTGGAGCAGTCGGTGGCGCACTGGATCCTCAAGCCGCGCGTGCTGGCGCTGATGATCCCGGCCATCGAGCGCGAGGGCCTGCTGCTGCCGCGCGAGGTCAGCATCGCCGACTACGCCGAGCAGCTCGACGGCCTGGTGTTGCAGGGCGGCAACGACGTGTCGCCGCAAAGCTACGGCGAGCACCCGATGCACGCGGACTGGGGCGGCGACCGCATCCGCGACCGCTACGAGATCGAGCTCTTCCGCGCCTTCTTCGCCGCGCGCAAGCCCGTGATCGGCATCTGCCGCGGCTGCCAGCTGATCAACGTGGCGCTGGGCGGTACCCTCTATCAGGACATCCCCACCCAGCTGCCCGAGGCGCTCGGGCACCGCGACCTCATGCGCTACGACCAGCAGTTCCACGACATCGAGATCGTTCCCGGCTCGCGGCTGTCGCAGCTCTACGGCGGCGCCACGCAGGGCGAGGTCAATTCCATCCACCACCAGGCGGTCAAGGACCTGGGTGAAGGCCTGGTGGTGGAAGCGCGCGGCGTGCCCGACGGCGTGGTGGAGGCCGTGCGCTGGCAGGGGCCGGGCTACGTCTTCGGCATGCAGTGGCATCCGGAGTTCATGGCCGGCGCCGCACCGCACCCGGGCCGGCTCGACGACGAGCCGATCCTGCACGAGTTCCTCAGCGCCGCGGCCGAGCGCAAGGGGCAGCGGCATTGAGCCGCGGCCTGTGGCCCTGGCGCCGCGAGCCGGCGCCGCGCCCGGTCGCGCTCGCGCTGCAGGGCGGTGGCGCGCACGGCGCCTTCACCTGGGGCGTGCTCGACGAGCTGCTGCAGCAGCCGGACCTGCGCATCGAGGCCCTCAGCGGCACCAGCGCCGGCGCGATGAACGCCATCGTGCTGGCGCACGGGCTGCTCGACGGCGGGCGCGAGGGTGCGCGCGAGGCGCTGCACCGCTACTGGCACGCCCTGAGCCAGCAGCTGCCCGCCGGCGCCGTGCGCGCGGGCCGCAACGGCGACGAGGTGCCCTCGCTGCACCCGGCGGCGCAGGCGCTGATGCAGTGGACGCGACTGCTCTCACCCTACGCGCTCAATCCGCTCAACCTCAACCCGCTGCGCGGGCTGCTGGAAGGGCTGGTCGATTTCGAGCGGCTGCGCGCCAGCGCCGGGCCGCAGCTCTTCATCGCCGCCACCAACGCCAACACCGGGCAGCTGCGGCTGTTCCGGCGCCACGAGCTCAGCGTGGAGGTGGCGCTGGCCTCGGCCTGCCTGCCGATGGTGATGCAGGCGGTGGAGATCGACGGCGAGCCCTACTGGGACGGCGGCTACGCCGCCAACCCCGCGCTGCTGCCGCTGGTGTGCGAGAGCGACGCGCCGGACCTGCTGATCCTCACGCTTAACCCGCGCGTGTTCGGCCCCCTGCCGCGCACGGCGGGGCAGATCCAGCAGCGCGCGCTGGAGATCGGCTTCAGCGCCTGCTTCCTGCACGAGCTGCGCTGGCTGCAGCAGCTGCAGTCGCTGGCACGCCAGGGCGCGTGGCGCGGCTGGGGTTCGCGCCGCCGCGTGGCGTCGCTGCGAGTGCACGTGATCGAGGCCGACGAGCAGCTGGCCGGGCTGCCCATGCACACCAAGCTGATCCCGCACCGTCCCTTCCTGGAAACGCTGCGCGACCGCGGCCGTGCGCATGCCCAGGAGTGGCTGGCGCAGCAGGGCAGCGCCATCGGGCAGCGCTCCAGCGCCGACCTGGCGGCCCTGCTCGGCAACGGGTCATTGACGCCGGAGCCCGGCGCCGCGCCTGCGTAGAATTCGTCACCGGGCCCAAATTTTTGGAGCCCGGTTTTTTGTGTCCGCACCGTCCATGCCGACGGCCTCGCGGGACCGCCGGGTTCCAGGTCAAGCGCTCGCAGCCATTGGGCCGCGCACTGCCACAACGCGCCGCCTCTGGACCAACCTCTGGAGCCTTTTCTTGGACATCTTCGACTACGACAACGTGCTGTTGCTGCCGCGCCGCTGCCGCGTGGAAAGCCGCAGCGAGTGCGACACCTCGGTGCAGTTCGGCCCGCACCGCTTCAAGCTGCCGGTGGTGCCGGCCAACATGAAGACCGTGCTCGACGAGGGCATCGCCGCCTGGATGGCGCGCGAGGGCTACTTCTACGTGATGCACCGCTTCGACCTGGACAACGTCGCCTTCGCCCGCTCGATGCGCGAGCAGGGACTGATCGTCTCGATTTCCTCGGGCGTGAAGGAAGCCGACCGCGCCGTGATCGACCGCCTGGCGGCCGAAGGGCTGGGCGCGGACTACATCACCATCGACATCGCCCACGGCCATGCCGACAGCGTCCAGCGCATGATCGGCTACATCAAGCAGCGGCTGCCGCAAGCCTTCGTGATCGCCGGCAACGTGGGCACGCCCGAGGCCGTGATCGACCTGGAGAACTGGGGCGCCGACGCCACCAAGGTGGGCATCGGCCCGGGCAAGGTGTGCATCACTCGGCTCAAGACCGGTTTCGGCACCGGCGGCTGGCAGCTCTCGGCGCTGAAATGGTGCGCGCGCGTGGCCACGAAACCGATCATTGCCGACGGCGGCATCCGCCACCACGGCGACATCGCCAAGAGCGTGCGCTTCGGCGCGGCAATGGTGATGGTCGGCTCGCTCTTCGCCGGCCACGAGGAAAGCCCCGGCCGCACGGTGGAGGTGGATGGGCAGCTCTACAAGGAGTACTACGGCTCGGCCTCGGACTTCAACAAGGGCGAGTACAAGCACGTGGAGGGCAAGCGCATCCTGGAGCCGGTCAAGGGCAAGCTCGCCGACACGCTGCGCGAGATGCGCGAGGACCTGCAGAGCTCCATCTCCTACGCCGGCGGGCGCGAGCTGCGCGACCTGCGCAAGGTGAACTACGTCATCCTCGGCGGCGAGAACGCGGGCGAGCACCTGCTGATGTAAGCCCGGACGCCCGGCTCGCGACCCGGGCCGGGCGGGCGCGGCGGGGCCATCGGGGCGCCTGCCAGGGGGTGGAAAGCGGCACCCTACAATCCCGCACCCCCATGATTTCCCGGTGTTGGCGCGCCCCCGTTCGTGCGCCGGCGCGCCACTGCTTCCCTGCCATGACCGAACTCGCCAAATCCTTCGAGCCCGCCGCCATCGAGGCCCACTGGGGCCCGCTGTGGGAAAAGAGCGGTGCCTACGAGCCGACGCTGGACCCGAGCAAGCAGTCCTTCTGCATCCAGCTGCCGCCGCCCAACGTCACGGGCACGCTGCACATGGGCCATGCGTTCAACCAGACGATCATGGACTCGCTCACGCGCTACCACCGCATGCGCGGCTTCAACACGCTGTGGGTGCCGGGCACGGACCACGCCGGCATCGCCACGCAGATCGTGGTGGAGCGCCAGCTGCAGGAGCAGAAGCAGGACCGCCACGAGCTCGGACGCAAGAACTTCGTGGCGCGCGTATGGGAGTGGAAGGAAAAGAGCGGCTCCACCATCACGCAGCAGATGCGCCGCATGGGCGACAGCGTGAGCTGGCAGCACGAGTACTTCACGATGGACGAGAAGCTCTCGAAGGTCGTGACGGAAACCTTCGTGCGCCTGTACGAGGAAGGCCTGATCTACCGCGGCAAGCGCCTGGTCAACTGGGACCCGGTGCTCAAGTCCGCCGTCTCCGACCTGGAGGTCGAGAGCGAGGAGGAGGACGGATCCCTCTGGCACATCCGCTACCCGCTGGCCGACGGCTCGGGTGAGCTGGTGGTGGCCACCACCCGTCCCGAGACCATGCTGGGCGACGTGGCCGCCATGGTGCATCCGGAAGACGAGCGCTACGCCGCGCTGATCGGCAAGCAGGTCACGCTCCCGCTGACGGGCCGCACCATCCCCGTGATCGCCGACGACTACGTGGACCGCGAGTTCGGCACCGGCGTGGTCAAGGTCACGCCCGCGCACGACTACAACGACTACGCGGTGGGCCAGCGCCATGGCCTGCCCATGATCAGCATCTTCACCCTCGATGCCACGCTCAACGAGCAGGCGCCCGAGGCCTACCGCGGCCTGGACCGCTTCGAGGCGCGCAAGCGCATCGTGGCCGACCTGGAGGCGCAGGGCCTGCTGGCCGAGGTCAAGAAGCACAAGCTGATGGTGCCGCGTTGCGCGCGCACCGGGCAGATCGTCGAGCCCATGCTCACCGACCAGTGGTTCGTGGCCATGACCAAGCCCGGCGCCGACGGCAAGTCCATCGCCGAGAAGGCCATCCAGGTGGTCGATGACGGCTCGGTGAAGTTCGTGCCCGAGCAGTGGATCAACACCTACCACCAGTGGATGAAGAACATCCAGGACTGGTGCATCAGCCGCCAGCTGTGGTGGGGCCACCAGATCCCGGCCTGGTACGGCAGCGGCGGCGAGATCTTCGTCGCGCGCAACGAGGAGGAGGCGCGCGCGCGGGCCGAGGCCGCCGGCTACCGCGGCGAGCTCACCCGCGACGAGGACGTGCTCGACACTTGGTACTCCTCGGCGCTGGTGCCCTTCTCCAGCCTGGGCTGGCCCGAGAAGACGCCCGAGCTGGACCTGTTCCTGCCCTCCTCCGTGCTGGTCACGGGCTTCGACATCATCTTCTTCTGGGTCGCCCGGATGATCATGATGACGGTGCACTTCACCGGCCAGGTGCCCTTCCGCCACGTCTACATCCACGGCCTGGTGCGCGACGCGCAGGGCAAGAAGATGAGCAAGTCCGAGGGCAACGTGCTCGACCCGGTGGACCTCATCGACGGCATCGCGCTGGAGCCGCTGCTGCAGAAGCGCTCCACCGGCCTGCGCAAGCCCGAGACCGCGCCGCGCGTGCGCAAGGACACGCAGAAGGAGTTCCCGGAGGGCATTCCCGGCTACGGCGCCGACGCGCTGCGCTTCACCTTCGCCGCGCTGGCGAGCCTGGGGCGCAACATCAACTTCGACTCCAAGCGCTGCGAGGGCTACCGCAACTTCTGCAACAAGCTCTGGAACGCCACGCGCTTCGTGCTCATGAACTGCGAGGGCCAGGACTGCGGCCTGGCCGAGCACGGCGCCGAGGCCTGCGTGCCCGGCGGCTACCTGGACTTCTCGCAGGCCGACCGCTGGATCACGAGCGAGCTGCAGCGCGTGGAGGCGGCCGTCGAAACCGGCTTTGCCGAGTACCGGCTCGACAACGTGGCCAACGCCATCTACTCCTTCGTGTGGGACGAGTACTGCGACTGGTACCTGGAGATCGCCAAGGTGCAGATCCAGACCGGCACGGCCGAGCAGCAGCGCGCCACGCGGCGCACGCTCATCCGCGTGCTGGAGACGGTGCTGCGGCTGCTGCACCCGATCACGCCCTTCATCACTGCCGAGCTGTGGGAGCGCGTGGCGCCGGTGGCCGGGCGCAAGGTGGCCGGCGACGCGCAGAGCCTCGTGACGGCCGCCTACCCGCGTCCGCAGCTCGAGCGCGTGGACGCCCAGGCCGACGCCTGGGTCGGCAAGCTCAAGGCGCTGGTGGGCAGCTGCCGCAACCTGCGCGGCGAGATGAACCTCTCGCCGGCCGAGCGCGTGCCGCTCTACACCTTCGGCGACGAGGGTTTCGTCAACGTCGCGGCGCCGCTGCTCAAGGCGCTGGCCAAGGTGTCGGAAGTGCGCGTGTTCGCCGACGAGGGCGACTTCGCGCAGGCCACGCAGATGGCGCCGGTGGCGGTGCAGGGCGACATCCGGCTGGCGCTGCACGTCGAGATCGACGTCGCCGCCGAGCGGGCGCGGCTGTCCAAGGAAGTGGCGCGGCTCGAAGGCGAGATCACCAAGGCCAACGCCAAGCTGGGCAACGAGAGCTTCGTGGCCCGCGCGCCGGCCGCCGTGGTGGAGCAGGAGCGCCAGCGCCTGGCCGACTTCGGCCAGACGCTGCAGCGGCTGCAGCAGCAGCTGCAGCGTCTGCCCGCGGCCTGAGGCAGGGTCCGGCACGCATCCTGCTGGGGAGAAGCCCCGGGACTGCGCCCCAGCTCACCCCCGGCTCCCTGGAGCCGGAGGGCGCTGGGTGCCGTGCCAGAATGGCCCGTCCCAAGCATGCCTCTCCGTTGGAGCAACGAACCCCATGATGAGTATCAAGAAGGCCGTCTTCCCGGTCGCCGGTCTCGGCACGCGTTTCCTGCCCGCTACCAAGGCGCAGCCCAAGGAAATGATGCCGGTGGTGGACAAGCCGCTGATCCAGTACGCGGTGGAAGAAGCCTATGCCGCAGGGGTGCGCGAGATGATCTTCGTCACCGGGCGCCACAAGCGCCCGATCGAGGACCACTTCGACATGAGCTTCGAGCTCGAAAAGACCCTGGAGCAGGCTCACAAGCAGGAACTGCTGGAGGTCGTGCGCAGCGTCAAGCCGGCCGACATGGAATGCATCTACGTGCGCCAGGCGCAGTCGCTGGGCCTGGGCCACGCGGTGCTGTGCGCCGAGCGCCTGGTGGGCAATGAGCCCTTCGCCGTGCTGTTGGCCGACGACCTGATGGTGGGCGAAACGCCGGTGCTGCAGCAGATGGTGGAACAGTTCGCCGAATGGCGCACTTCCATCCTGGCCGTGCAGGAGGTGCCGCAGGCCTACGTCAAGCGCTACGGCATCGTCGCCGGCACGGCGGTGAGCGATTGCATGACGGAGGTCAATCGCATCGTCGAGAAGCCGTCGCCCGAGGAGGCGCCGTCGCGGCTGGCTGTGGCCGGGCGCTACATCCTCACGCCGGGCGTGTTCCACGAGATCCGCAACCAGAACCAGGGCGTGGGCGGCGAGATCCAGCTCACCGACGGGATTGCCGGACTGCTGCGCCGCGAGAAGGTCTTCGCCTACAGCTACCAGGGCAAGCGCTACGACTGCGGCAGCAAGGAAGGCTTCCTCAAGGCCAACGTCGAGCTGGCGCTGGATCACCCGGAGGTGGGCACCTGGTTCCGCGGCTACCTCAAGCAGCTGACGCTGTAATCCACAGGCGACGCCGCAGCGGCGGCGTCCGCAGCCCCGACACCCGCGCCCGAGGCGCGGGTGTTTTTCTTTCAGCTACCGCTTGCGCAGCCAGTGCACGAACTCATCGCCGCTGCTGGTCTGTTCCACCAGCTCGTGGCCGGTCTGGCGCGCGAAGGCCTGGAAGTCCCGCACCGAGCCCGGGTCGGTGGCCACCACCTTGAGCACCTGGCCGCTGTCGATCTCGGCGAGCGCCTTCTTGGCCTTGAGGATGGGCAGCGGGCAGTTCAGGCCGCGGGTGTCGATTTCCTTGTCCACTTGCATGGGAGTCGCTCTGGCGGAAGGGATGTCAGGCGGGGAAGACGCCGGTGGAGAGATAGCGGTCGCCGCGGTCGCAGACGACGAAGACGATGGTGGCATCGCGCACCGTGCGCGCGATCTGCAGTGCCGCCCAGCAGGCGCCGGCGGCAGAGATGCCGGCAAACAGCCCTTCCTCGCGCGCCAGGCGCCGCGCCATGTCTTCCGCGTCGGCCTGGCTCACGTGCACCAGCTCGTCCACGGCCGAGGGGTCGTAGATCTTGGGCAGGTAGGCCTCGGGCCACTTGCGGATGCCGGGAATGCGCGAGCCTTCCGAAGGCTGCGCGCCGACGATGCGCACCGCCGGGTTCTGCTCCTTGAGGAAGCGGCTCACGCCGGTGATGGTGCCGGTAGTGCCCATGGCGCTGACGAAGTGCGTGACGCGCCCCTCGGTGTCGCGCCAGATCTCAGGGCCGGTGGTCTCGTAGTGGACGCGCGGGTTGTCGGGGTTGGCGAACTGGTCCAGCACCAGGCCCTTGCCGTCGCGCTGCATCTGCTCGGCCAGGTCGCGCGCGTACTCCATGCCGCCGCTGCGCGGCGTGAGCACGAGTTCGGCGCCGAAGGCCTTCATGGTCTGTGCGCGCTCCACCGAAAGGTCCTCCGGCATGATCAGCAGCATGCGGTAGCCGCGGATGGCCGCGGCCATGGCCAGCGCGATGCCGGTGTTGCCCGAGGTCGCTTCGATGAGCGTGTCACCGGGCTTGATCTGGCCGCGCTCCTCGGCGCGGCGGATCATGCTGATGGCCGGGCGGTCCTTGACCGAGCCGGCGGGGTTGTTCCCTTCGAGCTTGCCAAGCAGCACGTTGTTGCGCTCGGCGAGCATCGCGCCTTCAACGCGTTGCAGCCGCACCAGCGGCGTCTCGCCGATGAACTCTTCGAGGGTCTTGTACGTGGGCATGGAGCAGGCAATGGATGCGTTTGTGCGCCATTGTCGCAGCCGGCCCCGGAGCATGCCGTCGCGCATGACATAATCCCGTCCAGTACGCGAGCGCTGCTTCGCACCCACGGCCCGGGTGGCGAAATCGGTAGACGCAGGGGATTCAAAATCCCCCGCCGCAAGGCGTGCCGGTTCGAGTCCGGCCCCGGGCACCACGCATGGTTGCGACAGCAACGCCGCTTTCGCCGGCTGCCGGCACACCGTCCCGGCTGCGCGCCGGTCCGGTCCGCAGCTTTCCCCCGCCCCTGACGCACGGCACATCTCGCTGCCGCACCGCCATGCCTCCGATGCCGCCCATCACCAAAGCGTTCATGCTGGCCTGCGTGGGAATGTTCTGCGTCCAGTTGCTGCTGCCCTTCGCCTTCCTGGACCTGCTGCTGGCGCTGTGGCCGCTGGGCAGCGGCCAGTTCTGGCCCTGGCAGGTCGTGACGTACGCGTTCCTGCACGGCGGCGTCGTGCACCTGTTCTTCAACATGCTGGGGCTGTGGATGTTCGGCAGCGAGATCGAGCGGCTGTGGGGCAGCCGCCGCTACCTGCAGTTCCTCGTCGCCAGCGTGCTGGCCGCTGCCGCGGCGCAGCTGGTGTTCACGCAGCTCATCGGCTCGGTCACGCCCACCGTGGGCGCCTCCGGCGCGCTGTTCGGGCTGCTGCTGGCCTTCGGGATGATGTTTCCCAACCGCACCATCATTCCGCTGTTCCCGCCCATCCCGATGAAGGCCAAGGTCTTCGTGGCGGTGTTCGGCGGGCTGGAGTTGCTGCTGGGGCTGCAGGGTGGCAGCGGCATCGCGCACTTCGCCCACCTCGGCGGCATGCTCGGCGGCTTCCTGATGATCCGCTACTGGCGCGGCCAGGCGCCTTTCGGCCGCCGCCGCTGACGTCGCCTCGTGGCGGCAGCCGCCACGACCCTTTGGCCGTCACACCGCCTCTGCGGAGCCGCCCGGGCATCCGCGCCTCGTGAGGCCTCCGCGTCCGCGCCGCCTGGAAACACCTGGGAATTGGCATGCGCCTTGCCTAAGTTCAGGCAGTCCCCTATCGGGAGCGCGCCATGACCTCCTTGCTGTCCCACCGGCCGCGCAGCCGCTTGCGCCATCTGCTGTCCGCACCGCGCCTGCGATGGTGCCTGACGATGCTGGCGGCGCTGGCCAGCGCCGGGGTGTGGACGCTGGCGCAGGCGCAGGAGGCGCCACCATCTGAGGCCGCCGCGCAGCCGCCGGCCGCCTCCACCACCGAAGGCGGCATGTCCGAGCAGGAGCGCATGCTGGCGCTGCGCCGCGCCAGCGACGCGGTGCTGGGCGTGGAAGTGCTGGCGCTGTCCAACGCGCGTTCCAACGCCGCCGTGGGCCGCGAGCGCCAGGGCTCCGGCGTGGTGATCGACGACAACGGGCTGGTGCTGACCATCGGCTACCTCATCGTCGAGGCCGAGCAGGTGCAACTGGTGCTCGATGACCAGCGCCGCCTGCCTGCACGCGTGGTGGCCTACGACGTGGCCACCGGCTTCGGCCTGGTGCAGGCGCTCACGCCGCTGCCGCTTTCGCCCGCGCCCATGGGCGACAGCACCGCGCTGCGCGACGGCGAGCCGATCATGATCGTCAGCGGCGGCGACGGCGGCGCCGTGAGCCTGGCCCAGGTGATCTCGCGCCGGCCCTTCTCCGGCTACTGGGAGTACCAGATCGACCAGGCCGTCTTCACCGTCCCGCCGCGCGCTGACCACAGCGGCGCGGCGCTGTTCAACGCCGAGGGCCAGCTGCTGGGCGTGGGCTCGCTGCTGGTGGCCAACGCGCTGGGCAGCGATGACGCCACGCGGATGCCGGGCAACATGTTCGTGCCGGTGGAGCTGCTCAAGCCCATCCTGGCCGAGTTGCGCAGCCGTGGCAGCTCGACCGCCAGCCGCCGCGCCTGGCTGGGCCTGAACTGCATGGAGCGCGACGGTCAGGTGCAGGTGCTGCGCGTCAACAGCGAGAGCCCGGCCGAGGTTGCGGGCCTGCAGCCGGGCGACCGCATCGAGCGCATCGACGGCGCCAACGTGCAGTCGCTGGAGCAGCTGTGGAAGCAGCTGTGGAGCGGCGGGCAGGCCGAGCGCGAGGTGACGCTGGACATCCGCCGCGACGGCCAGCCGCGCCGCCTCACCGTGCACAGCGTGGACCGCATGACCACGCTGAGCAAGGCCGAAGGCATCTGAGCGCGACGGCCTACGGCCCCGGCGGCAGCAGGCCCTCGCGCACCGTGGGATAGCGCAGCCGCAGCCGCAGCTCGTGCTTCAGGCGCCGGTTGTCCAGGCGCCGCGACTCGCCCATGAAGCTCAACTGCAGCGGCGAGAGCTGCTGCCGCGCCTCCTGCCACGAGATGCGCGGCGGCGGCGGCAGGCCGCAGAGCTCGGCCGCGAGGTCGAAGTAGTCGCCCATGCGCAGTTCGGTGTCGTCGCTGGCGTGCAGCACGCGCTGCGGCGCGCCGCGATGCAGCGCCGCGACGCAGGCGCGCGCCAGGTCGTCGGCATGGACGTGGTTCGTATAGACGTCGTCCTCCGCGCGCAGCACCGGGCTGCCGCGCTTGAGCCGCTCGGCCGGATGCCCGCCGGGGCGGCCCACCGCGTAGATGCCCGGGATGCGCAGGATCGTCACCGCCACACCGCTGCGCCGGCCCCAGGCGCGCAGCTGCGCCTCGGCATGCACGCGCCGGCGCGCGCGGGCGGTGGCCGGCCGCACGCAGCGCGTCTCGTCGAAACGCTCGCCGCCGCAGTCGCCGTAGACGCCCGTGGTGCTGCCGTACACCAGGCGCCGCACGCGGCCCGCGCGCCGCGACAGCGCCTGCAGCAGCCGCGCCGTGCGTGGATCGCCCTCGCCTTCGCCCGGCGGCGGCGCCAAGTGCAGCACCGCGTCGGCCAGCCCGGCCAGGCGGCCCAGCGTGGCGGCATCGTCCAGGTTGCCGTGCAGCGGCTGCGCGCCCGCGGCGCGCACGGCGTCGACGCTCTCGCGCGAACGGCACAGCCCCAGCACGCGCCAGCGCCCGGCCAGCAGCCGCGCCACGCGCAGCCCCACGTCGCCGCAGCCCACGATCAACAGCACGGGACGGCGAAAGGTGGCGGGCAGGCTCATGGGGCGGGCGGCAACAGCGGCGGAAATGAGGACACGGCCGCGGTGCTGCGCCGGGAGGGTGAACCGGCAGGCGACAATCTCGCCTTTGTTCCTTCAGCCGCAGCCGCGGCGGCGCGCCAGTGTACGGGCCGCCCGGCCCACCACCATGAGCTACAAGATCAGCGTCCAGCCCGCCGGGCTGAGCTTCGAGGTCGAGAACGAAACCATTCTGGGCGCCGCCATCCGCCAGGGCATCGGCCTGCCCTACGGCTGCAAGGACGGCGCCTGCGGCTCCTGCAAGAGCAAGCTGCTCGAAGGCGAGGTCACGCACGGCCTGCACCAGCACAAGGCGCTGTCGGAAGCCGAGGAAGCGGCGGGCCTGATCCTGACCTGCTGCGCCACGCCCAAGAGCGACTGCGTGATCGAGGCGCGCAGCGTGCCCGGCGCGGGCGAGTTCCCGGTGCGCAAGCTGCCGGTGCGCGTCATCAGCATCGACAAGCCCGCGCCCGACGTGGCGGTGATGAAGCTGCAGCTGCCGGCCAACATGCCCTTCGAATACCACGCCGGGCAGTACGTCGAGTTCCTGCTGCGCGACGGCGCGCGGCGCAGCTACAGCATGGCCAACCCGCCGCATACCGGCCCGATCGAGGCCTCCGCGCCGCCGACGATGGAGCTGCACATCCGCCACATGCCCGGCGGGCTGTTCACGGACCAGGTCTTCGGCACGCTCAAGCCACGCGACATCCTGCGCATCGAAGGTCCTTTCGGCAGTTTTTTCCTGCGCGAGGACAGCGACAAGCCGATGGTGCTGCTGGCCAGCGGCACCGGCCTCGCGCCGGTGAAGGCCATCGTCGAGCACATGCGCGCCAAGGGCATCGAGCGCGAGGCCGTGCTGTACTGGGGCTGCCGCCGCAAGTCCGACCTCTACCAGCACGAGTGGGCGCTGCAGGCCGCCGTCGAGCTGCCCTGGCTGCGCTACGTGCCCGTGCTCAGCGAGCCGGCCGCCGAGGACCAGTGGAGCGGCCGTACCGGCTTCGTGCACGAGGCGGTGATGGCCGACCTGCCCGACCTCTCCGGCCACCAGGTCTACGCCTGCGGCGCGCCGGTGATGGTGATGGCCGCGCAGCGCGACTTCAGCGCCCGCTGCGGCCTGCCCGAGGCCGAGTTCTACGCCGACGCCTTCACCAGCGAAGCCGACAAGCACGAGGAAGACTGAAACGATGCAGCGCCGCGCCGCCCTCTCCCTGCTGGCCGCCACGGTCGCGCTGCCGCTGCACGCGCAGCCGTTGGCGCGGCCGATCCGTCTGGTCGTTCCCTACCCGCCTGGCGGACCGCTGGACGCGGTGGCACGCGCCCTGGCCGAGCGCGTGAAGGACAGCCTGGGCCTGGTGGTGGTGGAGAACCGCCCCGGCGCCGGCGGCAACATCGGCGCCGACCAGGTGGCCAAGGCCGCGCCGGACGGCCACACCATCGTGATGGGCGCGGTAGCCACGCATGCCATCAACCCCTGGCTCTACCGCCAGATGCCCTACGACCCGCTGCGCGACTTCACGCCCATCACGCTGGTGGCGCAGGTGCCCAACGTGCTGGTGATGAACGCCGACAGCGCGGCACGGCTGAAGATCGCCAGCCTGCGTGACCTGGTCGCCTACGCCAAGGCCAACCCCGGCAAGCTCAATTACGGCTCGGGCGGCAACGGCAGCGCCGGGCACCTGGCCGGCGAGATGTTCAAGTCGCAGGCCGGCGTGTTCATGGTCCACATCCCCTACGCCGGCGGCAACGCGGCGCAGCTGGCGCTGCTGTCGGGCCAGGTCGATCTCACCTTCGACAACCTCGCCTCGGCCTCGACCAACATCCGCAGCGGCCGGCTGCGCGCGCTGGCGGTGACGACCGCGAAACGCAGCAGCGCCATGCCCGACCTGCCCACCATTGCCGAAGCGGGCCCGTCGCTGGGCCTGGCGCAGTTCGACGTGGGCACCTGGTTCGGCCTGTTCGGCCCGGCGCGGCTGCCGGCCGACGTCACGCAGCGGATGAACAAGGCCTTCGTGGACGCGCTGGGCTCGCCTGAGCTGCGCAGCCGCATGGGCCTGCTCATGGCCGAGCCCTCGCCCACCACGCCGGAGGCCTTCGGGCGCTTCGTGCAGGCGGAGCTGAAGAAGTACGAGAAGGTGGTGAAGGCGTCGGGGGCGCAGGTGGATTGAACGGCGCCCCTGTCCGATCGGACGGCGCAAGCAAAAGGGCCGCATGCGCGGCCCTTTGTTTTTGATGGGGCGCGAAGCCCGGACGACTCACTCGCCCAGGTACGCCGCCCTCACCTTCGGATCGTCCAGCAGCTGCTTGGCCGGGCCTTCCATCGTGATCTCGCCCGAGTCCATGACGTAGCCGCGGTTGGCCAGCCCCAGCGCGCGGCTGGCGTTCTGCTCCACCAGCAGCACCGTCATGCCCTGGCTATGCACGTCGTTCACGACCTCGAAGATCTTGTCCACCATGATCGGCGACAGGCCCATCGAGGGCTCGTCCAGGATCAGCAGCTTCGGGCGCGCCATGAGCGCGCGGCCCATGGCCAGCATCTGCTGCTCGCCGCCGCTCATGGTGCCCGCGAGCTGGTTGCGCCGCTCCTTCAGCCGCGGGAACAGGGCGAACATCTTGTCCATGTCGGCCTCGATCTCGCGGTCGTTGCGGATGAACGCGCCCATCTGCAGGTTCTCGGTGATGGTCATGCGCGTGAAGGTGCCGCGCCCTTCTGGGACCATCACCAGGCCCTCCTTGACCAGGTCCCAGGCGCCGCGCCCGCGGATGGGCTTGCCCAGGAACTCGATCTCGCCAGCGGCCATGGGCTGCGTGCCCGTGACGGCCTTGAGCGTGGTGGTCTTGCCCGCGCCGTTGGCGCCGATGAGGCTGATGAGCTCGCCCTGCTGGACCTCGAAGCTGATGCCCTTGACGGCCTGGATGCCGCCGTAGGCGACCTTCAGCCCGTTGACCTTGAGCATGGTGTTCGTCGTGGCCATTCGCCGCTCCTCAATGCTGGCCGGCGCCGAGGTAGGCCTCGATCACCTTGGGATTCTTCTGCACCTCGGCGGGCGTGCCGTCGGCGATCTGCTTGCCGTAGTCGAGCACCGTCACGCGGTCGCACAGGCCCATCACCAGCTTCACGTCGTGCTCGATGATGAGGATGGTGCGGCCGTCCTTGCGGATGCGGTCGATGAGCTCGCGCAGCACCACCTTCTCGGTGGCGTTCATGCCCGCGGCGGGCTCGTCCAGCGCGATGAGCTTGGGGTCGGTGGCCAGTGCCCGGGCGATCTCCAGCCGACGCTGGTCGCCGTAGCTCAGCGTGCGGGCCTTGAACTCGGCGTAGCGGCCGATGCCCACGTAGTCCATCAGCTCCAGCGCGCGGCGGCGGATGCGGGACTCCTCCTCGCGGAAGCCCCGGGTGCGCAGCACGGCCCCGAAGAGGCCGGAGCCCGTGCGCACGTGGCGCCCGACCATCACGTTCTCCAGCGCCGTCATCTCGGGGAAGAGGCGGATGTTCTGGAAGGTGCGCGCGATGCCGGCCTTGGCCACCTCGTGCACCGCGGCCGGCTTGTAGGGCTGGCCGCCGAGCTCGAAGCTGCCGGAGTCCGGCGTGTACAGGCCCGTGATGACGTTGAAGAAGGTGGTCTTGCCGGCGCCGTTGGGGCCGATGAGACCGTAGACCTGGCCGGCGCGGATCTCGATGCCCACGTCGGAGAGCGCCTGCAGGCCGCCGAAGCGCTTGCTGACGCCGCTGACCTTCAGCACGGTGTTGCTGCTCATGCCGCGCGCTCCTGGGTGACGGTGAGGTTGGGTTGGTTCCTGGTGGCGCCGGCCGGCTTGGGCGCGGCCTTGCCGTGCTCCGGCGGCGGCCAGATGCCGCGCGGACGCGAGAGCATCACGCCGATCATTGCCAATGCAACCAGCAACTGGCGCAGGATGGCGGCGTCCAGGCGGCCGCCCGTGGCCTCCTGCAGCGGGCCCGCGACGTAGCGCAGGATCTCCGGCAGCGCGGAGAGCGCCACCGCGCCCAGGATCACGCCGGGAATGTGGCCGATGCCGCCCAGCACGATCATCGCCACGATCATCACCGACTCCATCAGCGAGAAGGACTCGGGCGAGATGAAGCCCTGGAAGGCCGCGAACATGGAGCCCGAGACGCCACCGAAGGTGGCACCCATGGCGAAGGCCAGCAGCTTCATGTTGCGCACGTTGATGCCCATGGCCTTGGCCGCCACGTCGTCCTCGCGGATGGCCATCCAGGCGCGGCCGATGCGCGAATTCTCCAGGCGGTGGCAGATCACCACCGTCAGCACCACCAGCGCCAGGAACAGGTAGTAATACAGCGTCACCGGCGCGATGGTGTAGTCGCCGATGGCCAGCGGCTTGCCGAAGCTGAAGCCGCCGATGTGCATCGGATCGATCTGGCTGATGCCGCGCGGACCGTTGGTGATGTTGAGCGGGTACTCCATGTTGTTCATGAACACCCGGATGATTTCGCCAAAGCCCAGCGTGACGATGGCCAGGTAGTCACCGCGCAGGCGCAGCACCGGCGCGCCCAGCACGATGCCCGCCAGCGCCGCCACGGCAGCCGCCAAGGGCACGATGACCCAGATCGGCATGTGCAGCCCGCCCGGGAAGGCCTCGGCAAAGGCCGGGAAGTTCTCGCTCAGGTGCGGCGACGACAGCAGCGCGAACAGGTACGCGCCCACGGCGTAGAAGGCCACGTAGCCCAGGTCCAGCAGGCCGGCGTAGCCGACCACGATGTTCAGGCCCAGCGCCAGCATCACGTACAGCAGCGCCAGCGCCATGATGCGCACCCAGCCCTGGCCGAACTCCTGCGCCACCAGCGGCAGCACCAGCAGCCCGATGGCCGCCAGCACGAACACGACAAGCTTGTTCTTCATGAGGTTCTCTCTCGCAGTCCTCGCATCAGGCCCGGTCGGCCGTGCGTTCGCCCAGCAGGCCCTGCGGGCGCAGCGTGAGCACCAGCACCAGCGCCATGAAGGCAAAGATGTCGGCGTAGTGGCTGCCCAGCACGCCACCCGTCAGATCCCCCAGGTAACCCGCGCCGATGGCCTCCAGCAGGCCCAGCAGCAGCGCGCCCACCACCGCGCCGGCGAGGTTGCCGATGCCCCCCAGCACCGCGGCCGTGAACGCCTTGAGCCCCGGGAGGAAGCCCATGGTGTGCTGCACGGTGCCGTAGTTGGCCGCCCACATGATCCCGGCCAGCGCCGCCAGCGACGCGCCGATGATGAAGGTGGCCGAAATCACCCAGTCCGGGCGCACGCCCATGAGCGAGGCCACGCGCGGGTTCTCGGCCGTGGCGCGCATGGCGCGGCCGAGCTTGGTCTTGTTCACCAGGTACAGCAGCGCGGCCAGCACCAGCGCCGTGATGCCCAGGATCAGGATCTGCGTGACGCTGATGACGGCCCCGGCAATCTCGATCGGGTCCGTGGGCAGCAGCTGCGGGAAGGGCTTCGGGTTGGGCTTCCAGATGATCATGGCCAGCGTCTGCAGCAGCAGGCTCATGCCCATGGCCGTGATCAGCGGTGCCAGGCGCGGCGCGTTGCGCAGCGGCCGGTAGGCCAGCTTCTCGATCGTGAAGTTGAGCGCCGAACAGATGACGACGGCGCAGATGAGCGAGATGAGCATCAGCAGCCAGCCCGGCAGCCCCGAGTCGCCCAGGACCGTGACGACGGTCCAACTGACCATGGCCCCCACCATCAGCACCTCGCCGTGCGCGAAGTTGATGAGGTTGATGATGCCGTAGACCATCGTGTAGCCCAGTGCGACCAGCGCGTACATGCTGCCCAGCACCAGACCATTGATGATCTGCTGAAGAAAAATGTCCATCCGAGGGATCTCCTGCTGCTTACTGCCGGCGCGTGGCTGGCGCCTGTTTTTCGGCTCGTCCGGGTCGCGGCCGTGCGGGGGATACGCACGGGCCATGCCGACCCCGTGGTGAACGGGGCCCGCCGCCGAAAAACCGCGGATTGTAGGTGTGCCAAACACACCCTCAGCCTGGGAGTTGCCCTCGCGGAATGAGTCAAGTAGTGAAAACTTCGCTTACATCAAAAGTGCTTAACGGTCGCCATCTTCACGCGCCGCGGCGTCCAGGCGGCGCAGCTCGGCGAGCTTGTCGCCGATCTTGATTTCCAGCCCGCGCGGCGCGGGCTCGTAGAAGCGCTCCTGCACGCCGTCGGGCAGGTAGCGTTCGCCGGCGGCGAAGCCGCCCTCCTCGTCATGCGCGTAGCGGTAGTCGCGCCCGTGGTCGAGCTGCTTCATGAGCGCAGTGGGTGCATTGCGCAGGTGCAGGGGCACCGGTCGGGTGCCATCGCGCTTCACGAAGGCGCGCACCGCGCCCCAGGCCTTGTAGACGGCGTTGGACTTCGGCGCCACCGCCAGGTAGACCGCGGCCTCGGCCAGCGCCAGCTCGCCTTCGGGCGATCCCAGGCGCTCATAGGTTTCGGCCGCATCCAGTGCCAGGCGCAGCGCGCGCGGGTCCGCCAGGCCGATATCTTCGGCGGCCATGCGGATGATGCGCCGAGCCACGTAGCGCGGGTCCGCGCCGCCGTCGAGCATGCGCGCGAGCCAGTACAGCGTGGCGTCGGGGTCGGAGCCGCGCACCGACTTGTGCAGCGCGGAGATGCTGTCGTAGAACTGGTCGCCGCCCTTGTCGTAGCGGCGCAGCTGCTCGCCCAGCGTGCGCTCCAGCAGCGGCTCGTCGAGCTCGGCCGTGTCGCCGGCCAGCGCCACCAGGTTCTCCAGCGCGTTGAGCAGCCGGCGCGCGTCGCCGTCGGCATAGCCGATCAGCCGCGCCTGCGCCGCCTCGGACATCGGCGGCGCCTGCAGCGCGACCAGCGCCCGCTGGATGAGCTGGCCCATGTCCTCGTCGCCGAGCGCCTTGAGCACGTGCACCGTGGCGCGCGACAGCAGCGCCGCGTTGACTTCGAAACTGGGGTTCTCGGTGGTGGCGCCGATGAAGGTAAACAGCCCCGACTCCACGTGCGGCAGGAAGGCGTCCTGCTGCGCCTTGTTGAAGCGGTGCACCTCGTCCACGAACACCACCGCCGCGCGCGCATTGGCCTGGGCGGCGCGGGCACGCTCCACCGCCTCGCGGATCTCCTTCACGCCGCCCAGCACCGCCGAGATGACGATGAACTCGGCATCGAAGGCCTGCGCCATCAGGCGGGCCAGCGTGGTCTTGCCCACGCCCGGCGGTCCCCACAGGATCATCGAGTGCAGCCGCCCGGTCTCGAAGGCCCGGCGCAGCGGCTTGCCCGGCCCCAGCAGGTGCTGCTGGCCGATCACTTCATCGAGGCTGTGCGGACGCAGACGCTCGGCCAGCGGGACAACCGCCGCGGCCGCACCGGCGGGCGCAGCCGACCCGAACAGGCTTTCCTGGGCATTCATGCGACCGATTGTCTCAGCCGCCGCGGCCGCACCCCGGTCATGGGGACGACATGCGTGCTGGCTACCATCACGCCCCGCTCCGTCCCGACGCCCCGCATCCCTTGCCCATGTTCCGATTCGCCGTCCGCGCCGCGCTGCTGGCCGCGCTGCCCACGACCCTGGCCTTCGCCCAGGCCCCGCTCCCTGCCGACGGTGGCGACGCAGCCTCTTGGGACGCACGCTTCCAGAGCACCTACGTGTGGCAACGCAAGTCCGCCATGCGTTCGCCCTACGCCGGCCCGCACAGCCTGTCGGCCGAGCGCGAGCGCAGCCACAGCTTCACCGCCACCGCGGCGCTGGGCTGGCAGCCCCGCCCCGGCACCGAGCTGTGGCTGAACCCGGAGATGGCCGCCGGCGTGCCGCTGTCCAGCCTCACGGGCCTGGGCGGCTTCACCAACGGCGAGATGGCGCGCAGCTCCGGCCCTGACCCCAAGCTCTACCGCGCACGGCTGTTCCTGCGCCAGACGCTGAACCTGGGCGGCGAGGCCGACGCGGTCGAGGCCGGCATGAACCAGTTCGCCCTGCGCACCACGCAGCGCCGCCTGAGCGTCATGGCGGGCAACTTCGCGGTGACGGACCTCTTCGACGCCAACGCCTACAGCCACGACCCGCGCACGCAGTTCCTGAACTGGTCGCTGGTCACGCACGGCGCCTGGGACTTCGCCGCCGACGCCCGCGGCTACACCTGGGGTGCGGCCGTGGAAGCGCGCGACGGGGACTGGGCGCTGCGTGCGGGCCGCTTCCTGCAGCCCAGGGAGCCCAACGGACAGGCGCTGGACCGCCGCATCGGCGTCCACTACGGCGACCAGATCGAGCTGCAGCACGACCATGAATGGGCCGGCCAGCCCGGTGCGCTGCGGCTGCTGGCCTTCCGCAACCGCGCCCGCATGGCGCGCTACGAGGACGCGCTGGCGCTCTCGGCCGCCAGCGGCAGCGTGCCCGACCTGAACGCGGTCCGCGACGGCGAGCGCATCAAGCACGGCTGGGGCCTCGCGCTGGAGCAGCAGCTGCATCCGGACCTGGGCTTCTTCGCCCGCGCCAGCGCCAGCGACGGCGCCACCGAGACCTACGCCTTCACCGAGATCGACCGCTCGCTTTCCGCGGGACTGCTGCTGCGCGGCAGCGCCTGGAACCGCGGCCAGGACACGCTGGGCCTGGCCCTGGCACGCAACGGCCTCTCGGGCCCGCACCGCGGCTACCTGGCCGCGGGCGGCCTGGGCTTCTTCCTGGGCGATGGCCAGCTGCGCTACGGCGCCGAGCGCGTGGCCGAGGTTTTCTACAACCTGCAGTTGCTGCCGCAGGCCACGCTGGGGCTGGACTGGCAGCACATCGCCAACCCCGGCTACAACGCCGATCGCGGACCGGCGCGCTTCATCGGGCTGCGGCTGCACCTGGAGCTGTAAGCGCCCGGACCCGTCCGGCGGCACCCGCGGCACGGACGCCCGTGCCGCCCCGTCAGAAGCGCCAGCCGCCGCCTATCCGCAGCACGTCGTCCGGCCCGAAGTTCTGCTTCGGGTCCCAGGCCACGCGCAGGAACCAGCGCGGGAAGTCCACCGTGGCGGTGAAGCCCGTGGCGCGCACCATCTCGCCGTCCTCGCCCTGGCCGCGCTTGCGCAGCAGGTCCAGCGTCAGGCGCCGGCCCTCGGGCAGCGGCCACTGGCCGGTGAGGTGCACGTGCTGCTGGCCGGTGTGCAGCCGGTCGTCGCGCACCACCGTCACGCCCAGGGCGCGACCGTCGTCGCCCTTCCACCCCACCACGGCCGTGAGCGCGTCGTTGGGGTCGAAGTTGAGGTTCTGGTAGGGCTTGAGGTTGGTGCGCCCAATGCCGGCCTGCACGTAGAAGCGCTCGCCGGCCTGCAGCGCCAGGCTGCCGCCCCAGAAGCCGCGCGAGGCGGCCTGCACCGAGGGCAGCAGCGACAGCGGCAGCGCGTCGCCGCCCAGGCGCCACTGGCTGTCCCAGCCGATGCGGGCCTGGCGGCCGAAATCGCGGTCCTCGTAGAACCCGACCCAGGCGCTGCTGCTCTCGCGGCGCCAGCGCAGGTTCAGGTCGATCCCGTCGGCGCCGCCGCGCACGAAGTGGCGCGTGGCCGTGAGCTTCCACGGCAGCGCGTTCTCGTCCTGCGCCACCGGCGTCTGCGCGGCGGCGACGCCGGCGGCTGCCGCCAACGCCACCGCCACGCCGGCCTGCCGCCGGCGGGATGCAGCGTGGCGGCGCCCAGCCATCAGGGATGGCCGCCCATCAGCACCGGCTTGATGCCCTTGGCTTCCTCGCGCCGCGCCATCCAGGCGTAGAGCGTGGGCAGCACCAGCAGCGTCAGCACCGTGGCCGAGACCAGCCCGCCGATCACCACCACCGCCAGCGGGCGCTGGGTCTCGGCGCCGATGGCGTGCGACAGCGCCATCGGGAACAGGCCCAGCATCGCCAGCATCGCCGTCATCAGCACCGTGCGCAGCCGCGTGAGGCTGCCCTGCAGCACCGCCTCGGTGAGATGCATGCCTTGCGCCCGCAACTGGTTGTAGTAGGTCACCATCACCACGCCGTTGAGTACCGCCTGCCCGAACAGGGCGATGAAGCCGATGGCCGCGGACACCGACAAGGGGATGCCCGTGATCGCCAGCGCCAGGATGCCACCGATGAGCGCGAAGGGGATGTTGGAGACGATCAGCAACGCGTTGTTGAACGACTTGAAGGCATCGAACAGCAGCAGGAAGATCACCAGGATCGACAGCGGCACCACCCACGACAGCCGCTTCATCGCCCGCTGCTGGTTCTCGAACTCGCCCGACCAGATGATGTCGTAGCCCTGCGGCAGCTGCACTTCCTTGGCCGCGGCAGCTTGCAGGTCCTTCACCACCGAGCCCATGTCGCGGTCGCGGATGAAGATGCCGATGGCCGCCACGCGCTGCCCGTTCTCGCGCGCGATGTTCATCGCGCCGCTGGCCTGGCTGATGTGCGCCAGCCGCCCCAGCGGGACCTGCGCGCCGTTGGGCGCCGTCACGAGCACGTCGCCCAACGCATCGAGGTTGCGGTACTGCGGCGCCAGGCGCACCGTCACGGCGAAGTGGCGCTCACCCTCCCACAGCTCGGACGTCGCCTTGCCTGCCAGGGCAGCCTCGATCACGTCCTGCACGTCACCGACGTTGATGCCGTAGCGTGCTGCGGCGGCACGGTCGATGTCGATCTTGACCTGCGGCAGCTGGCCTTCGCGGTCCACGAAGCTGCGCACTACGCCGGGCGTGGCGCGCGCGATGGACTCGACCTTGCCGGCCAGGCGGTTGAGCTCGTCCAGGTCGTTGCCCTTGATCTTCACCACGATCTGGCCCTTGATCTGCGAGATGCTCTCCAGCACGTTGTCGCGGATGGGCTGCGAGATGCCCGCCTCCAGCCCAGGAACTTTCGACACCGCCGCGCCAAGCTCGTCGAGCAGCGCCTTCTTGGTGACACCATGGCGCCACTCGACCTCGGGCTTGAGGTCCACGAAGGCCTCAAAGCCGTTGAAGATCTTCGGGTCCGTGCCGTCGTCCGGTCGGCCCACCTTGCTCACGACGGTGCGCACCTCCGGAATCTGGCGCAGGTTGCTGCGCAATTGGCGCGAGATCTGCTGAGCCTCCTCCGGCGATACCGAGGCTGGCAAGTCGGTGCTGACCCAGATCGTGCCCTCGTCGAGCTCGGGCAGGAACTCCGAGCCCAGCGTCGTGCCCACGGCCAGCGCCACGGCCAGCGTGCCCAGCGCGGCGGTCAGCACGCGCTTGGGCCGGTGCAGCGCCCACTCCAGCGCCGGCGTGTAGATCTTCTTGCACCCGCGCACCAGCGCGTTGTCCTCGTGCGGCAGGTTCTTCTTGAGCAGCAGCAGGCACAGCAGCGGCACCAGCGACAGCGCCAGCACCAGCGAGCCCACCAGCGCCGAGGTCACGCTCCAAGCCATGGGCGAGAAGATGCGGCCCTCATGGCGCTGCAGCGTGAAGATGGGCAGGTGCGCCGCGATGATGATCACCATCGAGAACAGCGTCGGCCGGCCCACCTCGACGGTGGCGCGCATCACCGCCTTCATGCGCTCGACCTTGTTCTTCATCTGGTGCTCGTTGAGCTCGCCCAGGCGGCGGAAGATGTTCTCCACCACGATCACCGCGCCGTCCACGATGATCCCGAAGTCCATCGCCCCCAGCGACAGCAGGTTGGCCGGGATGCCCACGAAGGTCAGCCCCAGGAAGGTGGCCAGCAGCGACAGCGGGATCACCGCCGCCACGATGGCCGCGGCGCGCAGGTTCTGCAGGAACAGGAACAGCACGAACATCACCAGCATGGCGCCTTCGGTGAGGTTCATGAAGACGGTCTTGAGCGTCTTGCCGATGAGCCAGCTGCGGTCGTAGTAGGGCTCGATCTGCACGCCCTTCGGCAGCCCGCGCTCGTTGAGCTGGGCGATGCGGTCGTGCAGCGCCTCCAGCACCTTCGATGGGTTCTCGCCCTTTCGCATCACCACCACGCCGTTGACGATGTCGTCGGCGTCGTCCTGCCCCGCCAGGCCCTGCGGCGGGAAGGTGCCCACGCGCACCTGCGCCACGTCGCGCACCAGCACCGGCGTGCCGTTGACCTCGGCCACCACCACGCGCTCGATGTCGGCCGAGCTCCTGAAGCTGCCCAGCGAGCGCACCAGGAACTGCTGGCGGCCCTGCGTCATGGCGCCGCCGCCGGCGTTGGCGTTGGCGCGCTGCAGCGCGCTGAAGAGCTGGCCCAGCGTGATCTTGTGGTCACGCAGCCGGTCCATGTCCGGGTTGACCTCGTACTGCTTGATGCCGCCGCCCAGCGTCACCAGGTCGGCCACGCCGGGCACCTGGCGCAGCGCCTTCTCCACCACCCAGTCCTGCGTCTCGCGCAGCTCGCGCGGCGTGTAGCCGTCGCCGCGCAGGCGAAACCGCATGATCTCGGCGATGGCGGTGGACGGCGGGGGCACCTCGGTCTCCACGCCCGGGGGCAGGTCCACCGAGCGCAGCCGCTCCAGGATCTGCTGGCGCGCGAGCTGGTCGGTGGTCTTGTCGCCGAAGGTGACCATCATGAAGCACAGCCCGTACTGGGTGTGCGTGAACAGGCGCACCGTGTTCGGAATGCCCGTGAGCGCGATCTCGATGGGGATGGTGACCTGCTTCTCCACCTCCTCGGCAGCGCGGCCCGGGTACAGCGCGATGACGTTGACCTGCGTGTCCGAGACGTCGGGGAAGGCTTCCACCGGCAGGTTCTGGAACGCGATCACGCCCGAGCCGATGAACACGGCCAGCGCCAGCCAGATCATCAGCGGCTGCTTGAGCGCGAACTGGACGAAGCGGTTCATCATTTGGCGGCATCCATCAGCTGGTTCAGGTACAGGCCCCCGCCCACCACCACGCGCTCATCGGCCTTCAGGCCCGAGAGCACCAGCACCGACTGCGGCCCGGCGTTGCGCACCTGCACCTCGCGCCGCTCATAGCGGCCCGGGGCCTGCTGCACGAAGGCGTAGGACTGGCTGCCGCGCAGGAACACCGCGTCGGCGGGCACCTGCGGCTGCGTGGCGGCATGGCGGATGGACGCCGTGACGTACATCTCCGCCTTGAGCTTGCGATCGGGGTTGGGCACGCGCACGCGCACCTTGACCGTGCGCGAGGCCGGGTCCACCGACTCGCCCACCGTCACGATGGTGGCGCTGAAGCGCTCGTCGGGCCAGGCCGCGGCCTGCAGCTCGACGCGCCCGCCGGCCTTGAAGGGCGCCAGCAGCGTCTCGTCCACGTCCAGCGTCGCCCACAGCGAGGCGGGGTCGCTGATGACGAACAGCGGCGGCCCCTGCACGTCCGGCCGCACCTCGCTGCCGGGGTTGGTGTTGCGCTCCACCACCACGCCGGCCAGCGGCGCGGCCAGGGTGAAGGTCTGGGTCACGGACTTCACGCCCACGCCGTACTGCGCCAGCCGCGCACGGGTACGCGCTTCCTCGGCCTGCGAGCGCGCCAGGTCGGCCTCGGCCTGCTGCACTTCCTTGAGGGCGATCACGCCGGCACCGCCCAGTTCGCGCGCGCGCTCGGTGGCGCTGCGCGACAGCCGCAGGTCGGCCTCGGCCTTCTGGTAGTCGGCCTGCGCCTGGCCGATGTCGCCGGAGCTCAGGTCCGCCAGCGCGTCGCCGCGCTTGACCGGCTGCCCCACCGTGGCGCGCAGTCGCTCGATGCGGCCGCCATAGGGCGCCCACACGCGCACGGTGCGGTCCTCGTCCCAGGTCAGGCGGCCGGGCACGGTGAGCTGGCGCTCGGCATTGACGCTGGCGGTCGCGACGCGGATGCCCTGCGGGTCCTTCTGGCCGGGGAAGCTGACCACGGCGCCGGAGATGGCGGGCGCCGGTTCGGGCGCGGCGGGCTCGTGCTTGGCGCAGCCCGCCAGCACGGCGCACAGCACCACGCCGCACGCCAGGGTGCGGCTGCTCAGGGAAAACGGAGGAATCATGGACGGCTCGGAAAAATGGGGAGACGGCACGGAAGGCGTGACGGTCTGCAATGCAGGGCTCAGCGCGAGGCCGCCCCGGCCTCGAACACGGTGGCGCTGGCCTGCAGCGCCGCGGCGGCCTGGGCCAGCTCGGCCTCGGCACTGATGCGCTCGATCTGCGCTGCGCGCAGCGCACGGCGTGCGTCCAGCACCTCCAGCACGCCGCTGGCGCCGCGGCTGAAGGCCAGCTCGGCACCGGCGGCCACGCGCTCGGCCGCGGGCAGCAGCTCTTCCATCACCAGGCGGCGGCGCGCCAGCGCGCCCTGCCATTGCGACTGGGCGCGCGCGGCCTCGCCGGCGGCCTCGGTGCGCGCGCGGCGCAGCGCCTCGGCGGCGCTGTCCACGTCGGCCTCGGCGCGGGCGATCTCGCCCTGGTAGGCGTGGTTCACCAGCAGCGGCACGCTGGCGAACAGCGACACCGTGTTGCCGGTGCCGCTGGAGTTG
Source organism: Azohydromonas australica DSM 1124 (assembly GCF_000430725.1). Lineage (GTDB taxonomy): Bacteria > Pseudomonadota > Gammaproteobacteria > Burkholderiales > Burkholderiaceae_C > Azohydromonas > Azohydromonas australica. The sequence continues at coordinate 479,100 of NZ_KE387203.1, forward strand.
GTCGGGGTGACGGGGTAGCGGTCGAGCTGCACGCCCACGCTCACGTCGCGCGTGGCCTGCGCCCGGGCCAGCTCGCGGGCGCGCTCGGCAGCCTGCAGCCGCGACTGCGCCGCCACCACGCCGGGGATCTGCTCCGGCGCCGCCGGCACGGGCGGCGCCGCCGGCACCACCAGGCGCGGCTGCAGCGCCCCCGCCTGCTCCGGCGCGCCCAGGGCCAGCGCCAGCTGCTGGCGCAGCGCGCGCAGCTCGTTCTCGGCCAGCACCAGGTCGGACTGCACGCGCAGCGCATCCAGCTCGAAGCGGGTGGCGTCCAGCCGCGCGGCGTCGCCGCTCTTCACGCGCTTCTCGAAGGCCTGCAGCGACTCGCGGTTGAGCGCCGCCCCGGCCGTGAGCTCCTCGCGCCGCGCCAGCGCCGCGGCCAGGGCGTTGTAGGCCGACAGCGTGGCCAGCGTGGCCTGGCGCGTGATTTCGGCCAGGTCGGCGCGCGCGGCCTCGCGCTGCGCCTGCGCCGTGGCCACGCGCAGCTGCGGCTTGCCGCCGCGCTCGATGACCTGGTCCACGCGCAGCTGGTGGTCGAAAGCCTTGTTCCACAGCGAGCCGCTGCCCATGTTGCGCCCCAGGTTGCCCGCGCCCAGGCCGAGCTGCGGGTTCGGGCGCTGGCCGGCGGTGATCACGTCGGCCGCGGCGGCGCCCAGCGCGCGCTCGGCGGCCAGCACGTCGGGATGGCACAGCGGCACGCGCGCACGCACTGCCTCCGGCGTGAGGTCTTGCGCGGCAGCTTGTGAAAGGGCTGGGCAGGCCCATACCGACGCAGCAGGCCACAGCCACGCCGCCAACAACAGCACAGAAGAAAGCTTGGACATGAATCAGCGGCACAGCCCACGCGGCGGCGCCATCCGGCAAAGTGGTTCAGGGGCGGGGGTTTTTTGTTGACGTTGCCCCACGTCAACAGTCCGGGTGCATGCTAGGCAAGCGACCTTGCGAGCAGCTATCAACTGGCAAGGCAAGAGGTTTTGCCCTCAACGGCATGAGTGCCAAGTACGCTCGCGTCCCTCTGAGCCGAGGCTGGACATGTGGCTGCTCCTGATCGAAGACGATGAAGTGACGACTCGCGAGTTGGTGCTGCGCTGGCAGCAACGCAACTGGTCGGTGCTGCACTGCGGCACCCTGGCGCAGGCACAGGCCGCGGTGAAGGACGGGGCGTTTGATGCCATCGTCCTCGACCGCGGCCTGCCAGACGGCGATGGGCTGGACTGGCTGCAGTCGCTGCGCCGACATGACCGACTCACGCCGGTGCTGATGGTGTCCGGCCGGAGCCATGTCGCGGACCGGGTGGCGGGCCTGCGTGCCGGTGCCGATGCCTACATGGTCAAGCCTTTTGCGCCACAGGAGCTTGATGCGCGCATCGACGCGCTCGTACGTGTCGGCGAGCGCGGCTGCGGCGAGATGCTGCGGTTCGGCAAGCTGAGCTGGTTCGGGGCCGAAGGCAGCGCCGTGATCGACGGTCGGCGCCTGCGCATGTTCCGGCGCGAGTTCGAGGTGCTGGGCATGTTGATGCGTGATGCGCCCAACACGGTTGCGAAGACAACTTTGGCCGAGGCTCTGGCTCAACGCAATGGGGACGTTTGCGGCGAAGCGGCCGAGGTCTACGTGTGCAGGCTTCGCAAGAGGCTTGCGGGTTCCGGCATCGAGATCCAGACCGTTCCGCGCTTAGGGTACCGCTTGGCGCTGGGAAGCTGATACCGCGCGAACGTGCGCAGCCTCAGGCGGCCGGCAGCATTTCTAAGCTCCGGCGCCTGGACTGCTGGCCCGCAACATGGTGCATGGCTGCTGCATCGGCTGCCCGCTGCTGGCCGAGGATTTCAGGGGCCCGTGGACGGGGATAGCTCGGCACTGAGGGTGCCTGCGGCAGCTTCCGTGCCGGCGGGGGCTACCAGCACCGGCGGCAGCGGCAGCTCGCACCAGATCTCCGTTCCCTGGCCCGGCTCGCTGCGCACGCCCACCGTGCCGTCGTGCAGCAGCACCAGGCGCTTGACGATGGACAGCCCCAGCCCGACATCGCCGTGGCCCGGCGTGTCCGGGCTCGCGGCCATGGACAGCGGCTCGAACAGGCGCCGGCGCTGCTCGGCCGTCATGCCGCTGCCGGTGTCGGCCACGGCCACGCGCCAGCGGCCTGCGCCCAGCGGCGCCAAGCTCAGCGACACGCTGCCTGCGTCCGTGTGGCGCAGCGCGTTGGACAGCAGGTTGTTGATGATCTGCGCCAGCCGCCGCGCATCGCCCAGCACCGGCTGGCCGTGCGCGGCCATGCCCATGTACAGCTCCATGCGCACGCCCTTGGCCTGCGCGGGGGACTCGAACAGGGCGATGCACTCCTGCGCCAGCGGCGCGAGCGCGAAGGGCTCGCGCTGCAGTGCCAGGCGGCCGGTCTCCAGCTGCGAGAAGTCCAGCAGGTCGTCCACCAGGCCCAGCAGCAGCGTGCCCGAGCGCATCAGGGCGCGCAGCTCGCGGCGCTGTTGCGCGGGCGGCAGCGTGGGCGTCGTGCCGTGCAGCCGCCGTGCCATCTCGATCAGCTCGTGCAGCGGCGCACGGATCTCGCGGCTGATGCCGGTCAGGAACTCGGCCTTGACGCGGTTGGCCTCGGCCAGCTCGCCGATGGCCTGGCGCCGGCGGCGCAGCAGCCTGAAGCTCCACAGCGCCAGCACCGCGATGGCGGCATCCAGCGCCGCCGTGCCCAGGCCCATGAACCAGGCCGACTCGCGCCAGCCGCGCAGCATCAGCCCGTCGGTGGCGAGCGTGACCACCGCCAGCGGGAAGGCGTCGACGGCGCGCGCGGCCACCATGCGCCGGTCTGCCTGGCCGGGGTCGGAGGGCCGCGAGGCCGTGGTCAGCACGTTGGCGCTGCGCCGGCCTTGCGCCTGCGCCTGCTCCAGCGCCTGCAGCGCCGGCGCGTCGCGGTAGGACTCGCTGAGCGGGGACACGCGCTGCGGATGGCGGGCCAGCGGCGTGCCGTCGCGGCGCAGCAGCAGCACGGCGGTGTGGGCGTCGTCGAGGTTGATCGAGCGGTAGAAGCGCTCGAAGTACGACACCTCGATGCCCGTGATCACCAGGCCCAGCATCCGCCCGCTGGAGGAGCGGATCTTGCGCGTCAGGAAGAAGGTCCAGCGCCCGGTGTCGCGGCTGAGCACCGGCGCGGAGAGGTAGGACTGCAGCGCCGGCTGCGCCAGGTGGACCCTGAAGTAGTCGCGGTCGTACACGTTGACGTGCGGTGCCGGGAAGCTGTGGCGGTTGACCAGCACCTGGCCCTGCATGTCGATGATGGCGATGTCGCTGGCCAGCCCGCCCTCGGTGTGCTGCTCGGAGATCCAGTCGAACATGCGCCGCGAGCTGGCGACCTCGCGCAGCCGCGCCTCGCTGTCGCCGGCCTGCTCCTGCACCCGGTCCACGATGCGGCCCAGCACGCCGTCGGCCGTGTACACCACTTGCTGGGCATGCTCCGCCACCGTGGTGGAAAAGTTGTCCATGTACAGCCGCCAGGTGTCCAGCGTGTCCGCGCGCTGCTGGCGCAGCACCAGCGCCGTCGCCAGGCTCAGGGCCGCGATCACCATCACCGCGGCCGCGAGCACCAGCCACTCGCGCAGGCCCTCGGGGTGGCGCGGGGCGCGCTCGGCGGCGGAGGGCATGGATTCGGACATCGGTCGGGCACGCTGCCCAAAGGGTGCGCGGCGCTAGGTAGCAAAAAAGGCGGCGCATCATAGCTACCGGGGTAAACCCGAAGCGTGCAAATCGACCGTTTTATGCTGCGCCGCTCCAAGGAGAAACCCGAATGTTCAAGAAGCTTTCATTTGTGTTGGTCCTGCTGAGCGTGGCCTGGCCGGCGCGGGCCAGCAATTGCGAGGAGATCCAGGCCGGCATCGCGGAGCGCGTGCGTGCCGGCGGCATCGAGCGCTTCACGCTGTCCACGGTGGACATGGAGGCCGAGGCGCCCGGGCGCGCGGTGGGCCGCTGCGACCAAGGGCGCAAGAAGATCATGCTGGTGCAGGAAGCCGGCGCGGTCAGCGCGGACGGCGCGGCGCCCCGGCGTGCGCCGGCGCCGCGCCGCCAGGAGACCATCACCGAGTGCAGGGACGGCACGGTGGTGGTGGGCGGCGGCAGCTGCGGCCGGTAGCCGCTCGCCAGGCGCCAGTCGCCTACGGGCGACGGCTGAAACAACCGGAACGTGACCGGGCGGCGCGCGCGTGGGAAGCTTGCCGCCATGAAGCATCCACCCATGCCCGGACGCCGCCGCCTGCTGGCCGGCTTGGCCGGGGCCGCGGCCGGCTCGCTGGCGCTGCCGGCCACTGCCCAGGGCACCCCCGCGAGCCTGCCCCTGCGCGAGATCCCCTCCAGCCGTGAGCGGCTGCCAGCGATGGGGCTGGGTACCTGGATCACCTTCAACGTCGGGCGCGACGCCGAGCTGCGCGAGGAGAGCACGCGCGTGGTGCAGGCCTTCCTGGACGGCGGCGGGCGTCTGATCGACTCCTCGCCCATGTACGGCTCCTCGCAGGAGGTGGTGGGCGCGGCGCTGCGCACGCTGCGCTCGCGCGACCGGGTCTTCGCCGCCGACAAGGTCTGGACCGGCAACGCCCGCCAGGGGCCGGAGCAGGTGGAAGCCTCGCGCGTCTACTGGGGCCTGCCGCGCCTGGACCTGCTGCAGGTGCACAACCTGCTGGCCTGGGAGCAGCACCTGCCGATGCTGCAGCGCATGAAGGCCGCGGGGCGGCTGCGCTACGTGGGCATCACCACTTCCGAGGGCCGGCGCCATGCCGAGTTCGAGCGCGTGATGGCGACGCAGAAGCTGGACTTCGTGCAGTTCACCTACAACCCCGTGGACCGCGAGGCCGAGCAGCGGCTGCTGCCGCTGGCGCAGGAGCGCGGCATCGCCGTCATCGTCAACCGGCCCTTCCAGCAGGGCGAGCTGCTGCGGCGCTTGGCGCGCCACCCGGTGCCGGCCTGGGCCGCCTCGGAGCTGGGCGCCACGAGCTGGGCGCAGCTGGTGCTCAAGTTCATCGTCGCGCACCCGGCCGTGACCTGCGTGATTCCGGCCACCACGCAGGTTGCGCACGTGCGCGAGAACCTCACCGCCGCCGCCGGGCGGCTGCCCGACGCGGCGCTGCGCCAGCGCATCGCGGCCCAGGTGCAGGCGCTGTGATGGGCGAGTGGTGGACCTACGTCCCGGCGGACGTGCAGCTGTTCTCCCCACGCACCTACGCCCGGCTGGTGGAAGCCCACAACCGCGCGCTGTGGCCGGCGCAGTGGCTGATGCTGGGCTGCGGCGCCGTCGCGTTGGTGGCGCTGCTGCGGCGCGTGGACGGCGCGGCGCGGCTGCTGGCCGCGCTGTGCGCCCTGTGGTGCCTCACGGTGGCCTGGGATTTCCTGGTGCTGCGCTACGGGCGCATCCACTGGGCCGCGCCGGAGATGGCGCTGGGCTTCGCGCTGCAGTCCTTCCTGCTGGCGCTCCTGGCACGGCGCGACGCCTTCGAGCGCGCGCCCGGAGTCCGGGCCCGGGCTGCGGCGGTGCTGCTGCTCCTGCTGGCCCTGGTCGGCCTGCCGCTGCTGGCGCCGGCACTGTCGGGCGGGCCCTGGTGGCGTGCGGAGGTGGTGGGCCTGATGCCCGCGCCCACCGTGCTGGCCATGCTGGCGCTCGTGCCACTCACGCCCGCGGGCCTGGGCCGCTGGCTGCTGTTGCCGCTGCCCCTGGCCTGGTGCGTGGTGGAGGCGGTGACGCTGGCGGCGCTGGGCTCGCCCGCGTGGCCGCTGCTGCCGCTGGCGGCGCTGCTGAGCCTCGTGGCCGGCGCCCGCCGCCGCGGCCGCCGCGCCGCGGGTGCGCCACGGCCCGCGCATCCCGGCTGAGCGCGCGGCGGCCGGCACGTCGTGTCTACTTTGACAGTCCTGTCACACGTCAACCCCCTAAACGGGGCATGGTTGGAGACAATGTCCGTCTGGTCGCGGCGGGTTGCATTTGTGGCCAGCCGCAGGGCCAGGGCGTTCCAACTTTGAGCCGTTGACATGGCCGCGGCGCCCAGGGCGTGCGCGCCGGAGGGAAGCACCTTGAACGACGCTGCCGCCCCGCCGCTGGATGCGGTCCACGGCGACCTTGCGCTGCATGCGCGCGCGCAGGAGATCCTGTCCCTGAAGGCCCGGCTGGAGGGGCTGACCGGCAGTGCCTGGCACGCCGGCGACGCGCAGCGCGACCTGCTGGCGCAGAAGGCGCTGCTGCGCACGGTGCTGGACGAGTCGCCCGACTTCATCGTGCTCAAGGACCACCAAGGCAACTTCCTGCTGTGCAACCAGCCGGTGGCCGAGTTCTACGGCACCACGCCCGAGGCGATGGTGGGCAAGCACGACGGGCACTTCAGCGCGACCAAGGAGCAGGCCGACCAGATGCGCGCCAGTGTCCTGGCCATCATGGCGCACGGCCGCACGGAGATCGTGTTCGAGGAGTCCACCGACCACCGCAGCGGCCAGACGCGGTGGTTCAAGTCGATCAAGAAGCCCTTCCTCGGCGACAACGGGCTGCCGCGCATTCTCGTCATCGCGCACGACATCACCGACATCCGCGAAGCCCAGCAGAAGGTGCAGGACAGCGAGCGGCGCCTGCGCTACGTGCTCAACGTGACGGGCGAGGGCGTGTGGGACTGGGACCTGCGCACCAACGCGCTGCAGCACAACCAGCGCTGGTACGAGTTGCTGGGGCTGGATGGCACGCACCTCACCGGTACCGTCCGGGACTTCCAGAACTGCCTCTTTCCCGAGGACCTGCCCGATGTCATGGCGGCGGTGCAGCGCTGCCTGGACGGCCATGGCCCCTACCGCCACGAGCACCGCATGCGGCGCCTGGACGGCAGCGCCATCTGGGTGCTGGACCGCGGCGACGTGGTCGAGCGCGACGCGCAGGGCCGGCCGCTGCGCATGGTGGGCAGCTTCACCGACGTGACCGAGCGCCGCCAGGCCGAGGAGCTGACGCAGCGCCTGGCCTTCTACGACCCGCTCACCGGGCTGCCCAACCGGCGCCTGATGCTCGACCGGCTGCAGCACGCGCTGGCGCTGGGCCGGCGCAACGGGCAGCTGGGCGCGCTGATGTTCATCGACCTGGACAACTTCAAGTCGCTCAACGACAGCCACGGCCACGCCAGCGGCGACGCGCTGCTGCAGGAGGTCGCCCGGCGGCTGCGGGACTGCCTGCGCGCCAACGACACGGCCGCGCGCATGGGCGGCGACGAGTTCGTGGTGATCGCCGAGGACCTGGGCACGCTGCCGCTGGAAGCGGCCTCTCAGGCGCAGGTCATCGCCGCCAGGCTGGTGGAGTGCATTGCGCAGCCCTACGAGCTGGAGGGCAAGCGCTACTGCGGCAGCGGCAGCATCGGCATCGCGCTGTTCGGCCTGCCGGACGACACCGCCGACGAGCTGCTCAAGCGGGCCGATTTCGCCATGTACCAGGCCAAGGACGCGGGGCGCCACACGCTGCGCTTCTTCGACCCGGCCATGCAGGAGGCGGTGCTGGCGCGTGCGGCGCTGGCTGCGGACCTGCGCCACGGGCTGGAGCGCGGCGAGATGTTCATCCACCTGCAGCCGGTGGTGGACGGGCAGGGCCGCCGCGTGGGCGCGGAGGCGCTGGCGCGCTGGCTGCACCCGGTGCGCGGCGTGGTGCAGCCGCTGGAGTTCATCGAGCTGGCGGAGCAGCACGGGCTGATCCCGGTGCTGGGCCGCCAGGTGCTGGAGGCCGCGTGCAAGCAGCTCGCGGCGTGGGCGGACGATGCCGCCACGCGGCAGCTGACGCTGTCGGTCAACGTCAGCGCGCGCCAGTTCCACCAGCCCGGCTTCGTCGAGGAGGTGCTGCAGACGCTGCGCCACACCGGCGCCGATGCAAATCTGCTCAAGCTGGAGCTCACCGAGAGCCTGCTGCTGCACGACGTGGAGGAGGTGGCGCAGAAGATGGCGGCACTGCGCGCGCACGGCGTGCGCTTCTCGATCGACGACTTCGGCACCGGCTACTCGTCGCTGGCCTACCTCAAGCGGCTGCCGCTGGACGAACTCAAGATCGACCGCTCCTTCATCAACGATCTGCTCAGCGACCCCAACGACGCGAGCATCGTGCAGACCATCCTGCTGCTGGCGCGCAGCCTGTCGCTGAAGGTGGTGGCCGAGGGCGTGGAGACCGTGGGGCAGCAGCATTTCCTGGCGCGCCACGGCTGCCCGTTCTTCCAGGGCTACCTGTTCGGCCGCCCGGCGCCGGCGGCGGCCTGGGAGGCGGTGCCGGCCTGACCGGTCTTCTCAGCCCCGCTGCCGCGCCGCCCAGCCCGCCACGATGCGCTGCAGCGCGTCCAGCCCGTCGGTGAGCGCGGCGGGACCGGGCTGCAGGATCAGCGGCGACTTGATCTCGTGCAGCTCGCCGTCGCGCACGGCCGGCACGTCCTGCCAGCCCGGGCGCCGGGCCACGTGCTCGGCCCTGAACTTCTTGCCGCACCACGAGCCGATGATGATGTCCGGCTGCCGCGCGATGACCTCGGCAGGGTCGGCCACGATGCGGTCGCGGCCCAGGCCGGCCTGCGCGCGCTCGGGAAAGATGTCGTCGCCGCCGGCGATGCCGACGAGCTCGCTGACCCAGCGGATGGCGCTGATCATGGGCTCGTCCCACTCCTCGAAGTACACGCGCGGCCGGCGCGGCAGCGCCAGCGCGGCGCGGCGCGCGGCCTCGATGCGCGCCTGCAGCGTGCCGGCCAGCGCTTCGGCCTTCTGCGCCGCGCCCACCAGCGCGCCCAGGCGCCGCACGTAGCCCAGAATGCCGTCCACCGAGCGGTGGTTGGCGATCCACACCTCGACGCCGTGGCGCACCAGCGCCTGCGCGATGTCGGCCTGCATGTCCGAGAAGCCGATGGCCAAGTCGGGCTGCAGCGCCAGGATCTTGTCGATGTTGGCGCTGGTGAAGGCGCTGACGCGGGGCTTCTCCTGGCGCGCGCGGGCCGGGCGCACGGTGAAGCCGGAGATGCCGGCGATGCGGTGCTCCTCGCCGAGGGCGTAGAGCACCTCGGTGGGCTCCTCGGTCAGGCAGACGATGCGGCGGGGCAGGGAGTCGCTCATGGACGAATCGGGCGGTGTACGGGCCCCGGAGTGTGAGGGCTGCGGCGGCGGCTCGGGCCCCGGCCCGGAACTGCGGTACACAGCAGCCCGCCCCTCCATCCACCGCGGACCCGACGCCATGACGCTCAAAGAGATCGAAGCCTTCTACTGGACCGCGGCGCTGGGCAGCTTCAGCGTTGCGGCCACGCGGCTGCACATCACCCAGTCCTCGCTGTCCAAGCGGGTGGCGGAGTTGGAGGAGTCGGTCGGCGCGGTGCTCCTGGACCGCTCCAGCAAGAAGGTCCAGCTGACCGAGGCGGGGCAGCGGCTGCTGCCCGTGGCGCGCCAGATGCTGGACCTGATGGAGTCCATGCGCGCCGAGGCCACGGCCTCCGCGCGGCTGAGCGGGGACTGCCGCTTCGGCATCAGCGAGCTGGTGGCGCTGACCTGGCTGCCGCAGCTGGTGAGGACGGTGCGCCACGAGCCTCGTCGTTGCGGCTGCAGCCTTACGTGGACCTGGCGCGGGGGCTGGAGCGCCGCGTGGTGCGCGGCGAGCTGGACTTCGCGGTGGTCCGCGGTCTGGGGGAGAGCGAGTCGGTCGAGAGCGAAACCATCGCGTCGGTGGAGTTCACCTGGACGGCTGCCCCCGGGCGCCTGGATGCGGGCACCGTGCTCACCGCCGCGGAGCTGCTGCAGTACCCGCTGATCACCATGACCGAGGGCTGCAGCCGGGCGACCTGGTGCTGGGCGATGCCGACGGCGTGGTCATGATCCCGCGCGCCGACGTGGAGCGCGTGCTCCAGGCCGCGGAAGGGAAGCTGGCCGACGAGAAGGTGCGGCTGGAAGAGATCGCGCGCGGCGAGCTGGTGTCGCCGTGGCTGCACGACGCCTTGCGCGCCGCCCTGCTACACGGCGCGCGCCGGCCTGTTCGACGAGGCCGCGCTGCTGGCGCAGCTCCACGCCGGGCGGCTGCATGCGGGCATCGACTGTTTCCAGGACGAACCGCTGGGCCCCGATTCACCCTGGCTGACGGCACCCAACACGGTGCTGACACCGCACATCGGCGGCACCACGGCGACGGCCTTCCGGCAGATGGGCGTGATGGCGGCGCAGTCGATCGTGAGCCATCTCGGCCGCTGAGCCGCGGCCCCGGCCGTTCAGAGCAGCCACAACGCCGCTGCCGCCACCGCCGTGGGCCCCAGCGCGCCCAGCAGCAGCCCGCCGGCGCTGATGGAGCCGTTCTCGAAGCCGCGGCGCAGCAGCGCCACGCCGGCCGGATTGGGGGCGTTGGCGATCACGGTCAGCCCGCCGCCGGCCACCGCGCCGGCCACCAGCATGTATTTGGCCGCGTCGGACATGCCGGGCACCAGCGAGCCCAGGTACGTGAGCGCGGCGTTGTCGGTCACCGCCGTGAGGCCCAGCGCGCCGAAGAACAGCGCCAGCGGCTCCAGGGCCGAGACGATGGGCTGCAGCCACCAGCGCTGCAGTCCGCCCAGCACCACCAGCCCGGCCAGGAAGAAGGCCACCAGCAGCGCCTCGCGGATCAGCAGCGTGTCCTGGTGGCGCCCATAGGCCTGTGCGAAGCCCAGGAACAGCAGGAACAGGCTCAGGAACGCCACCGGGTGGTGCGCCAGCAGCACCACGCCGGCCAGCAGCAGCAGATGCACCAGCACCACGGCCACGGGCACGCGGGCCGCGTCCGGCGCCTGCACCGGCGACGCCGCCAGCGCACGCAGCGGCTCGCGCAGCAGGAAGGTCGCCACCGAGGCGTTGATCACCACCGCCAGCGCCGCCTTCCAGCCGAACTGCGCCAGCATGAAGCCGCTGTCCCACTGCCAGGTGGAGGCCACCATCAGCACCGGCGGCGCGGCGTAGGCGGTGAGCGTGCCGCCGATGGAGACGTTGACGAAGAGCACGCCCAGCGCCAGGTACTTGGCGCGCTTGGGCATGCCCGGGCGGAACACCAGCGGCGCAAGCATCAGCGCGGCGATCGTCATGGCCGCCGGCTCGGTGATGAGCGAGCCCAGCAGCGGCACCACCGCCAGGCCGAGCCAGGTGGCGGCCATGGCCCGCGGCAGCGGCATCAGGCGCGCCGCGGCGTCCAGCGCGGCCCGCACGGTCTGCAGCACCGGGCGCGAGCCCGCGATGACCATCACCACGAAGACGAACAGCGGCTCGGTGTAGTTGCGCGACTCCGCGTATTCCAGCGCGTGCCCGCCGCTGGCCACCAGGGCCAGCACCAGCACCAGCACGATGGCCCAGAAGCCGAAGACCACTTCCACCTCGCCCAGCAGGTGCAGGAGCCCGGCGTGGCGCGGGAACCGGTGCGAGAGCCGCTCGAACTGGTGCGCGGCGAAGGTGTGGAGCAGGGCGGCCGCGAAGAGGGCAGCGGCGATCAGGTCGATGGTGGGCGTGGACATCAGGTGCGCAAGCGGATTCATGCCGCGAGGCGGCCCGACCTTCGCTGAACCTGCTGCATCGACCAGGGGATGCGGCACCCGCGGGGAGTGTAGCCGCGGCCCTCCCAGCGCCGCCGCCGGGGCGGGCGTTGCGCCGCCCAGGCCTCAGATCTGGATGCGCGTCCCCAGCTCCACCACCGCGTTGTCGGGCAGCCTGAAGAAGGCCGCGACGCTGCCGGCGTTGCGGCTCATGGCGGCGAAGAGCCGCTCGCGCCAGTGCGCCATGCCCGCGCCCGGCGCGGGCACCACCGTCTCGCGGCTGAGGAAATAGCTCGTCTCGAAGGGTGAAAGCTCCAGCCCGGCCGCCTTGCAGCCCTCCAGCGCCCGGGGCACGTCCGGCACCTGCATGAAGCCGTAGCGCAGCGTCACGCGCCAGAAGCCGTCGCCCAGCGCCTGCACCTGCGCCCGCTCGGCCTCGTCCACCCAAGGCACGTCCTGGAAGCGCACGGTCAGCACCACGTTGCGCGCATGCAGCACGCCGTAGTGCTTGAGGTTGTGCAGCAGCGCGTGCGGCACGGTCTCGGGGTCGGCCACCGGGTAGACGGCCGTGCGCGGCGTGCGCGCGGCCTGCGGTGCCTGCAGGCTCCGCACGAAGTCCTGCAGCGCCAGCCCCTCGCTGCGGATGCTCTGCAGCAGCAGCTCGCGCCCGCGGGCCCAGGTGCTCATCAGCGCGAACAGCGCCAGGCCGATGGCCAGGGTGAACCAGCCGCCGTCGAGGAATTTCATGGCGCAGCTCGCCACCAGCAAGGCGTCCAGGGCCAGGAAGAAGGTGGTCGCGCCCACGGCCACGGGCAGCGGCAGGCGCCAGCCGTGGCGCACGACGAAGAAGGTCAGCGCCGTCGTGAGCAGCATCGTCACCGTCACCGCGATGCCGTAGGCGCCCGCCAGCGCGGAGGAGCTGCCGAAGCCCAGCACCACGGCCAGCACGCCGGCCAGCAGCATCCAGTTCACCGCGGGCAGGTAGATCTGGCCCGACTCCTGCGCCGAGGTGTAGCGCAGCGCCATGCGCGGCAGGAAGCCGAGCTGGATGGCCTGCTTGGTCAGCGAGTAGGCGCCCGAGATCACGGCCTGCGAGGCGATGACGGCCGCCAGCGCGGACAGCACCACGGCCGCCGGTACCCAGGCCGGCGGGAACAGGTGGAAGAAGGGGTTCTCCAGCGCCGCGGGGTCGGCCATCAGCAGCGCGCCCTGGCCCAGGTAGTTCAGCGCAAGCGCCGGCAGCACGAAGCCGCTCCACGCCAGCCGGATCGGCTTCTTCCCGAAATGCCCCATGTCCGCGTACAGCGCCTCGGCGCCGGTGAGCGCCAGCACGATGGCGCCCACCGCGGCCAGCACCTGCCAGCCGCGCTCCTGCAGGAAGGCCACGGCATGCAGCGGGTTGAGCGCCGCCAGGATCGCGGGCTCGCGCGCGATGTGCGCCACGCCCGTGGCGGCCAGCACCAGGAACCACAGCGTGATGACGGGCCCGAAGGCCCGTCCCACCGCGCCGGTGCCCAGGCGCTGCACCGCGAACAGCGCCACCAGCACCGCCACCGAGGCCGGCACGACCCAGGGCCGCAGCGCGGGCGCGGCCACTTCCAGGCCCTCCATGGCGCCCAGCACCGAGATGGCCGGCGTGATGATGCTGTCGCCGTAGAACAGCGTGGCGCCCAGCAGGCCCAGCAGCAGCAGGCCGTGGCGCAGGGCGGGCCGCCCGCGTACCGCGTGCGCGGCCAGCGCCGTGAGCGCCAGCACGCCGCCCTCGCCGCGGTTGTCGGCGCGCAGGATGAGGATCACGTACTTGAGCGTGACCACGAGCATCAGCGCCCAGACGATGGTCGAGCAGGCGCCCACGAGGTGCGGCGCGTCCAGCGGGACGCCGGTGGCGGGATGGAACACCTCCTTGAGCGTGTAGAGCGGGCTGGTGCCGATGTCGCCGAAGACGACGCCGATGGCGGCCAGCGTCAGCGCCGGCAGGCCCTGGCGCCCGGGCACGGCGGCGCCGGTAGGGGAAGGGCTGGAGGACAGCGGGGGTGAAAGAGATTGCGTCATGGGCCCCAGCGTGGCGGGGGGCGCATCAGGAACGCATAAGGAACGGCGGCCGCCTCAACCCTCGGCGGTCCCTTCGGGCTCCGCCAGCCGGTACCCCACCCCCGGCTCCGTGAGCAGCAGTTGCGGCTCGGTCGGGTCGGGCTCCAGCTTGGCGCGCAGCTGGCCCATGTACAGGCGCAGGTAGTGCGTGTCGGCCACGTGCTCCGGGCCCCAGACGTCGGCCAGCAGCTGCCGGTGCGTGACCACGCGCCCGGCGTCGCGCACCAGCCGGGCCAGCAGCTCGAACTCGGTGGGCGTCAGGCGCACGGGAGCACCGCCGGCGCGCACCTCGCGCCGCGCCAGGTCCACCTGCAGCGCACCGTGCGCGTAGCGGGTGACCGCCGGCGCCAGCCGGGTGCCCCGGTGGCGCAGCGCCACGCGCATGCGCGCCAGCAGCTCGCCGATGCCGAAAGGCTTCACCAGGTAGTCGTCGGCGCCGGCATCGAGCAGGCGGATCTTCTGGCCGTCGCTCTGGCGCGCGGAGATCACGATCAGCGGCAGCCCGTGCCGGCGGCGCAGCGCCGCCAGCAGCGTCTCGCCCTCGCCGTCGGGCAGGCCCAGGTCCAGCAGCACCAGGTCCGTGCCGGCGTCGCCGGCGTGGCGGGGCTGCCGGCCCAGGTGCGTCAGCAGCGCCAGGCCTTCGGACAGGCTCGCGGCGGTGACGACCTCGTAGCCCTCCACCGCCAGCGCGTCGCGCAGCGTGGCGCGCAACTCGCGGTCGTCCTCGACCAGCAGCACCCGCAGGCTCATCGCCACCCTCCCGCGCGGGCCGTCATGCCGCGCCTCCGGCCACGGCGGGGCTGCCTGGCGTATCGGGTCTGCCTGGCCCTGCCGGGTTCTCCAGCGCGTCGGCCGAGGCCGCGGGCGCGGCGCCGTGCGTGTCCGTCGCCGAGAAGTCGCCCGGTGCCGGCATGCCGGGCTCGGGCGGTGGCGGCTCGATGGGCAGCCAGCATTCGAAGCTGGTGCCGCCGTTGGCGCGCGGGCGCAGCCGCAGCTCGCCGCCGTGCGCCCGCGCGATGGCGCGGCACACCGCCAGGCCCACGCCGGCGCCGCGGCGGGCGCGCTCGCCCGCGGCCACGGGCCGGGGCTCGCCGCGCTGGAAGACCTCGAACACCTTCTCGCGCCAGCTCGGCGCCACGCCGGGGCCGCGGTCGCGCACGGCGAACACCACGCCGCCCTCGCGCAGCTGCACCGCCAGCTCCACGGGGGCAGGCGGGTCGCTGTACTTGAGGGCGTTGTCCGCCAGGTTCTCCAGCATCTGCGCCAGCAGCAGCGCGTCGCAGCGCACCAGCGGCAGCCCCGGCGCGAGCCAGGCGCGCACGCGGCGGCCGGGGTCGTGCGCGCGCACGCGGCGCAGCACGGCGCCCACGATCTCCTCGGCCGACTCCCAGTCGCGCTGCAGCTGCACGCCGGGTGCGTCCAGCCGCGCGAGCTGCAGCGTGTTGTCGGTGAGGCGGCCGAGCTGCGTGGCCTCGTCCTCGATGGTCCGCGCCAGGCGCCGGCGCTGCTCGGCCGACAGCCGCTCGCCCTGCTCGCACAGCGAGGAGGCCGCGCTCAGGATGGCCGCCAGCGGCGTGCGGTAGTCGTGCGAGATGGCTGCCAGCATCGCGTTGCGCACGCCCTGCAGCTGCGCCAGCTCGCGCGCCGCCTCCGCCGCGCGCTGCGCGTGCGCGCGCTGTAGCGCCAGCCCGGCCTGGTCGCACAGCGCCTGCGCCTGGCGGCGCAGGGCCTCGGCCGGCGGCAGCTTCAAGCTGTCCAGGGCCACCACCGCGGCGCCGAAGGCGGCCTGGCGCCCGCGCAGCGGCCAGTACCACTGCCGCAGCTCCCCGTGGCGCCCGGTGCCGGGACCGAAAGGCTGGCCCTGCCGCAGGCACTGCCAGAGCCCGGCGCTTTCGTCGCCCGTAGGCGTGCCCAGCAGCAGCACGGCGGCGGGGTCGTCCTGCGCGGGCAGCGGCTCGCGCAGCAGCAGCAGTGTCGGCGCCGCGCCCAGCAACTGCGCCAGGGCCTCGCGCAGCCGCTCGCCCTGCTGCGCCGGGTCGTCGGCATCGCGCAGCGCCTCGCCCAGGCGGCGCATCTGCTCGGCCTGCGCCGCGTGGCGCTGGGCGCTGGCGGCCAGGCCGCGCTGGCGCGACATCAGCAGCGCCACGATGGTGCTGACCACCAGCGTCGCGCCCAGCAGCAGCGCGTCCTGCCGCAGGTCCACCGCGAAGGTGTGGCGCGGCGGCACGAACAGCCAGTTGAAGGCCAGCACCGACCCCAGCGTCAGTGCCAGTGACGCACCTACCGGCAGCCACAGGCTCGCGAGCGCGGAGGCCAGCAGCAGCACCATGGCCAGGTTTGGCACGTCGAGCCGGCCATCCAGCGCCGGCAGCGCGATCCAGGCCACGGCCCAGACGGCCAGGCCGACCACGCCGTTCAGCAGCCGGCGGCGGGAGGGAGATTCGGCGGTGTCCATGCCTGGGAACGTAGCAGGCCGGACATCAGGAAGTCATAAGGGCGGCGTGCGAGGGGCGCGACCGCCGCGATGTCCCGGGCATCCGGGCGCTGCGGCTTGCCGCCCCGCCGGGGCCGTTCGCCTTGCGCTACCTCGGAGCGAACGGCAATCAGGGGCTGGTGAGGGTGCCGGCTCAGTTCCAGGGCTCGTCGGAGGCGGGCCAGCCGTCGGCGCCGGGTTCCGCGCCGGGCGGCGGCGGGGCGCGGTAGTCGCCGCGGCGGGCTGCCGCGGGCGCCGGCGCGGATGGGTATGGCGTGCGGGCCGGCGGCTCCGCGCTGCCTGCGGCGGCGCCGACGGTGTCGCGCTTGCGCTTGACCTGGTACGCGCTCAGCACCTGGCTGGCCACCATGTCCAGCGAGGGCCGCGCCTGGCCTTCGCGGTCCGTCCAGACCTTGGGCGTGAGGGTGCCGGCCACTGACACCGCGTCGCCGTCCGACAGCGCCAGCAGCGCCGCCTGCGCGGTGGCGTCGAAAGCCAGGACGTTGACGAAAAGCACCTCGCCGCCGCTGGTGGCGGCGCGCACCTTCGCCGTCACGAAGGGGCGGCCGCTGTTGGTGCCCGTGCGCTGCTCCGGCCGACCGTACACCTTGCCGGCAACCAGTCCTTCGATCATCGCGTGCTCCTTCCCTTGGCCACTGGGCTGGAGGCTGCCGCAACGCTGTCGCTGCGCCGCAGCATCCATGGCGCAGTTGTACGCCAGCGCCGCCGCCTGCGGATCGGCCAGGGCCTTGCGGTGGCGCGCGCAACCGGCCGGCCGCTTCAGGGCGGCAGCCCCAGGCCCTCGAAGATCGCCGTCAGCTGCGGGCCCATGCGCAGCTTGAGCTCCTCGCCGCCGGGCAGGCGGCGCAGGAACCACTGGTCGTAGATCCACGCCAGCTCGCGGCTCTCGGCCAAGCGGCGGAAGCTGCGCTCCACCACCTGCGCCAGCTGCGGATCGTCGCGGCGGTAGGCGATGCCGTAGGGCTCGAAGCTCAGCAGCTCGCCCACCACGGCCAGCGCGCGCGGCTCCTTCGCGCGTGCCCTGAGGCCCAGCAGCAGCACCTCGTCGCTGGCCAGTGCGTCGGCCTGGCCGGACTCGAAGGCTTCGAAGGCCTGGCGCAGGTCGGGCCGGGTCAGCAGCTTCAGGTCCGGCGCGCTCTTGTCGGCCAGCGCGCGCATCGTGGCCTCGTTGGTGGTGCCGGCGCTGGCGGCCACGGTGCGTCCGCGCAGCTGCTCCCAGGCGCGGATGCCGCTGTCGCGCCGCACCATCAGCTTGGTGCCGGTGACGAAGATCACCGGCGAGAAGGCCACCTCCTGCCGGCGCTGCTGGGTGTTGGTGGTGGAGCCGCATTCCAGGTCCACGCGGCCGTCCTTCACCGCGGGGATGCGCTGCTCGGACTGCAGCGCCACCAGCCGCACCGCCACGTCCGCGCGGTCGATGGCCGACTTGATCTCCTCCACGATGGCCAGGCACAGGTCCACGCTGTAGCCGACATGGCGCCCGGAGGGCAGGGCGTAGGAGAAGGGGAAGGCGGTGTCGCGCACGCCCAGGGTCACGACGCCGCTGTCGCGCACCTTCTTCAGCGTGCCGGCCAGGCCTTCGCCGCCGGACTGGGCCCAGGCGCCGCCGGCCAGGGCGCAGCCCGAGACCGCCAGCGCCGCCAGCGCGCCACGGAGGCGGGCGCCCATCACGCCACCTGCCGCGCGCTGCCGTCCGCGGGCCGCGCCTCGCCGTCGAGCAGCGCCTCGGCCGGCACCTCCTCGGAGCGCTCGGCGCCCAGCTCGCCCTCCCACTTGGCCACCACCGAGGTGGCGATGCCGTTGCCGACCACGTTGGTCACGCTGCGGCCCATGTCCAGGAACTGGTCCACGCCCATGATCAGCAGCAGCCCGGCCTCGGGCACGTTGAACTGCGACAGCGTGGCGGCGATGACCACCAGCGAGGCGCGCGGCACGCCGGCCATGCCCTTGCTGGTGAGCATCAGGATCATCAGCATCGTGAGCTGCTGCCCCAGCGACAGCTCGATGCCGTAGGCCTGCGCGATGAACAGCGACGCGAAGGTGCAATACATCATCGAGCCGTCGAGGTTGAAGGAGTAGCCCATGGGCAGCACGAAGCTGCCGATCTTGTTGGGCACGCCGAAGCGCTCCAGCTGCTCCAGCGTCTTCGGGTAGGCCGCCTCGCTGCTGGCGGTGCTGAAGGCCAGCAGCATCGGCGCGCGCAGCAGCTTGAGCAGGTTGACCACGCGCGGGCCGATCACCAGCAGCCCCGCGGTCCCGAGCACCGTCCACAGCAGCAGCAGCCCCAGGTAGAACTCGCCCATGAACGTGCCATAGGTCACCAGCACGCCCAGGCCCTGCGTCGTGATGATGCTGGCCATGGCGGCGAACACGGCCAGCGGCGCGAGCTTCATCACGTAGCCGGTGACCTTGAGCATGATGTGCGCGACCTGGTCCAGCAGCTGCACCACGCCCTCGGCGGGCTTGCCGATGGAGGCGATGGCGATGCTGAAGAAGCCGGCGAAGACCACGATCTGCAGGATCTCGTTGGTCGCCAGCGCCTCGAAGAGGCTGCGCGGCACCAGGTGCGTGACGAACTCCTTGAGCGACAGCGAGCTGGTCTTGAGGCCCGAGGAGGCCGAGGCATCGGGCAGCGGCAGGTTCAGGCCCACGCCGGGCTGCCACCAGTTGGCCAGCAGCGCGCCCAGCGCCAGCGAGATGAAGGAGGCCCCGAAGAACCAGCCCAGCGTCTTGGCGCCGATGCGCCCCACGGCGCCGAGGTCGCCCATCTTGGCCACGCCCACCACCAGCGTGGACAGCACCAGCGGCGCCACGATCATCTTGATCAGCCGCAGGAACAGGTCCGTGATGATCGAGAAGTAGCCAGCGACGGCCTTGGCCTCCTGCGCGTCCGGGTAGCGCGCGTGGCAGAAATAGCCCACCGCGATGCCGGCGCCCATGCCGATGAGGATCCAGGTGGTCAGCTTGAGCTTCATGCGATCTCCTGTGGTGGCGGTCACCGGCGCTCCAGGACGCGGGCGGCCCGGGTGCGGGCCCGGGGCTTCGCGGGGGACGGCAAAGGCCGGGCCCGAGACGCGGCATCGGGGCACGAGGGCCGGGCGCCGGTGGTGGCCGCCGCCGCGCGGGGCCGGCGGGGCGGGTTACCGAAGCTCCGGGATAATCCCCGCATGAGCTTGTCCTGCAAATTTCCGGTG
Source organism: Azohydromonas australica DSM 1124 (assembly GCF_000430725.1). GTDB lineage: Bacteria > Pseudomonadota > Gammaproteobacteria > Burkholderiales > Burkholderiaceae_C > Azohydromonas > Azohydromonas australica. Next base: position 498,413 of record NZ_KE387203.1, read on the forward strand.
ATCCGCTCCTTTGTTTCCGCCATATTGCTGCTGCAGCTTTGGGGCTGCGGTTCCTTGCACGCGCCCACCCCGGGGCACCCGGTGGAGAGTTTTGATGCGACGGACCGTTTCTCGCGCTCGGTGGACCTGGAACCGCCCGAGGCCTGCGAGGCGGCACGGCAGGCGCTGTTGAGCCAGGGATATCTGGTGAGCACGGTGCAAAACACGGAAATGCGTGGCCGCAAGAATTTCCAGATGGTTGGCGGCCAGCACGTGGAGATGGAGATCCGCGTGGTCTGCACCGCCGCCGCCCGGCCGGACGACGAGCGGCGCGCCACGGTGTTCGTCAGCGCGGTGCAGGAGCACTTCGAGCTCAAGAAAAGCAGCAATTCCGCCAGCGTGGGCGTGGGCGCGCTGGGATCGCTGTCGCTGCCTTTTTCCACCGGCACCGATTCCATGGTGAAGGTGGCCAGCGAAACCGTCACCGCGCCGCGTTTCTACGACCGTTTCTTTGAAATTCTGGACCGTTATCTGCATATCCCGAGCAAATTGCCCAGCGACCAGCCGGGCTCGGGGTTGATGCCGTTTTCCGAGTTTTGAGTCAAACCCGTGCCGTGGCCCGGAAACCCGTGGTGTGGACGATTTGCCCGTCGTCGAGCACCAGGCTGCGTTCGGGCCAGCGCAGTGCCGCCAGCCGGGTGCTGCCGGGCGTGACCTCGCCGCGGCGCTCCATCCAGCGCCCGCCCACCGAGTAGTCCACGCAGAAGACGTTGCCGCGCGGGCCGAGCCAGGCCAGGTGCGACACGCCGGCGAACAGGTCCGGCCCGCCGCGGCCCAGATGCGCGCGCTGCAGCGGCGGAATGTGGCGCCAGAAATGGCCCACCACCACCGGCGTGTCCTCGCCGTAGCCGTCCCACCAAGGCACGCGCTCGGTGAAGCGCCACTGGCCGTTGTGGAAGAAGGGCGCCTGCGAGCGGCGCTCCAGTCCCAGCATCAGCACCCGCAGCGGGTTGAGTGCCTGGCGCGCCTCGTCGCAGTGCGCCACGGCCTCCAGCATCGGCACCGGTGCCGCCGCGTCGCCCAGGTGGTGGCGCCAGGGCGCCTTCTCGGCGCGCGCGCGGGCGCGCCAGCCCTGCGTGATCAGCGCCACGTCGGCCTCGTCGTCCAGTCGCTCGAACAGCTCGGCCAGCGGCGCGGGCGGGCGCGGCTCGGCCAGCCGTGCCAGCGAGGGTGCATGCCACGCGGCATGCACCACGCGCAAGTCGGCACGCTCCAGCGTCAGCGGCAGCGTCCCGAAGAAGGCCAGCACCTCGGCGCGCTCGGCCTCGCTTTGCAGCGCGGCGAAGGGCGTGAAGCGGGCGTCGCGGTGCGCGCCCTCGTTCCAGAACCAGTCGCTGCCCTGCTTGCGCTGCCCGCGCAGCAGGTTGAGCTCGTGGTTGCCCAGCAGCGCCTGGGCCCGGCCCTGCTCCACCAGGGCACGCACGCGCGCGATCACGCCGGGACTGTCCGGGCCGCGATCGCACAGGTCGCCCACGAACACGAGGCGGCGCCCTTGCGGGTGGCGGCCTTCCTCGTCATAGCCCAGTGCGGCCAGCAGGGCCTGCAGCGCCTCGTGCTCCCCGTGGACGTCGCCCACGATGTCCAGCGGGGTGTCGGGCAGCGCGCCGTGCATGAAAGAACTCCCTCCGAAAAACGGTGATGCTCGAAGCTGACATTGTCGGTTGCCGCTGCAACGGGCACGGCCCGCGCCAGCGCGGCACGGTGCAGCAGGGCGCGCGTGGGCATGCCTTGGCGGCTGTCAGTCGGGAGCAGACTGTGGCGGCGTGTCGTGACGCCTTCCTGACTCCCGATGAAGGAGCTGCCCATGAAAAGCCCTGCCATTTCGCGCCGCCGGTGGCTTTCCCGCGTCGCCACGGGCCTGGCCCTGTGGCCGCTGCTGCCCGAAGGACGGTCTGCGCCGGCCCTGCGGCCCACGCCGGCGCAGACCGAGGGACCGTTCTATCCGGTGCGCCTGGACGAGGACACCGACTTCGACCTGCTGGCGCACGGACCGCTGCGCTACGCCGAGGGCCAGCCTTGCTGGGTGCAGGGCATCGTGACCGACATGGCGGGCGGCGCGCTGGCGGGGGCGGTGGTGGAGATCTGGCAGTGCGACGGCCAGGGCCACTACCACCACCCGGGCGATGGCGGGCGCGCCGATCCGGCCTTCCAGGGCTTCGGGCGCGTGCTCACTGGCGCGGACGGGCGCTACCGCTTCCGCACCATCCGGCCCGTGCCGTACACCGGGCGCACGCCGCACATCCACTTCAAGGTGCGCGTGGGCGGGCGCGAAGTGCTGACCACGCAGCTCTACGTCGAAGGCGATCCGGGCAATGCGCGTGACGCGATCTGGCGCCGGCTCTCGGCCGCGGACCGTGCCGCCGTCACCCGGCCTTTCGAAGCCGGCCCGGACGGAGAACGCTGCGAATTCCCCCTGGTGGTCACCATCTGAGCACTGCGACACATACACGATTCGTCCAGCACAACGAACCCTATCCTGGACGGGCTGTGATGGCCCATGCCGCAGTTCTTCCTGATCCGTCTGCCTTGCCCTTGATTTCCCTCACACGGGCCGGGCTCGGCAACGTGGCGGGAAACGCAACCCGTAGTGTTAAACTTGTAGGTTGAATCTCGTATGTTGTTTTAAAGACCATATCGATCCTGTGCATCGGATCCAGGGCAGAAAAAGCGCGACGGCCCCGGCAGTGGATCTCCACCGCCGGGGCCGCCGTCTCCCTCCGCCCGCCTCAGGCTTGATCAGTTGCGCTGGTACTGGACCCGGCCCATGAAGGTCTGGCCTTGCTGGCCCATGTTGCCCACGTTGTATTGGATCGTGGCGCCGTAGTCGCCGCGGACCGGGCCGTCGGCCGCCAAATTGAACGGGCTGCAGCTGTTGTCCAGGATGAGCTCGGTCACCTTGGCGAAATAAGGCACGGCGGCGGGAGTGCGCTGGATCTGGCGCAGCATCACCGCGTGGCCTTCACGGCCGGTGTCGTTCGCTGCATTCCAGGCCCAGACCGATTCACGCTCCGTGGCGCCGAACCAGTTGGTGGTGTCCCCCGTGCCGAAACTGCCACCCGCATCGACGTCCAAATCCACCTGGCGGCGCAAAACCACGCCGGAGAGGGAAGGGCCGCCGATTCGGCTCAGCGTCATTTCGACGGTGAGGGACCTTTCCACGTCGACCTTCGTGATCACCTGGCGCAGGCGCAGCCAGCCGTCAGAGGTATTGCGGGTGATGGTGCAGCGGTTACCGGAGCAACTGGCCGTGGAAGGGCCGAAACCGGATTCGGATTCGCCCGTGTCCCAGGCCCGGCGCTGGACGCCAAAACCGGTATAGCAAAGCACATAACCTTCACTGAGGTTGCCCACGCCGATGTGGTCATAACCGGTTGGCCCCTCGAAGCGCAGCAGGTTGCCGTGATTGGACAACCAGACCCGCGGCCGGCCAGGATAAACGTAGAACACGCTGGTGCTCTCGGGCGAGGCGCTGGTGCTGCCCGCCGACTGCTCGCCCGGTGCTGCCCCGACCGGCGTGGTCGCCAGCGCACCGGCCAGACCCACCGCCGCGAAGGCCGCTGCCGCGGCAGCCCCGCGCGTGAACGAGGCCGCTGTGAATGGAAATTCGAAATTGAAAACGGACATGACGTCTCCTCGCTTGCAATTGCGCCGCATCCCTGTCGCTTCGATTGAATTGACCCCGGCAGTGCCGGACCCTCCGGGCGGGCACGATTGGCTTCCGAAATGCCGCTTGTGTCAACCTTAAAACTATGTTGATACCAATTTCAAATCCGCTGAAGCGAGCTGCCGCCGGATTGTCCACAGCAGGGGTCGAATAGGTGCAGTCCAGGCGAGGGGGCTGAATACCGATCCGCGTGGCGCCCAGCCACTCGTTCGCAAAAATTGCATCGCCATTTCCTGACGAGATCATGGTTTCCACGATCAGGAAATTCACTGGGCGCTACGGTTACTAATAGAAACCTCGATTGCGCGGCTGGGCTGGCGCTCTTGATATTCGTCATTTCGTAAAACCCACGCCCGTAACCCGGTCCGCGCGCTGCTGCCCATGCGCGGCACAAGGCTTGCCAAAGCCGGCGGGTGTGCAACGTTTGCGATCACTTCCCATGAAAACCCTCTTTGCCGCCCTGATTGCCGCCACCCTTGCCGGCCCGGGCCTGCCTGCCCTGGCGCAGGAACAGCCGGCCATCAACAAGCAAGAAGCCAAGGACATGAACACGCAGTCCAAGGCCGAGTACGAGGCCCGCAAGGACCTCGCCGATGCCAACCACGAGCTGAACAAGGCCGACTGCGAGATCACGGAAGAAGGCGGCGCCGAGCGCGCCTGCAAGAAGGAGGCGAAGGCCGTGCGCAAGGCGCAGAAGGCCGAGGCCAAGCAGATCCACGAAAGCGACAAGCAGGCCATCAAGGCGCTGTCCGACAAGTAAGCTGCTGCCGCCGCGCCGGCCCGTTGCCTGGGCCGGCGTGTCTCATTCACTGTCCTGCTGCCGGCTCAGGCGGCGCGCCCGAGGCCTGGGCCAGCGGCAACATGGGCATCTGGTCGACCTGTCGCCTCTGACGGGCCGCGGAAGGAGACCCTGATGCAAACGACAAGATCCCGGCCCGCGTGGGCTTTCACATCCCTGAGGCAGCCCGTGGCGCTGCTGTGCGGCCTGGCGGCCCTGCTGGCCGGTTGCGCGCAAGGGCCCAGCCACCCGGCCGGTCCCGCCGCGGCGACGGCGGCGGCCACGGCGCCGGATGCGCCGCTGTCGGCCGAGCGCATCGCCGCCATCCTGGCCACGCCCGATCGCAGCGCCGCCGACCGCAGCAACGACCTGCGCCGCAAGCCCGCGGAGATGCTGGCCTTCATCGGCCCGCGCCCGGGCATGGTGGCGCTGGACCTCAGCGCCGCGGGCGGCTACACGACCGAGCTGCTGGCCCGGGCCATCGGCCCTACCGGCCGCGTCTACGGCCACAGCGCGCCGCGCAATCCGTCCCGGCAGCCCCCGCCGGCGCCCGAAGGCGGCACCGCCCCGGCCGCGCCCCCTGCACCGGCCCTCGGCGGCGAGGGCACGCCACCCGCCGCGACCGCGCCGCGTCCGCCGTCGCCCGTGGCGCTGGCCGAGCGCGCGCGCCGGTTGCAGGAAGCGGGCGTGGCTTCCGCGCCCATCGAGCCGGTGGTGCGCAACTTCGAGGATCCCGTGCCGGCCGAGCTGGCCGAAGGCCGGCTGGACCTGGTCACGCTGATGTTCAACTACCACGACCTGGGCTTCCTGGGCGTGGACCGCGCGCGCATGAACGCCGCCATCTACCGCGCGCTCAAGCCCGGCGGCATCTTCGTCATCGCGGACCACGCCGGGCGGCCGGGCACCGGCATCTCCGAGTCCGGTACCCTTCACCGCATCGAGGAAGCCTTTCTGCGCAGCGAGGTCGAAGCCGCGGGCTTCAGGCTCGCCGCGACGGGCGACTTCCTGCGCAACCCCAACGACCCGCGCGACCGCAACACGCCCATCCCGCTGCAACCCAAGGACGAGTTCGTGCTCAAGTTCATCAAGCCATGACCGCCGTGACCCCTTCCCGGCGCCCGCGCACCGAGCGCGAGGTGCGCATCGACCTGGCCGCCGCCTACCGCCTGGCTGCGCTGGCGGGCTGGGACGACACCATCTACACCCATCTCTCGGCCGCGGTGCCGGGCGAACCCGGCGTGTACCTGCTCAACGAGTTCGGGCTGTCCTTCGAGGAGGTCACGGCCTCCAGCCTGGTGAAGGTGGACGTGCACGGGCGTGTGGTGGACGGCAGCGGCCGGCGCGTCAATCCCAGCGGCTTCGCCATCCACGGCGCGGTGCACGCGGCGCGGCCGGACGTGGAATGCGTGGTCCACCTGCACGCGCCCTGGGGCGTGGCGCTGGCCATGCTGCCCGGTGGGCTGCAGCCGACCTCGCAGTGGGCCATGCGCCTGTACGGCCGGCTGGGCCGCCACGGCTACGAGGGCTTGGCGCTGGGCGCCGAGGAGCAGCAGCGCATGGTCGCGGCGCTGGGCAGTCTCGACGGGCTGATCCTGGACAATCACGGCACGCTCACCGTGGGGCGCAGCGTGGCCGAGGCCTACCTGCTGATGCACCTGCTCGAACGCGCCGCGCAGGCCCAGCTCCGGGCCATGGCGGCGTCGGGCGGACAGGTCCTGGTCGCCAGCCCGGCACTGGCCGAGCGCACCTACCGCCAATGGGTGGGCGACGGCAGCGAATGGGACGGCGACGCCGAATGGCCCGCGCTGCTGCGCCGCGCCGAGCGGCTGTCGCCGGGCTTCCGCGACTGAGCCATGCGCGCCTGCAAGCCGGGCGCTCCCTACCACTTTCGATTCAAACCACCGACCCCCGAGGGATACAGAACCATGCCGACCATCCGCATCGAACTCTTCGAAGGCCGCACCCCGGAACAGAAGGCCGCCCTGGCCCAGGAAATCACCGCCGCCTGCGCGCGCGTGCTGGGCAGCAGCCCAGACAGCGTCGACGTGTTGTTCTTCGACGTCGCCCGCCAGAACTGGGCCAGCGGCGGCGTGCTCTGGAGCGACCGCACGCCCAACAAGCCGGCGGCCTGAGCCCAAGCCAACCGCATCGGCGCCGGTAGCACCGGCGTCCGGCCCGGGGCTGCACTGGTCAGCGCGTCCGGGCTTGCGCACTGCAGCAGCCGGTACGCGCACCAGCGCGATTGGCCGGCGCAAGTACACCGTCTCTGCGTTGGCCCACGCACCTAATCCACTTCAATAGTAGTTATGTCAACTTTTCGGAAGCTTTCAGCTGGTCTGGTACGGCATGGCGGTTATTTGCGGTAGGCCATGAAGTGTGGGCCCGCTCCGTGTAGGCACGGTATAGCGCTCAAATCTCCTGATATTTGTTCGAACCTCCCATTTGGCATGCCGCTGCGGTGAAAAACCCTGCTGGCAGCTGCAACCGTATTGCCGCGCCCCGCCTGGCCCCCCATTTTCCGGGCTTGGACAGGTTGAATTTCCGCTGGCATCGTGGATCGCACCTGTCAGGCCTCGGCCCGCAGGGCGGCAAGGCAGCCTGCGGGCTGCCGGTCCCAGCTGCCCCGGCGGGCTGCCGGCCGCAATTTCCAAGGGGCGCGCCATGCTGCTTTCCAGCCGAAAACTGCACGAGAAACACCCGGTCGCCATGACCATCATTGGCCTGGGTTTGAGCATCATCGGGATACTGCTGATTTCGAATTCGAATCTGCCCTACCGCAATTTCCTGGTGATGCTGGGCGTGCTGGGCATCGCGATGAACGCCTTCGCGCTGATCGTGCACCTGTGCGCGCGCTCGAACCGGCGCTGAGGCGCTGAGGCGCTGAAGCCGCGGCGCGCGGCTCAGCCGGTGCGCAGGTTCTTCTCCATGCGGATGGCGTCCACCACGCCGCCGTAGTAGCCGGCCGCCCGGCCGGTGGCCTCGAAACCCAGGCGGCGGTAGAAGGCCAGCGCCCCAGGGTTGTCGGCCCGCAGTTCCAGGCGGATCTTCTCCAGCCCCGCCAGCTGCGCCGGCTTCTGCAGCCAGTCCACCAGGCGCGCGCCCACGCCGCGGCGCCGGTGCGTGGGCGCCACCGCCAGCAGCGCCAGGTGCGCGTGGTGCTCGCCGTATTCCATGATCCCGAAGCTCACCAGCCGCTGGTCGATCTGCAGCACGGCCACGTTGACCGCGGGATTGGCCATCGCCTGCAGCACGCGGTCGCGGCGCCAGCTCCAGCCCAGGTCGGTCTCGATCTGGTCGCGCGACATGAGCGCGATTCCCGCCGCGTCCTGCGGCTGGGCCAGGCGGATCGCGGGCACGACGAACACTTTCGGCTCCTCCAGCGCGGTGCAACGCCCCAGCATCGCGCCGCCACGCGGGGACCGGCGCCACGGGACGGCAGTCACCCACCGCGCCGCAGGGACTTGGGGCGGCACGCCGTCGCTCAATGCGGCAGCCGCTTCTCGTAGTCCATCAGGCTGGCCAGCAGCCGGTCGCGCGCGGGCACCTCGCCGGTGGGCGTGAAGTGGTCCACCACCGCCGGCAGCAGCACCGTCAGGCCGCGCCGCACCTCCTCCTCGCCCAGCCCGGCGCGTTCGGCCAAGGCACGCAGCTCCTGCGCGCTGAACACCTCCGGGACGATCTCCGGCGCCATCGGCTCGTTGGCCCCCTGCCGGACCCAGGAGCTGGCCAGCGCGCCGTGCCCGTGGCGGGAGAAGCGTGCCAGCAGCCCCGCCAGGCCGCCCACACCGGAGAAGGTCCGCTCGGTGGGCGAGCCGTCGACGGCTCCGGGCGGCACGACCGCCGCCGCGCCCGGCCCGCGCCGGTCGGCGAGCAGGCCCAGCAGCACCGGCAGCAGCGCCGTCAGCACCCGGTCGGGCACCACGGCGCCGGCGCTCGTGACGCCAGTTCCGGCCCCGGCCTCGCCGCCGGCCGAGCCGCCCAGCAACTGGTCGAGCAGTCCCATGGCTTGCCCCTTGCTCGCTAAGTGAATGCGACGCCCGGACGTCGGCAAACGGCGTACACGGTGCGCGCCGGGCCGCAACTGTTACCGCTTGTCCCCGCGGCCTTGCCTGGCCGGGCGCGCGCCGCCATCTGGGACCACAGGGCCGCTGTCCGGGCCGAATGGAGTCATGCAAATGTGGAAGCGATTGACCGTGTTGTGGACCGTCGTGCGTGGCGACGCGCGGCGCCTGTGGTTCGCCTTGCGCCATCCCCAGTCGCCGGGCTGGTTGAAATTCGGGACGGCGCTGATCGCGCTGTACCTGCTGTCCCCGGTGGACCTGCTGCCCGACACCATCCCGCTGCTCGGCGTGGTGGACGACCTGGTGCTGGTGCCGCTGGCCATCCGCTTCCTGCTCGACCGCCTGCCGCCCGACATCGTGCGTGCGGCCAACCAGCGTTTCGGCGGCCGCCCGTAGCCCGTCCGGCACAGCCGTTGCCTCCAAGGCCCATGGCGGCCCATTGCGCCGGCCGGCCGCGGGGCCGGGGCCCGGGCCAAGGAGCGGCGAGATGACGGAGCTGAAGAAGGGCGACGAGGTGAGCTGGAACACCTCTCAGGGCCGGACGCACGGGACCGTGACGCGCAAGGTCACGGGCGAGGCCCAGGCCGGGGGCCACACGGCCAAGGCGTCCGCGGACGAGCCGCAGTTCGAGGTGCGCAGCGCCAAGACCGGGCGCAAGGCGATCCACAAGGCCGACGCGCTGAAGAAGGGCTGAGCCATGGCCCGCCACGAGTCACCGCAGGACGAGCGCGCCCAGGTGCTCCAGGACTTCCGCACCGCGGTCAACATGACGCCCGCCGCACTGGAGCGGTGGCTGGACACCGAGGAGTCCCGGCAGGTGGGCTTCACGCACGACGGCGAGCGCGAGTCCGTCGGGCATCAGTCGGGCCGGCGCATCGTGGAGCTGCTGCACAAGAAGCGGGACGCGCTGGACGACGCCGACCTGGACCACATGCGCAAGGTGGTGGGCTACGTGCACCGCCACCTGGCGCAGCGGCCCGAGGGCGACGTGCGGAACACGCGCTGGCGCTGGTCGCTCATGAACTGGGGACACGACCCGCTGCGCGACGGCTGATTGCCTGGACGACAGGCTCGCCAGCGCGCTGGCCGTCTTCGCGCTGGGCTTGCTGGTGGTGCTGGTCGCCGGTGGTGCCACGCTGCTGATCTGGTGGAGCGCACGCGGGTCAACGGCGAGCTGTCGCTGCGCGTGCGCGAGGCTGACGGCACCCCTCAACGCCACGACCGTGGTGCGCGTGGATCCCGGCTTCCGCCGGGATGACGACGGGGTGGACTGGCGGCCTGTGTCGCAGCCGGCCAGGCGAACCGTCTCGATGTCTTCCGCACGGCACTGCGCAACGGCGTGACCGACGCAGCAGCAGGCGCGGCGTCACCCCGCCTCCCGCCACCCCCGCAGCCGCGCCGCCGCGGCGGCGAACTCCAGGCGCTCCATCAGCTGCCCAAGCTCCTGCACCGCACCAGCGCCGTGGTACGCGGCCAGCGCGGCGCGCAGCTCCTCGAAGCGGCGCAGCGCGCTGAGGTCGCTGTCGTCCAGCCCGGCCAGCAGGCGTTCCATGGCGCGGGCATCGGGCGGCGGCGCCTCGGCCCGCGGGCTGGCACAGTCCCCGGGCAGCGGCGCCGCCCGCGGCTGCGCCGGCAAGCCCTCCAGCACGGTGCGCAGCGCCTGCTCCAGCTGCGCCAGCCGCGCGTCTTCCGGCGCCGGCGGACCCTGCGACAGCGACTCCTCCAGCGCCGCCGCCAGCCGCTCCACCGTGCCGGCCGCGACGTGCCCGGCCATGCCGCGCAGGCGGTGCAGCCGCGCGGCAGCCGCCGGCGCGTCCCCGCGCGTCAGCGCCTCGCGCACCGCGCCGAACACCTCGTCGCCCTCGGCGCGCAGCGCCTGCAGCAGGCGCAGGAACAGGTCGCGGTCGCCCTGCAGCAGCCGCGCCGCCCGGGACAGCTCGATGCCGGGCACCGGCGGGAAGTCCGTGCCCGCGGCCACCGCGGGCGGCACGGGCGCCGGCGCGCTCCCATGCCCCGACACACCGCCCGTGCAGCGCAGGATCACCGCCACCAGCGTGTCCAGCTCCAGCGGCTTCATCACGAACTCCCGAATGCCCGCGGCGCGCGCGCGCTCGCGCTGGCTGGGCAGCACGCCCGCGCTCAGCGCCACCACGGGCGGCGGCGGCGCCAGGGCCGGGTCGGCCTGCAGCCGCGCCGCAACCTGCACGCCGTCCAGGCCCGGCATCTGCAGGTCCAGCAGTACCAGGTCGAAGCGCCCGGGCTGCGCGCGCAGCAGCGCCAGCGCGGCCTCGCCGCCGTCGGCCGCGGCCACGACGGCCCCCTCGTGCGCGAGCAGCCGCTGCGCGATCTCCAGGCTGGTCGGGCTGTCGTCCGCCACCAGCAGGCGCAGCCCCGCCAGCCGCGGGCCGGCGGCTTCGGACGCCGGCACCACCCGCGCGCCCGCCAGCGGCGCCGCGATGCCCAGGGGCAGCTCGAACCAGAACTCGCTGCCCGTGCCCGGCACGCTGTGCGCGCCGATCTCGCCGCCCATGAGCCCCACCAGCCGGCGGCAGATCGCCAGCCCCAGACCGGTGCCGCCATAGCGGCGGTGGATGGAGGCGTCGGCCTGCACGAAGGCATCGAAGATGTGCTGCAGCTGCGCCGGCTCGATGCCGATGCCGCTGTCCCGCACCGAGAAGCGCAGCCGCAGCGCGTGCGCGTCGCGCGAGCGCAGCGCCACGGCCAGCGTGACGCCGCCGGCGGCGGTGAACTTCAGGGCATTGCCCAGCAGGTTCATCAGCACCTGGCCGAGGTAGCGCGCGTCGCCCACGAGCGTGTCCACCCCTTCGGGCAGCGGCGCGAGCTCCAGCCGCAGCCCCTTGGCCGCGGCGGTGGGGCCCAGCACCTCCAGCAGTGGCTCCAGCACCTCGCGCAGCACGAAGGGCGCCTGCGCCGGCTCGGCGTGGCCGGACTCGATGCGGGAGAGGTCCAGCACGTCGTCGATCAGCGCCAGCAGCCCGCGCCCGGCCTGGCGCAGGTTGCGCACCAGGCGGCGCTGGTCCGCGTCCAGCGCCTGCCGCTCCAGCAGCTGCGCCGTGCCCAGGATGGCGTTCATGGGCGTGCGGATCTCGTGGCTCATGGTGGAGAGGAAGGCGCTCTTGGCCTGGCTCGCCTGCTCGGCCGCCTCCTTGGCCGCCTCCAGCTCGCGCTGGCGCTGCTGCAGCTCGGCGGTGCGCAGCGCCACCTCGCGCGCCAGGTCGCTGTTCCAGCGCTCCAGGCGCTGCTGGCTGTCGCGCAGCGCCTGCTCCTGCTGCCGGTGCTCGGTGGCGTCGAAGATCACCCCGATGAGCTGCCGCGCCGGGCCCGCGCCGTGCGCGCTGCCGGCGCTGGCGAGCCAGCGCACGCTGCCGTCGGGCCACAGCACCCGGTACTCCAGGCGGAAGGGCTGGCCGCGGTTGAGGGCGGCATCGATGGCGGCCTGGCGCGCCGCCCGGTCCTCGGGATGCATGCGCGCGAGCAGGTCCGGCAGCCGCACAGGCTCCCGGGCGCCGAAGCCGAAGAGCGCGCGGCAGCGCTCGGACAGCACCATCTCGCCGGTGTCCGCGTGCCAGCTCCAGGTGCCCACGTTGGCGCTCGCCACCGCCAGCGCCAGCAGCCCCTCGCGCTCGGCCAGCGCGAGCTCCGTGGCCCGGCGCCGGGTGATGTCCTCGGCAAAGATGGCGACGCCGCCCACGGCGCCGGTGCCGTCGCGCCAGGGATGCACCGCCCAGCGCAGCCAGCGCGGCGTGCCGTCCGGGCGCGGCAGCATCTCGGCGTCCATGCGCACCACCTCGCCGGCCAGCGCGCTGCGGTGCGCCGCCTTCCAGTGCTCGGGCATGTCCGGCAGCACCTCGTAGTGGCTGCGGCCGACCAGGCCCTTACCTTCCGGAAACAGGTCCGGCAATTCCTCGGACCAGCGCCGGCTCACCGCCAGGTAGCGCATCCGGGTGTCGAACATCGCCAGCGCCACCGGGGCGCTCTCCATCAGCAGGCGCTGCAGTGCCTCGCTGTGCGCCAGTGCCGCGGTGCGCTGCTCGACCAGCTCCTCCAGCCGGTTCTGCTGCGCCTGCAGCGCGCGCTCCGAGCGCAGCCGCCGGTCCACCTCGCGCCACAGCACCGCCAGCATGGACAGCAGCACCAACGCCGACAAAGCGCCGGCCACGGCCAGCGTGCGCGGCACGCGGGCCACGTCACCAGCCCCGGCCGGCGCCGCCAGGTGGCTGCTCGCCACCAGGCCCAGGGCCAGCAGCGCCACCAGGGCGGCCAGCATCGGCGCAAGCACGCACAGCACGCGCGACGGTGCCGCGGGCCTCACGCGGGCCGCGCCCACGGCATCCGACTGCACCGGTTCGGAAGGGATGCCCATGCAGGCGTCCTACGGCGAGGCGCCGGGCACCGTGCCCTGCAGGCAGGCCACCCGGGCCCGCCCCTCGCGCTTGGCCTGGTAGAGCGCCTGGTCGGCCAAGTCCACCAGCTGGCCCGGGCCGGCGCGGCAAGGGCCGGAGAGCTCGCACGCGTGGCAGGACCGGTCGCCCGCGCCGCCGTCCCGGCAGCCCTGCACCAGCCCGGCCACGCCGATGCTCACCGTCACGTGCGGCCCCACGGGCGAGTCGCCGTGCGGCAGCGCCGCACCCTCCATGGCGGCGCACAGGCCCTGCGCGAAGGCGCGCGCCTGCGCCAGCGAGGCGTGCGGCAGCAGCACGGCGAACTCCTCGCCGCCGTAGCGCGCGGCCAGCTCGCCCGCACGCCGGGTGGCCGCCGTGACGACGCCGGCCACCCGGCGCAGGCAGGCGTCGCCGCCGGGATGGCCGTGCAGGTCGTTGTAGCGCTTGAAGAAGTCCACATCGACCAGCAGCAGCGACAGCGCATGCCCGTGGCGCAGGGCGCGGCGCCATTCCTGGTCCAGCGCGTCGTCGAAGGCACGCCGGTTGGCGATGCCCGTGAGCGGGTCCACCACGGCCAGGCGGCGCAGCGCGTCGGTCTTCTGCTTGAGCGCCAGGTGCGCACGCACGCGGGCGCGCACCACGGGCGGGTGCACGGGCTTGTGGATGAAGTCCACCGCGCCCAGCTCCAGCGCCCGCGTCTCCAGCTGCAGGTCGGCGTTCGCGGTGACGAAGATCACCGGCACCTCGGCGCTGCCCGCATCGGCCTTGATGCGCCTGCAGGTTTCCAGGCCGTCCAGGCCGGGCATGCTGGCATCGAGCAGCACCAGGTCGGGCGCGTGGTCACGGATCTGCCGCAATGCCGCCTCGCCGCTGGTGGCGAACACGATGCGGGCCTCGCCTTCGAGGATGCGGCTGAGCAACAGGATGGCGCTGGGATCGTCATCGACGATCAGCAGGCATTGCGCAGGAGGCGTCGGAACGGTCAAGCGTGAATCTGGCATGGTTGCCCGGCGTCGGCAGGCAAGACGGGACGGCTGTAACGCGCCGATCATCCCGCCCGTATCGTGGAGAAACCTGGCACGAGCCTTTCGCCACGTGCCCGAATCCGAGCAATGGTGCACGGAAACCAGCGGCTCGCACCACTTCCGCCTATGGCGCGGGCGCACAGGGCACGCTGGTTGCTGCAGTGCAGCAATGAACCTTTCCCATGACGATGCAGCGGCCCTGCCCGCTCTCTCGCCGGCTTCGAGCTTCATCAGTCTGGCCCTGTCGGGCGGCAACGCGCTGGGCGCCTACGCCGCCGGCGCCTGCGCGGCGCTGCACGAGGCGGGCTACAGCCCGGACCTTGTCAGCGGTGCATCCATCGGCGCAGTCAACGCGGCCATCGTGGCGGGCAACCCGCCGGCGCAGCGCGCGCAACGGCTGCGCGAGTTCTGGCGCCAGGCCTCGGTGTGGAGCGCCCCGGGCCTGGTGCCCGCCGGTGGCCGCGCCCGCGACGTGTACAACAAGCTGCACGCGATGCAGACGGTGATGTTGGGCCGCCCGGGCCTGTTCACGCCGCGCTCCAGCGGCTTCCTGTCCCTGCTGCCCGGCACGCCCTCGGACGTCGGCCTGTTCGACGGCCGACCGCTGCTGGGCACGCTGGAGCGCGTGGTGGACTTCGACTACCTCAACAGCGCGGCGCTGCCGCTGGTCATCGGCTGCGTGGACCTGGAAAGCGGCGAGCCGGTGTACTTCGACAGCCGCCGGCAGACGATCGAGCCGCGCCACGTGCTGGCCAGCACCGCCTTCATCCCCGGCTTCCCGCCGGTGGAGATCGACGGCCGTCTGCTGGGCGACCCCGGCATGCTGTGCAACCTGCCGCTGGACCCGCTGCTGGGCGAGCCGCCGGACGGCGACCACGTGTGCTTCGCGGTGGACCTCTTCGACGCCCGCGGCGGGCGCCCGTTCTCGATGGACACGGCGCTGGAGCGCGCGCAGGACATCGCCTTCGCGTCGCAGTCGCTGCGCACCATCGACGCCTACCGCCGCGAATACCGGCTGCGCCACCTGCTGGCGCGACAGACCCGGCGGACGAAGAACGCGGCGGCTGATGCGGCCGGCGGCGGCGAGACCGCGGTCGCGCTGCTGGCCTACCGGCCACCCGAGCACGAGGTAGCGGCCAAGACGCTGGAGTTCTCGGCGTCGTCGGTGCAGGAGCGCTGGGCCGCCGGCCAGCAGGACATGCGCGCCGCGGTCGCGGCCGTCGAAGCCGGCCGGCCGACGGCGCGGGACCCGGGCTTCGCCTTCTTCGACTGCCGCCGGCCCCTGGAGCAGCCGCGGCCCGAGGCCGCCCAGGAAGCGCTGCAGGCGTCGGAAACGCCGGCACCCTGAGGCGCCGCCGCCGACGCGCTCAGCAGCGCATGTCCTCCAGCGCGGCCAGCGCGCCGCGGTAGAGCGTCCGGCGCTCGTAGAGGCCCCCCATGGGCGAGACGTGCTCGTGGATGAAGCGGGTGATGGCGTCGAACTGCAGCCGGTCGGCCATCTCGTTGAAGCCGCGGTGGTGCCAGAACCAGGCGGCCGCGAGGCAGGCGTCCCCCGGGCGCGCGACCAAGTCGGGCTGCTCCTCGTAAGGCCGCTGCAGCGCCGCGCCGGCGCTGCGGTAGGTGGCGCGGCCCACCAGGCGGATCAGCCCGCGGCCCCGGTAGCGCCAGCCGTCGCCGCTGGCGGCGTCGCCGTTGCCGTGGTGGCCGCACAGCACCGTGTTGGCCAGCGCCTGCGGCGCGCCCACCAGCCGCTCGGCATCGTCCAGGTCGCGCACGCGGCCGGGCCACATGGCGCAGATGCGCTCCGGGGTGCGGTAGAGCATGCCCTCTTCCAGCGTGACGAAGCCGCGGCTCTCGAAGGCGCACTGGGAGACGAAGGCCGCGATGCGCTCCGGCGTGCGGATGTCGAAGCGCTCGCAGGCCTGGCCCAACGAGTGGTGGTAGGCGTCAGCCACGCGCGGCGCAATGCCGGCGGCGGCCAGGGTGGCGAGGATCAGCATGGTGTGTCCCGTGTTCCGTCGACGGTGACGGACGCCGTGCCGCATCGCCACCGATTCGGCCTGGCGCCCCACGAGAAGCGCAAAACAAAATTTGCGCGCTGCAGCATGGAAACCAGTTTGCGCGCTGCAACATGCCAGGGCCAGCAACCGGGTCGCCTCCCGCAGACCCAGTTTGTTGCACTTTGTGTTCTCACCGAAACGTGGCAGGCCCGGGATTTCACCGGGCCTCAATGCACGTTGCGCCGGGCCGACAGGCCTTGCGGGCGGCTGCCGACCAGTGTTCAACCCGGCATACCGCATCGATTCGTCACCACTGGAGCCACTCATGAAACGTCGTGCACTGGCACGCGCCCTTCCTGTCCTTCCCGCCTTCCTGCTGCTGGGTCCGGCCCTCTCCCGGCCGGCCTGGGCCGTGCCCACTTCGACGGAGGCGACGTCCGGCATCCGCACCGCGCTGGAGCGCGGCGCCGCCAGCGCGGTGGAGCTGCTTGGGCGGCCGGACGGTTTCCTGGGCAACCCGCAGGTGCGCATTCCCCTGCCGCCGGCGCTGGAGCAGGTCGCGAGCGTGCTCAGGCTCATGGGCCAGCAGCGCCGGGTGGACGAACTCGTGACCGCCATGAACCGCGCCGCCGAGGCGGCGGTGCCCGAGGCGAAAGCGCTGCTGGTGGACGCGGTGCGCTCGATGTCGGTGCAGGACGCGCTGGACGTCGTGCGCGGCGGCGACACCGCCGTGACCGACTTCTTCGCCGGCCGCACGCGCCAGCCGCTGACCCAGCGCTTCCTGCCGATCGTGACCCGCGCCACGGAGAAGGTCGCGCTGGCGCAGAGCTACAACGAGCTCGCGGGCCGGGCCGGCACGCTGGGGCTGGTGCGCGCCGAGGACGCCAACCTCGAACGCCACGTCACGGCCAAGGCCGTGGACGGGCTGTTCTTCATGATCGGCGAGGAGGAGCGCCGCATCCGCCGCGACCCCGTGGGCACCGGCAGCGCCATCCTGCAGAAGGTCTTCGGCCGCTTCTGACGCCACCGGCACCACGGACAGCCGCCTCGGCCACGCGTGCGGGCGCCGGCGCACGCGGCCGCGCGGTGCGCGGGTCGTGCACGGTCACACCTGCAAGCTTGACTTGGCACAGATCAAGCCGAGATGGCTTCCTGCACAGTGGCCCCGGGTGTGTTGCAGCAGTCCGCTCGGCAAGGCGGGAGAGGAAAACAAACGATGAGACTGGCCGATTTCAAGATTGGTGTGCGCCTGGGGACGGCGTTCTGGTTGATCATGCTGGTGACCTTCGCGTCGTCAGGCCTGGCGCTGTTCAAGCTCGCGGAAATCCAGCGGAACCTGGAGCGGGTGGTGAAGGAGAACAACGTCGCCAGCGCGTACAGCCACACGATGAACGACGCGATCCAGAACGCCAACCGCGTGCTGCCCACGCTGGTGCTCACCAGCAACGAGGGCGAGCGGCAGAAGCTCAAGGACGAGCTCGCCAGCATCCGCCAGATCTACGACATCTCCCGCAAGGCGCTGGAGGAGATGCACCACACCGACGA
Source organism: Azohydromonas australica DSM 1124 (assembly GCF_000430725.1). Taxonomy (GTDB): domain Bacteria; phylum Pseudomonadota; class Gammaproteobacteria; order Burkholderiales; family Burkholderiaceae_C; genus Azohydromonas; species Azohydromonas australica. The sequence continues at coordinate 515,928 of NZ_KE387203.1, forward strand.
GCTCAAGGCGCTGCTCAAGCGCCTGGACGAGGCCCGGGACGCCACGCGGCCCGTCAACAACCAGCTCTTCGAGCTGGCCATGGCCGGCCAGCGCGAGCAGGCCACGGCGCTGATGGTGGAGAAGTCCCAGCCGCTGACGCTGGCCTGGCAGCAGCTGGTGCAGGAGACCGTGCGGCTGCAGGACGCCGGCAGCTGGCAGATGTACGAGCAGGCCGAGGGCAGCTACCGGCACGCGCGCAACCTGCTGATCGGCTTCACGGCGGCGACGATGGCGCTGGCCAGCGCGCTGGGCTGGCTGATCACGCGCTCCATCACCGTGCCGCTGCGCCGCGCCTGCGACGTGGCGCTGCAGGTGGCTGAGGGCGACCTCAACACCGTGGTGCAGGTCGAGGGCCGCGACGAAACCGCGCAGCTGCTCACCGCGCTGGGCACCATGAAGAGCAAGCTCACGCAGATCGTCTCCGGCGTGCGCCAGAACGCCGAGGGCGTGGCCACTGCCAGCGCCCAGATCGCGCAGGGCAACCAGGACCTGAGCCAGCGCACCGAGCAGCAAGCCTCCTCGCTGGAGCAGACTGCCGCGGCCATGGAGGAGCTGGGCAGCACCGTCAAGCACAACGCCGACAACGCCAGCCAGGCCAACCAGCTGGCCGTGGGCGCGTCGTCGGTGGCCGTCAAGGGCGGCGAGGTGGTGGCGCAGGTGGTGGACACCATGCGCGGCATCGAGACCAGCTCGCACAAGATCGCCGACATCATCGGCGTGATCGACAGCATCGCCTTCCAGACCAACATCCTGGCGCTCAACGCCGCGGTGGAAGCCGCGCGCGCCGGCGAGCACGGCCGGGGCTTCGCGGTGGTGGCCGGCGAGGTGCGCAACCTGGCGCAGCGCAGCGCCACGGCGGCGCGCGAGATCAAGCAGCTCATCACCGACAGCGTCAACCGCGTGGACCACGGCTCCAAGCTGGCCGACCAGGCCGGCCACACCATGCAGGAGGTGGTGACGGCGGTGAAGCGCGTCTCGGACCTGATGGCCGAGATCAGCGCCGCCAGCGCCGAGCAGAGCAAGGGCGTGGCGCAGGTGGGCGAGGCCGTGACGCAGATGGACCACGCCACGCAGCAGAACGCCGCGCTGGTGGAGGAAAGCGCCGCGGCCGCCGAGAGCCTGCGCGCCCAGGCCCAGCAGCTGGTGCAGGCGGTGGCGGTGTTCCGGCTGCAGAACGGCGGCAGCGCGCCGGCCGCGCCCGCCGTGGCCAGCCTGCCGGTGGCGGCCCCCGCGCCGGCCTGGGACAGCGCCGCGCACCGCGCCCCCGAGCCTGCGCGCCACGTGACGCGGCCGAGCTTCGCCCGCAAGGCGGCGGCGCCCGCCCCCGCCGCGACGCCGGCGCCGCTGCCCGCCGAATCGCATGCCGCGCGCTCGGGCACGTCCGACACCGACGAGTGGACCTCGTTCTGACGAGGCGCCATCAACACCAACGGGCCCCGCGGGGCCCGTTTTGTTTGGCGCTGAAATGAAGGCCCGTTCGGGCTGAACTCGTCGAAGCCTTGCGGCGGCACCCAAGCGCCTGCCCTTCGACAGGCTCAGGGCGAACGGGATCTACTTCATTCGCGGAGGCGAGTTGGCATCAGGCATGCGCGTCCTGCGCCTTGGCCGCGGCCACCGCATCGGCGGCGCCGCTGCGCGCGCCGTTGAAGAAGAGGTTCAGCGCCACGGCGGCGATCGACGCCAGCAGGATGCCGCTGTCCAGCAGCGGGTGCAGGCCGTGCGCCATCTGCTGCATCCAGCGCGGCGCCACCAGCGGGATCATCCCCGCGCCGATGGAGATGGCGACGATGTAGAGGTTGTGGCGGCTGGCCGCGTAGTTGACGGTGGACAGGATGCGGATGCCCGTGGCCGCCACCATGCCGAACATCACCAGCCCCGCGCCGCCGAGCACGAAGGCCGGCACCGACTCCACCAGCGCCGCCATCTTGGGCAGCATGCCCAGCACCACCATGATCACGCCGGCGGCCACGCACACCCAGCGGCTCTTGACGCCGGTGACGCCCACCAGGCCCACGTTCTGCGAGAAGCTGGTGTAGGGGAAGGTGTTGAAGATGCCGCCGATGACGGTGCCCAGGCCGTCGGTGCGCAGCCCCGCGGCGAGCTCGGCCTGGCCGATCTTCTTGCCCGTGATGTCCGACAGCGCCAGGAACATGCCGGTGGACTCGATCATCACCACGACCATCACCAGCGTCATGGTCAGCACCATGACCGGGTCGAAGGTGGGCAGCCCGAAGGAGAAGGGCGTGACCACGTCGAACCAGTGCGCCTTGGCCACCTTGGCGAAGTCCATCTTGCCCATGGCCACCGCCACCACGCAGCCCACGACGATGCCCAGCAGCACCGAGATGTTGGCCACGAAGCCACGGCCCCAGCGGCTGATGCACAGGATCACCAGCAGCACGAAGCCGGCGACGGCCAGGTTGTCCAGCGCGCCGTAGGCGGGGTTGTCCAGCATCGGGATCGGGCCGAGCTTGAGCGCCGGTGCCGAGGCGCCCGCCGCGGGCGCAGAGGCCGCCGCGGCCTTGGCGGCGTCCACCATCGCCACCAGCTTGGGCACGTCCACCTGCTGCGCCATGGGCGCGGGGCCGCCCAGGGCCCAGCCGATGCCCACGCGCATGAGGCTGATGCCGATGACGGCAATGATGCTGCCCGTCACCACCGGCGGGAAAAAGCGCAGCAGCCGGCTCACCAGCGGCGCGATGGCGATCGAGACCAGCCCCGCGCCGATGATGGCGCCGAAGATCGCGCGCGCTCCCTCCACGCCCGGCTGCGCATTGGCCATGGCCACCATCGGGCCGACGGCGGCGAAGGTCACGCCCATCATCACCGGCAGCCGGATGCCGATGTGGCGGCCGAAGCCCAGCGCCTGGATCAACGTCACCAAGCCGCAGCAGAACAGGTCCGCCGAGATCAGCATCGCCACCTGCTCGGGGCTGAGCTTGAGCGCGCGGCCCACGATCAGCGGCACCGCCACGGCGCCGGCGTACATCACCAGCACGTGCTGCAGGCCCAGCGCGGCCAGGCGGCCGGTGGGGAGTCGTTCATCGACCGGATGGGTCTCGGTGTGGGCCATGGGTCTTCCTTCGGGAAAAGCTCCGCCCGGCGGCAGCGCCGGCAGGAGCGGCGCCCGCGAAGCGGGGATGGGAAACGGAAAAGGCTTACTGCTGCGCTGACGCGCCGCTCTCGAACCAGCGGCGCAGCAGGTCGCGCTCGGCGTCGGTGATCTGCGTGGCGTTGTTCAGCGGCATGAGCTTCTGCACCACGGCCTGCTGGTACACGGCCTGGGCGTTGACGCGGATGAGCTCCGGCGTGTGCAGCGCCACGTTCTTGTTCTGCAGCTGGGCGTTGTGGCACATGACGCAGCGCTGCTCGATGACGCTTTGCACCTGCGCGAAGGCCACCGGCTGCCGGGCCGCGGCGAGCTGCGCGTCACTGCGCGGCGGCGGGGCCAGCCAGAAGGCCAGGCCACCCAGCGCCAGCGTGCCCACCACCGCGTGCTCCCACGGCGTGCGCTTGCCCAGCACGTGCGCCTTGTGGCGCGAGACGAAGCTGTGGCGGATGAGCGCGCCGGCGAGCATCAGCAGCACCAGCACCAGCCAGTTGTGCTGGGCCTGGTACAGCCAGCCGTAGTGGTTGGAGAGCATGGCAATGAGCACCGGCAGCGTGAAGTACGTGTTGTGCACGCTGCGCTGCTTGCCGCGCTGGCCGTGGACCGGGTCCACGGCCTGGCCGGCGCGCAGCTGCGCCACCACCTTGCGCTGGCCCGGGATGATCCAGAAGAACACGTTGGCGCTCATGGCCGTGGCCATCATCGCGCCCACCAGCAGGAAGGCCGCGCGGCCCGCGAACAGCTGGCAGGCCAGCCACGCGGCAAACACCACCAGGGCGAAGACCAGCACGCCGACGACCAGGTCGCCGTTCCTGCGGCGCCCCAGCGTGCGGCAGATGGCGTCGTAGAGCAGCCAGAACGCCGCGAGGAAACCCAGCGCCGCGCCGATGGCCGCGCCCGGCGACCAGTCGTGCACGCTCTTGTCCACCAGGAAGGTGCCGGCGTTGAACAGGTACAGCACCGTGAACAGCCCGAAGCCCGTGAGCCAGGTCGAGTAGCTCTCCCAGTACGACCAGTGCAGGTTCTCGGGCAGCGGCAGCCACTTGGGCGCCACCATGTACTTGTTGGAGTGGTAGAAGCCGCCGCCGTGCACGGCCCACATCTCGCCGTCCACGCCCTTCTTCTTCAGGTCCTCGTGCGTGGGCACGCTGAGACTGTTGTCAAGCATGACGAAGTAGAACGAGGCGCCGATCCAGGCGACCGCCGTGATGACGTGGGCCCAGCGCAGCAGCAGGTTCGCCCAGTCGATGAGGTAGGAAAGGTCCATCGGTGATGTACGCAGGAAGCGCCGGCGGGATGGACCACCGGCTTCTTCCCCTCACCACAGCGGGCTCTGTGAGGAGCGAACGTCGCAACCTGATGCAGGCGCTTCCAGGGGAAGCACACCCGCCCGGGCTCCGCGGCGACGTGGATCAAACTGTATACAGTGTTGTGCGCTGTGCGTAGGGTAGTTTCCCGCAAGCTCACGGCACGATGTCCGACTGGAATGCAAGTCCCGGGCCAGGGGGGCAGCGCTGAAATGCACCATTCAGGCGCAGGCCGTGGTGCACCACCAAGCTCAGGCCGGGTGGATCTCCGCGCCCGGTGCGGCGGTCGCCAGGGCCTCCCACACCGTGCCGAAGCGGCGCCGGAACTCCTGCGCCGGCAGCGCCGCGCCGAACAGCCAGCCCTGTCCGAGCAGGCAGCCCTGCTCGCGCAGCGCGTGGCGTTGCGCCTCGGTCTCGATGCCCTCCGCCACCACCGCCGCGCCCATGCCCTGGCCCAGCGCGACGATGGCCCGCGTGATGCCCGCGTCGGCCAGCCCGCCGTCCGGCGCGAACACGAAGCGGCGGTCGATCTTGATCTTCGAGATCGGGAAGTCCCGCACGTGCGAGAGCGAGGAGTAGCCGGTGCCGAAGTCGTCCAGCACCAGCGCCACCCCCATCCCGCGCAGCTCCAGCATGGTGCCCAGCACCTGCGCGTGGTCGGACAGCAGCGCCGTCTCGGTCAGCTCCAGCTCCAGTCCGGCCGGATCCACCCGGTGCGTGCACAGTGCCCGCCGCAGCTGCGCGACGAAGTCCCGGTCGTGCAGCTGGCGCGCCGAGACGTTGACCGCCAGGCGCAGCCCGCGGGCGCCCTCAGCCTGCCACGCGCCCAGCTGCGCGCAGGCGGCATCGAGCACCCAGGCGCCCAGCGCGCCGATCAGCCCGCACTGCTCGGCCACGGCCACCAGCTCGCCGGTGGACACCGGCGCCGCGCCCTCCTGCGGCAACCGCAGCAGCGCCTCCGCCGCCACCGCGCGCCCGTCGCACAGGCTCACCACGGGCTGGTAGTGCAGCTGCAGGCGGCCCTGCCGCAGCGCCTCGCGCACCAGGCGTTCGGCGGCGGTGCGCCGCGTGGCCGCGAGGTCCAGCTCCTCGCCGAAAAAGCACCAGCGCTGCTTGCCGCTGAACTTGGCGCGGTACATCGCGGTGTCGGCGTGCCGCAGCAGCGACGCGGTGTCGGCACCGTCACGCGGGATCATGGCGATGCCCACGCTGGCGCCCATCTGCGCGATGCGGCCCTCGATCTCGACCGGCTCGGACACCACGTCGATCACGCGCTCGGCCACGCGCACCGCCTCCGCTTCCATGCTCTCGCCGGCGCCGCGCAGCACGATGCAGAACTCGTCGCCCCCCAGCCGCGACACCACGTCGCCCGCGCGCACGGTGCCGGCCAGGCGCCGGGCCTGCACGCGCAGCACGGCGTCGCCGGCATGGTGGCCGTCGCTGTCGTTGACGAACTTGAAGTTGTCCAGGTCCACGAACAGCACTGCGCCCTGCATGCCGGTGCGCGCGCACTGCTCCACCACCTCGCCCAGGCGCTGCTGCAGCAACGTGCGGTTGGGCAGCCCCGTGAGCTGGTCCGTGAGCGCCACCAGCCGCAGCCGCGCCTGCTCGCGGCTGGCCTGTGCCATGCGCGCCATCAGCAGCCAGGTCAGCGCGGCCAGCAGCACGCTGATGCCCGCGCCGGCCAGGCCGATGAAGGGCAGCGGCCAGCGCGGCGCGCCGTCAAGCAGGCCGCGCAGCGGCGTGAACTCCACCGTCCAGGCATGGCCCGGGATCTGCAGCGTGCGCGTCACTGGCGCCAGGCCGGCCAGCGCCTGGCCCTCCTCCAGCAGGCCGTCGTCGTGCATCAGCGCTTCGGGCCGGGTCGAGGGGCCGTCGTACAGCCTCAGGTTGAGGTCCCCGCGGTTGACGCCCAGCGCGCCTTGCAGCAGGTCGCCGATGCGAAAGGGGCTGTTGACCCAGCCCAGCAAGGCGGCACGGCGCTGCTCGGCGTCGTGCAGTTCGCCGACATGGCGGCTGTACACCGGCACGAACAGCAGGAAGCCGTTGACGCCGGACTGCTGCGCCTCGCTGGCGAGCTTGAGCTTGCCCGTGACTGCCGCCTGGCCGCTGTCGCGCGCGAGTTCCATGGCCGCGCGGCGCACCGGCTCGGACAGCATGTCGAAGCCGTGGGCGCGCAGGTTGCGCACGTTGTTGGGCTCCAGGTACGTCACCGGCCCGTAGCCGGGGCGCTCGCCCTCGGGCCGCACCGCGTAGTCCGCCAGCCCTTCCGCGCGCAAAGCCTGCTCGAAGGCCTCGCGATGCGGCGCCGGCACGTAGCGGGCCCAGCCCACACCCTGGAAGCCCGGAAAGCTCTGCTCCAGCTCCAGGTGGCGCACGTACTCGCGCCACTGGCCGCGCGTGACGCCGCCGGAGGCCGCCACCCAGCCGGCGCTGCTGCGCAGCACCTGCTCGTACCCGGCCATGCGCGCCTGAATGGCCGCGCAGATGCGCTGCACGCGGAAGTCCAGGCGCGACTGCAGGCGCCGCGTGTCGTCCCGCTGCGCCACGTGCCACAGCAGCGCGGTGGTTGCCAGCCCACAAGCCAGCACCAGCGCGGAGGCCACGGCTCGGCGCCACCTGCGATACGACGGCTTGTCGTCAACCAGCGGAAATTCGATGTTGGCGTCCGACGCGCTCATGCGGCTCTTGAGTCGGACGGGCACGGCTTTCGTTGCCGCGCCCGTCCGGTTTTTTTACTTCAGCCGCAAGCGTCGCCGATCCGCCCGGCCGGCCCACCACGGCAGCGAGACAGAGTTGGGCTTCGTGCGCAGAACAGCACGAATTGAAGCGCCGCGAACCCTTCAATCGGCGCGCGAAACCGCCGCCGCACCCTGCGCTTCAGCGCGGCGCTTCCATTTCGAGGCGGCCTGCGCCAGCCAGCCGTGGCCGCTCACCAGCACGATGCCCGCCAGCGCCAGCGCGGCGCCCTGCAGGAAGGCCGGCTCCAGCGGCTCGCCCAGCAGCCACACGCCGAAGCCCACGCCGAACAGTGGCGTGAGGAAGGAGAACACGCCCAGCCGCGAGGCGAGGTAGCGCCGCAGCAGCCAGCACCACGCCAGGAAGCTCGCGAAGGACACCACCAGCGCCTGGAAAGCCAGGCTGCCCGCCAGCAGCGGCGTGGGCGTGAAGCGGGTCTGTCCGCTGGCGACGGCCGCCGCCAGCAGCAGCACGCTGGCGCCGGCGAGTTGGTACAGCAGCGTCTCGGTGGCCGGCGCCGAGGCCAGGCGCGAGCAGCGGATCGCCACCGTGGTCGCGCCCCAGGCGGCGCCCCCCAGCAGCCCCAGCGCGTCGCCCAGCAGCGGGTTGTCGCCGCCGGCCGGGCCCGCCGATCGGCCGAGGAAGGCCCAGGCGATGCCGCCGAAGGCCAGCGCGATGCCGGCCCACTGCAGCGCCTGCAGCCGCTCCGCGCGCAGCTTCCAGTGCAGCCCCAGCGCCGCGAACACCGGCGCGGTGTAGAGGAACACCACCATGTGCGAGGCGCTGGTGTGGCGCAGCCCTTCGCCCACCACCAGGAACTCCAGCCCGAACAGCAGCCCCACCAGCACGCCCGGCCGCCACGCGCCGCCGCGCCACTGCAGCCGCTCGCCGCGCAGGGCCATCAGCGCCGCCACCAGCAGCGCCGACAGGGTCGAGCGCAGCCCGATCTGGAAGATCGGCGCCATGTCCGGCGCAGTCGCCTTCACCGCGATCTGCTGCAGCGCCCAGACCATGCACAGCAGCAGCATCAGGCCGGTGGCCTGGGCGTCGAGGGGCTTGCGGTGGGACATGGCTCGAAGAGGAAACAGCGGTGGAGCGGCGCATTGTCCGGTGACGCTTTCGCGAGGGATTTCGCGTATCGGACAATCCATGCCGCCCATCCGCCACGCCCTGCCCGCCCCCATGGCCACCCGTCCCCGCCAGCTGCGCGCACCGCCCTTTGCCGACACCCTGCCGGCGCCGATCTGGTTCCGCGCCGACGACCTCCCTTCGGACACCGAGTACCCGCGCCACCGCCACGCCTGGGGCGAGTTCGTGTACGCCTACAGCGGCGTGATGGAGCTGATGCTGTCCGACCGCCACCTGATGGCGCCGCCGCAGTACGGCGTGTGGCTGCCGGCGCAGGTGGAGCACGTGGGCCTGAACCGGCACGCGGCCAGCCACTGCTCGCTGTACGTGTCCGAGGCGCTGTGCGCGGCGCTGCCGCGCGAGGCCTGCGCGCTGACGGTGAGCCCGCTGGTACGCGCGCTGCTGGAGCACCTGCGGCGGCACGCGCACGCGGCGCCGCCGACGGCGGAGGAGGCGCGGCTGCTGCAGGTGCTGGTGGACCAGCTCGCACTGGCGCCGCGCGCAGGCAGCTACCTGCCCGGCAGCGAGGACCCGGTGCTGGCGCCGGTGCTGCGGGCGCTGGACGCGAACCCGGGCGACGCCCGCTCGCTGGCCGAGCTGGCGCTGGCGTTCCACACCACCGAGCGCACGCTGCTGCGGCGCTGCCGGCGCGAGCTGGGCATGTCCTTCAGCGAGTGGCGCCAGCGGCTGCGCGTGGTCAAGGCGCTGCCGCGGCTGCAGGCCGGGCGCAAGGTGGAGGCCGTGGCGCTGGAGCTGGGCTACGCCGGCGCCTCGGCCTTCATCACCATGTTCAAGCGCCTCATGGGCATGACGCCGGACGAGTTCCGGCGCCGGGCGGCGGGCGGCTGAGGCCGTGCGCGGCCGGGAATCAACGCGCCCAGCGCAGCACCAGCGGATCGAGCCGCCGCGCGATGTCGATCAGCCCCTGGCGGATGGCCGGCTGCAGGTCCGGCCACGGGTGGCGCGGTGCGCTGCACTGGATCACGCCGCCGGCCTCCATCAGCGCCTTGGCGGCCAGGAAGCCCGCCTGCCGGTTCTCCCAGTTGATCAGCGGCAGCCAGCGCTGGTAGAGGTCGAAGGCCTCGTCGCGGCGGCCTTGCCGGTAGGCGTCCACGATGGCGCGCATGCCGTCGGGGAAGCCGCCGCCGGTCATCGCGCCGGTGCAGCCGGCTTCGAGGTCGGCCCACAGCGTGATGCCCTCCTCCCCGTCCCACGGTCCCTCGATGGCGTCGCCGCCCAGCGCGATCAGCTCACGCAGCTTGTTGGCCGCCTGCGGCATCTCCAGCTTGAAGTAGCGCAGGTTCGGGATCTCGCGCGCCATGCGCGCCAGCAGCGCCGCGGGCAGCGGCGTGCCGGCCACGGGGGCGTCCTGGACCATCAGCGGGATGTCGATCGCCCCGCACACCGTGCGGAAGAACTCCACCACCTGCGCCTCGCCCACGCGCAGCGTGGCGCCGTGGTAGGGCGGCATCACCATCACCATCGCGGCGCCCATGTCCTGCGCGCGGCGGCTGCGCGCGGCGCACACGGCGCTGCTGAAGTGCGTGGTGGTCACGATCACCGGCACGCGGCCGGCCACCTGCTCCAGGATGGCCCGCGTCAGCAGCTCGCGCTCCTCGTCCGCGAGCGCGAACTGCTCGGAGAAGTTGGCCAGGATGCACAGGCCGTTGGAGCCGGCATCGATCATGAAGTCCACGCAGCGCAGCTGCCCGGGCAGGTCCAGCGTGCCGTCGGCGTTGAAGACGGTGGGCACCACCGGGAACACGCCCTCATAGCGTCGGTTCATGGCGTTGATCCTCACTCGACGATGCGGAACTGGTCCAGGTAGTCCGTGCGCAGCGTCAGCCCCAGGCCCGGCACGTCGTCGCGCAGCTGCAGGAAACCGTTCTCGGCCACCGGCTCGCCGGCGAAGATGTAATAGAACAGCTCGTTGCCCACCTCCACGTCGAACATCGGGAAGTACTCGCTCATGGGGCAGTTGAGGCTGCTCATGGTGAGGTGGTAGTTGTGCATCTGGCCCGCGTGCGGGATCACGGGCACCGAGTAGGCCTCGCACAGCGCGTTGATCTTGTGCGCCATGGTGATGCCGCCCACGCGGTTGGTGTCGTACTGCACCACGCTCACCGCCTTCTTCTCCAGCAGCTGCTTGAAGCCGTAGAGGCTGAACTCGTGCTCGCCGCCGGAGATGGGAATGCTGGTGAGGCGGTTCAGCTCGGCGTAGCCGTCGATGTCGTCGGCAATCACCGGCTCCTCCAGCCAGCGCGGCTGGTACTTCTCCAGCTTGGGCAGGATGCGCTTGGCGTACTCCACGTTCCAGCCCATGTAGCACTCGAGCATCAGGTCGTTGTCGTAGCCGATCACCTCGCGCACCGCTTCCACGCTCTTGAGGTTCTCCACCACGCCCGTTGCCCCATGCTGCGGGCCGTAGCCGAAGCGCATCTTGAAGGCCTTGAAGCCCTGCTTCAGGTAGGTCTCGGCCTCGCGCTGCATCTCGCCCAGGTCGGTGCGGTAGAGCTTGGAGTAGTAGCAGGGGATCTTCTCCTTGGTGCGCCCGCCCAGCAGCTTGAACACCGGCTTGCCCACCGACTTGCCCAGGATGTCCCAGATGGCGATGTCGATGGCCGAGATCGCCGCCATGGCCACGCCCTTGCGGCCCCAGGCGTGCGTGGCGCGGTACATGCGCTGGTTGATGTACTCGTAGTCCCACGGGTCCTGGCCCAGCGCGTGCAGCGCGAGGTACTGGTCGATGATGGCCTTGGCGATGCGCGGCGCCAGCGCCACGTTGCCCAGGCCCACCAGGCCGGTGTCGGTCTCCACCTCCACCACGGTCCAGCCGTGGAAGCGGAAGGTGTCCATGGTGTCGTCGGCGCCGGCGTGGGCCTTGTTGTCCCACACCAGGTCCATGGCGTTGGAGCAGAAGTTGCCCTGCGGCGGCACGGTGGGGCCCTGCCATTCGAAGACGCGGGCGCGGATCTTGGTGATCTTCATGGGTTCGGTCTCGGGTTCGTTCTTGTGAAGGAGGCAGCGGCTCAGGCCGCGGCGGAGGTGTGGGTGCCGCGGCTCGCGTGCAGCGCGCGGCCCATGCGGCAGGCGATGGCGAAGGCGTTGGCCGTGGCGTTGACGTCGGCGCGGCCCTGGCCGGCGATGTCGTAGGCGGTGCCGTGCGCCGGCGTGGTGATCGGAATGGGCAGCCCGCCCTGCACCGTCACGCCCTTGGAGAAGCCCAGCAGCTTCAGCGCGATCTGGCCCTGGTCGTGGTACATGGTGACGATGGCGTCGAGCTCGCCGTCGCGGGCGCGCAGGAAGATGGTGTCAGCCGGGAACGGACCCACCACCGGCAGTCCGGCGGCGTTGAGCGCGGCCACCGCCGGCGCGATGACCTCGATCTCCTCGCGCCCGCAGGTGCCGCCGTCGCCGTTGTGCGGGTTGAAGCCGGCCACCGCCACGCGGGGCCGCTCCACGCCGTTGGCCTGCAGCGAGCGGTAGATCAGCGTGGCGGCGGCCTGGATGCGCTCCACGCTGAGGTACGAGGCCGCATCCTTGAGCGGGACGTGCGAGGACACGCGCGAGGTCCACAGGCCTTCGAGCGTGTTGAACTCGCAGAAGTAGCCCTGCACGCCCAGGTATTCGGCGAAGTGGTGCAGCTCGTCCTCGTGCCTGAGGCCGCCGAGCTTCATGGCGTGCTTGTTGAGCGGGGCGAAGCAGATGGCGTCCACGTAGCCGGCCCGCGTGCCGTCCATGCAGGCATCGAGCACCTTCAGCACCGAGGCGCCACCGGCGGCCTCGGCCTGGCCGACGTGCACCTGCTCCGGCGCCACGGTGTGCATGGCCAGGAAGGCCGGCCGCTCCGCCTTCGCCCGCCCGCGCACCTGCGCCAGCGAGTCGACCGGGGTGGTGGCGACCTCGACGCCCGCCACGCGCTGCCCCTCGGCCCACAGCCAGGGGTCGCCGACCAGCACGATGTTGGCCTGCTCGCGCACGTCACTGCGGGCCAGCAGGCGCGCGATCAGCTCGGGGCCGATGCCGGCCGGATCGCCCAGCGTCAGGGCGACGACGGGCCGGGTCGAGTCGTTGTTCATCAGGTGTCCTTTTCTCGTTGTCAGCGGGAGGCCTTGGCGATCGCGGCCATGAGCTCCCGGGTCACGTCCTCGCCGACGGCCGCCGAGTGCTTGGCGATCACCGGCTGCAGCTTCTCGCGCATGCGCTGGCGCTCGGCCTCGCTCACGTCGTTGACCTGCATGCCCAGCTTGACCAGCTCGCCGCGCAGCCGGCCGTTGAGCTCGCGGCTGGTCTGGCGCTCGTAGGCGGTGGCCTCGGCCGCGGCAGCTTCCAGCAGCTCGCGGTCGGCCGGGGACAACTTGTCCCAGAACTTCCTGGAGGCGATCAGCACCAGCGCGTCGTAGGCGTGGCCGGTGGTGGAGACGTACTTCTGCACGTCGTAGAACTTCTGCGCGTGGATGACGGTGAAGGGGTTCTCCTGCGCGTCCACCGCCTTGCTCTCCAGCGCCGGGAACAGCTCCGTCACCGCCATCGGCACGGCGTTGGCGCCCAGCCCGTTGAAGAGGTCGATGTAAACCGGGTTCTGCATGGTGCGGACCTTCAGGCCGCCCAGGTCCTCGATCTTCGCCACCGGCCGCTTGCTGTTGGTGACGTGGCGGAAGCCGTTCTCCCAGAACGCCAGCCCGACCAAGCCCTTTTCAGGCAGGCGCGCCAGCAGGCCCTTGCCGAAGGGGCCGTCGAGCACGGCATCGGCCTGCGCCTCGTTGGCGAAGGCGAAGGGCAGGCCCAGCACGCCGAACTCCTTGACCACGGAGGCCAGGGTGGCGGTCGAGGGCACGGTGAACTCCTGCGTGCCGCCGCGCAGCGCCGACTGCATCTGCACGTCGCTGCCCAGGCCCCCGGCGGCATAGACGGCGATGCGGATGCGGCCCTGGCTCTTCTTCTCCGCCAGCTCGGCGAACTTGCGTGCGCCCAGCGTCTGCGGATGCGCCTCGGGCAGGCTGGTGCCCAGGCGGGCCTTGATCTCCTGCGCGGCCAGCGGGCCGGCGGCGGCCAGCGCGAGCGCGAGCGCCAGCAGGGTCATGCGGATGCGGCTCATGTCGTCTCCTCTTGTCGTTGCAGGCTCAATGCAGCCCGTAGATGCGGCAGGCGTTGTCGCAGAAGAGCGCCAATCGCTGCCGCGGCGGCAGCTGGCGGGTCAGCGTCTTGAAGACCTGGAAGATCTGGTCCAGGCTGGCCAGCAGCCCGTCCACGGGAAAGTTGCTCGCGAATATGCAGCGTTGCGTGCCGAAGGCCGCCAGCAGCGCCTCGACCACGGGCCGCTGCAGCTCGGCCGTCCAGGCCCGGCCCGGCACGCCCAGGCCGGAGATCTTCACCATCACGTTCGGCGCTTCGGCCAGCCGCTCCATCGCGCGCCGCCAGGCGGCCAGCGACGCGTCGTCGCGCTCGGCCGGCAGCCCGGCGTGGTTGACGATGAGGGTGGTGGCTGGGAAGTCCCGCGCCAGCTCCATCGCCTCCTCCATGTGCCACCACGGCGCCTGCAGCTCGAACATCAGGCCGGCCCCGGACAGCCGCGCGTAGCCGTCGCGCCAGCGCGGGCAGCGCATGGAGCCCGGCTCGGCCCAGCCGGCGCGGTATTCGGCACGCGGGGTGCAGCGCGGCTTGTGGCGCACGCTGCGCACCAGCGGCAGGCCGGCGTACTGCGCCAGCACCTCGCCCACGTCGTCGCGGTCCAGCCAGATCTGCGCGGCCATCGCCTGGGGCTGGCCGCAGCGCGCGGCCAGGGCGCTCATCCAGCGAGCCTCGCCCACCGGGTCGGCGCGGTCCCACTCCCCTTCCATGACCACGTGCCCCACCACGCGGTGCGGTCCCGCGGCACGCGCATAGTCCTCGGGCAGGAAGTCGCGGCAGATGGACTCGTAGTCGCCGTAGCGGAACGCGATGCGCGGGCGCTGCTGCAGCCACGGGTGCGGGTTGTGCGCGATGTCCCAGAAGTGGTGGTGCGCATCGACGATCGGCAGCAGGGCCTCGTCACCGCTGGCCAGGTACGCCGTGCGGCTGGCTTGCAGTTGGTCCATGGCGTGCGGCGGCTTCAGTCCAGGCGGATGTCGCGGCGCTTGATCAGCGCCGCGTAGCGCTTGTTCTCTTCGTTGTGGAAGGCCTGGAACTGCGCCTGGCTCATGGGCTGCACTTCCATGCCGATGGCCTCCAGCCGCGCCTTCACGTCGGGCATCTGGATGATCTTCGTGACCTCGTCGTGCACCTTGTCCTGCACCGCCTTGGGCGTGCCGGCGGGCATGTACACGCCGTACCAGGCGCTCATCTCCACGTTCTTGAGCCCGGCCTCGGCGGTGGTGGGCACGTCGGGCAGCTGCGGGCTGCGCTTGGCCGAGGCCACGGCCAGCGCCTTGACCTTGCCGGACTTGATGTGCGGCAGCACCGAGGCCATGGTGTCGAAGCTCATCTGCACCGAGCCGCCCATGAGGTCCACCAGCGCCGGGGCGCTGCCACGGTAGGGCACGTGGGTGATGTCGGCCTGCGCCGCCTCGCGGAACAGCTCGCCGGCGATGTGCTGCGTGCTGCCGGCGCCGCTGCTGGCGAAGTTCACCTTGCCCGGCTGCTTGCGCACCAGCGCCACCAGGTCGCTCACGGTGTTGAGGCCCAGGTCCTTGTTGACCACCAGCACGTTGGGCACGGCGCCGACGTAGGCGACGGGCACCAGGTCGCGGTCGTTGTTGTAGGGCAGCTTGATCAGGTAGGGCGCGATCGCGTGCGCCGTGGACACGCCCATCACCAGGCTGTGGCCGTCGTTGGCGCGCACGGCCTCGGCGGGCGCCAGCGTGTTGGAGGCGCCGGGCTTGTTCTCCACCACCACGGTGGTCTTGAGGGCCGGGCCCAGCTTGTCGGCCACCGCGCGAGCCGCCGCATCGGTGCCGCCGCCGGGCGCCGAGCCCACCAGCATGCGCACCGGCTTCGTGGGCCATTCCTGCGCCATCGCCGGCACGGCGCACAGGCCCAGGATCGCGCCCGCCAGTCCCGCCTGCGCCAGGGCCACCCTCCGGGTGCATCGCTTCATGTTCGTCTCCGGGTCGTTGTAGGAAGTGAGGCGATGCTAGGGAGCTGACCTATACGCGTAAACTTGTTTTTTCTGAAGCACTGATAGGTACAGCTTATTCATGGCGCCCATGTCCGCCCGACACCTGCTGCAGCGGCTGCGTTTTCGGCAGGTGGCGCTGCTGCTGGCCCTGCGGCGCCTGGGCACGCTGCGCGCGGCGGCGGCGGAGCTGGGCATGACGCAGCCGGCGGCGACGCAAATGCTCCAGGAGCTGGAGGCGGCGCTGGAGCTGCCGCTGTTCGAACGCGCAGGCCGCGGCCTGCGCCCCACGCCGGCGGGCGAGGCGGTCATGGCGCACTTCGAGGGGCTGCACGGCTCGCTGGAGACGATGGCGCGCACGCTGGAAGGGCTGCGCGCGGGCGGCGGACTGCTGGCGGTGGGCTGCATCCCGGCCTCCTCACCCACGCTGCTGGTGCAGGCGGTGGCCGCGCTCAAGCGCGAGCAGCCGCTGCTGAAGGTGCGCATCGTGACGGAGACCAGCGACCACCTGCTCGACCTGCTGGACCAGGGCGAGCTGGACCTGGTCATCGGCCGCATCGCCGAAGGCCACGCCCACAGCGACTACGACTCCACGGTGCTGGCGGCCGAGCCGCTGAGCCTGGTCGTCGGGCCGCGCAACTCCCGTGCGCGCGAGAAGGCGCTGACGCTGCAGGCGCTGATGCGCGACCCCTGGGTGCTGCAGCCGCGGCCCTCGCCGATGCGCGAGCTGCTGGAGCAGGAGTTCCGGCTGCACGGCCTGGACACGCCGCGCAACCTGGTGGAGACGGCGTCCATGCACACTACCGTGTTCCTCATCAACGAGGCACTGATGGTGGCGGTGCTGCCCGCCACGCTGGCCGCGCGGCACGAGCAGGAAGGCGTGCTGCGGGTGCTGCCCCTGCAGCTGCACCAGGCGCTGGAGCCCTACCGGGCGATCGTGCCGAAGCAGCGGCCGATGAGCGCCGCGGCGCGGCGCTTCCTGGAGCTGCTGAACGTGGCGCTGGCGGCCTGACGGCCGCCGCCGCGCTCAGCAGGCAGCCACGGCCAGGCCTTGCGCCTCAGGCTGGTTGCCGCAGGAGCGGCTGGCCTGCATCAGCATCCGGGTGTAGGGATGCCGGGCCTGGTCGGCGCAGAGCTCGTCCACGCTGAGCGTTTCCAGCAGTCGCCCGTGCTGCATGACTGCCATGCGCTCGCACAGGTGTGCCACCACGCCCAGGTCGTGCGCCACCAGCAGGTAGCTCAGGCCGTCGCGCCGGCGCAGCGTGTCCAGCAGGTTCAGGATCTCCGCCTGCACCGAGACGTCCAGCGCGGAGGTCGGCTCGTCGAGCAGCAGCACGCTGGGTTCGAGAATGAGCGCCCGCGCGATGGCGACGCGCTGGCGCTGCCCGCCCGAGAGCTGATGGGGGTAGCGGAAGCGGAAATCGGCGTTCAGCCCCACCTTTTCGAGGATGGCGACGACGCGCTGCCGCTCCTCCTTGATGCCGTGGATGCGCAGCGGCTCCGCCAGCGCCGTGTAGACGGTGTGCCGGGGATGCAGCGAGCCGTAGGGGTCCTGGAACACCATCTGCACCTGCTTGCAGCGGGCGCGTTCGAGCTTGCGCCCGAGCGCCTGGCCCGCGATGCGCAGCTCGCCCTGCCAGTGCGTGTACTGGCCGGCCAGGCAGCGCAGCACGGTGGTCTTGCCCGAGCCGGACTCGCCGACCAGTCCGAAGGACTCGCCTTCGCGAACCTCGAAGCTCACCTCGTCCAGCACCTTGCTGGCCGATGCGCCGTGGCCGAAGCTCAAGGACAGGGAACGGACTTCAATGATGGCCATGGGGTTCCTCTTCAGGCGGTGAGCCAGGCCGGGTCGCGTTGCAACACCGGCAGCGTGCGGCGGCGGCTGTCGATGCTGGGCAAGGCATCGAGCAGGCCGCGCGTGTACGGATGCTGCGCATGCTGCAGGTCGGCCGCGGCGATCGACTCCACGACGCGGCCGGCATACATCACCAGCACCCGGTCGCAGAAGTGGCGCACCAGGTTCAGGTCGTGGCTGATGAAGATCAGGCCCAGGCCGCGCTCGCTGATCAGGTCGTCGAGGACGGACAGCACCTGCAGCCGCACCGAGATGTCCAGGGCCGACGTGGGCTCGTCGGCGATGACGATCTCCGGCTTCTGGATCAGCATCATCGCGATCATGATGCGCTGCCCCATGCCGCCGGACACTTCGTGCGGATAGAGCTCATAGACCCGCTGCGGCTCGCGGATGCGCACCGCCTCCAGCATGGCCAGCACGCGCTCGCGGGCCTCGGCGCGCGAGCCTTTGTGGTGGGCGCGGAAGGCCTCGGCCACCTGCTCGCCCACGCGCATCACCGGGTTCAGCGAGTACTTCGGGTCCTGCATGACCATCGACATGCGGCGCCCGCGAATGCCGCGCATGGTGGCCTCGGAGGCCGAGAGCAGGTCGATGCCGTCGAAGCTCAGCTTGCGCGCCTCGACGCGGGCGCTGCGCGGGTGCAGCTTCAGCAGCGTGCGGCCCACGGTCGACTTGCCCGAGCCCGACTCGCCCACGACGCCCAGCTTCTCGCGGGAGAGCGAGAACGAGACGCCGCGCACGGCATGCACGCTGGTTGCGCCCGCAGCGAAGCGGATGTTGAGGTCCTCGACCTGCAGCTTGGGTGATTCCACGGAAGGGTTCATGTCAGGGCTCCTCATTCGCTGCGCGGGTCGAGCACGTCGTACAGGCCGTCGCCCAACAGGTTGAACGCCAGGCTCACCAGCAGGATGGCGCCGCCGGGCACGGCCACCATCCACCAGTTGTCCAGCATGTAGCGGCGGCCCTCGGAGATCATGGCGCCCCACTCGGGCAGCGGCGCCTGCGCGCCCAGCCCCAGGAAGCCCAGGCCGGCGGCGGTGAGGATGATGCCGGCCATGTTCATGGTCAGCCGCACCACCACCGAGGGCAGGCACAGCGGCACGATGTGGCGCACCAGGATGCGCAGCGCCGAGGCGCCCTGCAGCTGCGCCACGACGATGAAGTCGGCCTTGCGCAGCGACAGCGTCTCGGCCCGGGCCAGGCGGGCGATGGGCGGCCAGGCCGTCAGCGCGATGGCCAGCACGGCGTGGTCCAGCCCCGGGCCCAGCGCGGCGACGAAGGCCAGCGCCAGCACCAGGCTCGGGAACGAGATGAAGATGTCGGTGACGCGCATGAAGGCGGTGTCGACCCAGCCGCCGAAGTAGCCCGAGGTCACGCCCACCGCCAGGCCGATGGGGCCGACCACGACCGTGACCAGCGCCACGATGTAGAGCGTGATGCGCGCGCCGTGCACCAGGCGGCTGAAGATGTCGCGGCCGAACTCGTCGGTGCCGAACCAGTGCGCGGCGCCGGGCGGCTGCAGCGCGCCGGCGAGGTCCTGCGCCAGCGGGTCGTGGGTGGCGATCCAGGGCGCGAACAGCGCCACGGCCAGCAGCACGGCGATCACGACGACGCCGGACACCGTCAGCGGATTGCGCATCAACCGCCGCAGGCCGTGAGACAGGTCGCGCAGCAGGGCCTGCAGGCTGGAGTGCGGCATGTCGCTGCGGGACATGGAGCGGGTGGCCTGGGCCGGAGGAAGCGGAGTGGCAAGCTGGCTCATTTGCGGGTCCTTGGATCGAACACCTGGTACAGCAGGTCGGACACCAGGTTGAGCGTGATGAAGACGATGCCCACCACCAGCACCGAGCCCATGACGGCGTTCATGTCGCCCAGGAGCAGGCTGCTGGTGAGGTACTGGCCGAAGCCGGGCCAGCCGAAGACGGTCTCGATGAGCACCGCCCCTTCGAGCAGCCCGCCGTAGGCCAGCGCGATGATGGTGAGCAGCTGCACGAGGATGTTGCGGAAGGCATGGCGCCAGATCACCGTGCGCTCCGGCAGCCCCTTGACGCGCGCGGTCAGCACGTACTCCTGCGACAGTTGCGCCAGCATGAAGCTGCGCGTCATGCGGCTGATGTAGGCCATCGAGTGCAGGCCCAGGATGCTGGCCGGCAGCACGATGTGGTGCAGCGCGCTGCGGAACACCTCCCAGTCGCCGGTGATGAAGGTGTCGACCAGCAGCAGCCCGGTGATGGGCTCGGTCAGGCCGTCATAGGCCAGGCCCACGCGCCCGGTGCCGCCGGCCCAGCCCAGCCAGGCGTAGAACACCAGCAGGCCCATCATCCCGAACCAGAAGATCGGCGTGGAATGGCCCAGCAGGCTCACCAGGCGCACCGCGTGGTCGCCCAGGCGGCCGCGCCGGGTGGCGGCGAACACGCCCAGCGGCACGCCCAGCAGCGAGCCCACGACGATGGCCAGCGTGGCGAGCTCGATGGTGGCGGGCAGCACCCGCGCCAGGTCGTCCACCACCGGCTGGCCGGTGAGCAGCGCGTTGCCCAGGTCGCCGTGCAGCAGGTCGCGCAGGTAGTAGCCGAACTGGACCACCAGCGGGCGGTCCAGTCCGAGCTGGCGATAGACCTGCTCGTAGGTGGAGCGGTCGGCGTCGGGGCCGACGATGGACAGCACCGGGTCCAGCGGCATGACCCGGCCGATGATGAAGGTTAACAGCAGCAGGCCCAGCAGCGTCAGCAGCACGCTGGCGAGCCGCTGGGACAGCGTGCGCAGGCGCCGCAGCTGCGGCCCTGGCGGTGATGTGGAAGCGATGGCGGACACGGTGTTCTCCGTCACGGGGTGTTGGATCGGGGCCGGCGCGGGCCGGCTCAAGGCAGCGGCAGGCGCTGCTTGTAGACCTCGCGCAGCCGCGTGGTGGCCGAGGGGTGGCTGAGGTAGTTGCGCACTTCCTTGCGCAGCACCACGGTGTCGACCATCTGCGAGATCGGCTGGATGGCGGGCACGGCGGCCTCGAAGGCGCGCTGCGCCTCCTGGTAGGTCTGCGTCTGCTTCGCTTCGTCGCGCTGCAGCAGCGCGCTCTCGATGAGCTGGTTGAGCGCCGGGTCGGCGAAGGAGGTGCGCCAGCCCTGGAAGTTCGTGAGCTTGGCCTTGTCGCTGTTGTCCGGGTTGTAGGCCAGCGCGCGCAGGCTGGAATGGGGATGCGGCTCCGCGCCGCCGCCGCCCCGGCCGACGATGATCTCGAAGTTGCGCTCGCGCATGGCGCCGTACACTTGGTTGCCCGTGCCCGGCAGGATGCTGGCCTCGATGCCGGCCTGGGCCAGCGTGGCCTGCACGCTGGTGGCGATGTTGGTGAACGGCGACTCGGCGACGACGCGGATGGTGGTCTTGAAGCCGTTGGGGTGGCCCGCCTCGGCCAGCAGCCTCTTCGCCGCCGCGACATCGAGCCTGTAGCCGGGCTCGGGCAGCGTGGCCGGCAGCCCCAGCGGCACGGGGCGCTGGTGGTAGACGCCGTAGTGCGGCATCACGGTGCGGTTGATGCCGTCGAAGTCGATGAGGTGGCGCAGCACCGCCTGGCGCACGCGCGGGTCGGCGAACTTCGGGTCCTTGGCGCTCACGGCCACGTAGTACAGCGTGCCGCGCTTGACGGCTTCCACCTCGGTCTCGGGCCCCTTCTTCAGCGCCTCGATGTCCGGCACCGACAGGCCCGTGCCGATGTCCAGGTCGCCGCGGCCGAGCATCAGGCGCAGCGACTGCGACTCGGTCATGTGGCGCAGCACGACCCGGCGCAGCTTGGCCGGCTCGCGCCAGTAGCCGTCGAAGCGGCTCATCAGCAGCAGCTCCTTGGCGCGCCACTGGTCCAGCCTGAAGGGGCCGGAGCCGGCGGCGTGGGTGGTGAGCCAGGCCGCGCCCAGGTCGCCGTTCTTCTCGTGCTCCAGCACCGTCCTGCGGTCGAGCACGACGGCGCTGACCGAGGTGCCGAGCGTGTACAGCACGAGCCTGGGGTCGGTGGGCGCGGGCAGGTCGATCACCAGCGTGTGCTCGTCGACGGCGCGGATGGCCTGCTCCACGTTCTTTGCCGAGAAGCCGTAGCTCTTCCACGGCGAGGCCAGCGCGAGGTTGAGCCTGAGCACGCGCTGCAGCGACCAGGCGGCGTCCTCGGCCGTCACGGGGTGGCCGGAGTGGAACTTGGCGCCCCGGCGCAGCTTGAAGCTGAGGCTGCGGCCGTCCGGGGCGATGGACCAGCTCTCGGCCAGCCCGGGCAGCACCTTGGAGGTGTCCTTGGGATCCAGCTCGACCAGGTAGTCGTAGACGTTGCAGGCGATTTCCACCACGTCGTTGCCGGTGGCAGCGGCCGGGTCCAGGGTCAGCAGGTTGTTCATGCTGACGCCCACGACCAGCTGGTCATCGGGCGTCCGGGCCTGGACGGCCGCGGTCCCGGCCAGCAGCAGCGAGACGGCGAGCGTGCACGCGCGCAGGGTGAGGCAAGGCTTCATGGATGGGCAGGTGCGAGGCTGCGGACCGTCCGCGGTCAGTACGTCGCCACGGCGTGGGCCGCGATGTACTCGAAGTCGATGTCGTCGCCCAGGCCGGGCTGCTGCGACAGGTGCACGTACCCCTCGCGGTCCATCGGGTCCGAGAGGCTGTTGAGGTAGGCCGGCACCTCGTCGTAGTCCAGGAAGGGGTGCAGCAGGCCGCGCTCGTACCAGCGGCAGTTCTTGATGGCGGCGCACACGGCCAGGTTGGCCGCGCCGTTGCCGTGGATCTCGCAGTTCATGCCGAAGGACTCGGCCAGGTGCGCCACCTTGAGCGTGGGCGTGATGCCGCCCACGCCGGGCACGCCCGCGCGCAGCACGTCGCACGCGCCGGCCTTGACCCAGTCGGCGCGGCTGTGGTGCTTGCCCGACAGGCTCTCCGGCCCGACGATGGGGATGTCGAGCTGGCCGGCGAGCCACGCGTACGAGTCCATGCTCTGCTCGTTCATCATTTCCTCGAACCAGGCGAAGTTGAGCTTCTCCAGCGCGCGGCCGATGCGCACCGCGTCGGTACGGCTGTAGTTGTGGTAGCCGTCGAGCATGAGCTCGATGTCGGGGCCGACGGCCTCGCGCACCGCGGCGCAGGCCTTGATGTCCATGCCCGGATCGGGCGCGAAGCGCACCGGCGGCATCCACGTGTGCAGCTTGATCGCCTTGTAGCCCCGCGCCACCAGCCTCTCGGCGAAAGCCGCGTACTCCTCGGGGGTGGACAGGCCGCCGGCCAATTCGTCGCCGCACATGGTGCTGCCGTAGGCCGGCACCTTGTCGCGGTAGCCACCGAGCAGCTTGTACACCGGCGTCTTCAGCGCCCGGCCGGCCAGGTCCCACAGGGCCTGCTCGATGGCGGCCAGCGCCCGGTCGGTGAACTGGCCGGCGCTGCCGCGCTGCCAGTGCTCCAGCGACATCCAGATCTTCTCGCGCTGGAACGGGTCCTCGCCCAGGAGCACCTTGCGGGCATAGGACTCCAGCACGTAGGGGCGGATCACCTGCGGCGGCGCGAAGGTATGGCCCTCGTGCCCGTTGTCGGTGGTGATGGTGATCATGGCCATGCGGGCCTGCACCTCCGGCCCGGGATGCGAATGCCCGGCGCTGTCGACGCTGCGCCGGCTGGGGTAGGTGAACTCGGTGCCGCGAACGCTCTCGATCTTCATGCTGCTTTCAACCTCGTCAGTCGTCTGATGTGTTGACATCGTAGCCCCACTCATCAGACGAGTAGACTAGGGTTTCACCGGATTAGCGCGTCCGCTTGAACATCAGTCGTCAGGCGTGAACAAGGCTGCGCGCTATAGTGAATCGACCCTGACCTCCTGCCGCCGACCTTCATGAATGCCCAGCCCTCTCCCGCACAGCCCGCGCGCGCCAAGACCCATCCCCAGCGCATCGTGGACGGCGTGACCGCCCGCATCCGCGGCGGGGAGCTCAAGCCGGGCGACCGCGTGCCGTCCGAGCCGGAGCTGATGCGCGAGTTCGGCGTCAGCCGCAGCGTGGTGCGCGAGGCGGTGTCGCGGCTGCAGGCCAGCGGCCTGGTCGAGACGCGCCAGGGCGTGGGCACCTTCGTGCTGGACAAGCCCGTGGCCGAGCCGCTGCTCCACGTCGACGGCAGCGGGCTGGAAGTGCGCCGCAAGCTGGCCCTGCTGGAGCTGCGCATCAGCATCGAGTCCGACGCCGCCAGCCTGGCCGCGCAACGCCGCACCGAGGAGCACCTCGCGGCCATGCGGCAGGCGCTGGACGCCTTCGACGCGCACCGGCGTTCCGGCGAAAGCACGGTCGAGGACGACTTCCGCTTTCACGCCCAGATCGCCGCCGCCACGGGCAACGAGTACTTCGAGGAAGTGCTGCGCAACCTGGGCAGCGCCACCATCCGGCGCGGCGAGGCCCGGCCCGAGCGGGCCAGTGTGGCCCCGGAATCCGGCCCTGCCGACGCCGCGCCGCTGCGCTTCGGCGACGCCTCGCCCTCGCTGGAGCACCACAAGGAGACCACGCAGCGCGAGCACGAAACCATCTATGCCGCCATCCGCCGCGGCGACGCCGCCGCCGCGCGCGCGGCGATGTTCATGCACCTGAGCAACAGCCGCGAGCGGCTGCACGCCACCCTGCCCCAGGCCTGAGGGCGGCAGCCCGCCCGACGGCAAACGGCCGGCACACGCCGGCCCGCGGCCACCAAGGCCGCTGCTGAGCCGCTTCCGGTCCATCAACGATTTCTAGGGTTTTCACTCGTCTGACGAGTTGGGTGTTGCTTTTACATTGCGTCCACACGTCTGACGACTGACGACGTACTGGATCAACACCCCCACGAGACCGAACATGAAGCCTTCCCTGGTTGCCGCGACAGTTCTGAGCACGATCACTTGCGCCGCCGCGGCGCAGTCCAGCGTGAGCATCTACGGCATCGCCGACGCCTGGGTTGGGCAGACGCGCCACAAGGCCGGCGGCCCGTCCGTCGGCAGCATCGGCGTGGTCGAGAGCGGCGGCGCGCAGGCCAGCCGCTGGGGCCTGCGCGGCAGCGAGGACCTGGGCGGCGGGCTGCGGGCGAACTTCGTGCTCGAACAGGGCATCAGCATCGACAGTGGCACCGTGACCAACGTCTCGGCCTCCGCCGTGGGCTTCAACCGCACCGCCTTCGTCAGCCTCTACGGTCCTTTCGGCGAGCTGCGCCTGGGCCGCATGCTCACGGCCTTCGACGCCATGCGCGGCTCGACGAATCAACTCTTCGACTCCTCCGGCTTTGCCTCCACGGGCCAGGTCTGGAGCGCCGGCGCGACCGCGGCCAACGGGCTGGCCGAAGTCGCCGGCAGCGACTACCTGGCCCGCGGCAACAACACGGTGCTGTACGCCACGCCGCAGACGGGCCCGGTCAGCGCCTCGGTGAGCTTCAGCCTGGGTGAGGGCGCAACCACGGCGAAGGCCGCCCCTCGCATGGCAACGGGCCACATCAAGTACGTCGCCGGCAAGACGCGCATCGGCTACGCCTACCAGAACGAGAAGTACGCCACTGGGGACAACAACTTCCACCTGGTCAGCGGCATCTACGACTTCGGCCGCGGCCGCGTCGTGGCCGCGTTCCAGCGCCAGACGGACGAGCGCATCGCGGGCCACCAGAAGTCCAACGAATGGCAGGTCGGCGTCGACGTGCCGTTGGGAGCCGCCACGCTGTCCGGGGGCCTGGCCCGGGCCGTCACGAAGGACGGCGGCGGCATCGAGGTGGCCGATGCCAGGGGCATGAGCTTCCTGGCCTCCTACAGCCTGTCCAAGCGCACCCGCGTCTACACGGCCTTCCGCAAGCTCAAGGTCACGCGCGCCGACGGCAGCGCCAGCCTCGACACGACGCGCTACGGCATCGGGCTGAACCACAACTTCTGATTGCCAGCGCCGGCAGACGGCTTGAACAACTCCGCCTGCGAATCGTGAGGTGGGCCGTTTCGTACCCTGATTCGTCACTCCCGCGAAGGCGGGAGTCCAGGCGGCCCCCAAGCCGCCGCAAGCAGATCGGGGGGAACGCCGGGACAGGAGTCGTGGTTCGCAGCACCCAGGCTTCGCTCTGACGTGGGGCCGCCTGGATTCCCGCCTTTGCGGGAATGACGAAGTAGAGGGGTAGCCCCCCGAGCTTCGTCCTGCGCGAATGCCTCGGCTTCCCCGGACAGCAGTGCACCTATGCGGGTAGGCCGAAGCTACGTCACTGACGAGCGCGGACCGGCCTCACACCGCCCCGTGCGCCTCCACGTACAGCGCGTACACGGAGTGGCTGCTGGTCATGTAGAGCCGGTTGTTCTTCGGCCCGCCGAAGCACAGGTTGGCGCAGCGCTCGGGCAGCCGGATGAAGGCCAGCGGCTTGCCTTGCGGGCTGAACACCATCACGCCGTCCATGTCCTCCGGCCGGGCCTTCAGCGCATAGACCTTGCGCCCGCCCACGTCCACGGGCTCGGACGCCAGTGCGCCGTTGCTGCCCCAGCCGCACCACAGGTTGCCGTCGCGGTCCACCCGGAAGCCGTCGAGCGCGCCCTGGTCGGCAGCGTCGATCAGCTTGGTCTTGTTGGACAGGCTCACGCCGTCGGAGCCCACGTCGTAGCTCCAGAGGCTGCGGTTGGGCGTGCCCTTCCACTCCACCACGTAGAGCTTCTTCTCGTCGGGCGAGAAAGCCAGGCCGTTGGGGTTCACGAGGTCGGTGATGACGGCGGAAATCTTGCCGTCCGGCCCGATGCGGTACACGTTGGTCGTGGCCTGCTCGGGCTTGGCCTTGAAGCCTTCCCACTCGCCGTTGATGCCGAACAGCGGGTCGGTGAACCAGACGCTGTCGTCGGACTTCACGACGATGTCGTTGGGCGCGTTGAGCCGCTTGCCCTCGAAGCTGTCGGCCAGCACGGTGAGCTTGCCGTCCTTCTCCGTGCGCGTGACGCGCCGCGTCACCGAGTGCTCGCAGGTCACCAGGCGCCCCTGACGGTCGCGCGCATTGCCGTTGGCGTAGTTGGCGTTGGCACGGAAGACGGTGACGGCACCCGTCTTCTCGTCGAACTTCATGATCCGGTTGTTCGGGATGTCGCTGAACAGCAGGTAGCCGCCTTCGGGGAAGTAGGCCGGCCCCTCGGCCCAGCGAAAGCCCGTGGTGATCTGCTCGACGGTGCTGCTGTAGATGCGGTACTTGGCGAAGCTCGGGTCCAGGATCAGCAGCGCGGGATCGGGATAGCGCTGGTTGGGCGTGAACGGAAAGGCCTGCGCCAAGGCGCTGCCGCCCAGCGAGGCCAGTCCCCCGCCCACAAAGGTCTGGAGCAGGCGGCGCCGCGTCACGAACCGGTCTTGCATGTCATGTCTCCTTCTTGGCTTTCTTCATGGAAAAGCGGCGCCGGCTGTGAAGGCCGGCGCCGCGTGCTGCCCATGCCCGGGTTCAGGCTCAGGCTTGGGTGTAGGACGTCTTCACGGTGGTGAAGAACTCCGCTGCGTAGCGGCCCTGCTCGCGCGGGCCGTAGCTGGAGCCCTTGCGGCCGCCGAAGGGCACGTGGTAATCCACGCCCGCAGTGGGCAGGTTCACCATCGTCATGCCGGCTTGCGCATGGCGCTTGAAGTGCGTGGCGTGCTTCAGGCTGGTGGTGGCGATGCCCGAGGCCAGGCCGAAGGGCGTGTCATTGGCCAGGGCCAGCGCCTCGTCGTAGCTCTTCACGCGGATCACGCTCACCACCGGGCCGAAGATCTCTTCCTGGTTGATGCGCATCTCCGGCGTGGTGTCGGTGAACAGTGCCGGCGTCATGTAGAAGCCCGGCGCGCCCTCGCTGTTGCGGCCCAGGGCCTCGCCGCCGGCGGCCAACGTGGCGCCCTCGCCCTTGCCGATGGCCACGTACTCCAGGTCCTGCGCCAGCTGCTTCTCGTCCACCACGGGGCCGATGTCGGTGCCGGCCTTGCGCGCGTCGTCCACCTTGATGGACTTCATCTTCTCCACCACGGCGGCCACGAACTTGTCGTGGATGCCCTCGGTCACGATGACGCGGCTCGACGCCGTGCAGCGCTGGCCGGTGGAGAAGAAGCCGCTGTTGACGGCGCAATTCACCGCCACGCCCAGGTCGGCGTCGTCCAGCACGATGAACGGGTTCTTGCCGCCCATCTCCAGCTGGAACTTGGCCATGCGCGCCACGCACGCTGCCGCCACCTGCTTGCCCGTGCCCACCGAGCCGGTGAAGCTGATGGCGTTGACGCGCGGATCGTCCAGCATCGCCTGGCCCACGACCGAGCCGCGGCCCATCACCAGGTTGAACACGCCCGCAGGCAGGCCCGCGCGGTGCAGGATGTCCGCCAGCGCCCAGGCCGAGCCCGGCACCAGGTCCGCCGGCTTCATCACTACGCTGTTGCCGAAGGCCAGCGCCGGCGCGAGCTTCCAGGCCGGGATGGCGATGGGGAAGTTCCACGGCGTGATCAGGCCCACCACGCCCACGGGCTCGCGCGTGACTTCCACGCCCACGCCCGGCCGCACCGAGGCGACCACGTCGCCCGACGCGCGCAGCGCCTCGCCCGCGAAGAACTTGAAGATGTTGCCGGCACGCACCACCTCGCCGATGGCCTCGGGCAGCGTCTTGCCCTCTTCGCGCGCGAGCAGGTCGCCCAGCTCGGCCTTGCGCGCCAGGATCTCGCTGCCGGCGGCGTCGAGGATGTCGAAGCGCTGCTGCGGCGTGGACAGGCCCCAGGCGGGCGCGGCGGCCTGCGCCGCGGCAATGGCCGCGCGCGCCTGCGCGGCGTCGGCCTGCGCATACTCGCCCACCACGTCGCGGGTGTCGGAGGGGTTGATGTTGCGGCTGACGCTGGCGCCTTCGACCCACTCGCCGCCGATGAGGTTCTTGAACATGGTGCTTCCTTGCAAATGACTACTGGCCGGTGCGTGCGCCCCGGCCAGCCAACGGATGTCATGGCCGCGTCAGCCCCGCAGGGCACCGCGGCATGGCCGCGCTTACTGCGCGCCCAGGCGGCCGATCAGCTCGCGCAGGTGCTCGAACTCGGCGGGCTTGAGCTCCGACAGCGGCGGGCGCACCGGGCCGGCACCGTGGCCGACGATGGTGGCGCCGGCCTTGACCAGGCTCACGGCGTAGCCCTGGCCGCGGTTGCGCAGCTCCACCAGGGGCAGGAAGAACTCGTTGATCAGGCGACCGGTGGTCGCGGTGTCGCCCGCGGCGTGCGCGTTGTAGAACTCCATCGCAGTGCGGGGGATGAAGTTGAACACCGCCGAGGAGTACACCGGGCAGCCCATGGCCTTGTAGGCGCCGGCGAAGACTTCCGCCGTGGGCAGGCCGCCCAGGTACGCGAAGCGGTCGCCCAGCTTCTGGCGCACGTTGACGAAGGCCTCGATGTCACCGATGCCGTCCTTGAAGCCGATCAGGTTCGGGCAGCGCTCGGCCAGCTTCTGCAGCGTCTCGGCGCTGTAGCGGCAGGAGCCGCGGTTGTAGACCACCACGCCGATCTTGACGCTCTTGCACACGGCCTCGACGTGCTTGACCAGGCCGTCCTGCGTCGCCTCGGTCAGGTAGTGCGGCAGCAGCAGGATGCCCTGCGCGCCGGCGCGCTCGGCTTCCTGCGCGTACTTCACGGCCAGCGACGTGCCGCCGCCGGCGCCCGCGATGATGGGCACGCGGCCACGGCAGGTCTCGGAAGCGACCTTCACCACGTCGTAGAACTCGCCCGGCTCCAGCGAGAAGAACTCGCCCGTGCCGCCGGCGGCGAACAGCACCGTCGCCCCATAGGGCATCAGCCATTCCAGGCGCTCGGCGTAGCCGCGAGCGTCAAAGCGCAGCTCGCTGTCAAAGTCGGTCAGCGGGAAGGACAGCAGGCCGGATTGCAGGGCGTGCTTGAGCTCTTGGGGGGACATGCGTTCTCCGTGGGATGCGGTTGTCGTGGTGGACACACGGCGATTCATCGCGTCGTGTTGTATGTCATCGTACAACTAGATTTGATGGACTTCAAGAGACGCGGCAGAGGGAAATTACGTACTCTCTGCCACAGGCTCATGATGTCAGCGGCCATGTTGTACGACAACTCGCGGCATGGCGCCGCGTGGTCGTTGACGTGTCGGAGAGCGCAGCCGGCTCAGCGGCCTTGCGGCGTGCGCTCCAGCCGGTCCACGTCCAGTCCCTGCGCCTTCAGGCGCTGCAGCAGCGCCTCGTAGCGCCCGGGCTCCAGTTGCGGCGTGCGGGACAGGATCCACAGGTATTCGCGCCGGGGCTCGCTCACGGCGGAGAGCTGGTAGTCGGGGTCGAGGTCCACCACCCAGTAGTCGCCCCAGACGGCGGGCAGCCACGACAGCCACGCCGGCGCGAAGCGCACCTTGAGCCGCGGCGAGTCGGGGCCACCGAGCTGGCGCGCCGTGCCCAGGGCCTCGTCCATGCCGCCGCCGGCCACGCGGCAGCGGTTGAGCACGCGCACGGTCCCGTCGTCCTGGCGGCTGTACTGCGCCTGCGTGTCGGCGACGCACTTCTGCTGGAAGCGGTTGGGAAACTTGGCGATCTCGTACCAGGTGCCCTCGTAGCGCGCCAGGTCCAGCGCCGCGATGGGCTTGAGCTCGCCGGCCACCGGGCCCTGTGCCGGGGTCGAGGGACTGAACGCGGTGCAGCCGGCCATCAGGGCCAGGGGCAGCAACAGGGCGGGGACGAATCGCATGGGGGCTCTCCAAGGTTGAGCAGAAAACGAAAGTGCGGTGTCGCACTCCGATCTCGTACAGACCTCGCATGTTCCCAAACGACAAGAACCTGTTCAGGCTGAACCCCTTAACAGACTCCAGGCAGGCATGTCGAAGCCCTCTTGGTGGCGATGGAGCGCCCGGTCGCGCCGCTCAGGTCACCGGCGCCGGGTTGAACAGCACCAGCGCGTTGTGCAGCCGGTGCTGCTCGGCCCAGGTCTTCTTGCGCCCGCTGGCCACGTCCAGCATCAGGCGGAACAGCTCCCAGCCCATGTCCTCGATGCTGGCCTCGCCGTCGGCGATGCGCCCGGCGTTGAGGTCCATCAGGTCGTGCCAGCGCCGCGCCAGGTCGCTGCGCGTGGCGACCTTGATCACCGGCACCT
>NZ_KE387203.1:546365-598970 GCF_000430725.1 Azohydromonas australica DSM 1124
ACGGTGGCGCCGGCGCGCACCAGCAGGTCGGCGCAGAAGCCCACGGCCGGGTTGGCGGTGACGCCGCTGAAGGCGTCGGAGCCGCCGCACTGCACGCCCACGACCAGCTCCGAGGCCGGCACCGTCTCGCGGTGGCGGGCGTTGAGCCGCTCCAGGTGCACTTCGGCGCGCGCCATGATGGTGACGATCATCGGCCCGAAGCCGTCCTGCTCCTGCAGCGTCACCACGTCCAGCCCGGGCTCCTGCGGCTCCTGGCGCAGGTCCTTGATGGAGAAGGAGCCGGGCGGCAGCAGCCGCTCGGGCTGCAGCTTCTCGCAGCCCAGGCTCACCACCATCACCTCGCCGCCGAAGTTCGGGTTCAGCGAGATGTGGCGCAGGGTGCGGATGGGAATCACCGCGTCGGGCGCGTCGATGGCCACGCCGCAGCCATAGCCGTGCTCCAGGCCCACCACGTCGTCCACGTTGGGGTACTTGGGCAGCAGCTCCTCGCGGATGCGCTTGACCGCGTGGTCCAGCACGCCGGCCACGCACTGCACCGTCGTCGTGATCGCCAGCAGGTTGCGCGTGCCCACCGAGCCGTCCGGGTTGCGGAAGCCCTCGAAGGTGTAGCCCTCCAGCGGCGGCAGCTCCACCTGGCGCGTGGCCATGGGCAGGTCTTCGAGGCCGCGGGCCTCGGGCATCTGCAGCCGGCGCTCGTGCATCCAGCTGCCAGCGGGCAGGTCGTCGAGGGCGAAACCGATGGGCACGTCGTAGCGGCGCACGGCGTCGCCGGCCTTGAAGTCCACCAGCGCCACCTTGTGGCCCTGGGGCACGTGCTCGCGCAGCACCAGGCCGCCGGGCAGCTCGGTGCCGGCGGGCAGGCCGCCGTCGTTGGCGACGATGGCGACGTTGTCGCGCTCGTGCATCTTGATGGTCAGGGGTTCCATGGCTCGGGTCTTGGTCAGGGGTTCGGGTGGGCGTGAGGCACGGGGCGCCTTCAGTCGGCGGTGATCTTTCCGGTCTCGATCACCTTCTTCCAGCGCTGGAACTCGGCCGCCTGGAAAGCCGTGAACTGCTCAGGCGTGTTGCCCACGATCTCGAAGCCCAGCTCCTGCAGCCTGGGCTTCACGGCGGAGTCGTTCAGCCCGGCCACCAGCGTGTCGCGCAGCTTGGCCTTGACGTCCGCCGGCAGTCCCTTGGGCGCGGCAAAGGCCTGCCACGAGTACACCGTGACGTCCTTGAAGCCCAGCTCCGCCAGGGTCGGCACGTCGGGCAGCAGCGGCGAGCGCTTGTCGCTGGTGATGGCCAGGGGCCGGAGCTTGCCGGCCTTGTAGTTGGGCAGGCCGGTGTTGATGTTCATGAAGGTGGCATCGACCTGGCCGCCGATGAGGTCCTGGATGGCCGGGGCGCCGCCCTTGTAGGGCACGTGCGCGGCGCTGGTCTTGGTGGCTTGCCAGAACAGCTCGGCCGTGAGGTGGTCGCTGGTGCCGTTGCCTGCGGAGGCGAAGGTCATCTTCCCCGGGTTGGCCTTCAAGTAGGCGAGCACGTCGGCGAAGCTCTTGTGCGGCGAGGTGCCTGGCACGGTCAGCACGTTGGGCGCCTGCACCGCCACGGTGATGTAGTCGAAGTCCTTGAGCGCGTCGTAGGCGGTGTTCTTGATCAGGTGCGGCCCGATCACGAAGGGCCCCAACGAGGACACCAGCAGCGTGTAGCCGTCCGGCGCCGCGCGCTTGACCGCGGCGGCGCCCAGCGTGCCGCCCGCACCGGGCTTGTTCTCCACCACGAAGGTGCTGCCCAGCTTCTCCTGCAGCTTGGCGCCCAGCGTGCGGGCGATCATGTCGGTGGAGCCGCCCGCCGGGAACGGCACCACCAGGGTGACCGGCTTGGACGGCCAGGATTGGGCATGGGCACCGCTCGTCGCGGCGAGTCCGAAAGCCAGGGCAGCGAAAAGCTTGCGCATGGGTGTGTCTCCAGAGTTCTCGAATTGAATGGAAAGCGGCGTCGGGCGGACGCGCCGCTCCGTACGGACGGCAAGCGCTACAGCGTGGGCGGCTCTGCGCTGCAGACCGGCTGGCCCCGCTCGAAGAACGCGCGCAGGTTGTCCACCACCAGATCGGCCATCGCCGCCCGCGTCTCGCGGGTGTTGCTGCCGACGTGGGGCAGCAGCACCACGTTGTCCAGCTGCAGCAGGCGCTCCGGCACCCGCGGCTCGTTCTGGTAGACGTCGAGGCCGGCGCCGGCGATCCGGCCTTCGGCGAGCGCTTCGACCAGTGCGTCCTCATCCACCACGCTGCCGCGCGCGATGTTGACCAGGAAGCCCTCCGGCCCCAGCGCGTCCAGCACGGCGGCGTCCACGATGTGGCGCGTGGCCGCGCCGCCGGGGAGCGCCAGCACCAGGAAGTCGGCCCAGCGCGCCAGCGCGTGCAGCGAGGGCTCGTGCGCCTGCGGGAGGCGGCTCACTGGCTGGCGTGCGTGGTAGCGCACCTCCATGCGAAAGCCCTCGGCCCGCGCGGCGATCTGTTGCCCGATCCTGCCCATCCCGACGATGCCCATGCGGGCGCCGCTGACCTTGCGCATGGTCGCGAAGGGTCCGCCCGGCCAGCGCCCGGCGCGCACGTAGCGGTCGGCCGCGCTCAGGCCGCGGGCGGCGTCGATGACCAGGCCCATCGCCGTGTCCGCCACGCAGTCGTCGAGGACGTGCGGCGTGTAGCCGACCTGGATGCCGCGCTCGCGGGCTGCCGCCAGGTCGATGCGGTCCAGGCCCACGCCGAAGCTGGAGATGACCTGCAGGCCTGGCAGCGCGGCCATCATGGCGGCGTCCACGCCCACGGGCGCGGAGGTCACCAGGGCGCGGAAGGACGCTGCATCACCCTGCAGCCGCGCAGCGAGGTCACGCTCGCCCGCGAGGTCCGTCAGCTCGTAGTCCTGGGCCAGCCGGGCCAGCAGCGCCGGGGCGATGCGGCCGACGTTGAGCAGCCGGGGCCGCGACCCCGGCAGGGGTTTCGATGCGCTCATCTCAGTCGAAGCTCGCACCGGATTCCTTCACCACGCGCGCCCAGCGCTCCTTCTCCTTGCGGATGAAGGCGCCGAACTCGGCCGGCGATCCCGGGCGCAGCTCGGCACCCATGGTCGCCAGCCGGGCCTGCACGTCCGGCGTCGCCAGGATCTTCGTCACCGCGGCGTGCAGCGTGTTCACCACGGCGGGCGGCGTACCCGCCGGCGCGGCGATGCCCTGGTACGACCCGGTCTCGAAGCCGGGCAGGCCCGCGGCCTCGGCCACGGTCGGCACGTCGGGCGCCGCCGCGAAGCGCTTGGCGCTGGAGACGGCCAGCGCCTTGAGCTTGCCGCCCTGCACCAGCGGCAAGGTGGCAACCATGCCGTTGAACAACACGTCCGCTTGGCCCGCCGCCACGTCGTTGAGCGCCTGCGCGCCGCCCTTGTAGGGGATGTAGGACCAGGCCACGCCACTGCGCAGCGCGAACTCGATGCCGGCAAGGTGATTGGCGCCGCCCGTGCCCGAGATCGCGAAGTTGACGGTGTTGGGCTTGGCCTTGGCCAGCTTGATCAGCTCGGCGACGCTCTTCACCGGCAGCTGCGGGCTGACGGCCAGCAGGTGCGGCGAGTAGGCGACGAGGGTGACGGGGGCGAAGTCCTTCACCGGATCGAAGGGCAGCTGCTTGAACACGCTGGGCGCGATGGCCAGCGAGCCGATGTCGGTCAGCAGCAGCGTCAGCCCGTCGGCGGGTGCCTTGGCAACGAAGTCCGAGCCCAGGTTACCGGTGGCGCCGGCCTTGTTCTCGACCACCACGGTGGCCCCCAGCAGCTCGCCCAGCTTCGGCGCCAGCATCCGTGCCAGCACGTCGGA
Source organism: Azohydromonas australica DSM 1124 (assembly GCF_000430725.1). Classification (GTDB taxonomy): domain Bacteria; phylum Pseudomonadota; class Gammaproteobacteria; order Burkholderiales; family Burkholderiaceae_C; genus Azohydromonas; species Azohydromonas australica. Next base: position 550,210 of record NZ_KE387203.1, read on the forward strand.
GGTGCCGCCCGCCGGGTTGGGCACGACGATCTTCACCGTCTTGCCGGCGAAATGGGCGCTTCCGGGCTCGGCCGCCAGGACGGCCCGGGGCAGCGCCGTGGCTGCCACCAAGGCGGCAGCGGCAGCGATGCCGAGCAGGCAGCGCCGGGGATGTGCGTGGTTGACCATCGAATGTCTCCTCGTGGTGGTGTCGTCGGGTGAAGGGGAAAGGCTCTGCGGCCGCCCGCTGCGGCGCCGGGTGGTCAGGCGCGCTGGCCGAATTCCGCGGTCTCGCGGGTCCAGGCCCGCGCCTGCTCGCTCAGGGACACGCCCAGGCCGGGCCGCGTGGGCACCAACATGCGGCCGTCCCTGATCTGCAGCCGCTCGTTGAACAGCGGCTCCAGCCAGTCGAAGTGCTCCACCCACGGCTCGGTCGGGTAGGCGGCGGCCAGGTGCACGTGCAGCTCCATCGCGAAGTGCGGGCCCAGCATCAGCCCGGCGTGCTCGGCCTGCGAGGCGATCTTCAGGAAGGGCGTGATGCCGCCCACGCGCGGGCCGTCGGGCATCAGGTAGTCGGCCGCGCGGTGACGGATGAGCTCGCCGTGCTCGGCGGCGCTGGTGAGCATCTCGCCGGTGGCGATGGGCGTGTCGAACTGCGCAGCCAGCGCGGCATGGCCTTCGTGGTCGTAGGCGTCCAGCGGCTCCTCGATCCAGACCAGGTTGAACTGCTCGAAGACGCGGCACATGCGCTGCGCGGTGGGGCGGTCCCACTGCTGGTTGGCATCCACCATCAGCGGCACGTCGTCGCCCAGGTGCTTGCGCACGGCCTCCACGCGCCGGATGTCCAGCGCCTTGTCGGGCTGGCCCACCTTGAGCTTGATGCCGCCGATGCCGCGCTCGACGGACGCGGCCGCGTTGACCAGCAGCTGCTCCAGCGGCGTGTGCAGGAAGCCGCCCGAGGTGTTGTAGCACTGCACCGAATCGCGGTAGCTGCCCAGCAGCTTGGCCAACGACAGGCCGGCGCGCCTGGCCTTGAGGTCGTACAGCGCCACGTCGAAGGCGCCGATGGCCTGCGTGGACAGGCCACTGCGGCCCACCGAGGCGCCGGCCCAGCACAGCTTGTTCCACAGCTTGGCGATGTCGCTGGGGTCTTCGCCCAGCAGCGCCGGCGCGATCTCCTTGGCGTGCGCGAACTGCCCCGGGCCGCCGGCGCGCTTGGAGTAGCTGAAGCCCAGGCCCTCGTGCCCCGAGGCCGTGCGGACCTCGGCGAACAGCATCGCGATCTCCGTCATCGGCTTCTGGCGCCCGGTGAGCACCTTGGCGTCGCTGATCGGCGTGGCCAGCGGCAGGTAGCACGAGGAAATGCGCACCCATTCGATGCGGTCGGTGCTGGCGGAGAGGGGAGTCGTCATGGGCGGATCCGGGGAGGGAAGCGAAAGCGCCATGTTCCTCAGAACATGACATCGTTGTCATTCACGGCATTGCTTTGGCGATAAACGCTGAAGCGGTGCGCAGGTCGCGAATGTTATCGTTGTCATTGCCTAGGTCAAGAGGCTTGCAGGCATTCATGGACAATCCTGGGGATTCCACCGATCCACCTGCCCGACACCGCATGGCCGCCTCGCGTCCCGCCCGAAAGACCGTCACGCTCCACGATGTGGCCCGCGAGGCGGGCGTCTCGACCATCACCGCCTCGCGCGCGCTGAGCAACCCGGCCCTGGTGTCCAAGGACACCATCGAGCGCGTGCAGCAGGCGGTGCGGGCCACGGGCTACATCCCGAACCTGCTGGCCGGGGGGCTGAAGTCGCAGCGCAGCCACATGGTCGCGGCGCTGGTGCCGGCGCTGTCGGTGGCGCAGTTCCTGCCGACGATCCAGGCGCTGACCGACGTGCTGGACGCGGCGGGCTACCAGCTCATCCTGGGCCAGACCGGCTATGACCATGCGCGGGAGGACGCGCTGCTGGGCACGATGCTGAGCCGGCGCCCGGATGCGCTGGTCATGTCGGGCTTGGTGCACTCGGAGGCGTCGCGCGAGCGGCTGCGCCGCGCCGGCATTCCGGTGGTCGAGACCTGGGACCTGACGGACCACCCGGTGGACATGGTGGTCGGCTTCTCGCACCTGAAGGTGGGCAGCGCCATCGCCGGCTATTTCCTCACCAAGGGCTGGCAGCGGCTGGGCATCGCCACCGGCGACGACGAGCGGGCCGCGCAGCGGCGCGAGGGTTTCGTCGCCACGCTGGGCCGCGAAGTGCCAGTGGCGGTCGCGCCGGCACCGAGCAGCCTGGAAAGCGGCCGGCGCGCGCTGGGCGAGCTGCTGGCGCAGGACCCGGCCCTGCAGGCCGTCTACTGCAGCTCCGACCAGATGGCGCAGGGCGTGCTGGTGGAGGCGCGCGCGCGCGGGCTGCGCGTGCCGCAGGACCTGGCGGTCTGCGGCTTCGGCAATGCCGCCTTCGCGGCGCACTACGACCCGTCGATGACCACGGTGCACGTGGACGGCCCGGCCATCGGCCGCATGGCTGCCGAGCTGCTGCTCGCGCGCTGCCGCGACGAGGCCGTGGCGCAGCGCGTGGTGGACCTGGGCTTTCGCATCATCGAGCGCGAATCCACGGGCGGCAGCGGCCGCGGCTGAGCCGGCCCCGGCGCCGCGTGGCCGGGCTCAGGCCATCGCCATCAGGCGCCGGCCCGCGGGCGCGAAGGCCGCGCGGCTGGCCTGGTGCAGCACCTTGAACTGCTTGCGCGACGGCTGCACGGCGACCTGGTCCGCGCGCAGCGCGGCGCGCACGCGCAGGCCCAGCCGGGCCGTATCGCGCAGCCGCGGCTCCAGCAGGCCTTCGCCCTGCGCGTTGACCAGCGCGGCGGCCAGCGGCTGGTCGGCGCGCGCACCGCGGCTGAGCACGATGCCCACCTCGTCGCTGTCGAGCAGCACGAAGCTGCCCGGCGGGTACAGGCCCAGCACCTTGAGCAGGACCGCGCCCAGGCGGTCCGGCCGGCCGTCGGGACCCAGGCACACCTGCTTGGCGGCCTGCAGGGGCGACAGCGCCACGCGGTCGGCACGGCAGCTGAGCTTGGCGCAGTACACGTCCACCCGGCGCAGCAGCCGGGCCATGCGCTGCCCCGGGCGCAGCGCGGCTTCCGGCAGCGACTCCAGGCTCGCGTCCTGGTGCAGCCGCACCGCCTCCAGCCACACCGGGTCGCTCACGCCACTGGCCTGCAGCAGCGCCGCCGCGTCGTCGCCATGGCGCGCGATGCGCGCGCGCAGCGTCCGGTCCAGCGGGCCCACGTGCGTGCGCGCCAGGCGGTCCTGCAGCCGGTGCACCGTCACGTTCATGGTCAGCGCCGCCAGCTCCAGCGCCTGGACCTGCCCGGCGTCCCAGCCCAGCTCGCGCGCCATCGCGCCGGCGGCCAGCATGCAGCGCAGCGCCTGGTGGCTGCTGTACTGCTCGGCATGGCGTGCGCGGCTGTGGAAGAAGTGGAACAGCGCCTCGTCCAGGCGCGAGCGGCCCAGGGCGCTGGCGCGCGCATGCAGCTGCAGCACGCGGTGCAGCCAGGGCTGCCCGGGAGCCGCATCGCGCAGCGCCATGTCCAGTTGAGACTGCAACTGCTCCCACACGTCCGCGTCGGTCTCTCCCGTCACGGCAGCATCGTTGCCGGCCGGGTGCCGCGAGGCCATGGGTTGCGCGCGCGCGATGAGCGCCAGCGGCGCGTTGCGCCGCACCAGCGCGTCCACCGTCTGCGCTAGGCTGCGGCGCCAGGCCTCGACGCTGCGTGCCTCGCCATAGACCTCCCCGAAGGCCAGCAGCTTGGCGCGCACCGCCTGCTCGTCCAGCGCCTTGAACGCGGGCAGCAGCAGCTTGCCGTCGCGGTCAACGATGTCGAAGGGCAAGCGGGATTGCGAAAAAAGATGCTCGCGGGAGAGAGTCAGTAATTGCACAGCCGTGAACCTTGCACTGCATCAACGAATGTCGCGCAGCTTAGGTTTCTTGGCATTGGCGAGGGTGGCATGAGTGTGAAGGCGTGCCCGGTGCCTTGCGATGCGCCTTGGCGGCACGGAAGGCCAGGCGCTTCAGCCCTCGGTCTTGAGAAACAGGTCCCGGTCGGGTGCGAAGGCCGCGTACAGCGGCAGCAGCGCACCGCCGACGGCGCGGGCCTCCGCACCGATGGTGCCCGCCAGCAGCTGCGGCGCCGCCACGCCTTCCCAGTCGTACAGCGCCTGGGCACGCTGCACCGCTTCCAGCAGCGCCTGCAGCAATTCACGGTCGAAGGCGCCGTCGATGATCACGCCCTCCAGGTCCAGCAGGCAGGCCGCGGCGTTCATGGCCATGGCGATGGCCCGCCCGGCCTGCGCCAGCCAGGCCTCGGTGTGCGGCTTCCAGGGCGGCTGCAGCGCCTGCGCCAGCGCCGCGGCATCGGTGGGCAGGCCGGCGTCGCGCCAGCGCTGCTCCAGGCCCAGCAGCGAGGCGGCACTCAGTAGCTGCGAGGGGCGGCCGCCCTCCTCGTTCGCCAGGCCCAGCGGCAGCGAGCCCACGGCGCCGGCGTTGCCGTGCAGCCCCGTGCGCAGTCGGCTGTCCAGCACCAGCCCGCCACCAATGAGCGTGTCCACGAACAGGTACAGAAAGCTGTGCACGCTGTGGCCGCGCCCGGCCACCAGCTCCGACACGCAGGCCGCGGCCGTGTCCTTGAGCGCGTGCACCGGCAGCCCCGTGCACCGCTCCACCTCGGCGCGCAGGTCCACGCCGTGCCAGCGCGCGGCCTGCGCCGGGTCGATGCCCAGCAGCGAGGCCCAGCCGCCCATGGACAGCGGCGCCGCCAGGCCCACGGCGGTGATGCGCTCGCTGCCCTCGGCGCCCAGGTGTTCCCGGATGGCCTGCAGCCGCTGCCCGATCTCGGCCAGTACCGCCTGCGGATCCGGAAAGTCGTGTTCCAGCGACCAGCGCTCGCGCACCGTGCCCACGAAGTCCACCAGCACCGTGTCGAGCCGGCGCCGGCCCACGTGCACGCCCACGGCGAAGGCGCCGTCCGGGCGCAGGCCCAGCGGCACCGAGGGCTGTCCCACCCGGCCGCGCACCGGCGTGCCCTTGAGCAGCAGCCCCTCTTCCAGCAGCCGCTTGCTGATCTGCGACACCGTCTGCGCGGTCAGCCCGGTCAGCCGCGCCAGCTCGGCGCCGGGCAGCGCGCCATGCAGCCGGATCGCGTGCAGCACCACGCGCTCGTTGTACTGGCGCAGCCCTCCCTGGCTGGAACCGCGTGGCTTCAGGCGCGCCGACGCGGTGGCCCCCTCCTGCTGCAGTGCTTCGACGCTCAAGCTTGTCTCCTTGCGCGCCCCGGCCCGCCGGCCGTGCCCGCCCGTGTGTTCATCACGGACCATCCTGACGCTCGCCCAATGGCCCTCGTGAACCAGTGTGGTGCAGGCAACTACTTAAATCAAGATGACTGATTATTAGGAAAAGCACCCGGGCAAGAAAAAAGCTCCGGATCCGCGCAGGCGGATCCGGAGCCGTGGCTCAGCCGCTTGGCGGCTGTCGTTGAATGAGCCGCGTCACACCCCGGGCTTGCACCTGCGGGTATGACGGGCCAACTCAAACCGTCGTGAAGTCAGGAAATCAGGCGTGCCCGGGCGGGTAGGTGAAGCCGAAGCCGCGCTCGAGCTCCAGCCGGGTTTCTTCCAGGAAGTCCTCCTGCACCGGGTCGGGCTCGCCGCCGCGCTGCAGGTGGATCTCATACCAGGCGGCGATGAGCACGCAGATGGTGGGCTCGGGCCCGTCCACGATCTCCTCGATGTCCAGCCCGCTGGCTTCGCAGATCGCCTCGATCGGCTCCATGGCGAAGACCACGGCGCCGTCCTCGGCGTCCCGTGACAGCTGCAGGTCCGAGAAGTTGATGCCCTCAGGGATGGTGGCATGCATTTCGATCACGATTTCCCTCCGTGAATGCCGCATTCGGCACGCGCTCGTTGACGAGGGACTGGCCCTGCGGCGTGCCGTCCCCAACCACCGCGGTCTGGAAGGAACGGCCCCGTTGCTGCCAGGCCTCAGACTCAAGCTAGCACGATCCGCACCATGGTGCACGCCCGCCGCTAGATCGGCCCACGATCGCGCCGGCCACACCCGCCCTGTCCCGCCCAGGCACGGTGCCGCGGCGCGCGATCTGGCCACAGTGTCCTGGCATGACGCGCTGTTGCAATGCTGCGGCCTCAACACGCCCCTGCCGGTGGTCGATACCAGGGGCAACCCGCCACTCATAGCGGCACGGTATCCATCAAGACTCACGACCATGACCACCCCGCCCGTTCTCATTGTGGAAAGCCATCCCGACGATCTCGCCAACATGGCGCAGGTGCTGGCCGCCGGCCACCGGCTGTCCTTTGCCTGGACCGGCCGGGACGCCCTGGCCTCCGTGCGCAGGCAACGACCGGCACTCATCCTGCTGGACACCGAGCTGCCGGACCTGGACGGCCCCACCCTGTGCCGGGCCCTGAAAGGAGATCCGGACACCGCGGCGATCCCGCTGGTACTGATCGCAAGCCGCGCGCACGCCAGCCGCAAGGCCGCCGCGTCCCTGGGTGCCGACGGCTGCTTGATCAAGCCCGTGAGCGCACAGGAGTTGCTGGACTGCGTGAAGAGCCAGCTCGTTCCGCAGGCACAGACGGCCCTGGACGCCGACTACCGCGACGCGCTGGACCTGCTGTGCAACGCCGGCAGCGACCGCCCGGACCGGGCCGGCAAGCACCCCCTGCGCGTGGCTGCCTATGCCGCGGCACTGGCGGAAAGCGCGGGCTGGAGCGCCGAGCAGGTGAACCTGATCAACGTGGCTGCCGCGCTGCACGACATCGGTGAGCTCGGCGTGCCCGAGGCCATCCTGCTCAAGCCGCTGAAGCTCGACGACGGCGAGTGGGAACTCATGAAGACCCATTGCCAGATCGGCCACGACATGCTCGCCAGGCAGCATTCCCCGGTGTTCCAGCTGGCGGCGACGATCGCGCTGCACCACCACGAGAAGTGGGACGGCAGCGGCTACCCGGCGGGCCTGGCCGGGCGGGACATTCCAGAAGCAGCACGCATCGCGGCGGTGGCCGACATGTTCAACGCGCTGACGACGACGCGCCCCTACCGCAAGGCCTGGCCCGTGGACATCGCGATGGCCACCCTGCGCGGCGCGTCCGGCAGCCAGCTGGAGCCGCGCCTGGTGCGGCTCTTCGAGTCCATCCTGCCGACCATTCTGGAGATCAGGACCGGGCTGGAAGCTGCCCAGTGCGCGCAGCCCGCGGCGGCCTGATCCGGATGCCGGCAGTCGAATGACTTCGCTGCACCCGCACAGCCCGTAGCCGCACAGGCGTGGAGCGGGTGTCCAGCAGCGCCAGGCAGCATCCCGGGGCGCGTGGATGCCCGCCTGGGCGGGCATGACGAAGGTCTTCCAGCCGCAGCGCGGACCGGGCTCAGCGCGCCAGCACGAGATCCGACAGCGACAGCGCCGTCACACGCGCCAGCGCCAGGCTGAACGCCGCATCGGTGTTGCCGTAGAGCGCACCGTCGGCAAAGCACAGCTGCCTTGGTGCCGTGATCGCCGCTGCCGCGTCGATCAGCGCCGTCAGGTCGATGCGGTCCTCGCCGCGCACGAAGTCGCCGACCTGGCTGTGCGTGGCGGCACCCAGCCCCGTGTCGGTGGCCGCCTGCACCCTCCTCACCGTTGCCGGTGCGACCATTTCCGCGCCTTGCGCCGCCGCGTGCCGGCATGAGCAGGTCCGCACGGCCGCCATCGCGCCCGGCGCAGGGAACCTCGCCGGGCCTGGGACAATCCCACTCTGGAGGAGATGCGATGAGAGCTTTGGGTTTCGTGCTGCTGCTGTTGCTGTGGGTGGTGCTGGTCTACGCGGGTTACGTGCTGTTCGGCTGGTGGATGGTCGCCTTCGCCACGCTGGGCGTGCTGTGGACGTACTTCAAGTTCAAGGCTCGCCAGGAGGCGGCGCGCAAGGCCTCGCAGCCTGGCGGCGGGGCTTGAGCGGCCCGGCATGCAGGGCATCAAGCGCCGCGTCGTCTACGTGACGCTGTACGAGGCGATCGCCATCGTGCTGGCCAGTGCCGGCTTCCTGCTGATGTCGGACGCCGACCTGCCGCACGCCGGCGCGCTCTCCGTGATCAGCTCGGCCGTTGCCGTGCTGTGGAACGTGGCGTTCAACCATGCCTTCGAGCGGTGGGAGTCTCGCCAGGCGGTGCGCGGACGCAGCCTGCGCCGGCGCCTGGCACACGCGGTGGGCTTCGAAGGCGGGCTGGCCGCGATGCTGGTGCCGGTGATGGCCTGGTGGCTGGACGTGGGCCTGTGGCACGCCGTGGCGATGGACCTGGGGCTGGTGCTTTTCTTTCTCGCCTACACCTTCGTATTCAACTGGGTGTTCGACCGCGTGTTCGGGCTGCCGCGCTCGGCGCTGCCGGTTTGACCATCCTGGACCGCGGACACCCGCCGCCCCGCCGTGGGCCTGAATGCAATACCAACAACGTGCATGACGAATAAATCGGACTGGCCGGCGGCGCCCGGCACCCTGGCGCACCGCATGGTGCAGGGCGCGAGCTTCGTGCTGGTGGGCGTGCTGTGCCTGCTGTCACTGTCCGCGGGCCTGCTGCCGGGGCTGCTGGCGGTGTGCGTGAGCTTCCTGCTCACCCGCGCGCTCACGCGTGTCCCGCTGGCGGCGCGGCACGCTGGCAGCAGCGGGCTGCCGCCGTGGCTGGCGGCGACGCTGGTCATCGTGGCGCCGCTGGCGGGCCTGGTGGCGCTGATGCTCAACGCCAAGGGCTACTCGCTGCTGGCGGTGCAGCAGTACCAGGAGCTGCTCAACCACCTGGCCAACACCATCCTGGAGATGCGCGAGCGGCTGCCGCCGGAGATCGTGCGCCACCTGCCCGAGGGCGTGGCCGGCGTGCAGGAACTGGTGGCGACGCACCTGCGCGCGCAGGCCAGCCATCTGGCCACGGTGGGACGCACCTGGCTGCACGGCCTGCTGCTGGCCTACGTGGGGCTGATCGTGGGCGCGTTGCTGGCCACGCGCCGGCCGCCGGCGCAGCGTCGGCCGCTGTCGGCGGCGATCGCCACGCGCGCGGCGCACTTCATCGACGCCTTTCGCCAGATCGTGGCGGCGCAGTTCTGGATCGCCACCTTCAACGCCGTGCTCACGGCGCTGTTCGTGCTTGCGCTGCTGCCGGCCTTCGGCGTCGCCATGCCCTACGACTACGCCCTGGTGGGCATGACCTTCGTCTTCGGCCTGGTGCCTATCGTCGGCAACCTGGTGGTCAACGTGGTGATGACGCTGGTGGGCGTGTCGGTGTCGGTGTTCGTGGGCGTGGGCTGCCTGGCTTTCCTCATCGGCATCCACAAGGCGGAGTACTTCATCAACGCCCGCGTGGTGGGCGCGCGCACCAGCACCGGCGTGTGGGAGCTGCTGGCGGTGATGTTCGCCGCCGAGACGCTGTTCGGCGTCCCGGGGCTCGTGGCCGCGCCGCTGTACTACGCCTACGCCAAAAAGGAGCTGGCGGCGGCGGGGCTGGTGTGAGACCGACAGGGCGCCCGGCCGTCACCACACCGACTAATTCGTGCGAGTCTTCTCAAGCACCGCGAACATTTCCTTAGAAGGCGCCTCGCCCGCTTCCTGCGTGGTTGGAGGCCAGGGCCACGGCGCACGAGGCACGGCAGCCGTCAGAGCCGGGCAAGCCCAGTGCAGTGCGAACCGCGGGAAATCCAGGAAGACGGAAATCAGGCGACAGCGCCGTCACGGCGGCGCGCCCGTGATGTCATTGTGTCAGGCTGGCACAGCGGCACGCTCCATACCGACGGCATGCACCAGCGGGCGCCTGAATTCCTTGCCGATGACGGCGCGCGCATACAGATAGCGGCGCAAGGCCTGCTCACCCAGGCCGTCCATGTCCACCAGCCCACGTGCGTCGCACGGGAAGGCGCAGGCACGCAGCGGATCGACCAGGGATTCGAAGCGCAGTTCGTAGCCGGGCTGTTCCAGTTCCAGAGTGCTCATGCAACACGTCTCCTTTGCACGCCGCCTTTACTGCATCGACCGTGCCAACGCTGCAAAGGCCGAAAATCCAAGGGTTAACACCAAGAAGGGCATGGGGCCGCAGTGTCAGTGCGCTGCCTTGCTGCCGACTGACGCGAAAAGGTTTTCACGTTTTAACAACAAGGGCGTGTGCAAGTGGCACGTTCTGGTTTGCGGACATGTTTCAGGCTGGCATGGGCATGCCGCTTATTGAGATTGCCCAGACTTACAAGCGGTTTGGCGTCGGCAATATCCAACGCCTCTTGCACCACCGTGCCAACGATTTCACACCCAGCGCGCCTGATTGCGCGCAATCTCTTGAGCCAAGCCGAACGCGCGGCTAAGCAAGCGCCATCAATCTCGTGTCCGTAGGGGTGCCGGCCGCCACCGGAACGCCCATCCCACCGCCCGCGCCCGCTGCTGGCGGGCTCAACGCCGTGCGCGGCTCCTGACCGCCGGCAGGCGGTACACCCGCCCGATCACGGCCCGAGCGTACAGGTAGCGGTGCAGCGCCGCGTCCCCCAGGCGGTCCATGTCCACCTGCCCGTGCGCGTCGCAAGGGAAGGCGCAGGCCTGGCACGGGTCGGCCAGGGATTCGAAATGCAGCTCGTAGCCGGTGGAATCGATATCCGGTTGATTCATGGCGTCAACTCCGTCATGCCCGGCGCTCCCGACTGCCGCACCGGTGCTTGTATTGCTTCTGCCCTGACCATAGCAGCGGGCGTGCCGCCTCCACCCGGGCTTATGCCGGATCCCCCAGAAAATGGGAAAGCCCCACGGCAGCGGGGCTGATGAGGAGTTTGATTCAAGGCTGCCCAAACTCCAGGGGCAGGAGGCCATTGAATTCGGCACAAATACGATCGTGAATATGAAGCAGGCGCCGTGCCTGCTCCTTCACGGCGTGATGCAGGGTGCCGCTCCGCTGCCGGGCTGCCCCTGTCGGGCCGCAAGGCCACTGGCCGCTTGCGCCCCGTCTACGCCGCCTGGGCGGGCGAAGCCGGCGGGGCGGGCGGGTCGCGCAGCGCCTCGCCCACCTGGTCGGCCTCCTGCCGCAGCCGCCCCGCCAAGCCCCGCGCCAGCGCCAGCCGGCGCAGCGCCCAGGGATTGAGGTCCTCCTCGGGCAGGTAGGCCGGCAGGCGCGAGGTGCCGTCCAGCTCGGCCGGCTCCAGCGCCGGCGGCACGCCGTGCTCCAGCGTGGCACACAGGTCTTCGGCCGCCTGTGCCAGCGGCGCGCGCAGCGCCTGCAAGTCCAGCCGCCCGCGACGCAACACCAGCATGGTCTTGAGCGCGGTGAGCTGCGCCAGCAGCTGGTAGGCCTGTACCTGCAGCCGCTCCAGCGCCTGCAGCGGCGGACGCACCGCACGCGGCTCGACCAGCGCGCGCTGCGTGGCCTGCACCAGCGCCGAGAGGCTGTCGTAGGCCTCGCGCCGTGCCAGCCGCCATTGCAGCTCCGGCTCGTCGTCCACCGCCTCGAACTGCGCCAGCGCCAGCGCCACGCGCGCGTGCCGCGCCTGCGCCCGCAGCACCCGCGTGATCAGCGCCGGCAGCTGCCCGCGCTCCCACGAGGGCAGCACATAGCTGAAGCCCCAGGCCAGGCCCACGCCGATGAGCGTGTCGGCCAGCCGCTCCACCATGTCGAACACCGGCCCGCCCCCCGCCCCCAGCAGGTGCGCCTGCACCAGGCCCAGCACCGTGGCCGCCACCGACGTGGCCAGGTAGCGCCGCACGGCGAAGGCGTGCGCGACGGCCTGCGCCAGCGTCAGCACCAGCAGCAGCGCCCAACCCGGCGGGTGCAGCGCCAGCAGCGCCCCGGTGAGCAGGCAGCCGAAGAAGGTGCCCAGCACGCGGCTGTCGCGCCGCTCCAGCGTCTGCGCCAGGCTGCCGCGCAGCACCACCACGATGGTCAGCAGGATCCAGTACGCGTGCGTGCCCCAGGGCAGCGCCTGCGCCAGCGCGTAGGCGCTGCCCACGGCCAGCGCGGCGCGGAGGGCGTGGCGCAGCGGCGGCGCGTCCCAGCGCCACAGCGCCACGAAGGGCCGCCACGACCAGGCCGTCGGGCTGACGAACAGCCGCCAGGCCGTGCGCACCGCCGGCAGGTCCGGCTCGCGCTCGCCGCGCGCCAGCGCCACCGCGTGCGCCACCTCGTCGGCCACGTGGCGCACCCGGTTGGCGAGGCTGCGCGCCAGCCGCGCGGCGGGCTGCGGCTGGCGCTGCGCCAGGGCGTGGATCGCGTCCCACGGCAGGCGGCGCAGCCGCTGGCGCCGCGACTCGGAGGCCACCGGCGCACGCCCGGTGAGCAGCGCGTCGGCCAGCGCTTCGACGTCGGCCGCGGCGCCCAGCAGCATCGCGCGCAGGCCCGCCAGCACCGGCACGTGGCCGGGATGGGCCAGCAGCCCGTCCAGGTCCAGCTCGCAGGCCAGCAGGTGGTCGCGCAGCTCCAGCACGTGCAGCAGCAGCCCCGCCTGGCGCTGGCGCCGCGGCGTGCGCGGCGACTCCAGCACCAAGTCGCGCACCGCCTGGAGCTGGTCCGCCAGCGCGGCCTGGCGGCGCAGCAGCGCGTCCAGCGCCGGCGCCGTATCCGGTGCCGGCACGAAGCGCGCCGCCTGCAGCCGCATCAGCGCCGCCAGCGTGAACAGCACGTCGGCCAGCATCTGCACCCGGTAGACGCGGTTGAGCAGCGCGTTGGCCGCCGTGGCCCACAGCAGGTAGAGCCCCGCGCCCAGCCCGAAGTGCAGCGCCCCCTGCAGCGCCGCGCCCGGGGCCTCGTGGCGCGGCACGGCCGTGGCGAACACCATCGCGAACATCACCGACACCACGATCGGCAGCCCGCGCTTGCCCCAGGCGCCGGCCAGGAAGGCGAGGAAGGTGGCCGGCACCAGCAGCAGCCCCAGCAGCCAGGCGTTGCCGTGCAGCGCGTGGGCGGCCCAGAACAGCGGCCAGCCGAACAGCGCGGCCGGCAGCAGCCGCAGCAGCTTGCCGCGCTGCGGCGCGGGCTGGTCCGGCGGGATGCACACGATCACGCCCACCGACGCCGCCGAGGCGGCGGACGCGCCCAGCACCGCGTGCACGCCGGCTGAGATCAGCAGCAGCCCCAGCGCGGCCGACAGCCCGTTGGTGACGTGGGCGCTCAGCGCCGTGCGCACGCCCTGGCGCAGCCGCGGGGCGTCCGCGCGCAGGCGGGTCGGCGTCGGGCGCAAGGCCATGGCAGCAGGCTTCTCCCGTCGGGCGAAAACAGGTCCCGCGCCCGGGGCATAAGCCGTGCCGTCCCGCGGCGTGGACACGGCGCGGGCGGCATCACCGGCGCGGCGCGCGCCGGCGGCTACGCTGCGCTTCGCGCCCCCGCGCTGTTCGCGGCGGGCCCCGCCCAGGAGACACGACATGACCGATTACGTTTTCCCGCCCCCGCACGTTCCCTCGCTCGCCGTGGCCGGCAGCGGCGCGCGCTTCCCGATCCGGCGCGTGTTCTGCGTCGGCCGCAACTACGCCGCGCATGCACGCGAGATGGGCAACGACCCCACGCGCGAGCCGCCGTTCTTCTTCATGAAGCCCGCCGACGCGGTGGTGCCGGCCGAGGGCGTGGTGCCCTACCCCACGCTCACCTCCAACCTGCACCACGAGGTCGAACTGGTGGTGGCGCTGGCCCAGGGCGGCAGCCGCATCGCGCCGGAGCAGGCGCTGGCGCTGGTGTGGGGCTACGGCGTGGGCGTGGACCTCACGCGGCGCGACCTGCAGGACACGGCCAAGCAGATGAGCCGGCCGTGGGACTGGTCCAAGGGCTTCGATGCGTCCGCACCCTGCGGCGCGCTGCAGCCAGTGTCGGCGGTGGGGCATCCGGAAGCCGGGCGCATCTGGCTGCAGGTCAACGGTGAGCTGCGCCAGCAGGGCGACCTCACCGAGCTGATCTGGCCGGTGCCGGACATCATCAGCCACATCTCGCAGGCGGTGGCGCTGCAGCCCGGCGACCTGATCTTCACCGGCACGCCCGCCGGCGTCGGCGCGCTGCAGCCGGGCGACCGCGTGCGCGGCGGCGTGGCCGGCGTGGGAGGCTTCGAGTTCGAAGTGGGTCCGCGCCCGACCTGAGCCACCGAGCCCGCGCGGTGGCCGCAACGGCTGCCGCGCGCGTGCTGCACCCGCAGTACGCCACGGTGTGCAAAACCGGTGCCCGGCACCGGGTCGTCCCGTCCCGGGAGAACCCGGATATTGTTTAAGCCTAAATTAAATTTTCCGGTATTCCGCCCGCTGCCGCAGGCCGGGGGACGATGTGTCAGATCTTTTCATTGTCTAAGCATTGTCATCACGCCGGGACGGGCCATCAATTCATATCTATCATCTCGCCATCCACTTCACGGCTGCTTCGACTTGCGCCTGCCCTAGGCGCGGGAAGCAGTTTCGTTTCAATCAGATTTTGTATCACGTTTGCATCCTTAGGAAAGCGAAGTAAACGGATCCATTTTCCGAACCTGAGACGATTTCGTTCCGGCCAGTTTGCTGAAAGCGAGTCCTTCCCAACCTGAGCAAGCAACAAAAAGGTGCATGAATTTCCTGGGTTATTGACCCGGATTCATGCACATCGGGTCACGTCCCCTGCACGGTTTTACAGCCGGCAGCCGTGTTCCCAAGTTCGGCGCAGTAACTAGGCATCCACTGCGCTCAGCCGTCCCCGGTCTTGGCCCATTTGGCTCGGCGCCGGGATGCCTTTTTCATGTCTGCTTTTATAGACATCATGCCGCCACAAAATCGCTCCTCTCGCCTTGCTTTGCTCGCCGCTTTGATGGCGAGCGCCTTCCTCGCCACCGCCTGCGGCGGCGGCCAGGACAGTGAAAATACCGCCACTTCCGCTGGAAACAACAACGAAAGTTCCAAGGAAATTTCCCCGACCTCGTCCGGAACCTGGAACAGGGTGGCCAGCGAATATGCTTATTTCAAGCTCGCCACGCGCAGTTTCGTGCGCTACGGCTCGGGCAGCAATTGGGTCGGCAAATACGTGGAAGCCGGCTCCGCGCAATGCGCCAATGATTTCTTCGGTTCCGATCCCGCGGTGGGCGTGACCAAGGTCTGCGAGGTCTACGCGGCGGACACCACCCCGGCCCCGGTCGCCCCGGCCCCTGCGCCCGCTCCGGCACCCGTGCCCTCTCCCGCGCCCGCCCCCGCACCGGCGGCCACGGGCTCGGCGCTGCTGACCTGGACCGCGCCGGCCGGCTCCGTGTCGGGCTACCGCGTCTATTACGGCACCAGCTCCCGCGCCTACGCGCAGGACAAGGGCGCCGGCCTGTACGTCACCAACACCACCGTCTCGGTGCCCAATCTCGACAGCGGCACCACTTATTACTTCGCGGTCACCGCCGTGACGGTTGACGGCGCGGAGAGTACCTATTCGAGTGAGGCCATCAAGCCGATCCCCTGATGGATCCTTACCGGCCACAGAACACGCACCGACTCGAACAGGGGAACGCCATGAACACGATCCGATATTTCCGCCTGGCGGCGCTGGGTACCGCCTTCCTGCTGCCGGCGCTAGCCAGCGCGGCCACGTGGTACGTGCGCCCGGGCGCCAACGGCAACGACTCCGGCCGCGACTGGGCCAATGCCCTGCCCGCGCTGCCGACCAATTTCCAGCGCGGCGACACCTACTACATCGCCGCGGGCCTGTACCCGGCGCGCAGCTTCTCCACGCCCGCCAGCGGCACGGCCACCATCACCATCAAGAAGGCCACCGCGACCGACCACGGCACCAGCACCGGCTGGAACAGCGCCTACGGCAGTGGCCAGGCGGTGTTCGGCGGGGGGCTGAACTTCAAGAGCTCCTACTGGGTCATCGACGGCCAGACCGGCGGCGGCGCGGCCAACGACTGGGCGGGCAACTTCGGCATCAAGGTGGTCGAGCGCGGCGACGGCAACCCCGTGCTCAACGTCGGCCAGGAGGGCACGGCCAACAACGTGACCATCCGCCACGTCGAGCTGGTGGGCAAGGGCAGCGTCAGCAGCGCCGGCGGCTCCTACTCCAACGACGGCCTGGCCGTGTACGGCGCCTCCAACGTGACGCTGTCGTACTTCCGCATGACCGGCATCGGCCGCTGCCCCTTCTTCGTCAGCCCGCGCAACCTCGTCATCGAGCACGGCTGGGTGGAGTCGTACAACGGCTCCGGCGCGGTGCACTCCGAGGTCGCCAGCATCTGGGGCTTCTCCGGCAGCGTGGGCGACGTGACCTTCCGCCACAACCTGGTCACCGACATCCGCAGCACCGGCGGCCTGATGTGGGACAACTCCTCCAACCCCAGCGCCCGGCTGCTGGTGTACGGCAACGTGTTCTACCGACCGGAGGGCGCGAACTGGCAGGAGGCCAACGGCGTGGTGGGCGGCTGGACCGGCAACGGCGGCGAGGAGTTCCACAACGCCAAGGTCTACAACAACGCCTTCATCAACGTGAACCAGGCGCCGCTGAGCTCGCTGCCGCGCGTGGCCTCGGGCAACGAGGCCTACAACAACATCTTCTACAACAGCGACAGCCCGGACTTCTCGCGCTTCTCGAAGCACGACTACAACGTCTTCATCAACTCCGGCGGCACGCAGGGCGAGCCCAAGGGCATCACCGACAGCGTGAACCCCTTCGTGGACATCGCCGGCAAGGACTTCCGGCTCAAGAAGGCCATGCCCACCGGCCTGCCGCTGGGCGCGCCCTTCAACGTGGACGCGCTGGGCAACACCCGCGGCGGGGACGGCGTGTACGAGCGCGGCGCCTTCGAGTTCGAGACCGGAGCCACCAGGGTGGCGGCACCCACGGGGCTCAAGGCGCAGTAAGAAGAATCACGGTTCGACAGGCGAACCTTCTACCGCCCGTGCCGGGCCTGTCAAAGGGCCAGGTCCGGGCGGCTTTTTTTTGGCTCAGGCCGCTTCGAGCTTGAACTCGTCCACCACGCCCTGCAGCGAGCGCGCCTGCGCGGCCAGGGCGGAGGTGGCGGCCACGGCCTGCTGCACCAGCGCGGCGTTCTCCTGCGTCACGCGGTCCATGTGCGACACGGCCTGGTTCACTTCCTCGATGCCGCCGCTCTGCTCGGCCAGCGCGGCCGAGATCTCGCCCAGGATGCCGTTGACCCGCTGCACCGCCTGCACGATGTCCTGCATCGTGCCGCCGGCCTGACGCACCAGGGTCGAGCCGCTGTCCACGTGGTCGACGGCGTCGGTGATCAGCTCCTTGATCTCCTTGGCCGCCTGCGAGCTGCGCTGCGCCAGCTGCCGTACCTCGCCGGCCACCACGGCGAAGCCGCGGCCCTGCTCGCCCGCGCGCGCGGCTTCCACCGCCGCGTTGAGCGCGAGGATGTTGGTCTGGAAGGCGATGCCTTCGATCACGTCGATGATGTCCGACACCTTGCGCGAGCTCTGGTTGATGGAGTCCATGGTCTGCACCACCTGCGCCATCACCGAGCCGCCCTGCTCCGCCACCTGCTTGGCCTGCGCGGCCAGCGAGCTGCCCGAGCGCGCGCGGTCGGAGTTGAGCTTCACCGTCTCGGTGAGCTGGCTCATGCTGGCGGCGGTCTGCTGCAGCGAGGCCGCCTGCTGCTCGGTGCGCCGGGCCAGGTCCGAGTTGCCGCCGTCGATCTGGCGCGAGGCCGTGGCGATCAGGTCGGTGCTGCCCTTGATGCGCGTGACCAGGTCCGTGAGCGTGTTCTCCATGTGGCCCAGCGCGCCCAGCAAGCGGCCGAAGTCGCCGCCGCGCTCGGTGTCGAACTCCTGGCTGAGGTCGCCCGCGGCCACGGTCTCGGCGATGTAGACCGCCTCGTCCAGCGGCTTGGAGATCGCCCGCACCAGACCCACCGCAACGCCCACGCCCACCAGCAGCCCGGCTCCCGTGAGCGCCATCATCAGCGTGCTCAGGGTGCTCACCTCGCGCTCCATCTCCTGTTGCGCCGTCGCAGCCCGTTCGGCCACGAGCGACTGGCGGTGCAGGCGCTCCAGGTCGTTGAGGCCGCTGACGCCCAACGCCGTCAAGGCCACCATGAACAGCAGCACGCAGGCAAAGCCCAGCGGCAGCACCGTGCGGGTCTTGAGGTTCTCGAACATCGCCGTCTCCTTGCGTGTTTCTTAATGAAAGCTGACGGCGCGCTATCGGCGTGCCTACGGCGGAGTTGAGTTGGAGCAGTCTCCGGATCCCGTCATATGGGACGCGGTGCCCCGAAAGGGTGACAACCCCGGGGCACTTCCGCCGGCCCCGGGCCTCAACCCAGGTTCCCCTTTTCACAGCCCGGGCCGGGCAGGGTGGCGCACTCCTCGAAAACCCGCACCGTGCAGCGGGTGCAGGTGGGGCAATCCAGCCGGTGCGTGATGGTGGCGATGGCGCGGCGCTTGTCCGGGAAGATGTGTCCCTCGCCCAGCTCGTCCAGGAAGCCGTCGCGCTTCCACTGCGCCAGCACGCCCGGGCGGGGGCGGTGGAAGTACAAGTCGCCGCCCATGGCACGGCGCGCGCGCAGCTCCTGGCGCCACAGCTCCGAGCCGGCCACGTCCACGAAATTCATGCTCTTGCCCATCACCAGCAGGTGCTTCTGCGGGTGCGGGGCGTCGCGCAGCCCCTGCAGCCGGTCCGACACATGGGCGGTGGCGCCGAAGTAGACCGAGCCTTCCATGCGCAGCAGCTTGAGCTGCGGGCACTCCGGCTGCGCGTGCTCGGTGTGGGCCAGCACCACGAAGGGCCGGTGCGGGTCGCCGCGCGGCGTGCCGAAGCCCATGGCGCGCAGCGCCGGGCGCGAGGTGCGGTGCAGGTACAGGCCCAGCGACAGCGCGCTGCCGACGAGCACCGCCACCTCCAGGTGCAACGTGAGCGTGGCGGCCAGGGTGATCAGCGCCACGGCCAGTTCCTGGCGGCTGGCGGCGCCCAAGCGGCGCCAGCGCGGCAAGTCCAGCAGCGTCCAACCCACCAGCACCAGCAACCCGGCGATGGCGGCGAAGGGAATCCACGCCAGCACCGGCGCCGTGAGCGCCACCATCGGCACCACCAGCAGCGCCGACGCCACGGCCGCCAGCGGCGAGCGCGCACCCGCTTCCAGGTTGGGCATGGAGCGGTTGAGCGAGCCGCAGGAGACGTAGCAGGAGAACAGGCCGCCCACCAGGTTGGACAGGCCCTGGCCCAGGAACTCGCGGTTGGCCTCGATGCGCTGGCCCGAGCGCGCGGCCACGGCCTTGGCGATGGCGATGGACTGCGCCAGCGCCACCACCGTCAGCGCCGCGGCGATGGCCAGCAGCTGCGGCAGCTGCTCCAGGTTGACGCTGGGCACGTGCAGCGGCGGCAGCGCCGAGGGCAGCGGCCCCAGCAGCCGCAGCTGCCACGTCGGCGGCGCCCAGTGCTGCAGCGTCCACGCCAGCAGCGTGCACACGCCCAGTGCCGCCAGCATGAACGGGGAGCCGGGCTTCCAGCGCCGCAGCCCCGCGGCGGTGGCCAGCGTGGCCAGCGCCACCAGCAGCGCCCCGGGCTGCGGCACTTGCGTGAAGGCCGCGCGCAGCACCGTGCCGGCGCCGGGCCCGGGTGGCAGCGTCAGCCCCAGCGCGTCCTTGAGCGCGTGCACCACGATCAGCAGCGCCGCGCCGGTGGTGAAGCCCAGCAGCGCTGTCGGGGAGATGAAGTTGGCGATGGCTCCCAGCCGCAGCGCGCCGGTGGCGAACTGCAGCAGCCCCACCAGCACCGTCACCGCCAGCGCCAGCTCCACGTAGGCCGGGCTGCCCACGGCCGCCAGCGGCGTGAGCATGGCGAACAGCGCCAGCGAGTTGGCGTTGGTAGGCCCGGACACGACATGGCGGCTGGAGCCCGCCACCGCCGCGACGATGCAGGGCACCACGGCGGAATAGAGCCCGTACTGCGGCGGCAGCCCGGCCAGCGTGGCGAAGGCGATGCCTTGCGGCAGCACCAGCACCGCGCCCAGCACACCGGCCAGCAGGTCGGCGCGCAACGCCTCGGGCGAGTGCAGGCTGGAAAACAAGGGGGCGGAAAGCAGGCGGCGGGAACTTCGTTTCGGCATGGGATCGTTGAGGATGAGGCTGTGCCCTAGCACGTAGCGCCGCGGCTGGCAAGGCGCGGTGCGGATTCGAGACACCCTGTCCGTATCGGATGTATCGGCAACCCCACCACCCGGTCCGGGGGAAACGGCTGGTTGCCCCCGGCGCACAAATCCAGCGGCTCGCAACAGGCGCACCGTGGAGGGGCGGGCCTACTGGGTGCGAGTGAATCCACTACCGCTTTGTAAATGACCCGAGTTTCTCTTTCGCCGCCCACGGCGCCCGAGGCCGCATGGCGGTGAGGGAACGGAAGTTTCGCTGCCAGCTGTGGCGCGTGCTGCACGCGGCGTGGCGCCATCGTCCCAGCCACTGGCCCGGACGCGGTGCGCGCGATGCCTGGCGCCGCGTGCAGGCCGTCGACCTGGAAGCGCTGGCGCTGCGGCTGCATGGCCTGGAGCGGCAACTGGGCCAGATGCGCGCCGGCTACACGGGCAAGCAGCTGTCGCGTCCACAGTGGGAGGCGCTGTGCCGGTGCATCGTCGAGGAGGCGCATGCGCTGCTGCGTCCGCTGGACGAGGCGGCCGGCGCCGTGGCGCCGTCCTGGGCCACGCAGCGGCTGCGCGCGGAGCTGCGCCAATGGCAAGAGCTCGCCGCCAGCGTGAGCGGCCAGCCGCTGCACCAGTCTGACGTGAGCGACCTGCAGGCCCGGCTGCTGGAGATCACCACCGCGCTGGTGGTGTGCGCCCGGGTCGAGCACCAGCAGCCCGACTGGTGAGCACACGCGCTTCGGCAGTTGCCGGCGCACCTGCCCAGCCGCGCCACAGCGGCGTGGAACGCCCGAAAGCGCCCATTTTTTAGGCACCACCCACGGCATCCATACGAATCAACGACTTGGCTTCGCCGCAAGCAGGTACGTCACAGAGTTGTCCACAGATCGCGGGGGTAACTGCGGGAGGCCGCGGCGGGCAGCAGCGGCATCAGGCCGCCATCGCCGCCACGAGGGCGCTCACCAGGTCCTGCGGCTGCAGCATCGCCTCGCGCGCATGGCAGGCGTTGGGGTACTGCCGCAGCACCGAGCGCCAGCGCAGGGGGCGCCTGATCAGGTCCGCCCACAGCGGCAGCAGCGTGGCGGCATCCGGCGAAGCGCCCTCGACCAGGCCGCGCGCGAAGGCCACGCAGGCGGCGTCGGTCAGGAGCACCGCCTTCGCGGCGGCGCTGAGCATCGCCGGCGGCGTATCGGTCGGCGCCGCGCAGCAATAGATCACCTGCGGCGGCAGGGCTTCGTCCTGCGGCTGGAGCGCGCACAGCGAGCCGCCGCTCACCTTCACCTCGCCGCCGTTGGCCGCCAAGGTGTAGCTGGCATTGGGCTGGGCCTGCGCCAGCCGCTCCAAGCCGCGCAGCAGGCGCGGCAAGTCGGTGGTGGCGGCCGCCGCGGAAGCCTTCACCTCGGCCAGCAGCACGATGTCCACCGCGTCGGAGCCCTCCACGGCGCGCGCGAGCGCGACGTCCCACTCGCCCTTGGTCTGCGTCGCCACGCCCGGGTAGTGGCCGGGAATGCGCAGGCCGTGCACGACCGAGTGACGCGCACCCGCCGGCGCCTCGCGGTCCAGCAGCGCGGCGACCTGACTGAAGGCCTGCACCGTGCCCGCTTCCGCCGCCGCGCCGAGCCGGGCCGCCGCGCGGCCGTTCGCGGCGGCGGAAGCCGTGCCGGCCAGCGGGCCGCGGCGCTCGCACAGGGCGCGGTAGCGCTGCACGGCTTCGTCCCGCAGCAGCGCGGCGCCGCGCTCCAGGCGCTGCAGCGCGGACAGGTCCGACAGCGCTTCGAGCAGGGGACGCGACTCGGCCCGCTCCGCTGGCGCCTGCGCGAGCAGCGGTTCCAGCGCCGGGCGCAGCGCGGACCACTCGCCCGCCATGGCATGGCGGTGCAGCGGCGCCAGCGCCTCCTGCACCTCCACGGGCGCCTGGTGGCGCAGCTTGCCGGGATGGGCGACGGCGTTGACGGCGGCGCGGACCGCGCGCGCGTCGGTCAGGACCTGGGCGGACAGCCGGACGTACTCGTCCACCGCGGGCTCGCGCGCCCGCAGCACGAGCGCCTGGAAGCTCGGGTCGCCGCCTTCGGGCTGCAGGGATTCGCGGATCAGCGTCTCCAGCGCCCAGGTGAAGAGCGCCTCCACGCCGGCCGGCACGCTCGTGTGGTGCTCGGCCGCGCCGCGCGCCGCCTCCAGTGCGAAGGCCAGCGCCGTCTCGACGCCGGCGGCACGGGCCGCTTCGGCATCCGCCGGCAAGGCGGGCATGCGGTAGCGGCGTGGCGCCCGGCGCAGGGCGGCTTGCAGCAGCGCGGGCAGCGAGTGGGCGGGCGGCGGCTCGGCGGACACGGCCTAGCCGGCTGGATCTGGCGGTGCGGAAGGGGGAAGCAAGTGGAGTCCGTCGGAAGTGGCCGCCGCGAGCATGGCGCAGCCGGCGGGGTGGGCATCCTGGTTTCGTCATCCCGGGCGCGGGCCCGGTGCCGTCCGGGGCGAAGCGCGCTTCACCCCGGGCCAGGCCAGCCAGGGCAAGCCGCATTCCGCGCCGGCATCAGCGGCGTGGGACGCGCGCGGCTCACGCTCTGGCACCGGCCCGTGACAGCCCGTAGCGCTGGAGCTTCACGTACAGCGTGCTCTTGGCGATGCCGAGCTGGCGCGCGGCCAGCGTCAGGTTGCCGCCGCTGGCCTCGATGGCACGGCGGATCAGCGCCTCCTCGCCCTCGGCGATGCTGCACACGCCGCCCGCCGGCGCGGCGGCGGGCCCGGACGGCGCCGACTGCACCGTCTCCAGGAACTCGCGCGGCAGCGCGTCCAGTGTCAGCACCGGCCCTTCGGACAGCAGCACCGCCCCTTCGATGATGTTGCGCAGCTCGCGCACGTTGCCCGGCCACGCGTAGGCCTGCAGTGCCTGCACCACCTCTTCGGAAAGCGCACCCGGCTCCAGCCCCTGCTCGGTGCGGAAGCGCTGTAGGAAAAACCGTGCCAGCAGCGGGATGTCGCCGCGGCGCTCGCGCAGCGGCGGGATGCGCAGGCTGGTCACGGCGATGCGGTAGTACAGGTCCATGCGGAAGCGCCCGGCCGCGATCTCCTGGCGCAGGTCGCGGTGCGTGGCCGCGATCAGGCGAAAGCGCACCTTGCGCGGCGTGTTCTCGCCCAGCCGGTACAGCTCGCCCTGCTCCAGCACGCGCAGCAGGTTGGGCTGCATGTCGAGCGGCATCTCGCCGATCTCGTCCAGGAACAGCGTGCCGCCGTTGGCCGCCTCGATCTTGCCCACCATGCCGCCCTTGCGCGCGCCGGTGAAGGCGCCCTCGGCATAGCCGAAGAGCTCGCTGGCGAGCAGCTCGCGCGACAGCCCGCCGCAGTTCAGCGCCACGTAGGCGCCGGTGCCCGCGCCATGGATGCCGCGCGCGAACTCCTCCTTGCCCACGCCCGTCTCGCCGTGCAGCAGCACCGGCGCGCGCGAGCGCGAGAGCTGGCGCGCCTTGGCGATCACGTCCTGCAGCCCCGCGTCGGCCGTCACCAGCGAGGAGAAGGCGTCGGCCGCCGGCGGCGCCACCGGCGCGGCGCCCGCGGGCGCTGACGGACGCGGCACCGGCACGCGGGTGCGCGCCGAGGTCGGCACCACCAGCAGCGTGCCCATGGGCTCGCCCTGCACGACCAGCGGCTCCAGCCACTCGGGCCGGATCCACGCCGGCAGCCCGGCCAGCTTGCCGCGGCCCACGCGCTGCGCCGCCAGCGCGGGCAGGCGGCGCGCGCGGGCCAGGTCCAGCTCGCCGCCCGCGGCGGCGATGGCGTCGGCGGCGTGCTCGTTGGCCTTGATCGGGCAGCCCAGCCGGTCGAACAGCACCACGCCGTCCTGCCCGGCGCGGGCCAGGCGGCCCACGGCGTGGTCCAGCAGCCGGTAGCGGCGCTCCATCTCGCTGGCGGCCAGGCGGTTCTCGATGCGGCTGGCCGCCGTCACCACCAGCGCCAGCGTCTGACGGTTGTAGGTCTGGGACAGGCCCGAGACGTCGAGCACGCCCACGACCTCGCCGTCCAGCGGGTGGCGCAGCACCGTGGCCGAACAGGTCCAGCGCTTGATGCCCTCGCAGAAGTGCTCGGCGCTGTGGATCTGCACCGGCTGCCCCACCGCCAGCGCAGTGCCGATGGCGTTGGTGCCGGCCAGGTCCTCGCTCCAGCTCACGCCGGGCATGAGGCGGATGGTTTCGGCCGAACCGATCGCGCGCACGTCGCCCTCGGTGGCGAGGATGGTGCCGCTGGTGTCGGCCAGCGCCATCAGCGTGCCGGTCTCGGAGAGGAAGTCGCGCGCGCAGGCCATCACCGGCGCGCTGGCCTCCAGCATCTCGCGCTGGCGCTCGCGCAGCAGGAACAGGTCCTGGTCCGACACGGGCTGCGGCCCGCGGCGCGCGTGCGGATCGACCTGCGCCTGCAGGCAGCGCTGCCAGGAAGCGTCCACCAGCGAGCGCAGCGTCTCCAGCGGGCGGCCGTCCCCGCTCAGGAAGGCTTCCCACGCGGCCGTCACTTCGGGCTCATTGCCAGGGTTCGAGAACATCTGCTGAGGCTCCGATGTCATCGTTGTCTCCACGCGGCCGTGTACCCGGCCTGCGACCCGCAAAGTAGCACGCCCTCCCACGCCGTACAGCCGTGGGAGGGCGCGCGGCGGCCCGTGCCGCCGAGGCGTCAGTCGACGCGTTCAGGCAGCGGCAGCTTCACCCACTCCTTGTAGAAGGCGTCGATGTCGGGCTCGAAGTCGTGGATCACCGGGTACCACGGCGTGGGCGCCTCCACGTCGTGCAGCGCGGCGCACTGCGGGCAGGTGTACTCGCGGTAGACCTGCCAGCGCGTGTCGGGCGCCATGAGCTTCGGATAGACCTCGGCCATGGCCTCCTCGTTGTCGCGCACGTAGACGTTGGCGTGCAGCTTCCAGTTCTCGCGCCAGTCGCAGAACACGTGGCCGCAGTCGCACTGCGTGACCCACTTGCTGGTCTTGGCCTGCTGCACGATGTGCAGGTGCGGCCCCAGCGGCAGCACGATGCGGTCGCTCCAGCCCAGCTTCTCCTGCAGCGCCGCCAGGTAGAGCTGGAAGCGCTCGCCGTCCTTGGGCATGGAGAGCATGCGCAGCGTGGTGTCCCAGTCGAGCTTGCCGTCGACGAGGTTCTTGACTTGTTCACGGGTGTAGGCGGACATCGCGGTTCTCCTCGGTGGGGCGGTTCACTCTTCGACCAGCACGACGGTGCGCACGTCGGGCATCTTCGAGAGGTCCATGCGGTACTTGGCGCCGTAGCTGGGCACGCCCAGCTCGGATTCGCTCAGCTTCCAGTCCTCGGGCAGGTTCCAGAAGGCGCGGAACTGCTGCTCGAAGGCGGGCGAGAGCCCGAAGCTGGTGGCAAACATGTGCTGCACCTGCGGCGAGGCGCTCTTGGTGAGGATGCGCTCGCGCTCCTCCTTCATCCACTCGCGCGTGGGCACCGAGCGCTCCTTGCGCTGGCGCCGGATCTCCAGCCGCTGCAGCGCCGTCTGCTGCGCATCGACCGTCCACACGCCGTTGGCGTCCTTGGTCGCCACGGCGCCGTAGACCTTGCGCGCGTACTCGGGCAGCAGCAGCGCGTTGTTGAGGTCCTTGGCGATGGCCTCCACCTCGCGGTCCAGCGGGTCGCCGAAGCCGGGGCCGCCGCGCAGGTAGTTCAGGTACAGGTCGTGGTTGTCGTAGCAGTCCTCGGTGGTCATGCACTGCTGGTCGCGCTTGACCACCGCGCCGGCGTTGAGGTGGTTCTCGTAGTCGGGCAGGTCGGGGTTGGTGTCGCCGCCCAGCGGCAGGCTGTCGCCCAGCGCGATGCGCTCCTTCAGGCCCGTCTTGTGGGCCTCGAAGCGGTAGCCGGTGGCCGCGGGGTAGCCGCCCATCAGGCCCCAGTCGCTGTTCATGTAGCCGTTGCCCATGAAGAACATGGTCCAGTCCTGCGCCTTCCAGACCATGCGCAGCGTCTCGAAGCCGCAGCCGCCGCGGTACTTGCCGTAGCCGCCGGAGTTGGCCTTCACGTTGCGGCCCAGGTAGAGCAGCGGCTCGGCCATCTCCCAGATCTCGATGTCGCCCATGTCGCCTTCGGGGTTCCAGATCGCGGCGGCGTGGTTCAGGCCGTCCTTGATGGCGCAGGCGCCGGTGCCGCACGAGGACGCCTCGAAGCTGTTGACGGCGTGGATGTCGCCGTCCTGGTTGATGCCCCCGCCCTGCAGCCAGTTGGAGGTGTTGGCGTTGCCGGCGTTGACCTCCTCCAGGTAGCCGCGGCTGAAGTAGGCCTGCGACAGCCCGCGCCACAGCGCGCTCCAGCCCGAGACCAGGAAGTGCCAGGCGTAGGCGTGGCCGGTGCGGCGGTCGTCGGGGTTGCACCAGGCGCCCTTGGGCAGGTGGAACTCGGTACCGTAGTAGGCGCCGTCGTTGATGCGCTGCGTGGGTACCAGCGTCTGGCACATCATGACCCAGATGCCGCTGGTGAACGCGACCTGGTGCGCGTTGAAGGTGTGCCAGCCCCAGCGGTTGGCGCCCTCGAAGTCCAGCCGCCAGCTGCCGTCAGGGCGGATCGTCATCTCGCACGGCGAGTGCATGATGGAGTCGAGCTTGGCGAAGGCGTTGGAGGTCTGCACGTCCTCGTGCGCGTAGGGCACGTCCACGAAGGCCACCTTGCGGTACTTGCCCGGCAGCGTCATGGCCTTGAGGCGCGTCTGCAGGCCGCGCCGGCCCTCCTCGATCACCTCGTAGGCGAACTTCTCGTAGGCCTCCAGCCCCTCCTCGGCCACCACCTCCTCGATCAGGTCGCGGATCATGTGGCAGCCGGCGATGCGGGTGCGCTCATCCAGGATCCAGTACTTGGGCGTGCGCACCGAGCGCTGCGACTCGTGCAGCCAGTCGCGCAGCGGCGTGTCGTTCACGCCGGTCTTGCGGCAGGTGATCATGTAACCATCGCCGAAGCGCTGCGTCTGGCCGGTGGACATCGAGCCCGGCGTCACCGCGCCGGTGTCGATCACGTGCGTGACGCCGCCGACCCAGCCGATGAGCTTGCCCTCCGCGAAGATCGGCACGATGGTGGCGATGTCGCAGGGGTGCACGTTGCCGATGGCGCAGTCATTGTTGGTGAACATGTCGCCGGGCTGGATGCCCGGGTTGTGCTCCCAGCCGTTCTCGATCATGTACTTGATCGCCGCGCCCATCGTGCCCACGTGGATGATGATCCCGGTGGAGGTCAGCACGCAGTCGCCTGCGGCGTTGTAGAGCGTGAAGCACAGCTCGCCTTCCTGCTCCACGATCGGGCTGGCCGCGATTTTCTTGGCCGTCTCGCGCGCGTGCACCAGGCCGCCGCGCAGCTTGGAGAACAGCTTCTCGTAGCGGATCGGGTCCTTCTCGCGCAGCTCCAGCCGCTCCAGCCCGTTGTAGTGCCCGGTGCTGGCGGTGCGCTCCAGGATGCCGTCGCGAAACTCCTTGAGCGTCTGCCCGTTCTTGAGCAGGTCCGCGAAGCCCACTTCCTTGGCCGTCATCATGTTCATGGCATGTCTCCTTGGGTTGCTTACCGGACTTCCTTGAGGTGGAAGAGGCGGTGCTTGTCGAGCGTGGTGCTGAAGCCCTTGGGCACGACGAAGGTAGTGGCGTCGGATTCGATGATGGCCGGCCCGGCGATGGTGTTGCCGGGCTTGAGCGCCTCCATCTTCCAGATCACCGCCTCGTGCCAGGTCTTGTGGCGGTACAGCGCCCGCGTGCCCAGGTGCGCCTCCTTGGGCGGCTTGGCGCCGCCCTCGGGGTCCTCCGGCAGCACCGGCTTCTGCGTGACGACCATGCCGCGCATGATGGCGCCCGTGACCGAGAAGCCCAGCTCCGGCGAGCGCGCGGCGCTGGCGTACACGCGGCCGTAGGTCTGTTCAAACGCCGAGACGATCTGGTCCCAGTCCTGCGCGGTGGCGGCGGCGGCGATGGGCGCGTCGATCTCCAGGTCGTTGAGCTGGCCCAGGTACTGCATGCGGTAGCCCGGGCGCAGGATCACGTCCTTGGCCTCGAAGCCGTTGATGCGGAACTCCTCGATCACCTTGGCCGCCAACTCCGACCACGCCGACTGGATGGTGGCGGCGGCGCTGGCCTTCTCGTCGTCCGAGGCCGACTGCGGCAGCGCCAGGTCCACGCTGCGGTCGTAGCGGTACTCGAAGTCGGCGCAGGCGCAACCAAAGGCCGAGAAGCCCGCGGCCCATGCCGGCACCACCACGTCCTTGAAGCCCAGCCCCTCGGTGTAGCCGTAGGTGTGCACCGGGCCCGCGCCGCCGTAGGAGAAGCAGACGAACTCGGTGGGGTTGTAGCCCTTGGCGCTGACGTTGGAGCGTAGGTACTCGCGCAGCTGCAGGTCCAGCAGCTCGATCACGCCCGCGGCGGCGTCCTCCACCGACAGGCCCAGCGGGTCGGCGATCTGCGCCTTGATGTGGTCGCGCGCGCGCTGCACGTCAAGCTTGATGGCGCCGCCCAGGAAGTTGTCGGGGTTGAGGTAGCCCAGCACCACGTGGCAGTCGGAGACGGTGACCGTGTCCAGCCCGCTCTCGGGCCAGCAGGTGCCCACGCGGTAGCCGGCGCTGTCGGGGCCGAGCTTCAGGGCGCCGCTGTACGGGTCGAGCCGCACGAAGCTGCCGGCGCCCGCGCCCACGGAGTCCATGGTCACCAGCGGCAGCGAGAGCACCAGGCGCGCCATGTCGGGGTCGGCGGCGATGGCGAAGTTGCCCTTGGTGATCAGCGCCATGTCGAAGGAGGTGCCGCCGATGTCCGAGCAGGCGACGTTCTCGTAGCCCAGCACCTCGCCCAGCAGCTTGGAGCCGATCACGCCGCCGATGGGCCCGGAGACGATGGTGCGCGCCAGCTCCTTGGCCTTCCAGCTGATGGTGCCGCCGTGCGTGGCCATGACGCGCAGGTCGAACTTGGCGCCGTGCTCGCGGAAGCGGTCGCTGACCTTCCGGAGCGTCTGGCGCGAGGGCTCCGCGGCGTAGGCCTCCAGCACCGTGGTGTTCATGCGGTGGCTTTCCTTGCGCTGCGGGTAGTAGTCCACCGAGGCGAACACCGGCACGTCGCGGCCCAGCTGGCGCAGCGCCTCGCGGCACACGTCGCGCGCGCGCTGCTCGCTCGTGCCGTTCTTGTGCGACTGCAGCAGGCAGATGACGATGGCCTTGGCGCCCTGCGCGACCAGCTCGCGCGTGGCCTGGCGCACCTCCTCCTCGCGCAGCGGGATGACGATCTGGCCCTGCACGTCGGTGCGCTCGGTCACGCCGCGCGTGCGCGACAGCGGCACCAGCGGCTCGTCGTAGCGGTGGGTGTTGAGGTGGATGCGCTCCTCCAGCGCGTAGCCGAGGTAGCTCTGCACCGCGCGGCCCATGGAGTGCACGTGCTCGAAGCCGCGGTTGACGATCAGGCCCACCTCCAGGCCCTTGCGCTGCACCACGCGGTTGAGCATGGCAGTGCCCGAGTACACGCAGGTCAGCAGCTCGGGATAGACCTCGTCCACGTCGCGCTGCCAGTGGGCCAGCGCGTCGCGCGAGGAGTTGAGGATGGCGAGCGACTCGTCGGCCGGGTTGCTCTGGGCCTTGCCGACCACGAAGCGGCCGTCGGCCCTGACGAAGAAGGTGTCGGTCATCGTGCCGCCGGCATCGATGCCCATCACCTGGACCTGGGACAGCGTTTGCATCACTGGGTCTCCTGAATTGGCTTGATCAGGACGGCGGCGCCGCCGCCGTCCGCTCGAACGCTTGCCGCGCTCGGAGCTTTCAGTCGCGAGGCCTGTGCCACGCCGGGCTCGCGGTATCCAGGCGTCTTGCAAGTGCTTGATTTGCTTGACGTCGCCTCGGGTTTGCACGGAGACCAGAAGCGTCAGTGCGCCCCCGGCGGCCGACCGTCCGGGCGTCCGGAATCCGGACGGCCGTACGGAAACCGCACGCCTGCCGGTACGGGGCTTGCCAGGGGAGCCGCGATCACGGCAAGGGGATGCAGATGCACCACAGGATCGCGGCAGCGAAAGACGACGGACCCGCCGTGGACGGCGCCTTCTTCCAGCGCATGGATGCCCTGCGCCGCGCCGCGGGCAGCGGGATGGACAGCCTGGGTTTGGGCCCGCAACCCGCGCCCAGCCGGGTGCTGCACGAGGCGGCCGGCGTGCGGCTGCGGCGCTACGAGGGCGGCGGCGACGGACCGGCGCTGCTGATCGTCCCGTCGCCGATCAAGGCGCACTGGATCTGGGACCTGGCGCCCGAATGCAGCGTGGTGCGCGCGGCCCTGGCGCGGGGCTGCCAGGTGCACCTGCTGGAGTGGCAGTCGGTGCCGGCATCCTGGGGGCTGGACGAGCACGTGGCGGCGGTGGCCCGCGCCGCCGCGCAGGTACGCGGCCTCGTCAGGCACCGCCCGCACCTCCTCGGCCACTCGCTGGGCGGCACCCTGGCCGCGCTGTGCGCGGCGCGCCATGCGCAGGACGCGGCCTCGCTGGTGCTGGTGGAGGCGCCGCTGCGCTTCGGCAGCGCTACCGGCGCCCTGGCGGACCTGGTGAATTCGCTGCCGCCCGGCTTCGCGCGGCGCTTCGACCACGTGCCGGGCAGCCTGGTGGGCCTGGCCGCCAGCAAGGCCTCGCCCGAGGAGTTCTCCACCGGCGTGCGGCAGGACGCGCTGGCCTCGGCGCTGCACGGCCCGCGCACGTGGCGGCGGCACTGGCTGGCGGTGCGCTGGACGCTGGAGGAGCGGCCTCTGTCGGGCCGGCTGGTGGCGCAGGTGATGGACGCGCTGTACCGGGAGGACCGCTTCATGCGCGGCACGCTGTGCATCGACGGCCAGCGCGTCGCGCCGCGCGACGTGGCGGTGCCGGTGGCGGCGATCGTCGATCCGCGCAGCCAGGTCGTGCCGGCGGCGTCGGTGGCCGGCTTCGTGGAGGCCGCCGCGAGCCCGGACAAGCTGCTGCTGCAGTACGGCGGCGACGTGGGCGTGGCGCTGCAGCACCTGGGCGCGCTGATCGGCGACAGCGCCCACCGCGAGCTCTGGCCCCGGGTGCTGGACTGGCTGCAGGCACTGGATCGCGGGCGCGGGGGCGAGGCGGCGCGCGCGGCTTCCGCGCTGTCCGGGACAAGCGACACGTAGGCGGCGCTCCGCTTGCTGAAGCCTGGGTGACACGGGCCCGACGGAGCCCGTATCCCAAGACACCCAAGACACGGCGGCCGTCGGCCGCCACGGAGTGCGACATGAATGCAACGGCAAGCCTGGTCCGCACCGGGTTGGCGGCCCTGGCTCTGGGCGCGGCGGCCTTCGCGCACGCGCAGGCCGGCGGCGCGCCTTCGGGCGGCAGCGACAACCCCAGCGGCAACAGCACGCCCACCGGCCCGGGCGGCAGCAGCGGCGGCGCCATCGTGGTGGCGCCCAACGGCGGCTCCGGCCTGGGCGGCACGGGCGCGCCAACCCCGCCGGGCGCGGGCGGCGCACGCAGCGGCACCAACAGCGGCACCGGCTCGGGCATCGACGGCCGGGTGGTCGATGGACCCAACGGCGGCGACCCGGCCAGGCGAGCACCGGGGAGCAGCAGCTCCACGACGACGCCCGGCCGGCCGGGCGAGGCCGGCACCGGCACGGCGAGCGGCAGCACGGGACGAGGCGCCGGGTCCGGCACCGCACCGGCGGCGAGCGCACCCGCGAGCGGCAGCGGGACCCGCTGAGCATCCCGCGGCCCGTGCACGGGCCGGGTCCGGCCGTCCGGGCATGCGCGCTGCCCAGCCGCGCGGGCACTTCCGCCGCAACGCCGCAGCACCATGCCCGACTGGATACCCGCCTCACTGGCCGCGTGGCTGCCCACCCTCGCGGCCGCGCTGCTGGGCCTGCTGCTGGCCCAGGCCCTCTACCTGATCGGCCAGCGCCTGATCCAGCGTGCGGCCCGGGGCCGGGCCGCCGCCACCACCGTGGCCCGTGCGGCAAGCCTGCCGGCCCGGCTGGTGCTGCCGCTGGTGGCGCTGAATCTCATCTGGCAGGCGGCGCCCGACGCGCTGCCCGGGCTGACGCCGGTGCAGCGCCTCACCGGCATGCTGCTCATCGGCGCGGTGAGCTGGCTGCTGGTGCGCTGCATCAACGGCCTGGGCCACGCGGTGATCGAGGCGCACCCGGTTTCGGACGGCTACAACCCCGACACGCGCCGCATCCACACCCAGGCCCGCGTGCTGTCGCGCACGCTGTCGTCGCTGGTCGTGGTGGTGGGCGGGGCGATGGTGCTGATGACGCTGCCCGGCGTGCGCCAGGTGGGTGCGAGCCTGCTGGCCTCGGCGGGCCTGGTCGGCCTCGTGGCCGGCTTCGCGGCGCGCCCCGTGCTGGGCAACCTCATCGCCGGGCTGCAGATCGCCCTGACGCAGCCCATCCGGCTCGACGACGTGGTGGTGCTCGAAGGCGAATGGGGCGTGATCGAGGAGATCACGGGCGCCTATGTGGTGGTGCGGCTGTGGGACGAGCGGCGCCTGGTGGTGCCGCTGCAGTACTGGGTGGAGAAGCCGTTCCAGAACTGGACGCGCAGCACGTCGGCGCTGACGGGAACCGTCTTCCTGTGGGTGGACTACCGCATGCCGCTGCAGCCGCTGCGCGAGGCGCTGCAGCGGACCTGCGACGCCGCGCCGGAGTGGGACCGGCGCTTCTGCGTGCTGCAGGTGACCGAAGCCGGCGAGCGCGCGATCCAGCTGCGCGCGCTGGTGACCGCGGCCGACAGCGGCAAGGCCTGGGAGCTGCGCTGCCGCGTGCGCGAGGCGCTGCTGGACTTCATGCAGCGCGAGTACCCGCAGTTCCTGCCCCAGCTGCGCGTGGATGCGGGCCTGCCGGCCGCGAGCGCGCCCACGGGGCCCGGCCCCTGACCGGTGACGCCCCGCGCAGGCGCGAGGACGGGCGCTTCGAGGCCGCGCCGTCCCGGCCGCAGCGCCGGCTCACTGCGGCGGCGTGGGGTACTTGCGCTGCATCTCGACATCCGGGCTGCCGGAGACCTTTTCCCCGCTCTTGCCCACCGGCTGCCCGCCTTGCTGCGCGCCCGCGCCGCCCTGGCCTTGCTGCGGGCCGCCGCCCGGCGGGCTGTGCATCTGCTGCCCGTGCTGGCCCACGTGGCTGCTGTCCAGGCTCTGCTGGCCCATGCGCGAGCCGGACTGCGTGTTCAGCTCCCCGCTGCGGGCGGCCTTGTCATCGGGACCCGCGGGACGTTCTTCACCAGGCATGTCGACTCCTTCACCGTGCTTCCGGCCGGCGGCATTGCCGGCTTCACATGGAAGCGAGGCAACCGGGGTGCCGCGCGGCTCAGTTCGCCTGCGTCTCGCGCCGTTTCATCGCCAGGTATTCGCCCTGTTCCGTCTCGTGCAGCTGCGCCGGGTAGCGCTCCAGCGCGTCGTGGAAGCGGCGCAGCCGGGCGTCGATGGGGGCGGACGCGGTGTCGAGGAAGGTGTCGATGGCCAGGAAGTAGCGCATGGTGTTGCGCTCGGCCACGCCCTGCATGCCGCGCACGTACTGCGGCCGGCCCTGGTCGTCGCGGCCGGCGACGCTGAAGCCGACCTTGTCCTTGCCCGCGCTGGAGAGGTAGACGCTGGTGGCCATGCGGGCGGCCATGCCCATCTCGTAGGCGTAGGACAGGTGCATGAAGGTCTGCTTGGCGCCGGCCGGCACGGCCTGGAAACGCAGCCGGTAGTTCTGCGTGCCCAGCGGGCCTTCCGCGGCCGACAGCGCCACCGCCAGGTACTGCGGCTGCATGGCCGGCACGGCGAAGTCGAAGGCCATGGACTGCGCCTGGTCCACCGGGTCGGTGTAGCGCCGCGCTATCGCCACCTCCAGCCGCTGCTGCGCGCCGCCCCCGGCGGGCATGCAGCGCTTGACGTTGGTCTGCAGCATCAGGATGTCGCACCAGTGCCGCGGCTGCTGCAGCGCGGTGGCCACGGCGTCGAAGGGATGGTCCAGCAGCGCCCACACCTCGCCCAGCGGCGCGCTGGAGGAATCGTTGGACTGCAGCAGCAGCGGACGCCGGAAGGGGCTGCGCGCGAGCTCGGGCTGCAGCTCGGCGTAGCGGGCCTGCAGGGAATCGCCCGCGCCGTCGGGCGGGGCATCGGGCGCGGCCACGGCGGGGGCGGTGACAAACACCAGGCCGGCCAGCAGGCCGGCGCCCAGCAGCGCGCCGCGCGGGGACGCGCGGCGGCATGGAACACGGCAGGCGGGGAGACGGGGCGGAGCCATCGGAGCGCTTTCAGTGCGGGTGAGAACGGAATGCCTGGGGCAAGCGCCATACCGTGGTCGGCAAGGCCGGGTCGCAGCTCTGTTACGGCGTCGCCGCCCAGGCCGACGCATCATCGCCGCGTCAAGTCAACACGAGGAAGCACCGATGAAGCACCTGCAGCAACCCCTCCTGCGCGCCGCCCTCGGGCTGGCGCTGGCGGCTCCGGTCGCGGCGGCCTGGGCCGGCGACCTGAAGCTCACGGGCGAGCAGGAGGTGCCGCCGGTCCAGACCATGGCGCTGGGCACCGGCAGCATCAGCGTGGCCGAGGACGGCACGGTCAGCGGCAGCATCAAGACCACCGGCGTGGACGCCCTGGCCGCGCACATCCACCACGCCGCCGCCGGCAGCAACGGGCCGGTGATCATCCCGCTGACCAAGGGCGAGAACGGCAGCTGGAGCGTGCCCCAGGGCACCAAGCTCACGCCCGACCAGATGAAGGCCTACCGCGCCGGCGAGCTGTACGTGAACGTGCACAGCGCGGCCCAGCAAAGCGGCGAGGTGCGCGCGCAGCTCAAGCCCTGAGCGGCGCCGGGAACGGCAACCCAACGGCCAACGGAAATGGCCACCGCACCGCGGCCCGGACCGGCCGCGGCGGGCGATCCTTGACGGAGCAAGCGAATGGAGCTTTCGGAGTCGGCGGCGCTGGACCTCATCATCTTCGGCGGGGCCGGCGACCTCGCCTGGCGCAAGCTGCTGCCGGCGCTGTACATGGCGCACCGCCACGGCAGCCTGGGCGAGCGCCACCGCATCATCGCGGTGGGGCGCCAGGACTGGCCGCGCAAGCAGTACGTGGAGTTCGTGGACCGCATGTCGCGCCCGGGCATCGACCCGGCGTCGATGCAGCCCCTGCACTGGCAGGACTTCCTGCGGCGCCTGGACTACGTGCAGCTCGACGCCACGCAGCCCGAGGGCTACGAGCGGCTGAAGGCCGCGTGCCAGCCTGACTCGGTCAAGGTGTTCTACCTGGCCATGGCGCCGGACCTGTTCACCGCGGCCACAGCCCACCTGCACGGCGCCGGGCTGGTGGACGCGAACTCCCGCGTGGTGCTGGAAAAGCCGCTGGGCCACGACCTGGCCTCGGCGCGGGCCATCAACGAGGCGGTGGCGCGGCACTTCGAGGAGCGGCAGATCTACCGCATCGACCACTACCTGGGCAAGGAGACGGTGCAGAACCTCATGGTGCTGCGCTTCGGCAACGCCATCTACGAGCCGATGTGGCGCGCGCCCTTCATCCGCAGCGTGCAGATCACGGTGGCGGAGACCGTGGGCGTGGGCACGCGCGCGGGCTTCTACGACCACACCGGCGCGATGCGCGACATGGTTCAGAACCACCTGCTGCAGCTGCTGTGCATCGCGGCCATGGAGCCGCCGATCTCGCTCGAAGCGGACGACGTGCGCGACGAGAAGCTCAAGGTGCTGCGCAGCCTGCGCAAGCTCACGCCCGCGCAGCTGCGCCAGGACACGGTGCGCGGCCAGTACACCGCCGGCAGCGTCGAAGGCGAGCGCGTGCCGGGCTACCTGCAGGAGAACGGCGTGCCCGCGGGCAGCCGCACCGAGACCTTCGTGGCGCTGCGCGCGCACATCGACAACGCGCGCTGGGCCGGCGTGCCCTTCTTCCTGCGCACGGGCAAGCGGCTGCCGCGGCGGCAGTCGGAAATCATCGTGGAGTTCTCGCAGCCGCCCTTCTCGCTCTTCGGCGACCAGTCCGGCCTGCAGCAGCCCAACCGGCTGCTCATCACGCTGCAGCCGGAGGAGTCGATCCGGCTGCAGATGATGGCCAAGGAGCCGGGATCGGGCCTGCGCATGCGCCCGGTGTACCTGGACCTGGACCTGCAGTCCGCCTTCACCGAGCGGCGCGCCGAGGCCTACGAGCGGCTGCTGATCGACGTGGTGAAGGGGCGGCTCACGCACTTCATGCGCCGCGACGAGCTGGAGGCGGCGTGGCGCTGGGCCGATCCGATCCTGGAGGGCTGGGACAGTCTGGGCGATCCGCCCAAGCCCTACCCGGCCGGCAACTGGGGACCGCCGGCAGCCTCGGCGCTGGTGGCGCGGGAGAACGTGCTGTGGTCCGAGGCGCAGTGAGCCGCGCCACCGTGCGCCCGGCTACCGGACGGTGCGGCCGGGCCCGGCGCGGTGCGGACAAGCGCGCGGCCCGCCCGGCGTGACGCGGGTACGGACGTTGCATCAACGGGACGGAGCGTCCCAAAGGACTTGTCGCGACGACTGTATAAACATACAGTAGTCCATCAGGAGTCACATGATGAACACGTCCAGCACCCCCAGCATCAACAACCTGCGCCAGCACTACCGGCCCGCGCCGGACCGCATCCCGGGCTGGCTGCGCCGCGTGTGGCATTGGTTCTGAACTTCAGGCAGGGCACGCATACCGTGCCGCTCCGGGCGCGGTATGGTTGAAGGCATGAATGCACCACTGCGAGAAGAGGTCCTGACGCTGCGTGAAGCCTCGCCCCAGGCGAGCCTGCCGCTGGCGGCCGAAGGTATTCAGCGCTTCGTCTGGGAGCACCGTTTCGGCTCGATGCTGATCGAGGTCGACGGCGACGAGGTCCGCGTCAACGGCGAGGTCGTGCAACCGGTGCCGTCTAAAAAGCCCGAGGGGCCTGCGGGCTGAAGCCCTTCCCCGCCACGGCGGCCCCGGGCGCCAGGGACCGTGGGCGCGGCGCGTCAACGCCTCAGTTGTGCAGCACCGCCATGTGCACCGCTTCCCGGTTCAGGCAGGCCATGCTCAAGTGCAGATCCTGCACCGAGTCGCCCAGCGCCGACATGGCGACGGCCAGCCGCCCGGCCGGCGTGCAGGCCGTCAGCATCCGCACCTGAACTTCCGCCAGGCAGGCCCGCGCGGCGCCCTGCACCGACGGCGGCATCTCGTCCAGCGCGGCGGCGAACAAGGCCTGCCGCTGCGTCTCGAACGCCATCGGGTCCTCGTGGGCCAGTTGCGAGAAACGGTCGAAGTCGAAGATCGGTTCCACGGTGGCAGGCCTTGTTCAGCAGGTCGGCGCGGGCAGCCGGCTGGATGCTTTGGATGGAATTCGACAATCGAGGATGTCGCGTGGCGGCCCTCCTTGCCGAAGCGCCCTCGCCTTTTCTCGCTCGTCGCACCGTTGATGCCTGAAGCCATGCTGTGCCCGGGAGCGCGGCGCGACACCGGGGTCTTCCCGCGCCTGCCGCGTCCAACGCCGCCTTTCCTTGATGCAGCACAAATGCGGCCGGCGCCGCCGGCGCGCCTCAGCCGCCGGCGCGTACCAGGCGGTGCACCGTGACCTCGGGCCTGCAGTTGAAGCGCACGTCCAGCAGCGAGGAGCCGCAGCCCACCGAGGTATAGCCCTGCATCGGCCCGTGGCGCCACGCGCCGCGCACCAGGGCGCGTGGGGCCGTGGACTCCGTGATCAGCGCAATGCCTCCGGGCAGGCAGATCTGCCCGCCGTGGGTGTGCCCGCACAGCATCAGGTCGAAGCCGCAGTGCGCCGCCTGCAGGTAGGGCTCGGCCGTGTGCGACAGCAGCACGGTGCAGGCCTCGGCCGGGATGTTGTCGGCCGCCTTGTGCAGGCCGTGGGCGCGAAAGAAGTGGGCGTCGTCGATGCCCGCGACGTAGAGCGCCTCGCCGCCGCGCTCGATGCGTTCCGACTCGTTCATCAGCACCCGGATGTCCAGCGCCTCCATCGCCGGAACCATGCGGATGCTGTCGTGGTTGCCCAGCACCGCGAAGGTGCGCGCGCCCAGGTGCGGCCGCAGCGCGGCCAGCGCCTGCATCGCCGGCTCGCAGGGACCGTAGGTGCGAAAGCGGAAGTCGCCCGTGAGCACGCACAGATCGTGCGGCACGCCGCGCACCCGCTCGATCAGCGCTTCGACGAAGCCATTGCCCACGTCCAAGTGCAGGTCGCTCAGGTGCAGCAGCCGCAGCCCTTCGAAGGCCGCCGGCAGCCGCGCCAGCGCGCAGTCGCGCTCCAGCAACTCGATGCGCAGCGTGTTGCGCCGGCCCCGCTCGCGCAGCCCGGTGAGCGTCAGCAGCAGGTGCAGCAGCGACGGCAGCGCGCGCCAGTTCTCCAGGTGCGGCGAGCGCGCGCCCTGGCGGCGTTGCCGCAGTTCGGCTTCATGCTCCAGACCCAGGCGCTGGCGCAGGTGCGCCCGCCCGATGCGGCGGCTCAGCGCCTTCAGCGCGGCGGCTTCACGCGCCGCCGCGTCGTCGCCGCCGCTCACGACCCGGCGAGCCGCTCGCGCGCCTTGTCGATCCAGAGCTGCAGGCTGGCGTTGAGATCCTCCTGGCTGAAGGAGCAGCTTTCCCCGCCGAACAGGGCGCCGGACTCCGTCCGGTCGAGCAGGTTGCCCAGCACCTCGCCGAACCTGGGCGGCAAGCCCGGCGGCAGCGGCTCGGCGCGCAGGCGCTGGCAGAAGGTGGGTACGTCGAGCGTGCCGGCGCGCAGTTGGTCCAGCGCATGCTGGAAGGCTTGAAGCGACATCTGGTCAAGTTCCGCTGGAGCCGGTCCGCAACGGCGCCAGGAGGTGCCGCAGACCGTTGTGGTCGATTTCATGCATCAGCGCCACGAGCCGGCCGAGCTGCCCCGAGGGGAAGCCCGTGCGGGCGAACCATTCGAGGTAGGCGCCAGGAAGGTCGGCGATGGCCCTGCCCTTGTACTTGCCGTAGGGCATGACGGTGGTCACCAGGAGCTGCAAGGGTTCCGTCATGCGCGGCATTGTCCGCCACACGGGCCCGCCGCTTCAGCGGCATGCCCGTTGCTGAATCCGGCAAGCCCCTGCCGGCCGGGCAGCGAGCCCGCCGGATCGAGCGCCCCGATCCCCTTTTCCCTTGCCGCCTTGTTCGCCTCCTGGTGCCTGCTGATCGGCTCGCTGCTCGTCACGATGGGCCTGAGCCACACGCTGCTCAAGCGGCTGCCGGTCAGCGCCGCGGCGCTGTACCTGGCCGCCGGCTACATGCTTGGGCCGCAGATGCTGGGCTTCATCCAGCTCGACATCGTGCGCGACGCCCAGCTGATCGAGCGGGTCACCGAGGTGGCTGTGCTGGTGTCGCTGTTCGCCGTCGGCCTGCGGCTGCGGGTGCACCTGGACGACCCCTTGTGGCGCGCGCCGGTGCTGCTGGCGAGCGTGGCGATGCTGCTGACCATTGCCTTCATCACGGCGCTGGGCTTCTGGCTGGACGGGCTGTCCCTGGGCGCCGCCATCCTGCTGGCGGCCATGCTGGCGCCGACCGACCCGGTGCTGGCCTCGGAGGTGCAGATCGAGCAGGTGGGCGACCGCGACCGCCTGCGCTTCAGCCTCACCGGCGAGGGCGGGCTCAACGACGGCGCCGCCTTCCCCTTCGTCATGCTGGGGCTGGGCTGGCTGGGCCTGCACGACATGGGCGAGCGGGCCTGGCGCTGGTGGACCGTGGACGTGCTGTGGGCGGTGGGCGCCGGGCTGGCGCTGGGCTGGTTCATGGGCGTGGGCTTCGCCCGCGCCGTGGCCTGGCTGCGCCGCGAGCGCATGCAGGGGCTGGGCATGGAGAGCTTCCTGTCGCTGGGCCTCATCGCGCTGGCCTACGGCGTGGCCTTGAAGCTGCATGCCTACGGCTTCCTGGCGGTGTTCGCGGCCGGGCTGGCGATGCGCCACGTCGAGCACGTGGACCACCCCGACAAGCCGTGCGACGGGGAGACGGTAGAGCCGGCCAGGCAGCACTACATCGCGCCAGCGGCGCTGGAGTTCGCGCTGGACCTGGAAAAGCTCGTCGAGCTGACGGTGATGCTGATCGTCGGCAGCCTGCTGAGCGCCGACGACTTCGGCTGGCACAGCGTGCCGGTGGCGGCGGCGCTGCTGCTGGTGGCCCGGCCGCTGGCCGTGTGGCTGACCACGTCACGCCTGGGCTGGACGCCCATGCAGCGCGTGCTCGCGGCCTGGTTCGGGGTGCGCGGCGTAGGCTCGCTGTACTACCTGGCCTACGCCGTCTCGCACGGCGCGCTCACGCAGGACACCCCGGTGGTGATCGATGCGGTGCTGGTCACCATCGCGCTGTCCGTGCTGCTGCACGGCTCCTCGGCGACACCGGTCATGCAGCTCTACCAGCGCAGGCGCAGGCGCGCGGCCTGAGCGGCCGCGCTGGCGCCGCCGGAGCGGGCTTCGGCCGGTGATGCACCCGCCGGCACCGGACTTCCCAGTCGGGTGGTGTGGATCCGGCGGGTCGGCGCGGGACGCCGCCGCCGTGTGGCCACGGCGACGGCGCCCCTGGCGCCGGGGTCAGACCGGGAACAGCTCCGAGTTGGGCCCGATCAGCGTGACCAGCTGGGTCTGCGTGCTGTCGTCGATGCCGTCAGTGACGCTGTAGATCAGCGACAGCTCGCCCTCGGCCGTCGGCGAGATGGTCCAGCTGCCGTCGCCGTTGGACACCGCCGTGCCGTTCTGGACCGCCAGGTCGGTCACCCACATGCTTTCGCTGTCGACGTCCGAGAAGCCCTCCAGCAGCTGGCCCTGCGTCACCACGAAGTCCGAGCCCACGGCGCCCTTGGCCAGCACCGTCTGCGGGCCGGTGAGGGCCGGCGCATCGTTGACGGGGAGCATGTCCAGGTACAGCTTGGCCTCCGTGAACACGTCGGGGGCCGTGCCAATGGCGTTGCTGACGATGTACTTCAGCTCCAGCTGTCCGCTGACGTTTTCGTACGGCCTGATGGTCCAGGTGCTGTCCTCGTTCAACGACACCCGGGCGTTTTCCACCGTCAGGTCGGACGGCCACACCACATCGCCCTCCGAATCCGTGAACCCGAGCGCCAGCTGTTCCTGCGTCACCACGTAGTCGGTGTCCTCGGCACCCGCTGCCAGCACGGCCTGGGGACCGTCAAGCACCGGTGCGTCGTTGACGCCGGCCACCGTCAGGTACAGCTCGGCCAGCGCGCTGCTCGCCTCGCCGTCGGTGACGGAGTACTCCAGCTTCAGCTGCCCGTTGAAGTCGGCATCCGGCGTGATGGTCCAGCTGCTGTCCGCATTGCGCTCCGCGTGGCCGTGCTCCACCACCCTCAGATCGAAGACATCCATCCAGTAACTGTCGGGATCCGAGAAGCCCTGCACCAGCTGAGACCACGTCACCACATACCAAACCATGCGTAAGTATTGCCTCATTGATAAAATGAAGCATGCGTTGCAAGAAGACGATTGATGCGCGCAGCTACCCGCACGACATGCTGGAGCGGCTGCGCCGGGATGCAGTCAAGCGAGTGGAGGAAGGCGAGAGCCCGGAAGCCGTCGCCGCGGGGCTGGGGATCAACCGCCGCACGATCTACCGCTGGCTGGAGGCGTCCCAAAGCGGCGGCAGCAATGCGCTGGCAGCCAAGCCGATACCCGGAGCACCGACCAAGCTCAGCGCGCAGGAGATGCAGGAGCTGGCGCAGCTGCTGCGCGAGCACACGCCGCTGGACTTCGGCTTCGAGGGGGCACTGTGGACACTGGCGATCATCGGCGAGCTGATCCAGTGCCGCTTTGGCGTGAGTCTGAGCGAGAGCGCGCTGGGGCGGATGATGAAGCAGCGCCTGGGTTTTTCACCGCAGCGGCCGCTGTACCGGGCGTGGCAGCAGGATGCGGCGC
Organism: Azohydromonas australica DSM 1124; assembly: GCF_000430725.1. Classification (GTDB taxonomy): domain Bacteria; phylum Pseudomonadota; class Gammaproteobacteria; order Burkholderiales; family Burkholderiaceae_C; genus Azohydromonas; species Azohydromonas australica. The sequence continues at coordinate 592,077 of NZ_KE387203.1, forward strand.
TGGTGGCGCACTGGCGCGAGCACGAATACCCCAAGATCGCTGCACGGGCCAAGCGTGAGGGAGCGCTGGTGATGTTTGCCGACGAGTCCGGGATTCGGGCAGACCACCATGCGGGCACGACTTGGGCGCCTAAAGGCCAGACACCGGTGGTCGAGGCCACGGGCGCGCGATATGGCTTCAACATGCTCTCAGCCATCTCTGCAAAGGGTCACCTGCGCTTCATGACGATCGAAGGCCGGCTCAATGGCAAAGCCTTCTGCGAGTTCCTGCGCCGGCTGATCACGGGCATGGACCGCAAGATCTTCCTGGTGGTAGACGGGCACCCCGCACACACCTCCAAGCTGACCAAGCGCTTCGTCGAGGACAACGCCGACCGGCTCGAGTTGTGCTTCCTGCCTGGGTACGCGCCCCAGCTCAATCCCGACGAGCTCGTCTGGGGTCACGTGAAGGCCCGTGTGGCCAAGGCGACAGCCCGGATCAAGAACGAGCTCAAGCGCACGGTCTACCGCGCCTTGCACCGACTTCAGAAGTTGCTCCGGGTGGTCGCGAGCTTCTTCCATGCACCAACCTGCCGCTACGCCTCAGGATGAGGCTTTACTTGCGCATGTTTCAGTAAGACCACCGCGGCAAGTTCAAAAGCCTCACCAAGCTGCAGCGCCGCTGGCTGCGTCGCCGCCAGGCCATTGAGCCGGCCATTGGACATACCAAGCGCGACCACGGGTTGCAGCGTTGCTGGCTCAAAGGCGCTGAGGGCGACGCGCTGCATGCCGTGCTGTGCGCTGCGGGCTACAACGTGCGCTGGCTGCTGCGCGCCATTGCCCGTCTGGGACTGAAGGGGGCTTTTTTGCGCCTGCACTTTTTGCTCGCTTTGGCCGTTGCCTGGCGCAGCGCCGGCGCCAAGGCGACCAAGCCTGCGACACCAGCCGGATTTGGACCGTTATCACCCTTCACGTGACTGGTGAACTTCTGCACGGTCGCGCCGAAACGAATTTCGCATGTCCGACTACCGATGGCGCCGTCGCGACCGGAGATTCTGCGCTGGTGGGCGAGTGTGCGCATGACCACGTTCTAGCGTCAGCATGCTGATGAAGACAACGCCATCGCTTGCTACGCTCGTAACGTTGGCCGCTTTGAGGCAACGGATATGTTGAAAAATCAACAACTTGTGGAAGCCACAGCCACAATCGCACAAGCCGTAGTTGCGTTGACACGCATGGAAGTCGCGACATTTCCACTGAAAGGAGCAAAGGGTCGAAACCGGATGCACGAGGGCGGATCAGCCGTCTATGCAAAGCCTGCAGCCGACATGGCGGCTACGTATTTTTCCAGTCCCGTACCGGTATTGGCCGCCCGGTAAAGTAACCTTGCGCATAATCGATGCCAATCGTGCACAGTTCGCTCAGGATGGTATCGTTCTCAACCCATTCGGCTACGGTGCGCATGTTGAAGGCCGAAGCCACCCGATGCAGCGACTCCACGATGACGCGGCGCTGCGGGTCGCGATGCAGACCCCTGACGAAACTGCCATCTATCTTGAGCAGGTCAGCCTTGAGCGAGTGCAGGTAGGCGAACGACGACAGCCCGACCCCGAAGTCGTCGAGCGCGAATCGCACACCCAAGGTGCTAAATCGCGCGATGAAGGCCTGTGCAGACTCCAGGTTGCCGATGGCAGCCGTCTCGGTAATCTCGAAGCACAGCCGCCGTGGGTCCACGCCACTTGACTCGATCATGCTTGCCACGTCTTGAAGAAAACCTCCGTCGCCCAATGACTGGCCCGAGATGTTGATCGAGCAAGTGACGTCCGGCGTGTCTTGCATCCAGGCGAAGGATTTACGCAGCACATGGCGGTCCAGGGCGCTCATGAGCTGGTATCGCTCGGCCGCCGGAATGAAAAACGCGGGCAACACGAGCTGACCATCCTCGCTGCGCAAGCGCAAGAGGATTTCGCCATGCGAAGCTGTGCCCTGCGCCTGCGCCTGCGCCGTGCTGACGATGGGTTGGAAGAAAAGCTCAAACCGGTCCTCGGCCAGAGCACGCTGCAGCCGTGTGACCCAGTGCATCTCGCTGCGGCGGCGCTGCAGTTGCGTGTCGGCCGAATCGACGAACTGAACTCGGTTGCGCCCAGCTTCCTTGGCGGCATGGCAGGCAATGTCAGCGTTGATGAGTACAGCATAAGCCTGTTCCCGCTCACCGCCGAGCGGTGCCAAGCCGATGCTGGCCGTTACGGCATGCACGGTACCTTCCCAATGGAAGCGATACGCCTCGATGCGGCCACGCAGCACCTGGGCCCACTGCATACCGCCCTCGACCGAGCAGCCTCGCAACAGCAAGCCAAACTCGTCGCCGCCAAGGCGCGCCAGCAAGTCACTCTGACGCACCCCGTCACGCAGCAAGAGGGCGATCTCGCGCAGCAAAGCGTCACCCGCGGCATGGCCTAGCGTGTCGTTGATGACTTTGAACTGGTCCAGATCGATGTAGCACAGCAGCCCGGGGGGCAGCGCCGTGTCGCTGCGCACCAACTCCTGCTCGAACTCGCGCCGATTCGGCAGACCCGTGAGTACGTCGTGGTGCGTGATATAGGCGGCGCGCTCGGCCAAGTGACGCTGGGCACTGACATCACGGCATACCCATATCGCGCCGATGCAATGACCATGGGTATCGCGAATCGGTGCAACCGTGTCGTTAACCCGGCACAGGCGCTGGCCACCGCCCACGCGCACCAGGCTGTCACGTGCCTGGCGCTGCGGTTCATGCTGCACCAGGCACTCGTTGACGGGGCATTGGCGCGGCTGCCGGTCGTCAGCCCACAGCAGCGCAACCACATCAGAAAATGGCCGGCCGAGGACATGCGCTTCCTCGCTCTCAAGCAATACCAATGCCGCCGGATTGAGCAGATCGATTTGGCCGGCAGCATCGACGGTCACGACGGCATCCGTCATGGACTGCAATGTCACGCGCAGTCGCTCCTGTTGCTGCTGCAACTGCACGTTGCGCTCAGCCAGCTCGTCCAGGGCCTGCTCGGCCTGGCGTTGAGCTGTCTTGAGCATTGCCTCGTATCGACGGGTGACACTGGCGTTGAAAACGGTCACGCTGGTGAGCGCAGGCCACTCGCCCTGCGCGTCGAACGCCTGTGCGTTGAGGAGCACCGGCACCGTCGTGCCGCCCGGCAAGCTCAAGTCGAAGGAGATCTCGTGCGCGAATCCCTGCAGTTTGAGCAGCGGCACGTAGTGGGTATTGTGGAAGATCTGGCTTCCTGGAGTCAGCAGATCCAGTAGCCGCAGTTGCTGCTCAATCTGCTCAGGCAGGCGCCCACACCATTGTGCGAACAACCGGTTGACGCGCACAACGAGGCCGTCGGAGCGCACCAGCAGGTGGCCAGACGTGGCGTCCTCGAACAACGGCGGCGAGCCGGTGGGATACAGCATGAGGGATCCAGGCGTACTCAGGCTTCGCGAAAACGGCGAATCGACCGGATCGTCTTGGTCGACGCGCTCAGGTGCGAGCAGTACCCGGTGGCGTCCAGCACAGCCAGCATGCTCTGTGGCAACTGGGCCTGCAGGCAGTGTCCCACAGCCATGGGCGCCAAGGCGTCGTCGGCACACTGGATGATCAGGCACGGGGTCTGCACCAGCGCAAACTCTCGGGCGATATGCAAGTCCATTACGCAGAAGCCGTTTGCCAGTTCGGGCTTGTGGGGTTTGCCCATGATGATCGAGGCCATCATCCGAGACCACGAGAAGTAGTTGCTGTCCAGCGTTTCAAGCAAGGAGTCGATATCCTCGCGAATGAACCCACCATCGTAGTCGCCATCCTTGAGGTAGTAGGGATTGGAGGCCACCAGCACCAGCCGGCTGAAGAGATCGGGCCGCATGCGCGCTGCAACGAGTGCCCGACCACTACCGTGTCCTGCAGCCGCGCTTCGGTGTAAATGTCGATCACGTCCCGGGCACAGCCTGCGATGGTGGCGTAACAACCTGGGTCGTAGGCGTGAAGGTCTGAACCACCTGAGCCGATGTAGTCGAATTGCACCACGCGGTACTCGGCCATGAGGCCCGACGCGACATGGCGCCACACCTGCTGGTTGCAGCCGTACCCGTTGGCAAACAGGATCGGCGAGCGGCCCTCTCCGGAAATCTGCACGTTGTGACAAGCAAGAGCGGACACGAGAACTCCTTGGTGAAATCCGCCTGCCCAAGACTACTGAGCAAGGCCAATCGTGACGTGCACCGATTCATCACTCTTCCATGGGCCAGTACCTGGCGTCAGTGAAGCAGGAACCGGCCACGACGCGCGGTCGAATCAAAAAACGGCAGCTCTCATGCAATGGTTGCGCGCACAACATTACAACCGGCGTCGTTGGCGACGCCAGGGCTGCGGCTCAGCAGCCGCTTTCTCCTTGAAATAGGCTTGTGTCCTCTGTCGCTCCCGGAACGCGGCTTGCGGCAGGGCAAGCCAGCCGCTCTCCGCGCTCCTGGAGACGTTTGAGGGCTTCACAGATCAAAGCATCAACTCGTCGCTCCAGTACACCGTGGCACGGCCATTGCCTGGCACCGTCGGCTCCAGTCGTGCCGCCAACCCGAAGGATTCTTCGGACAACAGCCGTACCGATTGCAGCCCCAGCGCCTGCTTGTGCGTGACTTCCTGCGCAGCCTGTGCCTCGGCATCGCCGCTGCCCAGCCGCTCCAGGTAGCCAGCAGCCTGCGCGCCCACCGCCAGCGACGCCGTGGCCAGCGGCTGCAGCGATTGCAGCGACTGCGCCGCCTCCAGGCTGCGCACCGTGGGCTGCAGTGCCGCTATCCACGCCGCAAAGCGCTGCGCCGCCACGCCGCCGTCCGCCACGCCGGGCTGCGCCGGCTGCGGCCCCGAGGCCATGCGCTGCGGCTCGCCGTACACCATGAGCTGCTGGTACAGCACCCCCGCGTCGAGCAGGTTGAACAGCGTGCGCCCCTGCGCGTCGCCGTCGCGCAGCACGTGCCCGCTGGCCGCGTCCACGTCCACGCGCGCCGCCTCCACGTCCACCGCCGCGGCCGTGCTGGCCGCGCCCGCGCCCAGCACCGGGCCGTGCCCGCGCAGCGCCACCCAGCCCGCGCGCACGTTCACCGCCTCGTCCAGCGCCGCGTCGGTGATGGTGCCCGCCGTGCTCACCAGCACCGCGCCGCCGCCGTGCGTGTGCACCAGCCCCACGCCCAGGTCGCCGTGCGCCTGCAACGTGATCTCTCCACCCGCCGTGGACAGCAGCGCCGTGGCCGCCATCGTCAGCGCCGCGCCGCTGGACAGCACCAGGTCCGCCCCCGCGTCGCTCAGCGCCACGCTCTCGCGCACCGCGATGTCGCCCCCGGCGTGCAGCTCCACGCGGCCGAAGCCGTGCAGCTGCGACAGCGCCTGGGCGCTGAGCACCAGCGCCTGCGACGCGTCGCCTTGGCCGATGACCAGCCCCGCGCCCGTGCGGCTGGGCGACAGGCTCACGCCCGCTCCCGCGCTGCCCTGCACCGTGCCGTGCAGCACCAGCGCGTCGGCGCTGATGACCACGTCGCCCTCGCCCAGCACCACGTCGCCCAGCACCACGCGCGTGGCGCCCACGATGCGCAGCGTGCCGTGCGACAGCGTCAGCGCCCCCTGGAATGTCACCGTGCCGCTGGCGTGGATCTCCACGTCGCCCGTGACCGCCACCGACTGCTCGAAGCTCACGTCGTGCGCCTGTACCACGCGCAGCCCGTCCAGCGCCTGGCTCGCGCCCACGCTGCCCAGCACCCGCACGTGGCCGCCTTGCGCGTCCAGCGTCAGCACGTCCGCCTCGCCGCCGGCCTGGCCATCGACCGAGCGCGCCAGCGTGATGTCGCCGTCGTCGGCCACGTCCGTGCTCAGTCCGGCCTGGATCAGTACCGTGCCCTGCACCTGCAGCGCGTCGTCGATCACCACCTCGCGCTGCACCTGCAGCGCCAGCGCGCCGGCGTGCGTGGCGCTGCCCGCGCCGTGCACCGTGAAGGCCTCGGCCTGCACCGTGCCCTGCAGCTCCACGCGGCTGCCCGCGCCGTGGGCGTCGATGAGCACCGGGTCCTTCCACGCCACGGCCTGCTGCACGCCCGCGATGCGCACCGTCTGGTTCTGCGCCGCACCGCTGCCGATCACGACCTGGGCGAAGCCCTCGCCGAGCTGGCTCAGCGCCGCGTGGCCCACGTACAGCGACTGCCCGTCGTCCAGCATCGCATCGCCCACGCCAAGCACGCGCGTGGCGTCGGCCGGGCGAATCGTCGCGTTCGCACCCGGGCTTGTCACCGGCGCATCCAGCACCAGCGTGTCGGCCACCAGGTCCACGTCGCGGCCCTGGCCGTCCACCGGCGTGGCCACCGCCGTGCTGCCGCTGCGCAGCACCAGCACCCCGCCCGCGCCCGTGACCAGCTCCGACTGCGCCGCGTCGCTCACCAGCGCCACCGTGCCGTCGGCGCGCAGCTCGCTCACGCTCAGCGCCACCGTGCCCACCGTCACCGCATCGGCTTCCGTGATCCACGCCCCGCTGCCCGCGCGCCCGCTGAGCGTGTCCACCGCCGTGGCCAGCGCCTGCTGCGCCGTGCCCAGGGTGCCCGCGGCCTGCAGCCGCAGGCTGCCGCCGCTGACGTTCGCGCCGCTGCCCGCAGCGCCCAGGACCGAGCCACCGGCCACCACGCTCACGCCCGTGCCCGCCACGTGGCCCAGCACCACGTCGGCGGCTGCGTGCAGCCGCACGCTGCTGCCCGACACGCCGGCCGTGGCGGCCATCGCCAATGCACCGGACTGCGCGTCCAGCGACACCGTGGCGCTGGTAGCCACCGTCACACCGGCGCTCAGCACCAGGGCGTCGGCCGCCTTGAGCGCCAGGTCGCCGCCCGTGCTGCGCACGCCGGCGTTCACCAGCAG
>NZ_KE387203.1:599649-627374 GCF_000430725.1 Azohydromonas australica DSM 1124
TTGAGCACATCGCCGCCGGCCACCACGCTCACGCTCGTGCCCGACACGTTGCCCAGCACCACGTCCGTGGCCGCCTGCAGGCGCACGCTGCTGCCCGACACGTGGGCCGTGCCGGCCATCGTCAGAGTCTCGCCCTGAGCCGCCAGCGAGGCTGTGGCCGCGGCGGACACGCTCGTGTGCGCCGCCAGGATGAGCTCATCCGCCGCCCGCAGCGTGAGCCCGCCGCCCGTGCTGCGCACGTCGGCGTTGACCAGCAGGTCGCTGCCCGCGCCGCCGACCTGCAGCAGCACGCTGCCGCCGGCGTCCACGGCCCGCTGGTCGCCGTCGCTGCCGCCGTTGAGCACCAGCGCGCCGGCTTGCGTGGTCAGCGCCAGAGCGCCGCCCGTGCGCAGATCCGACTGCGCCGCGTCCGCGTCCAGCGCCACGGCCATGCCGTCGCTGCCGACGCGATCCACGCCGATGGCGGCCGTGGTGTCGATCGCCAGCGCATCGCGCTCGCTCACGAACAGGTCACCAATGGCACGCACGCTCAGCGTGCCGACCGCGGTCTCGATCGCATGGCCAGCCGCGCCGATGGAGCCACCGGCCTGCAGCCGCAACTCGGCGGCCTGCACGTCCACCGTGCCGGGCACCGCTTCAGACGCGTTGTCCAGGATCGAGCCGCCGGCGATCAAGCTCACGCGGCCCGCGCCGGCGTCGATTTCACCCAGCGTCAGCGTCATGGCCGCCGCATAGCGGACGTTGCCCCCGGCGGTGTGTGCCAGTGCGCCGTCGCCCATGGTGATGGCACCAGCGAAGGATTGCACGTCCACCGTGCCGCCGGCAGCGAAGTCGCCCGCCGCTGTCTGCGTGATAGCCCCGTGGGCCAGCACCGTCAGCGCGGTGCCGGCTTCCATCGAGGCGTTGAAGGTCACGGCACCGGTCTGCGCCTGCAGGCGCACGGTGCCCGCGGCCACCGCACCGGCGCCGGCCGTGGCCGTGCCGCCGTTGACGACCAGGTCGCCAGCCAGCACATCCAGCACCAGCGTGCCGCCGCTGCGCAGGTCCTCGCCGCCAGCCGTGCCGGCCGTCACGCCCGCGTCCGCGCCCACGCGCTGCACGCTGGCGCTCACCGCATCCACCGTCACGCCGCTGGCCTCGCTGATGAAGGCCCCGCCCGCGCCGGCGCCCAGCGCCAGCTTGAACACGGCCGTCTCCAGCGCGTCGGCACCGCTGCCGATGCCCGTGCTCGCCGACAGCCACAGCGCGCCCGCCGTTACGTCGTTGCCCGCGTCGCCATCCACGATGCGGCCGCTGGCGATCAACGCCACCGTCGCGCCACCGGCGTCATCCGCGCCGGCCACGATGCGGCCCACCGTCAGATCCCCGCCCTGCGCCCACACGCGCACGTCGCGCCCGGACGTGATCACGGCCTCGTCGCTGCCGTTGTCGATCGCCATCGCCACCGCGCCGCCGGCCTGCATATCCACCGTGCCGGCACCGCCAGTCGTGATGTCGCCCGCCGCCGCCATCGTGATGTCGCCTGAGGCCAGCAGGCTGACATGGCCCGTGCCGCTGGAAACTGCCGCCTCCAGCGCCAGCGCGCCGCCCTGCGCCTGCAGTAGCACGTTGCCGCTGCCGTGGGCCGACACCGCTTGGTGGACCGTCAGCGCACCACCGGCCTGCACCACCACCGCACCATTGACGGCCGTGGTGCTGATGCCCGACTGCGCCGCGTCCGCGTCCAACCGCGGCACACTGCCCACGCGGTTCACGCCGATGGCCGCCGTGCTGCCGATCAGCAGGCCGTCGCGCTCGTTCAGGAACACGCTGCCTGCGGCGCGCACGCTGAGCGTGCCAACCTCGGTTTCGATGGCGTTGCCGCCGTCGCCGATGGAGCCGCCCGCGCTCAGGCGCAGTTCGCCCGCGCGCACGTCCACCGTGCCCGCCACGGCTTCCGTGGCGTTGTCCAGGATCGCTCCACCCGCCACCAGGCTCACGCTGCCCATACCGGCGTCGATCTGGCCCAGCGTCAGCGTCGTGGCCGCCGCGTAGCGCACGTTGCCGCCCGCCGTCTGCGCCACCGCGCCGTCGGCCATGGCGATGGCCCCGGTGAAGGACTGCACGTCCACCGTGCCGCTGCCGCGGATCGTGATGTCGCCCGACGCGGACTGCGTGATCGCACCCTGCGCCAGCAGCGTCACGGAGCCGGAAGCCGCGCCGATGGCGGCGTTGAGCGCCAGGCTGCCCGGCGCCGAGGCCGATACGCGGCCCGCTTCCAGGCGCACGTTGCTGCTGCCCGTCACCGTCACGGCCTCGCTCACCACCAGCGCGCCGTCGTGCGTCGTGCCGTTGGTAATGACGATGTCGCCGCCCGCGCTCAGGCCCAGCAGGGCCGTGTCGGCCGTGTTGCCCGCAATGCGGCCGCTGGTGCCGATGCGGTTGACGCTGGACTGCACGCCTGCGATCTCCAGGCCGTTGGCCTCGCTCACGAACAGGCTGCCGCCCACGGCCGCGCTGAGCTTGCCGATGCTCGTCTCGATGGCGTTGGCCGCAGTGCCCACGCTGCCGCCGGCCTGCAGACGCAGGTTGCTCGCCTTGACGTTGACCAGGGCCGAGGCGCCGTCATTGCCGTCGAGGATCGAGCCGCCAGCCGACACGCTGACCGTGCCGCCCAACGGGCTGGCGCCGGCATCGAGCGAGCCCAGCACCACGTCGGTGCCGGCCGCCAGGCGCTGCGCGCCGTTGTTGGTGAACACGCTGCCGTTGGCACCCATCGTGAGCGCGCCGCCGGCCTGCAATTCCACCGTCTGGCCCGCCGCCTGCGTCTGCACGCGAGCCGACGAGGCCGCGCCGATGCGCAGGGCGTCCTGGGCCAGCACGCTGATGCTGCCGCTGCCGGACACGAGGTTGGCCGCCAGCGTCACGCTACCCTGCTGCGCGGACAGCAGGATGTGCCCGCTGTCCGTGCCGGTCGCCGTGCTCTTGACCGCGCCGGCGACTTGCAGGTCGCCCGCGAGCAGCGTCAGCGACAGCGCCCCGGCGCCGGCACCAACGCCGGCCAGCGTCGTGGCGTTGAGCGTCAGGCTGTCCTTCTCGATCACGAACAGGCCGCCGTTGCCGCTGTTGTCGGCCGCCAGGCTGCCCAGCTCGGTGCGCAGGCTGCCGCCCGTGCTGCCGCTGGCCGGCTCGGCCGCGCCGATGCCGGTGGCCGCCTTGAGCGCGGCCGAGGCCGCGCGCAGGTTGATGCCGTGCCCTTCCAACCCGTCCACGATCGCACCGCCCGTGCTGGTGATGGCCAGCGCGCCGTGCACGTCCACCAGGCCCAGCGTCACGTTGCCCTGCGCCGTCAGCACGGCGTGGCCGCCGGCGCCCGTGGCGCTCACGCTCACGCCGCTGGAGGCCATGGTGATCTCGTCGGCCGCGGTCAGCGTGATGCCGCCGCTGGTGGCTGTGACGGACTGCTGCAGCACGATGTCCTCGCCGCTGCCCTGCGCCTGCAACGCGATCGCGCCCGTGCCGTGGGTGAACACCCCCTGGCCGCCGGCCGCCACCGTGATGCTGCCGCTCTTGGCCAGCAGGCTGATGCCGCCGCTGCTGCCCACCGCGCCCTGCTCCAGCCGCAGCACCGACACGTCGCCCGTGATCTGGCCACTGCTGAACATGGACGTGGTGCGCGCCGCGTTGAGCACCACGGCGATATCGCCGTCGCCGCTGTTGCTCACGTCCAGCATCGCGGTTTCCACCGAGCCCAGCGCTACGCCATTCTCGGCACGCACCGTCAGCGCCAGCGTGCGCAGCGCCTCTGCGCTGCGCCCGTCGGCGTCGAACTCGGCATTCACCTGGCTGACCTTGCCGTGCTCGGACACCAGCGTGATGGCGGCAGCCTCGATCTCGTTGTAGATCTGGATGTTGTGCTGCGCCACCAGCGTGAGGGTCTCGCCCGCGCTCAGGCGCAGCACGGTGTTGGCGTTGTCGAAGTCCGCCACCGTGATCGTGCCGCCGTAGACCGTGACGTCGTCGCGCCACAGCGCGCCGGTGGCGTTGGCGCCGATCAGCACGTTGCCGGTACCGGCAGCCGCCACGCCGGCGCTGCCATGCCCGATCACGAAGCTGCTGAAGCCGTCGGCGAAGCTGCGCAACTCCTGCGTCTCCAGGTTGAGCACGTTCTCGGTATCGGCCTGCTCCGGCGAGCCCAGTGCCATCTGCAGCGACACCGTGGTCGGCAGCAGCGTGACCATGCCCTGGCCCCGGAACATCGACTCGCTCATGCTCAGGTCGATCTCGTCGGCCTGCAGCCACGCGTCGCCGGCCGTGCCGTCGCCCGCCGTGCCGCTGAGCGTCACGCTGGAGCCGGCCACGAAGAACAGCTGCGACGCGCCGCGCACGATCAGGTCGCCGCCGTTGGTGATCGTCACCCCCTTCTTGAAGATGACGTTGCCGGTGGCGTTGATGATCAGGTTGCCGTCGATGGTGACGGCCTCCTCGAACACCACGTCATGCGCCGTGGCCGGCGTGCCGGCGCTCTCCGCGCCGATGACCAGGTCCGCGCCGCCGCCCGAGAGCGTGATCGCGCCCTTGAAGGTCACGTTGCCCGTGGCGTTGATGCGCAGGTCGCCGGCCATGCTGACCCGCTTCTCGAACACCACGTCCATGGCCTGCGCCACCGTGATGCCGTTGAGCAGGTCGGTGCTGCCGCTGTCCGGGCCCTCCTTCTCCCCGGCCGCGACCACGCCGTTGAAGGTGACGCTGCCGCCTGCATGGAGGGTCAGCATATCGCCCGAGGCCGTCGCGGGGTCGCCGCCGACGAAGTTCTTCTCGCCCGCCGGCAAGTCGCGGTCAGGCAGGCCCAGGGTGATGTTGCCCGCGGCCGTGATGGTGTGCGCGCCGGTAATGCGCGCCGAGTCGGCCAGCAGGTAGTTGCCCGCGGAAGCGAACTGGTCGGCGTTGATGTGGGTGGTGTGGCCCGAGCCGAAGATGGCGATGTCGGGTGCGCTCAGGCGGGAGTCGATGAAGATCTCGCCGCCCGCGCCGTTGGAATACAGCGCCAGGTTGTCCTTGAAGACGATGCCGTCGCCGCTGGAGGTGGACAGCACGATGCGGTTGCCCGCGCCGTCCATGCCGATCACGATCTGGCGGAAGCCGTCCTGAAGCCGGGCGATCTCGTTGTCGTCCAGGCGCAGCACGCCCTCGCCCGCCGCACCGTCGCCCAGCACGATGGTGCGGGTCGGGTCCAGCGGCGTGATGCTGAGCTGGGCCCCGGCGCTGCGCACCACGCCCGAGATCTGGAGGTCGTCGGCGGCGATGACGATGTCCTGGCCGCTGGCGTCCACGTTGCCCGCCAGCGTCTGCGCGCCGCTGAGGTTGAGCACGCTGGTGTAGCCGCCGCGCGAGCCGTTGGAGGAGGTCTCGGTGTTGCCGACCTCGACCGCGCGCGTCGCCACGATGGAGACGTTCTCGCGCTCGCTGCTGGTGGCCACGACCTTGTTCGCGTCCACGAACACGGCCAGCGGGCTGAAGCCGAAGCCGTCCACGCTCTGGCCGATCTCGTGCAGCGCCGTCAGCGTCAGCGTGCCGCCGGTCTGCAGGTAGGCCCCGCCCGCGGCGCGCAGCACCTGGCCGTTTTCCAGCCCGTGCACGCGCGCCTCGTCGGCGCTCAGCCGCGCGGCCGTGACGCGGCCGGTGGCGGCATCGACGTCGAAGCGGCCGTGCTGCAGCGCCCAGTCGGCATCGGCGTCGAAGCCGCTGACCGAGCCGGCATCGCGCAGCCACTGCGCGGCATCGGCGCCGGTGAGGATCGAGCCCTGCACGGCGCGCAGCGCGATGTCGCCGCTGCCCGCCACGCGGATGCCGGCGTCAAGCACCAGGTTGCCCGCCTCGGCGGTGATGCTCACCGCGCCGCCGCCGGTCGTGATGTGGCCGTCCAGATGCACGCCGGCCGAGCCGGCGTACAGCGCCACGCTGCCGCTGGTGGTGGCGATGCCGCCGGACTCCAGCGTGATCGCCCCGTGCACGGTGGACAGCATCACGCCGCCGCCGCCCTGGACCTCGATGCGCTCGATGGACAGCGCGTCGGCCTCCTCGATCGCCAGGCCGCCCGCGCCGGTGAGCGTCACGCTCAGCGACGCCACTTGCGTTTCGAGCGTGCCCGCCGCGCCCTGCGCGGAGCTGGTGCCGATGCCGTCGTGCGCGGACAGCACCAGGCGCGCGTTGGCCGCGACGATGTCGGTGGCGTTGTCGCCGCCGTCGATGATCGCACCGCCGGCCGTGATGACCAGGTCCGCGCTGCCGCTGCTGCGCAGCTGGCCCAGGCGCAGGTCGCCGCCGGCGGCCAGCGTGATCTGGCCGCTGCCGGCGTCGATCACAGTGTCGGCGTCCATGGTCAGCGTGCCGTGGAGCGCGGCCAGGGCCACGCGCCCGGTGGCGCTGGTGATGTCGGCCGCCTCGCCCAGGTCAAGGCCGCCCTCGGCCTCCAGGCGCACGTCGCCGCCAGCGCTGGAGAGCGCGGCCGAGACGCTGATGGAGCCCTGGGTGGCGGTCAGCGTGATGCCGGCGCTGCCGCTGGCGGCCACCGCGCCCAGCAGCTCGATGCTGCCGCCGGCGGTGACGCTCACCGCGGCGCCGCTGGCCGAGGCCAGGCGGTCGATGCGCACGGCGTCGCGCTCGAAGACCGTGATCGCGCCCTGCGCGAAGACGTCCAGCCGGTCAGCTTCCACGCTCGCGCCGGCGCTGCCCAGCGTGACCGCGCCGTGGGCCGAGCGCACGCTCAGCACCGCCGAGTTGGCCAGGCTGCCCACGCGGATGTCGCCGTCGGCCACCAGCGTCACGTTGCCGGCGGTGCCGGTGATGCTTTCGATGCTCAAGGCGCCATCGGTGATCAGCGTCAGGTTGCCGCCCTTCATCTCGATGCCGCTGACCAGCAGGTTGCCGGTCTGCGTGACCGTCAGGTCGCCGCTGGCGGTCATCGTCACCTGCAGCGTGCCCACCTCCGAAGTGATGGTCAGGTTGTCGCCCGCGCTCACCGTGAGCATGCCGGCGGTGACCTTGCCGCCCAGCGTCAGGCCCAGGCCCGCCGTGAGCTTGACCACGCCGCTGCTGCCGACGTCGATGGCCGACACCACCACCAGGTCCTTGCCGGCACCCAGCGTGATGCCCTCGCCGTCATGCGTGGGCAGGTTCACCACAGTCAGGCTGCCGGTGGCGGACATGCCGAAGCTGCCCGGCGTGCGGTCGGGCACGATGAGCACGTAGTCGCCCGTGATCGGGCGCGGGTTGGAGGTGGCCGCGTCCTGCGCCATGCCGCTGGCCGTGAAGGCGGTGTTGGCCGCCTTGGCCGTCAGCAGCAGCTGGCCGGCGTGCACCGACGCGCTGACCGCGCTGGTGGCGTCGGCGTCGATCTTCGCCTCCAGCGCGCCCAGGATCGCGTCCAGCGACTGGCCCGCGGCCGAGGTGACGCTGTAGACCTTGCCGTCGACGCGCACGGTGTACTCGACACCCGCGCCGCCGGCCGCGGCGAAGCTCAGTGCCGTGACCTGGGCGGTGGCCGCCGTCACCGCCTGCTGCGGCGTGGCGGTGGCCGCACCGAACTGCATGGTCACGCGCTCGGGCTGCACCGCGGACACGTCGGCCACGGTGAAGGCGGTGTTGCTCTGGCTATGCGTCAGCCGCAGCGTGTGGTTGTCCGCGTCCACCGTCACCGCGATGTCGCTGCCGGCCTCGATCTGCGATTCCAGATCGGCCAGCACCGCGGCCCAGGTGGGCGCCGCGCCGGCGGTGCTGGTGTAGGTGTGGCCGTCCAGCGTCAGGCTGTAGACGTTGCCTTCCACCAGCGTCGCGCCGAACTGCACGTCGGTGATCTGCGAGCGCACCGTGCCAGCCGCCGTGGTGGGCTTGGTACCGTCGTCCTCCACCGCATTCGGCAGCATCACGCTCACGGCGTTGACGCCGAAGGCCTGGTTGGCCACGCGCGCCACCAGCGTCAAGGTATGGCCGCTCACGGTGGCCGTCACCGGGCTGTTGGCTGCGTCGAAGTCGGCCTTGAGCTTCGCCAGCGCCGAGTCCAGGCCGCCACCGTTGGAGATCTGGGCGACGTAGTTCTTGCCGTTGACGAACACGACGACCACGGCGCCGTCGGGCAGCGCCACGTCGTCGCTGAAGCGCAGCACCGATTCCTGCGCCACACCGTCGGCCGCAGCCACGGTGGGCACGCGCCCGTCGTCGAGCACCGTGCCTTGCGGCGCGACGCCCAGGGCCGAGACGGTAAAGGCCACGTTGGCAACGTTGGCCTCCAGCTTGAGCACGCCGTTGGCATCGACCGAGCCTTGCAACGGCTCGCCGTCCTCGATGCGCTGGGCCAGCTCGGCCATCACCTGCGCCAGCGTGGCGCCCACAGTGGCGCTGCGCGCATGCGACTGGTAGTCGGTGTCCGGGTCGTCCTCGATCAGCGTCGCCAGACGCTGCAGGACGTCCTCCAGCGTCTCGCCGTCGGCGGCGCTGGTGCTGTAGCTGCCGGCCCCCACCTTCACGGTGTAGGTTGCACCGGCAACGAGCGCGGTGCGGCCGAAGTCAAGCATCTGCCCGGCATCGCCGGTGGCATCCGCGCGCGCCGTGCCGGTGGACACCGCCACGGCGCTGGCACCGCCGGAGATCCCGGCCAGGCCGGCGCCGGAGGAGACCACCACCTTGCCATCCGTGACCGTGGCCGCGAGGTCGTCGTCGGCATCGATCAGGAGTGCCAGCGCGGCGTTGACGGCCGCGAGATCCTCGCCCGCGGCCCCCACGTGGCTGAAGGTCTTGGACCCGATCTGCAGGCTGATCGTGGCCCCGGCATGCACGCCCAGGCCCGCGAGGTCGATGCTGCGCGCATCGGCCGCGCCCGTGCCTGCGGCACTGACGGCCGAGGCCGCCAGCGCCACCGCCGGCACTTCGGCGGACAGCGACAGCGACAGCCCGTCCGCGCCGCTGACGTACAGCAGGTTCGAGTCGCCGGCACTGGCGCGGTAGGCGTGGCCGTTCACGAACACCGTGAACTCGTTGCCCGCCACCACCGTGTCGCTCTTGAAGGCGAAGTCCGAGACCTGCGCCGCGCTGCTGCCCGCGCTCTGGTAAGGCGAGCTGCCGTCCTGCACCACGCCGCCGTCGATGTCGCCGCCGGCCTGCACCTGCTCCACGCGCAGCTCGCCCAGCGTGTAGCCCACGCCGGCCACCAGGCCGCTGAGGCGGAGCTGGTGCAGGTCCGCCATGACCGCCACGCTGACCTTGCCCGAAGCCTCCAGCTTGGACTTGAGCGCGCCCAGCACCGAGCTCCAGTCCGCGCTCACCACGTTGCCGTCGACCACGTAGCCCGGCATCACCGTGTAGGCGGTGCCGTCCAGGGTCACGGTGTAGCGCAGGTCGCCGCCCACGCTGCCGAAGCTGATCCAGTCCTTCTGGACCGCCGCTGCCGCAGGCGCGGCCTGGAGCGCCACGAGGGCGCTCTGGACGTTGCCGGCAGTGGCGAACAGGCCCAGCTGCGTCACCGTCGTGTCGCCGGTGACCAGGCCCTTCGTGCCCTCCACCGTGAAGCGCACCTCCACCTCGTCGCCGCTGCCAGCCTTGGTGGGATCGCTCAGCCACAGCGGCTTGTTCGGGTTGTGGTCGCCCTCGTTGACGGTCACGGTGTAGCCGTAGAGGTCGGCCACCGTCTGATCGGCATGGCTGTCGGCCGTCCACTCGCGCACGCGGCCCTTGGCGTCCACCGTGACGCTGCCGCTCTTCTTCTGCGCGCCGCTGTCGAAGGCGGCCTCGACGTTGTCGACGTAGATGTCGGCGGCCGACTTGATGACGATGTCGCTGCCGTCGGCGATGTTGCGCACCGTGTCCAGCCAGAGGTTGCCACCGGCCTGGATGCTGATGCGGCCGTCCTGCGCCGTGATGCTGTTGACCACCAGCGCGGTCGCCTCGTTGATCGAGATGTCGCCCTTGACGCTGGAGACCACACTGATGCTGTTGACCAGCGTGTTGAGCTGCACGCCGTTGCGCGCCGTCACGTCGAGGTGGTCGCCGATGAACACCGAGGCGCCGTCGGCGCTGATGGCCGTCGCCTTGAGCACGATGTCGCCGCCACGCGCCGCGTCGGCGCTGACGATGCCGCCCTGCACGGTGAGCGTGCCGCGGATGTCCAGCGTCACGTTGCGCGCCGGGTCGTAGCCCTGCACGCCGCCCACGTAGCCGCTGAGCAGCAGGTCGGACTGCAGCTCGACGCTGATGTCGTTGCGCGCGCGCAGCTCGAAGTGGGTGGCCGGCAGGCGGTCGGTGCGGATGCTGATGAAGCCGCTGTCCTGGCCGGCGCGGGTGACGTAGCTGGCGCTGGCGGTGTCCCAGGTCGTGCGCGTGACCGAGTGGTCGCCGCGCGCCGTCACGGCGAAGGTGTCGATCTTGCCGTCGGCATCGGAGGGCAGCGCGGCGATGGTGCCGCTGATAAGCACGTCCTCGCCGGCAATGAGCTCCAGCCGCTTGGAGGCCGAGAGCTTGCCCGTGATGCTCAGCGTGCCGCCGGTCTCCAGGATCAGCGTGTCGGAGGCGATCTCGTTGGGCAGCAGCCGGGTGCGCGTGGCTTCCGTTGCGCCGAAGAGGAAGTGGTCGCCCGCGCGGTACTCCATGAGCTGCGGCGCGTTGAAGAAGCGGTACAGGTCCACCGTGCCGGCGGCGATGAAGGCCACGCCGCGGCTGTACTCGATGATGTCGCCGCTGGCGGGCGCGGCCACGCGCACGCTGTCCAGCGAGCTGGACAGGCGCACGGTGTTGCCGCGCACGTGGCTGTGCGCGCCCACGCGCAGCTCGTGCTGCGCGTCCAGCGACACGGTGGTGCGGCCGTCGTCGGCAAAGCCGGCATCGGTGCCGACGTCCAGGCGGCTGAGTGCCTGCAGCACGTTCAGGCCGGTGCTCTTTTCCAGCGCGCCGTCGAAGTCCTGCAGCACGATGTCGCCATCGGCCGTCACGGCGTCCAGCGTGTTGACGGCGATCTGCAGGCTGCCGATGCCCGCCTGGGCGCGCAGCGTCAGCACATTGGCCACCAGGTCCACGCCGGCCTCGGCCACGCCTTGGAGGATGCGGCCGCCGGCCGTCAGCGTGATGTCGCCGGCCGAGGACACGACCGTGGCCTTGGCGCCGTCCACCACGGGGGCGTCCGCCGCATCGGCCAGGTAAATGCCGGCCGAGGCCCACTCAGCGCGGATGTCGCCGCCAGCCGTGACGCGGATGTCCTGGCCGGCCTTGTTGCTGGCCAGCACCAGGCCGCCCAGGCGCACGTCGCCCGCGGCATCGAGCACGAAGCCGCCGTCGTTGACGCCGAAGGCGTCATCCCTGGACAGGCCCACGCTCAGGCTGCGGTTGCCCTGGACCACGCTCACGTCGCCGGCATGCGTGGTGCCGCCCAGCAGCGTGTTGACCTGCGTGCGCAGCTGCACGCCGCCTCGGGCCTCGATGCTGAGCACGTCGGCCGTCAGCAGCGCCTCGGCCATGCCGGGCTGCATGACAATGCCGCCCCAGGAGCGCAGCGTCAGGTCGCCGCGCGCGGGCGTGTCCACCAGCCCCAGCACCAGCGCGTCGGCGGCGGTGCTGCCAGCAGACAGCGAGATGTCGTTGCGCTCGCTGCTGCCCAGCGCATGCACCTGCGCGGCCACCAGGCGGCCGGTGGTTTCGATGGCGATGGAGCCGTCGGCCGCGCTCACCTGCGCCAGCGTCAGGTCGCCCTGGTTTTGCAGCGCGATGGCACCGGCGCCGCTCAGGCGCAGGTCCACCGTGTCCACGTCGGTGCCCAGCGTCAGGCCGGTCTCGGCCTGCGCGTGCAGCGCGCTGGCGACGATGCGGCCGCTGGTCACGAGCTGCGTCACGGCCTGGGTGTGGCCGTCCGCGTCGGTGACGTCCACCGTGACCTGTTGCTGCACCTGCGTGATGCGGCCGCTCTCGGCCAGCAGCGACACGGTGCCGCCCTCGCCCAGCGCGGACAGGGTGCTGTCCTCCAGCACCAGGTTGCCGCCATGCAGGCCGGTGCTCAGCACCAGCTCGGCGCCGCCGGCGCGGTGCGCGGCGGTGGCAGTCAGGCGCGCCTGCGCGTCGCCCGTGATGTGGCCGAAGCCCACGTCGTCCGCACCGGCGCGCACGGTGATGGTGCCCGCGGTGATGCTGCCGCTGAGCTCGACGTCCCGGGCCGCGGTGACGACCACGGACAGCAGGCTGGCGCCGTCCTGCGCGGACGCGGCGATGTGGCCGCCTATGTAGGCGTCGGCACCGGCGTCCAGCGTCACCGTGCCCTGCGCGCCGGTGACGCTCAGCAGCGCCGAGTCGCCCAGCTGCAGCGTGGTGTCGCTGTGCAGCGCGATGTGCTCGGCGCTGAGCTGCGTGCCGATCTGCCGGCCGTCGATGCTGCGGCCTTCCAGGCGCAGCAGGTCGCCGGCGTCGATGTCGATGGACGACTCGATCGCGGAGACGCCGGCCGCCGAGTCCGCTGCGCGGCCGATGGCCTCCATGCGACCGCTGAGCTTGACCTCGCCGCCGGCGTCGATGCTGATGCTCGCGCCGGCGATGGAGGTGCCGGCGGCACCGTAGGTCTGCGAGGGCGCGTTCTCCCAGCTCAGCTCGGTGCCCAGCACGGTGCGGGTGCCCATGATCGGCACCGTCTTCCACACCGTCACCTGGTTGGTGACGGGCGTCTGCACCTCCTTGACCACGGTCTGGAAGACCGCCCGGTCGTCGTACACGTCCTGGGCGTTGGTCTTGAGCGCGTAGCTGTACTTGACGCGCTGGTCACGGATCTCGTGGTCCAGCGAGGTCCAGTCGTAGGTGTAGTCGTGGAAGGTCTCGCTGATCGAGAGCACCGGCGACTTGGCGCGCCCCTGCACCTGGATGAAGAGATCGTCGCCGGAGCCGTCGTGGTACTCCACCTTGCCCTGCATCCACGGGAATGTTTGCTTCCAGCGGTTGTAGTTGGCGTCGTTGAAGACCGTGGTGAAGGGAGCGAAGTCCTCGGCGTCCTCGCCGCCACCCACGATCCTCAGGATGTCGATGAGGTTGCTGTTGAACTCCTGGCCTTCCTTGTAGAGCAGCGACATGCCGAACGTGGGCACCTCGTCCTCGTCGCTCCAATCGGGCCAGCCGCTGCCGTCGTCGTTGTCCACCCAGTGGTTGACTAGGTCGGTCCACTTCGACCAGCCCTGGAAGCTGAAGGCCCAGGCCTTGTGGCTGCTGGAGGACACCAGGTCCAGCTTCAGCGTGTCGCTGGCCAGGGTGTCGACGTAGGTCGTGAAGGCGTACAGGTGGTCGGTGGAGCGGGAGCCCTGGAACTTGGCCAGTGCCGACACCAGCCGCTCGGCGTGGTATGCGTCCACGTCCTTGGCGTAGGCGTACTCGTAGCCGGTCTGCTCCCACACCCAGTTCGGGTCGCGGTCGAGCACGTTGTTGGCGTTGCGGCCGGCAATGTTGAAGATGCGGTCGCCGGTGGTGGACTGATAGTGGACAGTCCAGGTACCGCGGCCGTCCTCCACCGGCGAGTGCAGCAGCTCCCAGCTGCTGCTGGGGTAGCCGTCCCTGGGGAAGTAGTAGTCGGAGTGCTTCTGCTCGTACCAGACGCGGGACTGGTCCTTGTAGGTACCGACCAGCTCGCCCTTGGCGCCGGCGCTGCCCACCTGCCAGTTGTTGTCGTTGTTGCCGTCGGCGGTGGCGTCGCCCTTGAGGTACTGCGCCGCGCCGTTGGTTGCGACGCTGAGGATGTCCTGCTGCGCGCCGGTGGGCATCAGGACGTACTTGTCCTTCCAGTTCGCCACCGGCACGTAGTAGACCTTCTCCTCGTTGCCGGCCCACTCCGGCGTCCAGTCGGTGGTCTTGGCCTCGCCCGCCACGGTCGACTGGGTCTTGGCGTTGCTGTAGGCGAAGCGGTACAGCGGCATGTAGCCGGTGTTGTTGAGCACCGCCTGGCGCTGTGTGTCGTTGAGCGCCGTGAAGTCCAGGTACAGGTCCTTGTTGGCCTTGTCCGGCGCGAAGTCTGGCACCGCCGTGATGTGCACGGCCGGCACGCCCTCGGTGCCGTTGTTGTCCCAGTTGATGCGGCTGTTGTGGTAGTCCAGGCCCTCGATCAGGATCTCGCGGAACTTGGCGCCCTCCGGCGCGTTCGGGTTGTAGTAGCCAATCTGCTCCAGCGTCACGTCCATCGTGTGGTAGAGCGAGCCGACCTTGACCTGCTCGGTGCCCACCTGCTCCGTGATCTGGGTGGTGGTGTACTGCATCTCCTGCACGTCCACCACGCCCGCGGCCACCTGCTGGTAGCCGATGACGACCTGCTCGGTGGTGGTGGTGGTCGTGTACACCGGCACCTCGAAGGTAGTGGGCGTGCCCACCACGGGGTCGGCGTCCAGCACCACGCTGCCGCCAGCGCGCAGGGCGATGGCACCGGCCGCGGTGACCAGCCCCTGGCCGTGCACCGTGATACCGCCGCCCACCAGCTCGGCGCGCGTGATCGCGCCTTCGAGTTGCGCGCGCGACCAGCCCATGTCGACGCCGGCGTTGAGGTCGATGCGGTCGTTGGAGCTCACGAAGCCGGCGATGCTCAGGTCGCCGCCGGAGTTGAAGAGCACGCGGCCGTCGGCCGCGCCCTTGCCTTCCAGGCCCGCGGCGACGCGGCCGTTGACCACCATCTGCGGCGCCGTCAGGTGCACCAGGCGGTCGGCCTGCACGATGGCCGGGTCCAGCGCGCCGGCGGGGGTGTTCTCGGCCGCCGACACCGTGAGCTTCACCTTCGCCTGCAGGAAGACGGAAGAACCCTCGCCCAGGCCGTAGACATGGCTGCCCGCCAGCACGTTGACGTTGCGGCCGACGATGCTCACGTCGTCGCGCACTTCGACGTTGCGCAGGATGGTGACGTCGCCGGCAGTGGACGTGATGTCCACCAGATGCACCTTGCCCTCGCCCAGCGAGCGCTGGCCCACCACGCCCTGGATGGACACGCTGTCCACCGAGGTGATGACGATGCTGCCGCCAGTGGCGGTGTCCAGCGTGCCGCCGGACTGGTAACGGTTGGCGCCGTCGAGCACCAGCGTGTTGACGAGCACGCCGATGCGGCTGCCGTCGGTGCCGCCGCTGATGCGCAGCTGGTCCTCGGCTTCCACCAGGCCGTCCACCATGACCTGCGACAGCGAAGTCAGCGTGACATCGGCACCAGCGTGCAGCGCGCTGACATGGCCGAGCAGGCGCATGTCGCCCTCGGTGGTGAGGCCAAGCTGGCCCTGCACCGCCGTGCCGGCCCAGCGGCCGCCGCCGGTGGTGTCCACCGCGATGGCGCCGCCCGCGGCCAGCGTGAGGCCCAGGCCCTGCGCGTCGCTGCCTGCGCGCAGCTTGATCTCGCCCGTGGCCAGTAGGTTGCCGCCGCGCGTGGCGTTGCCCAGCGTGACGGCGCGGTCGACCGCGATGTCCAGCAGCGCGCGCTGGCCGGTCCATGCCGTGCCCGCCGGACTGCTGCCGCTCTCGGCCACAAAGGCCGCGCCCGCGGCCACGTCGGCCGCCGACACGAGGGTGCCGGCGCGCAGCGTCAGGCGGCTGTCGTCGGCCGCGGTCAGCAGTTGCGCGTCGGACGCCAGCGTCATCAGGCCGCCGGCCTTGAGTTCCAGCACGCGGTCGGCCGCCAGGACCACCGCACCGGCATGCGCGCCCACGGAGCCGACGGACAGGCTGTCCGTGGCCTCGAAGCGCAGCGACTGGCCGGCCTGCGACAGCAGCCGGGTGTCGTAGATCTCGATGTCGTCGCCGGCCCTGGCCAGCAGCGAGCCCGCGAGCTGCAGGTCGCCGTGCAGGCGGATGTCGCCCGTGGCCGTGAGGCTGATCTCGTTGTCCGTGGCGGATGCCGTGGCCAGCGTGCTGCGGATGACGCCGCCGAGGTCGATGTCGCGCCCGCTGATCACGAGCTGACCACCGGTGGCCAGGCGGCCGCCTTCCTTGGACAGGATCACGCTGCCGGCCGTGGAGGACAGCTGCAGCAGGCCCAGGCCCGGGCTGCTCTCGCCGATGGCGCTGTTGACGATGACGTCGTTGAGGCCGGTGAGGACGATGCGGCCGCCCGTCTCCAGCGTGTTGAACTGGCTGGAGGCGTAGGTCTGGATGCTGGCCGCGCCGCGGTCCGAGGCCGAGCCGGCCGTGATGAGGATGTCGCGCTGCGCCGTCAGGTCGCCCTTGAGGTGCAGCGTGGAGCCCGCGTTGATGACGATGTCGGCGTTGGTGCCGCGCGCCACCAGGCTGCCCAGCAGCGTGGTTTCGCCGACCGGGTTGAGCACCATGCCGCCCGAGAGCGTCTCCAGCAGGCCGGTTTCCGTCAGCGTCACGGCCTGGTTGCCCAGCGCCGTGGTGCCGGCGTGGAGGTCGATGGCGTCGTGGCCGCGGATCCATCCCTGGATGGTGATGGCGCCGCCGGGCGCGTCGGCCCGGCCCAGGCTGACCACCGAGCCGCGCGCGGCGGCGTCGATGGCATAGCCCCGGCCCGAGGTGGCTGCGCCGGTGTCAAGCTGCGTCAGGCCCAGGCGCGCCGAGGCGCTGCCGTCCACCGCCTCCAGCGTGAACTGGCGCTGGCTGGTGAACTGCAGGTGGCCGTCGTCGAGCCGCACGTTGAAGGCGTGCTCGGCCTTGTCGGCGCCGCTCAGGCGCACCGTGCCCGGCAGTGCCGCGCCGGTGTTGCGGTCGGTGAGCGCGAAGTCGGCGGCCTCGATGGCGCGCTGCAGGTCGTCGCGCAGGTCGGCGATGCCGGTGTTGTCCTGCGTGTCGAACGCGCGCAGCGTGACCACGGCGCTGGCCAGCGCCGTGCCGATGTCGATGGTGATGCGCAGGCTCACGTCGCCGCCGAGGCGGCCGCTGGCCAGCTCGGCGAAGCCTTCGGCCGAGAGCTCCTGGGCCCAGGCCGGTGCCAGCACCGACAGGTCGCCCGAGGCGCTGAGGGAGATGGTGCTGTCTTCCTGCCAGGTGCGCAGGTGCACCGAGCCGCCGATGACGATGCCCTCGTCGGCCCACGGGTCGGCCGCGCTGGGCGTGCCGCTGCCATGGCCGCCGCGCACGTCGATGAGCCGGCCGGCCATCAGGTCGCGACCCAGGCGGATCTGGCCGCTGGCGTCGATCACCAGCTCGGAGTCGCCGCCGTAGTTGCGGATGGTGCTGCCCAGGGTGCGGCCCTCGGCATCCTTGTGCGTGACCAGCTCGCCGCCGGCCACCAGCTGGCCGTAGAGCTGGGCATCGCCGCCGGCATTGATCTCGATGCGGCCGTCGGCGTTGGACACCGCGATCACCGCGCCGCCGGGCATGTCCAGCCCCAGCCCGCCGCTGTCGCGGCCGGCATGCACGGTCACGGACTCGCTGGCGCGCAGCGTGGCGCCGATCTCGACCATCTCGCCGGAAAGCGCCTGCGCCAGCGTGCCTAGCGTGAGCTTGCCTGCCGAGCGGATGTCGATGCGCGAATCCTCGCCGCTCCAGGCCACCGCGCCGCTGCCGTCGAACTCGCCGCCGGACAGCAGCGTGCCGCCCAGGGTCACGTGGCCCGCGGCATCGATGCGCACGTCGCCGCCCGCGCCGCCGCTGTGGCCCGTGGCCACCAGCGCGCCGGCCGTGGTCACCAGCACCGCGTCGCCGGTGGCCGCGTTCAGCGTCGTGAGCTCCACGGCGCGCGAGGCGATGAGCGTCGTGTCCACGACGATGTGCTCGCCCGCCGTGACGCGGATGGCCGCGTCGCCCGCGCCGCTCCAGTTCACGCCGTGGGCGCCCACCGTGCCGCCGGCCACCACGCGGCCGTTGAGCACCACGGTGTCGCCGCCCTCGATGGTGACGCGCGCATCGGCGCCGGTGGTCACCAGCTGCGACGCCGCGTGCAGGTACACGCTCATGCCGGCGGCGTTGCTGTCGCCGCTCTCGCTCAGGCCCGAGCCTGCGTCTTGCGCGAACAGGCCCGCGGCCGTGACGCCGCCGCGCAGCGTGATGTCGCCGCTGACCTGCGCCTCGCCCTCCCAGTAGACCCAGCGGTCGGACTGCAGGCTCAGGTTGCTGCCCTCGCCCAGCAGGTCGATCTTGCCGCGCACGATCACGTCGTCCTTGGACGTGACGCTGAAGCTCTGGTGGTCGCCCAGGTTGGTGATGGA
Organism: Azohydromonas australica DSM 1124; assembly: GCF_000430725.1. GTDB lineage: Bacteria > Pseudomonadota > Gammaproteobacteria > Burkholderiales > Burkholderiaceae_C > Azohydromonas > Azohydromonas australica. The sequence continues at coordinate 617,769 of NZ_KE387203.1, forward strand.
ACCGGTGAGCAGGAAGCCCGCGCCGCGCTGGCCCAGCAGCTCGTGCGGCTGCTCCACGCGCAGGGCGTCGAAGCGGCCGTCGTTGTCCTCGTCCACCGCATGCACCACGTAGCGGTGCGTGCCGTCGTCCAGCACCCAGCGGTCGTTGACCGCGCCACCGGTGCCGCCCCAGCTCATGCCGGCGTTGCTGTAGTCGATGTCCTCGGTGAAACCGCTGACCAGCGCCTTGGCGCCGGCATCGGCCTTGTAATAGACGGTGGAGCCGTACTGCGCGTAGCCGCTCTGGTCCAGCACGCGGAACTGCTGCGCCGCCGTCAGCTCGCTGAAGGGCGTGCCGGCCTTGGGCACGGGCACCTCGCTCCAGACGATCTGGTCGTTGCGGTAGTCCTGGCCCTCGACGAAGGTCAGCACGAAGCGCTTGGCGGCAGTGGCCGCCTCGGCGTCGTGGTAGACCAGCCCGCCGAAGCGGTGATAGCCGCTCTGGGCCAGCACCTTGTCCTGCTGCGCTGCCGTGAGGTCGGCAAAGGCGGTGCCCTTGGCCGGCACGCCGCCCTGATCCCAGTCGATGTCGGCGTACTGGTAGTGCACGCCTTCGACCAGCTCCGGCGCCACGCGCAGCCCGGCCTCGGCGCCGGTGTTGACGAACACCTCGTGGTCATAGACCGCGTAGCCCAGCGCGCGGGCCACCACGTCGCGCTGCGCCGGCGTCAGCTGCTCGAAGCTGGCGCTGGCGGCCGGGGCGGGCACGCCGCCCCAGTCGATGGCGTCGATGGCGTACTGCGCGCCGGCCGTGAAGCCTTCGACTACCTGCACGCCTTCGGGCGCATTCAGGTTGACCCAGTGCTTGCCGCTGTAGACCTCATAGCCCAGCGCATGGGCCACCACCGCCTGCTGCGCCGCCGTGAGGCTGGCGAAGCTGGCGCCGGCCGCGGGCTCGCCCGCCGCGCCCCAGTAGATGTCGGCGTTGCTGTAGTCCACCGCCGCACCCTGGGTGAAGCCGGTGACGGCCTTCTTGCCCGCGGGCGCGTTGTAGTTGAAGAAGCGTTGCTGCAGCCCTTCGGACTGCATCAGCGCATCGACGGCGCCGCGCTGCGCCGTGCTCAGCTCGGCGTAGCGGGCATCGGCGCGCGGCTTGTCCACGCCGGCAGCCTTCCAGTCCACCAGGCTGGCGTAGTCGGGCGTGAGGCCCTGGCCTTCCAGGTAGGCCGCCTTGGCCGCGGCGCCGGCCGACTGCAGGCCCAGCGCCGCGTTGACCACGGCCTTCTGTGCCGCGCTGAGCTCGGCGTAGGTGGTGTCGTCGCTCGGCTTGGGCGTGTCCTTCGTCCACGCCATCAAGAAGTTGCGGTAGTCGATCTGGTAGCCCAGCGTGGAGGCCACCACCGCCTGCTGCGCGCCGCCGAGCTGCGCAAAGGCGGTGCCGGCCGCCGGGGCGGACACGCCCCAGGCTGCCCAGTCGATGCGCTCGTTGGTGTAGGCCGGCGCCACGCCCTGCACGAAGCCGGTGAGCACCTGCGAGCCCGCCGGCGCGTCGGCCTTGAAGAAGATCGTGCCGGTGTAGAGCTGATAGCCCGTGGAGTCGGCCACGCCCTCGGTCAGCGTCGTGACGAAGCGCTGGCCCTCGGGCGCATTGGGGTTGTAGAAGCCGCCGTCCGCATGGACGGTGTAGCCCAGCGCCAGGGCCACCTGGTCCTTGGCCGCCTGCGACAGCGACTCGAAGGGCTGGTAGTTGGCCAGCGCAGACACGGCCGCGCCGTCCGCCAGCGCCAGGCCCTGCGAGGCCAGCAGCGCGCGCAGCGCGTCGGGAACGGCGCGCCCGTCCAGCGCCGCGGTGAGGGCAGCGAAGCCGTCCTTGTCCAGCGACTGAGCCAGCGTCCGCCCGGAGATCGTGTCGAAGTAGTCGGCCGACACGTCGGTGCTGAGCCCGGCGTGCAGGTTGAGCGCGCCGTTGGCCAACAGCGCGCCGGCGAGCTTGAGCGTGCCGGCGGTGTCGATGTCGATGCGCGTGCCCTCGGCGCCCTTCTCGGGGATGGGGCTGCTGCCTTCGTAGCGGAACCTGGCGCCGGCCATGATGGCCGAGCCGGATTCCAGGTTGAGCCACTGGCTCGACGCCAGCTCGATGCGGGCGCCGGTCTCGCCGGCGTCCTGGCCGACCCACACCACCGCGCCCTGCAGCACGCTCAGGCCGGTGCCGGCCTGCAGCCGCAGCAGCGAGCCCGCGCCCTGCGCGAACAGCGTGCCGGCGGTGTAGATGGAGCCGCTGGTGGCAATGCGCACGGCGCTGCCCGCACCCGTGGTGTGGATGTCGGCCGAGCGGTCCACGCGCAGGCTGTTGACCTGGGCACCGAAGTCCAGCAGGCCGTTGACGCCGGTGGAGTGCAGCACGTCGAGCTGCACCGAGCGCTCGCCGATGAGCCAGCCCGAAACCACGGCCTGCTCGTCCACCTGCAGTACGAGGTCGCGTGCACTCAGGCCCGAATCGGGCGCGCCCATGGGGTCCTGCACGTTCTTGCTGCGCACCTCCAGCAGGCGCGTCTTCAGCGTCAGCGTGTCGCTGGACTGCACGTCGCCGAGCACGGTCATGTGGTCTGCGCTTAGCACCACCGTGTCGTTGAACCTGGCATTGAACGTGAAGAGGCCGACGACCTTGTCCTCGACGTCGCCGATGTACATCAGCACGTCGGCCTGGCCGGCGGCGGCACGGTGGCCGATCTCGATGCGGCTGAACCCGTCGGCCAGGGCCGAGAGGTCGCGCATGCCCAGCTCCAGCTTGCCGGTATGGCCCGCCACCGAGTAGTCGCGCCCGTAGGTAGACTGCGCCGCGGCGCCGATGTCGTAGTGCTGCGTGGCGATGAGCGCGGTGATGCTCAGCAGCCCGGTGCCGCGGACGCGGTTGTCGCCGGAGACGAAGTCGATGTCATCGGCCACCAGCGTGATGCGGGCGCCGGCGCCGCCGGCCTCGATCACGCCGCTGTCCAGCGACAGCAGCGCTTCGGCCGTCGCCAGCCTGACGTCGATGAGGCCGTTGGCGGCATACAGGCCGCCGTTGGCGCGGCCGTCGGCCACCAGGTGCAGGCTGTCAAGCTCGCGCACCACGATGTCGGCATAGGCCGGGTTGGTGCCGGTGTTGACCACCGACAGCTCGGCCAGCTGCGTGTTGAAGATGCCCTGGATGCCGTGGGCGCGGATGCTCACCAGCGCCTCGGGAGCGACGAAGGCGGCCTTCTCCACGTTCACCAGGCCGGCGGCGTCGAGCACGAAGTCAGTGGCGCCCCAGGTCGCGTCCTTGCCGCTGACCACGCGCGTGGTGGCGGCGAGGTCGGTGACCTCGATGCGGTCCAGCGCGTCGGTGAAGTCGATCACCGTGCGGTCCTGCACGAACTGGTGCCGGTTGTATTGCAGCGGCGTGGCCGCGGTGCTGTTGACGGGCGACAGCACCAGGCGGTCGAAGCCGTCGCCACCGGTGACCTTGGCGTAGCCGCCGGCGGCCATCTGGATCAGGTTGTTGCCGCTGCCGGTGTCGATCTTGTCGATGGCGCCCGCGGACACCACGATAGTGTCGTCGCCACTGCCGGCGAACACGGTGTTGCGGCCCGCGCCCATGTCGATGACGGCCGCGCCGGCGTTGCCCACGAAACGGTCGTCGCCCTCGCCGCCGATGTAGGTGATGCCGTCATTCCAGCCGCCGACGAACTCGTCGTCGTCCTTGCCGCCGCGCACAACGCTGCCCGCGCTGCCGCCGAGGATGACGAAGCGGTCGTTGCCTTCGCCGCCGTCGAAGTCCAGCACCGCAGTGACGTAGGGGCCGACGTAGATCGAGTCGTTGCCCGAGCCGCCGCGCGCCACGATGCGGTTCACGCCGTGGTGCTTGGTGGTCTGGCCCATCGAGCTCACGGTCACCAGATCGGAGTCGGGCTCCTGGCTGATCGAGTAGGTCTCGCTGACCGTCTTGTCGAACCTGCTGTCGCCGTGACGGCCGGGCTCGTCGCCCATGGTCAGGAACAGCACGTCGCCGATCTGGTACGTGACGATGGGCTTCGGACCCCAGGTCCAGAGGAAGTCGCCCGAGGCGGTGATGCCCATCACCGTGACGCTGGCGGCCAGGTAGGCGCTCTGGTCGGTGATCGCGATGGTGCCGCTGAAGCCCGCCAGCGTGGTGTTGATCTCGAACAGGCCCAGGTCGATGGACACGTCCAGCGAGCCGTAGGCCGAGGCCGCGAAGAGCTGGTGGCCGTCGATGTTGCTGAGCTCCAGCGAGACGCCGGCGCGCAGCTTCAGGATCGCCATGTCGACCAGGAAGTCGGCCTTGCCGTAGATGCGGAAGTCGCCGTCGGACTGCACGAAGCCGCCGACGTCGATGGTGATGAAGTTGAAGAAGTTGAGCTGGGCGTCGAACTCCAGGCGGAACACCGAGTTGGCAACGCTCATGCCGCCGTGGAAGTCGATGCCGAAGCCCAGCAGGTTGATCTCGCCGTCGAGGTCGATGTTGAAGGTGTGCCCGGCCTTGACCAGGTAGCTGCGGCCGCCGATCGAGCCGCTGAAGTCCGTGGTGCTGCTGGTGTTGATCTCCAGCCGCGCCTTGGCCTGGATGCCCAGCACGTCCACGCCCAGGCTCACGTCGGCCTCGGCCACCATGGCGAAGATGGGCTGGCCGTCGAGCACCTTGAACTGGGCCGCGCCCAGCACGTGCATGGAGCCCAGCGGGCCGAGCTTGAGCGTCATGTCCAGCTCGGCCAGCAGGCCCGTCGGATCGACCTCCAGGTTGAAGGCGCCGCTCATGTTGACCACGCCGCCCATCATGCTGATGCCGGCGTTGCCCGCGATGTGCAGCGAATGCGCCGCCAGGTCCACCATCTTGATCGGCGGGCCGTCGGACGAGGTGTTGATCGCGCGCACCTGCTGCGTCTCGGCGGTGCCGTTGAACTGCAGCATGAAGCGGCCGGTGACCTGGAACAGCGCCGCATCCATCAGCAGCGCATCCGGGCCCACGCCGCCGACTTCCAGGGCGCCGTAGACGCCGCCCTTGACGATGCCCAGCGTGCCGGTGACCGCCAGCGGCTCCAGCAGCGGCAGGTCCAGCGAGGCGGACACGCCCAGCTCGGCGCCGCTCTCGGAGACGATGACGCCGAACTCACCCTGCAGGCTCAGCGCGCCGCCCAGCAGGCGCAGGTCGCCCTGGCCAACCAGGGCCACGTACATGCCCGTCCAGCCCGGCTTGCCTGGCGGCGTGGCGGAGATGGTGTATCGGTCGAAATCGACCTTGTCGCGGAACACCTGCGGCACCTGGTAGACGATGTCGCGCCCGAAGGTGTTCATCGTCAGCTCCAAGTGCGCATCGAGCTGGGCCACCGGGCCCAGGTCCAGCCCCGTGCTGAGCTCGGCGCGCAGCGCGACGCCGCCGGAATTGACCACCAGCAGCCCGGTGGCGTGCGCGGACAGCAGCTCCGAGCCCTTGGGGCCGATGCGTGCGTTCACGTCCGCGAAGGCCGTGAGGCCCTCGCTGGCGCTGAAGCGGAAGTCCAGCGCGCCCGTCATCGACACCATGTCGAAGAGGTTGAGCTCGGCCTCGCCGAAGACGCGCAGGAACTGCTCGCGGTAGATCAGGACGATGGGCTCGTCGGGGTTGCCGGTCTCGATGCCGTAGCCCGCATGCTCCACGCCCTTGGAGTCGGTCCAGGTGCTGCGCGAGAAGTCGATCGTCGTCAGGCTGACCTCGACGCCAACGTTGGCGTCATAAGACACTGCGCCGGTGGCGGCATCGCGCGTGATCTGTCCGACGTTGAGCGAGAAGCGCGCGCCGGTGTTGATTTCCAGCGCGATGTTGTCGGCCTGCAGCGTCACGCCGGGCACGCCCACCAGGCCGATCATGTCCACCGTGGCACGGCCGGCGATGTACACGCCCACGTCCACGCCGGTGGTATCGACCACCAGCTCCTTGGCCACGATCAGGCCCAGGTCCAGGTTCTGCACCGCCAGGCCCACGGCCGAGGTGTTGGGCGTGTCGCGCTCGTCGATGCGGCCGTCGTGGTTGCTGTCCTGCCAGTAGCCGCCCACGCCGATGAAGCCGTAGGCGTCGTTGATGCCCACGGCCAGCGTGGTGACGATGGTCTCTTCGCCGTTGGACAGCGTCACCTTTTCCGAGCCGCGCTTGGTCAGCGCCATCGACGCCGACATCTGCAGGAAGCCCGCAAGGTTGATCTCGGCGTAGCCGATCTTGGCCTGCACGATCTCCTCGGTGAAGTCGAGGAAGACCATGTTGTCGCCGCCCGCGGGCAGCGCGAAGCCGGCCTTGTCGATCTTGCCGTTCTGGTTGCGGTCCTCGCCCTCGTCGAGCACGCCGTTGCCGTTGGCGTCCTCGGTAAAGTCCTTGAAGCTGTCGCTGAGCTGGTAGTTGATCGACGGCGGCCCGAAGAGCTGCAGCGCCGCGTTCACCTCGGGCCCGGCGTTGGGCAGCACGAAGGTGTTGATGTTGACCTCGACGTCCTCGGCACGCACCGACAGCAGGCTCGGGTCCACGCCCACCAGGCCGGCGCGCTCGATCGAGGCCTTGGCCGAGATGAACTTGGGCGCGTACTGCGACAGGCCCGGGATGGCGTCCATCAGCGCCGGCGTCATGATCGCCAGGCCGAAGTCCACGTTGTCGATGACCACGCCGACGGCGTTCTGGTTGATGCTGTCGAGCAGGCCGTCGTGGTTGGCGTCCACGCCATAGCGGTAGGGGCCGCCCACGCCGGCGAAGCCGGTGAGGTTGGCGCCGCCCAGCGTCAGGGCGTTGACCTGCAGCGGCAGGATCGAGGCATCGAAGCCCGTGGCGCTGCCGATCTGCTCCAGCAGCGGCTTGAGGCCGCCGGTGTCCACTGCGACGTTGTAGACCTCGCCCTTGCGGAAGGCCAGCGAGCCGCGCAGGAACAGGAAATCCGCCACCGCGATGTCAGCCAAGCCGATGTCCAGGCCCAGCAGCTCGTTGCCCTTGAAGTCCAGGTACACCGGCTGGCCGCCGGTGCCGATCTCCAGGCCGACCTTGCCGTCCTTGACGATGGAGCTGTAGTCGGCGGTGGAGCGCATGGCGCCGCCGAAGAGCTTGCCACCCTGGTTGACCTCGACCGTGACGTCGTGGGCCTGGATCTTGAGCACGTCGCCCAGGCCGTAGACGCCGATCTCGTCGGCATGCGCCTTGAGCGAGAAGAAGTTCTCCGTCGTGGCCCAGCTCAGGTCGGCCTTGAACAGGCCCAGCGCCACGTCGACGTTCTGCAGCCCGAAGCCCACCAGGCCGCTCTGCTCCGACAGCGGGCGGTCGAAGTCCGGGTCGCCCAGGCCGACGAACACCGAGACGTTGCTGGCACCGAAGCTCAGGCCCTTGAAGCTGACGTCATGCAGGCGCGAGTAGTCGTCGGAGAGGCCGCCGGCCATTTTCAGGCCGTCCAGCAGCAGGCGCGTCTTGCTGTCGAGCACGCCTTCGAGCAGCGACAGCTCCTTGGGCAGCCCGGTGTACATGTCGGCCGTGAAGCTCTGGCCGATGTGCAGCTGGAAGTCCCCCTGCAGGTGCACGAAGCCGTCGAGGTCCAGGCGCAGGTCGGGCAGCTCCAGCGTGCCCAGGATGCCGTCGATGCTGATCGACAGGTCGATGTTCTTGATGAAGTTCAGGCCGTCGCGTAGCCAGTCCGGCGCGCTCAGCGAGACATCGGGAATCAGGTCCGTCAGGCCCGACAGGCTGATGGTCGGGATCAGGTTGCCGGTGGTGGGCAGCTCGAACTCGAAGTCGAAGCTGGTGCTTATGCTGAATAGGTCGAAGATGCCCAGCGTGGCATCCATGCCGATGCGCAGCGAGTTCGAGTCGAAGTCCAGGTTGAGCGCGTTAGCGTCCGAGCCCACCGGGATGGACAGGCCCTTGCCGCCGTTGATGCGGCTGAAGTTGGCGTAGGTGTCCGGTACCGGGAAGGAGCCGGCGAAGGCGCCGTTGAACTCCAGCACCACGTCCTGCGCCTGCAGCGTCAAGAACGGATCGGTGCCTACCAGGCCGGCCATGCCGGCGGTGGCCGAGAGGCCGAAGAACTTGCCCGGCAGCGTCGCACCGGCGCCCAGCGTGGGCGCGAGCATCGCCAGCGCGAAGTCCAGGTCGTCGATGGCGAAGCCGATCGCGTCCTCGTTGGGCGGATCGAGCTCGTTGATGACGCCATCGCCGTTGGTGTCGCTGCGGTACGGGCCCTTGATGCCGGCGAAGGCATACACGTCCTTGCCCGCGACCACCAGCGCCTCGGCGTTGGCGGTGACGGTGGTGCCGGGGATGTGGAAGTCCACGTCCTCGACGATGCGCCGCTGGAACGTGAAGCCGCCCTGCAGCGACAGGATGCCGGCCACGCTGGCGGTGGCGCGGCCGACAGTGGCCTCGGTGACGAGGTTGTCGAAGTCCAGCACCATCGGCGTGCCGCCGGTCTTCACCTCGTAGCCGGCACGGGTGCCGCCGTTGGTGAAGTCAGCCGAGAACAGCGGGTTGCTGCTGATGTTCACCCCGACATGCACGTCCTGCAGGCTGAACTGGATGAAGTCGCCGAAGCCCTTGAAGCCGATGTCCGAGGCACTGGCCTTGAGCGCCGTGAACTTGGTGTTGGCCGGCACGACGTTGGCCAGCGGGTTGAACAGGTTCACCTGCGTGGTGAACAGCGCCAGGCCGAAGTCGAAGTTGTCGATCACCAGGCCGGTGGCACCCTCGTTGATGCTGCCGTCGGCATTGCGGTACGGCCCGCCCACGCCCACGAAGGCCTGTACGTCGTTGGCGCCGAACTCGATGCTCTTGGCCTTGACGCCGTCGATGCGCACGCCCAGCGGCCCCTTGGCGCTGAGCTCGACCACGGCGCCCTTCTGGAACGAGAAGTCGCCCTGCACGTACACGAAGTCGGCGATGCGCAGCGTGGCATCGTTGACCGAGGCGCCGATGAGCTCGCCCGTCATGTCCAGCAGCACGGGCTTGCCGCCCGTGGGCAGCTCGTAGCCCTTCGTGGCGGCGAAGCTGGTCTTGAAGTTCAGCGTCGGCATCTTGTTGGATGCCGTGTTCAGAACGATGTCGATGTTCTTGGCCGAGAGTTGGAAGTCCTCCGGGTCGAAACCGTAGATGGCCACCGAGTCGGCATGCGCCTTGAGCGCGGTGTACTTGGTGCCGCTGGCGGACTTGAGCTGCAGCAGCCCGAAGTCGATGTTCTCGGCGCCGAAGCCGTAGAGGCTGTCGGCCTGCTCGGCAAAGGTCTTGCTGCGGTCGAAGCCCTCGGAGGCGTAGCCGACGAAGACGTCGATGTTCGAGCCGCCGATGCTGAAGCCCTTGGCCCCGATCACCGGCGTGGTACCCGTGCTCAGCGAATTGCCCCAGTCGGCCTTCTGGAAGCCGATGGAGCCCTGCACCAGCACGAAGTCGGAGATGCGCAGCGTCGCCTGGCCGGCGAACACGCCCAGGCGCTTGCCCTTGAAGTCGAGCGTGACGGCCTCGTCGCCGCCCGTGGGCAGGTCAAGCTTGCGCTCGTTGGTGAAGTCCAGCGTCATGCCGGCCACCGACGAGCTGTTGTACTCGATGTTGATGTCATCGACCGAGAGCTCGAAGTCCTCGGGGTCGAAGCCATA
>NZ_KE387203.1:628209-630308 GCF_000430725.1 Azohydromonas australica DSM 1124
AAGGAGGTGGCGAAGTCGATGGTGCGGCCGAGCCCGTCGGCGCGGTTGATCTCCAGCGTCAGGCCCTGGGCCGAGAGCTCGAAGTCCTCGGGATCGAAGCCGTAGAGCGCCACGCGGTCGGCGTGTGCCTTGAGCGCGTTGTACTTGTTGCCGGCCTTGTCCTTGACGCTGAGGTAGCCGAAGTCCAGCCCGTCCACGCCGAAGCCGTAGAGCTTGGCGCGCTGCTGCTCCAGCGTCTTGCCGGAGTCGAAGCCGCCGTCGGCATAGCCGACGAAGGCGGAGATGTTGGTGCCGGTGATGGCCAGCATCGATGTCGGCGCGACCTTGGTCTTGTCGCTGAGCGTGAGCAGCCCGGTGGGCGACGCGCGCTCGAAGCCGATGCGGCCGTTGAGGTACACGAAGTCCGAGAGCACGATGGTGACGTCGCCCTCGGCGCGCAGCAGCTCGCCCTGGCTGCCGGCGAAATCGATGGTCGTTGCGCCGCCCACGCCCGTAGCCACGTCGAAGGCGTGTGCCCCGGAGAAGTCGATGACTTGGTCGCCGTCGCGGGCTGCCTGGTTGAGCTGGACCTCGACGTTGCGCACGCTCAGGCCCAGGTCGCCCAGGCCGACAAGACCCACGCTGGTGGCGTTGGCGGTGAGCGCGGTCCACTTGCGCGCGGTATCGGTTTGCGACGAGAACATCGCCAGGCCGAAGTCCACGTCCTGCAGCAGCAGGCCCAGGGCGTCGCCAGTGCCGCCGTTGGCGCCGACGAAGACGTCGATATCCGAGCCGCCGATGGTCAGCACGTCCACGGCCACTTCTTCAGCCTTGGAGGCACCGGCCTTCTTAGCCAGCGTCACCAAATCGCTGGAAGACGTGATGGCGAAGTTGCCCTCGACCTGCACGAAGCCAAAGACATCGAGCTTCAGGTGGCCGCTGGCCTGCAGCAGCTCGCCCTTGGAGCCGTCCAGGCTCAGAACCAAGCTGCTGTTCACGCCGGTGACCACACGCAGCGCGGTTGCGCCCGCACCGTAGTCCACCACGGTGGTCGCGCCACCGCTGGCCTGGTTGATTTCCACCTTCACGCTGGTGGCGCCGATCTGGAGATCGTCGCCAAGGCCAACGAAGCCCACGCTGCCAGCCGTCGCCTGCAGGGTCGTCCACGAGCGCGCCGCGCCGCCGGCGCCCTTCTCATCCATCAGCGCCAAGCCGAAGTTGACGCCCGTCATCTGCAGGCCAAGCTTGTCGGCACTGTTCGCGTTCAGGCCAGCAAATGCATACAGCCCTTGCCCGCCCAGGGTCAGCACATCGACCTCGACCTGCTCGCCGCTTGCGGCGCCGTCGGCCTTGGCCAGCCTCACCAACTGGCTGCTCTTGCGGATGCCGACATCGCCGCTAAGGGAGATGAAGTCGGACACGCGGGCGCTGAAGCCACTGACCGCAAAGGTCGCCGTGTCGGAGGCGATGGCTTCGGCGAAGGTGTACTTGGTCGTGCCCACCGCCAATTGCTCGCCCTTGCCCACGCCACCGGCAGCCCCGGCGTACTGCACCAGGACGGACGAAGCCGTCATACCGGCCAGGCCGGCGATGTTGGCCGACAGCGAACCGCCCGACAGCTCGAACACCGTCGCCGTGCCCGCGCGCAGGCCGAAGTTGGCATTGCTCAGGCTCAGCGACGCCGCCGAGCCCGCGCTCAGCTGCGCCGAGACGTTGGAGCCCACCGCCACCAGCTCGCCGCCGGACTTCGCGAAGCCCACGTCGCCCGTCAGCGTCACGAAGTCGCTCACGTTGGCCGACAGGCCCTTGAGCCCGAAAGCCACGGTGTTGGCCGCGATCGCGTTGGCAAAGGTGTAGCTTGTGGAACCCACGCCCAGCGTGGTGCCCGCGCTCACGCCGCCGGCCGTGCCGGCGTACTGCACCAGGGTCGAGGCCGCGCTAAGGCTGGCGAAGCCGCTGATGTTGGCCACCAGCGTCCCACCCGACAGCTCGAACACCGTCGCCGTGCCCGCGCGCAGGCCGAAGCTCGCGTTGCTCAGGCTCAGCGAGGCGGCAGAACCCGCGCTCAGCTGCGCCGAGACATTGCTGCCCACCGCCACCAGCTCGGCGCCGGACTTGGC
>NZ_KE387204.1:0-52261 GCF_000430725.1 Azohydromonas australica DSM 1124
GCGGTGAGCGTGTTCATCACCGGCGAGAGCGGCACCGGCAAGGAGGTGGTGGCGCAGACCGTGCACGACCTGAGCCGCCGCCGCAAGCAGCCCTTCCTGGCCGTCAACTGCGGCGCCATCTCGCCCAACCTCATCGAGAGCGAGATCTTCGGCCACGAGAAGGGCAGCTTCACCGGCGCCGACCGCATGCACCAGGGCTTCTTCGAGCGCGCTCACGGCGGAACGCTGTTCCTCGACGAGATCACCGAGATGCCGCTGGAGCTGCAGGTCAAGCTGCTGCGGGTGCTGGAGACGGGCACCTTCATGCGCGTGGGCTCGACCACGCCTATCGAGACCGACGTGCGCGTGATCGCCGCCACCAACCGCACGCCGGAACAGGCCGTGGCCTTGGGCAAGCTGCGCGAGGACCTGTACTACCGGCTCAACGTGTTCCCCATCGCGCTGCCGCCGCTGCGCGACCGCTCCAGCGACGTGCCGCTGCTGGCCGAGCACTTCCTGGCGGCGGTGTGCGAGCGCGAGAGCGTGCGCAAGCGCTTCACGCCCGCGGCGCTGGAGAAGCTTGCCGCGTACCGCTGGCCGGGCAACGTGCGCGAGCTGCGCAACGTGGTGCAGCGCGCCTTCGTGATGGCCGAAGGCGAGCAGATCAACGACGAGTGGCTGCCCAGCGACCCGCCCTCGGCCGACGCCGGCACGGCTACCGCCACGACCGCACCCGCCGCCGGACGCGGCGAGGCCAGCATCTCCATCCGGCTGGGCACCTCCATGGCCGAGGCCGAGCGCCAGCTCATCCTGGCCACGCTGCGCCACTTCAACCAGCACAAGGAACGCACCGCCGCCGTGCTGGGGGTGAGCCTCAAGACGCTCTACAACCGGCTCAAGGAGTACGCCGCCGAGGACAAGGGTGATGGCGATCCCGGCGATCCCGGCAGCGAGGGCGGCACGGCCTGAGCGCGCCCTGCCCTCGCTCCAAGGCCACGGCCGCCCACGGGCGGCCGTGGCTTTTTTGCGCGCGCCTTCTTCCGGCAGTCCCGCCGCGGACCGCGGCCGTCGCCTTGGGGGGCCGGCACGCGGCCCGGCGCACGTCGCTTGCTGCGCCAGCACCGGAGGCGCCCGTTGCCGGTGCCCAGGGAGAAGTCATGAGCACGGAATCGTCCGCCAGCGGCGCCAGCGCGTCCCCATCCGCCCCGGCCGCCGGCACGCTGCCCGAAGGGGGCTGGCGCCTGGAAAAGGACAGCATGGGCGAGGTGCGCGTGCCCGCGCAGGCGCTGTGGGGCGCGCAGACGCAGCGCGCGGTCGAGAACTTCAACTTCGGCGGCGGCCCCATGCCGGCCGCCTTCGTCGAGGCCTTGTTGCACATCAAGGCTGCCGCGGCGCGGGCCAACGAGCAACTCGGCCTGCTGGAGCCGGCGCTGGCGCAGGCCATCGCCGACAGCGCCGACGCGCTGCTGGCCGATCCGCGGCACCCGGCGCACTTCCCGGTCGAGGTGTTCCAGACCGGCTCGGGCACCAGCTCCAACATGAACGCCAACGAGGTGCTGGCGACGCTGGCGGCGCGGCGCCTGGGCAAGCCGGTCAGCGCCAACGACCACGTCAACTTCGGCCAGAGCAGCAACGACACCGTCCCGTCGGCCATCCACGTCGCCGCGGCGCTGCAGCTGGAGCGCTCGCTGCTGCCGGCGCTGGCGCACCTGGCCCTGGCGCTGGAGAACAAGGCTCCCACGCTGCGCCAGCACGTCAAGACCGGCCGCACGCACCTGATGGACGCCATGCCGGTGCGCTTCGACCAGGTGCTCGGCGGCTGGCGCGCGCAGGTGCAGCAGGCCATCAACGGGCTGTGCGCACTGCAGCCGGCCGTCGCCACGCTGGCGCAGGGCGGCACCGCCGTGGGCACGGGCGTCAACACCCATCCCGAATTCGCCGCCACCCTGTGCACGCTGCTGCAGAAACGCACCGGCATCCACTTCCAGCCGGCGGCGGAGCGTTTCTCGCTGATGGGCGCGCAGGACACGGCCGTGCAGCTCTCCGGGCAGCTCAAGGCCACGGCGGTGTGCCTGATCAAGATCGCCAACGACCTGCGCTGGATGAACTCCGGCCCGCTGGCCGGGCTGGCGGAAATCGAGCTGCCAGCGCTGCAGCCGGGCAGCTCGATCATGCCGGGCAAGGTCAACCCGGTGATCCCGGAAGCCGTGGCGATGGCCGGTGCGCAGGTCATCGGCAACGACGCCGCGATCACCCTGGCCGGACAATCCGGCAACTTCGAACTCAACGTGATGCTGCCGCTGGTAGCGCGCAACCTGCTGGAGAGCCAGCAACTGCTGGCGGCTGCGGCGCGCTCCCTGGCGGACCGCGCCATCGCAGGATTTACCGTCAACGAGGCCAGCCTGCGCGCGGCGCTGTCACGCAACCCGGTGCTGGTGACGGCGCTCAATCCGCTGGTGGGCTACCTGAAGGCCGCCGAGATCGCCAAGGCGGCCTACAAGCAGGACCGACCCATCATCGACGTGGCCGAAGAGATGACGGACCTCAGCCGGGAAAAACTGCAGGAACTGCTGGACCCGGCCCGACTGACGGAGGGAGGACTTTGATCGCCATTCGCCCTTACGCGCCCGCGGACCTCAAGACGCTGGTGGCGCTGTTCACCGCCGCTGTCCACACCCTGGGCGCACCGCACTACGGCCCGCAGCAGCTCGACGCCTGGGCGCCGCGCCCGCCCGACCTGGAAACCTGGCGCCAGCGCTTCGAGGCGCAGCACACGCTCGTAGCCGAGGACGCCCTGGGCCCCTGCGGCTTCGTCTCCTGGCGCGATGACGGCTACATCGACACGCTCTACACCGCCCCGCGCTGCGCCCGCCGCGGCGTGGCCACGCGGCTGGTGCAGGCTGCCGAGGACGCGCTGAGCGCCGCCGGCGTGACGGAACTCAGCACCGAAGCCAGCCTCGCTGCCTGGCCCTTCTTCGAAACCCGCGGCTTCGAGGTGGTGGAACCGCAGACCGTCACGCGCCGCGGCGCCAGCTTCACGCGCTTCCTGATGCGCAAGGAAAACGCCGCCTGAGGGGCGGCGTTCTTTCCCAGCTCAACGGTACGGGGCCGGTGCGAGCCGCCCCTGGCGCCCGCAACGCCCGCTCAGGGCCAGCTGCTCTCCCGCATCGGAATCACCGTCACTTCCGGAATCACGGTGTCCTCGTCCTGCAGCAGGCAGAAGCGCACTGCCTTGGCCACCTGCACCGGCTCTTGCAGCACGCCGGGGTCGATGTCGGGAAAGCGGTCGAGCAGGAAGGGCGTGCGCATGCCGCCGGCCACCACCGCCGTGACCTTGATGCCCTTGGGCCGCAGCTCCGCGTGCAGCGCGTGCGACAGGCCCAGCAGGCCCCACTTGGTGGCGTGATAAGCCGCCGCGTTGGGCCAGGCGCGCTTGGAGGCCGTGGAGGCGATGTTGACGATGTGCCCGCCGCCGCAGGGAGCGTCGCGCCCCATCAGCGCTGCGGCATGCTTGGCCACGTAGAACGGGCCGCTGAGGTTGGTGCTGACGATGCGCTCCCAATCGAAGCCCTGCAGCTCGGCCACCGGCACGGTGATGTCGATGGCGGCGTTGTTGACCACCGCGTCCAGCCGCCCGAAACGGTCGTGCACGCGCTGCAGCAGTTCCAGCACCTGCGACTCCTCGCCCACATCCAGCGCCTCGGCAATGGCCTCGATGCCGTCCTTGGCCAGCTCGGCCGCCTTGGCCTTGGCGCGTTCCACGTCGAGGTCGGCCAGCACGACGGTGGCGCCCTCGGCGCCCAGCACTTGCGCAATGGCGGCACCAAGCCCGCGCGAGCCGCCGGTGATGACGACGCTGCGGCCCTTCAGGGCGTTCCCCGGGGTGGATGTCATGGATGCTTCTCCTGGCTTTGCAAATGTCGACGCGTCGACGGAACGGAAACGGATGCGGCGAGCCCCGGTCGCCGCGCGCGGGCCGGCTCAGCCGCCGGCATGGAGCTGGCGCTTCTCCAGCGCCGCCGCGTGGCGCTGCTTGGCAATGGCGCGCAGGTTGGCGGCCAGCGCGGTGGCGAAGGCCTCGTCGAACCACGGGAAGGCGCCGCTGGCCGCGACCACGATGCCGTCCAGCACCGCGCTGCCCCACAGCAGGCTGTCGCCCTCGCGCAACCGGTGCGGCTGCTGCGTCTGCAGCGCGTGGGTGTCGCCCTGGTTCCAGGCCAACCGCGCCTTGGCGCGGGCGAAACCGGCGTAGTCCGCATCCCAGCGGCTGCGGTCGCCTACGGCGTGCTCCAGCAGCACGGCCTCTTCGAACGGACAGTCGGCGGGCGTGAGCGCCGGGTCCATGACCACGAGATAGAAGAATCCGCAGCCGCTGACCATCGGATCAGCCATGGCCGCCTCGATCATGGGCAGCGTCAAGGCCAGCGCCTGCTCGGCGGCTTGGCGGTCGGCGAAGTGGCTTCCGCGCCTGGAGGGTTGTTTGTCCATACGGGCGACGTGGCAACCGGCGCACCCACGCCGGCCTTCATACCTCGATCGGGGGTGATGGCGGCCCGGTCCCGTCTACAGCAGCCCGCATGCCGCCTGGCACGGGGCTGCGCAGCCCGGCCAGGTCGGTAAGCAGCCGCCGCGGGTTGGCGGGCTTGGCCAGGTGCGCGTTGAAGCCGGCCGCCAGCACCTGCTGCTGCGCTTCCGGCGCGGTGAAGCCGGAGAGCGCCATCGCCGGCAGCCGCTGCAGGACGGGCACGCCGCGCCGCGACTCCAGCAGGCGCAGCGCGCGGATGAACTGCAAGCCGTCCTCCTCGCCCAGCGCCACCTCGCTGAGCAGCCGCTGCGGCCACATCGACATCGGCTGGCGCTCCAGCCATTGCAGCGTCACGCCGGCGCCGTCGAACAGCAGCACCTCGGCACCCGCGGCTTCGAGCAGCTGCTGCAGCGCCGTGCGCGCCTCCGGGCGCGGCTCCACGCACAGCACGCGCAGCCCGTCCAGCCGCGGCAGCGTGTCGTCCTCGACCGGGTCGTCGCCCGCCAGGCCGGGCGGCGGCACCTGCGCTTCCGGCTCGGGGACGGACACTGGGCGCAGCGGCAGCTCCACCACGTAGCGCAGCCCGTGCGAGGCGCTGGGCGCTTCGATGCTCAGGCGCCCGCCCTGGCGCTCGACAGTGGAGCGCAGCGCCAGCGGGTCCAGCGGCGTGTCCAGGCCGAAGGGCGGCAGGTGTGCCGCCAGGCCGAGCCCGGCCGCCGGCACGGGTTGCTGCGGCGCGCCCGGCGGCGCCAGCGCCGGCACGGCGTGGCGGCCGTCGGCGATGGCCAGCCGCGCCAGCTCGCCCTGGCGCTCCAGCCGAACCTCGATGCGCCGCCCGCGCGGCGTGGCCTGGATCGCGGCCACGCACAGCTCGCGCGCGAGCTGCGCCAGCGTGCTCGGGTCGCCGGTGACGCTGGCGTTGCCCAGGTCGATGTGCGCCGACAGCCGTACCTGGCGCGCGTCGAGCTCGGCCGCCAGCCCGTCCACCGCCTGCGCGATCACCACCGCCAGGTTCACCGGCTGGCGCGCCAGGCGCCGCTCCAGCTTCTCGAACTGCTCCTGCTGCAGCTGCAGGTTCCACAGCTGCGCGTAGAGCCCGTCCTTCGCCAGCAGCTCCTCGTGGCGTCCGCGCTCGACGATGCGGCCGCGGTCCATGACCACGATCTGGTCGGCGCCGACGATGGTGGAAAGCCGGTGGGCAATGATCAGCGTGGTGCGCCCCTGCGCGATGCGGTCGAGCTCGTGCTGGATCGCCCGCTCCGCGCGCGTGTCCAGCGCCGACGTGGCCTCGTCGAAGATCATCAGCGGCGGGTTCTTGAGGAAGGCGCGCGCGATGGCGATGCGCTGCTTCTCGCCCCCGGAGAGCTTCATCCCGCGCTCGCCCACCACCGTCTCGTACTGCTCGGGCAGCGACAGGATGAACTCGTGCACCTGCGCCGCCTGCGCCGCGGCGATCACCTCCGCCATGCCCGCGCCCTGGCGCCCGTAGCCGATGTTGTAGGCGATGGTGTCGTTGAACAGCACCGTGTCCTGCGGCACCACGCCGACGGCGCGGCGCAGCGAGTCCAGCTGCGCGTGCCTGAGGTCCTGCCCGTCCACGGTGACGCGGCCCTGCTGCGGGTCGTAGAGGCGCAGCAGCAGCCGCGCCAGCGTGCTCTTGCCCGAGCCGCTGCCGCCCACCACCGCCACAGTTTGGCCGGCGCCGATCTCCAGGCTGAGGTCGTGCAGGATCGGGCGGCCGGGCTCGTAGGCGAAATGCACCTGCTCGAAGGCGACGGCGCCGCCGGCGAGCTTCAGCGGCGGCGCGTCCGGGGCGTCCTGGATGTCCACCGGCTGGTGCAGCAGGGCGAACAGCTTCTCGGTGTTCACCAGGGCGTCGCGCGCCTGGCGGAACACGAAGCCCAGGGCATTGAGCGGCAGGCAGATCTGGATGATGTAGCTGTTGACCAGCACCAGGTCGCCCACCGTCATCTGCCCGCGCACGGTCTGCTCGCCGGCCAGCAGCATCACCGCCGCGACGCCGGCGGCAATGATGGCGCTCTGGCCGATGTGCAGGCCCGACAGGGCGCGCTGGTTGCGCACCCCCTCCTCCACCCACTCGTTCAGCACGCTGCCGTAGCGCTGGCGCTCGAAGCCCTCGCGTGCGTGGGTCTTGACGGTCTCGTAGTTGAGCAGCGTGTCCACCATGCGGCCGTTGGCGCGCGAGTCCATGTCGTTGACACGGCGCTGGCGCAGCGCGCGCTTGCCCGTCTTGGCCATGGTGAAGCTGCCGTAGACGAAGAAGGTGACCATGATCACCAGCGTGAACCACAGGCTGTAGCCCGCGGCCATCACCGCCAGCACGGCGATGAACTCCACCAGCGTGGGCACCACGGTGAACAGGCCCGAGCCCAGCAGGAAGCCCACGCCGGCGGTGCCGCGTTCCACGTCGCGGATGAGCGCGCCGGTGTTGCGCTGCACGTGGAAGCGCGGGCTCAGCGAGAGCAGGTGCGCGAAGCAGCGCTCGGCGAAGTCGGTAACGGTGGACAGCGTCACGCGCGCGAACACCAGGTCGCGCAGCTCGGTGAAGAGCGTGCCGGCGAAGCGCAGCAGCGCGTAGCCCAGCAGCAGGAACACCGGCAGCACCAGCACCGTGTCGCC
Organism: Azohydromonas australica DSM 1124; assembly: GCF_000430725.1. Classification (GTDB taxonomy): domain Bacteria; phylum Pseudomonadota; class Gammaproteobacteria; order Burkholderiales; family Burkholderiaceae_C; genus Azohydromonas; species Azohydromonas australica. Next base: position 7,145 of record NZ_KE387204.1, read on the forward strand.
CATGCGGCTGCTGGTGGTGAGGGTGCCGGGCTCGCTGAAGCGGTCGATGACGGCCTTGAGCAGCAGCGGCACCGCCACGGCCGCAAGCTTGGCCGCCACCAGCAGCGCCAGCGCCAGGATCGTGCGGTTGCGGTGCTGCCAGGCCGCCTGCATCAGCCCGACGAACACGTTGGCCTTGCCGTTGCTGCCAGGGGGGGTGTCTGCCATCGCCGCGCGGCGGCAAGCCGAATGCCTGAGAACACCAGGGCACGGGCCTTGCCAATGCCGCGTCCAGACGTTTTTTCAGGAGTCCCGCATGGGTAGCCAGATCAAGACCGAAGCCGACGCTCGCGCCACCATCCCGCTGCGCCCCGCGCAGGAACAGAAGGCCACCGGCCAGAAGCGCAGCAAGGCGCGTGGCGTGGCCACGCGCAGCAAGAAGAACCCCGGCAAGCGCTCGCACCAGGGCGGGAGCTGAGTGCTGCGCCCGGCAGCGGCGCGCCGCCCGCTGCCGGGCCGGGGACTCAATCCAGCGGCGCCGCCTTGTCCGTCTGCTCCGTCACCATCTCGCGCGGGTCCCCCTCGCGCTTGAGCTGCTGCTGCAGCGCCTGCATCTGCTGGCCCAGCGTGTCGAGCGCCATGGGCTCCAGCAGCTTGCGCACCTTCGGGAACAGGTTCTCTTCCTCTTCCTTGTGGTGGTGCTCGGCCTGCTCCTTGAGCACGTGGAACTTGGGCTCGAAGGCCGGGTCGTCCGGCGGGAGCTCCACCAGGTCCGCCAGCACGCGCTTGAGCGACAGGTGCTCCTCCAGCGACTCCAGCAGGATGTCCTCGGTGCGCTTCTCCTTCACGGCGGGATAGAAGATCTGCTCTTCCGACGCGAGGTGCACCGTGAGCTCGTCGCCCACGCGCTTGAACAGCGACTCGCGCTGCGGCTGCGGCCCGTCCATCCAGGCCTTCATCAGCGCCTCCAGGTTGCGGTGCTGACCGGTGAGCAGTTCGATGGCGTCCATGGCATTCCTCTTTTCTGAAAAGTCAATGCGCGGCCTGGAGGCATTCGCCATGCCCGGGGCACGTCTGCAGGCTGGCACAGGGCCGAGCGGGCGCGCGGCTTGCCCACCGCGCGGCGGGCCGGCACTGCCGCGCCCGCACACCTCGACTCCCAGGAGGACGCCATGAGCACCACCACGCCGCCGCTCGCCGGTTCCACATCCACCGAGGACGCCGGCAAGCTCGTGCTGCGCGTGGCGCTGGGCGTGCTGATCCTGCTGCACGGCATCGCCAAGCTCGTCAGCGGGCCCGGCTTCATCATGGGCCTGCTGGCCAAGAACGGGCTGCCGGCGGCGCTGGGCTACGGCGTCTACGTCGGCGAGGTGGTGGCGCCGCTGCTGCTGATCCTGGGCCTGTACACGCGCGCGGCGGCGCTGATCGTGGTGATCAACATGCTGGTGGCCATTGGCCTGGTGCACATGGGCCAGCTCGCCCAGATCAACAAGCAGGGCGGCTGGGAGCTGGAGCTGCAGGGCATGTACCTCTTCGGCGCCCTGGCCGTGGCGCTGCTGGGTGCCGGCCGCCACAGCGTGGGCGGGCTGCACGGGCGCTGGAACTGAGCCGGCCCCGGCCGACGGCGCGGAAGAGCCGCCGCGCGGCATTAGGCTGGCGGCTCCCTTCCTCCCCGCGCCGCCGCGTGCGACCCTCTCCCGCATGGCCCTGACCGAGCACTACTTCACCCTGAAACAGGCCCACATGGGCTTCGTCTACCTCAGCGGCAGCCTGTTCGCGCTGCGCGGGCTGGCGCTGATCGGCGGCTCGCGCTGGGCCATGGCGACGCCGCTGCGCATCACGGCCGTGGCCATCGACACCGCGCTGGTCGTGGCCGCACTGCTGGTGCTCGCCTCGCTGCAGTTCCAACCGCTGGCCTCGGCCTGGCTGTGGGTGAAGCTGGCGCTGCTGCCGGTGTACGTGGCGATCGGCACCTTCGTGCTCAAGCGCGCCCGCACCCGCGCCCAGCGCGCGCTGGGCTGGCTGCTGGCATTGGCGGTGTTCGGGTTCATGATCTCGGTGGCGCGCGCGCACCACCCGCTGGGCCTGTTCCACGCCCTGGCGGGCTGAGCCGGCGCCGGCGCCAAGCCCTCGCGCCGCACGGGCTTTCACAGGAATGCAGCTTGCCTGCTGCCAAGGCTCACCCTCCGGAGACACCGTCATGAACCAATTCCTGAGCAAGATCTCGCCCAGCATCACCAACATGATCCGCATGGACCACACCCACGTGCTGGCGACCTTCCACCAGTACGAGGTCGATACCCCGCCCAAGACCAAGCAGGCGCTGGCCAAGACGGTGTGCCTGGCGCTGGAGATCCACGCGCAGTTGGAAGAGGAGATCTTCTATCCCGCCATGCGCGAGGCGCAGAGCGACAACGCGGTGCTGGAGAAGAGCGTGCCGGAGCATGACGAGATGCGCACGCTGATCGCGCGGCTGCGCACGCTGGACCCGACCGACCCGGAGCACGACCGCGTCTTCATGTCGCTCATGCGCGCGGTGATGCACCACGTGGCCGACGAGGAGACGACGCTGCTGCCGCAGGCCGAGCTGGGCTTGGCCGACCGCCTGGGCGAGCTGGGCGCAAAGATGACCAAGCGCCGCCTGGAGCTGACCGCGCCGCATGCCGGCGAGATCGCCTCCAACACCGTGCGCACCATGCCGGCGAGCTCGATGGCGCTGGCCGCCGGCGCGCTGCTGATGGGCGGCTACATGCTCAAGCAGACCTTCCGCAATCGGCGCCACATGAGCTGAAGACGGATTTCGAGAGGCGTTTAACCGGGCCCGCGCGGGCCCGGTTTTTTTATGCCGCGGCGCGGTGCAAGGACATCCGTCACGCCCGGCGCACCAAGCTTGTCAGCAGGCGGGCACGGCTGTTACGAGGGGTACGGGAAGGTTGGAACTCCGGGGCGAATCGGCGGCTGGTCCGCCGATCGGGACGGGGCCCGGTGGGGCTCAATGGGGGCATGGAATCCCGTCCTGCCCGCGGCACTGAACCGGTGGCCGCGCGGCGGGGCACCGCCGAAGGCCCGCCGTGAACGAACTTGCCCACAACCGCCACCTCTTCATCGAAGACCTCGCGCGCCGGCTGAGCGCGCTCGAAACCCGCCAGCGGCGCATGAACGCGCTGGACTACCGCGTGCACGCGCGCATGCTGCGCCACGCGCTGGCGGGCGTGCCGGCGAAGCACCTGCAGGTGCTGACGACCTACGAGGTCGTGTGCGAGGTGCTGGACAACCGCGGCTTCGACGAGTGCGGCCTGCTACAGAGCGCTGGCGCCCAGGCCCGCGCGCTGCGCGACACCACCGACGCGCTGCTGCGCCGGCTGCAGCGGGGAAGCCGCGAGGCGGCTTGAGACCGGCGCGCTGAAGGTGGGGCCGCTGCGAGGCAATCCCTGCGCCGGCGCCCGCCGACTTACAGGAACCGCTCCAGCAGCTTCTTCGACGCCTTGTCCAGCGCGAAGCGCTCGGCGCGGAACTGCACCCCGTCGGCGCTGGTGATCAGCAGCAGCCCGTCCGCCAGGCGGCGGATGTCTTCCTCCGCCTTGAGCACGAACTGCGTGGGGCCGCGGTCGGTGCGCACGGTCCAGGTGCTGGGCGTGGCGAAGCCGGAGACCGACACCAGCTGCTCGATGCGCGGCATGAACTCGCGCGCCGCCAGCTCCTCCTCCACCAGCAGCCGCGCCGCGGGCGTGAGCGCGTCCATGCGCGCCACCCAGGCCAGCTCGTGGCCGTCCGGGCCCACCAGCGACAGCCCTTCCAGCGGCGCCGCGATCGGGAAGGCCCGCACCGGCGTCACGCCCACGTGCTCGCGCCCGTCCGCATCGGTCAGCACCAGGCGGCCGAAGGCGTTGCGCGAGAGCCGGACGTCCGCGCCGGCGGCCTTGGAGGCATCAAGGTTGCTCATGGATCACACCTCCCCGGTCTGCCGCGCCACGTGCGCCTCGGGCGCGCGCGGCATCTGCGGCTCGGTATCGACGTTGCGCGCCTGCGCCTCGTACAGGCGCCAGTAAGCGCCCTGCTTTTCCATCAGCTCGTCATGCGGACCCACCTCCACCACGCGGCCGCGGTCCATCACCACCAGGCGGTCGGCCTTGCGCAGCGTGGACAGGCGGTGCGCGATGGCGATGGTGGTGCGGCCCTGCACCAGGTTGTCCAGCGCCTTCTGAATCTCGCCCTCGGTCTCCGTGTCCACGCTGGAGGTGGCCTCGTCGAGGATGAGGATGCGCGGGTCGATCAGCAGCGCGCGCGCGATGGAGATGCGCTGGCGCTCGCCGCCGGACAGGCCCTGGCCGCGCTCGCCCACCATCGAGTCGTAGCCGTGGGGCAGGCGCAGGATGAACTCGTGCGCGTGCGCCGCGCGCGCCGCGGCCACGATCTGCTCGCGCGTGGCGTCGGGGCGGCCGTAGGCGATGTTCTCGGCGATGGTGCCGAAGAACAGGAACGGCTCCTGCAGCACCAGCCCGATGTGGCGCCGGTAGTCGGCCACGGCGAAGCGGCGGATGTCGGTGCCGTCCACGCGGATGGAGCCGTCGCTGATGTCGTAGAAGCGGCAGATCAGGTTCACCAGCGTGCTCTTGCCCGAGCCGCTGTGGCCCACCAGGCCGATCATCTCGCCGGGGCGGATGTCGAGGTCCAGCCCGCGGATGACGCTGCGGTTGCCGTAGCGGAAGGTCAGCCCGCGCATCTCGATGCGGCCCTGCACCGAGGGCAGCGGCGCCGGGTTGGTCGGATCGGGCACGTTGGAGACGTGGTCCAGGATGTCGAAGATGCGCTTGGCGCCGGCAGCAGCCTTCTGCGTCACCGACACGATGCGGCTCATCGAGTCCAGCCGCGAGTAGAAGCGGCCGATGTAGGCGATGAACGCGGTCAGCACGCCCACCGTGATCTCGTTGCGGCTGATCTGCCAGATGCCGAAGGCCCACACCACCAGCAGCCCGATCTCGGTGAGCAGCGTCACCGTGGGCGTGAACAGGCTCCACGTCTTGTTGAGCCGGTCGTTGACCTCCAGGTTGTGGCGGTTGGCGTCCTTGAAGCGCTGCGCCTCGCGCGCCTCCTGCGCGAAGGCCTTGACCACGCGGATGCCGGGAATGGTGTCGGCCAGCACGTTGGTGACCTCGGACCAGACGCGGTCGATCTTCTCGAAGCCGGTGCGCAGCCGCTCGCGCACGGCGTGGATGAGCCAGCCGATGATGGGCAGCGGCAGCAGCGTCACCAGCGCCAGCCAGGGGTTGATGGAGAACAGGATGGCCGCCGTCATGGCGATCATCAGCACGTCGGTGGCGAAGTCCAGCGCGTGCAGCGACAGGAAGACGTTGATGCGGTCCGTCTCCGAGCCGATGCGTGCCAGCAGGTCGCCGGTGCGCTTGCCGCCGAAGTAGTCCAGCGACAGCGTGAGCAGGTGCTCATACGTCGTGGTGCGCAGGTCCGCCCCGATGCGTTCGCTCACCAGCGCCAGCAGGTACGTGCGGGCCCAGCTCAGGCCCCAGGCCAGCAGCGCCGACCCCAGCAGCCCGGACAGCAGCAGCATCACCAGCGAGGTGTCGATGGGCTGCCCGTTCTGGAACGGGATCAGCACCCGGTCCATCAGCGGGATGGTGAGATAAGGCGGCACCAGCGTGGCGGCGGTGGAGGCGAGCGTCAGCAGGAAGCCCAGCAGCAGCCGGCCCTGGTACGGGCGGGCGAAGCGCCACAGCCGCAGCAGCACCCAGGTCGAGGTCGTCTTCGGGGTCCTGGAGGCGCCCTCCTCGGCCTCGGCGGCGTCGGCGGACGCGGCGTCCTCGTCGACGTCCAGCTGCCCGGCGCGGCGTGCCTGCTGGCGCTCGAAGGCGACCACGAACTGCTGCGCCGCCGGCCCCTGCGCCAGCGTGAAGCGCCACAGCGCCAGGCGCCGGTGCGCGTCCACCAGCTCCAGCGTGCCCACGCCGGCGTGGTCGCTCAGGCGCAGCGCCATGTCCCGGGTCAGCGGCCAGTCCTGCCATCGCCCGTCCGGGGACGCGGCCTGCAGGCTGCGCTCGGTGAGCACCAGGCCGGCGTCGGCGAAGCGCAATTGGGCGTCGAGGTCAACCTGCAGCGTGGCCAAGACGTTGTCGCCAGCTTCGAGGCGGGATGGCAAGGCACCGCGCCAGGCGGCGCCGACCTCACCGGACAAGGGAGCGGAGATTGGATTTGACATGGGCTTCAGCAGCCCCCGGCGCGCGCCGGGGGCCCGGGATTCTCGCGCAAGCGGGCAACTGGCACGCCTTGCGGCCGGCCCCTCGCCTGCCCCATCTGCCGCGGACGGCACAATCCCTTACTCGACCGGGACAGCAATACTGACCATGAGCCCCAAGAACGACATCCGGCTGCTGCGCATCAACCACCTGCGCGGGCCCAACATCTGGACCTACCGACCCGCTCTGGAGGTCTGGCTGGACCTCGGTGAGCTGGAGGACTTCCCCTCCAACCTGCTGCCCGGCTTCACCGACCGGCTGCTGGGCATGCTGCCCAACCTGATGGAGCACCACTGCGGCGTGGGCGAGCGCGGCGGCTTCGTGGAGCGGCTGCGCGAGGGCACCTGGGCCGGGCACATCCTGGAGCACGTGGTCATCGAGCTGCTGAACCTGGCGGGCATGCCCACCGGCTTCGGCCAGACCCGCAGCACCTCGCAGCACGGCGTCTACCGCATGGTGTTCCGCGCCCGCGACGAGCAGGTGGCGCGCGCGGCGCTGGCGCAGGGCCACGCGCTGCTGATGGCCGCCATCAACGAGCAGCCCTTCGACGTGGCCGCCGCGGTGAACGTGGTGCGCGAGGAGCTCGACGACTGCTACCTCGGCCCCAGCACCGCCGCCATCGTGGAGGCGGCCACCGAGCGCCGCATACCGCACATCCGCCTCAACAGTGGCAACTTGGTGCAGCTCGGCTACGGCGCCCGCTCGCGCCGCATCTGGACCGCCGAGACCGACCGCACCAGCGCCATCGGCGAGGGCATCGCCGGCGACAAGGATTTAACAAAGACGCTGCTGGCGGCCTGCGGCGTGCCGGTGCCGGAAGGACGCGTGGTCGAGTCGCCCGCGGAAGCCTGGGAGGCGGCGGAAGACATCGGCGTGCCCGTCGTGGTGAAGCCTTCGGACGCCAACCACGGCCGCGGCGTGTCGCTGGAGCTGATGGAGCAGGCCGACATCGAGGCCGCCTTCGGCATCGCCGACGCGGAAGGCTCGGAGGTGATCGTCGAGCGCTACGTGCGCGGCAACGAGCACCGGCTGCTGGTGGTGGGTGGCAAGCTCGTGGCCGCCGCGCGCGGCGAGAGCCTGTGGATCACCGGCGACGGCGAGAGCACCGTGGTGCAGCTCATCGACAGCCAGCTCAACACCGACCCGCGCCGCGGCGAGACCGAGGACCTGCCGCTGGAGACCATCCGCCTGGAGCGCGAGCCCGTGATGCGCCAGCTTCTGCAGCGCCAGGGCCTGGACGGCGAGTCCGTGCCCGCCGCCGGGCGCCGCGTGCTGGTGCAGCGCAACGGCAACATGGCCTTCGACTGCACGCACGAGGTCCACCCCGAAGTCGCCGCCATGGCGGTGCTGGCGGCCCGGGTCGTGGGGCTGGACATCGCGGGCATCGACATGGTGGCCGAGGACATCAGCAAGCCGCTGGAGACGCAGCGCGGCGCGATCGTCGAGGTCAACGCCGGCCCGGGGCTGCTGATGCACCTGAAGCCCGCCGTGGGCACGCCGCAACCGGTGGGCCGCGCCATCGTGGACCACCTCTTCGCCGAAGGCGAGAGCGGGCGCATCCCCATCGTCGGCGTGGCCGGCACGCGCGGCACGCACCTCACGGCGCGGCTGGTGGCGTGGCTGCTGCACCTGCGCGGCACGCCCGTGGGCGTGGCCTGCCGCGACGGCCTGTTCCTGGAGAACCGCTCCGTGCAGGGCGGCGACTGCGCCAACTGGGAAGCCGGCCACCGGCTGCTGATGAACCGCCGCATCGAGGCGGCGGTGATCGAGAACGGCCCGCTGTCCATCCTGCGCGACGGCCTGCCCTACGACCGCTGCGACATCGGCATCGTCACCGACTTCGAAGGCGCCGAAACGCTGGGCCACTACGACATCCGCGACGCGGACCAGCTGCCCAAGGTGCTGCGCACGCAGGTGGACGTGGTGCTGAACGACGGCATGGCCGTGCTCAACGCGGGCGACGACCGCATCGCGGCGCTGGCCCCGCTGTGCGACGGCGAGCCCATCCTCTACGCCCTGGCGGCGGACAACGCCGCGCTGGCGGCCCACGTGGCTGCGGGCGGCCGCGCCGTGCGGCTGCAGGGCCAGGCCGCCGAGCTGCTGGCGCCGGACGCGGCGCCGCAACGCATCGAGCTTGGCAGCTGGGGCGAGCCCGCCCGCGCCGAGGGCGTGCTGCCGGCCGTGGCCGCCGCCTGGGCATTGGGCATTGCGCCCGCCCTGATCCGTGCCGGCATCGAGACCTTCGATGCCGAGCTCGCGCGCAACCCGAATCCGAACCGCTGATGAACGTCTCCCGCATCCGTGCCCTGCGCGGCCCCAACCTCTGGAGCCGCCACACCGCCATCGAAGCCGTGGTGGCCTGCGAAGGCGCCGAGAACGCCATCGCCGACATGCCGGGCTTCGAGAACCGGCTGCGCCAGCGCTTCCCGGGCCTGGCGCCGCTGCACGGCGGCGCCTCCCTGGCGCACGTGCTCGAAGCCGCCACGCTGGGCCTGCAGGCCCAGGCCGGCTGCCCCGTCACCTTCAGCCGCTGCCAGCCCACGCTGGATGCCGGCGTGTACCAGGTGGTGGTGGAGTACACCGAGGAGCCCGTGGGCCGCATGGCCTTCGACACCGCGCGTGCCCTGGTGGCCGCGGCGCTGGCCGACGAGGCCTTCGACCTCGACGGCGCGCTGGCCGCGCTGCGCGAGAAGGACGAGGACGTGCGCATGGGCCCCAGCACCGGCTCCATCGTGGCCGCGGCCATGGCGCGCGGCATTCCGTACCGGCGCCTGACCGAGGGCAGCCTGGTGCAGTTCGGCTGGGGCTCCAAGCAGCGCCGCATCTGGGCCGCCGAGGTCGACACCACCAGCGCCGTCTCCGAGTCCATCGCCCAGGACAAGGACCTCACCAAGAAACTGCTGGCCGCCGCCGGCGTGCCGGTGCCCATTGGGCGCCCGGTGTCCAGCGTGGACGAGGCCTGGGCCGTCGCTAACGAGATCGGCCTGCCCGTGGTGCTCAAGCCGCAGGACGGCAACCAGGGCAAGGGCGTGACGGTGAACGTCGCCACGCGCGAGCACATGGAGATCGCCTACAGGGCCGCCGCCGAGATCGGCGAGGTGCTGGTCGAGAAGTACCTGCCCGGCTGCGACTACCGGCTGCTGGTGGTGGGCAACCGCCTGGTGGCCGCGGCGCGGCGCGACCCGCCGCAGGTGGTGGGCGACGGGCGCCACACCGTGCGCGAGCTGGTGGAGCAGGTCAACGCCGACCCGCGCCGCGGCGACGGCCACGCCACCTCGCTGACCAAGATCCGGCTCGACGAGATCGCGCTGGCGCGGCTGGACCTGCAGGGGCTCACGCCCGAGTCCGTGCCCGACAAGGGCCGGCGCGTGACGCTGCGCAACAACGCCAACCTCTCCACCGGCGGCACCGCCACCGACGTGACCGACGACGTGCACCCCGACGTGGCGGCGCGCGCCGTGGCGGCGGCGCAGATGATCGGGCTGCACATCTGCGGCGTGGACGTGGTGGCCGAAAGCGTGCTGCGCCCGCTGGAGGAGCAAAGCGGCGGCGTGGTGGAAGTCAACGCCGCGCCGGGCCTGCGCATGCACCTCTCGCCCTCCTTCGGCAAGGGCCGCAACGTGGGCGAGGCCATGGTCAGCCACCTCTACGCCCCGGGCGAGGATGGGCGCGTCCCGGTGGTGGCCGTCACCGGCACCAACGGCAAGACCACCGTCACGCGGCTGATCGCGCACCTGTTCGCTAGCGCCGGGCTGCGCGTGGGCATGACCAACACCGACGGCGTCTACGTCAACGGCCGCCAGACCGACAGCGGCGACTGCAGCGGCCCCAAGAGCGCGCGTAACGTGCTGCTGCACCCCGAGGTGGACGCGGCGGTGTTCGAGACCGCCCGCGGCGGCGTGCTGCGCGAGGGCCTGGGCTTCGACCGCTGCAGCGTGGCGGTGGTGACCAACATCGGCGCCGGCGACCACCTGGGGCTGAACTACATCACCACGGTGGACGACCTGGCCGTGCTCAAGCGCGTGATCGTGCACAACGTGGCCGAGAGCGGCTACGCGGTGCTCAACGCCGCCGACCCGATCGTGGCCGGCATGGCCGGCGTGTGCCCGGGCAAAGTGATCTTCTTCACCGCCGACCGGCACCACCCGCTGATGGCCACGCACCGCGCGCAGGGCCAGCGCACGGTGTTCGTGGACGGCGACGCCGTGATCGCCGCCGAAGGCACCTGGCGCGAGAGCCTGCCGCTGCGCGACATCCCGCTCACGCGCGGCGGGAGCATCGGCTTCCAGGTGGAGAACGTGATGGCGGCCGTGGCCGCGGCCTGGGCCTCGGGGCTGAGCTGGGACGCGGTGCGCCGCGGGCTGGCGAGCTTCGTCAACGACGCGCACAACGCGCCGGGGCGCTTCAACGTCATGGACTACCGCGGCGCCACGCTGATCGCCGACTACGGCCACAACCCCGACGCGATGCGCGCGCTGGTGGCGGCCATCTCGACCATGCCGGCCCGCAAGCGCTCGGTGGTCATCAGCGGCGCGGGCGACCGGCGCGACGAGGACATCACCGAGCAGACGCAGATCCTGGGCGCGGCCTTCGACGAGGTGGTGCTGTACCAGGACGCGGCGCAGCGCGGACGCGCCGACGGCGAGGTGATCGGGCTGCTGCGCCAGGGCCTGCAGGGCGCCGCGCGCACGCGCCACGTGGAGGAGATCCGCGGCGAGTTCGTCGCCATCGACGCCGCGCTGTCCCGCCTGGAGCCGGGCGACCTGTGCCTGATCCTCATCGACCAGGTGGAAGAGGCGCTGGAGCACCTGGCCCAGCGCATCGCCGAGGCCCGCTGAAGCACCGACCGGCAAGAGCAGCGCGCAACCAGCCAGGACGCCGGCGATGGACCCTGCCACCGCCACGCCACAGGACCTGACGCAGCTCGCGGCGCTGGCCGCGGCGCTGGGCTGGGCCAGCGGGATGCGCCTCTACGCCGCGGTGTTCCTCACCGGGCTGGCGGGCTGGCTGCAGTGGGTGACATTGCCGGCGGGACTGCAGGTGCTGGAGAACCCGCTGGTGCTGGGCGCGGCGGGCGTGATGCTGGTGGTGGAGTTCATCGCCGACAAGGTGCCGGCGGTGGATTCGCTGTGGGACGCGGTGCACACCGCGATCCGCATTCCCGCCGGTGCGGCGCTGGCCGTGGCGGCGCTCTCGGGCTCCTTCGGCGGCGACGCGCTGGCCTGGGGGACCGTCACCGCGCTGCTGGGCGGCACGCTGGCAGCGACGGCGCATGCGGGCAAGGCCAGCACGCGCGCGGCGGTCAACACCTTGCCGGAGCCCTTCACCAACCTGGCCCTGTCCCTGGTCGGCGACGCCGCCGTGCCGGGGCTGCTGTGGCTGTCGTGGACGCACCCCATCGCCTTCTTCGCGGTGCTGATCGTGGCCGTCGCGTTGGCGCTGGCCCTGAGCTTCACGCTGTGGCGCTTCGTGCGCCGGCGGCTGGCGCGCCTGGCGCGGTAGCGCCGCAACGGACAGTCGGGGGATCGAAGTATCGGCACGGGCAGGTCGGTCCGCCAACCGGCTCCGGGCCCCGATCACCCGCCCACCAGCCGCGCCGCCAGCGGCATCAACAAGGCTGCCAGCAGCACTTGCAGGCCCAACGCCATGCCGGCGTAGGCGCCGGCGTCCGGGTGCACCTGCAGCGCGCGCGCCGCGCCGATGCCGTGCGCGGCGGTGCCCAGCGCAAAGCCGCGCACGGCCCAGTCGCGCACGCCCAGGGCATCGAACAGGTACTTGGCCGACAGCGCGCCCACCATGCCGGTGAGCACCGCGAACAGCGCCGCCAGCGCCGGGATGCCATTGAGCCGCTCGGCGATGCCCATGGCCACCGGCGCGGTCACGGACTTGGGCGCCAGCGAGCGCAGCACGTCCGCCGGCAGCCCCAGCGCCCAGCCCAGCGCCAGCGCGCTCAGGGCTGCCGCCGCGCCGCCGGCCAGCGCCGCCACCACCAGCGCCACGCCGCGGCGGCGCAGCGCCTCGCGCCGCTGCCACAGCGGCCAGCCCAACGCCACCACCGCCGGCCCCAGCAGCGCATGCACGAACTGCGCGCCGGCGAAATAGGTCGGATAGGGCGTGCGCGTGAGCAGCAGCAGCGCGCCCAGCATCAGCACCGACCACAGCACCGGGTTGGCCCAGGGCGCATGGCCAAGCCGCGCGTACAGCGCCTGCGCGCTCACGTAGGTCACCAGCGTGGCCGTGAGCCCGAACAGGGGCGTGGAGGCCATGTAGACCCAGAGCTGGACGAAATCAGCCATGCGTGTCCCCTTCCCCGGCGTCGCCGCCGGCAGGCGTTTCGGGCGAGCGCGCCAGCAGCGCGCGCAGCACCAGTGCCGTCATTGCCATGCCGATCCAGGTGGACAGCACGATGGCCACCAGCAGCTTGAGCCCGTACTGCGACAGCACCGCCAAGTGCGTGATGACGCCCACGCCCACCGGCACGAACAGCAGCGACAGGTGCGTCAGCAGCGCATCGGCCGCCGCGGCCACCGGCGCGCGCAGCGCCGGCACGCGCAGCGCCGCCAGCAGCAGCACCAATCCCAGCACCGGGCCCGGCAGGGGCAGGCCGAAGCCGCGCGCCAGGGCTTCGCCCAGGGCCTGCAGCAGCAGCAGGAAGGCCAGTCCGCGCAAGGCTTCCATCGCGCTCAGCCCCGCCGCGCGGCGCGCGCCGCGACGGCCCGCCGGCCCTGCGCCGGGTGGTCGGTGAACAAGCCGTCCAGCCCAGCGTCCAGGAAGACCTCCAGGCAGCCGGCGAGGTCGCCATGCGCGGCGGGGTCCGTGCCACGGCGGAAGTCGGCCGGCAGGAAGCGGTTCTCGGCCCTGAAGGTCCAGGCGTGCACCGCCAACCCCGCCTCGTGCGCCTGCGCCACCAGCGGCGTGGGCGCGCCGAGCCGGCCGTCCGGGCGGCGCGGGATCACCAGGTCGGCGTGCACACCCAGCGCCTGGACGTGGCCGGCCAGCGCCTTCAGGCTGGCGGGCGTGAGCAGGTCGGCGTAGCGGCGGGGGTCGCCGGCGGCGCTGAAATCCCAGGGCTGGCCCTCGTCCTCGACGAGCTGCACCAGCGGCAGTTCCGTGAGTTCGCGCAGCAGGCGCAGGTTGCCCACCTCGAAGGACTGGATGAAGACCGGGGGCCGCGGCCCCTGCCCGCCGTGGCGGTGCAGCGCCTGCACCAGCGGCGGCTCCAGCGGCAGGCCGAGCTTGCGGAAGTGGCTCGGGTGCTTGATCTCGGGATAGACGCCCACGGGCCGCCCGGGCCGCCGCGCGTTGGCCTCGTCGAGCAGCGCCAGGATCTCGTCGAAGGTCGGCACGGTGAAGCGGTCGTCGAAGGCGGTGCCGCGCAGCGCGGGCAGGCGCTCGCGTGCGCGCAGCGTGCGCAGCTCGGCCAGGGTGAAGTCCTCGGTGAACCAGCCGATGCGCGCATGGCCGTCGATGGATTTCTTGCAGCAGCGCGAGGCGAACTCGGCACGTTCAGCCACGTCGGTGGTGGCTTCGAGCAGCGAGCCGTCGGCATCGAGCAGCGCCAGGGCGTTCTCGTGCCGCGCCACCAGCACGCCGTCGCGGGTGCTGACCAGGTCAGGCTCGATGAAATCGGCGCCCTGCTCGATGGCGAGCGCATAGCTCTCCAGGGTGTGCTCGGGCCTGCAACCGCTGGCCCCGCGATGGGCGATGACGAGGGGATTCATGGCTGCAGCATCGCACGCCGGGCCCCCTGTTCGCAGGGCCGCTGCCGGCCACCGCGGACGGGCCAAAAGCCCAGCGCCCAGAAGGCCAAATCGCGAAATTCCCCCCTCGGCAAAGCCTGTTCCCGGTACTCCGTCGCAGCCTGCGGCAAACCCTCGTTGGTACGTTCCCACACGAAAGATGGGACAACCCGAATGGGCGTGGAATTGGTTACGGTTCGCAGTATCGTGAACGCCAACCTCATTGAAGTTGAGCTGCCTTGAAGCCCTTCCTCTCCTGGCGAAAGCTCGGCCGCCTCGTGGTGCCGGGCGTGGGGATCGCGGCCGTTGCGGCGGCCGCGTACGCGGTTGTCGAGGAAGTTCGCAGCTCCCGATGGCAGGCGCGACAGCTCAGCCAAGTCAGCAGCGAGTTGAGTTTCGAGCTGCAGCCCGGCGCCACCGACCAGGTGCGCTATCCCGGTGAGGGTCCTTATGACCTGCGCCTGGGCTACACGCAGCTGCCCCTCTTCATCGATCGGCTGCAGCGGCAGGGTTACGCGGTGCAGGCCCAGGCGCGCATGTCGCCGCGCATGGTGGAGCTGGCCGACCACGGGCTGTTTCCCGCCTATCACGAGAAGAACCAGGGCGGGCTGGAGCTGCTGGACTGCCGCTCGCAGCCCATGTTCGCCACGCGTTATCCGCAGCGCGCGTACGACGGCTTCGACGCGGTGCCGCCGCTGCTGGTGCAGGCGCTGCTGTTCATCGAGAACCGCGAGCTGCTCGATGCCGAAGCCCCGCAGCGCAATCCGGCCGTGGAGTGGGACCGGCTGGGCAAGGCGGCACTGAGCCTGGGGCTACGGCTGGTGGGCGATTCGGGCCGCTCGCCCGGCGGCAGCACGCTGGCCACGCAGATCGAGAAGTACCGCCATTCGCCCGAAGGCCGCACCGACGGCGTGAAGGACAAGCTGCGCCAGATGGCCTCGGCCTCGCTGCGCGCCTACATCGACGGGCCCGACACGCTGGCGCGGCGCAAGCAGATCGTGGCCGACTACATCAACACCGTGCCGCTGGCGGCCCGGCCCGGCTTCGGCGAGGTCAACGGCCTGGGCGACGGGTTGTGGGTCTGGTACGGGCGCGATTTCGACGAGGTCAACCGCCTGCTCACCGACACCGGCGAAGACCCACGCCCGGAGATGCTGGCGCAGCAGGCCCTGGCCTTCAAGCAGGCGCTGTCGCTGATGATTTCGCAGCGCCGCCCCTCGCATTACCTCATCGAGACCGACTCCGGCCTGGAGGACCTGACCAACAGCTACCTGCGCCTGCTGGGCGATGCCGGGCTCATCAGCCCCGCGCTGCGAGACGCGGCGCTGCCGCTGGCGCTCACGCTGCAGTCGCAGGCCGTGCCCAGGGCGGCGCAGCAAAGCTTCGTGGACCGCAAGGCTGCCACGGCCGTGCGCACGCGGCTGTCGGCGATGCTGGACGTGCCCCGCGCCTACGACCTCGACCGCATCGACCTGCGCGCCCGCGCGACGCTGGACACGCCGGTGCAGCGCACGGCCACCGAGCTGCTGCGCGGCCTGCGCACCCCCGAAGGCGCACAGGCCGCAGGGCTGTACGGCTTCAGGCTGCTGAGCCCGGGCGACGACCCGAGCAAGCTGGTGTTCAGCTTCACGCTCTTCGAGCGCGGCGAGGGCGTGAACCGGCTGCGCGTGCAGACCGACAACTGGGACCAGCCCTTCGACATCAACGAGGGCGCACGGCTGGACCTGGGCTCCACGTCCAAGCTGCGCACGCTGGTGACGTACCTGGAGCTCGTGGCCGAGCTGCACGAGCGCTGGAGCAAGCTCGACGGCATCGCGCTGGCCGCGCTGGAGCTGCACGAGCGCGACCACATCGGCCGCTGGGCGCGCGACTACCTGCTGCGCGCGAGCGACCGCGGCCTGCAGCCCATGCTCGACGCGGCCATGCAGCGCAAGTACTCCGCCGGCCCGGGCGAAGGCTTCTTCACCGGCGGCGGGCTGCACTTCTTCGCTAACTTCGAGCCCGAGGACAACGGCAAGATCATGCCCGTGGCCGAGGCGCTGCGGCACTCGGTGAACCTGCCCTTCATCCGGCTCATGCGCGACGTGGTGTGGCACGTCATGTACAACCTGCCCAGCGCTGACCCGACGCTGTTCAACGACCCGGACAACCCGCAGAGGCGCGAGTACCTCATGCGCTTCGCGGACAAGGAAGGCCAGGCGTACCTGCTGCGCTTCTGGCGCAAGTACCAGGGCAAGGACCGGACGCAGGTGCGCGAGACGCTGCTGCAGGGCGTGCGCGAGACGCCGCCCAAGCTCGCCGCGGTCTTCCGCACCATCGAGCCCCGGGCCGGCATGCAGGATTTGAGCGACTTCCTGCTGCAGCAGCTGCAAGAGGAGATGCCCGACTACACCGACAAGGAGTTGCGCAAGCTCTACGACACCTACGACCCGCAGCGCATGTCGCTGGCAGACCGGGGCTACGTGGCGGGCGTGCACCCGCTGGAGCTGTGGCTGGTCGGGTGGTTGCACGATCATCCCAACGGCACCTTCACCGAGGCCGCGCAGGCCAGCGCCAAGGAGCGCCAGGACGTCTACGCCTGGCTGTTCAAGACCAAGTACAAGGGCGCGCAGGATGTACGCATCCGCAACCTGCTGGAGATCGAGGCCTTCATCGAGATCCACCGCCGCTGGAAGCGCCTGGGCTACCCCTTCGAGTCGCTCACGCCCTCCTACGCATCGGCGCTGGGCGCTTCGGGCGACCGTCCCGCGGCGCTGGCGGAGTTCATGGGCATCCTGGCCAACGACGGCGTGCGCCAGAGCGCCGCGCGCATCGACGAGCTGCACTTCGCCGAGAACACGCCCTACGAGACGCGCCTGGCGCTGCGCGGCAATCCGCCTGAGCGCGTGCTGCCGCCGGAAGTCGCCGCCACGGCGCGGCGCGCCGCCTTCGACGTGGTGGCCAACGGCACCGCGCGGCGCCTGAAGGACGTGCTCAAGCTGCACGACGGCACCATCGTGCCCATCGGCGGCAAGACCGGCACCGGCGACCACCGCAAGGACAGCTTCGGCCGCCACGGGCAGCTGCTGTCCTCGCGCGTGATCAGCCGCTCGGCCACCTTCATGTTCGTCATCGGCGACCGCTACTTCGGCACCATGATGGCCTACGTGCAGGAGCCCTACGCCGCCAACTACAAGTTCACCAGCGCGTTGCCCTCGCAACTGATGAAGTCACTCGTGCCGGCGCTGGTGCCGTTGATGGAAAAGGGCTCGTGCCCGGCGCCCAAGGCCGAGGCGGCGCCGGCGCCCGTGCCCGCCAGCAGCGACGTGCTGCAAAGCGTGCAGGTGCGCGCCGACGTTCAGCAGCAGGCCACGCGCTGAGCCTCGCGGCCGCGGCGCCTAGCCGCCGCGGCCACCACCCCCAGGCCCGCGAACATCAGGGCCCAGCTGCCCGGCTCGGGCACCGGCGTGGCGACGTAGCCGCGCAGGTAGCCGTGGAACAGCCCGTAGCCCACGACCTGCCCGCTCTCGTTGATGCCCTGCGCCGACAGCAGCGTCCAGCGCCCTGACTGGTCCGGCGCGACCAGCGAGTTGAGATCGTGGCGCACGCCGTCGCGCCACAGGAAGGCGTCGAAGTTGTACATGCCCACCACCCAGCCCTGCTCGTTGATGTCGAAGGCCTCGCCGAAGCCTTCGCTGGCGAGCGCGGTCATCGTGCCGCCGCTGTAGAGGAAAGGCAGCAGCTCGCCCTGCGCGGTGTAGCTGTAGCCCACCACCTGGCCGGCGTTGTTGACGGCGTGCGCCTGGCCGAAGGTGCCGCCCAGCGAGGGCAGCAGCGTGGCCGTGCCGTTGTCGTACATGAAGGGCCGGCGCACCACGTCGCCCGGCATCACCGCGCCGCCCACCACCACGCCGCGATCATTGATGCCGAGCCCTTCGCTGGTATTGCCCACACGCAGCTCGCGGCTGAGCGTGCCGTCGTAGATGAAGGTTTGGCCGCTGACCTGCCCCGTGGCTTGGCCCGCGTCGTTGACGGCGTTGGCCACGCCGCGCGCGAAACTGCCGAAAGGCGCGGCCAGGTCTCGCCAGGCACCGCCGCTGTAGAGCGCCGGACGCTGCACGTTGTCGGCGTTGAGCGACCAGCCCGCCACGTCGCCGCGGTTGTTGATTCCCTGCGCGACGCTCAGCGGCCCGCCCAGCGTGCCCAGCTGCCGCAGGTCGTCCTGGCCGGTCGCCACGAACACCTCGCGCGTGCGGTCGACGCCGTTGGACATCGTGCCCGCCACCAGGCCCGAGTCGTTGATCGCCGCCGCCGAGCTGCTGCTGAGCGGCGCCAGCGTGCCCAGGTTGTGCACCCGGTAGCGCGGCACCTCCGCCGGCGTGGGCGCCGCGGCCTGCACCGCCTGGACCCCTCCCAGCGCGGCAGCCGCAGCGACGATGAGCCCATGTGGAAACAGGTTCGCTTGCTTCATGCTGCACCTCCTTGTGCGCCGGCTTGGGCACTGCGGGTGCCCAGCCGGCGCTTTGGCGGCGCTGGAAGCGTTTCTTACCGTCTGCAATAGATGCTTGCAGACGAGGCCGGGGCGTCGTGGCGCCCCGGCGGCGGCTTCTTACACCGCGGCCAGCGCCTGGTCGATGTCGGCCTTGAGGTCGTCAATGTGCTCGATGCCGATGGACAGCCGCACCGTGTCCACCGTCACCCCGGCCTTGGCCAGCTCCTCGGGCGAGAGCTGGCGGTGCGTGGTGGAAGCCGGATGGCAGGCCAGCGACTTGGCGTCACCGATGTTCACCAGCCGCGTCACCAGCTTGAGCGCGTCCTGGAAGCGCGCGCCGCCTTCCAGCCCGCCTTCCACGCCGAAGGTCAGGATGCCCGAGGCGTGGCCGCCCATGTAGCGCTGCACCAGCTCGTGGTCGGCGTGGTCGGGCAGGCCCGCGTAGTTCACCCACTTGACCTTCGGATGCTCTTGCAGGTGCTGCGCCAGCGCCAGGGTGTTGTCGCAGATGCGCTCCATGCGCAGCGCCACGGTCTCGATGCCCTGGAGGATCAGGAAGGCGTTGAAAGGGCTGATGGCCGCGCCGGTGTTGCGCAGCGGCACCACGCGCGCGCGGCCGATGTAGGCCGCCTCGCCCAGCGCCTGCGTGTAGACCACGCCGTGGTAGCTGACGTCGGGCTCGTTGAGGCGCTTGAAGCGCTGCGCGTGCTGCGCCCAGGGGAACTTGCCCGAGTCCACGATCACGCCGCCGATGGAGTTGCCGTGGCCGCCGAGGTACTTGGTCAGCGAGTGCACCACGATGTCGGCGCCGTGCTCGAAGGGCCGGCACAGGAAGGGCGTGGGCACGGTGTTGTCCACGATCAGCGGCACGCCGTGGCGGTGCGCGATCTCGGCCAGCGCGTGGAAGTCGGTGACGTTGCCCAGCGGGTTGCCGATGGACTCGCAGAAGATGGCCTTGGTGCGCTCGTCGATCAGCGGCTCGAAGGAGGCCGGGTCGCGCGGGTTGGCGAAACGGGTCGTGATGCCCGACAGCGGCAGCGTGTGGGCGAACAGGTTGTAGGTGCCGCCGTAGAGGGTGGAGGAGGAGACGATGTTGTCGCCGGCCTCGGCGATGGTCTGGACGGCGTAGGTGATGGCCGCCATGCCCGAGGCCACCGCCAGCGCGCCAATGCCGCCTTCCAGCGCCGCGATGCGCTGCTCCAGCACCGCGGTGGTCGGATTCATGATGCGCGTGTAGATGTTGCCGGCCACCTTGAGGTCGAACAGGTCGGCGCCGTGCTGCGTGTCGTCGAAGGCGTAGGCGGTGGTCTGGTAGATCGGCACCGCCACGGCCTTGGTGGTGGGATCGGGGCTGTAGCCGCCGTGCACGGCCAGGGTTTCGAATTTCATGCTTTGCTCCTCCGGATTCATAGGGGGGACCGCAGTGTAGGCAGTGCCGCGGCGGGTGCACGCGCACCGGAAGTTGCGATGGCTCAAATTCGACTTGCAGCCCGTTTTGAGCCTGCGCAAAGGGAGTTTTCACCTGCGGTAGTCAGATAAGCGCATCCAAGACGAGGAGGACACCATGCATGCGCTGAAGGATCTGCTGACCACCGACTACGGCCTGATGAGCGTCGCCGTGATCGCCGTCACCCTGGGCCTGGGCGGCTTCTACCTGCGCTACTTCCTGCGCCATATCCAGGAGGACATTGCCCGCCACGCCGCCAAGCGCTGAGCCCCTCCCGCGGCGGCGCCGCACCGCGCGGCCCGCATCCGCCAGGCCGCGCCGCCCCTGTGAGGCTCAAGACTGGCGCGCCGGCCGCGGCGTGCCTTCGCGCGCCTGCTCTTGCGGCAGCTTCTCCCGCGGCGCCCTCTCCTGCGGCGCCTGCCCGCGCGTCTTCCACAGCGACACCAGCACGCCGCCCGCGATCAGCGCGGCCGTGACGGAGAGGCTGATCACCGGCGGCATCTTGCCGACGATGTTGACCAGGAAGATCTTGCCGCCGATGAACACCAGCACCAGCGCCAGCGCGTACTTCAGGTAGGCGAAGCGGTGGATCATCGCCGCCAGCGCGAAGTACAGCGCGCGCAGGCCCAGGACCGCGAAGATGTTGCTGGTGTAGACGATGAACGGGTCGGTGGTGATGGCGAAGATCGCCGGCACCGAGTCCACCGCGAACACCAGGTCTGCCAGCTCCACCATGCACAGCGCCAGGAACAGCGGCGTGGCCCACAGCACGGCCTTGCCGCTGGCCGGATGCGGCTGGCGCACGAAGAAGTCGCGCCCGTGCAGCCCGTCCGTCACGCGCATGTGCCGGCGCAGGAACTTCAGCAGCGGGTTGCGCGCCAGGTCCGTCTGGTGGTCGCGCATCCACAGCATCTTGATGCCGGTGAGCACCAGGAAGGCGCCGAAGAAGTAGAGCACCCAGCTGTACTGCGACACCAGCGCCGCGCCCAGCCCGATCAGCAGCGCGCGCAGCACGATCACGCCCAGGATTCCCCAGAACAGCACGCGGTGCTGGTACTGCCGCGGCACGGCGAAGAAGCCGAAGATCAGCGCGATCACGAAGACGTTGTCCATCGACAGCGACTTCTCGATCAGGTAGCCGGTGAAGTACTCCAGGCCCGGCTGGGCGCCGAGCTGGTGCCAGACCCAGGCGCCGAAGATCAGCGCCACCCCGATGTAGCCGGCCGACAGCCACAGGCTCTCGCGCACGCCGATTTCGTGCTCGTCGCGGTGCAGCACGCCCAGGTCCAGCGCCAGCAGCAGCGCCACGATGGCCAGGAAGCTCAGCCACAGCCACAGCGGCTGGGTCAGGAAAGGGGTGTGAAGGAATTCCATGGGGTCTGCCGGAGGCAGGTGGTGAAGACGTGGCGGTGCGCGGATCAGGCCCGCCGCCCGGCCACCGGCCCGGGCGGCGGCGGCTCAAGGCCTCAGGCCGCGGCCTGCGGCACGGGGTGCAACGACGGCACCGGCAGCGGCCGGGGCAGCCGCCACCAGGCCGCCACCGTGTTCAGCAGCACCGCCTCGCCCTCGGCGATGTAGCGGTCGGCCTCGGCCAGCTGGCAGCAGCACTGCAGCACCTGGTGGCGCAGCGCCGGGTCGCTCACCTCGTCCAGCAGCACCGTGAGCGCCACCGGATCGACGCGGCAGGCCTCGTCCCAGGCCAGCTGCGGCGCCGACTGCAGGTCCTCGCAGCAGTCGTGCAGCACCTCCATGAACTCCGAGGGCAGCATGCCCAGGCACTGCGCCGCCTGCATGTGCTCCAGCGCCTGGAACTCCTCGTGGGAGAAGTGCCCGTCGGCCAGCATGGTCAGCGCCACGATGCGGGCGGCGGCCTGGGGGCTGTTGTGCGGATAGCTGCGCATGAAGAACGCTCCTTGCGTCGGAAGTCGGTCGTTGGATGCGTGCCCGCGGCAGCGGACACGCGCAAAAGGTAGGCGGCGTGAAACTTCCAAAAAAGCAGCGGATCACAGAGCCACCCTTCGCTCAAAACTGAGGAACCCATGGCTCCCGACTTCAGCTACCGCCACCTGCACTACTTCTGGGTCGTGGCGCAGGAGGGCGGGATGGCGCGCGCCGCGGCGCGGCTGGGGGTGGCAGTGCAGACCGTCAGCGCCCAGGTGCGCGAGCTGGAGCGCGCGCTGGGCCACACGCTGCTGCGCCCGGCCGGGCGCGGGCTGGCGCTGACCGAGGCCGGCCAGGCCGCGCTGCGCCAGGCCGACCGGATCTTTGCCCTGGGCGCGCAGCTGCCGGCGCTGGTGCAGGAGGCTGCCGGCACGGCCGTGGTGCGGCTGCACGTGGGGCTGTGCGACGGGCTGCCCAAGCTGGCGGTGCACCGCCTGCTGCAGCCGGTGCTGGCGCAGCCCGACCTGCGGCTGCTGTGCCACGACGGCGAGTTCGACGAGTTGCTGGCGGCGCTGGCGCTGCACCGGCTGGACCTGGTGCTGAGCGACCACCCCGCCCCGCCGCACCCGGGGCTGCGCATCCACGGCCATGCCGTGGGGCGCTCGGCCATCGCCTGGTACGCCGCGCCCGCGCTGCAGGCCGCCGCGCGCGAGGACTTCCCGCGCTCGCTGGCGCGGCTGCCGCTGCTGCTGCCCACCGGCCACGCCGCCATGCGCGCGGGGCTGGACCGCTGGTTCGAGCAGGAGGGCATCGCCCCGCGCGTGGCCGGCGAGTTCGAGGACAGCGCGCTGCTCAAGACCTTCGGCGCCGGCGGCCTGGGCGTGTTCCCGGCCGTGGAGCTGGTGGACGAGGAGCTGCGCCGCCACTACGGCGTGGAGTGCGTGGGCCGCTGCGCCGGGGTCGAGCAGCGCTTCTTCGCCTTCTGCAGCGAGCGCAAGGTGCAGCACCCGCTGGTGGAGCGCGTGCTGGCAAGCACCACGGCCTGAGCCCGGCACCGGGCTGATCCCGCCCGGCGGGACGGCCGGCACTTCGCGGGCGCAGCGCTTGCCCAAGGTGCCCGCCATGGCCGACCCCTACGCCCCGCGCGCCTGGCTGCCGCACGAGCGGCCGATGATGCCGGGCTCGCCCTCCACGCCGCTGCACACGCCCGCGCGCCGCGCCGCCTACGCCGCGGTGGGGCTGCTGGTGTCGCTCACCGGCGGCCTGGGCAACGCGCTGGTCAGCGCCAACCTGCAGAGCCTGCAGGGCGCGCTGGGCCTGTACGCCGCGGAGGCCGCGTGGCTGCCCGCGGCCTTCGTGATGAGCAACGTGTCCATGAACCTGCTGCTGGTGAAGTTCCGCCAGCAGTACGGGCTGCGCCTGTTCACCGAGACCTTCATGGCGCTGTACGCGCTCATCGCGCTGGCGCACGTGTTCGTGCACGACTTCTCCTCCGCGCTGGCGCTGCGCGCGGCGCACGGCATGGCCGCCGCGGCCACCACCTCGCTGGGCCTGTACTACATGCTGCAGGCCTTCCCCGCGCGGCTGCGCCTGCGCGGGCTGGTGATCGCGCTGGGCACCTCGCAGCTGGCGCTGCCGCTGGCGCGGCTGCTGCCGGTGGGCGTGCTGGAGGCCTCGGCCTGGCGCGGGCTGACGCTGTTCGAGGCCGGCCTCGCGCTGCTGTCCTTCGGCGCCGTGCTGGCGCTGAAGCTGCCCCCGGGCGACCGCTACCGCGTGTTCGAGAAGCTGGACTTCCTCACCTTCGCCCTCTTCGCTCCCGGCATGGCGCTGCTGTGCGCGGTGCTGGGGCTGGGCCGCACGCTGTGGTGGACCGAGAGCGCCTGGCTGGGCTGGGCGCTGGCCGGCGCCGTCGTGCTGCTCACGGCCGCCGTCGCGCTGGAGCACCACCGCCGCAACCCGCTGCTCAACACGCGCTGGATCAGCAGCGCGGGCCTGGTCCGCCTGGGCCTGGTGATGCTGCTCATCCGCGTGGTGCTCTCCGAGCAGGGCGTGGGCGCGGTGGGGCTGCTGCAGACGCTGGGCATGGGGCCGGACCAGCTGCGCCCGCTGTTCGCCATCGTGCTGCTGGGCACGGTGGCGGGCGTGGGCGCCAGCGCCTGGCTGATCAGCCCGGCGCGGCTGCACTGGCCGATCCTGTTCGCGCTGGCGCTGATGATCCTGGGCTCGCTGCTCGACACCCGCGCCACCAGCCTGACGCGCCCGCAGGAGCTGTATGCGAGCCAGTTCCTGCTCGCCTTCGGCAGCGCCTATTTCCTGGGGCCGGCCATGCTCTCGGGCATGTCGCAGGTGATCGCGCAGCCGCGCAACCTGGTGAGCTTCACGGTGATCTTCGGCATCAGCCAGAACCTGGGCGGGCTGGCCGGATCGGCGCTGGTCGGCACCTTCCAGACCTGGCGCGAGAAGTTCCACTCCAGCCAGATCACCGAGGGGTTCACCTTGCTCGACCCGCTGGTGGTGTCGCGCATCCAGGCCGGCGCCGCCGCCTTCGCCGGCACGCAGACCGACCCCGTGCTGCGCAACGCCCAGGGCAGCGCCGCGCTGGCCGCCGCCGCCACGCGCGAGGCCCACGTGCTGGCCTATGCCGACGTGTTCCTGCTCACCGGCGTGCTGGCGGCGCTGACGCTGCTGTTCCTGATGGGCCATGCCGCCTGGGCCGCGCGCCGCGGCGCGCCGGAGATGGCGCAGCGCGCCGCGCCCGCCCCGGCCGCCGCCCCTTCCGCAACCCCCGCCCCGGCCATGCCGGCGCCGCCGCCAGCCGCCGCGCCCTCACCGGGCCGCCCCGGCAGCGCCGACCCCAACGCGCCGCTGACCGACACGGTGTGACGCCATGAGCCCGGATGCCGCCCCGCCCTCGACCTCCCCGACGCCCACGCCTGCGCCCGTGACTTCACCCGTACCTGCCCCCGTACCGGCCTCGGCCCCCACGCCCGCGCCCGCAGCGCCCGCAGCGCCCGCGGCTCCCACGCCACCCGCCCCCGCCGGCGCGGCGCCGGCCGCGGCTGCGACTGAGCCCGAAACCCCGGCCGTGCGCCGCCGGCGGCTGATGTCCATGGCGGCCTTTGCCGCCTTCGCGCTCGCCGGCGTGCTGGCGGTGCTGTACGCATGGCAGCTGCCGCCCTTCGCTTCGGCAGTGCAGCGCACGGAGAACGCCACGGTGCGCGGGCAAGTCACGCTCATCGGCACGCAGCTCAGCGGTTTCGTGGCCGAGGTGCTGGTGCAGGACTTCCAGGCCGTGCGGCGCGGGCAGCTGCTGGTGCGGCTGGACGACCGCCTCTACCGCCAGCGCGTGGACCAGGCCCGCGCCCAGCTCGCGGCGCAGCAGGCCTCGCTGGCCAACGCCGCGCAGCAGCGCGGCAGCGCCGAGGCCGCGGTGGCGCAGGCGCAGGCCACGCTGCTCAATGCGCGGGCGCAGGCCGCGCGCGCCGAGGCCGACCTGCGCCGCGTGGAGGCGCTGTCCGCCGACGGCTCCCTCTCGCTGCGCGAGCGCGACGCCGCGCGCGCCGCCCGCGTGCAGGCCCTGGCGGCCGTGGAGCAGGCCCGCGCCGGGCTGGCATCGGCGCGCACCAACGTCACCAGCGTGGGCGTCAACCGCGGCGCGCTGGAGGCGGCGGTGGCCGGCGCGCAGGCCGCGCTGCGGGCGGCCGAGATCGACCTGGGCAACACCGAGCTGCGCGCCCCGGCCGACGGGCAGCTCGGCGCCGTCACCACGCGCGTGGGCGCCTTCGTGGCCGCCGGCACCCAGCTCGCCTCGCTGGTGCCGCCGCAGCGCTGGGTGGTGGCCAACCTCAAGGAAACGCAGATGGCGCACGTGCGCCCGGGCCAGCCCGTCACCTTCACCGTGGACGCGCTGGAGAACGCGCGCCTGCGCGGCCACGTGGAGCGCAGCTCGCCAGCCACGGGCTCGGAGTTCAGCGTCATCGCGCCCGACAACGCCACCGGCAACTTCGTGAAGATCGCCCAGCGCATCCCCGTGCGCATCGCCATCGATCCGGACCAGCCGCTGGCCGCGCAGCTCAAGCCAGGCATGTCGGTGGTGGTGAGCATCGACACCGGCGTGCAGCCCGCGGCCTCCGCCGCCTCCACGGCACCGGCGGAGCCGAGCACTTCGGCAGTGCCGGCCGTCCCGGCGGCCGATCCGGCCCCGACGGCGGCGCAAGGTGCGCGATGAGCTGCCCCGGCCCGCGCCCAGCGGCCCGGCGCACGGCGCTGGCCGCCACTGCCGCCGCGCTGCTGCTGTCCGCCTGCGCGCTGCGCTCCAACCCGCCGCTGCCGCCCGCCGCGGTCGAAACCCCCGCCGCTTGGCGCAGCCCGGCTGAAAGCGCCGCGCCGCCGGACGCCGCCTGGTGGCGCGCCTTCGGCGACCCGGTGCTCGACGATCTCATCGCCCAGGCCCAGGCGCGCAACGCGGACCTCGCCACCGCGCGCGAGCGCGTGGCCGAGTACGCGGCGCGGCTGCGCGTGGCGGCGGCCGGGCTCAGCCCGAACCTCTCGCTGAGCGCCGGCCCCGCGCGGGCCCGGGCCCGCACGCCTGCCGGTGCCGTGGCCGAAAGCACCGTGCTGCAGCTGGGCGCGCAGGCCAGCTACGAGGTGGACCTGTGGGGCCGGCTGCAGTCGCTGGAGGCCGCAGCGCTGGCGCAGTTGCAGGGCCAGCGCGCCGCGGCCGATGCGGCGGCGCTGTCCATCGCCGCCACCACCGCCACGGGCTACCTCAACCTGCGCTCGCTGGACGCGCAGCTCGCGCTGGCGCGCGCGACACTGGCCTCGCGCGAGCAGTCGCTGCGCCTGGCGCGGCGCCTTTACGAGGAGGGTTACAGCTCGCGGCTGGACTTCGTGCAGGCCCAGGCCGAGCTGCACGGCGCCGCCGGCACGGTGGCGCAGCTCGAACGCTCGGTGGCGCAGCAGGAGAACGCGCTCGCGGTGCTGCTGGGCCGCGCGCCGGGGCCGCTGCCGCGCGGCACGGCGCTGGAGGCGCTGATTTCGCCGCCGGCTGCGGCGCCGCTGCCGTCGTCGCTGCTGCGCCGCCGTCCCGACCTCGCCCAGGCCGAGCAGGCCGTCGTGGCCACCGATGCCGCGCTGGCCGCGGCGCGCGATCAGCTCCTGCCCGCACTGCAGCTCAGCGCCTCCGCCACCTACCAGGGATTCACGCTGCACCAGCTGCTGGATGCGCCGACGCTGCTGTGGAGCGTGGGCGCGAGCGTGCTGGCGCCGGTGTTCCAGGGCGGGCGGCTGCGGGCGCAGGCCGACGTGGCACAGGCGCAGCGCGCGCAGGCGCTGCATGCCTACGAGCAGGCGGCGCGCAACGCCTTCGCCGAGGTGGACAACGCGCTGGCGGCCATCGCCTCGCTGCGCGAACAGCGCGAGCAGGCGCTGCTTCGCCGCGACGCCGCGCTGGAGGCGCTGCGCATCGCGCGCAACCGCTACCGCAACGGCTATGCCTCGTACCTGGAAGAGCTTGATGCCCAGCGCAGCAGCTACGCCGCCGAGCAGGGTGTGCTGCAGCTGCAGGGCGCGCTGCTGTCCGCGCACGTGGACCTGGCGCGGGCGCTGGGCGGCGGCTGGAGCGGCGAGGCGGTGCAACCGGTTTCTGTGTCGCGCGAGGGCGTGGCAGTGAGGGAGTGACCTTTTGCGCAGGAATCCGTTTCTTGTGCGCCGTGCGTGAAGCCGTACCGCGGCGGGGCTGCCCCCATCTCCTAGAGTGTGGGTCCCTGCGGCGGGGGAGCCCTCTCCATGCCTGCCGCTCCGAGCTCATGACGCAACAAGACACCCCCCCTCCCGCTTCCTCCCTTGGCCTCCTGGCGCGGATGCCGTGGTGGGTGGGCGTGGCCCTGGCGCTGGCGGCCTTCGTCGCGCTGCACGCGGCCGGCGACCGGCCGGCCAGCGACGGCACGCAGCTGCTGGTCAGCGTGGGACAGGTGCTGGTGCCGCTGCTGTGCCTGCTGCTGGCGGCGCTGTCGGCCTGGCAGCGCCGGCTGGCCGCGTCGAGCCTGCTGCACGCGGCGGCGCTGGACTCCACCGCGCCACTGCACATGCCGGCGCAGACCCCCGATTTCGAAGACACCGTGCCGCCCTGCCCGCTGTGCCACGGCGCCATGGTGCGCCGCGTGCACCGCCTGGGCCCTCAAGCCGGCCAGGTGTTCTGGCGCTGCCTGAACCACCCGGCGTGCTCGGGGCAGCGCGAGGCGGAGTGAGGCGCCGCCGGCGTGGCCGGTGCCCAGTCCCGCAGCCGAGGCCGGGACACCCTCCCAAGAAAAAAGGCTTCCAGGCGCCTGAGCGATCCTGAAAGCCTTCCAGCACGACAGCCGGGAAAACCGGGGCACCCGCCCCGGCCTCGCTCACTCCACCGTCACCGACTTCGCCAGGTTGCGCGGCTTGTCCACGTCCGTGCCGCGCGCGCAGGCCGTGTGGTAGGCCAGCAGCTGCAGCGGCACCACGTGCAGGATCGGGCTGAGCACGCCGTAGTGCTCGGGCATGCGGATCACCTGCGTGCCCGGCGAGCTCTCGATGCGGGTGTCGGCATCGGCGAACACGAACAGCTCGCCGCCGCGCGCGCGCACCTCCTGCAGGTTGCTCTTGAGCTTCTCCAGCAGCTGGTCGTTGGGCGCGACCGTGACCACCGGCATCGCCGCCGTCACCAGCGCCAGCGGGCCGTGCTTGAGCTCGCCCGCCGGGTAGGCCTCGGCGTGGATGTAGCTGATCTCCTTGAGCTTGAGCGCCCCCTCCAGCGCCACGGGGTAGTGCAGCCCGCGGCCCAGGAACAGCGCGTTCTCCTTGCTGGCGAACTCCTCGCTCCAGGCGATGACCTGCGGCTCCAGCGCCAGCACCGCCTGCACCGCGGCGGGCAGGTGGCGCAGCGCGCGCACGTGCGCGCCCTCCTGCTCGTCCGTGAGGCGGCCGCGCACCTGCGCCAGCGCCAGCGTCAGCAGGAACAGGCCCACCAGCTGCGTCGTGAAGGCCTTGGTCGAGGCCACGCCGATCTCCACGCCGGCGCGCGTGAGGAAGCTGAAGCGGCACTCGCGCACCATGGCGCTGGTGCCCACGTTGCAGATGGTCAGCGTGTGCTCCATGCCCATCCCGCGCGCGTGCTTGAGCGCGGCGATGGTGTCGGCCGTCTCGCCGCTCTGGCTGATGGTGACCACCAGCGTCTTCGGGTCGGGCACGCTGTCGCGGTAGCGGTACTCGCTGGCGATCTCCACGCTGGTGGGAATGCCGGCGATGGACTCCAGCCAGTACTTGGCAGTGCTGCCGGCGTAGTAGCTGGTGCCGCAGGCCAGGATCAGCACCTGGCGCACGTCCTTGAACACCGCCGTGGCGCCCTGGCCGAACAGCTCGGGGCTGACGTGCTCCAGGCCTTCGAGCGTGTCGGCGATGGCGCGCGGCTGCTCGAAGATCTCCTTCTGCATGTAGTGGCGGTAGGGGCCCAGCTCGGCGGCGCCGCTGTGGGCGTGCACGGTGCGCACCTCGCGCTGCACCGGGCGGTAGCCGCCGTCGGCTTGGCGCGCGCTGATCCAGCTCTTGCCCGGCTGCAGGTCCACCACGTCGCCTTCTTCCAGGTAGACGATCTGGTCGGTCACGCCGGCCAGCGCCATGGCGTCGGAAGCCAGGAAGTTCTCGCCCTCCCCCACGCCCAGCACCAGCGGCGAGCCCTGGCGGGCGCCCACCACGCGCTGCGGCTCGTCGCGGCAGAACACGGCGATGGCGTAGGCGCCGCGCAGCCGCTGCGTGGCGCGCTGCACGGCCTCGAACAGGTCGCCTTCGTAGAGGTGGTTCACGAGGTGGGCGATGACCTCGGTGTCGGTCTGGCTCGCGAAGACGTAGCCGCGGCCCTGCAGCTCGGCGCGCAGCTCCTCGTGGTTCTCGATGATCCCGTTGTGCACCAGCGCGACGCGGTCGCCCGAGAAGTGCGGATGCGCGTTGTGCTCGGCCGGGGCGCCGTGCGTGGCCCAGCGCGTGTGCGCGATGCCGGTGCCGCCGGCCACCCCGTCCTGCGCCACCTGCGCCGCCAGCTCGGCCACGCGCGCCGTGCTGCGCGTGCGCCGCAGCGCGCCGTGCTGATGCACCGCCACGCCGCAGGAGTCGTAGCCCCGGTACTCCAGCCGCTTCAGGCCTTCCAACAACACCGGAACGATGTCACGCCCCGCCACGCCAGCCACGATCCCACACATGTCGAACCCTCCTTGGGAGAAACAATGGGCGGCATCGTAGGCAGTTCAAGATGCAAGGTGCTTGCAAGTTGCGGGACTAGTTGGCGTTTTCTTGCAGGTTACTGCTTGTACGATAATTTATTTCATTCAAGCTGAATGAATGAAATAATTTTGCTCATGACAATCCCCTTGGATGAAGTGGACCGGCGCCTGTTGGCGCTGCTGCAGGACGATGCCAGCCGATCGAACCAGGCGCTGGCCGAGGCGGCCGGCATCTCTCCGGCCACTGCGCTGCGCCGGGTGCGGCGGCTGGTGGACGAGGGCGTGATCGAGCGCCAGATGGCGCTGGTCTCGCCCGCCGTGCTGCCCGACAGCCTCACCGCCATCGTCGAGATCACGCTGGACCGCCAGGGCGCGGAGCACCAGGCGGCCTTCGAGGCGCGCGTAAACGCGGAAGGCGCCGTGCAGCAGTGCTACCGCGTGGCCTCCGGGCCGGACTTCGTGCTGGTGCTGTGGGTGCCGGGCATGACGGCCTACCAGGCGCTGGTGCAGCGCCTGTTCACGCAGGACGCCAACGTGCGCAACGTGCGCTCCTTCTTCAGCCTGCAGCGCACGAAGTTCGAGCCGCGAATCGAGCTCACTTCTTCATCACCACCAGCCCCTTGAGGTACTCGCCCTCCGGGTAGGCCAGCGTGGTGGGGTGGTCGCAGGCGGCCTCCAGGCGCGCCAGCAGGTAGCCGTCCACGCCGGCGTCGCTGCCCGCGCCGGCCACGATCTTGTGGAACAGGTCCGGCCCCACGCCGCCGGAACAGGAGAAGGTCAGCAGCACGCCGCCGGGCTCCAGCAGCATCAGCGCCAGGCGGTTGATGTCCTTGTAGGCGCGCGCGGCGCGCTCGGCATGCGCGGCCGAGGAGGCGAACTTGGGCGGGTCCAGCACGATGGCGTCGAAGCGCTCCCCGCGCTGCAGGCAGCCGCGCAGGTACTGGTTGACGTCGGCGTCGGCGAACTCCGCGCGCGCCAGGTCGAAGCCGTTGAGCTCCACGTGCGCCTTGGCGCGCGCCAGCGCCGGGGCGGAGGAGTCCACGCTCACCACGCGCGTCGCGCCGCCGGCCAGCGCCGCGACGCTGAAGCCGCCGGTGTAGCTGTAGCAGTTGAGCACGCGCTGCGCGCCCAGGCGCTTGACCCACTCCATGAAGCGAAGCCGGTTGTCGCGCTGGTCCAGGTAGTAGCCGGTCTTGTGCCCTTCGGCCACGTCCAGCGTCAGGCGCCAGCCGTGCTCGCGGATCGTGACCGCCGTGTCGCCTTCGCCGCGCAGCCAGCCGCTGACCGGCTCCAGCCCTTCGAGCGCGCGCACGCCGGGGTCGGAGCGCTCGTAGAGGCGCGTGAGGCCCGTGGCCGCCAGCAGCGCGTCGGCGATGGTGGCCTTCCAGCGCTCCGCGCCGGCGAAGAGGAACTGCGCGCTGAGCACGTCGGCGTAGCGGTCCACGATCAGCCCCGGCAGCCCGTCGGCCTCGCCGTGGACCAGCCGCACGCCGTCGCTGTCGATGGGCAGCCGGCTGCGCAGCCGCACGGCCTGCTCGATGCGCCGCTGGAAGAAGGCGGCGTCGATGCGCTCGCTCTCGTCGAAGCTCCAGGCGCGCACGCGGATGGAGGAGGAAGGGCTGAAGGCGCCCCAGGCCAGGAAGCCCCCTTCGGCGCTTTCCACGCGCACGGTTTCGCCGGAATCGGCCTTGCCCTTGGCGATGGAGCCTTCGAACACCCAGGGATGCTTGCGCAGCAGCGAGCGCTCCCGGCCCTCGCGGATTCGGATCGATTTCATGGGGGCGGATTGTCCATGCCCCCACCGGCCCGCCCGGCGGCACGGGGCTTGGCGATCAGCGCAGCCCGTCACGCCCGGCGCGGGCGCGTGCGCCGCCGCGGGCCTTCAGCCGTCCTTCTTCTTCGCCCGCGGATGCGCCGCGTCGTACACCTTGGCCAGGTGCTGGAAGTCCAGCCGGGTGTAGATCTGGGTCGTGGTGATGCTGGCGTGGCCCAGCAGCTCCTGCACCGCGCGCAGGTCGCCGCTGGACTGCAGCAGGTGCGAGGCGTAGCTGTGGCGCAGCATGTGCGGATGCACCGAGGTCGGCAGCCCGGCCTGCAGCGCCTGGCGCCGCAGCCGCGAGCGCACCTGCGAGGCGGTCAGCCGCGTGCCGCGCCGGCTCACGAACAGCGCGCGCTCGCCCGAAGCGGCCATCAGCGGCCGCTGCGCCAGCCAGCGCTGCAGCGCCGCCAGCGCCGCGCTGCCCACCGGGCCGCTGCGGCGCTTGGAGCCCTTGCCCATCACGTGCACGGTGGCGTCGGGCAGGTCCACCCAGCCCGCGGCGCCCTCGCCGGCGCCCACGTCCAGGCCCACCAGCTCGCCCACGCGCAGCCCGCAGCCGTAGAGCAGCTCGACGATGCAGTGGTCGCGCGCGGCCAGCGCCGGGTCGTCGCCCTCGCCCTCGTGCTCGGCCAGCGCCATCGCCTGCTCCACCGACAGCGCCTTGGGCAGCGGCTTGCCGGCCTTGGGCGCGCGCAGCCCCATCACGGGGTTGAGCGGCACCTCGCCGTTCTGGCCCCACCAGCGGTAGAGCCCGCGCCAGGCCGAGAGGATCAGCGCGATGCTGCGCGGCGCCAGCCCGCCGGCGTGCAGCGCCGCCATCCAGCCGCGCACGTGGTGCGGCTGCGCCTGGCGCAGCGCCACGCCCTCCTCGCCGGACAGCGCCACCAGGCGCTGCAGCGCGTCGCGGTACAGCTCCAGGCTGCGCGCCGCCAAGCGCCGCTCCACCTGCAGGTGCAGCAGCCAGCGCTCCAGGTCCTCGGGCAGCGTGGCGGGGACGGCAGCGGGCGCGGGCGCGGAAACCGCAGGCACGGTGGCCGCGGCCTTTGAAGGGCGTGCCATGGCGTCAGCGTGGCAGCAGCTGCGACAGCGCCGCGGCGGCGATGTCGCCGATGCGCACCAGGAAGTCCACGCCCATGTCGCTCTCGAAGCGGGTGGCGTCGGGCGAGCCCAGCATCAGCAGCCCGAAGCTGCCGGGCGCGTGCTCGCTGCGCAGCGGGATGCAGGCGATGGACAGCGCCGGCGTGCCGTCGTGCAGCCACTGCGCCGCCTCCACCTCGCCGGTGTTGAGCCCGCACAGCGGCAGGGTCAAACCGTCGGTGAACTCGCGCACCGCGCCGGGCTCGGCCAGCACGAAAGGCTCGTGCGCGAAGGCGGCGTCCACGCCCCACAGGCGCAGCGCGGCCTGGGGCACGAGGAAGCGGCTCTTGATCTCGTCCACCAGCAGCGCGGGCAGCGCGCGGGGCTCGCGCGCGAGCATCACGGCGCGGGTCCAGCGGTGCAGCCGGTCGGCGATGGCCGAGTTCTCCTGCCCGTGGCGGATCATCTCCATCAGCCGCCCTTCCAGCCCCTTGATGCGCTCGCGCAGCAGCAGCGCCTGGCGCTCCTGCAGCGAGATGGCGCGCGTGCCGTGCGGGCTGGCCAGCCGCACCTCGGCCAGCAGCTCGGCGTGGCGCTCGAAGAAGGCCGGATTCAGCGACAGGTACTGCGCGATGTCGTCTTCGGTGATGCCGTCGATGCCTCTGCTCACAGCTCGATCTCCCCCTCGAACACGGTTTGGGCGGGGCCGGTCATGAACACGTGCGCGTCGCCGCCGGCCCACTCGATGGTCAGGCGCCCGCCGGGGGCATCCACGTCCACGCGGTGGTCGAGCCAGCCCAGCCGGATGCCGGCCACCACCGCCGCGCAGGCGCCGGTGCCGCAGGCCAGGGTCTCGCCGGCGCCGCGCTCGTACACGCGCAGCCGGATGTGGCTGCGGCTGACGACCTCCATGAAGCCGGCGTTGACCCGGCGCGGGAAGCGCTCGTGGCCTTCGATCTGCGGCCCCTCGATCGCCACCGGCGCGCGCTGCACGTCGTCCACGCGCCGCACCGCGTGCGGGTTGCCCATGGAGACCACGGCCACCTCGACCTCGTCGCCGTCGCCCAGCGCCAGCGGCCAGAGCTGGAAGCCGTTGAGATCGCGCGGCGCCAGGCCGGCGGGGTCGAAGGGGATGCGCGCGTGCTCGAACACGGGCGCGTTCATGTCCACGGTGACGCGGCCGTCGTCCTGCAGCCGCAGCTCCAGCAGCGTGTTCATGGTTTCCACGCGCACGCTGCGCTGCGCGGTGAGGTGCTGGTCGTGCACGAAGCGCACGAAGCAGCGCGCGCCGTTGCCGCACTGCTCCACCTCCTCACCGCTGCCGCCGTTGAAGATGCGGTAGCGGAAGTCGACGCCGGGGGTGGCGCTCTTCTCCACCACCAGGATCTGGTCGGCGCCGACGCCGAAGCGCCGGTCGCCCAGGCGGCGGTAGTGCTCGGGGGTCAGCGCCAGGGGCTGCTGCGTGGCGTCGATGACCACGAAGTCGTTGCCCGCGCCCTGCATCTTGGTGAAGCGGAGTTTCATGCGCGGGATTATCGGCCGGTGCCCGCAGGCGCCCGGCCGGTGCGGGCGAGCTGCCGCGGCTCAGGAATGCTCGGCCGCGGCGATGGCCGCGAGCAGCTCCTCATCGGAGCTGCCTTCCTCCCAGCCGCGCGGCAGCCGGATGCGCACGCTGGCCGCGCCGCCGCTGGGCGTGCAGGCCACGGGCACGGTGCCGTCATCGCCCTCCACCTTGTCGGCGGCGGCTTCAGCGTCGGCGCCGCTGGCGTCGCCCAGGCCGGAGAGCGCCTGCACGCAGCTCCAGCGGGTGTTGTCGGCGTCCTGCACTTCGCGCTGCTTCATGGCGCTGGCTGCCTCAGGCGCGGCCTTTGCGGCTGCTGCCGCCCTCGGGGCCCATCTGGCCGCCGCGGCTCTGCTCCTGGCTGGTGGCGCGTTCCTGGCTGCCCAGGCCACCTTGCGAATCCACGCGCCCGTCGGTGGAGCCCATGCCGCCCTGCTCGGCGCGGCTCTCGTCGGCGCTGCTGGCGCCGAGCTGCGTGCCGCTGGTCTGGCCGGCGTGCGTGCCGCCCTGCATCTGCTTGTTCGGGGCGGTCTTGTCGCCCTGGGCGCTGGAGCTGCCTTGCTGGGATTGCTGCTGGTCGGAAGACAGGGTGCGGTTGCTCATGTCGGTCTCCTGGCAAGGGAAAAGAGGCGTGACCTGGGTCGGCAACCGGGAGTCCCGCAGCGGCGCGAATCGTGATGTCACTGCACTGCGGTGATTACCTGGTTTGGCTGCAAGCCAGTACCGGGACAGACCTCCTGCGTTGCCGGGCACAAGCTCCTATGCCAGAACCGGCAATTGACTGCTAGAACCTGGAAAAAGCCATCGAGAGGGGTTTTCACATGAGAGCCATGGCGGCATTGCGCCTGTTTGCGGCGCTGCAGTTCGGGATATGTATTTCCGTACTTCAAGGCTGCGCCACGGCAGAAGGCCCGTTGTTTTCGAAGCCCCAGCCGCCACTGAACGGCAAGGCAAGCATTTACCTCTACCGCACCAGCGGCCTATTCGCCTTCACCGAGGCATTCCGCGTCTTCGTTGACGGCAAGGATGTCGGCGGACTGCCCAATGCCTCTTTCCTGTCCCTGCAGTTACCGCCCGGCCTGCATGTGCTCAAGGTGGCGCCGGGTGGCTTCGGACTGAGCAGCAGCCTGGATATCGTGGTGCAGGCTGGCATCACGGCCTATTACCAATACGACTTCATCAACAGTTTGCTGGGAAATCATTTTTTTATCGGCTCTTCCATTGAGCCACGGCCAGCCGATTGGGCACTGGCGGATTTGAGAGCTTTGAAATCCGCACTGCCCCGTGAAACGCTGGAGCTGGATTTCCCCGGGCTGTACGCACAAGTGGATGACATCAATGCCGTGCCCAGCCTGAACGAGCGCGGCCGGGACGGATACCGCCATTGGCTGCGCCAGCAGAAACCCCGGGCCTTCGTGCTGGGCCGCGATGGCGTATGGAATTCCACCTGGGGTCTCCAGCCTCCGAATCCCATCGACCCCAAGGACCCGACCGAGCGCGCACTGCGCCACTGCGAGCAGCGCGGGCGCGGTCCGTGCAAGGTTTACGCGGTCGATGACATCGTGGTCTGGCAGCAGGAGGTGCGATAGGCCAGCACCGCGACACGCCTGGCCTCAGCCGTACAGCGACGGCTCCCCCGCCGGCCGCGTCTTGAACCGCTTGTGGACCCACAGGTACTGCGCCGGGCAGTGCCGGATCTGCTCCTCGATCCAGCGGTTCATGCGCGCGGCGTCGGCCTGCGCGTCCTCGGTGGGCCAGTCGTCCCAGGCCGGCAGGAACTTCACCTTGTAGCCCTGGCCGCCGGGCAGCATCTCCGCCACCACCGGCTGCACCACCATGTTCAGCGAGCGCGCCATCTTCGACGGCGCCAGCAGCGTGGCCGCGGGCACGTCGAAGAAGGGCACGAAGGCCGCGTCCTGGATGCCGAAGTCCATGTCGGGCAGGTTGAAGAAGGCCCAGCCGCGGCGGATGGCGCGCACCAGCGGCAGCGCGCGCTCGCTGCGCGCGAACACCTCGCCCTGGTTGAAGCGCAGCCGGCCCTTGCGGATCTCGGCGTCCCACACCGGGTTGCTCTGCGCCTGGTAGATCGAGCCCACCTTCTGCTTCTGGAACAGCTGCGTCGCCACGCCGGCCACGTCCAGCCCCACGAAGTGCGGCACCAGCCACATCACCGGGCGCTCGCTGCGCTCGGCCAGCGTCACGTCGCCTTCGACGTGGATCAGCGTCTTCAGCCGCTCCACCGGCGCGTACCAGAGCAGCCCGCGCTCCAGCAGGCTGCGGCCGAGCCAGCCGAAGTGCTCGCGCACCAGCCGCTCGCGCTCGGCCGTGTCCATGTGCGGGAAGCACAGCGCCAGGTTGCGCAGCGCGATGCGGCGGCGGCTGCCGGCCAGCGCGTGCAGCAGCTTGCCCAGGCCCTGCCCGATCGCGGCCTGCGCGCCCAGCGGAAGACGGTAGATGGCACGCAGCAGCCCGATGCCCAGCTTGGCTCCAAAGCTCATTGGGGCACCCTCGCGCTGCGCGGGACGGATCGCCCGCTTCGGAGCGGCCGTGCGGGGGCGCTCACGAGGCGGTCCTCTGGTCGGCAGCGACGGGGGCCGGGGCCGGGCGCGGCGTCTTGTAGCGGTGGTAGCCCCAGAGGTACTGGGCGGGGTTGCACATGATCAGGCGTTCCATTTCTTCATTGATGCGGCGCGCGCAGGCCTGCTGCAGCGCCTCGCTGTCGGGTTGATCGGCACCGGGCAGGGGCTGCTGAGGCGCGCTCACGTGCACGACGAAGCCGCGGCCGCGCGGCAAGCGCTCGGCCCACATCAGCAGCCAGTCGGCGCCGGTCTGGCGCACGAGCTTGGCCGCCAGCGTCATGGTGTAGGCGTCGCGGCCGAAGAACGGCGCCCAGGCGCCCATGCCCTGCGGCGGCACCTGGTCGGGCAGCAGGCCCACGTTCTCGCCGCGCTTGAGCGCGCGCAGCATCTGGCGCACGCCCGCCAGCGTGGCCGGCGCGGTGGCCATGCCCGGGCGGGCACGGGCCGTCTCCTCCAGCTCGCGCAGCGCGGCCTTGTCGGAGGGGCGGTAGAGCACCGTCAGCGGGTGCGTGGCGCCCCAGCGCTCGGCGAAGGCGCGCGCCGTGACCTCGAAGCAGCCCAGGTGCGGCGTCAGCAGCACCAGCCCCTTGCCGCGCGCCAGCGCCTGCTCGATCAGCTCCGCCCCCTCCCAGCGGCACGCGGGCGACACCAGGCCGTCGCGCAGCCACAGCCACGGCGCCTCTGCGGCCATGCAGCCGGCCTGCGCCACCGACGCGCGGCGCTGCGCCGGCGTCAACCCCGCCAGCGCGGCATTGGCCCGCAAGCGCTTGCGGTAGGTCGGCGACAGCCCGTAGGTGATCCACCCCAGAAAGGCCCCCAGAG
Source organism: Azohydromonas australica DSM 1124 (assembly GCF_000430725.1). GTDB lineage: Bacteria > Pseudomonadota > Gammaproteobacteria > Burkholderiales > Burkholderiaceae_C > Azohydromonas > Azohydromonas australica. Next base: position 45,011 of record NZ_KE387204.1, read on the forward strand.
CGTGCAGTCTTCGCAACGGCCAGGTTGCCATCCAGCGCAGGAGAGAGTTCATCGTTGAATAGAATCGAAACGTCGCCGGTTTAAAGGACAACTTGCGGGGCGACGCGGGTGTGAATCCCGCCGGGCCGTCAGGCTCGACAAATGCCGCTAAAGCGTTCGCCGATACCTCCGAAAGAGCCGGCAACGCAAGCCAGCCAACCCAGGAGTGTAAAAAAGTGGCGAACGACTTCCTCTTCACCTCGGAGTCCGTCTCCGAAGGCCATCCCGACAAGGTCGCGGACCAGATCTCGGACGCGATCCTCGACGCGATCTTCACGCAGGACCCGCGCAGCCGCGTCGCGGCCGAGACGCTGTGCAACACCGGCCTCGTGGTGCTCGCCGGCGAGATCACGACCAACGCGCACGTGGACTACATCCAGGTCGCGCGCGACACGATCAAGCGCATCGGCTACGACAACACCGAGTACGGCATCGACTACAAGGGCTGCGCCGTGCTCGTGGCCTACGACAAGCAGAGCAACGACATCGCCCAGGGCGTGGACCACGCCTCTGACGACTACCTGAACATCGGCGCCGGCGACCAGGGCCTGATGTTCGGCTACGCCTGCGACGAGACGCCCGAGCTCATGCCCGCGCCGATCTACTACGCGCACCGCCTCGTGGAGCGCCAGGCCCAGCTGCGCAAGGACGGCCGCCTGCCCTTCCTGCGCCCGGACGCCAAGAGCCAGGTCACGATGCGCTACGTGGACGGCAAGCCCCACAGCATCGACACCGTGGTGCTCTCCAGCCAGCACGCGCCCGAGATGAGCGACGGCACGAAGATGAAGCCCGAGTTCATCGAGGCCGTGGTCGAGGAGATCATCAAGCCGGTGCTGCCTAAGGAGTGGCTCAAGGAGACCAAGTACCTGGTCAACCCGACCGGCCGCTTCGTCATCGGCGGCCCGCAGGGCGACTGCGGCCTGACCGGCCGCAAGATCATCGTGGACACCTACGGCGGCGCCTGCCCCCACGGCGGCGGCGCCTTCTCGGGCAAGGACCCGACGAAGGTGGACCGCTCGGCCGCCTACGCCGCGCGCTACGTGGCCAAGAACATCGTCGCCGCCGGCCTGGCGCGCCAGTGCCAGATCCAGGTCGCCTACGCCATCGGCGTGGCCGAGCCGATGAACGTGACGGTCTACACCGAGGGCACCGGCCGCATCCCCGACGAGCGCATCGCCGAGATCGTGCGCGAGGTCTTCGACCTGCGCCCGAAGGGCATCATCCAGATGCTCGACCTGCTGCGCCCGATCTACTCCAAGACCGCCGCCTACGGCCACTTCGGCCGCGACGAGCCGGAGTTCTCCTGGGAGAAGACCGACAAGGTCGCCGTGCTGCGCGACCTGGCGGGCAAGTAAGCCGGCCCCCAGGTCATCAGACTTCCCAATCCCGTTCGGGCTGAGCCCTTCGACAAGCTCAGGGCGAACGGGAAGGTTTCTGGTGACCCTCTGAGCGCGGTACAAGCAGCTCCTTCAACGCCCGGCCCGGGCTGCCACAGCGCAGCGCGGGCCGGGCGTTTCGCTTTGGGCGCACGTTCCCGGCCGGTGCCGCGGCCACGCCATCGGCGCCCGCCGCCGGGCCGCCTCCGGGACTTCCCTAGAATCGCCCGCATTTCCCGTCGCCGCGCCCCGGCCTGAACAGCCCGCGCGCCGCGCGACCCGCCGTCCTCCGGCCCCGTTGCCGGACCACCACGGAGAACCCGCTGATGCCCACCCCCAGCCAGGACCAAAAACCGTCGTTCCTGCGCCGCATACCCATGGCCTTCGGGGCCTTCTTCAGCCTGCTGGGCAACGCCGACAAGGCCTCGCGCTACGAGCGCCTGGACGAGCCGCCCGCGCCGCCGCCCCCGGCCGCCCCGCCGCCCGCCCCCGTCGCCGCCCCGAAGCCGGCGCCCGTGCCCAAGCCTGCCCCGGCCCCCGCGCCCGTGGCGCCCGTGGTGCTGCGCGAGTCCGGCCCCGAGGCCGCGCTGCAGCTGCTGGCGCTGCTGCAGCGCGAGGCCCGCTTCATCGACTTCATGCAGGAAGACCTCGCCGGCCACGCCGATGCCGACATCGGCGCCGCCGTGCGCGTGGTGCACGCCGGCTGCCGCAAGGTGCTGCAGGAGCACTTCCGCATCGAGCCGGTGCGCACCGAATCCGAAGGCAGCCGCGTCACGCTGCAGCCGGGCTTCGACGCCGCGAGCGTGAAGCTCACCGGCAACGTGGTGGGCCAGCCGCCCTTCACCGGCACGCTCAGCCACCGCGGCTGGCGCGCGGCCGAAGTGAAGCTGCCCAAGCTGGCCGAGAAACATGACGCGCGCGTGCTCGCGCAAGCGGAGGTGGAGCTGTGAGCGACGAAACGAATTTCGATACCGAGGGCCAGGCCGAGGACCAGGGCACGCCGGCCGGCCCGCGCTACGCCATCGGCATCGACCTGGGCACCACGCACTGCGCGCTGTCATGGGTCGATCTGCAGACCAGCGACGGCGAGAAGACGGTGCAGGGCTCGATGGCGATCCCGCAGCTCACCGCGCCCGGCGCGGTCGAGGAGCGCTCGCTGCTGCCCTCGTTCCTGTACCTGCCGCACGCCGAGGAGCTGGCGCCGGGCGACATGGCGCTGCCCTGGACCGGCGAGCAGGACTTCATCGTCGGCGACCTGGCGCGCAGCCGCGGCGCCACCACGCCGATCCGCCAGGTCTCCAGCGCCAAGAGCTGGCTGGGCCACACCGGCGTGGACCGCCGCGCCGCGATCCTGCCAGCCGGCGCCCCGGCGGAAGTGACCAAGGTGTCGCCGGTGGACGCCTCCATCCGCTACCTGGAGCACCTGCGCGCCGCCTGGAACGACGCGCACCCCGAGGCGCCGCTGGACCAGCAGAGCCTGACGGTGACCATTCCCGCCTCCTTCGACCCGGCCGCGCGCGAGCTCACGGCCGAGGCCGCCAACCGCACCTTCGGCACGCACTTCACGCTGCTGGAGGAGCCCCAGGCCGCGCTCTACAGCTGGATCCAGGGCAGCGCCGGCACCTGGCGCAAGCAGGTCAAGCCGGGCGACGTGATCCTGGTGGTGGACGTGGGCGGCGGCACCAGCGACTTCAGCCTCATCGCCGTCATCGAGCGCGAGGGCAACCTGGAGCTGCACCGCGTGGCGGTGGGCGACCACATCCTGCTCGGCGGCGACAACATGGACCTGGCGCTGGCGCACGTGGTGGCCCGCAAGCTGGCTGCCGGCGGCACCACGCTGGACCCGTGGCAGATGCGCTCGCTCACCCAGGGCTGCCGCGTCGCCAAGGAAGTGCTGCTGGCCGACCCCGAGGCGCCGGCGCAGCCCATCGTCGTGCCCAGCCGCGGCTCGCGCCTGATCGGCGGGACCATCCGCACCGAGCTCACGCGCGAGGAAGTCACCGGCACGCTGGTGGAAGGCTTCTTCCCGCAGGTGGGCGCCGACGCCCGCCCCGTCACGCGCACCCGCGCCGGCCTGACGCAGGTCGGCCTGCCCTACGCGCAGGACGCGGCCGTCACCCGGCACCTGGCGGCCTTCCTGGCGCGCCAGGCCGGCGCCACGGCCGAGCTGCAAGGCTTCGACCACGCCGCGGCCGAGGGCGCGACCTTCCTGCACCCGACCGCGCTGCTGTTCAACGGCGGCGTCTTCAAGTCGCCGGTGCTGGCCGAGCGGGTGCTGGCGGTGCTCAACGGCTGGCTGGAGGCCGAGGGCGCGCCGGCGGCGCGGCTGCTCGAAGGCGCGGACCTGGACCGCGCCGTGGCCCAGGGCGCGGCCTACTACGGCTACGTGCGGCGCGGGCGCGGCGTGCGCATCCGCGGCGGCACGGCGCAGGCCTACTACGTGGCCATCGAGTCCGCCATGCCGGCCGTCCCGGGCATGGAGCCGCCCATCTCGCTGCTGTGCCTGGCGCCCTTCGGCATGGAAGAAGGCACGGAGGCCGAGGTGCCGGAGATGGAGTTCGGCCTGGTGGTGGGCGAGCCGGTGCACTTCCGCTTCTTCGGCTCCAGCGTGCGGCGCCAGGACCAGGTCGGCACGCTGCTGGACTTCTGGTCGGACGAGGAGATCCACGAGCTGGAGGAGATCCAGGCCACGCTGCCGGCCGAGGGCCGCAGCCCTGGCGAGGTGGTGCCCGTGAGCCTGCAGGCGCGCGTGACCGAGACCGGCACGCTGGAGGTGATCGCCGTGCCGCGTGACGGCAGCGCCCGCTGGAAGGTGGAGTTCGACGTGCGCGGCAGCGAAGGAGCCGCCGCGGCGGCATGAAGAAGAGCGGCGCCGCGGCGGCCTCGCCCTGCCTGGTCGGCATCGACCTGGGCACCACGCACACCGTGGTGGCCTGGGCCGAGCCCGGCGCCACCGCGATCGAGCTGTTCGAGGTCGACCAGCTCATCGCCCCCGGCGAGGTCGGCCGCGCGCCGCTGCTGCCCTCGCTGCGCTACCACCCCGCCCCGGGCGAGCTGGCGCCCGAGGCGCTGCAGCTGCCCTGGCACTCGGACGAGAGCGCCGTCATCGGCGAGCTGGCGCGGCGCCTGGGCGCGCAGGTGCCCGGACGGCTGGTGGCCAGCGCCAAGAGCTGGCTCTCGCATGCCGCGGTGGACCGGCTCGCGCCGACCCTCCCGTGGGGCGCCGAGGCCGAGGTGCCCAAGGTGTCGCCGCTGCAGGCCAGCGCCAGCTACCTGGCGCACGTGCGCGCCTCGTGGAACACGCGCTTTCCGGGCCGTCCGCTGGAGCGGCAGGATCTCGTCCTGACCGTCCCGGCCAGCTTCGACGACACCGCGCGCCAGCTCACGGTGGAGGCCGCGCGCGAGGCGGGCCTGCCGAACCTGCGCCTGCTGGAGGAGCCGCAGGCGGCCTTCCAGGACTGGGCCTTCAAGCACCGCGCCGACCTGGCGCAGGCGCTGGGCGGCGCGCGGCTGGTGCTGATCTGCGACGTGGGCGGCGGCACCACGGACCTGAGCCTGGTGCGCGTGGCCGGGGACGGGAAGAAGCTCGACCGCATCGCCGTGGGCCAGCATCTGATGCTGGGCGGCGACAACGTGGACCTGGCGCTGGCGCACCTGGCAGAGCAGCGCCTGGGAGGCGAGCGCCTCTCGGCCGGCCGCCTGACGCAGCTGGTGGAGCGCTGCCGCGTCGCCAAGGAACAACTGCTGGCGGCCGACGCGCCGGAGAGCGCCAACGTCACGCTGCTGGGCGGCGGCAGCCGGCTCATCGGCGGCTCGCGCACGGTGGTGTTCACGCGCGAGGAGGTGCAGGCGCTGGCGCTGGACGGCTTCTTCCCGCACGTGGCGCCGGACGAGCCGGTGAAGCGCAGCCGCGCGGCGCTGGTGGAGTTCGGGCTGCCCTACGCGGCCGACAGCGCCGTCACGCGCCACGTCGCCGCCTTCCTGCGCCAGCACGCCGACACGGCGCGGCAGGCACTGGGCACGAACGACGCCTTCCCGGTGCCGGACGCGCTGCTGCTCAACGGCGGCGTGTTCAAGGCACACGCCATCGCGCAGCGGCTGCTGGCCGTGCTGTCGACCTGGCGCGGCGCGCCGGTGCGGCTGCTGTCCAACGCCGACCCGGACCTGGCCGTGGCGCGCGGCGCCGTGGCCCACGGCCTGGCGCGCCGCGGCGCCGCCCCGAAGCTCGGCGGCGGATCGGCACGCGACTACTGGCTGCAGCTCGACGCGCACCGCGCCGTGTGCGTGCTGCCGCGCGGCACCGAGCCCGGCGTGGAGGTGCCGCTGCAGGAGCGCCGCTTCGCGCTGCGCGTGGGGCAGCCGGTGAATTTCATGCTGCTCTCCAGCGTGGGCGGCGCGCAGCCCGCGCCCGGCGCGCTGGTGGACCCGGCCGCGGGCGAGTTCACGAAGCTGCCGCCCGTCTCGACGGTGGTGCAGGCGGCGGACCAGCGGCGCGAGCTGCCGGTGACGCTGTCGGCCTCGCTCACCGAGGTCGGCACGCTGGCGCTCCAGGCCACCGACGAGGGCGGGCAGCCGCATGCGCTGGAGTTCCGGCTGCGCGGCCTGGGACCGTCCGGCAGCCCGGACGCCGGCGTGCATCCGCGCCTGGACGAGGCGCTGGAGCGCATCGCGCGGGTGTTCGGCCCGCGCGCCAAGGACGTGACGCCCAGGGAGGTGCGGCAGCTGCGTTCGGCACTGGAGCAGCTGCTGGGCGCGCGCGAGCGCTGGGGGCTGCCCCTGCTGCGCCGGCTGTTCGACGCGCTGCTGCAGCACGCGCGCGGCCGGCGCCGCTCGGCCGACCACGAGCGGCTGTGGCTGAACCTGGCCGGCTGGTGCCTGCGCCCGGGCTTCGGCTTCGCCGCCGACGACTGGCGCGTGCAGCAGCTCTTCTCGCAGTTCGAAGGCGGCGTGCAGCATCGCGGCGACGCGCAGGTGGCCGCCGAGTGGTGGACGCTGTGGCGCCGCGTAGCCGGCGGCCTGGACGAGGCAGCGCAGGGCCGGCTGCTGCAGGACTTCGCATTCAACCTGCAGGGCGAAGGCGAGCGCCCGGCCGGGCTGGTGGGCGGCAGCCGCGAGGACATGCTGCGCCTGGGCGCGGCGCTGGAGCGCATCCCGGCCGAGTACAAGGCCGAGATCGGCGACTGGCTGCTGGGGCAGGTTTCGGAGGCGGCGGCGCCCGCGTCCGGAAAACCGGCGGCCAAGGCGGCGAAAGCCAAGGGCGCCTCGCCCGCCGCGCTGGAGTTGTGGGTGCTGGGCCGGCTGGGCGCGCGCACGCCGCTGTACGGCAGCGCGCACACGGTGGCGGCACCGGCAGCGGCGGCGCGCTGGATCGAGGCGCTGCTGGCGCTGGACTGGCGCGTGGTGCCGGCCGCGGCACTGGCCTGCGTGCACCTGGCGCGGCGCACGGGCGACCGCTCGCGCGACGTCGATGAGGCGCTGCGCGAGCGGCTGCTGCAGCGGCTGGCGGAGGCCGGCGTCGCCGGCCACTGGATCGATCTCGTGCGCGAGGTGCGCGCGCTGGACGAGGCGGCGGAGCAGCAGGCCTATGGCGAGGCGCTGCCGCCGGGGTTGAGGCTGCTGGCGTAGGGCGCTGTCCGAGATCCCGGACGCCCTCCGGTCCGCCCGTCCGGCCCCCCGGTCCCCGAAAACCACTGCGGCGGACCGCATTCCTTGTAAATCAGGCACTTAAGGCAGCCGGCGTTCCTGGCACCCGGCTTGCACAAGACGTCTTCGCTGGCCACCCCCCGTTTTCACCCCTGGCCGGTCGCGAGGAGACGTTCATGGACACCGTCCAGAA
>NZ_KE387204.1:52852-56012 GCF_000430725.1 Azohydromonas australica DSM 1124
ATCGCCCCGATCATCTTCTGCACCGTGGTGGTGGGCATCGCCGGCATGGAAGACATGAAGAAGGTCGGCAAGACCGGCGGCCTGGCGCTGCTGTACTTCGAGATCGTCTCCACCATCGCGCTCCTGGTGGGCCTGGTCATCATCAACCTGGTCAAGCCCGGCGCGGGCATGAACGTGGACGTGAGCCAGCTCGACACCAAGAGCCTGGCCGCCTACACCAAGCCCGGCGCGATGCAGAGCACCACCGACTTCCTGCTCAACGTGATCCCGAGCACGGTGGTCGATGCCTTCGCCAAGGGCGAGATCCTGCAGGTGCTGCTGTTCGCCGTGATGTTCGGCTTCGCGCTGCACAAGTTCGGCGGGCGCGGCACGCTGGTGTTCGACTTCATCGAGAAGTTCTCGCACGTGCTGTTCAGCATCGTGGGCTACATCATGAAGGTCGCCCCGATCGGCGCCTTCGGCGCGATGGCCTTCACCATCGGCAAGTACGGCGTGGGCTCGCTGGTGCAGCTGGGCCAGCTGATGGCCACCTTCTACGCCACCTGCCTGCTGTTCATCTTCGTGGTGCTGGGCACCATCGCCCGGGCGTCCGGCTTCTCGATCCTGAAGTTCATCAAGTACATCAAGGAAGAGCTGCTGATCGTGCTGGGCACGTCGTCGAGCGAGTCGGTGCTGCCGCGCATGATGGCCAAGATGGAGAACCTGGGCGCGCGCAAGAGCGTGGTCGGCCTGGTGATCCCCACCGGCTACTCCTTCAACCTGGACGGCACCTCGATCTACCTGACGATGGCCGCGGTGTTCATCGCCCAGGCGACCAACACCGACATGACCATCTCGCAGCAGATCACGCTGCTGGCGGTGCTGCTGCTGACCTCCAAGGGCGCCGCCGGCGTCACGGGCAGCGGCTTCATCGTGCTGGCCGCCACGCTCTCCGCGGTGGGCCACGTGCCGGTGGCGGGCCTGGCGCTGATCCTGGGCATCGACCGCTTCATGTCCGAGGCGCGCGCGCTGACGAACCTGATCGGCAACGGCGTGGCCACGGTGGTGGTCGCCAAGATGACCGGTGATCTCGACAGCGACCGCCTGCGCCGCACCCTGAACGGCGAGACCGTCGCCGAGGCCGAGGAGCCCGAAGCCGTGCTCGACGCGCAGGAAGCGCACATGCCCGCGGCGGCCCGCTGAGCCTGACACGAGCGCATCCTGCAATGCTGGCTGCGGCCATTTTGCCTTGGCTGCTAGCACCAGGGCAGAGCGAAATGCGTACCTTGTTTCCAAGTTGAGGAGTACACACATGACCGACATCGTCATCGTCGCCGCAGCCCGCACCGCCGTGGGCAAGTTCGGCGGCACGCTGGCCAAGACCCCCGCTCCGGAGCTGGGCGCCGTGGTCATCAAGGCCCTGCTGGAGAGGACGGGCGTCAAGCCCGACCAGATCGGTGAAGTCATCATGGGCCAGGTGCTGGCCGCCGGCGCGGGCCAGAACCCCGCGCGCCAGGCGATGATGAAGGCGGGCATCGCCAAGGAAACGCCGGCGCTGACCATCAACGCCGTGTGCGGCTCCGGCCTCAAGGCCGTGATGCTGGCCGCCCAGGCCATCGCCTGGGGCGACAGCGACATCGTCATCGCCGGCGGCCAGGAGAACATGAGCGCCAGCCCGCACGTGCTGATGGGCAGCCGCGACGGCCAGCGCATGGGCGACTGGAAGATGGTCGACACCATGATCAACGACGGCCTGTGGGACGTGTACAACAAGTACCACATGGGCATCACGGCCGAGAACGTCGCCAAGGAACACGACATCAGCCGCGACCAGCAGGACGCCCTGGCCCTGGCCAGCCAGCAGAAGGCCACCGCCGCGCAGGAAGCCGGCCGCTTCAAGGACGAGATCGTTCCGGTCTCGATCCCGCAGCGCAAGGGCGACCCGCTGCTGTTCGACACCGACGAGTTCATCAACAAGAAGACCACCGCCGAAGCGCTGGCGGGCCTGCGCCCGGCCTTCGACAAGGCCGGCAGCGTGACCGCGGGCAACGCCTCGGGCATCAACGACGGCGCCGCTGCGGTGATGGTGATGTCCGCCGCCAAGGCGAAGGAGCTGGGCCTGACGCCCATGGCGCGCATCAAGAGCTTCGGCACCAGCGGCCTGGATCCGGCCACCATGGGCATGGGCCCGGTGCCGGCCTCGCGCAAGGCGCTGGAGCGCGCCGGCTGGCAGGTCGGTGACGTGGACCTGTTCGAGCTCAACGAAGCCTTCGCCGCCCAGGCCTGCGCGGTGAACAAGGAGCTGGGCGTGGATCCGGCCAAGGTCAACGTCAACGGCGGTGCCATCGCCATCGGCCACCCCATCGGCGCCTCCGGCTGCCGCGTGCTGGTGACGCTGCTGCACGAGATGCAGCGCCGGGACGCCAAGAAGGGCCTGGCCGCGCTGTGCATCGGCGGCGGCATGGGCGTGTCGCTGACCGTCGAGCGCTGATCAGAAGAACCGGGCGGCCCCGCGCCGCCCGCCCGGCGTTCCACGCGGGTGCGCCGGGATACCAGACGAACCAAACCACCAAGGGCTTCGAGACGGCCCGAAGAAGGAGAGACAGATGGCACAGAAACTGGCTTACGTGACCGGCGGCATGGGCGGCATCGGCACCTCGATGTGCCAGCGCCTGCACAAGGACGGCTTCAAGGTGATCGCCGGCTGCGGTCCGAGCCGCGACCACCAGAAGTGGATCGATGAACAGGCCGCGCTGGGCTATACCTTCTACGCCTCCGTGGGCAACGTGGCCGACTGGGACTCCACCGTGGCCGCCTTCGAGAAGGTCAAGGCCGAGCACGGCACCGTGGACGTGCTGGTGAACAACGCCGGCATCACGCGTGACGGGCAGTTCCGCAAGATGAGCAAGGCCGATTGGCAGGCCGTGATGTCGACCAACCTCGACAGCATGTTCAACGTCACCAAGCAGGTGATCGAGGGCATGCTGGACAAGGGCTGGGGCCGGATCATCAACATCTCCTCGGTCAACGGCGAGAAGGGCCAGTTCGGCCAGACCAACTACTCCGCCGCCAAGGCCGGCATGCACGGCTTCTCGATGGCGCTGGCGCAGGAAGTGGCGGCCAAGGGCGTGACGGTGAACACCGTGAGCCCGGGCTACATCGCCACGGACATGGTCAAGGC
>NZ_KE387204.1:56022-193230 GCF_000430725.1 Azohydromonas australica DSM 1124
GCCGCACCCTGAACGGCGAGACCGTCGCCGAGGCCGAGGAGCCCGAAGCCGTGCTCGACGCGCAGGAAGCGCACATGCCCGCGGCGGCCCGCTGACCGCGGCTTTGCGCCTATGCTGCGCGCCGCCGTGGCCAGCCTTTGGGGCCGGTCGCGCGGCGCGCAATGCTTTGGAATGACGTGAAACCCCGCACCCTGCTCGCCTGGAGCACCGCCGGCCTGGCGCTGGTGGCGGCCGCGGCCTTCACCGGCCACCGCCTGGCCTGGCGCAGCGGCCTGGCCTCGCTGCAGCAGCAGGCCCAGCACCGGCTGGAGCTGGTGACCACCGGGCTCGACGCGCAGCTCGCGCGCTTCGACTACCTGCCCTCGCTGCTGGAGACCACGCCGCAGGTGCTGCAGCTGCTGCGCACGCCCGGGGACGAGGGGCTGCGCCGCGACGTGAACGCCACGCTGCGCGGCATCAACGCCACCGCCGGCGCCGACATGCTCTACGTGATCGGCCGCGACGGCCTGGTGCTGGCCGCGGGCGACGCCGGGCAGCCCGGCTCGCCGCTGGGGCTCGACCTCTCCTTCCGGCCCTACGTGCGCGACGCGCTGGCGCGGCAGCGCGGGCGCTTCTTCGGCGTGGGTGTCTCCAGCGGCAAGCCGGGCTACTACCTGTCCTTCGCGCTGGCGCCCAAGCCCGGCTTCGAGGCGCCGCAGCAGCCGCCGCTGGGCGTGGCGACGGTGAAGGTCAGCCTGGAGGCCACCGAGCAGGCCTGGCGCAAGCTGCCCGGGCAGGTGCTGGCGCTGGACGAGCACGGCGTGGTGATCCTGGGCACGCGCGACGACTGGAAGTACCGCCCGCTGCAGCCCCTGCCCGCCCCCGTGCGGCAGGAGGCCGCGCGCACGCGCTCCTACGGCGGCGCGCCGCTGCAGCCGCTGGACTGGCGGGTGCGCGAGACGCTGCCTGATACGGGCGGACAGCTGCTGGCGCTGCAGGGCGGGCGCTACCTGGCTACGGAGCGGCTGCTGCAGCGCACGCCCTGGCGGCTGGTGGTGCTGGACGACCTGGCGCCGCTGCAGGCCGAGGCGCGGCGCATGGCGCTCACCGGCGCACTGGCCGGGCTGCTGCTGCCGCTGCTGGCCTTCGCCTGGATGCAGCGCCGGCGCGTGCTGGTGCAGCAGCGCGCCAGCCGCGTGGCGCTGCAGATGGCCTACGACAGCCTGGAAGCGCGCGTGGTGGAGCGCACCGCCGAGCTGCGCGCGGCGCAGAACGAGCTGGTCCATGCCGGGAAGATGGCGCTGCTGGGCCGCATGTCGGCCGGCATGGTGCACGAGCTGAACCAGCCGCTGGCGGCCATGCGCACGCTGGCCGACAACGCCTGCGTGCTGCTGCAGCACGGCCGCACCAAGGACGTGGAAGGCAACCTGCAGCGCATCGCCCGGCTGGTGGACCGCCTGGGCGCGCTGACGCAGCGCCTGAAGACCTTCGCCCACAAGTCGCAGCTGCCCGCCGCGCCGGTGGCGCTGCAGCCGGTGGTGGGCAACGCGCAGTTCCTGCTGTCGCGCCGGCTGCGCGAGGCGGGGGTGGAGTTCGCGGTGGACATCGACCCGCCCGGGCTGAAGGTGCTGGCCGACGAGGCGCGCACGGAGCAGGTGCTGGTGAACCTGATGGCCAATGCCGTGGACGCCATGGAGAGCCGCGCCGCGGACCCCGGCGACCCGCTGCCGCCGCGGCAGCTGAGCGTGCGCGCCCGGGCGGACGGGGCGAACGCGCGCATCGAGGTGGAGGACAGCGGGCCGGGCATCAGCGGGGACATCCTGCCGCGCCTGTTCGAGCCCTTCGTCACCAGCAAGCCCGCCGGCCAGGGCCTGGGGCTGGGCCTGATGATCTCGGCCCACATCGCGCGCGAATCGGGCGGGACGCTGCAGGCCGAGAACCGGGCCGAGGGCGGCGCGCGCTTCATCTTCACCTTGCCGCTGGCGCGGGCCGAAGCCGCCGCTGCGGCATCCTCCCCGCCTGACCTTCCCGTTTCCGACCACCACGCCACATGACCGCTGCCGACGCCCTGAACCCCGCCGACTCCACCCCCATCCGCGTCCTGCTGGTCGAGGACGACGAGGACGTGCGGCTGGGCAGCGCGCAGGCGCTGATGCTGGCGGGCTTCGACGTGATCGAGTGCGGCAGCGTCGAGGAGGCGCGGCCGCACGCGACGGCCGGCGCGCCGCTGGTGGTGCTGTGCGACGTGCGGCTGCCGGGCCTGAGCGGGCTGCAGTGGCTGCCGGAGCTGCAGGCGGCGGATGCGCAGCTGCCGGTGATCCTGGTCACGGGCCACGGCGACATCGCCATGGCCGTGGACGCCATGCGCCAGGGCGCGTGGGACTTCATCGCCAAGCCCTGCAGCGCCGACACCCTGGTGGCGGCCGTGCGCCGCGCCGCCGACAAGCGCCGGCTGAGCCTGCAGGTGGAGCAGCTGCGCGCGCAGCTCGAAGGCCGCCGCGGCGTGGAGGCCACGCTGCTGGGCGGCTCGCTGCTGATGGAGCGCGTGCGCGCCAAGGTCGCGGCGCTGGCCGCCACCTCCGCCGACGTGGTGATCTACGGCGAGACCGGCACCGGCAAGGAGCTCATCGCCCGCTGCCTGCACGAGCAGGGGCCGCGCCGCAACGCCAACTTCGTGGCGCTGAACTGCGGCGGCCTGCCCGAGAACCTGGCCGAGACGGAGCTGTTCGGCCACGAGGCCGGCGCCTTCACCGGCGCGAGCAAGGTGCGCATCGGCAAGCTGGAGCACGCCAAGGGCGGCACGCTGTTCCTGGACGAGATCGAGAGCATGCCCATGGGGCTGCAGGTGAAGCTGCTGCGGGCGCTGCAGGAGCGCAGCATCGAGCGGCTGGGCTCCAACGTGCCACGGCCCATCGACTGCAGGGTGGTGGCCGCGGCCAAGGAGGACCTGCAGCGCGCCAGCGAGCGGGGCACCTTCCGGGCCGACCTGTACTACCGCATCGGCGTGGCCTTCATCGAGCTGCCGCCGCTGCGCGCTCGGCGCGAGGACATCCCGCTGCTGTTCGAGCATTTCACGCTGCAGGCCGCCAGCCGCTACCACCAGAGCGCGCCGATGGTGACGCCGGCGCAGCTGGCGGCGCTGATGGCGCATCCCTGGCCCGGCAACGTGCGCGAGCTGCGCAACGTGGCCGACCGCTTCGTGCTGGGCCTGCTGGACGACAGCCTGCTGCCCGGCGGCGGCGTGGCCCCGTCCGCCGCGGCGATGGCGCCGCCCCCGGGCGTGCCCGCGGCGGCGGGGGCCGAGCCGGCCGCGACGCGCACGCTGCCGGAGCAGGTGGAGGACTTCGAGCGCGCCGTCATCACCCAGGCATTGCGCCGGCACGGCGGCGAGATCAGCGCCGCCGCGCGCACGCTGGGCGTGCCCAAGCAGACGCTGCACGACAAGCTCAAGCGGCTGAACCTGTCGGCGGCGGCGTTCAAGGCCGAGGGCTGATTTCCTTCCGGGCCGCGCTCGGCGGTCCGCCCGGCCGCGCGCCTGATGCGCGTGGCCCACAGCCCATGCCGGGCTGGCAGCATTTCCTGCCCCTTTCGGCCCCGTTCATCCGCAGGGCCCCGCGGCCTCGGGCACGGCCTCCTCCCGGGTTGATTTCCGCGGCTGCGCCGCCTAATTCATCACCCCAGAGAGGGATGGCGCCCTCTTACGGCGGCAGTTGAGGCCGCCTTGCACCGCCCTCGCTTGCCGCGCACCGGTCGCCGCATCAATCGTTTGCTCCGGGGGTTGTCCGCGACTGCGGGGATGCCGAACCTCCCTTCCTCCGCTGTACGACGCCCCTGGCGCCGCCCATGACCTCACCACGGCCGCCTGTCAATCGCTCCAAGTACCGATTCCCTGCCTGCCGTTCGCCGCTTCGGCCGTTTCACCGCTTGAGGAGCCAGCGCCCATGAGTCCTGCCGTGCTGAAACGCTGCGCCGCAGCCGCCCTGCTGATGTTGTCCGGCGCCGCCGCGCTGGCCGCCGCGCCGCGGGAGGACGCCGAATCGCGCATGCGCATGGCACTGCTGCTGCGCGCCGATGCCGAGCGCTACGAGAAGGGCGACGGCGTGCCGCGCGACGACGCCTTCGCTGCGGCGATGTACTGCCGCGCCGCGCGCGCGGGCGATGCGGAGTCGCAGTTCCGCCTGGGCTGGATCTACGCCTACGGCCGCGGCGTGCCGCGCAACGACGCCTGGGCCGCGCACATGTTCCAGCTCGCCGCGGACAAAGGCATTCCGCAGGGCGCGGAGATGCTCAAGCGCATGCTCAGCGGCGTCGCGCCGGAGCAGCCCGACTGCATGCTGCCGCCGGCGCCGCCGCCGGCCGTCATCACCATGATCAACGGCAACGCGCGCCCGGGCCTGGTGACGGACCCGGCGCAGCGCACGCGGCTGTTCGATACCGCGCCGAAGAAGATGGTGGAGCTGGTGAAGAAGCTCGCGCCGCAGTACCGCATCCAGCCCGAGTTGGCGCTGGCGATCATGCAGGCCGAGTCCAACTTCAACCCGGCCGCCGTCTCGCCCAAGAACGCGCAGGGGCTGATGCAGCTCATCCCCGCCACGGCCGAGCGCTTCAACGTGCGCGACCCGTTCGACCCGGTGCAGAACGTGCGCGGCGGCCTGGCCTACCTGCGCTGGTTGCTGGCGTACTTCGAGGGTGATCTGAAGCTCGTGGCCGCCGCCTACAACGCCGGCGAGGGCACGGTGGACCGCCACCTGGGCGTGCCGCCCTACGAGGAGACGCGCGGCTACGTGGACCGGGTGCTCTCGACAGCAGGCCTGACGAACCATCCCTTCGACGCCAGCGTGACGCGCCCGTCGCCGCGGCTGGAACTCATCCGCAAGCCGCGGGTGGAGACGGTGAGCCAGCGGCGGGGGCGGTAGGCCGCCGGCGGCTTGCGCCCTTGGCCGCCGGGGTCGGCGCCCTCCCCGGCACGCCGTCGGCACTCCTCACGGATTGCCGCCCACCTTCTGCTCCTCCACCTGAAACACCTCCGGCGTGTTCGGCCCCACGCGCACCTTGATCCACTGCATCCTGGGCGCGCCCCAGGTCTGCACGCGCGTGAGGTTGGGCAGCGGCGGCTCGGTGGAGCCTTCGCGCATCCAGGGCCGGTCCACCAGGAACACGTGGTCGTCGCCCTGCAGCAGCAGCACCGGGCGGCCGAAGGCCGCGGCGCGCTCGCGCAGCTTGTCCAGCACCGGCTGGAAGCCCAGGCGCTCCAGCGTGCCCGGCGCGGCCTCGAAGCGCGGATTGGCGTGCCACGCCAGCACCACGCCCGCCGCGCGGATGCGCGTGGCCTCGTCGAACACCCGGTCCAGCCACGCCAGGTTGGCCGCCTGCCGCGACTCGACCTCGGCGCCGCGCAGCGCGTTGGTGCCCTTGACGCCGTCGCTGGGGTCCAACGCCATCCACGACACCAGGCCGTTGCGGCTGCCCACCACGTGCAGCGTGGCCACCACCACGCCCTCGCGCTCGAACATCACGTTCTCGACGAAGGCCGCGTGCGCCGGCTGCTCGCGCGCCTGCGAGCGCACGGACATCGGCCGCTGGCCCAGAGTGCGCCCCGGCTCCGGATAGGCCAGGCGCCGCAGCAGCGCCAGCCGGTCGGTGGGCACGTAGCTGCCGTTGCTGGGGCGGTGGCAGTCGGTCCACTCGTTGTCGCCGGGGGTGTAGACCAGCGGCGGCGCCACCCGCCGCAGCTGCTGCAGCCGCCCGCGCAGCAGGTTCTCGTCGCAGCGCTCGCCGCCGCCCTTGATGTCGCCCACGTGCAGCACGAAGGCCAGGTCCCGGTCGGCGTTGAGATCGTCGATGAGCGTGTCCACGGGCTTCACCTCGCGCGGGCTGTAGGGCATGTCGCCCATGAGCGCGAAGCTGAAGCTGCCGCGCTGCGGCGCGCGCTCGCGCACCGTTGCGGCATCGGGCTGGGCACAGCCGCCCAGCAGCGCCGCCACCAGCGCCAGCCCGGCCAGCAGGCGCCGCGGTACGGCACGCGGAGCGGCGGTCGAAACTGAAGGATGGTGACGGTGCATGCAGGACTCCCAGGAAATCAGCCGCGTATGCTGCCAGCGCCGGCGACGGCGACCTTCGCGGAAGCGGCGGCGGCGCCCGCCTTCACGCTGCCGGGCGCCCGGCAGCCGCTCTCACGGATTGCCCTTCACCCGCCGCGGCACGACGTCAAACACCTGCTGCGCGCCCGGCGCCACGCGCACCTTGACCCAGTGCACGTGGGGACTGCCGTAGCTCTGCACGCGGGTCACGTTGGGCAGCCGCGGCTCGGCCGCACCCTCGCGGTTCCAGGGCTGGTCCATGTGAAAGCCGTGGTAGTCGCCATGCAGCAGCAGCACCGGGCGCCCGAAGGCGGCGGCGCGCGTGCGCAGCCGCTCCACCACCGCGTCGAAACCCTGACGCTTCGGGATGCCCGCCTGCATCTCGATGCGGAGGTTGGCGTGCATGGCAACCACCACCGCCGCGGCGCCGCGGCGCTGAGCCTCGCCGAACAGGCGGTCCAGCCACGCCAGGTTGGCCGCCTGCCGCGTCTCGAACTCGGTGCCGCGCTGGGCGTTGGTGCCGCTGACGTTGTCGCGGTAGTCGACGCCCACCCACGGCAGCAGGTCGTTGCGGCTGCCCACCACGTGCAGCGTGGCGAAGAGCACGCGCTGGCGCTCGAACATCACGTTCTCGACGAAGGCGGCGTGCGCCGGGTCCTCCAGCGCCTGCGAGCGCACCGCCATGGGCTGCCGGCCCAGGCTGCGCCCGGGCTCGGCGAAGAACAGCCGCCGCAGCAGTGCCAGGCGCTCGGTGGGCACGTAGCCGCCGTTGAGCGGGCGGTGGCAGTCGGTCCACTCGTTGTCGCCTGGGGTGTAGACCAGCGGCGCGCGCACCTGCTGCATCTGCCGCAGCCGCTCGCGCAGCAGGCCGTCGTCGCAGCGCTCCGCGCCGCTCTTGATGTCGCCCACGTGCAGCACGAAGGCCAGCTCGGCATCGGCATTCAGGGCCCGGATCAGCGCGTCCACCTGCGGCACTTCGCGCGTGCCGTAGGGCACGTCGCCGATGAGCGCGAAGGCGAAGCCGCCCGGTGCTGACGGCGCCGGCGCGGCGCCAGCGCCCACCCAGCCGCCGCCCAGCGCCGCGGCGGCCCCCAGCCCGGCGAGCAGGCGCCGCCGCGCCGTACGCGGGACATCGGAGGCTGGGTGGGCGGGGCGGTCGTGAACCATGCGGTAGGCGCGGGCTGTGAATCGGGCCGCGTATGCTGCCAGCGCCGGCGACGGCGACCTTCCCAGTCCCAGGAGAAGCGCATGCGACACAGGGAAACGACCTTCCGCCCCGCCGACAAGGTGGTGACCGCCGAGGAGGCGGTGCAACTCATCCCCGACGGCGCCACGGTGGCCACGGGCGGCTTCGTGGGCATCGGCTTCGCCGAGAACCTGGCGGTGGCGCTGGAACAGCGCTTCACGAGCACCGGCACGCCGCGGGACCTGACGCTGGTCTACGCCGCCGGACAGGGCGACGGCGCCAAGCGCGGGCTGAACCACCTGGCGCACGAAGGGCTGCTCAAGCGCGTCATCGGCGGGCACTGGGGCCTGGTGCCGGGGCTGCAGCGGCTGGCGGTGGAGAACCGCATCGAGGCCTGGAACCTGCCGCAGGGCGTGATCTCGCAGCTCTTCCGCGACATCGCTGCCGGCAAGCCGGGACAGCTCTCGCGTGTGGGCCTGGGCACCTTCGTGGACCCGCGCCACGGCGGCGGGCGCGTCAACAGCCGCAGCACCGAGGAACTGGTGCGGCTGATCGACCTCGATGGCGAGGAGGTGCTGCTCTACAAGACCTTCCCCATCGGCGTGGCGCTGCTGCGCGGCACCACGGCCGACCTGGACGGCAACGTCACCATGGAACGCGAGGCGCTGACGCTGGAGGTGCTGTCCATCGCCATGGCCGCGCGCAACAGCGGCGGGCTGGTGATCGTGCAGGTCGAGCGCCTGGCCGAGCGCGGCTCGCTGCACCCGCGGCAGGTGAAGATTCCCGGCGTGATGGTCGATTGCGTGGTGGTGGCCGAGCAGCCCGAGCTGCACATGCAGACCTTTGCAGAGCCCTACAACCCGGCCTATGCCGGCGAGGTGCGGCTGCCGGCGCAGCGCGTGGCGCCGCACGCGGACACCGGCAGCGCGCCGCTGGACGCGCGGCGCATCATCGCCCGCCGCGCCGCGCTGGAGCTGCGGCCCGGGGCGGTGGTGAACTTAGGGATAGGCATGCCTGAAGGCGTGGCGGCGGTGGCGGCGCAGGAGCGGGTGATCGACCTCATCACGCTCACGGCCGAGCCCGGCGTGGTGGGCGGCATCCCGGCGGCGGGCCTGAGCTTCGGCGCGGCGGTGAACCCGCACGCGGTGATCGACCAGCCCTACCAGTTCGACTTCTACGACGGTGGCGGGCTGGACATCGCCTTCCTGGGCCTGGCGCAGGCCGATGCGCAGGGCAACCTCAACGTCAGCCGCTTCGGCACGCGGCTGGCGGGCGCAGGGGGCTTCATCAACATCAGCCAGAACGCGCGCAAGGTGGTGTTCGTGGGCAGCTTCTGCGCCGGCGACGGCTCGGTGGCGAAGTTCGTGCAGGAGGTGGAGCAGCGCACCTACGCCGGGCGCGAAGCCCTGCGCCGCGGGCAGGAGGCGCTGTACGTGACCGAGCGCTGCGTGTTCCGGCTGCACGAGCGCGGGCTGCAGCTGGTGGAGATCGCGCCGGGGGTGGACCTGGAGCGCGACATCCTGGCGCGCATGGCCTTCGTGCCCGTCATCGAGGCGGCGCCGCGGCAGATGGAGGCGTGCATCTTCGCGCCGGGTCCGATGAAGCTGCGCGAGCGGCTGCTGGCGCGCCCGCTGGCCGAGCGGCTGCACCTGGACGCGGACAGCGGCACCTTCTTCGTGAACTTCGAGCGCCTGGCGGTGCACAGCAGCGAGGACATCGAGGCGGTGGAGCGGGCGATCACGCAGCGCCTGGAGCCGCTCGCGCGCAAGCTGTGCGCGGTGGTGAACTACGACCATTTCCAGATCGACGCCGCGCTGGAGGACGACTGGGCAGCGATGGTGCAGCGCACGGCCGGGCGCTTCTACTCGAAGGTCACGCGCTACGGCAGCGCCGGCTTCGTGCGCGCACGGCTGGCACCGGCGCTGGCGGCGCGGGGGGTGGATCCGCAGGTGTATGCGACCGCCGAGGAGGCGCGGGAGCAGCTGAAGGGCTGAGGCGGGCGCGCCGCTTCAGGCTTGCGGCTTCAGCGGCCGCTGCCCCAGCGCCAGCACCGCCCCCAGCGCCAGCGCCGCGGCGGAGCAGATGAAGCCGCGCGGCAGACCGCCGGGGCCGTCGGCGAGCCAGCCCACCAGCGTCGGGCCGGCGATCTGCCCGGCGGCGAAGACGATGGTGAAGGCCGCGATGCCCGCGGGCCACAGCGCCGGCGGCAGGTTGCGCCGCACCAGCGCCGTGGTCGAGGCCACCACCGACAGGAACACCGCGCCGAACACCGCGCCCGACACGAACACCGGCAGCGGATGGGCGCTGAGCACCGGCAGCAGCGTCGCCAGCGCCAGCAGCCCGTTGAGCAGCGCCAGCGCCCCGCCTGCGCGGGCGCGCTGCAGCAGCCCGGCCCAGAGCCACGACGAGGCCACCACGCCCGCGCCCAGCAGCACGTAGAAGCCGGTGCGCCAGCCCGACGAGAGGCCCTGCTCGCGCAGCAGCGCGATGATGAAGCTCATGTAGCCGATGTAGCCCAGGCCGAACATCAGGTAGCCGGCCAGCGCGAAGGCCAGCGGTCCCCAGTGCAGCCGCTCGCGCGCCCCGGCGGCGGCGCTCGCACCGGGCGCGGCACGCAGGCGGCGCGTGGTCGCCGCGGTGGAGAGCGTCGCCGCCAGGGCCGCCGCGCCCAGGGCCAGCCAGGCCCAGGGCCAGTCCGGCGGCGTGGCCACTGCCAGCGGCACCAGCAGCGCGGAGGCGACGATGCCCAGCCCCGTGCCGCCGTAGTACAGCCCCAGCAGCAGCCCCGCGTGCCCGGACTGCGCCGCCAGCCGGGCCGCCATCAACCCGCCGGAGACGAAGCTCGCCGCGCTGGCCACGCCGGTGAGCAGCCGCAGCGCGGCCAGCAGCGCGTCGTGCCGCACTGCGCCGTGCAGCGCCAGCAGCAGCGCCGCCGCGAAGCCGCCCCCCAGCAGCAGCCCGCGGGCGTCGTGCCGGGCCAGCGCGCGCGGCGCCAGCAGCGCGCCCAGCAGGTAGCCGGCAGCGTTGGCGGTGTTCATCGCGCCGCCGGTGAACCAGTTCCAGTGCAGGTCCGCCGCCATGGGCGGCAGCAGCAGCGCATAGGAAAAGCGCGCCAGGCCCAGCGACACGGCGGCGGACAGGGCCAGGCCGAGGGCGGGCGCGAGGGAGGCGGCGAGCGGGTCGGCGCCGGGAGCGGCAGCGGCGGCTTGGGAAGGCGGCAGGGGGCGGCTCATGAGGGGCATTGTGGGCGGCCCTCTACTTCGCCATTCCCGCGCAGGCGCATTGCCGCTGTCCAAGAAAAGACGAAACGTTTCCGCAGGACGAAGTACGGGGGCGGCCTCTCTACTCCGTCATTCCCGCGCAGGCGGGAATCCAGGCGGCCCCACGTCAGCGCGGAGCCTGGATGCCGCGAACCAGCATCCAAGCCCCGACATTCGTCCCGATCTGCTGGCGGCGACTTGGGGACCGCCTGGACTCCCGCCTCCGCGGGAGTGACGAATCAAGGGGCGAAACGTCTCGACCAGCAGGATGCGACAGAGCTTTGAGTCCCCCGAACAGCACGCTGCAAGCTCACTTCAGTCTTCCCTTTCACGACACCCCGCCCCGCCTTTCCGCCTGTTCCAGCTCCAGGATCGCCACCACGTCCTTGAACTGCTCGCGGTTGCGCTCGTTGAGGTTCATCAGCGCCTGGTGCGCCTCCAGCACCGTGCTGGCCAGGGTTTCATCGTTGGCCTCGTCCGCGTCGCCTTCCGCGACGGTGAAGCCTTCGAGCACGACGGGCTTGCCGTCCGGGCCGACCAGGTTGAACTCCTCGTCGAAGCCCATGCTCATCAGCACCTCGCTGATGTCGGGCCGGCCGGTGACGAGGGTGGCGCGCGGGGCGCCCACCTGGCGCAGCCGGTTGTTGAGCCGCGCCAGCAGCCCCAGGTGCGTGCTGTCGATGGCTTCCGTCTCGCTCAGGTCGATCACGAAGCCCGCCGGCGCCGGGTCCTCCTCGAACAGCTTGCGCAGCCAGGCGTCCAGCGCGGGCGCCAGCGGGTAGCGCACCTCGCCCAGCAGGCGCAGCACGTGGATGCCGCCGCTGCGGGCGTGAAGGATCCGTCCTCCGGCTTCAGGCATGGTGATCGATCTCCAGCAGGGCGATGTCGTCGATGCGCTCCACGGGCTCCTGCAGCCCTAGGCGCTGCATGAAGTCCTCCAGGCGCTGTGCCGCATCGCCCACCTGCGGCAGCAGCGCCTCGGCGCGGCGCGTGTCCTGCGCCGGCAGCAGCTCCAGCACCCCGTCGGAGGCCAGCAGCAGCCGGCACCCCGGCGGCAGCCGCACGCACTCCTCCGCGTAGCGCGCGCTCTCGAACAGGCCGATCGGCCGCCCCCGGTGTGCCAGGAACCGAGCCGACTGCCCGTCGTGCAGGATCGGATACGGGAAGTGCCCCGCGTTGCTCCAGCACAGCGAGTGCTCGCGCCGGTCGATGACGCCGTAGAGCATGGTGGCGTGCTTGTCCAGTTCCTCGGCGCAGAAGTCGCGGTTGAGCTGCGACAGCGCGAGCGCCGGGTGCAGGATGGTCGGGTCGCGCTCGCGCGCATGGGCGCGCAGGTAGCGCCCCACCAGCGTCTTGAGGATCACCGCCACGAAGGCCGAGGCCGCGCCGTGGCCGGCCACGTCGGCGAGGTAGAAGCCGATGCGGTGCTCGTCCAGCGGGAAGTAGTCGATGAAGTCGCCCGAGAGGTAGGCCGAGGGCAGCAGCCGCCGCGTGAAGCGGTACTCGCCGAAGGCCAGCCCGTCCGGCGGCAGCAGCCGCTGCTGCAGCGAGCGCGCGGCCTCCTCGTCGTCCTGCAGCTGCCGCACGGTGTGCGCGAGCTGGCGGTTGATGGCCTCCAGCTGCGACTGGTAGTCGCGGTTCTGGCGGATGAGGCGGGCGCGCTCCAGCGCATGCGTGATGGCGGTGTCGAGCACGCCGAAGTCGGCGATGGGCTTGGTGATGTAGTCCCAGGCGCCGCACTTGAGCGCCTGCACCGCGTCGCCCACCTGCGCCGCGCCGGAGATCACCAGCACCGGCGTGTCGGGCGCGCGCGCGTGCAGCGCCGCCACCACTTCCAGCCCGTCCATGTCGGGCAGGCCTAGGTCGCACAGCACCAGCTCGGGCTGCTCGCGATCGAAGGTTTCCAGCCCGCTGCGGCCGTCGGCGGCCTGGATCACCTCGTGGTCGCAGTCCTCCAGGTACGCCGCCAGGCTGCGGCGGATGCCGCTGTCGTCGTCGATGCTCAGGATGCGGGTCATGTGCGGCAGCAAGGCAAACGCCGGGCCTCGGAGCGCCGCGGCCGCGCGCTCACTGCGCCCCGGCCAGCCGCCGCACCGTGGCCGCCAGCGGCGTCATGTCGCGCAGCGGCTTGTGCAGCAGCGGGATCTCGCCCAGCGCCCCCAGCTCGTCGGGCAGCTCGTACTCGGCCGAGCCGGTGTGCATGGCGAAGCGCAGCCCGGGACAGCGCTCGGCCAGCCGCGCCACGGTGGTGGCGCCGTCGATGCCGGGCAGGCGCACGTCCATGATGCAGACGTCGTAGCAGCGGCCCGTGCCCACGTGCTCCAGCGCCTCCTCGCCCGAGGTCACGACCGTGACCTCCATGCCGTCGTCCTCCAGGAAGGCCTGCACGCACAGCGCGATCACGGGCTCGTCGTCCACCACCAGCACCCGCAGCACGGCGTCGCCGCTCATGGCCGCAGCCCTCCCTGGCGCAGCGGCAGCCGGATCGTGAAGCAGCTGCCCTCGCCCGGCGTGGACTCCAGCGCCAGGCTGCCCTTGTGGTGGTCGGTGATGATGAAGTAGGACACCGACAGCCCCAGCCCCGTGCCGATGCCCACCGGCTTGGTCGTGTAGAAGGGCTCGAAGATGCGCCGCTGCGCCGCGGTCTCGATGCCCGGGCCGTTGTCCTCGATGTCGATGCGCACCGCGTCGTCCTCGCGCGCCGTGCGCAGCGTCAGCCGCGAGGGGCGCCGGCCGCCCTCGGCCATGGCCTGCGCCGCGTTCTTCACCAGGTTCAGCAGCACCTGCTCGATCTCCGTGCGCGCGCAGGGGACCGCGGGCAGCTCGGGGTCATAGTGGCGCACCACCTCGATCTGCTTGAAGTCGTACTGCTTCTTGAGGTCGTAGTCGCTGGCGGCCAGGCGCACCACGGCGTCGAGCATCTGGTCCACGCGCTCGGGCGCGAAGTTCGATTCGGCGCGGCGACTGAAGGCCAGCATGTCGGCCACGATGCGCCCGGCGCGCTCGCCGGCCTCCTGGATCGCCTCGACGAAGCTGTCCAGCCCGCGCGCGCCCAGGTAGCGCTGCAGCGCGTCCAGGTCCAGCCCCACCTCCTCGGCGATGCGGCGGTTGGCCGGCAGCTCCACGCCCAGGCGGCGGCGCAGGTTCTGGCAGCTCTGCAGGATCACGCCCAGCGGGTTGTTGATCTCGTGCGCCATGCCCGCGGCCAGGCCGCCCACGGACATCATCTTCTCGGTCTGCACCATCATCTGTTCCATGCGCACGCGCTCGCTGACGTCGTCCACGCGGATCACGGCGCCCACCGCGCCGTTGGCGGTGAGCGGGTAGGTCATCACGTCCACGAAGCGCGTCTCGCCCTCGTGCACCACGGGCTGGCGCTCCGCGCGCACCGGCGCGCGCTCGGCGATGGCGCGGCGCACGTTGTGCATCTGCTGCGCATACTGCGGCAGCAGCTCGGCGAAGCGCCGCCCCAGCGCCTGCGCCGCGGCCATGCCGGTGACGCGCTCGGCCGAGGCGTTCCACTCCGTGACGCGGCCCTCGCCGTCCACGCTCACCAGCATCGACGGCATGGAGTCGATGATGTTCTTGAGGTAGGCACGCATGCGCTGCAGCTCGTGCTCGCTGCGGCGATGGCTGGTGAGGTCGTGCATGGCGCCGACCATGCGCAGCGCCCGTCCCGAGGCGTCGCGGATGACGTAGCCGTGGTCGTCGATGTAGGCCCAGCTGTCGTCGGCGCGCAGGAAGCGGTATTCCTCGTGCCAGCCGGTGCCGCCGCCCTCGACCACGGCATGCATGCCCATCACGACGCGCTCGCGCTCCTCGGGATGGATGTGCGCGGCCCACCAGTCCAGCGAGGGCTCGACGGCCTCGGCCGGGTAGCCGAACAGCGCCGTGACGGCGTCGTTCCAGCGCAGCGTGCCGGCGGCAAGGTCCCAGTCCCACACCGCGTCCACCGTGGCGCGCGCGACGATGCGGAAGCGCTCGTCGCTCTCCGAGGCCGAGGCCTCGGCGCGCGCGAGCTCGTCGGTGCGCCAGCCCAGCTCCAGCTGCGCCGCCGCCAGCTGCCCCAGCGTGCGCAGCGCGCGGCGCTGGGCGTCGCTGAGCAGGCGCGGACGGTGGTCGGCCACGCACAGCAGGCCCGAGAGCTCGCCGTGCAGCGGCAGCCGCACCGCGGCGCAGAAGCGCACCCGCAGGTCGCCGCAGGCGAAGGCCTTGCCGCCCAGGCGCGGATCGGTCTTCACGTCCGCGACCACCAGCAGCTCCTGCTGCTGCGCCAGGGCGCGGAAGGGGGCGGTCAGCGGACAGTCGCCCCCGCTGTCCAGCCCGGCACGCCCTACGAGGCGCGGGCCCTGCCCGTCGGTCAGGCTGACAGTGGCGATCGGCGCCGCGCACACCAGCGCGGCCACGGCGGCCAGCTCGTCCAGCACGGCGGCGGACGCGGTTTCGGAAGGGGGATGGTCCGGCGCACGCAGGGCGCTGGCAGGTTGGGAGTGGGGCAGCACGCTCATCGGAATGCGGGGATTGTTCCCCCGCCCCCGCTGCCCCGCTAAACCGGGCGCGGAATGCAACCGGTGCCAGTCCGGTTACAGCCTGTCAGCGGCGCCCGGGGTGCCTGGAGGCTTCCCGGCGGCCGGCAGGCCCGGCTCAGGCCGCGGCCCGGGCGCTGTCGAAGGCGTTGATGAGGTCCACCTTGGGCTGCGAGCGCCCGCCGTCGAAGCTGGCGCGCAGCCAGGTGTCGACGATGGCCTTGGCCAGCTCGGGGCCGACCACACGCGCGCCGATGGTGATGATCTGCGCGTCGTTGCTGCGGCTGGCGCGCTCGGCGGAATAGGTGTCGTGGCACTGCGCGGCGCGGATGCCGGGCACCTTGTTGGCGCAGATGGCCATGCCGATGCCGGTGCCACACAACAGCAGCGCGCGCGGGAAGTCGCCCGCGGCCACGCGCTGCGCGACCTCGAAGGCCATGTCCGGGTACAGCACGGGCTCGTTGTCGTGGGTGCCGAAGTCCGTCACCTCGTGGCCCTGGGCCAGCAGGTGCGCCTTGAGCGCGTTCTTCAGGTTGCAGGCCGCTTCGTCGCAGCCGATGGCGAGTTTCATGGTCGTGTCTCCGAAAAAGCTTCAGTTCGCCAGCTGTTCCTGCAGCGAGCGCCCCATCGCCTGCAGCAGCAGACAGCAGGAGGTGGCGCCGGCGTCGAGCACGCCGATGGAGCGCGCACCCAGCCGCGCGCTGCGGCCGATGCGCGCCTGCAGCGCGCGCGTGGATTCCTTGCCCGCCTCGGCCGCGTCGCTCATCGCCTGCAGGCAGGCGCCGAACGCCGCACCGCCGGCCAGCGCCTCGCGGTACGCGGCCAGCGCCGGCGCCAGCGTGTCGATGAGCGTCTTGTCGCCCACCTGCGCGTTGCCCAGCGCCTGCACGCGCGCCACGGCCGCGGCCAGCGCGTCGCCGAAGAGGGCCGCGTCCAGCCGCTCGTGCGGCACCAGCGTCTCGGCCAGGCCGAGGAAGAAGTGGCCGTACAGCGGCCCCATGGAGCCGCCGATGTCGTCCATCAGCGCTTGCGACAGCTGCACCAGCGCCAGCGGCAGCCGGCGTGCATCGGGCCCCATCGCGTCCAGCCGCGTGGCGCAGCCCGCGAAACCCTTGCTCATGTTGATGCCGTGGTCGCCGTCCCCGATGAGGCCGTCGATCTCCGACAGGTAGCCGCGGTTCGCGTGGATGGTGGCGATCAGCGCGCGCACCACCCCGCCGGCCTGGTCCAGCGGCACGGAAGCGCCCACCACCGCGCGCGCGGCCACCGGCAGCGCGCTGGCGGCCTGCCGGGCGGGCCTTGCGCCCTGCCCCGCCGCCACGGCCTCGCGCGCCGCGTACTCGACCGGCGCCGCCGCCGCGCCCGCCACCGTGAGCCCCACCGCGCTGCAGGGCGCCTGCAGGCACTGCAGCAGCTCGTCGTCCACCTTCATGAGCGTGAGCGTCACGCCCATCATCTCCAGCGAGGTGAAGAGGTTGCCCACCTTGTTGAAGACGACGTCGATGCCGCGCGCGGCCAGCCGCTTGGCCACCTCGCCGTAGAGGATGTACTGCTCCATCAGCGGCGTCGCGCCCAGCCCGGAGAGCAGCACCGCGACGCGGTCGCCGTCCTGGAACGGCAGGTCCGGCAGCACCACGTCCAGCATCAGCGCCGCCATCTCGGCGGCCGTGACGGTCTGGCGCACGTCGATGCCGGGCTCGCCGTGGTGGCCGATGCCCACCTCCATCGTCCCATGCTCGATGTGGAAATTGGCCTTGCCCACCGCCGGGATCACGCAGGCCGACAGGCCGATGCCGATGCTGCGGGTGTTGGCGATGGCGCGCTGCGCCACGGCGATGACCTCGTCCAGCGAGCCGCCCAGCGCCGCCTTGGCCGCGCCCACCTTCCACATCAGGATCTCGCCGGCCACGCCGCGGCGCTTGGCCTCGTCGCCCTTGGCGGCGGAAGGCACGTCGTCGTTGGCGACCACGGTCTTGACGGTGATGCCCTCGGCCGCCGCCATCTCGCGCGCCATGCGCACGTTCATGTTGTCGCCGGCGTAGTTGCCGTAGAGGCAGGCCACGCCCGCGCCGCCGTCGGCCGCGCGCATGGCGTCGAGGAAGCTCTTGGCGGTCGGGGACGAGAAGATCTCGCCCACCGCCACGGCGTCCAGCAGCCCGTCGCCCACGTAGCCCAGGAAGGCCGGCTCGTGGCCCGATCCGCCGCCGGTGACCACGCCCACCTTGCCGCGCTGCGGCGCCGCGGCGCGCTTGACCACGCGCGGATTGGCGGTGGCGGCCACCTCGCCGGCATGCGCCAGCAGCCAGCCCTGGAGCATGTCCTCGACCACGAGGTCGGGGTTGTTGATGACGCGGTTCATCACGCGGCCTCCTCGGCGGTCTGCAGTTGTTCGTCGACGAAGCGCAGCGCGGTGGCGAGCACGCGCTCGATGTCGGCCAGCGGCACCGGGTAGGCGCCGCGGCTGGGCTTGGCATCGGGCCCGCGGTGCAGGCGCAGCGGGATCTCGATGCTCAGGTCCAGCGCCGTGGCCGCGATGCCCTGCAGGATGCGGCCGCAACCGACCTGGCCCTCGCCCAGCGGGGTGAAGAAGTAGCCGTCGGCGTTGGCGCGCACGTCCTTCACGTGCGTGTGCAGGCACTGCGGCATGGCGGCCAGCGCGTCGGCCACCGTGTCCACGCCGGGGCGGTGCGAGATGGTGTTGCCGGCGTCGTAGTTCAGGCCCACGCGCGGCGAGCCGATGCGCCGCAGCAGCGCCGGGCCGTCGGCCGCGACGTTGAGCAGGTTGTCCGAGCCGTCGCCGGGGTTCTCCAGGCCGATCCACATGTCGAGCGCTTCCGCATGCCGCACCAGCGGCTCGATGTTGGCGAAGAAGCGCTTCTCGTTGGCCAGGGCCGCGGCGTTGGTGTTGATCACGCGGGCGCCGATGCGCCGCGCGAAGTCCATGCGGCCCTTGAACACCTCCACCGCGTCGGCGCGGCCGAGGTCGATGTGCGAGGAGAAGGCGTGGCAGCGGATGCCGTGCTCCTTCAGCCACGCCGCGTACTGCGCGGCCTGCGCCGGGGTGAAGGCGCTCTCGTCGAAGGGCTCGGTGTAGCCCACGATGAAGGCCGGCTCCACGTGCGTGGCGCCGAGGGCGGCCAGGCTCTCCAGCACGCGCGGGAAGGCGTGCCCATCGTAGGGCGCGGCCGAGATGGAGACGATGCGCTCGGCACCGTCCTTCTTGGGAAGGTGGTTCATGGCGGTGGAGTTCTCTTCAGCGCAGGGTGAGCGCGGGCACGTAGGCGAAGCCCAGCAGCAGCAGGATGGCGATGCCGTAGAAGGGGATGAGCTCCTTGACCACGTCGCCGATGCGCACCTTGGCGATCGAGCTGGTGATGAAGAGCGTGGTGCCGATCGGCGGGTGGTACAGGCCGATGGAGAGGTTGACGATCATCATGATGCCCAGCTGCACCGTGTCCATGCCCACGGCCTGCGCCAGCGGCACGAACATGGGCGTGAGCAGCAGCACGGCCGCGGGCAGGTCGATGAACATGCCGGTGGCCAGCATGATCAGGTTCATCGCCAGGATGATCAGCCAAGGCGACTGCAGCGTTTCCTTGGCGAACTGCGTGAAGGCCGCGGGCAGCTGCTCGTAGGTCACGATCCAGCCCACCACGCTGGAGGCCATGATGATCAGCAGCACCACGCCGGTGGAGATGCCCGCCTCGATCGCGGCGTGCTTGAGCTTCTTGAGGTCCAGGTCGCGGTAGACCAGGCCCGAGACCACCAGCGCGTAGAGCGTGGACATCACGCTGACCTCGGTGGGCGTGGCGATGCCGAAGCGCAGGAAGATGATGATCAGCACCGGCATGGCCAGCGCCGGGCCGGCGTGGGCGAGCTGCTTGAGGAAGGTGCCCCAGTTGAAGGGCGTGGTGTCGCGCGGGAAGCCGCGGCGGCGGCCCTGGACGTAGCACACGGCCATGAAGCCGCCGCACATCAGCAGGCCCGGCAGGATGCCCGCGACGAACAGCGCACCGATCGATGCGCCCGAAACCAGCGCGTACACGATCATGGGGATCGAGGGCGGGATCAGGATGTCGATGGTCGCGGCCGCGGCGAGCGTGCCGGCGGCAAACGGCGCGGGGTAGCCCAGGCGCTTGAGCCAGGGGATGAGCATGGAGCCGATGGCCGAGGCGTCGGCCACGGCCGAGCCCGAGACCCCGCCGAAGATGGTGCTGGAGAGCACGCCGACCTGGGCCGGGCCGCCGTGCACGCGGCCGATCATCATGGACAGCAGGTTGACCAGGCTCTGGCCCAGGCGGCCGCTGACCATGAGCGCGCCGGTCATCATGAAGAACGGGATGGCGATGAGCGGGAAGCTCTGCGTCTGGGCAATCATCTGCTCGATGGCCAGGTGCACGGGCACCTTGTCGAGGATGAACAGGCCGCCCACGGCCGAGAGCACCAGCGCGTGCGCGATGGGGATGGACGCCAGCGCCGTGGCGATGAACAGGACGATGATGAGGGCGGTCATGTCAGGCTCCGTGGACGAGGGCTTCGGCCTCGGACTGCGGGTCATGCGGCTGGCCGCGCTCGGCCCAGATCTCGGGCAGCTTGCACAGCGTCACCACGGCCAGCAGCGCGAAGCCCAGCAGCAGGCACCACACGCTCACCGAGCCGGGCACCTGCAGGATGGGTGTCTTCTCGTCGGCGGCGATCTCCGCCAGCGGCCAGGCCATGGCGGCCAGCGCGGTGTAGAGGGCGGCCACGGTGAGCGAGCCCAGCGTCAGCACCCAGCGCCGCGCGGCGGGGGCGAGCTTCTGCGTCACCAGCACCACGGCGATGTGCGAGCCGTGCTGCGCGGCCAGGACGACGCCGGCCATGATCATCCAGGGGAACATCAGCTCGGGCAGCTCCGAGGCCCAGGCGATGCTGGTGCCCATGGCATAGCGCAGCGCCACGTTGGCGCTCAGGATCACGAACACCACGCTCAGCGTGAGGTACAGGACGCCGCGGCAGGCAGCGCCGATGCCGCGGTCTATGAAGTGAAGAATTGACATCACGGTCTCTCAAGGTCGGTTACCGATAGCCGAGCCGTTCGCCTACTGCTTCGTCATTCCCGCGCAGGCGGGAATCCAGGCGGTCCCACACCAGTACGTAGAGGTCATGCAGGCACGCCACTGGTTAGGTGTCGGTACGCCGACCCGTGAGCCTCGGGCTGACTTGGGGGCCGCCTGGATTCCCGCCTTCGCGGAAATGACGAATCGGGGTGTGCGGCGTGCCGGTTTCTGGCTGACAGGCTTCGCTTACTGCGCCTGCACCTGCTGGATCACGCGCTTGAAGAACTCGCCGTTGGGGCCCGCGGTCCACTTGTCGTAGACCGTCCGGGTGGCGTCCACGAAGGCCTTGCGGTCGACCGTTTCGATCTGCACGCCCTTGCCCTTGAGCTCGGCCACGAGCTTCTCGTCGGCCTCCTTGGAGAGCTTGCGCTGCAGCTTCGTGGCCTCGGCCGCGGCGTCCTTGAACACCTGTTGGTCGGCGGCGCTGAGCTTGTCCCACGAGCGCTTGCCCATCAGGAAGGGGTTGCACTCGTACTTGTGGCCCGTGAGCGTGAGGTACTTCTGCACCTCGTAGAGCTTGGCCGAGGCGATGTTGGTCAGCGGGTTCTCCTGCCCGTCCACCACGCCCTGCTGCAGCGCCACGTAAAGCTCGGCGAACTTGATCTGTTGCGTGTCCGCGCCCAGCGCCTGCATGATGTCCACGGTCATGCCGTCGGGCGGGGTGCGGATCTTCAGGCCCTTCATGTCCGCGGGCGCCTTGACTGGCCGCTTGTTGTTGCTGACGTGGCGAATGCCGTTGTCCCAGTAACCAAGCACCACCATGCTCTTGGCCGCGGTGCGCTTGGCCAGCTCCTCCCCGATCGGGCCGTCCAGCGTGGCCCAGGCCTTCTGGATGTCGGAGAACAGGAAGGGCAGGCCCAGCGCCGCGTACTCCGGCACCACCGTGGAGAGGGCGCCCTGGCTGTTGGCCGACAGGTCCAGCGTGCCCGAGCGCAGCGCAGTGACCATGGCAGCATCGTCGCCGAGCTGTGCGGAGTGGGCGACCTGGATCTCGATGCGGCCGTTGGTCTTGGCCTTGACGATCTCGGCGAACTTCACCGCCGCCTCGTGGCGCGGGTTGCCCGGCGCGGCGCCGTGGCCGAGGGTGAGCTTGACGTTCTGGGCCAGGGCGGGGAAAGCCAGCGTGGCGGCCAGCGCGAAGCTGGCGGCAGAGAAGGTCCTGCGCTTCATGGGGTGTCTCCTGAGGGCCGTCTGAGCGGCGCTTGTCTTTGGTGAGTGCGGTCGGGGCGCGAGGCCCCGTGGTGTCCCGGACGCGGGATCAGTGGATGAGCATGCCGCCGTTGACGTCCAGCGTGATGCCGGTGCAGTACGCGGAGAGCTCGCTGGCGAGAAAGACGCACGCGCCGGCGATGTCCTTGGGGTGGCCCAGGCGGCCCAGCGGGATGCCCTCGGCGATCTCGGCCTTGCGGGTGTCGTCGAGCTTGCCCTTGAGGATGTCGGTGCCGATCAGGCCCGGGGTGATGCAGTTGACGCGGATGCCCGCGCCGGCCAGTTCCCGCGCCATGGCGCGCGCCAGGCCCAGCACGCCGGCCTTGGCCGCCGAGTAGTGCGGGCCGCCCAGGATGCCGCCGCCGCGCTGCGCGGAGACGGAAGAGATGCAGATGATCGAGCCGCCGCGCTGGCACTCCATGGCCGGGATCACGGCCTGCGACGCCAGCAACGTGCCGCGCAGGCTCACGTCCAGTACGCGGTCGTAGTCCTCGCCCGTGATGTCCACGGTCTTGCGCGGCTGCGTGACGCCGGCGTTGTTCACCAGGATGTCGATGCGGCCGAAGGCCTCCAGCGCCTGCGCCACGGCACGGTCCACCTGCGCCTTGTCGGTGACGCTGGCCACGACGCCCAAATGCCCGTCACCGAGCTGCGCCGCGGCGGCGGCCGGGTTGGCGGACTCCAGGTCCATGATGACCACGTGGGCGCCCTGTTCGGCCATCAGCCGCGCGGTGGCGAAGCCCAGGCCGTTGAGGCCGGCACCGCCGGTGATGAGGGCAACCTTGTTCTTCAGCAGCATGCGTGTCTCCGAAAGGTGGGGTGGGGTCTGCGATGGGCGCCATTGTGGAAACCGCCTTGCTTGAGCACAAACGATATGATTTCAAGGATGGTTGATGTTTCGTCATCCTTGGGTTTGCACTGATTTACCCCATGCCTTCCGCCTTTCCTCCCCTGTCCAGCCTGGTGGCCTTCGAGACGGTGGCGCGCCGCCTGAGCTTCACGGTGGCCGCCAACGAGCTGCACCTCACGCCCTCGGCCATCAGCCACCAGATCGCCAAGCTGGAGGATTTCCTGGGCGTGCGGCTGTTCGAGCGCACGGCGCGCAACGTGGAGCTCACCGAGGCGGGGCAGGACTATCTCAAGCGCGTGGCTGGCGCGCTGGCGGCCATCAGCGCGGCCACCGACAACGCGCGCAAGGGCGTGCGCAACTCGCTGCACGTGCACTCCACGCCCAGCTTCGCGACGCTGTGGCTGATGCCGCGGCTGGCGGACTTCGCCAAGGTGCACCCGGGCATCTCGCTGTCGCTGTCCTCGTCCGTGGTGCATTCGGACTTCTCGGTGGGCCAGGCGGACATCGACATCCGCTACGGCCTGCCGAACTGGCCGCTGCTGACGGTGCAGCCGATCTTCGACGAGCAGATCACGCCGCTGGCGAGTCCGGCCTTCCTGAAGCGCCATCGCATCGAGGCGCCGGAGGATCTGCTGCACGTGCCGCTGATCCAGTCCACGGTGAGCGTGGTGCAGTGGCCGGACTGGTTCGCGAGCCGTGGCGTGGCCGACTCGCCCGCGGGCTATGCCTACCGTTTCGACCGCGCCTTTATGACGCTGGACGCTGCCGTGCAGGGTTTGGGCGTAGCGCTGGAGAGCACGTCCATCGGCGATCCGCACCTGCGCAAGGGGCGCCTGCGGCCGGTGTTCGAACCGGGCTGGTCGCTGCCGGTGCAGGCGCATTTCCTGGTCTACCCGGCGCGCCACGCCCAGCGCAGCGAGGTCGTGAGCTTCGTGGAGTGGCTGCGCGAGCGGGCCGGGAGCCCTTGAGGAGAAGCGGCCGGCGGGCCGCGTTCACCTGCATGGCCTTGTGCCAAAACAAGCCGTTGCCTGCCCGGGTGAGCACACTGAGGCCTTGCGTGGTGCGCCAGTTGTTCCGGTTGTTTCTGCTGCGCCCCTGCCCATGTCCGCGTTCAGCTTGTCACGGGAGATCCGCATGCTCGATGCCGTTGTCAAGAAAACCGTCACCACTGTCGAAGTGGACCCGCGCGACCTCTATTGCCCCACAGGCATCGAGGTCGTGCCCGGCGCCCGCTACCGCTTCGAGGCGGAAGGAAAGTGGAAGGACGCCTGGATTACCTGCGGCCCCGAGGGCTGGCCGGGGCTGTTGCTGGAGGCGTGGAACCGCCTGCCCTGGCGCCGCGTGTTCCTGCTGTGCGGCACGGTAGGCAAGAACCTGCAGCGAGCTTTCCCGGTGGGCGAAGGCTGCGAATGGACTGCGCCGGCCGAGGTGGCGGGCTGGGACGACCGTCAGCTCTACTTCTTCGCCAACGATTGGCCCAACAAATACGACAACAACCGGCCGTTGCCGTCCGAGCAGGGCGGGCCGCTGCGCGTCACGGTGACGCGGCTGTCCTGAACCCGGGTTGGCACGGCCTTCTGCGGTGCCGCGTCGGCAGCGCTCTGCGCTCCAAGCGTTGCGCCCGCGGGCCTCAACGTCCCTTCAGCGGCCCCGGATTGGCCTTCAGGTAGGCCGCCATCTCCTCCGGCGAGACCAGGTTGTCGCGGTTGGTGTCCACCTGGGCCCAGTCGCGCGTGGCCGGCGCGGCGCCGCCCGTGCCGGCGCCGGTGACCTGCGGCGTGACGCCCGTGGGCGCGCTGGTCGTCGTGGCCGCCTGCCGCATGGGGGTGTCGGCGGTGGTGCGGGTGGAGGCGCAGCCCACCAAGCTTGTGGCGATCACGCCCGCCGCGGACAGCAGGCAGGCAAGGCGCAGGGCCGTCAGTCGCTTCATGTCGGTCTCCTCTTGGTTGCTTGGGGCCAGGCACCACGCCCAGCCGATCCGCTCCCGGCACAAGGGTGCGGTCGGCCGGCATGGAGCAAATTGGACGCCACGGTGCGTCACGGGTTGCAAGCAGCGTGAGCGTCTGCCGGCACGCTGCAACTTAGGCCCTGGGCCGGACGCCGGGAAGCAGGGCTGAACAGAGGCAGGTTTCGGAAAAACCTGCAGCCTGCGGCTCAGCGCGGCGGGCCGGCGTCGGGGCGCTTCATGTCCCGCCCCAGCCGCCAGGCGAGCACGCCCAGCACCGCCACGGCCAGCGTCAGCAGCCCCCACAGCAGCCACTGGCGCCGCTGCGCGGGCGGCGCGTCGCGCAGCGTGTCCAGCCAGCCGGCGGGTGCGGCGGCTTGCGGCGGCAGCGCACCCAACGTCGCCTCGGCCAGCCTGAATTCCGCGCCCGGTTTCCAGTCCGGCACCAGGGTGGACAGCGGCAGCGCAGTGTCCGCCGCGCGCTCGCGTCCCACGGCCAGTGTGAAGGGCGCGGCGCCCCGGGCGGCGAACACCAGTTGCGGCGCGCGCCACCACAGCGTGGCCTCGGGGGCCGCGGCGGGTGGGCGCACGCGCTCGTCCAGCACCAGCCGCCATTCGCGCGTGGCGCCGCCGTCCAGTGCCAGCGGCGGCGCCTCCAGCGTGCGGCCCTCGCGCTGCAGGCGGTAGGCGGTCAGCGGCGCCACCGGACGCCAGTCCGCGTCGAGGCGGCCTGGGGCGGGGGCGGGCCGGCGTTGCAGCTGCAGCGGCGCCACGGCGTTGTCCTCCGCCAGGTGGACCTGCAGGCGCTGCGCCGGCAGCAGCGCACCGGCGTCCAGCCGCCAGGCGCGCTCGCCGTCGGGCTGGAGCTTGAAGCGGGCGCTGTCCAGCGCGGCCTGCGGCGCCTCCGTGCTGAGCTCGGCCAGCACGGCGCGCAGCTCGAAGGCGCCGCCACTGACCACCAGACGCAGGTAGCGGTGCTCGGCCAGCAGATCCCGCAGTTCGATGCGCGCCTGGCGCACGGCGCTGGCGCCGGCCTCGCCGGGCACGTCCACCAACGTGGCCGAGCCCACGGGCTGCCAGGACTGCGCGTCGCGACTGGCCTGCACCGTGGCGCGGCGCTCCAGGCCCGCGGCCGTGGCGGGCCAGTCCAGGCGCAGCGCGGCGGGACGCTCGCGGCCCAGCGGCTGCAGGTCCAGCAGCCAGGCCTGCACGCCAGCCGGCGCCGGTGCGGAGGCCGCATGGCTTTGCACGTCCAGCACCGCGCCGTCGGCGCGCAGGCGCAGCGTGAGGGGTGCCGGCGCCGCCGCCGGCTCGCCCACCGGGCCGGGCCAGGCAAAGCGCGGCAGCGGAACCTCGCGCGTGGACGCCGCCGCGGACGCCGGCATGCCGGCCCAGGCCAACGGGACGGGCTCGCCGGCGGCGTTGAACACGCGCACGTCGGCCCAGCCTGCGCTGCGCGAGGCCTGCAGCACCGCCAGCGGCAGCGCCACGCGCTGCAGGCCGCCCGCGTCGGCGGCCGGCGCCAGCGGGGCGGTGGCGGCGTAGCGGGCGGGGCTGTCGTCCTGCGGCTGGGCGCGCGCGGGAGCGGCCGGCGGCAGTGCGACGGCGCCGCAGGCCAGCACGCCCAGGAACGCGCGCGTGATGCGCGGGCTCATGACGACGCTCCTTCGCGCCGCACCGCGGCCGCCCCGGCGGGCGGCAGCGGCGAGACGTAGCCGATCACCAGCATCAGCGCGCCCACGCCCAGGAAGGACACGATGCGCTGCAGCGCGCTGGTGTGGCCCAGGTCCACCAGCATCAGCTTCACCACGGTCAGCCCCAGCAGCGCGGCGCCCGCCAGCCACACCGGCCGCGCCAGCGCCGCCGGCACGCGCCGGGTGGCCAGAAACATCGCCGCCAGCGCGGTCAGCGTCCAGGCGATGGTCAGTGTGGTCTGCACCAGCCCGCTGTCCAGTGCGCCGTCGAACCACATCGGCGTGCCGGCCCAGTGGTGCAGCGTGCGCACCAGCAGGCTGTCCAGCCACCAGAAGGCCAGCAGCGCCGCCAGCAGCAGCACCCCGCGCGGCGAGGCCGTGGTCCGCAGCCCCTGCGCCTGCCACGCCCGGCGCAGCCGCAGCGCGTACAGCAGCATCAGCCCGTGGCCCAGGTCGATCGGGTTGAGCAGCGGCAGGTAGGGCAGCGGCGCCATGCCGCCGTCGGCGAAGGTGTTCACGCCCACGCTCCACGCCGCCATGAGCGCCAGCCAGGGCGCGGCCCAGCCGCGCAGCCAGGCGCCCGGGTGGACGATCACCGGCCAGCGCCCGCGCCGCAGCGCGGACAGGGCCGCCCAGGCCAGCGCCGTCGGGCCGGCCAGGACGACGGCGGCGGTCCAGGCCTCGTGGCGCGGCACCAGGGTGCGCATGGCGGCATGCGCCCACAGCGCGGCGCCGGCCAGCGCCATCCAGCCCACCGCCACGTGCTCGGCGCCGGTGCTGCGGCGCCAGCGGTCGGGCGCGGGATCGGTGTCCAGCCGGCGCAGCACCCAGGCCGCGGAGGCGATCCAGGCCAGCAGCGCCACCGTGCCCCAGGGCCACCACCAGTCCCAGCTGCCGGTTGACATGAACTGGAACGTGAAGAGGCTCAGCGCGAACAGCGGGATGCCCAACCCCAGCGTGGGCCGCGCCGCCACCGACAGCGGCGGCCAGCGCAGCGGCGCGTGCAGCGCTTCGAACAGCAGCGCCAGCGCGGCCAGTGCCAGCAGCCCGGACTGCGATCCGTCAGGCCAGGCGCCCCAGCGCGCCAGCGTCAGCTCGCGCAGCACCCCGGCCACCAGGTGCAGCGCGCCGCCGGCCAGCATCGCCCCGTGCAGCGTGCGCAGCCCGCCCGGCGTGGCGCGCAAAGTAAAACGTCCGCCGTCGGCCGGCCAGTGCGCGGCCGACGGCCCCAGGCGGTAGAGCTGCAGCGCGGTGAACAGCGCCGCGACGGCGATCGCCACCAGCCCGGCGAAGCCGGCATTCAGGAAGGGAGCCGCCCCCGCCGGCGGCGCCTGCACCCAGAACGCGCCCAGCGCCAGCACCTGCAGCGCCACACCCAGCGCCAGCGCCCAGGCGCGCTGCTGGCGCAGCGCGACCCAGGCCACGCCGGCGCCCTGCAAGGCCCAGGCGATGCCGGTCCAGCGCGCGTCGTCCAGCGCCAGCGGTGGCACCAGGGCCAGGAACACGACGCCCAGTGCCAGCATGCCCTCCGTCACCAGCCGCAGCCGCTCGCCCAGGCGCCGCCACAGCCAGCGTCCCAGCAGCAGGTACACCGCAGCGAGCACGGCGGCCGAGAGTGCCAGCGCGTTGGGGATGTCGCGCACCATGCCGGCCTGCAGCCCGAAGGCCGCCAGCGGCATGCCGAAGAGCAGGGCGCCGTCCACATAGGCAGCGCGTGGCTGACCGGCGGCCGCCGGCGCCTCGGCCAGGCGCAGTGCATACTGCACGGCGATCCACAGGTACAGCGCCACGTGCGCGACCAGGAAGGGCTCGGTGCTCGCCAGCAGCCCCGGCCGCCAAGCGCTCAAGCCCCAGCCCACGCCGATGCCGAAAGTGAAGGTCAGGCCCACCAGGTTCAGCAGCTTCCACGCCTTGTGGCGCGCGATGAAGGCGATGCCCAGGTTGAGCAGCAGGTAGTAGCTGAAGAGCGTGACGTGGCTGCCCTGGCCGGTGCTGGCCAGCACTGGGGCGAGGAAGCCGCCGATGGTGCCCAGCACCGCCAGCGGCAGCGCGTCCTGCCGCAATGCCAGCAGCGCGGCCACCGCGCCCAGCGCCACCAGCAGCGCGAAGGCCAACACCGGCGGCAGCAGCCCGTACAGCCGCAGTGCGGCGAAGAGCGTCAGGTACAGCACGCCCACGCCCGCGCCCTGCAGCGACAGCCCGTAGCCGCGCCGCCGCTCGCGCAGCCGCCAGCCCACGAGCACCAGCGCCACCGCGCCTGCGGCCACGCCGGCCAGGCGCAGCTCGATGGGGATGAGCGAATGCTCCGCGGCGTAGCGCAGCAGGAAGGCCACGCCCAGGAACAGGATCAGCACGGCCAGCCGCACGATGGTGTTGCCGCCGGTGAACCAGGCTTTCAGCGTGCTGCCCAGCGAGCTGGTGACGCCCACGGCGCGCTCGTCCGGTTCGGCCAGGACCGTGGAGGCGGCCGGCGAGGGCGGGATCTCCAGCGCGGGCGAGGCCAGGGCGACTTCGGCCGCCAGCACCGGTGCGGCGGCAACCGGCTCGGCCACGGCGTCCTCGGGCAGCGACGGCGCGACGGGTGCAGTCACGGGCTGGATGGGTGGCGAAGGGGCCTCGTCCTGCACCGGCTGCGGCGGCTGCGCTTGGGCGGGCGCCGGCGCGGCCGTCTCGGCACGGGGTGCCTGCAGCGCCGCGCGCAGCTGCCTCAGCTCCGCCTCCAGCCGGCCCTGGCGGCGCAGCAGCCACACCCCGAAAGCGGCCAGCAGCCCGATGGCGAAGGGCGCTCCGAAGCCTTCAGCCAGCGCCGCACCGACCATCACCGCCAGCAGCAGCGGCAGCCAGGTTTTCATGAACTGCCCTCCCGTCGTTGTTCGAGTCTGCGTGCCGGGCCTCAACCGGCTGGTGGCCAAAGTTTCAGGTCACCGCCGACCGCGTTTGAAACCGCGCCTGCTTCCACGCCTCGCCGTCCAGCACCGCGCGCAGTGCCTCCACCGCGTCCCACACGTCGATGAAGCGGGTGTACAGCGGCGTGAAGCCGAAGCGCAGGATGCCGGGCTCGCGGTAGTCGCCGATGACGCCGCGGTCGATGAGCGCCTGCATCACCGCGTAGCCCTGCGGATGTTGCCAGCTCACCTGGCTGCCGCGCCGGGCGTGCTCGCGCGGCGTGATCAGCGTCAGCGGGTGCACGGCGCAGCGCTGCTCGACCAGCGCGATGAACAGGTCCGTCAGCGCCAGCGATTTCTGGCGTACCGCCGCCATGCCGGTGCGCTCGAACACTTCCAGCCCGCACTCCACCAGCGCCTGCGACACGATGGCCTGCGTGCCGCACAGGAAGCGGCCCACGCCGGGATCGGGCCGGTACTGCGGCTCCATGGCGAAGGGCTCGGCATGGCCCCACCAGCCCGACAGCGGGGATTCGAACTCGCCATGCCAGCGCGGCGCCAACCACAGGAAGGCCGGCGCGCCCGGGCCGCCGTTGAGGTACTTGTAGGTGCAACCGACGGCGCCGTCGGCGTCGGCGCCGCGCAGGTCCACCGGCAGCGCGCCGGCGGAGTGCGCAAGGTCCCACAGCATCAGCGCGCCATGGTCGTGCGCTTGCCGCGTCAGGGTCGCCATGTCGTGCAGCGCGCCGGTGCGGTAGTCCACCTGCGTGAGCATGAGCACGGCCACGTCGTCGCCCAGCGCGGCGGGGATGGCTTCGGGCGAGTCCACCAGCCGCAGCGCGTGGCCCTGCTGCAGCATGGCGATGAGGCCCTGGGCGATGTGCAGGTCGGTGGGGAAGTTGCCGCGCTCGGCGACGATCACGCACCGGCGCGCGTCGCGCCGGGCCTGCAGCCGCAGCATGGCGGCCAGCACCTTGAAGAGGTTGACGGAGGTCGTGTCCGTTACCAGCACCTCGTTGGCGCCGGCGCCGATGAGCGGCGCCAGGCGGTCGCCCAGGCGGCGCGGCAGCGCGAACCAGCCGGCGGTGTTCCAGCTGCGGATCAGCCCTTCGCCCCATTCCTGCTGCACGACCTGCGCCGCGCGCGCGGCGGCGCTCCTCGGCCGCGCGCCCAGCGAGTTGCCGTCGAGGTAGACCACGCCCGGGGGCAGCTCGAAGGCGTCGCGCAGGGGCGCCAGGGCGTCCTGGGCATCCATTTGCAGGCAGTCGTCGCGGGTAGGCATGGCGGTCGCTCCAGGCAGGGTGCACCGGCCACTGTACAGGCCACGGCGGGGAGGATGGCCGAATGGCCCGCGCGGAGTCGTCCGCAGGGGGCGCTGCGTCGATCCCCTCTAAGATGAACCAGGGACTCTTGCGCCAATTGGATGAGCACGGAACCACTACAACCCGGCTTCAACGCCCGCCTGCTGCAGCGCTTCAAGGCCATCGCGGCGCCTTACTGGACCTCCGACGAACGCTGGCACGCGGCCGGGATGCTGGCGGTGCTGGTGGCGCTGCTGCTGGCGCAGACGGGCTTCGCGGTGGTGTTCAACCAGGAGACGGGCGAGTTCACCTCGGCGCTGGCCGCGCGCGACGCCGACCGCTTCTGGGCCGCCATCCGCCGCTTCCTGCTGGCGCTGAGCTTCGCGGTGCCGGTGTACGCGCTGTACTACTTCGTGCGCGACACGCTGGGGCTGCGCTGGCGGCGCTGGATGACCTTCCACT
Source organism: Azohydromonas australica DSM 1124 (assembly GCF_000430725.1). Lineage (GTDB taxonomy): Bacteria > Pseudomonadota > Gammaproteobacteria > Burkholderiales > Burkholderiaceae_C > Azohydromonas > Azohydromonas australica. Next base: position 86,499 of record NZ_KE387204.1, read on the forward strand.
TCCTGGGCCACTACCTGGAGCATCGCGCCTACTACAAGCTCAACGCGATGCCCGGGCTGGACAACCCGGACCAGCGCATTGCCGAGGACATCAACAGCCTGACCTCGCAGTCGCTGTACTTCTCGATGATCGTGCTGGGCTCGGTCATCCAGCTCGTGGCCTTCACCGGCGTGCTGTGGAACATCTCGCGGCTGCTGGTGGTGGTGCTCATCGGCTACGCCATCTTCGCCACGCTCTTCACCGCCTCGGTGTTCGGCAAGCGGCTGATCCCGCTGAACTTCGTCCAGCTGCAGCGCGAGGCGGACTTCCGCTTCAACCTCGTGCGCGTGCGCGAGAACGCCGAGCCCATTGCGTTCTACGACGGCGAGCCGCGCGAGATGACGGCGCTGCAGCGGGTGTTCAACTTTGCCTACCGCAACTACCAGAAGGTGCTGCGCTGGCAGTTGCGGCTGAACCTCTTCCAGTACGCGCACAGCTTCCTCACCCTGGCGCTGCCCAGCGTGGTGGTGGCCAAGGACGTGCTCGACGGCACGCTGGAGGTGGGCGCCGCGGTGCAGGCCGCGGGCGCCTTCGCGGCGATCCTGAGCGCGCTCACGGTGGTGGTGGAGCACTTCGAGGGCTTGAGCCGCTTCGGCGCCGGCATCGAGCGCCTGCATGGTTTCCAGGAGGTGCTGCAGCAGCAGGCCCGTCCGGGCAACGGCAACGGGCAGGAGAACGGCACGGACCACGTGCAGCTGGTGCACGGCGCTCAGCTGGCGGTGGAGCACCTGAGCGTGCTGACGCCGCAGCGCGAGCAGGTGCTGATCAGCAACATCAATTTCCAGGTGCGCCCGCACGAGGGCTTGCTGATCGTGGGCCCCAGCGGCTCGGGCAAGAGCTCCTTGCTGCGGGTGATGGCGGGGCTGTGGAACACGGGTCATGGACGCGTGGTCCGGCCGTCCAGCGCCGACATGCTGTTCCTGCCCCAGCGCCCGTACCTGCCGCCGGGCGATCTGCGCACGCAGCTGCTGTACCCGCACCCGGAGCGCGAGATCAGCGACGAGGAGCTGCTGCAGTGGCTGCAGCGCGTGAACCTGCCGACGCTGGCGGACCGCGTGGGCGGGCTCTCGGCCGAGCGGGACTGGGGGAAGCTGCTGTCGGTGGGCGAGCAGCAGCGCCTGGCCTTCGCGCGCGCGCTGGTGGCCAAGCCGCGCTACGCGCTGCTGGACGAATCCACCAGCGCGCTGGACGCGGCCAACGAGGAGCTGCTGTACGCGCAGCTGGCCGAGCTTTCCATCACGCCAGTGAGCATCAGCCACCGGCCCGCGCTGCAGAAATACCACCGCCAGGTGCTGGAGCTGCAGGGAGAAGGGCGGTGGCGGATGGAGGGGGCGGAGGGGTATCGGTGGGGGTGAGGAAATATTCAATGCTGACCATCCAGCCGCTCCCGCAAGCCAGGCATCTCAAGCCGATCGTCAGCCACTGGCTTTTGTCCGAGTGGCCCGACTGGTATGGCGAAGAAGGTCCAGGTGATTTGAGTGCGGACGTCGAGGCATTTGCAACTTCCCATCTCGAACTGCCAATTGGATTCGTGGCCTTCGATGATGCAAAACCGGTGGGTTTCGGCGCGCTCAAGGCGGAATCGATTCCAAGCCACAGCCATCTGACACCTTGGGCCGCTGCGGGTTTTGTCTTGCCCGAGCGCCGGGGGCAGGGCATCGGCGCGCTTTTACTGCAAGCCATGGCGGCTCATGCCAAGACATTGGGGTACGAACACGTGTACTGCGCCACCAGCACATCGGTCAGCCTGTTGCACCGGGCCGGGTGGCACGTGGTCGAGAAAATCGTGCATGCAGGTGAGCCCATGGTCATTTTCCGCAGCGGCGCCTGAAGTTCTGTACCTGGGTGAATGGATAAAACAAGGGCTGGTCTTTATATTGCCGCCCTGCTCACGTTCTGGCCTGGTTTGGCCAGCGCCAATGCCGGCGGTGGCAAGTTATATCCTGCTGCGCTTGAGCGCTCCTTCTTTCCTGTTGACATCCGCTCGATAGGATGGCTCTTCACGATCAACCTGCATCGCTTCAACCATGTCCCTGCTCTTCGTCTACGGTTCCCTGAAACAGGGCTTTCCCAATGAGCACGTCAATACCGGTCGCCGCGTGGCTGGGCAGTACCGCACGCGGGAGCGGTATCCGCTGTACCTGCTGGGCGAGGGCGAAGTGCCGTGCGTTTTGACGCCAGCGGGCAGCGGGCACCAGGTCATTGGCGAGCTGTACGAGGTGAATGACGGAGATCTCCAGCGCATGGACCGCCTGGAGCGCATCGGCGAGCCGCAAGGCTACGAGCGCATTGAAATCACCGTAGAGCGTTTCGACGTGGCGGCGGGCGAGGCCCTGTCCGTCTTCGTGTATTTGAAGCAGGAATGCTTCATCCCACCGTCCACTCAACGCATTGGCCCGCTGGCCGAATACCGGGCCGAGCACACGGCGCGCTTCCACTGGATCGGCGCGGCCTGAACGACGCCGGCGCGACGCTCCAACGGCATGTGCTTCGCCGGCCTTTCTGATTTCCATCCCATTTCCGCGACCACATCTCCATGGCCACCATCAAGCAACCTTCGAATCCCGAAGCCGATCCGCGCGTGAAAGCCGTTTTCGACGACATCCGCGCCACCCGCAAGACGGATTTCGTCAACAACCTCTGGCGCTCGCTCGCCTTCAATCCCGCGCTGCTGGAAAGCACCTGGGCCGAGGTGAAGCAGGTGATGGCCACGCCGTCGCACCTGGACCCGCTGACCAAGGAATTGATCTACATCGCGGTGTCGATTGCCAACTCCTGCAGTTATTGCGTCCACTCCCACACCGCCGCGGCCCGCGCCAAGGGCATGACGGACGAGCAGCACGCGGAGCTGCTGGCCATCGTCTCGCTGGCGGCCAAGACCAATCACCTCGCCAACGGCCTGCAGTTGCCGCTGGATGCGGCGTTCGACGCCGGCGCGGCTGCATAACCTGGCGCCGCTTTTCGCAGCGCAGGCTGATGGACCTTTGCATCGAGAAAGCGGCGCAGTCCGACATCCCGGCGCTGTGCGAGCTGCTGGCCCTGCTGTTTTCGCAGGAGGTGGAATTCCACCCGGACCCGGCGGCCCAGCGCCGGGGGCTGGCCGCCATCCTGAGCGATCCCGGCATCGGGCTGATCCTCGTGGCCCGGCAGGGCGGCGCGATCACGGGGATGGTGAACCTGCTGTTCACCGTTTCCACCGCGCTGGGCGAACGCGTCGCGCTGCTGGAAGACATGGTGGTGGCGCCGGCGCATCGCGGCAGCGGCGTCGGCGACCGGTTGCTGAAGGCGGCCATCGAGCAGGCCCGGCGGCAGGGGTGCTGCCGCATCACGCTGCTGACCGACCGGGTGAACGAGGCGGCCCAGCGCTTCTATGCGCGCCAGGGATTTCAGGCCTCAACGATGCTGCCGATGCGCTTGCCGCTGTAAAGCGGCGGCGCGGATGGCCGAAGAAGCGGGTGACCGGCCGGGCAGCCCCCGTGCCCTCTGTAGACTGCGGCCCCTCGCCCGGCGTCGCCACCCGTCGCCCGCCGCCCATCCCCACCACCCGCCACCATGCCGCGTCAACCGCTGATCTTCTTGCACCTGCTGGGCGTGATCGTCTGGGTTGGCGGCATGTTTTTCGCGTACTGCTGCCTGCGGCCCGCGGCGGCCGAGGTGCTGCAGCCGCCCCAACGGCTGCCGCTGTGGGCGGCCACCTTTTCACGTTTTTTGCCCTATACGGCCGTTGCCGTGGCCGTGATGCTCACCACGGGTTTCACGATGCTGCTCCAGACGGGTTTTCAAAATGCGCCGCCCGGCTGGCACGCGATGCTGGTTTTGGGTTTGGTGATGGCGGCGATATTTGCCTACGTCTACGGCGTGCTGTTTCCTGCCCTGCGCCGTGACTGCACTGCCGCCGCCTGGCCTGCCGCCGGGCAAGTTCTCAACCGCATTCGTCGTCTGGTCGCGCTCAACCTGGTGCTGGGAATTTGCACCGTGGCAGCGGCCATGACGGCGCGCTGAAAGGCCATCGTGTTCAACGTCGCCACGGCCAAAGCCGTGAAGCAGATGTTCGATTTCATGGAGCAGATCGCTCCGCGCTTCGAGGCGGCTGGTTTCGGCGTGGAGGGGGTGTTCCACAAGCGCTGGGCCGACGGCGATTACGGCATGTACATCAAGTACCGGAACGAGCCGGTGCTTTACATGGGGATCTGGTCCGAGCTGTGGCGCGACCGCGGCTTCTCGCTGTGCATCGGCGTGCACCGGGGCCGCTGGTCGCCGCAGGTGGTGGCCCGCTTCCAGCGCCGCTTTCCCGACTGCGAGCCCTATCCGCCCAACGACGAGCATCCCTTCCTCGTCAAGGGCGTGGACCCGGTGATGCTGATGGGCGACGCGGTCACCAACGTCTCGCGCTGGCTGCTGCAGGGCTATCTGGTTGGGGTGCGCGAACAGCCGCGGCGTTGAGTCGCCGCGCCGCCGTCAGCCTGGCAGCGGGCGGCAACGTCCCTGGTAGACCACCTGCCGGCAGGCGTTGAAACCCAGCGTGGCGCACAGCTGCGCCGGGCGCTCTACCTCCCACAGCGCGAAATCCGCAGCCTTGCCGATTTCCAGGCTGCCCGTTTCCCCGGACAGGCCCAGCGCCGCGGCGGCGTGGCAGGTGGCGCCGGCCAGGGCCTCGGTGGGCGTCAGGCCCAGCAGCAGGCAGCCCAGGTTCAGCGCGGCCAGGATCGACGGCATGGGCGAGCTGCCGGGGTTGCAGTCGCTGGCCAGCGCCATCGCCACTCCGGCGGCGCGCAGCTTGGCGACCGGCGGGCGCCGCGTCTCGCGCAGGAAGTGAATCGCCCCGGGCAGCAGCACGGCCACGCTGCCGGCGGCGCGCAGCGCGGCGATGCCGACATCGGAAACCTCCTCCAGGTGGTCCGCCGACAGCCCGCCGAAGCGCCCGACCAACTCGGCCCCGCCCAGGTCGGAGAGCTGGCCGGCATGCAATTTCACCGGCAGCTTCAACCGCCGCGCGGTCTCGAACAGCCGCTCCACCTGCGCCGTGGAAAAGGCGATGCCCTCGCAGAACGCGTCCACCGCGTCCACCAGGCCTTGCGCGGCCAGGGCGGGAAGCATGTGGTCGCACAGCAGCGCCACGTAGTCGTCGGCGCGGCCGGCGTACTCCGGCGGCAGCGCGTGCGCGCCCAAAAAGCTGGTCTTCACCCGCAGCGGCAGCTCACGCCCCAGGCGGCGCGCCACGCGCAGCATGCGCGCCTCGCTCTCCGGCTCCAGCCCGTAGCCGGACTTGATTTCCAGCGTCGTCACACCCTCGCGCATCAGGTTGCGCACACGCGGCAGGCTTTGCGCCAGCAGTTCCTCCTCGCTGGCGGCGCGCGTGGCGCGCACGGTGTTGAGAATGCCCCCGCCGCGCCGCGCGATGGCCTCATAGCTCTGGCCCTGCATGCGCAGCTCGAATTCCTCGCTGCGCTGCCCGGCGTGCACCACGTGGGTGTGGCAGTCGATGAAGCCCGGCAGCAGCCAGGCGCCGCCGCCGTCATGCGTCGACGCGGCCGTGGCGCCCTCGGGCAGCGCGGCGCGCGGGCCCAGCCAGGCAATGCGCCCGTCGCGCACGGCCAGCGCGCCGTCGCGCACGGTGGCGGCCGGGTCGGCGGGCGCGAGCGGCAACAGGTGGACGTCGAGCCAGAGGGCGTCCCAAGTGGCAGTGGTGCCCATCGCGCTCAGTCCTCCCACAGCGCCGCCAGCACCCCGGGCAGCGCGCGCGAGACCTCGCCCTGCAACAGCAGCGCGCGGGCGGCCTCGATGTCGGGCGCCAGCAGCCGGTCGCGGTCGTAGTGCGTGACGGCGCCGCGCAGCAGCGCATGCAGCTGCTGCAGCGGCGCCGAGGTGGCGAGCGGATGGTGGAAATCCACGCCCTGCGCGGCGGTCAGCCACTCGATGGCGACGATGGTGGCGCTGTTGAGCGCCATCTCCTGCAGCCGCCGCGCGGCGAAGGTCGCCATGCTGACGTGGTCTTCCTGGTTGGCCGAGGTGGGCAGGCTGTCCACGCTGGCCGGGTGCGCCAGGCTCTTGTTTTCCGACGCCAGGGCCGCGGCCGTGACATGGGCGATCATGAAACCGGAGTTCAGCCCCGCGTCGCGCACCAGGAACGGCGGCAGCCCGGAGAGGTTGGCGTCGATCAGCAGCGCGATGCGCCGCTCCGCCAGCGCGCCGATCTCGGCAATGGCCAGCGCCATCTGGTCCGCCGCGAACGCCACCGGCTCGGCGTGGAAGTTGCCGCCGGACAGTGCCTGCTCGCCGAAGAGCAGCGGGTTGTCGGTGACGGCGTTGGCTTCCACCAGCAGCGTGCGCGCGGCCTGCAGCAGCAGGTCGCGGCAGGCGCCCATCACCTGCGGCTGGCAGCGCAGGCTGTACGGGTCCTGCACGCGCTCATCGGCCATCAGGTGCGACTGCCGGATCGCGCTGCCGGCCAGCAGCTCCCGGTACGCCCGCGCCAGCGCGATTTGCCCGGGCTGACCGCGCACGGCGTGGATGCGCGCGTCGAAGGGCGCGTCGCTGCCGCGCGCGGCGTCCACCGACAGCGCGCCCACCGCCACCGAGGCCTCCAGCACCCGCTGCGCCATGAACAGCCCGTGCAGCGCCAGCGCGGTGGACACCTGCGTGCCGTTGATCAGCGCCAGCCCTTCCTTGGGCGCCAGCGCCAGCGGTACGAGGCCCGCGTCGCGCAGCGCCTGCGCCGCCGGGCGGCGCACGCCGTCCACGCGAACTTCGCCCTCGCCCATGAGGGCCAGCGTCATGTGCGCCAGCGGCGCCAGGTCACCCGAGGCGCCCACCGAGCCCTTGGCGGGGATGCAGGGGCTGATGCCGGCGTTGAGCAGCCCCAGCAGCGACTCGATCACCACCGGCCGCACGCCCGAGTGGCCGCGCGCCAGGCTCGCGGCCTTGGTGGCGAGCACCAGCCGCACCACGGGCTCCGACAGCGCCTCGCCCGTGCCCACGGCGTGCGAGAGGATCAAATTGCGCTGCAGCAGCGCGAGCTGGTCGTCCGGGATGTGCGTGTGCGCGAGCTTGCCAAAGCCGGTGTTGATGCCGTAGGCCGGCTCGCCGCGCGCCAGCAGCGCGGACACGGCCTCGGCCGAGGCCCGCACCTGGTCCCAGGCGCCCTCGGGCAGGGCCACGACGGCGGGCCCGGCCCAGAGGCGGCGCCAGGTCCGCAGCGGCACACGGCCGGGATCGAGCAGCAGGCGGGACGGATCGGGGGAGTCGGGCAAGGCGTGCCTTTCGTGGGGTGAAAAGGGCGGTAGAGGGGGCTGCAGGCGCTCAGCCGAGCATGGGCAGCTTCAGGCCGTGGCGGCGGGCGCAGTCCTGCGCGGCCTCGTAGCCGGCGTCGGCATGGCGCATCACGCCGCTGGCGCAGTCGTTGACCAGCACGCGCGCCAGGCGCCGTGCCGCAGCCTCGGTGCCGTCGGCCACGATCACCATGCCAGCGTGCTGCGAGTAGCCCATGCCCACGCCGCCGCCGTGGTGCAGCGAGACCCACGTCGCGCCGCCGGCGGTGTTGAGCAGCGCATTGAGCAGCGGCCAGTCGGAGACGGCGTCGGTGCCGTCGCGCATGCCCTCGGTCTCGCGGTTGGGGCTGGCAACGGAGCCGGTGTCGAGGTGGTCGCGGCCGATGACGATGGGCGCCTTGAGCTCGCCGCGCGCCACCATCCCGTTGAAGGCCAGCCCCGCGCGGTCACGCTCGCCCAGGCCCAGCCAGCAGATGCGCGCCGGCAACCCCTGGAACGCGATGCGCTCGCCCGCCAGCGACAGCCAGCGCTGCAGGCCGGCGTCGTCCGGGAACAGCTCGCGCACCTTGGCGTCGGTGCGGCGGATGTCCTCCGGGTCGCCCGACAGCGCCACCCAGCGGAACGGGCCCTTGCCCTGGCAGAACAGTGGGCGGATGTAGGCGGGCACGAAGCCGGGGATGTCGAAGGCGCGCGCCACGCCGGCGTCCAGCGCCACCTGGCGGATGTTGTTGCCGTAGTCCACCGCCGGCACGCCCAGCTCGCGCAGCGCCAGCATCGCCTGCACGTGCTGCGCGCAGGAATCGGCCGCCGCCGCGCGCAGCGCCGCGTGCTGCGCCGGGTCCTGCTGTGCCGCCTCCCAGCGCTCCACGCTCCAGCCCAGCGGCAGGTAGCCGTGCAGCAGGTCGTGCGCGGAGGTCTGGTCGGTGACCAGGTCCGGCTTTGCCTGCCCGTCGCGGGCCCGGCGCGCCAGTTCGGGCAGCACTTCGGCGGCGTTGCCCAGCAGGCCGATGGAGACGGCCTCGCCGCGTTCGGTGTGGTGGCGGATGAGCGCGAGCGCGTCGTCGAGGTCGCGCGCCTGCTTGTCGAGGTAGCGGGTGCGCAGCCGGGCGTCGATGCGCGGCTGGCGGCATTCGATGACCAGGGAACAGGCGCCGGCCAGGCTGGCGGCCAGGGGTTGCGCGCCGCCCATGCCGCCCAGGCCGGCGCTGAGGATCCAGCGTCCGCGCGCGTCGCCGCCCCAGTGCTGGCGCGCGGCCTCCATGAAGGTCTCGTAGGTGCCCTGCACGATGCCCTGGCTGCCGATGTAGATCCAGCTGCCGGCGGTCATCTGGCCGTACATGAAGAGGCCACTGCGGTCCAGCTCCTCGAACTGCTCCCAGGTGGCCCAGCGCGGCACGAGGTTGCTGTTGGCGATGAGCACGCGCGGCGCGTCCGGGTGTGTCCTGAACACGCCTACCGGCTTGCCCGACTGCACCAGCAGCGACTCGTCGTCGCCCAGTTCGCGCAGGCTGGCCAGGAGCTGGTCGAAGCAGCGCCAGTCGCGCGCGGCGCGGCCGATGCCGCCGTAGACCACCAGCCGGTGCGGGTCCTCCGCCACTTCGGGGTCGAGGTTGTTCTGCAGCAGCCGCCAGGCGGCCTCGGTCTGCCAGCTGCGGCAGTGCAGTTGCGCGCCGCGCGGCGCGCGAACCACGCGCTCGGGATCGAAACGGGGGTCGGAAGGCATGGCGCACTCCTTTGGGCAGTTGGGCCGCCGCGCCGGGTGCGCGGCCTGCGCGCCCGGGCGTGTGCCCAGGGTACGCCCGCCGCGGCGCGCGGACTACAGCGGGATGCCCAGGCGCAGCTGCCAGAAATCCACCGCCGGGTTCGGCTCGTTCAGTCCGCCGTTGGAGAAATGTTGAAACCGCAACGAGACTTCCATCCCGCCGGTGCTGCGCCAGCCCGCGCCGAGGTGGTCGCCGAAGGTGAGATTGCTGCCCACGCGCTTGTCCACCGTGCGGAAGCGCGGCGTGACGTAGTTGAGCCCGATGCCGGCCTCGACGAAAAAGCCCGCGGGTGCGCCGCCGGACCACCAACGCAGCGCCGGGGTGTAGCCGAACTGGGTGAAGTTCTCATGGCCCTCGGGCACGTCGGAGCGCCAGCGGCCCAGTGCAAGCTCGTGGTAGCCGCTCAGCAGCCCGGAGCCCAGCGGGCGCGACCACGACCAGTCCCGGGTCAGGCCCAGCGTGACGGCCTGGGTGTCCGTCTGCCGGCCGTACTGCACGAAGGCATGGTCGGGGGCCCAGGGCGAGTCGCCAGGGGCGGCCAGCCCTGCGACCGGACACAGCAAGAGACCGGCCAGGATGTGTCGCATTCGTTTCTCCCACAGTTGTTGAGGCGGCAACGCTGGCCACCGTTTCAGGACGATAGCGCAGGCCGGTCTGCCTGGAGTACGGTCCGGTCAAGGTGCGAGCCGCCTCGGGCGGCCGGCCGGAAGGCCGGTCCGCGCGTGGGCGTGGTGGCCGAGGCCTCAGTCGAGCAGCTCGATGTCCTGGCTGCTGACGAAGCGCTGCCACTCGGCGCGCGGGATGGCAGCGCTGCCGCGGTAGTCGCCGTCGTTCCAGCTCAGCGTCACATCCTGGTCGCCCTCTTCGTACTCGACCAGGCCGGGCCGGATGGGCAGCTGCGGGCCGTCGCCCTCGCGGTATTCGACGCAGCCGGTGATGCGGGCGGTCTTGTTCATGGTGACTCCTTGCCGAAGGGAAACCTCGATTGGAGCAACCGGTGTGCCGCGACACCCGGGGCGCGCACGGGAGAGGGCAGGGACGGGCCGGGGGCGCGCTCAGTCGAAATCCGCGTCCAGCACGACGCGGTAGCGAGCCTTGCCGGCGCGCAGGTGCGCCAACGCGTCGTTGACGCCGCTCATGGGGAAGCGCTCCACCAGGGCCTCGATGCGGTGGCGCGCGGCGAAGTCCAGCATCGCTTCGAGGTCGCCGCGGGAGCCCGTGGGCGAGCCCGAGACGCTCTTGGCGCCGCCGATGAGCGTGAAGGCCGAAACGGCGACGGGCTGCGGCACCGCGCCCACCACGTGCAGCCGCCCGCGCGGCGCCAACGTGGCCATCAGCGCTTCCCAGTCCAGCGCGGCGTTGGCGGTGTAGAGGATGAGGTCGAGCGTGCCGGCGATGGCCGCCAGCGCGGCCGGGTCGGTGCTGTCCACCACGCGGTGCGCGCCCAGCCGCAGCGCCTCGACGTGCTTGGAGCTGCTGGAGCTGAAAGCCGTCACCTCGCAGCCCCAGGCCGCGGCGAACTGCAGCGCCAGGTGGCCGAGCCCGCCGATGCCCACCACGCCCACGCGCGCCGTGGGCGCGATGCGCAGGTCGCGCAGCGGCGCGAACACCGTGATGCCGCCGCACAGCAGCGGCCCGGCGCTGGCCGGATCCAGCGCATCCGGCAGCGGCAGCACCCAGGCCCAGTGCGCACGCACCCGGTCGGCGAAGGCGCCGGCGCGGCCGACGATGGTGGGCTGCGCGCGCGGGCACAGCTGCTGGTCGCCGCCCAGGCACCAGCGGCAGTGCATGCAGCTCGACGCCGTCCAGCCCAGGCCCACGCGCTGGCCGATCTCCAGTCCGAGCGCCTGCTCACCCAGCGCCACCACGCGGCCCACCGCCTCGTGTCCGGGCACCAGCGGCCACTGCGTCTGTCCCCACTCGTCGTCCAGCATGGACAGGTCGGAATGGCACACGCCGCAGTGCTGCACTGCGATTTCCACCTCCTGCGGGCCCAGCGGTCCCGGGTCGAAGCAGTAGCGCTGCAGCGGCTGGCCGGCCGCGTGCGCAGCCCAGGCGGTGAACAGGGTCATGACGTCATCGGCGTGAGGCAGGGACGCGGCACGCGGCAAGGGCTGTACCCAGAACGTGGTGCGAGGAGTGGATGGCCGCCGTCATATGTCGGCGAACGTCCCGCACGGCATCGCACGGTCGACGCTTAGGGCGAAACATACAGCTGGCTGTGGGCTTTTGTGAACTAACAACCAAGCGTTTCGTGCTGTGACCCCGGTGAATTCAACGCGCGCCTGGATTCACCAGAACCTGGGTTCACCTCGAAGCTTGACTTGAGCCTCCTCAGCCCGCACCGGTTGGACGTCGACCGGTTGACTGGCTTCGGTGTTGTGTTGACCAGCCAGCTGAGACAGGGCTCGGCTCGAAATGCACTCCTTTTGCGCCGTTGAGTGACTTGGTGGACCCTTGGTTTGCGTTGTTGGGCGTGTGGCTCGCTGTGGAAGGTGGGAAGAAGATTTGGAAGGGAAATGCAGAAAACCCAGGGAAATTCCCCAGATGGAACTCAACGAGAGGTTGCTATTGCTCAAACCTTGTGGCGTTAGTTCAAAGCCATAGTGAACACAATGGTCGAGCGGTCCATGGCAAGTGGCTTCGCGCTGGACGAGCAGGACTTGCGGCGTCGCATGCATTTCCTGGGTGGCAAAGCGCCGCACGCCTTAGACAATGGATTCGCACTGGGGGTGAGCTATGACCAAGGACACGACCACACGCATCAAGGACAACGGCCTGCGCTACGCCAGCAAGGTGTCAGGCTCGCCCTTCAGCGGACGCGGCCAGACGCGCTCCTGCTTCAAGTGCGGGCAGCACCGATCGGCCGACCAGCTCATGAGCCAGCGCCTGCTTGGCCGCATGCACATGGTGTGCAAGCCTTCGTGCAAGGCGCTGGCGCTGCTGTCACCGCTGTCCCAGGAAGCGATAGAGGCACCTCCCATTGGGACGGTGCCGGACGCGTCAAGCTGACGCGTCACGTCGGGCGGGCCTCCCGCCGCGGCCCTGCACGTACCCGGTACCGCCCTGGCCCGCCGGGACGATGCCGACAAGAAGCCTCAGCGTGGCGCCGAGGCTCCAGGGGATGCGCTCTTCGATTGAAGACTGAAGGCCATTCAGGCGGCTGAATCGCCGGCTTCCGAACCCGGCGCAGCGACGCAGCGCACCACATCACCCACGCGCAGCCGTCCACCGCGCAGTACCCGTGCCGTGACGCCGCCGTGGCCCCGCATCGCGGCGTAGCCGCCGGGGCCCAGGGCTTCCTCCATGCGCGAGCAGGGCTCGCAAGGGCCCGTCACTTCCAGCTCGATCTCGTCGCCCAGCCACAGCCGCAGCGGCACCTGCGACAGCGGGCTGCGCGCAGCCAGCAGGTTCAAACCTGATACGACCAGGTTACGCCGCAGCAGCGAAGCCTCCAGCGCCGGCCGGCCTAGCAGCGCGGCCAGCACCGGCAGGTGCTCGTACTGCAGCAAGGTCACCTGGCGGCGACCGCCGCCTCGGCCACCTGCAGTGCGGTCACCCTCCAGGCCGCGCCCGGCCACGGCCAGCGCCTCCTGCACGCCCAGCGCGGCCACGCCGCGCGCGGGGCGCAGCCAGATCGACTCCAGCCGCCCCGCCTGCGGGACACGCGCGACGAGTTCGCGCAGCAGCATCCCGGCTCAGGGCTGCGGCGCCTCGCCGCCCTCGGGCTGCGGGGCGGCTTCTGCCGGGGCAGCGGGTTGCGCTGCATCGGCTGCCACCGGCTCTGCGGCCGGTGCCGGACGCGGCTGCTGGCCCTGGCCCTGCGGACCACCACGCTCCTGACGTCGCTGCCCCGGCTGCCCGGAGCCGCCTTCGCGGCGTCCACCCGGCGCGCCGCCCTCGCGCGGACCGCGCTCCTGGCGCTGCGGCTGTGCGGCACCGCCTTCCTGACGCGGCGCCTCGGAGGCGCGCGCGGCCTGGGCCTGGGCGATGCGCTCGCGCGCTTCCTGGCGCGCCAGCGTCAGCTGGGCTTCCAGCGCCTCGGCCTTGATGCCCTTGAGCACGCAGAAGTTGGACGGCGACAGCGTGGTGCGCTCGAAATCGCGCAGCAGCAGCGCGCGCTCGCGGCGTTCCGGATCGGTCTCGCGCAGCGCCGGCTCGGCCTCGCGGCGCGGCCCGTCGAAGCGCTCGCCCCGGTGCTCGCCGCGCGCATGCGCCGGCGCGCCGTCATGGCGGCGCGGTCCCGGCCCGCCCTGGCGCTCGCCGTCGCGCTCGCGGCGCGGGGGACGCTCATCGCGGCCCCGCTGCGGCTGCGCACCGGCGCCGGCGCCTTCCTGGCGGCGCGGCTGGCCCTGGGGTGCGCGGCGGTCGTCAGACCCGCCCTCGCCGTGGCGGCGCGGACGCTGTTCGCCTTCGCGGCGCGGACGGTCGCCTTGGCGCGGCGGACGCTCCCCTGCGGCCTGGCGCGGCGCTTCGCCCTGGCGGGCTTCCTCGCCTTGCGGGCGGGGCTGGCGCGGCTCGCCGGAACGCGGCCCGCGCTCCTGTCGATCCTGTCGCGGCTGTCCGCCCGGACGGCCTTCGCGGCGCGGCCCCTGTGGGCGCGCCGCGCCGGGTTGCCCGGCGCCTTCGCCGCCCGGCTGGCCCTGCGCGCGGCCGGCCGCGGCTTCGGCCTGGCGGCGCGCCTGGCGCAGCTCACGCCGGCGCGCGACTTCCTGCTGCGCCGCCTCGCGGTGCTCGTCGCTCACTTCGCCGGCGGGCTGGCCGTCCAGGTCGAAGCGCTCCTTGGAACGGGTGAGGGCGACCAGGTACGGGGTGCTGCCGGTGTGGCGGCGCAGGAAGGCCGAAAGCAGCCCCTTGGTGAATCGGCCCGGCGCGCGCTGCTGGATGTCGGCCTGGATGCGCAGCTTCAGCGGCTTGACGGGGCCATTGCCGCCGAACAGCGCCGGGAACAGCTCGGCGAGGTCCTTGGCGGCGGCGGCCAGGTCGAAGCGCGGGGCAGCGGGGCCGGCGGCGGCTTCGCTGCTGGCAGGAGCTGCGGCCTCGTCCGGAGCGGCGGCTTCAGCCGCCTCGGCCGAGGCAGCGACTTCCGCCGGCGCCGTGCTGTTTCCGGCCGCGGCGCCGTCGGTGCCGGCTTCAGCCGTCGGCGCCGGGCTGGCTTGCTCGGTACCAGCCGACTCGGCCGGCGTCGCGACTTCGGTGGCGGGCGCCGGGGCGGCCTCGGCCTCGGCCGGCGCGGGCGCCGCCTCGGAAGCCGTGGTCACGTCCGGCGTGCTGGCCTGGACCGCCGCGGCCTCGGCGCCTTCCGGCGCGGCCTCGGTCGGAGTCGTCAGGGCTGCCGGCGTGGCGCCGGGCTCCAGGCCCGGCTGGGACTGGACGGCGTCGGGCCGGTGGGTCGGTGCCGCTGCGTCGGCGGGAGTCGGCGTGGCGGGCGTCTCGGGATTGGTCATGTCAGCTCAAGAACGAGCAAGAAAAACCGCGGATTGTGCCGCTGCCGGGCGTGCCTTTCTTCAGGCCCACAATCCGGCCGCATGAGCGAAGTCCAAGAACAAGCCCTCAAGCTGCCTCAGCCGCACCACGCGGCCCGCATTCCCAGCCACGTTTCCCCCGCGGAAGTCGAGCGCATCCGCCGCGCCGCCTACCTGCTGCCGCAGGTGGTCAAACCGGCCGATTTCACCGATGACGACGGGGATAAACCGCCACCGGACCTGGAGCGCATGGGCTACATCCAGCTCGCCCGCGCCGCGGCCGGCGCGCGCCCAAGCCGTTGGATCCATCCTTCGCAAATTGACGCCGCACTGCACCATCTCAACGACGTGGGTAACGGGCCCGAGGTCCGCGGCCTGATGCTGGAGCGCGGCGCCGCGCTGGAGCAGTTGGGCATCACGCGCCGCGGCGCGCAGTGGGAGCGGCTGCTGCACCACCCGCTGCTGCTGGAGGATCCAGGCTGGACGCTGCAGGTCGCGCACCGCGCGCCGGTGCCCGAAGCGCCGGTGTGGGATTTCCTGCGCACCGGCGACCGCCGCGTGCTGCTGGCCGCCCTGGGCCAGCCCGCGCCCTATGAGCACGCCCAGACCCTGCTTGCGCACCTGCGGCAGCTGGTGGAGCGCAGCGCCTCGGGCCATCCGCGCCAGCTTGCCTCGCTGCTGCCGCGGCTGCAGGCCGAGTGCGACGTGCCGATGGCGCTGCCCGCGCTGCAGGCCGCGCTCACCCGCGCGCAGGACCGCTGGGAGCACCGCGCCGCCGAGATGGACACCCTGGCCGGGCTCACCTCCGAGCTGGCCTTCCGCGGCTACCCGGACAGCTTCGGCCTGGCGCGGCAGATGCAGCGCAGCGTCACCCTCTACGTTGGCCCGCCCAACAGCGGCAAGACCCATGCTGCCTTCGAGCGCCTGGCGCAGGCGATGGACGGCGCCTACCTCGCGCCGCTGCGGCTGCTGGCCCTGGAAGGCCGCGACCGGCTGATGGCGCGCGGCGTGCCGTGCTCGCTGCTCACCGGCGAGGAGAACGTGCCCGCGCCCGATGCGCGCGTGGTCTCCAGCACCATCGAGATGATGAGCACGCAGCAGCCCATCGACGTGGCGGTGATCGACGAGGCGCAGATGATCTTCGACGGCTCGCGCGGCTGGGCCTGGACCCAGGCCATCGCCGGCGTGCCGGCCAACGAGGTGATCGTCATCTGCTCGGCCTACGCCGTGCCCGCCATCGAGCGCCTTTTGAAACTCTGCGGCGAGCAGTGCAAGGTGCGCCACTTCGAGCGCAAGCAGCACGTGCAGCTGCTGACGCAACCGGTGCCCATCGGCAGCCTCAAGCGCGGCGACGCGGTGGTGGCCTTCAGCCGGCGCGACGTGCTGATGCTGCGCGACCAGATCGCCGACAACGGCCACCCGGTGTCGGTCATCTACGGCGCGCTGCCGCCGGAGGTGCGCCGGCGCGAGGCCGAGCGCTTCGCCGAGGGGCACTCGCACGTGCTGGTGGCCACCGACGCCATCGGCATGGGACTGAACCTGCCCATCCGCCGCGTGCTGTTCTCGACCATGAACAAGTTCGACGGCCAGACCGAGCGCCCGCTGGGCGTGTCCGAGGTGCACCAGATCGCCGGCCGCGCCGGGCGCTACGGCATGCACGACGAGGGTTTCGCCGGCGTGCTGCGCGAAGCCGAGCCCACGGCGCTGCGCAGCCTCAAGGACCTGCTGCCGCGCCAGCCCAGCGCGCCGCGCGACTTCAAGGCCCCGGTGGCGCCGGGCTGGTGGCACGTCAACACCATCGCGCAGCGCCTGGGCGTCACCAAGCTGCGCACCGTGCTGGGCATCTTCATCGAGCAGCTCAGGCTCGACGACGCGCACTTCGCCGTCGCCGAGCTGGACCAGATGCTGGAGATCGCCGGCTTCCTGGACGAGGCCGGCGGCAAGCTCTCGCTCAAGGAGCGCTTCCTCTATGCCCAAGCGCCGGTGGACACGCGCACCGCCGCGCTGGTGGAGGAGTTCCTGGACTGGGTGCACAACCACGCCGTGGCCGGCGAGGCCGGCACGCCCGGCTTCCTGCGCGAGGTGGACGAGCACAGCCGCCTGGACCGCATGGAGCAGGCGCTGCGCGGCTGCAGCCTGTGGCTGTGGCTGGACCTGCGCTTCCCCGGCGTCTACGGCGAGGTGGATGCGGTGCAGGACCTGCGTTCGCGCCTGAACGACGGCATCGAGCGCCACCTCAAGGGCAAGAAGCCGCTGTGGCAGCGGCGGGGCCGGGCGCGCTGAGCGGCGGCCGGGCAGGGCGCCGGGCCGGTTTCAGCCCCCGCGCCCCGGCCGCCGCCGCGCCACCGTGCCGACCACGCCCAGCCCAGCCAGCAGCAGCGCCCAGCCTTCCGGTTCGGGCACGGGCGTCAGCACGTACGAGTCATAGACCAGGAAGCTGGAGAAACCCCGGCCCGTGATCTGTCCCCGGTCGTTGATGGCCACGGCATCGGAGAGAAACCAGTGCTTGGCTTGCCAGGGCACGAGCAGGTCGTTCAGGCTGACGGTCTGTCCATCGCGCCACAGGAAAGCCTCATGGCAGCTGTTCTCGGAGCACCCGCTGCCCCCGGACCGGCCCACGGCCCAGCCCTGGTTGTTCATATCCGACACGACGGTTGCTTCCGACTTCTCGGGCGGGGTGGGCAAGCTGGCGATCTGGGTCACGCGGCCGTCGGCCTCGTAGATGAAGGCCCTGCTGATCCGCTCCTGCGCGGCGTACGTGTTCGCGGCCATCTGCCCGGCATTGTTGATGGCCACCATCTGCGCGGCCGGGGAATCAGGCGTGGGGTTCTGTAGGTATTTCAGCTCTTGGCCGTCGTACATGAAAGCGCGTTCTTCATAGGCTCCGCCGGGCGCATCGAAAACCGCGTTGCCCACCACGGCGCCAAAGTCGTTGAGCGACTCCGCATTCGATGAGAGGGCGCCGGAAACGTCGATATACCGCGAACGCGTGCCGTCGAAAAAGAACGCCTTTCCGCTGGCACGCCCCACGACCTGTCCCGAGGCGTTGATGTCCATGGCGTAATCGTCACCGCTTCTGTTTTCGACCCGCAAATCCCGGTATTGGCCATGCTGGTAGAGGTATGGAATTCGCCCGGCGGCGTCCGGCACCGAGTAACTGCCGACGATCTGGTTGCGGTCGTTGATGCCGTTGGCATAGGAGCTGCTGAAAGCCTCTGTGCCGGGCAAGGGCTGCGCCCCGTTGCTGCGGAGAATGTGGGCGATGGGGTAGGTGGAAAATATCTCCTCCGTTGCCCTGTAACCCGTGCCGACCACCACGCCGCGGTTGCTGATGGCGGTAGGGTTGAAGAACTCCTCCTCATAGACAGGGACGCCGAAGTCCGCCAATTTGACCCGGTAACGCAATTGGGCCTCGGCACCCAGGGTGGTAAATGCCAGCGTGGCCGCCAAGGCCGAACCGGTCAGGAAACGATATTGAGGCATCGTTGCTTCCTTTCAAACGCGCTCGGTAAACAGGCCTGCTTGTCCGAACGAACTGGCGCAAAGTATCAGCGTAGCTGCTTCAGTCCGTTCCTGGACAGCCCGCGATCGGGCCAGCCATTTCTCATGATTTGGCACTGCTGTTTCATGCGGCACTCACCATATTCAAAATATGGTGTTGAAGGGGAGTAATTTGGTGCCTGGCCTCGATAACCCGTTCCCAAGCACCACCTCAAGGGCAAGAAGCCGCTGTGGCAGCGGCGGGGCCGGGCGCGCTGAGCGGCGACCGGGCAGGGCGCCGGGCCGGTTTCAGCGCCTGCGCCCCGCCCGGCGCCGCGCCACCGTGCCGACCACGCCCAGCCCGGCCAGCAGCAGCGCCCAGCCTTCCGGTTCGGGCACGGGCGTCAGCACGTACGAGTCATAGACCAGGTAACTGGAGAAGCCCCGGCCCGTGATCTGTCCCCGGTCGTTGATGGCCACGGCATCGAAGAGATTCCACCGCTTGGCCTGCCAGGGCACGAGCAGGTCGTTCAGGCTGACGGTCTGTCCATCGCGCCACAGGAAAGCCTTGTAGCAGTTGCCCTCGTTGCAATCGATGCCCCCGGACCGACCCACGGCCCAACCCTGGTTGTTCAGGTCCGACACGATGGTCACTTCCGGCTCCCCGGCCGGGCTGGGCAAGCCGGCGATCTGCGTCCATCGGCCGTCGGCCCCGTAGATGAACGATTTGGAGGCCGCATCATCCGGGTTGAACGTGCGCGCGGCCATTTGTCCTGCGTTGTTGACAGCCACCATCTCCGGGGACAGCGAATCTGCAAGCGGGTTCTGCAGGTATTTCACCTCGCGTCCGTCGTAGACGAATGCGCGGGATTCATAGGCGCCGCTGGAAACATCGAAAAACGCATTCCCTACCACGGTGCCGTGGTCATTGAGCGATTTCGCCTGCGATGACACGGCGCCGGGAATATCGATGTACCGCGAGCGCGTGCCGTCGAAAAACAGCGCCTTTGCGTTGGCGCTCCCCACGACCTGCCCCGAGGCGTTGATATCCATCGCATCACCACTGCCCGTCCCCTTTTCAACGCGCAGGTCCTGGTACCGGCCATTGTGGTAGAGATATGGGACCGCCCCAGGGGTGTCCGGCAACGTGTAATTGCCGACAACCTGGTTGCGGTCATTGATGCCGTAAGCGTAGGAGTTGCCGAAGGCGTCCGTGCCGAGCAAGGGCCGCGCTGCGTTGCCGCGGAAAATATGGGCGATCGGGTCGGTGTCGTACCACTCGTCTCCTCGCCTGTAGCCGGTACCGGCCACCACGCCGTGGTTGTTGATCGCGGCAGGGCTGAAAAATTCCTCTTCGCCCACAGGCTCACCGAAGTCCGCCAATTTGACCCGGTAACGCAATTGGGCCTCGGCACTCAGGTTGGTAAATGCCAGCGTGGCCGCCAGGGCCGAACCGGTCAGGAAACGATATTGAGGCATCGTTGCTTCCTTTCAAACGCGTCCGGTAAACAGGCCTGCTTGTCCGGACGAGCTGGCGCAAAGTATCAGCGTAGCTGCTTCAGTCCGTTCCTGGACAGTCCGCGATCGGGCCAGCCATTTCTCATGATTTGGCACTGCTGTTTCATGCGGCACTCACCATATTCAAGATATGGTGGTGAAGGGGAGTAATCCGGTGCCCGGCCTCGATAACCCGTTCCCGAGCGCCACCTTAAGGGCAAGAAGCCGCTGTGGCAGCGGCGGGGCCGGACGCGCTGAGCGGCGGCCGCGATAGGCGCCGGGGCGGGCTTCTCAGCCCCGGCCTGCAGCCCGGCGTCGCGCCAGCGTGCCGACGACGCCCAGCCCGGCCAGCAGCAGCGCCCAGCTCTGCGCTTCAGGCACGGGCGTCAGCACAAAGCCCACGTAGGAGCTCAAGTAATAGCCGTTGCCCGCAATCTGCCCCCGTTCGTTGATGGCCACCGCGTCGGTGAGCTGCCACAGCTCGGCCTGCGCCGGGGACAGCAGGTCGTTCAAGCTCAGCGTTTGCCCGTCGCGCCACAGCACCGCCTCGTCGCAGGTGTACTCGTTGCATGTATCGCCCGAGGACAGGCCAACTGCCCAGCCCCGGTCATTGAGGCCCTGCACAATGGTCCGTTCCTGCCGCCCGTGCAGGCTGGCCAGCTCGGTAAACCGGCCATCGGCCTCGTAGAGGAAGGACCTGTAGCGTTGGCCATCCGGGTTGAAGATGTGGGCAGCCATCTGCCCGACATTGTTGATGTCCGCCATCTGCGCGGTCTGGAAATCCTGCAGCGGGTTTTGCAGGAATTTCACGCCGTGGCCGTCGTGCACGAAGGCACGATCTTCGAGGCCATCGCCGGGCGCATCGAAAAGGGCGTTTCCTACCATGACGCCCTGGTCGTTGACGCCTTCCGCAATCGACCCCACGGCACCGGGAATGTCGAGATACCTGGAGCGGGTGCCATCGAACAAAAATGCCTGCCCATTGGCGCGCCCCACGACCTGTCCCGCCGCGTTGATGTCCCTCGCATAATCCCATCCGCTCACGTTTTCGACACGCAAGTCCCGGTATCGCCCCTGCGTATAAAGATAGGGTATTTGGCCGCCAACACCGTTTGAACGGTACTGGCCGATGACCTGGCCCCGGTCATTGATGCCAACGGCACTGGAGTCATGGAACGCGTCGCTGCCGGGCAAGGGCTCCAGGTGGTTGCCCTGGGAAATATGGGCAGTACCGATGAGCTCGACCCATTCGTGCTCTATTTCCGTCTGCCGGGTGCCTACGACCACGCCGCGGTTGTTGAGGCCAAAGGCGCTGAAATACTCGTCATCAGTGACGGGCCCATCGTAGGTCAGCGCCTCGACGCGGTAGCGCAGCTGGGGTTGAGCCTGGGCCTGCATGGTGGCCAAAGCCAGCGCGGCCGTCACGGCCAGGCTCCTCAAGGAACAGCGTTGAAACATGGGTATTTCCCTTCAAATTCACCCGCGCGGCGGTATTTGGAAGCGGCGCGGCCTGGTACAAGCCGGCAGCCTAACTTTTTCCCGCCGGCGCAGGCCAGCCCGCAATTGCGCTGGCCCGTCAGCAAACTTTGGAACTCTTGTTTCACTCACCTCTTTGCATATTGAAAAGAGGGGTTCGGCAACGGCGTTCGCCGGGCGGATTCAAAACCCGCTTCAGGCGGGCGCCTCCTGCGCCACCTCCATCGGCAGCATCACGGTGAAGGTGCTGCCCTGGCCTGGCGTGCTGTCCAGCGCGAGCTGGCCATCCATCATCGTCACCAGCCGCCGCACGATGGAGAGTCCCAGCCCCGTGCCGCCGAAGCGCCGCGTGGTGGAGCTGTCGGCCTGGGTGAAGGCCTCGAAGATGCGCGCCTGCAGCGCCGGCGCGATGCCGATGCCGGTGTCGATCACGTCCAGCCGCAGCACCACCCGCCCCGGGCCGCCGGGCATGGCGCGCACGCGCAGCGTCACGCTGCCCGCCTGGGTGAACTTCAGTGCGTTGCTCAGCAGGTTCAGCAGCACCTGCTTGAGCCGCAGCGGATCGCCGCGCAGCGCCAGCGGATCCTCGGGCGCGTCCAGGCTCAGCGCCAGCTTCTTCTGGTCGGCATGCACCCGCACCTGCGCCATCACCTCCCGCAGCAGCGTCTCCAGCGCGAAGGGCACCTGCTCCAGCCGCATCTCGCCGGCCTCGATCTTGGAGAGGTCCAGCACGTCGTTGACCAGCGCCAGCAGCTGCTCGCCTGCGCTGGCGATGTGGCCCACGAACTCGCGCTGGCGCCCCTCCAGCGGCATCTGCTGCAGCAGGTGGCTCAGCCCGATGACGGCATTGAGCGGGGTGCGGATCTCGTGGCTCATGTTGGCCAGGAAGGCGCTCTTGGCACGGTTGGCGGTCTCGGCCTGCTCGGTGCGCTGCTGCAGCTCGGTCTCCAGCCGCTTGCGCTCGGACAGGTCCACCGCCACGTAGATCAGCCCCACGGTGCGTGCGCGCTCGTCGCGCAGCGTGCGCACGTCCAGCAGCACCGGCACCGGCGTGCCGTCGGCGCGCCGCAGCTGCCACTCGCCGCCCTCCGCGCCGTGCGCGGACAGGAACACCTCGCCCGGCGCCAGCGGCCGGCCCAGCTCGGCCTGCAGCGCTTCGCGGCGCGTGCGCAGCTCGTCGGCATCCAGCAGCAGCGCGGTGGCATCGCACCCCAGCGCCTGGGCCGCGGCATGGCCCGTGAGGCGCTCGGCGGCAGGGTTGAAGAGCGTGATGCGGTCCTGCGCGTCGGTGGCGACGATGGCGCTGCCTGCGCCATCGAGGATGGCGCGCTCGCGCGCCGACAGCACGCGCAGCTCCAGGGTGCGCTGCTGCACCTGCTGCTCCAGCGTGGCGTTGAGCTCCAGGATGCGCGCCTGCGCCGCGCGCTGCTCGCGGATGTCGCGCAGCGTGCTGGCCAGCCCGCGCACCTTGCCGTCCTCGTCGCGGATGGCCACCAGCGAGTGCGACACCTCCACCGCACGCCCGTCGCGGTGCCGCAGCTCGGTGTCGAAGGGTGGCACCGGCGTGCCCAGCATCGCCCGCTCGCCCAGGCGCCGCGCCTCCTGGCGCCGGCCATCGGGCAGCACCAGCTCGTAGAGGTCGCGCCCAAGGGCATCGGCAGCGCTCCAGCCCAGCAGCCGCTCCGCGGCGGGGTTCCATTCCGTGATCGAGCCGTCGGCGTCGTGGCCAATGATGGCGTCCTGCGCCCCCTCCACCATGGCCGCCATGCGCGCGCGCTGGTACTGGATCAGCCGCTCGCGCCCCACCGCGCGCTGCGCCCCGCCCAGCAGCAGCGCCAGCAGCATCGACACCCCGCCCACCGCCACCGCCGTGGCCACCGGGTCGGGCAGGCTCAGCGCGGCGCGGAAGGCCGGGCGCTCCTGCAGGTCCAGCTCCCAGATGCGGCCGAACACAGCCAGCCGCCGCCGGTGGTGCGGTGAGATGCTCTCGTCGTCGCTCCAGTGCGTGGAGGTGTAGAAGCGGTCGGCGTCCTCGTCGCCCGGCGTGACGTCGCTGAGCGCCAGCGCGAACTCGTCGCCGCCGAAGTCGAAGTCCTGCAGCACCTCGTCCATCACCAGCGGCGCGTAGGCCCACCCCACAATGGCCGCAGCGCGTTGCCCCGGTGGCGGCAGCAGCACGCCGCGGTAGATGGGCAGCAGCAGCAGGAACGAGCGCTGCGGGTTGTCCGAGGCCTGCACGATGGTGATAGGCGCCGTGAGCCGCGCCTCGCCGGTTTCCATGGCCGCCACCGCGGCGGCGCGCCGCTTGGGCTCCGAAGCCACGTCCAGCCCCACCGCCGCCTCGTTGTGCTGCAGCGGCTCGACGTACTGGATGACGTAGCGCTCCTTCGCATGCGGCGTGATCTGGCGGATGCCGAAGTCCGGCACGCCGTCGCGTCGTGCCGCTTCCAGGAAGGCCGCTTCTTGCGCCAACGGCACGCGCCGGATGAAGCCGAAGCCGCGCGCGCCGGGAAACTCGCGCTGGATCTCGCGCGAGAGCCCGTACTCGTGGAAGCGCTCGCGCGTGATGCCGTCGGCACCCGCGGCGATCACGGCGCCGCGCGCGCCGCGCAATCCGTACTCGTAGGTGCGCATGCGGCTGCGCACCTGCTCGGCCACGCGCTCGCCCAGGGCCTGGAAGCGCGCGCGCTCCTGCACGCCATTGGCATGGTGCTGCCACAGCCCCACGCCCACGGCGAGCAGCCAGCCGCCGGCCATCAGCAGCAGCGGCGCACGCAGCGTGTCGCGCAGGGCAGGAGGCTTGAGCAGGGCGGAGGAGTACAGCGGCATGGGTGCGTGGCCGGCGGCCGTGGCGAGGCGGGAATACCGCACCGTGCACATCGCACGCCCGCTTGGTGTCCGTTCTTCGAAGGGCTTGGCGGACGAGTATGCCGCCGCGGTATGCGGCTTGCCGCCCGTCGGGCAAGCCATTGCACAAGGAGCCCGCCATGACTGACGCCCCCAAGGTCCCCAAGGTCAACCCCGACGACAAGGACGCCGTGCGCGCCGCCGAACAGGCCCAGGCCACGCTGGACAACACCTGGAAGGGTTACGAGAACAGCAGCGACCCGGCCCACGACAACCCCTCCGGGCCCTCTGACCAGGAAGGCCCGAGCCACCGCCAGGGTCCGCCGCAGTGAAGCGGCCGGGTTGAGCCCGGTGCGGGGCGCCGTGTTCGCGGCGTTCTGCACCGCTGTCCTTCCGCCGTCGCGGACACGACGGGAAACGGAGTGCGCCACTGGGTCTTCTGCGCCCAACCTGCAACAACGTCCCGGATCGTGAACTGATCCGCACTCGATTTGCCGCACCGGCGCCGGAGTGCCGCGCCGATCCCCTAGCATTCGCCCCTTGAACCGGGCGCCTGGCCCGGGTTGTGAGCACGGCGCCCCTGGCGCCGCGACCTGACGGGGGAAGTCGATGTTGGGGGGAGGAAAGGCGCTGTGCGCGCTGGCGGCCAGCCTTTTGCTGGGGCTGCCGGGCTTGTCCAGGGCATTGCCCACGCACGACAGCATCCATCACGCGCCGGCGCGTGATGCGGCCGCCGACGACCCCGTGCAGCGCTTCGCCCATGGCGTGCTGGAGAGCAACGACCACCGCGGGCGTCCCTTCGTCGTGGTGGACAAGAAGCAGGCGCGCATGGTGCTTTACGCCGGCGATGGCCGCGTGCTGGGCGCCGCACCGGTGCTGCTGGGCCTGCAGCCCGGCGACCACGCGGTGCGTGGCGTGGGCAGCAAGCCGCTGTCGGCCATCCGCCCCGAGGAGCGCACCACCCCCGCCGGCCGCTTCGACACCGAGCCCGGCCGCAACACTGCCGGCGAGCTGGTGGTGTGGATGGACTACGCCGAGGGGCTGGCGCTGCACCGGCTGCGCCCCGCACCCGCGCGCGAGCGCCGCGCCCAGCGACTGGCTTCGGCCTCGCCGGCGGACAACCGCATCTCGCTGGGCTGCGTGGTGGTGGACGCGGACTTCTACGTCTCCGTGGTGCAGCCCGTGCTGGGCCGCCAGCGCGGCGTGGTCTACGTGCTGCCGGAAACGCGCACGCTGGAAGCGGTGTTCGGGCACGAGGTCGTGGCCGGGCTGGCGCAGGACTGAATTTCGAAGAGCGTCCGCGGATTGCACCTGCGAGCCGTCGCGCCACTGTTGCGCGGCGGCCGCCTTGGCACGCCGGGGCCTGTGCCTACCGGCGCTGCTGGCACCGGCGCCACCAGCCGACCACGGTGAGGGCCAGCCAGAAGCACTGCGACAGGAACGCCGCCAGGTTGAAGGACTCCGTCAGCGACACCAGCATGCAGGCCGGGCCGACGATGTTGAGCGCGACCGCGGTCCGGCCGGCCGGCGGGTGGTGCAGCACCTGCACCAGGAAGTACGCCGTCAGGTACGCGACCACGCCGAAGAGACCGATGAGGTCGAGAAAACCCAGCTCCATGTGCGAAGCATAGGCAGCGCCGGCGCGCCCGCTTGGCGGCAAGCGCCGGGTTGCTGACCCGTTGCGACATGCGGCGCTTCATCCGTCGCCTTCGCGGCCTTCCCGGTCAGCACGGGCCCCTGGTGCGCAATTGGCCAAACATGCGTCGGCATTGAGCAAGTCGGCATGCCCATCCTTGGGCGACAGTGGTGTTGCGCGAACCTGGCCAGAGGAGGCAGGACGCGGGAGGGCCGTGCACCGGCGAGAGCGATCTCACCCGGACACCCCTACACCATCACGGAGGCGACGACGGCGGTCCTGAACCGGCCGGCGCCGTAGAGAAGAAGAAAACATGCGGAACCCGAGCAACGGTGGAATTTCACAGTTCCTGTTTTCCCGGCTGTCGATCTCGGCGCGCCTGTACGTGGGCTTCGGCGTCGCGCTCGCGCTGTTGGCGGCGGTGGGCACCCTGAACTGGTTTCAAACCAGCCTGCTGTCCGAACGCACGCGGATATTGGTCGAGGAGGACGCGCGCCGCGCCTCGCTCGCCAACGACATGCAGATCGCGGTGCAGGACATGGTGATCGTGCTGGGCAAGCTCGTCCTGATCGAGAACCTGGACGAGATCGAAAACCTGCGTGGCAGCTTCAAGGCCACGGTGGAACGCTACTTCCAGGTCAAGGACGCGCTGGCGAAGCTGCCGGTGCGCAGCGAGAGCGGCGGCTGGCAGGAGGCGTTCGAGACCATGACCTCCTTCGAGGAAAGCGCGCTGCCGCTGTTCAAGCAGGTGGCCGACATGGCCGGGGACACCAAGCCCGGCCTGCTGCAGTACGTCTACTCCTCCCAGGTGTCGAACCCGCAGAAGAACTGGATGGAGAGCCTGGGTGACCTCCGCAAGCTGATGGGCGAGACGATGGCCGCGGCCTCGGCGCAGTCCCGGGAGGACGCGCGGCAATCGCAGTGGCTGACCGCAGGCATCGTCGTGATCGCGCTGGCCGGCGGCCTGCTGTCGGCATTGCTCATCTCGCACAGCATCACCCGCCCGCTGCACCGCGCGGTAGACGTGGCGAAGACGGTCGCGCAGGGTGACCTGTCGGCCAATGTCCGGACCGGGCAGCGGGACGAGATCGGCCTGCTGCTGAACTCGTTGGCCGAGATGCAGGACGCCCTGCGCCACGTGGTGGGCGACATTCGCCTGTGCGCCGACAGCATCCAGGTCGCCAGCAGCGAGGTCGCCTCGGGCAAGGCCGACCTGTCCCAGCGCACCGAGATCACGGCCGGCAACCTGCAGCAGACCGCGTCGTCGCTGGAGGAGCTGACGGGCGCGGTGCGGCAGAGCGCGGACTCGGCGGCGACCGCGAACCAGCTCGCGCTGTCGGCGTCCCAGGCGGCGCAGCGCGGCGGCGAGGTCGTGCAGCAGGTCATCGCCAACATGGCCGACATCTCGACCTCCAGCCGCCGCATCGGCGACATCATCGGCGTCATCGACGGCATCGCGTTCCAGACCAACCTGCTGGCGCTGAACGCCGCGGTCGAGGCGGCGCGCGCCGGCGAGCAGGGCCGCGGCTTCGCGGTGGTGGCCGGCGAGGTGCGCAACCTCGCGCAGCGCGCCGCGTCGGCGGCCCGCGAGATCAAGTCGCTGATCGGCGAAAGCGTACAACGCGTCGAGTCCGGCACGAAGCTGGTCCAGGAAGCCGGCGGCACGATGCAGGACATGATGTCGGCGGTGCAGCGGGTCGCCGACGTGATCGACGAGATCTCGACCGCCACGGTCGAGCAGAGCCAGGGCATCGAGCAGGTGAACGGCGCGGTGGTGGAGCTGGACCGGATGACGCAGCAGAACGCGGCGCTGGTCGAGCAGAGCACGGCCTCCGCGGAACTGCTGAGCGAGCAGGCCGGCCGCCTCAACAAGCTGGTCAGCGCCTTCCACCTCGGCTGAAGCGGCGGCGTCCATTGCCGGCCCTTGCGGTCCGCCTGGCCCGGCCGGGCGGGACCGCCGCCGCCCTCACTTGCACAGGCTCCCCGCCAGCCACTCGACGAAGATGTCCCGCAGGGGATGCGGCTTGCGCCGCGTGGGCACCACCACGTTGTACCGGCCCTCGGCGGTGATGACGGCGTCGCCCAGGCGCACCAGCGAGCCGTCCTCCAGGTAGCTCTGCACGAGCACGCCCCAGCCGAGCGCAACACCATGCCCGGCCCGCGCCGCTTGCAGCACTTCGGTGTAGTGGCTGAAGCGCAGCTTGGGCTGCGGGCTGGCCGCGGCGATGCCCGCGCGGCCGAGCCAGTCCTGCCACGAGTACCAGGAGCGGTCCGGCACGTCCTGCTCGATCAGCTCGAGCTCGCCGTCGCGGAACATCGTCCCGGGCTCGCCCACCCGCAACGCATGCTCGGCCGAGCACACGGGAAACACCTCGTCGGCACGCGAGGCGACGACCTCGCCGTCGTCGAAGGGCGGCACGCCGAAGCGCACGAGCACGTCCACCTCGCCGCTGTTGAGATTGATGCGCGAGTCCTGTGACACCAGCCGGATCTGCGCCGCGGGATAACGCTTGCGGAACTCCCCCATGCGCGGCAGCAGCCAGAACGTGGTGAACGCCAGCGTCGCCCCGATCGTGACCGTCTCCTGGCGCTTGGTGGACCGCACCATCTCCACGCTTTGAGCGATGTTCGCGAAGCTCATCGCCAGCGATGAAGCCAGCAGCTCGCACGGGGGCGTCGGCTCGATGCTGCGGTGCTTGCGCGCGAACAGCGGGGTGTCCAGCTCTTCCTCCAGCAGTGCGACCTGGCGGCTCACCGCCGCCTGCGTGACGCCCAGCTCCACGGCCGCCGCGGTGAAGCTGCGATGGCGCGCGGCAGCCTCCAGCACGAGCAGGGCGTTCAGCGACGGAAAGTTCTTGCGAATGGGCACCGGACCTCCTCAATGGTCATCCTTGCATTACCAAAAGTCATCCTGGACATAAATCAAAATGGCGTTGAACAAGGATATAGCGGCTTCTATCATGACTTCAGATTAGTCAAAAGGAGCATACGCCCATGTCCATTCCCGCCCTCCCGTCCATCGCCTCGCTGCTGTCCTCGCGCCGCCCGCACCATTCGCTGCCCGCGGGGCTCTACACGCGCCAGGACGTGTTCGAGGCCGACCTGAAGGTCTTCTTCCAGAGCCACTGGATCCTGGCCGGCCTGGAGTGCGAGATTCCCGAGCCGGGCGACACGCAGGTGCTGGACATCGGGACGTCGAGCGTCATCCTCCTGCGCGACGACGACATGCAGGTGCGCGCCTTCCACAACGTCTGCCGCCACCGCGGCGCGCGCATCCTGAACGCGGGGCAGGGCGTGGTTTCCAAGCTCGTGTGCCCCTACCACCAGTGGACCTACGAGACCTCGGGCCAGCTGATCCACGCGCCGCACATGGGCGTGGACTTCGACAAGTCCTGCCGCAGCCTCAAACCGGTGGCGCTGCGCTCGGTCGGTGGACTCCTCTACGTCTGCCTTTCCGACAACCCGCCCAAGGACATCGCGTTCCTGCAGGACGTGATGGAGGAGCGGCTGGCGCCCTACGGCCTGCGTAACGCCAAGGTGGCGCACCAGGTGGACGTGATCGAGAAAAGCAACTGGAAGCTCACGCTGGAGAACAACCGGGAGTGCTACCACTGCGTGGGCAGCCATCCGGAGCTGTGCGTCACCTTCATCGACCTGGACTTCGGCTTCGACCTCGAATCCATGAGCGAAGAGGACCGCGAGCGCGCCGCGCAACACATGGCCGAGCACAGCGCCCGCGAGCGCCGTTGGGAGGCCGAAGGCTTCAAGTCCTCCACCGTGGAGCGCGTGACCGACTGCGAAACCAACTTCCGCACGCAGCGCCTGGCCATTGCCGGCGGCGGCGAGTCGCAAACTCCGGACGGCACGGCGGCATGCGCCAAGCTGCTGGGCAGCATGACCCGCAAGGACCTGGGCGACACGCACCTGTGGGGCCACAACTGCTGGAACCACTTCATGGGCGACCACGCGATGTCGGCCATGGTCATCCCGCTCAGCGCGGACACCACGCTGGTGCGCACCAAGTGGCTGGTGCACAAGGACGCCGTGGAGGGCAAGGACTACGACCTGGACAAGCTCACCAGCGTGTGGATCGCCACCACCGACCAGGACGCCGACCTGGTGGCGCGCTCGCACGCCGGCGTGCAGGACCCGAGCTACGAGCCGGGCCCGTACTCGAAGTTCACCGAGAAGCAGCTCGACAACTTCGCCTCCTGGTATGTCAAGCGGATGCAGGCCCATGGCTACTGAGCTCACGCTGCCGATGTCCTGCGACGAGGGCGTCTACTGGAACCGCGAGGCTGACCAGGAACTGGTGTGCATCGACGTCCGCCAGGAGACGCACGACGTCAAGACCTTCACCTTCCGCGCCCGGGACGACCGCTACTTCAGCTTCGACGCGGGCCAGTACTTCCTGTTCGAGCTGGAGATCGACGGGGAGATGGTGAGCCGCTGCTACAGCCTCGCGTCGTCGGCGCTGACGCCGCGCTCGATCTCCATCACCGTCAAGCGGGTGGAGGGCGGCAAGGTCTCGAACTGGCTGCACGACCACCTCAAGCCGGGCAGCGCGGTGCGGGGCACCGGCCCCTCGGGTACCTTCACGCTGCCCGGGCCGGCCGAAGGACCCTACCTGCTGGTGTCGGGCGGGTCGGGCATCACGCCGGTGATGTCGATGGTGCGCGCCCTGGCCGACGCGCGGCGCCATCCGGACATCGTGTTCCTGCACGCGGCGCGCACCCCGGCGGACCTCGTGTTCCGGGACGAGCTGCTATACCGCGCCAAGGTCACGCCGAACTTCCGGCTGCTGTTCCTGCCCGAGAGGGCGGGCGGCGAGCCGGGGTACGCCGGCGTCACCGGGCGCGTCAGCGAGGCCTTCCTGAAGGTCGCGGTGCCCGACCTGGCCGAGAGGACGGTGATGTGCTGCGGCCCCGCGCCGTTCATGGGCGCGGTGCGCCAGCTGTCCCTGGCGCTGGGCGTGAAGCCGGAGCGCTACTTCGAGGAAAGCTTCGACGCCGCCGTGATCGACGAGGACGACGTGCCGCTGCCGCCCGCCGCGGAGGCCGCGAGCACCTTCAAAGTCAAGTTCGCCAAGCAGGACAAGGTGATCGAGGTGGGCGCCGAGCAGTCCGTGCTCGCCGCCGCGCGCAAGTCCGGCGTGCGGCTGCCCTCGTCGTGCAGCAACGGCCTGTGCGGCACCTGCAAGTCGAAGCTGGTCTCCGGCTCGGTGGACATGAAGCACAACGGCGGCATCCGGCAGCGCGAGGTGGATGCGGGCTTCTTCCTGCCCTGCTGCTCCAAGCCGCTCAGCGACCTGGTGGTCGATCGCTGAACCCGCCCGGGCGCCGCAAGCTCATGCGCGGCGCCCGGGCGGCAAGGCGTCAGCGGTAATGCCCGTGGCGCTCCAGCACCTCGATCTTGTAGCCGTCGGGGTCCTGGATGAAGAAGAAGCGGGCCAGCAATTCATCGCCGACTTTGAATTCCTTGATGGGCAGCGGCGAGAAACCCGCCTTCACCAGCTCGGCATGCTTTTGCGCCACGCTGTCCACGGCCACGGCGACGTGGCCGTAACCGTCGCCGTGGGAATACGCTTCCTCGCAGCCCTTGTTGTAGGTCAGCTCGATTTCGAAATCATTCTCGGCATTGCGCAGGTACACCAGCGAGAATTCCGGAAAATCCAGCCGGTGCGCGGGCTCCAGCTTGAGCACCTGACGGTAGAAATCGAGCGACGCGTCCAGGTCGCGCACGCGGATCATGGTGTGGATGAGTTTGGCCATATCAGGTTGGAGCCTTGTTTCAGTGCGTGTTCCGCAGGGCAGGACGGCTGGGTGTGGGCGGGCTGCTGCCTTCGAGTTTCTCGCCTTCCACCTGGTCCAGCTTGCGTCGAAGGTAGCGCAGGCAGGTCACCCGCAGGAAGGACGAGAAATTCAGCACGTCGCCGCGATGGCGCATGATTTCATCGTGAAATTGCACGATGAGCGCATTGGTGGTGATGCCTTCTTCCGCAGCCAGCGCCGCCAGCGTGTCCCACATGAAGTTTTCCATGCGTATGCTGGTCGATACGCCATGGATGCGCACCGTGCGGGTACGGGATTCGTAAAGAATCGGGTCGGCCGCAACGAAGAATTCGCACATTCTTGTCTCCAGGATAATTTGTTTTACAGCGCGCGCTGCGACATTTGCGACGCAATATATTCTGCCTGCCGGATGGCCAGCGTCACGATGGTGAGGGTCGGATTTTCCGCACCGCCGGTGGTGAACTGGCTGCCGTCGCTGATGAAAAGGTTCTGCACGTCGTGCGTCTGGCCCCACTTGTTGCACACGCCGTCGGTGGGGCGCGCGCTCATGCGGCAGGTGCCCAGGTTGTGGGTGGACGGGTAGGGCGGCGTGCGGAAGGTGCGTATTGCGCCGGCGGCCTGGTAGATGCGCTCGCCCTGCGTGAAGGCATGGTTGCGCATGGCGACGTCGTTCGGGTGGTCGTCGTAGTGCACGTTGGGCACCGGGTTGCCCCACTTGTCTTTCACGCTGGTGTTGAGCGTCACGCGGTTGGTGTCGCGCGGCATGTCCTCGCCCACCAGCCACATGCCGGCGAGCTGGGTGTAGCGCTCCATCCACCAGGCGAACTCCGGTCCCCAGCCGCCCGGGTTCAGGAAGGCTGCCATGAAGGGCAGGCCCAGCGAGAGCGTTTCCATTTCATAGCCGCCCGCGAAGCCGCGGCGCGTGTCGTGGCCCGCCTCGTCGCGCACGATGCCCGCCATCGTAGTGCCGCGGAACATGTGCACCGGGTCCTTGAAGGCGGCGTACACCGAGCCCGTCATGTGCCGCATGTAGTTGCGGCCGACCTGGCCGGAGGAGTTGGCCAGCCCGTCGGGGAACTTGTTCGAGGCCGACAGCAGCAGCAGGCGCGGCGTCTCGATGGAGTTGCCCGCCACGCAGACCACGCGGGCCTTCTGGCGCTGCTCCTTGCCGGCCTTGTCGAAATACACCACGCCGGTGACCTTGCCGGCCGCGTCGTGCTCGATGCGGGTGACGTGGGACTCGGGGCGCAGCTCGAAGTTGCCCGTCGCCTCGGCCTTGGGAATCTCGGTGTACAGCGTGGACCACTTGGCGCCGCTCTTGCAGCCCTGGAAGCAGAAGCCCAGCTGCATGCAGCGTCCGCGGACGTCGCGCGGCTGGCTGTTGATGGCCATGTTCCCGGTGTGCACCTCCTTGTAGCCCAGCCGGGTAGCGCCGTTGTAGAGCACCTTGAAGTTGTTGTTGCCCGGCAGGCCCGGGATGCCGTGGGTGCGCGTCACGCCCATCTTGTCCTCGGCGCGCGTGTAGTACGGCTCCAGCTCCTTGAGCGTGAGGGGCCAGTCCAGCAGGTTGGCGTCCTTGATGCCGCCGTACTCGCTGCGGACGCGGAACTCGTGCTCCTGGAAGCGCAAGGACGCGCCGGCCCAGTGCGTGGTGGTGCCGCCGACGGTCTTGCAGATCCAGGCCGGCAGGCCCGCGAAGTCCTTGGCGACGCGCCAGCTGCCGGAGGTGGTGCGCGGGTCCAGCCAAGCCAGCTGGCTGAAGGACTTCCACTCGTCGTTGATGAAGCTGGCGTTCGACTGCTGGGCGCCGGCCTCCAGCACGACCACCTTGATGCCCTTCTGGCACAGCTCGTTGGCCAGGGTGCCGCCACCGGCGCCCGAGCCGATGACGACGACCACCGAGTCGTCCGCGAGATCGAATACAGCCATGAATGTCTCCAGACCAGGCGTGCCGTGGCCGCCTGTGTGTGTTTTCGAACAGCGACCGCCGCCTGCGCGCTCAGCCCATGTAGGGCTTGGGGCTGGCTTCAAGCGGGGGGGCGGGCAGCCACTTCAGGTCCTGGAAGCCGCGGGTGATGTAGCCGCCCTTCTCCCACGCCGAGCCCGGATAGCCGAAGGCGGCGAAGGCCATGTCGTTGTCGTAGAGGGAGGTGACGCACTTGCCGCGCACCGTGTTGAAGAAGGCCTGGCCCTCCATGGCCTTGACGGCCTCGGTACGCCGCGCCACGGAGGCCTTGGCGAAGCTGCCGCCTGCCAAGTGGTCCAGGGTGGCGGTGCCGTCGCTCAACAGCTTGGCCAGCGCCGGGTCGTCGCCGGCCATGGCATCCAGGTCCTTGGCCAGCAGGGCATAGACGGCGTCGGGCAGCTTCGCATGCGGATACAGCACGCGCCCCATCAGCAGCAGCGTGCGGCCCTGCGCCTCGCTCAACGTCTTGAGCTCCACGGCCCAGGACGTGGACGGGGCAAGCAAGGCCAGCGGGCTGCCCGCAGCCAGGGTGCCCATCAGGATGCCGGAGCCCTTGAGCAGGCTGCGTCGCGTCAGGGGCAGGGGCAGCCTGGGGACCTCGCCGCTGGGCTCGTCACAGCCGCCGGACAAGGGTGCGATGGGAACGACCTTCATGAGCGCGTCTCCTTCGAGGCGGCTCTGCGTGCCGCCTTTCGTCGTTGGTGCCCGCACTGTAGGAACCGGCCCACCGCGCCGGGGCATAGCCCTCTACCTACAGGGAAAGCACTGAGAAACGCCCGGCCCGGCGCCTGCGTGCTGGCTGTAGCCCGCGGCAAAGGCATTCCAACGTTCCGACGGCGTGCCCGTTAGAGGCCGGCTCGAATTCAATTTCTGTCGCAGTCCAAATGAAAAAGCGCGCCGAAGCGCGCCTTTACACAAGCTGTTCAAGATCCACGGCGTCAGGCGTTCCTGGGCGCTGCGGCGGAAACACAGCTCACTGCGGCAACCAGGCCTTCAGCTTCTCCGGATGCGCCTCCACGAACTTCTTGGCCGCCGTCTCGTAGTTGTTCGTGCTGTAGCCCTCATGCTCGATGGCTTCGACGTCCGCCAGGTCCAGCTTGAAATTCTTGATGAAGGCATGCACTTGCGGGAACTTGGTCGCGAACTGCTTGGAGCCGAAGGCATGAATTTGCTCCTCGCCACCCATGCTGCCCTTGGGATCCTTCAGGTAGCGCATGTTCCATTTCTGGAACATCCAGTGCGGGCTCCAGACCGTGGCGACAAACCACTGCTTGCCCGGATAGGCTCGGGAAACCGTGGCCAGCATGCCGGCCTCGCTGGCCGACTGGAGCTTGTAGCCCGCCGCATCGAGCTTGTATTCCTTGACCGTCTTCTCGGCCGCCCGCATCACGCCGCTGCCGGGCTCGATACCCTGGATCGTCCCATTCATCTTGCTTTTCACCTCGGGCTTGGCCAGGTCGGCAATCGACGACACCTCGGACTCGGGAATATAGGAGGGCACGGCCCAGCCGTTCTTGCCGCCCGAGTAAATGATGCCGATATCGTCCAGGTCGCTCTTGTGCTTCTGGTAATAGGCGTCATGGGTCACCGGCAGCCAGCCGCCCAGCAGCACATCCAGGTTGCCGCGGGCCACGCCCTGGAACTGGATGGCAATGTCGGCATTGACCAGTTGCACCGGCTGCTTGAGCTTGGTTTCCAGCACGTATTTGGCGACATTGGCCACGGCCATCACGTCCGCCCAGTTGTTGTAGCCCATTTTCAAGGGCTCAGCGGCCATGGCGCTGCCGGTGGCGGCACCCAATGCAAATACCGACAAGGTCAGTCCGGCGATGCGCGACTTGAAAAACTTGCTGTTCATGGAAACCTCTCCTTCAGTTGGCGAGCTGCAAAAGCCCGTGGTTCAAGTCCGGAATGCGCGGCTCAGGCCGCTCTTGGCTTTGGACGCCGTGGAATTGCCGTTGGCCTTGGACTTCTTGGGCTTCTTCACCCCGAAGCTCTCGGTCAGCCGGTCGAGGACGATGGCCAGCAGCACCACGCCCAGGCCGCCTTCGAAACCGATGCCCACATCCAGCCGCTGAATACCGCTGATCACATATTCACCCAGCCCGCCGGCGCCAATCATCGACGCGACCACGACCATGGAGAGCGCCATCATGATGGTCTGGTTCACGCCGGCCATGATGGAGGGCAGGGCGTTGGGCAGCTGGATTTTCCAGAGCAGTTGAAGGTCCGTGCTGCCAAACGAGCGGCCGGCTTCCATCAATTCTGGACGAACCTGGGCGATACCCAGCGTCGTGAGGCGCACGACGGGCGGCATGGCGAACACGATGGTGGCCAGCACCGCCGGCACCCGGCCCAGGCCGAAGAGAATCACCGCCGGAATCAGGTAGACGAAGGCGGGCATCGTCTGCATGAAATCCAGCAGTGACCGCAGGACCAGGCCAACGCGTTCACTTCTCGCACCCCAAATACCCAGCGGAACACCGACGGCGAGGCTGAGCACGGTGGCCGCAATCACCAGCGCCA
Source organism: Azohydromonas australica DSM 1124 (assembly GCF_000430725.1). GTDB lineage: Bacteria > Pseudomonadota > Gammaproteobacteria > Burkholderiales > Burkholderiaceae_C > Azohydromonas > Azohydromonas australica. Next base: position 122,254 of record NZ_KE387204.1, read on the forward strand.
GCGTGGAAACGGTCTGGGTCCACAGGCCCATGTAATTGATGGTACCCAGGGCCAGGCCCACGAAAATGGCAAAACCCACACCGCGCCGCCATACCGCCAGGCCCACGAAAAGCACCAGCATGGCAACGAAGGGAACGGCGGTCAGCCCGTCTTCGAGCAGCTTGACCACGGTATCGAGCGCGGCCGAGAAAGCATTGAACGCGCCGCTGAATTCTGAGAACAGCAGGTTGACCAGCTGTTCCGCGGATTGTCCGATGATTGAGGAGTTCATGCCATTCTCCGTTCCATGACCTGCTTGAGAATCGTGCGACAGGACACCACGCCCGCGAGCCGCCCGGTGGCGTCCGTCACGGGAACGTCGTGTTCCTGGTTCAAGGCGATTTCGGCGAGCTGGTGCAAATCAGCCTCCAGCGAAACCGCGGTGGTATTGCGCAGGAACGCGTCCTGAATCGAAGCGTGCCCGGCCTTGTGGATCGATGCCCGGGAAACGCAGCCTTGATAATGGCCCGTCTCATCGCAGACATAAGCGTATTCCACACCCTTGTCGATGAGCTGATTCAAATAACGCTCGGCGGATGCCCCCGGGTTGCAGGTGATCAGGTTTGCATCAGCCCCCGTCAGCATGCTCGATGCCTTGAGAAAACGGGACACATCGACGTTGCGGAAGAAATCCCGCACGAATTCGTCTGCCGGCGATTGAATCAGCTCGGCTGGCGTGCCGACCTGGATCAGGCAACCGTCCTTCATGATCCCGATCCGCCCGCCAATCTTGATCGCCTCGTCGATGTCGTGCGAAATGAAGACGATGGTGCGCTGCTCTTCCTTTTGCAGCCTCAGCAGCTCGTTCTGCATTTCGGAGCGAATCAGCGGGTCCAGCGCCGAGAAAGCCTCGTCCATCAGCAAGACCGCCGGGTTCACGGCCAGCGCCCGCGCCAGCCCCACGCGCTGCTGCATGCCGCCCGAGAGCTCGCTGGGGTGCAGCTTGGCGTAAGGAGCCGAGGCCCACGCGCGCCAGGGCAGCTTGGGCCACGCCGTAGCGCTCCGCCTTCTTGACGCCGGCGACTTCCAAGCCGTAGGCCACGTTGTCCAGCAGGTTGCGGTTCGGCAGCAGCGCAAACGACTGGAACACCATCGCCATTTTCTGGCGGCGCACGGCCTGCAATTCCGACGCTGACATCGGCGCGATATCCCGGCCCTCCAGGACCACCTGGCCGGCAGTCGGCTCGATCAGCCGGTTCAAAAGCCGGACCAGGGTCGATTTACCGGAACCGGACAGCCCCATGACGACGAAAATCTCGCCCGCCTTGACGGACAGGCTCACGTCCTGGACCGCGACCATGTTGCCGGTCTGCTGGAAAATATCGTCGCGGCCAAGTCCCTGCTTCATCAACTGCAGCGCACGCTCGGGTTTGGGCCCGAAGATTTTCGACAGGTTCCTGACCTGCAGCAGCTCCGTACCGGTGGCCGCGACGGCCCGGGCTGCGGTTGACGTGGCCGCTGCCTTGAGTGCACCCGGATGTACCGCGGCGTCTTGAGTGAATGTCAGCGTCGTAGTCATTACCAAACCTCAACTTCCAAGTCTTTGGCTGCCGTTTTGAATTGCAGCCCGGAGCCGGCGAAGGCGCAGGAATCGGGCTTGCGCCTTCGCCCCACCTGTATGGCGAATCAGATGTCGCCTGCCTCGCTGTCGCTGAGATCCAGCCAGATGGTCTTCAACTGGGTGTACTGGTCGTGCGCGTGCACCGACTTGTCCCGGCCGCCGAAACCCGATTGCTTGTAGCCGCCAAACGGGGTGGTGGAATCGCCTTCGCCGAAGGAATTCACGGTGACCGTGCCGGCCTTGATCGCGCGCGCCGCCCGCAAGGCACGTGTGCCGTTGGCGGTGAATACCGAGGCGGTGAGACCATATTCAGTGTCGTTGGCCATGGCTACGGCCTGCTGCAGGCTGTCCACTGTCAGCACGGACAGAATCGGCCCGAAAATCTCCTCGCGCGCATGCCGCACGCCGTTGTGCTCCACTTCGACGATGGTCGGGTGCACGTAGCGCTCGTCACTGGTCACGCCGCCGTAGAGCACCTTTTCGCCCTGGTCCAGGAACGATTTGACCTTGGAGAAATGCGCGGGGGAAACCAGCGGCCCAATACGGTGCGCAGGGTCCATCGGATCACCCACGCGCCAGGCATCGGCCAGCTGGAAAACCTTTTTCAGCAGCGGTTCCTTGATGACCTTGTGGACGATGAGCCGCGAAATGGCGGAGCAGTTCTGCCCCATGTTCCAGAAGGCGCCGTTCACGATATGGGTAGCCACGGCATCGAGATCGGCCACGTCGTCCATCACGATGCAAGGGTTCTTGCCGCCCAGCTCCAGCACCACTTCCTTGAGATTGCTCTCCGCGGCGTATTTCAGGAAGCGACGCCCTGTCACGGTGGAGCCGGTGAACGACACGGCGTCAATATCCATGTGGCGGCCGATGGGCTCGCCGACGCCGGAACCGGAGCCGGTCAGCACGTTGAGAATGCCGGGCGGCACGCCTGCTTCCAGCGCCAACTCCGCCACCCGCAGCGCGGTCAGGGAGGTTTCCGCCGCGGGCTTGATCACCAGCGCATTACCGGCCGCCAGCGCCGGGCCGATTTTCCAGGCCAGCATCAGCAGCGGGAAATTCCAGGGCAGCACCAGGCCCACCACGCCCATGGGCTCCCGCACGATCATGGCCATGTGGCTGTCCGACGCCGGGGCCACCTGGTCGTAAATCTTGTCGATGGCCTCGGCGTGCCAGCGCAGGCAGTGGATGGTTTCAGGAACGTCCACCGTCTGACAGTCGAAAATGGTCTTGCCGCTATCCAGGCTTTCCATCACCGCCAGTTCCTGGACATTCGCTTCGAGCAGGTCGGCCAAGCGCAGCAGCACTTTCTTGCGGCTGGCCGGATGCAGCTTGGACCAGCGGCCGTCTTCCAGGGCGGCGCGCGCATGCGAGACGGCAATATCCACGTCCTCCGCTGAGCAGGCCGGCAGATTCGCCAGCACTTCGCCCGTGGCCGGGTTGGTGGTCGAAAAGGTCGCCCCGGATGCCGCGGCATAAGGCTCGCCATTGACGATGGCCTTGCTCGGCAGCCTTAACTGCTTGGCCAGCTGTTGGTACTCGGTTTTGCTCAGCAATTCAGACATGTCAATTTTCCTGTTGCGTCAGATAAGGAAAGCAAGGGGCGCCTCGACGGCGTCTTGCAAATAGGGTCACTTCGCATTCCCCGGACCTCGGCCCGAAGGGCTACGGCAGCGGGGCCGCAGGCCGGGCTCGTTCGTTCGCGCTGGCCGGCTCCATGGCGTGCCCCGCTTCTGCCTGCGCCTGCGGTTCGACATTTGCACTACTGACTGTCTACAAATAGTAGACGAGAGGGCAAATTTTTTTACTGGGGTTTGTCCTAGGCGCATCGCCGGCGGACGGGGAATGCTGCTATCGCACGAGGCTGGCGTCGCAGGGACGGTGCCGGCAAGGACCCGGCAACAACGATAGGCGAGGCGCCGTCGCCCGTGATGTCGCCTGCGACACGCCCGAAGCGGATTGCGACAGCGTGCGCGGCCTTGCGGCCCAGGCCCCGCGCGCACTTGGCAGCGGGAAGGGCGGCGGCCACGAGCGGCTGGACGCAGTGTGGAGACATGGGCTGCGTTCTCGTTTGAAAGATGCCCGGCGTTCGCAAGCACCGTGCCAGTCCTGCCTTGGCGCGCCATTGACGCGTCATCGACGCCCAACGGATGGGCCTTCCAGCGCTGCATCACGTCCAACGGTGGCTCCACCGCGCCCGAACTGTCCCAAGCCGGCACGGGCATGCCGTGTCGGCATGCAATTCATGTTGCTTTATCAACCACCATGCGATTGGTGCCCGTCCACAGGCCATCGTCTGAGCCTGCACATCGCCAACCCAAGTGGCGAACCGGACCGCGCCGAAGTCTCAATCAAGTGCATGCGGCCCTTTATTGGGGCCTGACGCGAGCGCCGTGCGCCGCCAAGGTGCACGGCCGGCCACGGGTCGATGCGGCCCTGCCGCGCGCTGAGTTTCGGGCCGGTGGAGGGACCATGCAAACGCGCACGCTAGGCAGTGCCTAGCGTGCGCGTACAAGTTGACCGTGTAACGGTCCCGGCTTCTGCGCGGGTCGCTGCTGCCCCGGCCGCGGGCCGGGGCGAAGGCCGCTTCGGACTCAGAAGGTGTGGGTGATGCCCACGCCGTAGGTGTTGGCCGAGTCGCTCACGAACTTCTTGTGCGCCACGTCGCCGTAGACTGTCGTGCGCTTCGACAGCGCGTAGTAGGCGCCGCCGCCCAGCACCTTCACGGCCTTGACGCCGTCGACGTCGACCTGGCCCCAGCCACCCTTGAACGTGGCGGCACCCAGGGTGTACTGGACGCCGGCCGTCAGCGCCTTCGCCTTGGAAGCGCCCGCCTTGCTGACGTTGTAGGCGGCCATCACGGCCACGGAAGAAACGGTGACCTTGGCGCCCACGAAATTGTCGGTATCGCCCGCGCTGTTGCGGCTGTGCGCCCCGATGGCGGCCAGGTTTTCGCTGTTGTAGGTCACGGCCGTGCCCAGCGGCCGGCGCACGTCGCCTACTGCCTTTTCAGGCGATCCGCTCAAATGCAGCGCAAAACCGCCGAACGTAGGCGAATCGTAAAAGATGCCGTTGTTCAGGCGGCCATATTCCGGCGTGCCGCTGTTGCCGCGCGGATCGGAAGAAAAGTTGTAGTGCCAGGTATCCCAAGCCGGCGAAGCGACCCGGTTGAAGTTGTACCAGGGGTCGAATTGCCAATCCAGGCTGTTGATGGCGTCCAGGCGGCGGCCGAATTTGACCGTGCCGAAGCGGCCTTTCAAACCCACCGTCGATTCGTCGTGCCAGAACGGCTTCGTGGCGCTCTCCAGCGCGCCCGTGCCGGTGTCGAAGCGGGTGCTGAGCCTGAAGATGGCGGACAGCCCGTCGCCCAGGTCTTCCGCGCCGCTGAAGGCGACGAAGCTGCGCTGGATGGGGCCCACGTTCCACACGTGGCTGGTGTCCCGGTAGACGCCCACGTCCAGGAATCCCGAGATCTTGACCTCGGACTGGGCCTGGGCGGCCGGTACGCCCAGCACCAGAGCGGCCGAGGCGAGCAACAGGCTGCCGCGCGTATTTGTTTTCATGAGGTACTTCCCTTCAGGCAGGTTTTGGCGGACGGCATGTCCGCCGGTTGGAGAAACCGGAAAATCTCGGGTCGCCACGATTTGCGCACGCATCGACATCCGCCCACGGCAGCATTCATCCGGCTCCGGGAAAAGCTGCCCGAAAGGTGGCTTATCAGTTATTCAATGAATGGAAGCCCAATGCCGTCTGACCCTGGAATATCAAGGGGCCAGCACGGCAGGATTTAGCCAATCTTTCTGATCAAAGCGGGAAAAGTCTCTCGTCATGCCTGTGAGGGCGGGCGTGACGAGGTTTGTTTCAGTCGCGACGCCACAGCGGAATCAGTGTTCAAGCACCTGGCGTGACACGCTTCAGCCGTACACCGGGAAGTCGCGCGTCAGGTTGCCGACCTGGGCCCGCACGTCGGCCAGCGTGGCGGGGTCGTTCGGACGGTCCAGCAGGTCCGCGATCAGGTGGCCCACCTTGCGCGCTTCCTCTTCCTTGAAGCCGCGGGTCGTCATGGCGGGCGAGCCCAGGCGGATGCCGCTGGTGACCATCGGCTTCTCCGGATCGTTCGGGATGGCGTTCTTGTTGACGGTGATGTGCGCCTCGCCCAGCAGCGCCTCGGCCGCCTTGCCTGTGAAGCCCTTGGCGCGCAGGTCCACCAGCATCACGTGGCTCTCGGTGCGGCCGCTCACGATGCGCAGCCCACGCTCGACCAGCGTCTCGGCCAGCGCCGCCGCGTTCTTCACGACCTGCCGCTGGTAGCGCTGGAACTCGGGCTCCAGCGCCTCCTTGAAGGCCACCGCCTTGGCGGCGATGACGTGCATCAGCGGCCCGCCCTGCAGCCCCGGGAACACGGCGCTGTTGATGGCCTTCTCGTGCTCCGGGCGCATCAGGATGATGCCGCCGCGCGGCCCGCGCAGGCTCTTGTGCGTGGTGCTGGTGACGATGTCGGCGTGCGGGATCGGGTTCGGGTACTCGCCCGCGGCGATCAGGCCCGCATAGTGCGCCATGTCCACCATCAGCAGCGCGCCCACGTCCTTGGCGACGCGCGCGAAGCGCTCGAAGTCGATGCGCAACGCATACGCCGAGGCGCCGGCGATGATGATCTTCGGGCGGCTCTCGTGCGCCTTGCGCTCCATGGCGTCGTAGTCGATCTCTTCCTGCTCATCGAGGCCGTAGCTCACCACGTTGAACCACTTGCCGCTCATGTTCAGCGCCATGCCGTGGCTGAGGTGCCCGCCCTCGGCGAGGTTCATGCCCATGAAGGTGTCGCCCGGCTTCATGAGCGCCATGAACACGGCCTCGTTGGCCTGGGCGCCGGAATGGGGCTGCACGTTGGCCGCCCAGCCATGCTGGTCGGCGCCGAAGAGCAGCTTGACCCGCTCCAGCGCGAGCTGCTCGGCCAAGTCCACGTACTCGCAGCCGCCGTAGTAGCGGCGGCCCGGATAGCCCTCGGCATACTTGTTCGTGAGCTGGCTGCCCTGCGCCGCCATCACGGCCGGCGAGGTGTAGTTCTCGCTGGCGATCAGCTCGATGTGCTGCTCCTGGCGCTGGTGCTCCTGCTGGACGACGGTCCACAGATCCGGGTCGACGGCTTTGAGGGTCTGCTTGCTGTAGCTGAACATGGAGAAATCCAGAGGTCGGTTGCGGAAGAGCCCATCTTCCCGGCACGAGGTTCAGAGTGCGGCGCGGACTGCGTCGCCCGCCATGCGATTCATGACATCGCCTCAATCGAGGCAGAAAAGGGTTCAGCGCGCGACCACGCGCCCCACCTGGCGGACTTCGCGCGGGCTCATGCCAAGCTCCTTGCGCACGAAGCGCGAGAAGCTGGCCCCGTCGTGGAAGCCGCATTCGAACGAGACCTCGGTGACTTCGAGGTCCGTGTTCTGCAGCAGCCAGCGCGCGCGCTCCAGGCGCAGTCGGGTGCGGTACTCCGCGGGGCTCAGGCCCACGTCGCGCTGGAAGCGGCGCTCCAGCTGCCGGCGGCCGATGCCCAGCGGCTCGCACAGCTCGTCGATGGGCGCGGGCGACTGCAGTTGTTGCTCCAGCAACAACATGGCCTTATGCACCATCGTGTCCGTGGAGCGCACGGACATCACTTCCTCGGGCTGCAGCGTGCGCGAGGGCAGCGGCTGCTCCTCGATCATGATGCGCAGCGCCTTGACGGCGCTGGCGCGCCCGATGGAGCGCTCGATGAGGTGCGCCGCCAGGTGCACGACGCTGGTGCCGCCGGCGCAGGTGAGGCGGTCCCGGTCGGCGACGAACATCTGGTTCGACACGATGCGGCACTCCGGGAACTCGGCCACGAATTCCTCGCGGTGGAACCAGCTCACGCTGGCCAGGTAGCCGTCGAGCAGGCCGGCACGCGCCAGCACGAACGAGCCGGTGCACAGGCCGACCAGCTTCACCCCCGCTGCCGCGGCCTCGCGCAGGAAGGCCGTGAGGCGGGGCTGCACCCGCTGGCCGCCATGCAGCAGGCCGCCCACCACGACCAGGTAGTCGTAGTCCTGGGGCGACTCCAGCGGTGCATTGGGCACCACGCTGGCGCCGCAGCTGGACGTGATGGGGCCGTCCGAGGTGTCCAGGATCGTCCAGCGGGCGAGCAGCTGGCGGCTCCGGTCACCCTCATCGGCGGCGAGCCGCAGGGCATCGACGAAGCCCGCGAACGCCGTCAAGGTGAAGCGGGGCGCAAGCAGGAAGCCGACGCGCAGCTTCGGTTCGGTTTTTTCTCGTGCGTGCGATTTCATGAGGGACAGCTCCCATGCCCAGCCACCCGGCCGGAATACTGGCTCAGACGCCCTTGGCGATGTGTGCCACGTTGCGCTTCAGGGTGGCGACGATCTGCTGAAGCTCATTCTTTTCCGCCTCGTCCAGTCCCTGCAGCGGCGCACGCACGCCACCGGGCCGCAGGCCGCTCAGCGCGCAGCCGTGCTTGATGGACTGCACGAATTTGCCGCCTTCGAGGAAATCCATCAGCGGCATCATTTCGGACATGATGCGGCGGCCCTTGTCGAAATTCTTCTCGACCACGCAGGCCTCGTACAGCGCGACGTGCTCGTGCGGAATGAAATTCGAACCCGCGCACACCCAGCTGCGCGCGCCCCAGGCGAAGAATTCCAGCGCCTGGTCGTCCCAGCCGCAGGACAGCGCGATGTGCGGGTAATGGCGCGCCAGCTTGTGCACGCGCCCCATGTCGCCCGAGCTTTCCTTGATGGCCACGAAATTCTTCGAGCCGGCGATGGCGGCGAAGAATTCATCGCCCATGCTCACGCCCATGCGGGCGGGGTAGTTGTAAAGCATGATGGGCAGATTGGCCGCGCGATCGACGGCCAGGGCGTGGGCCGCATTTTCACGCTCGGTCGGCAGCGCGTAGGGCGGGGAACCCACGAGCAGCGCATCGGCCTGGATTTCCTTGGCCGCCTTGGCATATTCGACCGAATCCTCGGTGCGGACGGCGCCGGTGCCGACGATCAGCGGCAGGCGGCCGTTGATGACGTCCTTGGCGTGGGCCGCGAGCTCGAATCGCTCCTGCGCGGTGTGCGCATAGTATTCGCCCGTCGATCCGCCGATGATGATGCCGTGGACCTTGGCCTCGATCAGGTATTCGAGCACTTCGGCGAATGCCGCCTTGTCGATGCTCCCATCGTCGCGCAGGGGCGTGATGGCTGGGGTGTAGATGCCTTCAAACTTCATCATGATTTCTCCATCGGTACGGGAACGGTATTCCCAGGCAAATGAGGCGGGCCTGTTCAGCTTTTTCCAGCCGTTTTCAGCTTTCCTTGCCGGCGCGGTGCTGTCCCCACATCAGGTTCAGGTTCACCCCGAGCGAGAGCAAGGGTTCCGGGGGATTCCGGTTGGGGCCGGGCGAGGACAAGAGAAACTCGATCAGATCGTTGCGCTCGCCTGCCAGCCAGTCCGCCAGCAACGTGCCGGTGACCGTGCCGCGCGTGACACCCAACCCGTTGCAGCACAGCGCGCCATAGACGTTGGGCGCCAGCAGTCCAAACTGGGACAGGTGATTGCGCGCCAAGCTCAGCGCGCCGCCCCAGGTGTATTCGAAATCCACGCCCTGCAGCATCGGGAAGCGGCGCTCGAACGATTCGCGGTGCCGCTTCACGAAACGCTCCAAATACTTCGGCTGGCTGCGGCCGTCCGGATTGAAGCTGAAGCTGTTGCGCACCAGGATGCGGTTGTCCACCGTGCGGCGCAGCGTGGTGCCGAACGGGTCCGCGGGAATGACGCCCCAATAAGGCTTGCCGCCGAGGCGGGCCTGTTCGTCCGCGGTCAGCGGCCGGGTCAGGCTGGCATAGGTGAATACCGGCAGCATGCTGCCCTTGAGAAAACCGAAGCTCATGCCGAAGGCGTTGTTGGTCAACACCAGCTTGTCGGCAATGATTTTTCCGTTGCGATGGCCGAGCACGGTCTTGTCGCCATATTCGACCTCGGTGATGGGCGTGCGCTCGTAAAGCGTCACGTTCTTGGGCAGACTGTCGGCCAGGCCTTTCACGAGCGCGGCGGGCTGGATCAGCAGGGTGCCCGGCGTGAACAGGGCCTTCTTGTAGAAATGCGTGCCGATGTGCTCGGGGAGCTGCTTTTCCTCGACCATCTCGTAAGCTTGGCCGAGCTTGTCCAGGCCTCGCCGGTAAGCGTCGAGCACGGCGACGCCCCGCTCCTCGATGGCCGCCTGGTATTTGCCGGCAGGCCGCATCTGGCAGTCGATGCGGTGCTGCTCGACCAAGTCCTTCAATATCCCCTGGCCCGTCAAGTTCAGCTTCAGGCTGGTCTTGGCGGTGGCAATGTCCCCGATGTAATCATCGGCGCCGATGTCGTGGGGAAGGTCGATCGCGAAACCGGCATTCCGGCCTGACGAACCGTAGCCAACCTGCTGTGCCTCGATGAGCACGATTTCCTCATCGGGGAAATTCAGCGCCAGTTGCCGGGCCGCGGCCAGGCCGGTGAAACCCGCGCCGACCACCACCCAGCGGGCCTTACGGGTGCCGGAATGGGAAGGCCGTGGCTGCCGCGCCGGGCTCAAATGGAACCAGCCGCAGGAAGCGTCGTCGGCGGGGAGGGAGCTTACTTTGGTCATTTTGGCAACCCGAATCTGCAGCGCGGTTGAAGCGAAAATCTGAGGGCGACCGTCAATAGGCGATCTGCACATGGACGCCTTCCGGCGTGGAATACTCGGCCAATCGATGCCGCGACAGCTCGAAATGCGTGCGCACCGCCTCGCCCGCCGCGTCCGAATCGTGGCGCTCGATGGCCTCGATGATGCGGTCATGCTGCTCCACCGCCAATTCCAGGTCCTGCTGCATGTCGGGCGTGGTCGGGTGGCGGTAGAAAATCTTGCCGAGCCGAGCATGGTCCAGCTGCAAGCGGCGCAGGCTCGCCATCAAATAGGCGTTGTGCGCCATCTTCCCGATTTCGTGGTGGAAGCTGTCGTTGTAGAGCACGCGCTGGGCAACGTCGTTGTTCTCGATCGCGGCGCGAAAGCGTGCCTGAATGCGCTTCAATTCCCTGATCTCGGAAAGCGTGGCATTGGCGGCCGCCAGCTGCGTCGTGGCGATGTAGATGAGCGGCGCCGCCAGGAAAAAGCTCCTCAGCGACTGGAAATTCATCGAGGAAACCCGGGCGGCCCGGTTCGCCTCCAGCTCGATATAGCCCTCGGCCGCCATCTGCCGCAGAAGCTCGCGCACCGGCGGCCTCGAAAGACCGAATTCCTCACCCAGGGACTGCTCGTCCACCACGGCGCCCGGCGCCAACTCCATGCTCGTGATGCGCTGCCGCAGCGTCTCGCCCAGCAGCGTCTTCCGATCCACGGGAACGGCCACGCTCAGCGAAGCGTCGCCCACAGCCTGTACCTTCATGGAACCCATGTCCGACGGCATCACGATTTCCAATGTCTACGATTTGTAGACACAGTGTAGGTCACTCGTAGACGGGCTGTCCATAGGGTTTGCATGGACGGTGGTTGGAGGTGAGCCGCGGCCGGGACAGGCGACCAGTCGCCGAGCGCATCGGGCGCGGCCGTGGTGGCCGCAAGGCGGACTCCGCCCGCAGAACTCAGGTGGAGAGGAGCAAAGAGAGAGGAGAAGGCTCAGCGCCGCGCGCGGGGCCAGGCACCAGGGCAATGGCCGCGTACGGTCTCAGCCGTGCGGCGCCGGTCGCAGGGCGATGAGCTGTGCCCCTGGAGAGGGAGTCAGGTCAGGAAACCGGACCTCGCGCCTGCCTTGGACGCGAGACGCGGAATGAGGGCGCGCAACGCATGCATGCGCGCGTTGCGCCGGCCAAGCCGCCTCCCGGCGGCGCCCAGGCCGGCGGCCTTCAGCTCAGAAGCTCAGCGGAACCTCGACCCCTTCAGGAGCGGCGTATTCGGCCATGCGGTGCCGCGACAGCTCGAAATGCGCGCGCACCAGGCGCCCGGCGGCTTCGGCATCGTGGCGCTCGATGGCCTCGATGATCTGGTCGTGCTGCTCCACCGCCTTGTCCAGGTTCTCCGCCATGTCCTGGGTGGTGGGATGGCGGTAGAAGATTTTTCCGAGCCGGGCATGGTCGATCAGCAGGCGGCGCAAGCTGGGCATCAAATAGGCGTTCTGCGCCATTTTCCCGATCTGCAGATGAAACTCGTCGTTGTAGATCACACGGCCTTCGACGTCGTTTTGCTCGATCGCGGCACGGAAACGCTTCTGGATCAATTTCAATTCGTTGATCTCGGTGCGCGACGCGTTCGCCGCCGCCAGTTGCGTCGTGGCAATGTAGATCAGCGGCGCCGCCAGGAAAAAGCTCCGCAGCGACTGGAAATTCATGGAGGACACGCGCGCCGCCCGGTTGGCCTCCAGCTCGATGTACCCCTCGGCCGCCAACTGCCGCAGCAGCTCACGCACCGGCGGCCTCGAAAGGCCGAATTCCTCGCTCAGCGCCATTTCGTCCACCACGGCACCGGGCGCCATTTCCATGCTGACGATCCGCCGCCGCAGCGTTTCTCCCAAAACCGTTTTACGGTCGCTGGGCACCTCGGCAAAGGCTTGCGAGGTATTTTCCTTTTCCGCTTTCGTTTGAGCCGTGGATGCGGGCATGGCAATCGGTCCTTTCTGCAGCTTTTAGAACTGTAGTTTATTCTTAGACAATATGTCTATCAAGGTTTAACTGGCTATCGCCTTGCGGGGGCGGCGCCTGCAAATCCACATCTTCGCATCGGCGCCCATACTGGCGCGCATGGCCTACTACCAGCGCATCGCCACCGAAAGCTTCACCTTCCCCGACCTGCGCACGCTGCTGGCGCGCGCCAGCCCCGAGCGCTCCGGCGACCGCCTCGCCGGCGTGGCGGCGGCCTCGGCGCGCGAGCGGGTGGCGGCGCAGATGGCGCTGGCCGAGGTGCCGCTCACGCGCTTCCTGGAGGAAGCCGTGGTGCCCTACGAGCAGGACGAGGTCACGCGGCTGATCCTCGACACCCACGACGACGCCGCCTTCGCCCCGGTGCGCCACCTCAGCGTCGGCGGCCTGCGCGACTGGCTGCTCTCCGACGAGGCCACGCCCGAAGTCCTGGCCGCCCTGGCGCCCGGGCTGACGCCGGAGATGGCGGCAGGCGTGTCCAAGCTCATGCGCAACCAGGACCTGGTCCTGGTCGCGCGCAAGTGCCGCGTGGTCACGCGCTTTCGCGGCACGCTGGGCCTGCCGGGCCGGCTGGCGACGCGGCTGCAGCCGAACCACCCCACGGACGACCCGGCCGGCATCGCCGCCGCCATCCTCGACGGGCTGCTGCTGGGCAGCGGCGACGCCGTCATCGGCATCAACCCCGCCGGCGACGACGTGGAGCAGGTCACGGCGCTGCTGCGGCTGCTCGACGCGGTGATCGACCGCCACCAGATTCCCACCCAGTCCTGCGTGCTCACGCACGTGAGCAACACGCTGCAGGCCATCGGGCGCGGCGCGCCGGTGGACCTGGTGTTCCAGTCCATCGGCGGCACCGAGGGCACCAACCGCGCCTTCGGCATCGACCTGGCGCTGCTGGCCGAGGCGCAGGCCGCGGCGCTGGCGCTGGGCCGCGGCCACGGGCAGGTGATGTACTTCGAGACCGGCCAGGGCAGCGCGCTCTCGGCCGGCGCGCACCACGGCTGCGACCAGCAGACGCTGGAGGCTCGCGCTTACGCCGTGGCGCGGCGCTTCGACCCGCTGCTGGTCAACACCGTCGTGGGCTTCATCGGGCCGGAATACCTGTTCGATGCCAAGCAGATCCAGCGCGCGGGGCTGGAGGACCACTGCTGCGGCAAGCTGCTGGGCCTGCCCATGGGCTGCGACGTCTGCTACACGAACCACGCCGAGGCCGACCAGGACGACGCCGACACGCTGCTGACGCTGCTGGGCGTGGCCGGCGTGAACTACGTGATGGGCGTGCCCGGCGCCGACGACGTGATGCTGGGCTACCAGAGCACCTCCTTCCACGACGCGCTGTACCTGCGCCGCGCCCTGGGCCTGCGCCCCGCGCCGGAGTTCGAGGCCTGGCTGCAGCGCATGGGTTTTGCCGATGAGCAGGGCCGGCCCGCCGGGCAGATCCCGGCCGGCTTCGCGCAGGCGCTGCTGCCCCAGCTCTGAACAGGAGAACGCCATGGCGCAGGACGACGCTCCCGACTCCGCCCCGCCGCCGGCCGCTGGCGCCGCGCTCCCGACCACCGCCGATGCCGGCGCCACCGGGCTCTGGACCCGGCTGCGCCGCCATACGCCCGCGCGCATCGGCCTGCCACGCAGCGGCGTGAGCCAGTCCACCGCGGCGCAGCTGCAGTTCCAGCTCGCGCACGCCCAGGCGCGCGACGCGGTGCACCAGGCGCTGGACCTCGCCGCGCTGGCGCAAGCACTGCAGCCGCGGGGCCTGCCCCACGTCGCGCTGCACAGCGCCGCGCCCGACCGGGCCACCTACCTGCAGCGGCCAGACCTGGGCCGGCAGCTGGATGCCGACTCGCGCGAACGGCTGCAGGCGCTGGCGCAGACGACCGGCCCGGCCGCGTCCCCGCGCTTCGACCTCGCGCTGGTGCTGGCCGACGGCCTGTCCGCCCAGGCCGTGCAGGCCCATGCCCCGGCGCTGCTGGCGGAGCTGCTGCCGCGGCTGCGCGACGACGCCCAGCCCTGGCGCCTGGCACCGCTCACGCTGGTCGCGCAGGGCCGCGTGGCGCTGGGCGACGAGGTGGGCGAGCGGCTGGACGCCGCGTTGGTGGCGGTGCTCATTGGCGAGCGCCCAGGCCTGAGTGCCCCGGACAGCCTGGGCATCTATCTCACCTGGGCGCCGCGCGTGGGCTGCGTGGACGCGCAGCGCAACTGCATCTCCAACGTGCGCCCGCAGGGCCTCTCGTATGCGCTGGCGGCGCGGCGCCTGGCCTGGCTGCTGCGCGAGGCCCGCGCACGCGGCACCAGTGGCGTGGCGTTGAAAGACGAAAGCGGGACGCAGCAGTTGCAACTGCAGCGCTGAAGGCACCGGCGTCGGAATACGGCTTGCCCCTGCGCCGGCCATGCGACCGATACCCCACGTGGGCAGCCTGGACAGCAGCCTGGCGTTCCTGGCCGATCCCTACCGCTTCATCGGGCGGCATTGCCGTGAGCAGCACACGGAGGTGGTGCAGGCCCGGCTGATGTTGCGCTCCACGTTGTGCTTCACCGGCCCGCGCGCGGCGGAGCTTTTCTACAACGAGGGCCTGTTCCTGCGCGGCGGCGCCGCGCCCGAGCCGCTGCGTGCCACGCTGTTCGGCAAGGGCGGCGTGCAGACGCTCGACGGCTTGCGGCACCGGCGGCGCAAGGCCTACTTCATGCAGGCGCTGGCGCCGGAGCGCGTAGCGGCGCTGGTGCGGCAGGTGGCACACGAGTGGGAGCACGAGCTCGGCCGCTGGGCGCAGCAGGAGCAGGTGCAGCTCTACGCCGCCCTGCACCCCATGCTCACGCGCGCCGTGTGCCACTGGGCCGGCGTGCCGCTGCCGCCCGCACAGGTGTCGCTGCGCACGGCGGAGCTGGCGGCGCTGTTCGACCACGCGGTGGGACCGCCGTTGCGTCACCTGCACGCGCGCGTGGCGCGAGCGGCGCTGGAGTCCTGGCTCGCGCACCTGCTGGCCGAGGCCCGCGCCGGGCGCGTCGAGCTGGCCGAAGACAGCGCGGCGGCGCAGATCGCGCTGCACCGCGACGAGGAGGGCAACGTGCTGCGCCCGCGCATCGCGGCGGTGGAGCTGATCAACCTGCTGCGGCCGGTGGTGGCGGTGTCGGTGTTCATCACCCAGTCCGCGCACGCGCTGCACATGCACCCCGAGTGCCGCGAGCCGCTGAGCGAGAGCCTGCTCGGCGGCGACATGCGCTGGGCGCAGGCTTTCGTGCAGGAGGTGCGGCGCTGGTATCCGTTCTTCCCGGCCATCGCCGCGCGCGTGCGCCACGACTTCGAATGGCAGGGCTACCACTTCACGCGCGGGCGCATGGCGCTGCTGGACCTGTACGGCACCAACCACGATCCGCGCAGCTGGGAGGCGCCCGACGAGTTCCGCCCGCAGCGCTTCCTCACCCGCAAGCCCGGCGCCTACGACTTCGTGCCGCAGGGCGGCGCCGAGCCCCATGCGCACCACCGCTGCCCGGGCGAGGGCGTGGCCATCGCGCTGATGATGCTGTCGCTGGACTGGCTGCTGCACCGCATGCGCTACGAGGTTCCGCCGCAGGACCTGGGCCTGGACATGGGGCGGCTGCCCGCGTTGCCGCGCAGCGGTTTCGTGATCCAGGGCGTGCAGGCGCTGCCGTGAGCGACCCGGCAAACAACACGGCAAGGAGGCCTTGCGCCATGACATCTTTCGATGCGGTCATCTTCGACTGCGACGGCACGCTGGTGGACAGCGAGCCCATCCTGCTGGCCGCCGTCGAGGAGCAGGCGCTGGCGCTGGGCGTCGCGCCCGCGCTGCTGGCGGACCTGCACGACATGAAGGGCCAGAGCATGGCGCTGACGCTGGCCACCATCGGCCAGCGCCGCGGCCGGCCGCTGCCCGAGGACTTCGAGGCCACGGTGCGGGCGCGCATGGCCGAGACCTTCAAGGAGCGGCTGCAGCCCATGCCCGGGGCGCAGGCACTGCTGCGGCGGCTGGCGCTGCCCTTCTGCGTCGCGACCAATGGCCCGCGCGCCAAGACCGAGCTGACGCTGTCGATCACCGGGTTGCTGCCGCTGCTGCGCCCCGACCGCATCTTCAGCGCCTACGACGTGGGCGTCTTCAAGCCCGACCCGGCCCTGTTCCTGCACGCGGCGCGCGCGCTGGGCGTGGCGCCCGAGCGCTGCGCGGTGGTGGAGGACAGCACTTCGGGCGTGCGCGCCGGGCTGGCGGCGGGGATGCAGGTGCACGTGCTGCGCTCGGCCCAGCCGCTGCCGACGGAGCTGCACGCGCAGGTGCGGCACCTGGAGGCGCTGGAGGAGCTGCTGGACGCGAGTTGAGCCGCGGCCGGCTCGGCCTTCAGGCCACCAGCCCCTCGCTGCGCAGCGCCTCGACCTGTTCGGCGGTGTAGCCCAGCCCCTGCAGCAACTCGCCGGTGTGCGCGCCCAGCGCCGGCGGATGCAGCCGCACCGGCAGGCGCTGGCCGTCCAGCGTGAACGGGCACAGCGTGGTCTTCACCGTCTGCCCGGCCTTCTCGCCGTCGGGCACCACCACGTCGGCCAGGCCGCCGGTGGCTTGCAGGTGCAGGTCCTCGTACAGGTCTTCCGGGCGGCGGATCGGCGCGAAGGGCAGCCCGGCCTGCTCGAACAGCGCGGCCAGCTCCGCCGCCGAGCGGTGCGCCAGGCGCTCGCGCAACGTGGCCAACAGCTGGGGCCGCAGCTTCACCCGGTCGTTGTTGGTCGCCAGCGCCGGATCGGCCTTGAGGTCGCCCAGGCCCAGGGCGTCGCACATCAGGCCCCACTGCGCGTCGCTCACCGCGGCCAGGAAGACCTGCTCGCCGTCCTTCACCGTGAACACGTCGTACACCGCCCAGGGGCTTTCGCGCGCAGGCATGGGCCGCGGGGGCCGGCCGCTCAGGGCGTACTGCAGCATGTGCTGGCCCATGAGGAAGACGTTGTTCTCGAACAGCGCCGACTGCACCTCCATGCCGCGTCCGGTGATGCCGCGCTGGATCAGCGCGCCCATCACCCCGATGGCGCCGAACAGGCCGCCCATGATGTCGTTGACGCTGGTGCCCGCGCGCAGCGGGTCGCCGGGCCGGCCGGTCATGTAGGCCAAGCCGCCCATCATCTGCACCACCTCGTCCAGCGCGGTGCGATGCTCGTAGGGGCCGGGCAGGAAGCCCTTGTGGCTGGCGTAGATCAGCCGGTCGTTGGCGGCCGACAGGCTCGCGTAGTCCAGCCCGTACTTCTTCAGCGCCCCGGGCTTGAAGTTCTCCACCACCACGTCGGCGCCCGCGGCCAGGCGGCGCGCCACCTCGGCGCCCTCGGGGCGGCGCAGGTCGATGCCGATGCTCTTCTTGTTGCGGTTGAACAGCGGGAAGAAGCCCGCGCCGGCGCCCAGCAGGCGCCGCGTGCCTTCTCCCTCCACCGGCTCGACCTTGATCACCTCCGCGCCCAGGTCGGCCAGCACCAGGCCGCAGGCCGGGCCCATCACCATGTGCGTCAGCTCGACGACGCGCAGGCCCCTCAGGGGCAGGGGGGCGTTGGCGTCGTCCATGCCGCTGCCGTCTTCACCGCCCCGCCGCCACCGGCGTGCCACCGCCGGCCGCCACCACCGGCGCCACGTCCCCCGCCACCCGCCGCAGCAGCTCGCCCAGCACCGCGGCATGGGCCTGCGGCGTGTCGGCGCTGGCCTGCAGGGTGTAGCGGCGCTCGGTGCGCTGGCGCAGCGTGCCGTTGGCGTCCTGCAGCACGGCGCGCACCTCGGTGAAGAGCTCGCGGCGGTCGCGGCGGTAGTCCAGCGGCGCGAACTCCAGCCGCAGCGTTTGCGCCCGCGGCTCCACGCCGCCGGCGGTGCACTCGCCTTCGCACAGCGTCCAGCCCGGCAACTGCGCACGCAGCGCGGCGGTCAGCTCGCGCGTGAGCGCCACCTCGATGCGCTCGGCCCAGAACACGCCCGGCCAGTCGTCCACCACCGTCTCGCCCACACGGAAGCGCACGCGCCGCGCCAGCAGGTACTCCGGCAGCACCGGGCGGCGAACGACCAGCACCGGGGCCGCGCTCGCCGCCGCGTCAGGCGGCACGGCCGCCACGCTGGCGCCCGCCGTGCCGGCCGCTCCCGGCGCGCCCAAGCTCGGCAGCACCAGCAGCGTGGCGGAGGGCGGGGCGCTGGCGCAGCCGGCGAGCAGGCCACTCAGGAGGAGGGCGGCGGTGGCGGCCATCGAGGGCCAGCGGGTTTGGCGTGCCTCGACCCTTGCCCTTGCCCCTCTCCCGCTTTGCGGGCAAGGGGAGGCTGACGGGTTGGGCGCTTCGCGGCTCACGGCGTCGTGGCTCTGGGCGTGAAGCTCGGTGTTCATTGGCGGCGGCGGCCGAAGATGACCGCGTTGGGTTGTTCCTCGATCAGCTCGCTGAACTCGCGCAGCCCGCGCGCGGCCTGCGACAGGTCGCGCACCGCGGCGTCGAGGTCGCTGCGCAGCGGGGCGCCCGGCTCGGCCAGCTCGCTGACACGGCCCATCGCCTGCTGCGCCGCCTCGGCTGCGGCGCGCGCGCCGGCCAGCGTGGCCTTCAGCTCGGGCTGCGCGGCGTCCACCGTCTGGCGGCTGGCTTCGAGCAGCTTGTTGACGTTGGCCAGGCTCGTGGCGGCCCCCACGCGCAGCTCCTCCATCGCCGCGGTGGCCGCGCCCAGCGTGCGCTGGCCCTCGCCGGCCAGGCCGTTGACCTGCTTGGTCACGCTGTCCAGCGCCTGGCGCGCGCTCACCACCGTGTCGCGCGTCTCGGCCAGCGTGTCGTTGAGCGTGTTGAGCGTGCTGCGCACGTCCTCGATCGTCTCGCGCAACGGCAGCTGCGCCACCTGGTCGAACAGCGCGTCGAAGCGGTCGCGCACGGCCGGGATCTCCGGGTAGCGGCCGCCGCTGGCCTGCGGCGGCGGCGGGGCCTCCTCCACGAAGTCCAGGTCCACCAGCTTCTGGCCGGTGACGAAGCTCTGCGCCACCAGCCGCGCGCGCAGGCCCCGCTGCACCAGCGTGGGCAGCGGCGGCGCGGCGGCGGCGCCGTCCGCGTTGCCGAAGCGCACGCTGTCCGGGTTGAGCCGGATGCGCACCGGGATGCGCGCCTCCAGCGAGCGGTCGTTGACCTCGATGCCGATGTCCTCCACCTGGCCCACGGGCACGCCGCGGAAGGTCACGGGCGCGCCCACGTACAAGCCGGCCACGCCGCCCTGGAAATGGATCAGGGCCAGCGTCTGCTTGCGGAAGAGGCTGTTGCCGCTGAGCCAGAGCACCGTGGTGACGACCAGCGCCAGCGCACCCAGCGCGAAGGCGCCGACGAGCAAGGCGTGTTTCTTCATGGGTTCATGTCCCGTTGGGGAGGTTCCTCGCGGCGCAGGAAGGCGCGCACGGTCGGATGGGTGGCGGCGTCGTCGCGCAGCGCACGCGGGCTGCCATGCGCGATGGGCTGGCGGCTCTCGTCGTCCAGGTAGATGCCGTCGTCGGCGATGGCCAGCAGGCTGGGCAACTCGTGGCTGACCATCACCACCGCCGCGCCGGTGCGCTCGCGGATGTCCAGCACCAGGTCGTCCAGGCGCCGCGCGCTGATCGGGTCCAGGCCCGCCGAGGGCTCGTCCAGGAACAGCAGCGGCGGCTCCGCGGCGATGGCGCGCGCCAGGCCCGCGCGCTTCTTCATGCCGCCCGACAGCCGCTCGGGCAGGAAGGCGGCGGAGCTGTCCAGGCCCACCCAGCCCAGCACCTCCATCGCGCGCTCGCGCCGCGCAGCGGGGTCCAGCTCGGTGAGCTGCTCCAGCGGCAGCATCACGTTCTCCAGCACCGTCATCGAGCTCCACAGCGCCGCGCTCTGGAACAGCATCCCGCAGCGCGCGCGCAGCCGGGCCCGCGTGGCGGGGTCGCTGGCCCAGTAGTCCTGGCCCTGGTGCAGCACCCGGCCGGAAGCCGGCGGCAGCAGGCCGATCATGTGGCGCAGCAGCGTGCTCTTGCCCACACCCGAGCCGCCCATGACGGCGAAGATGGTGCGCGGCGCCACCGTGAAGCTGATGCCGCGCTGGATCAGCCGGGTGCCGAAGCGCATCTCCAGGTCCTGCACCTCCACCACCGGCTGCGGCTGTTGCGAATGCGGTTGCTGCGCCATCGTGCTCACAGCCCCAGCGCGTTGGCGAGGATCGCGAAGAGCGAGTCCACCACGATCACGCCCACGATGCTGGCCACCACGGCCTGCGTGGTGGCCTGGCCCACGCCGGCGGCGTTGCGCTTGGCGTGCAGCCCGTAGTAGCAGCCCACGATGCCGATGAGCGCACCGAAGGCCACCGACTTCACCAGGCCCAGCCCCAGGTGGTTCCAGCCCAGCACGATGGCAGTGCGGTCCAGGTAAGCCTGCGGCGCGAGCTGCAGCATGCCCCCGCCCACCATCACCCCGCCCAGCAGCCCGGCCAGGCAGCCGTAGATGTAGAGCAGCGGCAGCAGGATCAGCAGCGACAGCACCCGCGGCAGCACCAGGTAGGGCACCGGGTCGATGCCCAGCACCTCGTAGGCGTCGATCTCCTCGTTGGCCTGCATGGTCGCGAGCTCGGCGGCGAAGGCCGCGCCGGTGCGCCCGCACATCACCACCGCGGTGATCACGGCCGCCATCTCGCGCGCCACGGCAATGCCCACCAGGTCCGCCACGTAGATGCCCGCGCCGAACTTCACCAGCTGCACCGCGCCCACGAAGGCCAGGATCGAGCCCACCAGCAGGTTCACCACCGTGACGATGGGCAGCGCCCGCGCGCTGCTGTCGGTGGACACGCGCGCCAAGTCGCGTGCGCTCAGCCGGGTGCGCCCGCGCACCAGCGCGACGGCGGCCAGCAGCACCTGGCCCAGGAACGTGACGGGGCGAAGCAGGCTGGCAAGGGAAAGGTGGGGAAGGTGCATCGGGGCCGGCGCGGCACGACAGCGGCCGCGCGGGGCATGTTACAGACAACTACAAGCGGGTCTTCGCGCCTCCGCGCCCATGAAACCGGCGCAGGCATGAGCGGGACGCATGGCAAATGGCTTGCCCGGATGGCCGCTTCACTTTCCGGGCTGCGCGGCGGCCCGGAGCTGCTCACCGGGCTGCTGGTGGTGATCCAAGCGGCTGGGCACCGGCAGCCCCTGGCCCATCGGCAACAACCCGCGCTGGCGCTACTTCGAGAGCGATGCGGGCACGGGCCGCCTGGCCAACACGGACTACCCGCTGTGGAAAGTCGTGCGCGCCTCCACCGCGGCGCCCTCGTTCTTCGATCCGGAATCGCTGGAGATCCTGGCGCCCAAGGACGGCAAGGCCGTGGGCGGCGAGTTCGTGGACGGCGGCGTGAGCCCCTTCAACAACCCCTCGCCGCAGACGCTGATGTACGCCACGCTCAACGTCTACCGCGTGGACTGGCCCACCGGCGCGGACCGTCTGCTGCTGGTGTCGGTGGGCACCGGCGCGGCCGACCCGGCGGTGGCCGCGCCCAAGCTGGCCGCGGAGAACGCCATCAAGTCGCTGCTGTCGCTGATGCAGGACTGCGCCGACCTGCAGCAGACGCTGCTGCAGTGGATGTCGGCCAGCCCCACCGCGCGCGTCATCGACCGCGAGGTCGGCAACCTGCAGCACGACATCCTCGGCGGCACGCCGCTCATCAGCTACCTGCGCTACGACGTGGACCTGCGCGCTGCGGCGGTGCAGGCGCTGGACCCCGCGCTCACCGACGTCCGGGCCATCACCTCGCTCAGCGAGATGGACGCGCCCGACAACATGGACCTGCTGCACCGCCTGGGCCGCCTGGGCCGCCTGGCCGGCGAGCGCGACCTGCGGGCGGAGGACTTCCCCTCCGTGTTCGACCTGGCGCGGGCCTGAGGCCCAGGGCTCGGGGAGGAGGGCAGCGCCATGCGCTATTTCGTCATCCGGGGCTTTGGCCGCAAGAAGGACTCGCAGGGCCGCGAGATCGACTTCGACCGCGTGGACCGCGAGCTGATCAGGCCCGCGCTGGCGCTGTGCAACTTCGAGGGCGGCACCACGCAGACCGAGGACGGCGCGGGCAACATCCGCGCCGACATGTTCGCCCTCATCCTGGAGGCGGACGTGGTGGTGTGCGACATCACGGTGCACAACGCCAACGTTTTCTACGAGCTGGGCGTGCGCCACGCGCTGCGCAAGAAGCACACGGTGCTGATCAAGGGCAGCCCCTCGGCCGACACCACTCCCTTCGACCTCTCCACCGACCGCTACCGGAGCTACACGGTGGACGACCCGAAGCAGGCGCTGCAGGCGCTGGTGCGCGCGGTCCAGGCCGGGCAGCTCGCCGGGCGCGAGACCGACAGCTTCCCCGGCGCGCGTGACACCTGGGAGCGGGTGCGCGAGGGCCTGCCGCAGGAGCTGGAAGCCAACCTGGCGCTGGCCAACGTCTACGAGCGGCTGTACCGCCAGCAGCGGAAGCCGGCGCTGCTGGAGTCATCGAACCAGGCGGTGCAGCGCACGCTGGGCTGTCCGGACCTGCGCGCGGGCGAGCGCGCGGAGGCCACGGCACTGCGGGCGCGCAACCTCAAAACGCTGTGGCGGCGCCAGTTCGAGGGCCTGCCCACGCTGCAGCAGCGGCGCGCGGCAGCGCTGAGCGTCCATGCCCGCGACGCCTACGCGGCCTACCTGGAAGCGTTCCAGCTCGACCTCAACAGCTTCTTCCCCGGCGTGGCGACCTAACAGATGGGCCACGTGCTGCTGGAGCTCTCGGACAGCCCGCGCTTTGCCAGCTTGTCCCTGGGGCTGCACCGCGAGACCAACACGCGGCGATTCGTGGAGGACCTGCAGCGCGACCTGCCGTTGCTGGAGCGGGTGGCGGGCGTGTCCGTCGAGCGCGAGGTCGCGGTACGGGGCAGGGACCTGGCGTGGGCGCGCATCAGCCAAGCCGACATGCTGTTCCTTACGCACGACGAGCAGGCGCTGGCGGCGGACCCGCAGATCGCGGTGGACGCCTACCGCGGCGTGCTGGCGGACCGCGAGGGCTTCTACTGGGAGGCCGCGCGCGGGCAGCTGGCGCTGTTCGAGCAGCTGGGCATCCGCGCCGAGGCGGCGCGCGCGGTGATGCAGGCCTTCGATGCCGACGGCGAGAAGCCCGAAGGCAAGCCGCTGCGCCTGGTGCTCTTCGCCGGCCACGTGGTGGACGCGCCCGATGCGCCCACGCCGCGCTTTCCGGCCACGGCGGCGGCCGAGCAGCGCGCGCGGGAGCTGGTCGAGGCGCAGCTCCAGGCGCTGCAGTCCGGGGATGCGCGGCGGCTGGTGCTGTGCTCGGCCGCGCCGGGCGCGGACATCCTGGCGCTAAAGGCCTGCGCGCGGCTGGACATCGAGACGCGGCTGTGCCTGCCCATGGACGCCAGGGCTCTGCTGGCGCAGGCCGAGGCCTTCGCGCGCCATCCCGCGTGGCGCGAGCGCCTGCTGGCACAGGTGAAGGCGCACGGCAACGGCCGCCTGCTGGTGCTGCAGCACGAGGCCGAGCTGCCGACGTGGCTGCGGTTGCACAGCCGCCAGCACAGCTGGGAGCGTGGCAACCGCTGGATGCTCAACCTGGCGCAGTGCTGGGGCGCACAGCAGGTGACGCTGCTGGCGCTGTGGGACGGCAACGCGCAGGACCCTTCCACCGGCGGCACCGCGCAGCTGGTGCGCATGGCGCGGCAGTCGGACGCGATAGCGACGCAGGTGATCGACTGCGGAGAGCTCGCAGCGGGCTGAGCCCCGCCGCGCTCAGCCCAGCAAGCCCTGCGCGTCGTCCTCATCGGCCGCCAGCGGCGTGGCGCGCGCCAACGCCATCCACAGGTCGAAGCGCATGCGGCCCGCGCGCGGCGGGGCTGGGCGCGCGCATTCCAGCCCGGCGGCGGTGGCGATCAGCACACCGCACTCGGCCGGCACGTCCTCCGGCCCGCCGATGCCCTCGGCCAGCACGTACCAGCACTCCGACGCCATGCCCAGGTAGGCGGCGCGCTTCTCGGGCTTGCGCAGGTCGGACAGCAGGTCGCCGCGCCGCACCTTGATCTCGTGCACCAGCGGCTGCAGGTAGGCCTCCACGCTCGTGTAGCGGATGGAGAACACGTCCGGCCGCGCCTGCACCCAGCGTTGCCGCCCGGGCGCCGCCGCGCCTTCGGGCGGCTCGTCGCCGAAGCCCAGCCCCGGCGGCAGCGCTTCGGTGGAGGGCAGCAGCGCTGCGGCGCCCTCCGGCCCGGACGGCGCCACTGCCACGGCCTGCGTAGGCGAGACCATCGCCACCTGCGCCCGCAGCTTGAGCTCCGTGTAGACGATGCGCCCGCTGCGCTGCAGGTGCCGCGCCACGCGCTGCACCAGCGCCTCGTGCGCGTCGAAGGCGTGGCGGTTGCGCTGCCGGCCCGCCGCCAGCGCGGCCACGCCGGCGTCCGTGACGCGCAGCCGCTCGCGCCCGTCCTCCGCCAGCCGCTCCAGCAGCCCCAGCGCCAGCAGCTCCACCTCCAGCAGGTCCTGGCACGGCCAGCCCGCCGAGCGCCACAGCGCGTGCAGGCGGCGCAGGTGGAAGCGCGTCAGCGCGATGTCCGGCGGCGTGGAAGCGTCCATGGGCAGCACGGGCTCAGGCCGGAACCTCGTCCGACGGTTGCAGCGCCTGGGCCCAGGCGCGGCGCGCCGGCTTCGGCAGGTCTAGGCGCGCGGCCTCCTCGCCGAACACGGCCGCCGCCACGGCACGCGGGTCGTTGAGCGTGCGCACCACGTCGTAGGTGGACTGCGCCTCGGGGTAGGTGCGGCGCAGGTAGTTCAGCCACTGCTTGAGCCGCCCGGCGCGGTGGCGCGGCTCCACGCGGCGCGAGACGTGCAGCCAGAAATCCAGCATCAGCGGCAGCAGCGCGCTCCAGGCAATGCCGGCACCGCCGCGGATCGCCAGCGCCAGCCCGGGGTCGCTGACCATGCCGCGGCCCAGCATCAGCGACTCGCAGCCCGAGGCCTGGCGGCAGCGGCGGGCGTCCTCCACGGTCCAGATCTCGCCGTTGGCGACCATGGGCAGCCGCACCGCGGCGCGCAGGTCCGCCACCCGCTCCCAGTAGGCCGGCGGCTTGTAGCCGTGCACCTTGGTGCGCGCATGCACCACCAGTTCGTCAGCGCCGGCGGCCTCGATGGCCCGGGCGCAGTCCTCGGCCAGGCGGTCGTCGTTGAAGCCCAGCCGCATCTTGGCCGACACCGGCATGCCTGCCGGCACCGCGCGGCGCACGGCTGAGACGATGCGGAACACGCTCTCGGGCTCCTGCAGCAGCATCGCGCCGCCGCCGTGGCGGTTGACGACCTTGGCCGGGCAGCCGAAGTTCAGGTCGATGCCCGCCGGCCCCAGCGAGGCCAGCCGCGCGGCGTTCTCCGCCAGGCACACCTCGTCGGAGCCCAGCAGCTGCGCCCGCACCGGCGTGCCCGCCCGCGTGCGCCCGCCCTGCAGCAGCTCGGGCACCACGCGCGTGAAGGCGCGCTCGGGCAGCAGCGTGCCGGTGACGCGGATGAATTCGGAGACGCAGCGGTCGATGCCGCCCACGCGCGTGAGCGTCTCGCGCAGGGGATGGTCCAGGAGCCCCTCCATGGGGGCGAGAAGCAGCAGGCTCATGAGGGGGCGCATGGTAAGGGCGCGCCGTCCCACCCTGTGGCAGGCCGGGCGATTGCCGCCGGCCCTGGCAGCCATGCCGGCATGCCTTCCGCGCAATCCTCACGCCCCATGTCGTCCCCGCCCTCGAACGCCGTGCCGCGCCCCGGCGCCGCTGCCGCCGCTCCCTCTGTTTCCACGCTCTCCATCGCCACGCTGGCCCTGGCCGCCTTCGGCAGCGGCGTGTCGCTGCGCGTCAACGACGCGCTGCTGCCGCGCCTGTCGGGCGAGTTCAACGTCACGCTGGCGCAGGCGGCGCAGGTGGTGAGCTTCTTCGCCATCGCCTACGGCTTCGCACAGCTCTTCTTCGGCCCGATGGGCGAGCGCCACGGCAAGTACCGCGTGGTCGGCTGGGGCTGCGCCGGCTGCGCGCTGGCCTCGGCGCTGTGCGGCGTGGCGCCGGACTTCACCTGGCTGCGCGCGCTGCGGGCGCTGGCCGGGATCACGGCAGCGGCGATCATCCCGCTGTCCATGGCCTGGATCGGCGACGTGGTGCCCTACGAGAAGCGCCAGCCGGTGCTGGCGCGCTTCCTGATCGGGCAGATCCTGGGCCTCTCGGCCGGCGTGTGGCTGGGCGGCTTCGCGGCGGACCACCTCGGCTGGCGCGTGCCGTACTTCATCCTGGCGCTGCTGTTCGGCACCGTGGCCGCGGTGCTGTTCATCGTCGAGCGCGGCCTGCCCGAGCAGGCGCGCACCCGGCGCGCGGGCGATGGCGGATCGGCGCTGGCGCGCATCGTGGACGACTTCCGCCACGTGCTGTCGCAGCGCTGGGCCCGGGTGATCCTGGCCAGCGTCTTCCTGGAGGCGCTCACGCTGTACGGGCCCTTCGCCTTCATCCCCGCGCACCTGCACGAGCGCTTCGGCCTGAGCCTGTCGGCCGCGGGCTCGGTGCTGATGCTGTTCGGCTTCGGCGGCTTCGGCTTCGCGCTGGCTTCGGGGCGGCTGGTGCAGCGGCTGGGCGAGGTGGGGCTGGCGCGCTGGGGCGGCAGCGTGATGGCGGCCTCGATGGCGCTGGTGGCCTTCACGCCGCACTGGGCACTGGCGCTGCCGGGCTGCCTGGGCATGGGGCTGGGCTTCTACATGCTGCACAACACGCTGCAGGTCAACGCCACGCAGATGGCACCGCAGCGCCGCGGCCCGGCGGTGTCGGCCTTCGCGTCGCTGTTCTTCCTGGGCCAGTCCGCCGGCGTGGTGGCCGCGGGCGCGGCCATCGCGCAATGGGGTTCCACGGCCACCATCGCGCTCGGGGCGGCGGGGGTGCTGGTGGTGGCGCTGGGGTTCGGAAGGCTGAGGGCGCGGCGGGAGGCTTGACAGAGCCTCTACCATTTCGAAATGGATCTATCAGTTTGGATTGCTTTTTTCGCCGCCTCCTGGGCCATCAGCATCTCGCCGGGCGCGGGGGCGGTGGCCGCGATGAGCGCGGGGCTGACGCACGGCTTCCGGCGCGGCTACGTCATGACGCTGGGCCTGGTGCTCGGGATCTGGACGCAGGTGCTCGTGGTCGGCCTGGGGTTGGGCGCGCTGATCGCCACCTCGGCGCTGGCCTTCGCGGTCGTGAAGTGGGCGGGCGTGGCCTACCTGATGTGGCTGGGCCTGCGCCAGTGGCGCGCGCCGGCCACGGCGCTGGTGGGCGAGGACGCGCAGGCGGCCGCGGCGGCCGTGCCCTGGCACCAGCTGGTGCTGCGCGGCTGGATGGTCAACGCGGTCAATCCCAAGGGCACCGTGTTCCTGCTGGCCGTGGTGCCGCAGTTCCTGGACCTGGCCCGGCCGCTGCCCGGCCAGTACCTGGTGATCGCCGCCACGCTGGCCTTCACGGACCTGGTGGTCATGGGCTGCTACACGGCGCTGGCGTCACGGCTGCTGCGCCTGCTGCGCTCGGCGCGCCAGATGCAGGCGCTCAACCGCGTCTTCGGCGCGCTGTTCATGTTCGTCGCCATGCTGCTGGCGACGTTCAAGCGGGCGGGCTGATAGAACGACTCGGGACGCCGGTTGTCCCGGCCGCGACGCCAGCCTGACGCACGGCACACCCGTTGCCATCCCGGTCTCCACCGCCGCCCCGGCGGCGCACACATACGGAGACCCTGGCATGCGCATCCTGATCGTCCTCACCTCCCACGACCGCCTCGGTGACACCGGCAAGAAGACCGGCTTCTGGTTGGAAGAATTCGCCGCCCCGTACTACGTGTTCAAGGACGCCGGCGCCCAGCTCACGCTGGCCTCGCCCCAGGGCGGCCAGCCGCCGCTGGACCCCAAGAGCGACGAGGCCGACGCCCAGACGCCGGCCACCGAGCGGTTCAAGCAGGACCCCGAAGGGCAGGCCGCGCTGGCCAGCACGAGGAAGCTGGCCGAGGTGTCGGCGCAGGACTTCGACGCCGTGTTCTATCCCGGCGGTCACGGCCCGCTGTGGGACCTGGCCGAGAGCCGCGACTCCGCAGCGCTGATCGAAGCCTTCCTGGCCGCCGGCAAGCCGGTGGCCGCCGTCTGCCACGCGCCGGGCGTGCTGCGCCACGTGCGCAACCCGGACGGCAGCCCGCTGGTGAAGGACAAGCGCGTCACGGGCTTCACCAACAGCGAGGAGGAGGCCGTCGGCCTGACCCAGGTGGTGCCCTTCCTGGTGGAGGACATGCTCAAGCAGGCCGGCGGGCGCTTCTCCAAGGGTGCGGACTGGCAGTCCAACGTGGAGGTGGACGGGCTGCTCGTCACGGGGCAGAACCCGGCGTCGTCGGAAGAGGGGGCGCGCGAGCTGCTGGAGCTGCTGAAGGCCAAGGGTTGAGACCCCGCCTCACCCCATGGCCATCAACCCCGCATTCCCTCCCGCCGCCGCCGTGTTGACGCACAGGCTGCGCTCCACCATCAGCCGCTCCGGCGGCAGCAGCGCGGGGTCGCGCTCGCCTTTGGCGCAGGCCACCAGCGGCACGATCGGCCCGTCGCGCTGCGACAGCGCCAGGCTCAGCTCCAGCACCCGGCCCGGCGCGTCCTGCGCCGCGGCAAGGTCGATGTCTTCCCCTAGCGGGTTGGCTGAGAGCTTCACGCGCTCGCGCACCACCGCCGGCAGCGCAGCGTGCAGCGCGCGCGCCGCGGCCGAATCGGCCCACAGCACCCGGCCTCCGGTCGCCAGCACCAGCGCCAGCAGGAACAGCAAATCGCCCCGGTCGCCCGCCTGGCACAGCACGCGCCGGCGCGGCAGCAGCGCGTAGCGGTTGCGCTCGCCCGTGGGCCCGGGCAGCAGCACGTCCAGGCCGGCCGGGCTCTGCGCGAGCAGCGCGTCACAGGCGGCCACCAGCGCGGCGTCTTCCGGCAGCGCCTCCTGCAGCCAGCCGCGCAGGACGCGCAGCGCCGGCAGGCGGGGCTCCCCGCCACCGTTGCCGGACGGCGCCACCGCCGCCACGGGCGTCCCGATCGCCAGCAGCGCCGGCGCATGCCGCTCACACAGGCGGCGCACCAGCAGCGGCCCGCCGGCCTTGGGGCCGGTGCCCGACAGGCCCTCGCCGCCGAAGGGCTGCACGCCTACCACCGCGCCGATCATGTTGCGGTTGACGTACTGGTTGCCCGCCCGGGCGCGCGCCGTGACCAGCGCGATGGTCTCGTCGATGCGCGTGTGCAGCCCCAGCGTCAGCGCGTAGCCCGTGGCCTCGATGCGCTGCAGCAGCCCGTCGAGCTCCCCGCGCCGCCAGCGCAGCACATGCAGCACCGGCCCGAAGACTTCTCCCGGCAACTGCGACAGCGACTCCAGCTCCACCACCGTCGGCGCCACGAAGCTGCCGTGCTCCCGCAGTTCCTCGGACAAGGGCTGCCGCGTCACGCGCAGCCCCAGGGCCTGCATGTGCAGCACGTGCTTCTCGACGGTGTCGCGCGCCGTGTCGTCGATGACCGGGCCCACGTCGGTGGCCAGCGCATCGGGCCGGCCCACGCACAGCTCGGCCAGCGCGCCCTGCAGCATGCGCAGCACCGGCTCGGCGATCTCCTGCTGCAGGCACAGCACGCGCAGCGCCGAACAGCGCTGCCCGGCGCTGTCGAAGGCGCTGGCAAGCACGTCGGGGACGAGCTGCTCGGCCAGCGCGGAGGAGTCGGCGATCAGCGCATTGAGCCCGCCCGTCTCGGCCACCAGCAGCGGCGGCACGCCCCGCGCATCCAGGCGCAACGCCAGCTCGGCCTGCAGCCGCCGCGCCACGGCCGTCGAGCCGGTGAAGAGCACGCCACGCACGCGTGCGTCGCGCGCCAGCCGCAGGCCCACCGACTCGCCCGGCCCGGGCAGCAGCTGCAGCACCGCGCCGGGCACGCCCGCGGCGTGCAGCAGCCGCACCGCCTCGGCCGCCACCAGCGGCGTCTGCCGCGCCGGCTTGGCGACCACGGCGTTGCCCGCGGCCAGCGCCGCCGCGAGCTGGCCGGTGAAGATGGCCAGCGGGAAATTCCACGGGCTGATGCAGGCCACCGGGCCCAGCGGCCGGCTGCCTGCATCCAAGGCGGTGCGCGCCTGCAGCGCGGCGTAGCGCAGCGCGTCCACCGCCTCGCGCACCTCGCCCACCGCCGCGGGCACCGTCTTGCCGGCCTCGCGCACGATCAGGCCGACGAGGGTCTGCAGCTGGTCCTCCAGCGCATCGGCGCCGCGCTCCAGCAGCGCGGCGCGCTCGGCCGGCGGCGTGGCGCCCCAGGCCGGCTGCACCGCGGCGGCGGCGGACAGGGCGTCCTCCATCTCGTCCGCCCGTGCCTCGCGCACGGTGCCCACGCGGTCGGACCGGTCGGCCGGGTTGAGCACCGGCTGCGGGAGGTCACCCGGGCGCGGCAGGCCCGCCACCAGCGGCACGGCCGTCCACGCCTGCCGCGCGCCGTGCAGCAGCGCCGCTGACAGCGAAGCCAGCCGGTGCTCATTGGCCAGGTCGATGCCCGCGGAGTTGGGGCGCAGTGCGCCGAACAGCGCGCGCGGAAGCGGGATGGCCGGATGCGGCAACCCCAGCGTGCCCTCGGCCCGCGCCGCGCGCTCCACCTGCGCCACCGGGTCTTCCACCAGCGCCTCGACCGGGATCGAGGCATCGGCGATGCGGTTGACGAAGCTGGTGTTGGCGCCGTTCTCCAGCAGCCGCCGCACCAGGTAGGCCAGCAGCGTCTCGTGCGTACCCACGGGCGCATAGATGCGGCAGGGCAGTCCCAGGCCGCCCTCAATGGGCGGCGCCACCACCATCTCGTACAGCGGCTCGCCCATGCCGTGCAGGCACTGGAACTCGTAGCGCCCGGGCGTCCAGGCGCCGGCCAGGTGCTGGATGGCGGCCACCGTGTGCGCGTTGTGGGTGGCGAACTGCGGATAGACGGCATCGGGCGCCGCCAGCAGCCGGCGCGCGCAGGCGAGGTAGGCCACGTCGGTGTGCGCCTTGCGGGTGTAGACGGCGTAGTCCTCCAGGCCGTCGATCTGTGCGCGCTTGATCTCGCTGTCCCAGTACGCGCCCTTGACCAGCCGCAGCATCAGGCGGCGCCGGCTGCGGCGCGCGAGGTCGATGCAGAAGTCCAGCACGTGCGGGCAGCGCTTCTGGTAGGCCTGCACTGCCAGGCCGAGGCCGCTCCAGCCCGCGAGCATGTGCTCGCCGCACAGCCGCTGCAGCAGGTCCAGCGACAGCTCCAGCCGGTCCGCCTCCTCGGCGTCGATGCTCAGCCCGATGCCGTGGTGCCGCGCCAGCAGCGCCAGCTGCAGCAGCCGCGGGTACAGCTCGGCCATCACCCGGCCGTGCTGCGAGCGCGTGTAGCGCGGGTGCAGCGCCGACAGCTTGATGGAGATGCCCGGCCCCGCGTGCAGGTCGCGCCCGGCCAGCGCGATGCCCAGGGCGTGGATGGCGTGCTCGTAGGCCGAGAGGTAGCGCTGCGCGTCCTCCGCCGTCAGTGCGGCCTCGCCCAGCATGTCGAAGGAATACGTGAAACCCTGGGACTCGCGCTTGCGGGCGCGGGCGAGGGCCTCGCCGATGGTCTGGCCGCAGACGAACTGCTCGCCCAGCAGCCGCATCGCCAAGTCCACGCCCTTGCGCAGCAGCGGCTCGCCGCTGCGCGCGAGCACGCGCGAGAGGGCGCTGCCCAGCCCGGCCTCGGCCTGCTGCGTGGCCGCCATGCGCCCGCCCAGCAGCAGTCCCCAGGTGGCGGCGTTGACGAACAGCGAGCCGCTGCGCCCCAGGTGCGCGCCCCAGTCGCCGTCGCCGAGCTTGTCGCGGATGAGCGCGTCGCGCGTGGCGTCGTCGGGGATGCGCAGCAGCGCCTCGGCCAGGCACATCAGCGCCACGCCCTCCTGGGAGGCCAGAGAGAACTCGCGCATGAGCCCCTGCACCAGGCCCTCGCGCCCGGCGGTGAGCCCGGCGCCGCGCTCGCGCAGCCGCCGCGCCAGCGAGGCGGCCAGCGCCAGCACCGACACGGCCTGCCCCGGCGGCAGCCGGGCGGATTCGAGCAGCATCGCCACGGCCTCGGGCTCCGGCCGGCGGCACGCGGCCGTGATGGCCGAGCGCAGCACCGACTGCGGCAGCAGCTCACCGGCAAAGTCCAGGAATGGCAGCGTCATGGCGAGACTCCTTGCCGCGCAGCACACCAGGGCGGCGGGCGGGCCATCGTAGGATGCGCGCCCCGCGGCCGGGTTCCGGCGGGGCCTTTGCCGCGCCGGGCTGCGGCTACCCAACCTTTCAAAGACTTAAGCCTTGGAACACACCTTCGTTTCCGCCCTGGTCCTGCTGCTGCTGGTGCTGGACCCGCTGGGCAGCCTGCCGGTGTTCATCAGCGTGATGCGCGGCGTGGACCCGCGCCGGCGCACGCGCGTGGTGCTGCGCGAGTCGGCCATCGCCTTCGGCGTGCTGCTGGGCTTCATGTTCAGCGGCCAGGCCTTCCTGCGGCTGATGCACCTGTCGGAGCGCTCGCTGGAGGTGGCCGGCGGCGTGATCCTGCTGGTGATCGCGATGCGCATGATCTTCGCGTCGGCCCAGCACCTGTACGCCGGCGAGGCGCGCGAGCCCTTCATCTTCCCGCTGGCGGTGCCGCTGATGGCCGGCCCCTCGGCCATGGCGACGGTGCTGCTGCTGGCCTCGCGCGCGCCGGACCGCATGCCCGACTGGGTGGGCGCGCTCACGGTGGCGATGGCGGTGTGCGCGCTGGTGCTGTGGGCCAGCGAACGGCTGCGTCGGCTGCTGGGCGACTCGGTGGTCACGGCGCTAGAAAAGCTCATGGGGCTGGTGCTCACCGCCATCGCCGTGGAAATGATCCTGGCCGGGCTCAAGCGCTACTTCCTCGACACCTGAGCCGGCACCGGCCTTGCCGTGCCGCGCGGCATGGCCGCCTTCTTCCGCGCTGCGGCGCTGCTCGTGCTGCTGCTGATCGTGCCCACGCCGCCCGACCGCGGCGGCATCCCGCCG
Organism: Azohydromonas australica DSM 1124; assembly: GCF_000430725.1. Taxonomy (GTDB): domain Bacteria; phylum Pseudomonadota; class Gammaproteobacteria; order Burkholderiales; family Burkholderiaceae_C; genus Azohydromonas; species Azohydromonas australica. Next base: position 155,517 of record NZ_KE387204.1, read on the forward strand.
CGCTGGAATCCCTGGGCGCCCCTGCGCATCGCCGACGCGCCCAACGTGCTCACGCCGCTGAAGCTCGCCCGCCTCGGGCGCGACGGCGCGCTGTGCCGCGCGGTGCTGGCCCAGGCACCGCTGCAGTCCACGCCGGTACCGGACCGCGAGGTCGGCCCGGGCTGCCGCCTGGCCGACGCGGTGCGCATCACCCGCACCCGCTTCGCCGTGGACTCGCCCTTCCTGCTCACCTGCCGCGCCGCCGTCTCGCTGGCGCTGTGGGAGCGGCACACCGTGCAGCCGGCTGCGCTGCAGCTGCTGGGCGCGCCGGTGTTGCGGCTGCAGCACCTGGGCAGCCTGGCCTGCCGCGACATCGCCGCGCGCCCCGGGCGGCGCAGCCGCCATGCCCAGGCCGATGCGCTGGACGTGGCGGGCTTCACGCTGGGCGACGGCCGCCGCGTCACGGTGCTGCGCGACTGGGGCGACGCCGAGGCCCCGGCCGGGCGCTTCCTGCGCACGCTGCACCGCGGCGCCTGCCGCAGCTTCGACGGCGTGCTGGGCCCCGACTACAACGCCGCGCACCGCGACCACCTGCACCTGGAACTCGGCGGCGGGCGCTACTGCCGCTGAAGGGCGCAGGGCCACCGACGCCCGGGCCACCGCGCGCGGCCATGAAAAAAGGCGGCACCTTGCGGTGCCGCCCCAACTGGAGATTCTTCGAAACGGGAGGCGGATCAGAAGTCGTGCTTGACGCCGACGCCGAAGACCGCGGTCTTCTCGTTCTGAACCAGCCCACGCAGGCCCGGCGTGACCATGATGTTGGTCAGGTTGGTGGCGCCGGCTTCGGTATCGGCATACGCGATCTGTGCGTACAGCGTCGTGCGCTTGGACAGGGCGTAGTCGTTGCTCAGCACCAGAGTCTTGGTCTTGTCCGCGCTGAAGTTCTTGTCCTTGGCCAGGTAGTAAGCCAGGGTCGTGGTGTTGGCACCCCACGAGAAATCGCCGCCCACGCCCCAGGCATCAACTTCGGTCGTGGGCCGGAGGGCACCCAGGTTCAGCACGTTGCCATCGCTCTTGTTCTTCAGGTAGAGCGCCTTGATCTTGAAGGCACCCAACGGCACCGCGCCGCCCAGGCCGTACTGCTTGGTCTCGCCAGCACCGCTGTTGGCTTTGATCTGCTGGTACGAAGCCGACACCGTGACCGGGCCCGTGTAGGAGCCGCCGATTACCACGGTGCTGCCGTCGCTCTTGCTGGTGGTCTGCTCGCCGAAGGCGTAGGCGACACCCACGTTCACCGGGCCGAAGCTGCCGGTGTAGGAAATCGCGTTGCCCAGGAACACGCCCAGGTCATTGGCGCCAGCACCGCCGCCGGCAGGGGCCCCATTGGGGTTCTGGTTGAAGGCATACGGGTAGAGCATGCTGAATTGCTCCTTGAACCCGCGCGGGTCGGTGCCCAGGTGCGCCAGGATGGCCGGCGAGTACTGGCGGCCCAGGGCCACCGCACCCCAGCTGCCCTTGAGGCCGACGTTGGCTTGGCGACGGAAGAGGCCGCCCGTGGTGGTGCCGTTGTCGGCGTTGATGTGGCTTTCCAGGTTGAAGAAGCCGCTCAGGCCGTTGCCCAGGTCTTCAGTGCCGCGCAGACCCCAGATGCTGGGCAGGATGCCGCCGTTGTAGAGCTCGGTGAGGCTGCCGGCGTTGGCCGTGGCGGGCCCGGCGACAGGCACGGTCTTGGTGCTGTGCTGCACACCCAGGTCCACACGGCCGTACAGCGTCACGTTCGATTGGGCCTGCGCCACGGGGGCCAGTACGGCGATGGCGGCGCCAATCAGGCTGAGCTTCAGGACGGTCTTTTTCATGGAGGGTCTCCTCGTAGTGGAATGCATGGGCGCGGCCGGCCGCTGCGCCGCGGCCGCACCGGCACCGGGCACGCCACGCAGCTTGCGTGTGCCGGCCCGGCGTCTCGGCGAGAGGCAGTGTCGGCGGCGCCCTGTTCCTCCGCCGTCCAGGGTTTCCACCGGCTTGGCGCGCGCACAGTTGCTTCAGCTTGAAGCGATGTGGCGGCTGGTAGCAGCACTCCGGGCCCGCGGCGGCCCGCACGGTGCCGGGCCGCGGGCTCATGCCGTCGCTTGCGCCCTCAACCACGCCGGCGCCGGCCGCCGCATCAGGGTTGGCACGTAGGCACGCCCACGCCGACCCAGACCACCGGTTGCGGAAAGCGCACGTTCAACCCAGTAAATCACAGGGACAATTTGTGGTTGCCAGCCAACACCGGCCGCCCCGCCAGACCCAGTACACGGGACGCCGCCCGGCTCAGCGCGGCGCGGCGGGCTCCGCGGCGCCCAGCCAGCGCAGCTCGGCCGCCAGGTACTGGCGCTGCACGTTGCGCCGGTGGAACGCGTCGTAGCGCGCCCAGTGCCGCCAGGCCGGCAGCTCGACGCGGCGCTGCACCTCCAGCAGGTCGGCGCCGGCGTCCAGCAGCGCCTGCACCTCGGTGTCCAGCGCCGCGAGGTAGGCGCCGGCCGCCTCGATCAGCGCCGGCGCCGCGCCGGCTTCGCCGTAGCCGGGCACCAGCGTGCGCAGCCCTTCGTGCCGCGCCAGCTGCCGCAGCGCGGCGCGCCAGGGCGCGGCCTCGCGCCCGGGGTCCAGCTCGGGAATGCGCCCGGCGGGCACCAGCGCGCCGGCGAAGCCCGCGCCGCTGCGCGCGTCCAGCACCACCAGGTCGCCCGCAGTGTGGCCGGGGCGGTGCAGCAGCTCGATGCGGCGCCCGCCCAGCTCCAGCGCCAGGTCGCCGCTGATGCGCCGCTGCGGCAGCACCAGCCGCGTGCCGCGCATCACGGCCTCGCCCAGGTCGGCGCGCAGCCGGCGCAGGCACTCGTTGCAGCGCTGAGCCATGAGCTCGGCCGTGGCGGCGTGCGCCAGCACCGGGACGCCGGCTTCCTCGAAGGCGGTGCCGCCCATCAGGAACTCCGGCCGCGCCTGCGTGACGATGGCCAGCACCGGCCGGCGGCCGGTGAGCCGCCGTGCCTGGTCCAGCGCCCAGCGCGCCAGCCGGTACGAGCCGCCGGTCTGCACCATCACCGGCCCGGCGGGCGTGGCGATGAGGCCGAGGTTGCCCACCGCGTCCTGGTTCGTCGGCTCGGGGCCTTCCAGGCTGCCCGGCAGCACGAACACGCCCGGCGCCACTTCGCGCGGCGCCCCGTAGCGCGCGGGCGGCGGACGGGAGATGGAAGCGGCGGAGGCAGTGGCAGCGCCATCGTCGGCCGCCGCCCGCGCCGCGCCGGGCAGCGCCAGCGCGGCCAGTGCAAGGAAGCGACGGCGGCGGCCGCGCTCGGGTTCGCGCGCGGCGAGATCCAGGGAGGAGGTCGAGAGAACCAGGATCGCGCTCCCTTCAGGCCGCGAGCTGCAGCCGCTGCTCGAAGTGGCGGCCCTCGGTGTCGTCCACGCGCGCCAGCAGCTCGCCGCCTCGCGGCTCGGCCCGGAGCCAGAAGCGCAGGTGCGGGTTCTCGCTGAGCGAGAAGTCCACCTGCGCCGACAGCAACCGCTGTCCGGCGTAGGCCAGCTCGATGTTCCGCACGTACTGCGCCTTGGTGAAGAGTCGCGTGGCCTGGTCCATCACCAGCCCGGAGTCGTTGGGGTGGCTGACCATGAGCTGCGCGCGCAGCGGCTGCCCGGGCGGCGCGTCCTCCTGCACCGCCAGCCGCATGCGGCCCAGCGCGGCGCGCGCGGCCTCGGCGTCCTTGCCCGGCGGCGCTGAGCAGCCGCCGGAGGCCTTGACGAAGCGCTTGCTCATCACGAGGCGCCCGTCGTCGAGCTCGGCGATGGCGCGCACGAAGCCGTACTCGTCGATGCGCACCCGCGTCTCCAGGTCGGCGCGTCCGCTGGCGGGGCCGAAATCCACCATCGCCGCCAGCGGCGAGGGGTTGTTGTCGATGACCAGCACCAGGCGGCGCACGCGGGCGCCCTGGCCCTGGGCGAAGCCCGCGCGCACGCCGATGGGCACCACGGCGGCGTCCTCGGCGCGCACGGGCGCCTGCAGCGACAGCAGCGCCTCGTCCTCGACGATGGGGCGGCGCGCGAACAGCGCCTCGCGCTGCTGCAGCCAGCGCGGGTTGTTCTCCAGCTCCTCGGCCGAGCGCAACTGCGCCCGCGTGGCGGCCGGCGCGGCCAGCAGCAGGCCCAGCACGTGGCGCCGGTGTAGGGATGACAGCTTCATGGCGACCTCCTGGGAGGTTGGGGGCCTCGTCAGCGCGCCCACTCCAGCTCGGCGTAGGCGGTGGTGAGGTTGCGGCGGTGGAAGTCCTCCGCCAGTTGCCATTGTCCGGGCAAGCGGGTGGCCTCCAGAGTTTCGGTCAAGCTCAGGCCTTTTCCCAGCGCGGCCTCGACCTCGCGGCGCAGGTCCGCCAGGTAGCCGGCCGTGGGCGCCAGGCCGGCCGGCCAGTCGTCCATGACCCGGCCGTGGCCCGGCACGGCGCGGCGCACGCCGCCCTCGCGGGCGAGCGCTTGGAGCACCTGCTGCCAGCCGACGAGCTTGCCGTCGAGCACGGGCAGGTGGCCGTCGAAGGCCAGGTCGCCCAGCCACAGCGTGCCGGAAGCGGTGTCCAGCACGGTCAAGTCCGCGTCGGTGTGGGCGGTGGGCCAGGCGCGCAGCGCCAGGGTGCGTCCGCCCAGGTCCAGCTCCATCTGGTCGGCCACCGCCATCGTGGGCGGCGGGATGCGCTGCGGCACTTCGGCCGCCCCCTCGCGCTCCAGCGCGCGCAGGTAGTAGGGCCCGCGCGCGGCCAGCGCCGACGCGAGCTTCAGGTGTCCCACGATCTGCGGCGGCCGGCCGCCGTTGGCGGTGGCGAAGGCGCCGTTGCCCATGACGTGGTCCGGGTGCACGTGGGTATTGACCAGGAAGCACACCGGCAGCGCGCTCACCGAGCGCAGCGCCGCCAGCAGCTCGCGCCCGTGCTGCAGGCTGCCGCCGCTGTCGATCACCGCCGCGCAGCGGCTGCCGAGCACGAAGCCGGTGTTGGCCACCTGGGCGTGCGCCGCGTCCCAGACGGCGTGGCGGCCGAGGAGGAGGTAGACGCCAGGAGCGAGGGTTTGCAGGGCGCTCGCCGGCGCCGCAGCCCCCGCTGCAGCCGTGGCAGGCGCCGCGCCGGAGCCGGTGGCGCCGGGCAGCGGCGCGCAGGCTGCCGTCAGCAGCGCGGCACCCGCAGCCACCCAGCCGGCGAGCAGGCGCGCGCGCATGGCCTCAGCGCCCTTCCGCCATCTTCTTGAGGTTGGCCAGCCCCGACTGGTACACGCCCGTGACGGCCTTGAGCGCCGCCTCGTCGTTTTTGTCCGCCGGGGGATCGTTGCCGGGGAAGGCGCGGTAGAAGGCGCCGCGCCACTCCACCACCGACTTGCTGTCGCCCTCGGGGCTGACCTGGATCGTGGAGGTGTAGTTGCTCACCGGCAGCGCGCCGCCGTCCTTGGCGCGGTAGCTGTACTTGCGGCCTTCGTCGCTGTAGCTCTCCAGCGTCTCGACGATCTCGCCGCCGCCCTTGAGCGCGATGGTGCGCACCGAGCCCACCGTGTTGCCCTGCGACGCCGGGCTGGCCGCCACGGCCGGGTGCCACTGCTGCAGCGCGTCGAAGTTCTTCAGCTTGTCCCACACCGCCGCGGCCGGGGCCTCGATGGTGACTTTCTCGACGACCTTCTGCCGCGTCGGGCCGTGGGCCTGGGCGCCGCCGGCCAGGGCCGCGGCCAGGCCCAGGGCGAGCAGGGGTCGGAACGATCTGTGGTGCACGGGCATGTCTCCTTGTGTGTGCGTCGTTGGTTTGGGAATCAGGGCCCCGTCGCCACGAAGGCGCCGAAGCCGCGGGGATTCGATCCGGTGCGGATGCGCGCGCGCTCCTTGCCGCTGGCCACGTCCAGTATCGAGAGCTCGTCGTCCATCCAGTTGACGACCAGCAGCTCCTCGCCCTGCACCGCCACGCCCTCGGGATGGCCGAAGCCCTCCAGGCGCAGCTGCAGTTCGTAGCTCTGCGCGTCCAGCACGCTCACCGTGTCCTCGTGCTGGTTGGTGACGAACAGCCGCGCGCCGTCGGCCGAGAGCGCCGCGCCGTAGGGGGCGCGGCCCAGCGGCACGCGCTTGGTCTCGCGCAGCGCCGCCAGGTCCACCACGCTCATGTCGTCGCCCTGCACGTTGAGCGCCAGCAGCCGCCCGCGCGGCTCGTCCAGCAGCAGCGCGAAGGGGTGCTTGCCCACGACCACGCGCGCCTTCACGCGCCGCGCGGGCAGGTCCACCACGGCCACCACGTCGTCGTCGCGCTCGGCGACGTAGGCGGTGGCGCCGTCGGCCGACACCGCCACGCCCGACGGGGTGCGCCCGAGGGCGATCTCGCCCACGCGCTCCAGGCTGCGGGTGTCGAAGCCGATGAGCCGCTGCCCCTGCCAGTCGGCCACCCAGACCTGGCGCCCGTCCGGCGCCGCGGCGATGCCCAGCGGCTGCTCGCCCGCCGCACGCGTGCCCAGCATCCGCGTGCTGCCCAGCTCGATCACCGCCAGCTCGCGGCTGTCGGGGTTGGTGATGAAGACGCGGTCCCCGGCCACCGCCACGCCCGCGGGCGAGCGCCCCACCGGCACCGTGGCCACCACGCGGCGCTGCGCGATGTCCACCACGCTCACGTCGTGGCTGCCCTGGTTGGTGATGTAGGCGAAGGCGGAGGCGGCCTGCGCGGCGTGGGCGCACAGGAGCAGCGCCGTGGCCGCTGCGGCACGGCCCAGCAGCGCGATGGGCTCAGAACGCCACATCCGCCGTCCCCAGCACCGGCCAGCCGCGCTCGCGCGCCACGGCGCGCAGGCGGTCGTCGGGGCGTACCGCCACCGGATCGGTCACCGCCTCCAGCAGCGGCAGGTCGCCCGCGGCGTCGGAGTAGAACCAGCTGCGCTCGAAGTCCTGCAGCGCCAGCCCTTCGGCCGCCAGCCAGCGCCGCACGTGCGTGAGCTTGTGCTCGCGGTGGCAGGGCTCGCCTTCGATGTCGCCGGTGAGCCAGCCGCCCACGCGGCGCGCCTCGGTGGCCAGCACGTGCGGCACGCCGAACAGCCGCGCGAAGGGCTCGGCCACCAGCCGCGTGGTGGCGGTGACGATGGCACAGCGGTCGCCGGCCTCGCGGTGCCGCGCCACCAGCGCCAGCGTGCCGCGCGGCACGCGCCGCGCCACGTGCTCCTCGAACTCGCGGCCCCAGCGCGCGAGCTGCGCCTCGGCCACGGTGCTCACCGGCGCGACCACCGCGCGATGCAGCGCTTCGAGCCCGGCGCGGCCGGCCAGGTAGCTGCGGCAGGACTCCAGGTAGCGCCGCTCGGCGGCGGCCTCCAGGGCCCCGCGCTCCACCAGGAACAGCAGCCACTCGCGCCCGCTGTCGAAGGGGATGAGCGTGTGGTCCAGATCGAACAGCGCCAGGCGCCGGGAAGCTGCCATGGCGTCAGTCGTACTTGAGGTGCTTGAAGCGCGGGTCATCGGGCGTGCCGTCCAGCGGCGACTCCTCGTCCTTGCCCGGCTGCCACATCAGCACCTCCTCGATCTTGTGCGCCAGGGCGAAGTCCTTGTCCGTCACGCCCTTGGCGGCATGGTTCATGAGCTTCACGGTCACGAAGGCGTAGGACACGGTGAGGTCCGGGTGGTGCCAGGCGGCCTCGGCGAGCTGCCCCACCGTGTTGACCACCATCAGCGTGGACTTCCAGCCGCTGGTCTTGTACTTGCGGCGGATCCAGCCGTCCTCGTAGTACCAGGCGGGCAGCTCCTCCTTGAGCCGCGCCTCGATCTCCTCGGGGCTGTAGACCGTGTCGGCCGTGGACTTGCGCCATTTCGTCATCAGATCCCTCCTCGCGCCGCGGCATGGAGCGGGAATCGCACCGTGGACCGCCGCCGCAGCGCGCAGTCTTGCGCCGCGCGCTGCAGACTGCCCAGCCCGGGCATGAACCCCTGTCGCGCGCGTGCCGCACTCAGCTCCAGTCGTCCATGTCGTGCTTGACGGTGTGGCGGTTTGCGATCAGCTCCTGCACCGTGGGCTCGTTGTTGAGCGCGCGCCGGATGGCCAGCTTGGTGGCCTCGTAGTTGGTGCGGTACATGTCCTTCTTGTCGAGCTGCGCGTGCGTGGCGCAGCGCGGGTCGATCCACACCAGGGAGATGATGCAGAGGTCGTTGGCAAGGTCCTTCGGGATCACGCCCTCGATGAGGCAGTCCACCACCGCGTCGGCCGTGGCCGACTGCACCACGCCGCCGAAGAGGTCGATGTTGGCCATGTCCTTGAGCGTGACCTTCGGCACCAGCATCGTGGCCGGGCGCACGAGCTGGTTGCAGGCGCGGATGGCGAACATCGCGGTGTGGCCCTTGCTCTGGGCCATCATGTTGGCGAAGGCCTGTCCCACCGGGCCGTCGGTGCGGCCGATGAGGATCTCCGGCATCGCGTCCGTGTACTGGCCCTCGGCCGCCAGCACCGTGGCTTCGCCGGCGTGGAAGAGGTAGTTCTTGCTCATGGTCCGTTCCCGTCTTCGTTGACTGTTTGCTGAATTCGCTTCACTGCGGCAGCAGGATCTCGCCCCGCCCGCCGGTCGCCACGTCGCCCGCCAGCCGCTGTACGCGCCGCGCAGGCAGCCCGTCGAAGGCGCCGCCGTAGCCGGCCAGCGAGCGCGCCAGCAGCTGCCAGATCACCCCGACCTCATGCCGCGTGGGCACGAAGCTCGGCGTCGCCGCCACGCCGCCGCCCGCGCACAGCAGCGTGCCGCGGCGCATGTGGAAGCCGGGGTGCAAACCCGCGGTGCCGCCCACCGCCACCGTGCCCGCCACCAGGCGCGAGGCGGCGAAGTCGCCCGCGTCGCCGTGCACCAGTACCAGGCCGCGGCGCATGCGGTCGGCCAGCCGCGCGCCGGCGCAGCCGTGCACCAGCAGCACGCCGCCTCGCACGCCCTCCATGCTCCCGGGCAGCGGCGCGGCGGCGAAGTCGCCCACGTCGCCCAGCACCGTGAGCCGGCCGCCCTGCATCTCGCAGCCCGCCAGCAGCCCGGCATGCCCGTCCACCAGGATCTCGCCGCCGCTCATGCCGGTGCCCACCAGGTCGCCCACGCTGCCGCGCACCTCGATGCGCCCGGCCGCGAGCTGCCAGCCGATGCGGTCGCAACGCGCCAGGTCGCCTTCCAGCACCAGCAGGTCCTCGGGGCCGTCGCCGCGCCCGACCTGGAAGAACTCCGCCAGCGGCAGCGACTGCCGGCCCTGCCACAGCGGCAGCGTCTCCACCGCCGCCACGGAGCGGCCCGCCAGCGCCGCCGGCAGCAGGGCGCGCAGGTCCAGGCGCAGGGCGGGCGGCTGCTTGAGGGTGAGGGTCCAGGTCATGCCGCCGCCTCCAGCAGCTTGTGCAGGTGGAAGTGGAACGGGCCCAGCTTGCCGCCGTAGTTGCCCGCCGAGATGCGCAGCAGCCCGCTGCCGGTACCGCGCGCCGTGGCGGCCTGCAGCCCGGCGCGCATGGCAGCGGCCACGTCGGCCTCCGACAGGCCGTCGATGACGATCTCCATCACGCAGTCCTGTCCCGGCTGCAGCTGGCTGCGCGGCGACAGCCCGATCAGCGACGGGCAGAAGGCATCGTTGGTGGAGGCCGACAGCGCCGGGTACTTGCTGCCCACCTTGGAGCCCGAGCGCACCACGCCGCCGGGGAAGGGCATGATCACGTTGGGCACCCGCCGCATCGCCGCCACCGCGGCCTCGGCCGCGCCCAGCGCCGACGGTACGTCGCGCGCGACCAGCAGCAGGTTGCCGCCGCCCACGCCCTTGATCACCGCCGTCGTCTCCTGCGCGACGAACTCGCCGTCCATCACCGGCACGCGCCAGTAGCGCCGGCCGTCGATGACCTTGCTCACCTGCCAGCCGTCGCCGAAGAAGCGCAGGTTCTTGCCCAGCGCGATGGCCTCGCCTTCGTCCAGACCGGCAAAGATGGCCGTGGTGGGGCAGGTCAGCACGCACTGGCCGACACGGCGCTCCACCTGCTTGGCCAGCTCCTTGCCGGACATGGAGAAGATCAGCACCGACACGCCCGGCCGCCCGTCGGGCGTCTCCCCGGCCGCCAGCTCGCGCTCGATGGCCGCCTCGCAGCCGCAGGCGATGACCGAGGTCGCGAAGCCCGTGGCCGCGACGGCCGCGTGCCGGGCCCACTCGGCGTTGTGCGCGGTGATCACCAGCCGCGTGCCCTTCATCGGGAAGGCCTCGGCGAACTCGTCGTCCACCAGCACGCCGTTGACTTCGATGGCCGCCGTCATGCCCCGGCCTCCTCGGCGGCGGTGAAACACGCCGCCGGCAGCAGCCGTCCGCCGTTGCAGCAGGCACACAGCTCGTCGCGGCCGATGGACGCGTGGTCCGGATGGATGCTGCCGTGGTGCCGTGACCAGTTGCGCAGCAGCTTGGTGATGGAGCGGTCGTACTCCGGCGTCACGAAGTGCGTGCCGCCGGTGGGCACGGCCGTGATGCGCCCGGCCTGCGCCACCAGCATCCCGTCCTTGAACACCAGTTCCGGCGTGGTGAACATGGCCTGCGCATCGGGCTGGCGCCGGTACACGGCGACGTCCGCCGCCGCGCCCGCCGCCAGCCGCCCGCGGTCGCGCAGGCCCAGCAGCCGTGCCGGCCCGGCGCGCGTGACGATGGCGATCTCCTGCAGCGTGTACTCGCGCGTCATGTCCTTGAGCGCGGCATGCGCCGCCACCTCCGGGTGCAGCTTGGCCAGCTGCTCATCTCTGAAGCTCTTGTCCATCAGCAGCCGGATCAGGTGCGGGTAGCTGGTGAAGGGGCCGCCGTTGGGATGGTCGGTGGTCAGCACCACGCGCCAGGGGTCCTTGATCAGCAGGAACAGCTCCAGCCCGATGCACCACTGCAGCGCGTTGACGTAGCTCTGCTCGCGGTAGCGGAAGGGCACCACGCCGCAGCCGCCCACGCACTCGATGTCGGCGCCGGTCCACTTGCGCGGATGCGCCAGCGCGGCCGTGGCGAGCTGGCTCATGGTGTCGCCGGAGGCCGTGACGGTCTGGCCGAAGATCACTTGGCCCACGTCGATGGAGACGTTGGCGTTGGCGTTCACCGCCTCCGCCAGCTGCGCCGCCGCCGAGGAGAACTTGTGCGGCCCCTCGGTGCCGTAGCTGTGGAACTGCACGTGCGTGAGGTGCCCGGGCAGGCCTTCCAGCGCGTCGATGGTGGCCAGCGTGGAGGCGATGTTGCCGGCCGTGCCGAGGTTGCTGGCGTGGATGTGCAGCGGGTGCGCCAGCCCCAGCTCGTGCACCGCGCGCGACAGCGTCGTGAGCACCTGCCGCGGCGTGATGCCCCAGTGCGTGTGCGTGCCGTCCACGTCCAGCCGGCGCTGGTTGAACTTGAAGGCCGAGATGCCGCCCGGGTTCACCACCTTCACGCCCATGGCCTTGGAGGCGTCGATGGCCCAGCCCACGTAGTCGCGGATGCGCTCGAAGGGCTGCCCCTCGGCCAGCATCTGCAGCAGCAGCTCCTCGTTGCCCAGCATCACGTAGGCGCCGTGGTCGAGGATGGGCACGTCGCCCATCTCCATGTGCGCGTGGCGCGCGTTGCTCAGCACCATGGCCGGCTCGAAGGCGGCCGTGTAGCCCATCTCGACGTAGCGGTAGCCGGTGGAAAGCGTCCCGGGCGCGCAGGTGCCGCAGGAGTCCAGCTCCAGCGGGTTGACCGGCCTGGGCGCTGGATCCCGGCCGCGGCGGTGGTCCTCGGGCAGCAGCATGCGCGCGAGGTTGACCTTGCCGCCGCCGATGTGCGTGTGCAGGTCGATGCCGCCGGCCATCACCACGCAGCCCGCGACGTCGAACTCCCGCGCCGGCGGACGGTCGCGGTCCGGCGCCACGACGCGGCCGTCGCGCACGTGCAGGTCCTGCACTGCGTCCAGGCCCGAGGCCGGGTCGATGACATGGCCGTTTCTCAGCACGAAATCCGTCATGCGCTCACCTCCGCGCCGTGCGCGGCCTTGTTGTCCTGATCCACGCTCATGCCGTCTCGAAGGCGTTGCCGATGGCTGCCACCGCCGCGGCCACGCTGGGCAGCCCGTCGGGGCGCAGCGCGCGCAGCGGCATCAGCACCGTGCCGTCGGTGCGGAACAGGTGTGCCGCGTGGCCGATGCCGGGCGTGGCCACCGGGATGAACACCACCTCGCGTCCCGCGGGCAGCGGCGTGCCCGGATGGCCCAGCAGCACCAGCGGCAGCCGGCCCTCGGGCGGCGGCTCGGGATGGAAGGCGTTGACCCACAGCAGCGCGTCCACGTCGCCCTGCGCCAGCAGCCGCCGCGCCTCGAAGCGCAGCGGGTCGTGCTCCAGCCCCAGCGGCGAGGCCTGCGTGCGCAGCGGCAGCCCGCTGAGCCAGGTGAACACCTGCTGCACCGTGCCGGCGCCGTCGTTGCCGCCCAGCGGCAGCGAGGCGGCGCGGGTGACGTGGTTGAGCGCGTTGACGGTCTGGTGCAGGCATTCCGCCACCAGCGCGCCCTGCGCCGGCAGCCGGGCCGGCTCCCACACCAGCACCGCGTAGTGCGCCGCGATCAGCGCCTCGGACAGCGCCACCAGCGCCGGGTCCGCGCCCGGCACCGGGCGGTTGGCGCACAGCGCCTGCAGCACCGAGACGGTGGTGAACAGGTCGCCGTTCTGCAGCGGCAGCGCGTCCACCGTCACGCCGGGCAGGCCCTGCAGCGCGGCGTCGGGCTCCAGGCCCAGGTAGACCAGGCGGCGCTGCGGCACGAGCGAGGTGTCGCCGATGCCGCAGCGGCGGAAGAACTCGGGGAAGTTGTCGCCGGGCCGCGTGAAGCACAGCAGCAGGTCGGCGCGGTTGCGCACCTCGGCCAGCGTGGTGGTGAAGCCGCCGCGGTCCTGCAGCGCGCGCGCGGCGGTGAAGAGCGCCTCGCCGTGCAGGTGGTCGCTGACCGCGCCGCTGCGCTCGGCCAGCCGGTACAGCGCGCGGGCGCCGGCCACGTCGGTGGCCAGGCCGCCCAGCAGCGGCAGCCGGCTGCGGCGCAGCAGCGCGGCGGCGGCGGCGGCGGCTTCCTCCAGCGAGGCCGGCGCGCCGTTCACCAGCGGCGTGGCGGCTGGCGCGGGCGAGGCGGCGCGGAACTGCGCCAGGCCGCGCTGGGCACGGGGGCAGTCGCTGCCCAGGAGCTGCAGGCTGCCGTCGGCCTGCGCGGCGACACCGTAGCCGTCGCAAAGCAGGGTGCAGAAAGGGCAGGTCCAGGGGGCTTCGGCGGCCGGGGCGGAGGGGTCGTCGCGGGCGTCATCCATGGCGGCCCGGTCCGCAAGGGGCATGCCACGCGGTCTGCGGGGCGTCAAGGCGGGAGTCCTGCCGGGCTGTTGCCCCGTGGGTGTCCCACTGTGCTGCGGGGTTGGGACACTGTGTTGCGGGGGGTGGGTGAGAGCCGAGGCGTCACCACCGACCGCGCTGCCGACGCCGCCACCCGTCGTCGCCCCATGGCATGGAACGTGTTTCACCTCCCCGCCATGGAGCACCCGCCCGACCCGTCCAACCCGCCCGCGCATCGCGGCGCGCGGCTGGCGCGGGCCTCAGCGCGGGCGCAGCTTCAGGTCATGCAGTGCGCTGGCCACCAGCCAGCCGGCGGCGCCGGCGGCCTGCGCGGCCTTCAGGTCCGCCTCGCCGCGGATGCCGCCGGCGCCGACGAGCCGGGCGTGCGGCGCCTGGGACTGGACGTCGGCCAGGGTCCGCAGGTCCGGCCCGGCGTCCGCGCCCACGCGGTCCAGCGTCATCACGATCAGCTCGCGCGGCCAGTGCCCCGGGCGCTGCCAGGCGCCGGCCGGGTCCATGGGCGCCTCGTGGCGGCGGTCCAGCGACAGCAGGCCCTGCAGCGCCGGGGCGGCGGCGCTGTCGGCCGTGGCGCCGCCGGGCGCCGGGAAGCAGCGCTCGAAGTCGGCGGGGCGCTGGAAGGACTCAGTGCCGAACACCGGGCGCACGCGCGGCGCCGCCTCGCCCAGGGCGTCCAGCACGGCTTGCGCCGCCGGCAGGCCGCTGAAGCCGCCGTCCAGCCACAGCGTCACGCCGGGCAGCGCCTGCAGCAGCGAGGCCAGCAGCGCGGTCTGCGGCGCGCGGCCGGTGAGGCCGTTCAGGTCGGCGACGTAAAGCAGTCCGGAGGCGGTGTGCTCGCACAGCGCGCGGGACACGGCATGCGGCTCGCTGCCGCGGCACAGGGCCGACTCGATGGGGCGGTAGCGCGCGCGCTCGCCGCGCACGGCGCGCACCACGTGGCCGTCGAGCAGGTCGATGACGGGAATGAGGAGTATTGATTCCATGCGAACGCAGCGTGTCTTCGTATACGAGTATCTCAGCGGTGGTGGACTGGTCGGCGGCGAGGACGGCGACGACGAGGAGCTGCTGGAGGAGGGCATCGCCATGCGCGATGCGCTGCTGGAAGACCTTGCGGACGTGCCCTGGCTGCGCGTGAGCGCCGCCACTGGCAGCGGGCCGGTGCCGGCCATGGCCGGCGTGCACTGGGCGCGGCCGCGCGAGCAGGAATCCCCGCACGACTTCGTGCTGCGCCAGGCCGCGTCGCACGACCTGAGCTGGATCGTCGCGCCCGAGACCGGCGGGCTGCTGGGGTGCATGCGCAAGCTGGTGGGTCCGATGCGCTGGATCGGCTGCGACAGCGTCGCCATCCGCGTGGCCAGCAGCAAGCTCGCCACGCTGGAGCACCTGGCGCGCCACGGCCTGCCCACGCCGCTGGACGCCTGCAGCGCCCGCGAAGCTACGCGCTGGGTGGTCAAGCCCGATGACGGCGCCGGCGCCCTGCACACCCGCGTGCATGACGCCCTGGCCGACGCCAAGGCCGACCTGCGCCAGCGCCAGCGCATGAACGCCAGCGCCACGCTGGAGCCCTGGGTCGAGGGCGAGGCCATGAGCCTGTCGCTGCTGTGCGGCCGCCAGCGCACCGAGCTGCTGAGCGTCAACCGCCAGCAGCTGCGCCTGGCCGCCGACGGGGCGGTGCACTTCAGCGGCGTGTGCCACGGCGCCATCGGCCTGGACGACGCGCGCGCCGCGCTGCTGCAGCGCCTGGCGCGCGACGTGGCGCTGGCGCTGCCGGGGCTGCGGGGGTGCGTGGGCATCGACCTGGTCTGGCACCCGGTGCGCGGGCCGGTGCTCATCGAGGTCAACCCGCGGCTGACCAGCGCCTTCGTGGGCCTGTCGCAGCGCCTGGGCCGGCGCCTGGCGCTGGAGGCGCTGGAGCCCTTCGCACGCCTGGAGGTGCTGCATGCGGCCTGAATCGGGCGTGATCGGCTGGGACATCGGCGGCGCGCACGTCAAGGCCGCCTGGATCGACAACGGCCGGCTGCGCGACGCCGCCCAGTGGGCCTGCCCGCTGTGGGAAGGCCTGGACCGGCTCGATGCCGTGCTGGCGCAGGCGCGCGCGCGCTGGCCGGACATGCACCGCGCGCAGCACGCCGTGACCATGACCGGCGAGATGGCCGACCTGTTCGCCACCCGCGCCGAGGGCGTGCGCCGCATCGCCGAGCACATGGCGCTGCAGCCGGGCATCGGGCTGCACTTCTGGGCCGGCGAACAGGGCTTCGTCGCGGCCGGCCAGGTAGCGGCGCAATGGGAAGCCATCGCCTCGGCCAACTGGCTCGCCACCGCGCAGCTGGCGGCACGGCGCGTGGTGCAGGGGCTGCTGGTGGACATCGGCAGCACCACTTGCGACCTGATCCCGCTGCGCCACGGCCGGCCTGCGGCGCAGGGCCGCAGCGACGCGCAGCGCCTGGCCAGCGGCGAGCTGGTCTACCAGGGCGCCACGCGCACGCCGCTGTGCGCGCTGGCGCGGCGCATCGACTTCGAGGGCCGGCCGCACAACGTGATGAACGAGCTCTTCGCCACCACGGCGGACGTGTACCGGCTGCTGGGCGAGCTCGACGCCGCGCACGACCAGCATCCGGCGGCCGACCACGGACCCAAGGACGCCCTGGGCACGCGGCGGCGCCTGGCGCGCATGGTGGGCCGCGACGCGCAGGAAGCCGGGGACGAGGCCTGGCTGGACTTCGCGCGCGCCTGGCGCGCCGAGCAGCTCAACGAGATCGGGCGCAACCTCGACCGCGTGCTGGCCGCCGCCGGGCTGCCGGCCGATGCGCCGCTGGTGGCGGCGGGCTGCGGCGGCTTCCTGGTGGAGAAGCTGGCGGCGGCGCGCCAGCGCCCGTGCCTCTTCTTCGCCTCGCAGGTGGTGAGGCTGGACGCGCGCGCGATGCCGTCGGCGATCCGGCTGGCGCAGGTGTGCGCACCCGCGGTGGCCGTGGGCCTGCTGCTGGAGCAGGAGCGCGGCTGAGATGTGGGTCGTCAAGCTTGGCGGCAGCCTGCAGTCGGACCCGGTGCTGCTGCAGCGCTGGCTGGAGCTGCTCGCCTCGCTGGGCCGCGGGCGCGTGGTCATCGTCCCCGGCGGCGGCCCCTTCGTGGACCAGGTGCGGCAGACGCAGTCCCAGTGGGGCTTCGACGACCTTGCGGCCCACAACATGGCCATCCTGGGCATGGGGCAGAGCGCGCTGCTGCTGCGCGCGCTGCGCCCCACGCTGCAGGTGGCGGTACGCGACGCCGACATCCGCCGCGCGCTGCGTGCGGGCCACACCGCGCTATGGATGCCGCTGGAGCTGCTGCGCGAGCACGCCGACGAGCTCACGAGCTGGGACGTCACCGCCGACAGCCTGGCGCTGTGGCTGGCGATGCGGCTCAACGCCGAGCGGCTGGTGGTGGTCAAGAGCTGCGCGCCGCCGCCCTTGGCCTCGCTGCGGGAGCTGGTGGACACGGGCGTGCTCGACACCCGCTTCGCCGCCATGGCCGCCGGCGCGGGCTGCGCCGTGGACGTGGTGGGCAAAACCGCAGTAGACGAGATGCAGGCCCAGTTGGTGGGCGGCTGCCGGCACTCGCCGGCCTGAAATGCCGCTGGTTTGAAGCCCGAAACGGTTTCAAACTTGAAGAAACGACTTGTCACATTGCGAATGCCCGGGCAGGATCGCGCCTTTGCTGTGCCCGGTTCGGCCGGGTCGCGTCCCGGTGCCTTGTGCGGACGCACCGGATCCGTCGTCATTCCAAGAACAAAGTTCGCTCGCCATGGACGCCGCCACCCTTGCCCTGCTCATTGCGACCCCGGTCCTTGGCGTTGCCGTTTTCCGCCTTTCCCGCAAGACGGACCAGGTCCTGACGCAGCTGCATGAGCTGAAGGCCCTGCTGTCCGAACCCGGCGGCCCCTCGCATGTGCCGACCGAGGCGCGCGAGCCGGCCGCTGCCCCCACCCGCCCGGCGCAGGACATCAGCGCCGAGGAGCTGCAGCCCACGCAGCTCTACTTCTGCACCAGCGACGGCAAGATGGTGCTGGGCGTCAAGAAGCTCGAAATCCAGCGGCTGGCCCGCTTCACGCGCAGCGCCATCCGCAGCTCGGAGAGCAAGCTGGCCGCCATCAAGGCCGTGCTGCAGGCCTCGCCGGCGGTGCTCACGCACGCGGGCATCGCGGAAGGCCAGCTGATGGAGGTGGTGCTCAACGGCCCGGTGGCGGCCAGCCGCAACGGCGACACGCTGCAGGTCATGCTGCGCGGCGCCGGCGGCAAGGTGATCGAGCAGTCGCGCGTGCGCAACCTGTCGCCGCTGGCCCCGCTGCCGGCCTCGGCCGTGGCGGCCACGGCCACGGCGCTGGCGGGGCAGCACTACCTGGACGGCATCCACACCATGCTGGTGGAGCTGGGCAAGGGCCTGACGGAGGTGCGCGAGCCGCAGAGCGCGGAGCTCAAGGCCACCCTGGGCGAAGCCGCGAGCTTCCTGCTCGACAAGGTGCTGGGCGCCGTGCGGCGCGGCCACCTGCCGCCGGCGCTGGTGACCGAGATGGAGGCCATCGAAAACCGCCTGGTCAAGGTGCAGGAGGAGCTGGTGCAGCTGCACCGGGCGCTCAACCAGCACACCAAGCACATCCACTGCGCCGGCGAGTTCGACCCGGACGAGATGTTCAAGGCCCTGTCCGACCACGTGAAGGCCGTGGACGCGACGCGCAAGCAGTTCGTGTGGACCGTGCAGGCACGGCTGGCGTGCCTGCAGTTCGAGGCCCTGTTCTCGCAGGATGCGCAGGCGCTGCAGCGCCGCAGCGCCGCCATCGTGCAGGCCACGCGGACGCCGGAGCTGGGCAGCGAGTTCGAGCAGCAGCGGCAAGCCCTGGTCGAGAAGCTTGAAAGCCTGGACGACGCGCTCTCCGACGACAAGACACTGGGGCACCGCAAGGCCGCCATGAAGGTCTTCGCCCAGCACGCGTTCGAGAACACCCGCACGCAGCTCGCGGAGGTGGGCAAGGTACTGGTGGAGTCGGTGTCGCGGGGGGCCACGGTGCTCAAGCCCATACGGCTGGCGATCCGGCTGGACAAGGGCCGTGTCGAAGGCTTCGAACTGGTGCCGCGCCACGTGGACCCGGCGCCGGTGCTGGAGCCCAGCGCCGCGGCGGCCTGAGGCGCGGCGCCGCGGCGCCGGCCGCGTTCAGGCCCCGCGCTGTGCCGGTTGGCGATGCAGCCAGATGGCGGTGCCGAGCAGCAGCAGGGCCGCCAGGACCAGCGTGGGACCGATGCCGTTGCCGCCCGCCAGGTGGGAGACGCCCAGCGCCGCCAGCGGGCCGGCGATCTGGCCGGTGGCGAAGGCGGCAACCATGCGCGACAGCAGCGGCGCGGGATCGTGGGGGGCTCGGGCACGGGCGAGCTGCAATCCGGCCATGGTCGCCACCATGAAGGTGCCGCCCACCGCCAGCGCCGCCAGCGCGATGGACAGCCCGGAGCGGCTGAGCAGCGGCAGCAGCACGCCCAGCGCCATCAGCGCATGGCAGCCGGCCCAGAGGTCCAGCAGCCTGAAGCGCTTGAGCAGCCGCCCGGCCACCAGCGTCGAGAGCGCCGCGGCGAGGCCAAAAGCCGGCCAGGCCAGGCCGAAGCGGCCCGGGTCGTCCACCAGTTCGCGCGCCATGGCCGGCAGGTACGTGGCGGGCAGGATGTAGCCGAAGCCGAAGCTGCCGTAGGCGAACACCAGTCCAGCCGTCCCGGGCGGCACCCGGCCCGCCGGCCGTGCCTGGGCGGGCACCGCGGCGGGGCGCGGCTCGCTCCCGGGTTTCCAGGCCCAGGCCACCGCCGCCACGGCCGGCAGGGCCAGCAGGCCCAGCTCCAGCCACAGCGCCGCGGCGCCGTCCGCCGCGCGCCACCAGCTCAGGCCACCGGCGGCGACGATGCCCAGCCCCACGCCGGCGTAGACCCAGCCGTTCCATTCCGGCCGGCCGCCGCGCGCCAGCGCCGCGATGGCCCAGGCGCTCACACCCACCATCACCCAGGCGCTGAGCACGCCGGCCGCGCCGCGCAGCAGCAGCCAGGCCGCGAAGCCCTGCAGCAGCGCGGCGCCGGCCGTCACCAGCGCCGTCCCGGCCAGGCTGCCCAGCACCAGCCGCCGCGGCCGGCCCGCCAGCCGCGCGGCCGTGAGCGCGCCCAGCAGGTAGCCGGCGTAGTTGACCGCCGCCAGCGCCGCGCCCTGCGCGCTGCCGATGGCGCCTTCGCGCTGCATCAGCGGCAGCAGCGGCGTGAAGGCGAAGCGCCCGATGCCCATGGCCACCGCCAGCGCCAGCGCGCCGGCCAGGCACACCGGCCAGAGCGCCGGGCTTGTGGTCGAAGCCGGCATCGCGGCGGCCGGCTCAGGGGCTCGCGTGGGAAGCGGGGAAGGAGAGGCGGAATCCATGTCGGCCATTGGAGCCGCTCCGTTCCATCTGCACAAATGAATTATCGAGAACTACCATTCTCTGCATGAGAAGCCTGGACCTGGAATCGCTGGAGATCTTTCGCACAGTGGTGCGCGAAGGCGGCGTGGTGCGCGCCGCCGCACAGCTCAACCGGGTGCAGAGCAACGTGACCACACGCATCAAGCAGCTGGAGGAGCGACTGGGCGTGGCGCTGTTCCGGCGCCAGGGCCGCTCGCTGGTGCTGTCCGCGGAGGGAGAGGGGCTGCTGGTACACGCCGAGAGGCTGCTGCGGCTGGCCGATGAGGTCGAGACGGCACTGCGCACGGGGCCGGCGCGGGGACCGCTGCGGCTTGGCTCGCTGGAGAGCACGGCGGGCAGCCGGCTGCCGTCGGTCCTGTCGCGCTACCACCGGCTGCACCCGGGCGTGGTCATCGAGCTGTCCACCGGCACCACCGGCGCGCTGCTGCGCAAAGTGGCGGACTACCGGCTGGAAGCGGCCTTCGTGAGCGAGCCCTTCAGCGCGCCGGGGCTCAACGCGCGGCCGGTGTTCGACGAGGAGCTGGTGCTGGTCACGGCCCGCGACCACCCACCGGTGGCGCACGCGGCGGACCTGGCGCGCGGCACCCTCCTGGCCTTCAGCCAGGGCTGCTCCTACCGCAAGCGGCTGGAGGACTGGTTCGGCAGTGCCGACCTGTTGCCTGAGCGCGTGCTGGAGTTCGCGAGCTACCCGGCCATCATTGCCTGCGTGGCGGCGGGCACGGGCTGCGCCATCGTGCCGCGCTCGGTGCTGGAGTCGCTACGCGCCTCGGACGACGTGGCGATGCACGAACTGCCCGAGGCCGTGCGGCGCAACCGCACGCACCTGGTGTGGCACGGCGACGCCTCACCGGCGCTTCGGCGGCTGATGGCGGTGCTGGAGGAAGCCGGGGCCGGCAGCATCCCGGGCCGCCCGGTAGAAGCGTCCACGCCGCCATGACCTGCGCTTCCGCACATTTTTCGGCATCGAATCCTGTCAATAAGCTTTCGAATATGGGACGCCCGTGCTTCAAATGCGGCGCCTGCCGCGCCAATTTCCGAGCCGGTTTTTACCGGGCCCAGACCGATGCCCATCACGAGGGCCGCGTTCCGCTTGTGCTGGCGGTTACCGACACGCCGCACTTCATGGCCATGCGCGGCATGGAGCAGTGGAAGTCGCGCGGCGTGGCGCCGCGGGGCGATATAGGGGAGCGGTGGAGCACTTCATCGATGAACAGCGCTCCGGCACCTGCCGGGAGTTCATCCTAGTGAACGCGCGCCGCGACAAGGTGCGCCAGCAACAGGGCCTGGCGCCGCTCGGTGCCGAAGCGCTGGCCTGGCAGGAAATCCCGCCCAGAGATCCGCATGCCACAATCCGGTTCATTGCAGCGACATTTCATTGACCTGGAAATATGGCTCCAGCATCCAGACAAGATTTCCAGGACCCCGAAGGGGCCGGCCAGCGCTTGACGGCACTGCTGCGGCGCAATTTCGGCGGTTTCAAGGGGCTGGTTCGCCTGCTGCTGGCCAACGTGGACTATTTGACAGGATCGGCCGTGAAATTTACACGACCCGATTTATCCCAAGTGGATAGGCTCGTTTTCGTGTGCTTGGCCAATCTCATGCGCAGCGCCTTCGCACAGGCGGTGGCACAGCAGGCGGGCCTGCCGGCCGCCTCCTTCGGGCTGTGTGCCGTCAGCGGCCAAGCGCCGGTGGCCATGGTGCAGAGAGTGGCCTTCGAGATGGGCGTGAACCTGGACAACCACCACAGCCTGGACATGCCGCTGTTCGAGCCCTCCGCCGGCGACCTGTACCTGGTGATGGAGTTGCGCCATGCCCACTACCTGGTGCGCCAGGGTTATCCGGCCGAACGCGTGGCGCTGCTGGGCTACTGGTCGCGGCCGCAGCGGCTGCATCTCCACGATCCGCACCGCAAGGGGCCGTCCTACCTGCGCACTTGCTTCACGCTGATTCAGTCATCGGTGCTCAACATCAGCCGGGAATTGAAAGCGGCGCAGGCAGCGCGGCATCAGGCAGCGGAATCCGCGAGAAACGCGGTGGCGCGCGGTACGGTAGCCTGAAATACCGTGGCCCGGGCGAGTCAATTAGGTTCGACGGCCGTATACCCTGGATGAATCAGCTGCCGGCACGGGAAAGCTGCCAGTTCCAGCGCTCGTCGGGAACGATTCGCAAGTCGTGATATTTGCCGCCGGCAAAATCCAGCACCGATTCGACGACAGCCTTTTCACGTTCATGCGCCGGTGGCTCCGGATTCAGCGGGCCTTGGCCTTCATATTTCAAGCCCAGAGAATACTGGCCCGGCGGGATGCGCACCATCAGGTTTTCGCCATTTCTGATGACGGCGACTTCCTTGCCGTCGATGGTCAGCGTCGTGGGCGTGGCCCAACCCTTGAAACGGGCCTCGCGAATGACGTGCACGGTGGCCAGCGCCGCACTGGCGGACACCTCGGGCGTCCAGTGGACTCTTTCAGGCGGTACGGGTTGGCTCAATACCACGACGGGGACATGCCGCCCTGCCAGCACCTGCAGTCCCATCGCCCAGACGGCAACGGAGAAAAACTGCACGAAGCGGGCATTAAGCGTCTTCATGGTTTCCTTGCGTCAAGGCGGCCGGCCATCCTCAAAACTTGTAACCATATTACCCGCCACCCATAGGCGCGCGGATGCAATGGAAATAGCGGCGGCACCGACTCCCGTGATCCGGGAGCCAGCTTGTCCGCCTGATATGAATGGTGGGGCATTCCCCATGACGCCGTCGCGAAGGCCGTCACGATTTCCCGATCGGTAACGGCCGTTTACCGGGACGCGGGACGCTTGTGGTGGCGCTCAGCGGCGCGGGTCTGCAAAGGCCTGTACCAGGGCGTGCACGCGCTGAGGTTGCAGCGCCGCACCGCGCCCGCCCTCGCACAGCGCGCCCCTGAAGCCGGCGTAATCCGGCGCCAGCTCGCGCAGCAGCCCGGCCTGGGCCAGCTGCAGCGAACCGGCCACGCCTGCGAGCCGGCCGGCGCCCTGCACGCGGGTGATGAAGTGGCGCACCGTGGCCGCGTCCAGACGATCGAAGAGGCTGCCCTCGCGCTTGTCGGCGGTGTCCAGCATCAGCGCCGGAAAGGGCAGCCAGCACGCCAGCGCCAGCAGCGCCTCGTCCAGCCCGTCGTCGCCGAGGAACACCGGCACCACGGTCGCCGGGCTGCCGGCCAGCGCCGCCAGCAGCGCGGTGGCGCCATCGCCGCGCGGAATGCCGACCTTCACCACGTCCACGCCGCAGGCGGCCGTGGCGCGCACGCGCTCCAGCGCCGCGTCGCGCGCGTCCAGCGGCCAGTCGCCAACTGTGGCGCTCACAGGATGCGCGTGCCCCGCGGCGCGCAGCGCCTGCACCACCTCGTGCACCACATGCAGCGGCAGCGCGCCCAGCGCGCCGGTACCGGGCTCTTTCAGGTCGATGAGGTCGGCGCCCCCTGCCACCGCGGCCAGCGCCTCCGGCACGTCGCGCACGCTCACCAGCAGCTGTACACGCCCGTCGGCGGCGCGCCGCAGGCCGCCGAAAGCAGTGCCCGCGGGCGAAGGACGGGAGCGCGGCGCCGCCGCGGGCGCCGGCGCGTCGTCGGCAGCCTCCAGGGAGGGCTGCGGAGCCATCGTCATGCAGCCTCCTTCGTCCGGTGCGTCGCCACGGCGTGCTGCAGCCAGCTCCAGGCCTCGTGCTCCTCGGGTCCGGCGGTCTTGTCGATGGCGATCTGCAGGTAGCGCATCTCGCTTTCCACCTTCTCGCGCGGCAGCAGGTGCAGCCGGCTCACCAGCACCGCGCCTTCCACCACTGCGGCCTGGGCGCGGTTGAGGCCGATGAACTCGCCGTGCGTCTCCTCGTGCACACGCGCCATGCGCAGCACGGGCCGCTGCGGATCGTCCTGCGCCCGGATCAGCCGCAGCTCCAGGTGGCGCAGCGCGCACTCCAGCCGCACGCCCGGGATGACGCGCGCCGGCAGCGTGGGCCAGTCGCGCCGGCCCGTGACGCAGCCGGCGATCACGCGCGTGTCCACCAGCACGTTGAGCACCGCACAACCCGAGCCCAGGATGTTCATGAGGGTCGAGGAGGGCTTGAAGGGCATCAGCACCACCTCGGCACCCTGGTAGCGCACGCCCAGCGGGGCATGGTGCGAGCGCCCATCGGGCGACAGCGTGCTGACCACTACTTCAAAGATCTGGTCGTTCATGGCGTTTCGTCCTTCCCGCGCAACGTGGAACCCGGCGCACACCAAGCGTCCAGGTTTTCCTCGCGCCGCGGAACCGCGCAGCCCCAGCTCAGGGGCTGGTCCTGCACGTAGCGCTTGCCCAGCTGCCACGCGACCTCGGCGCGTGCCAGCTCCACGCCCATGTAGAAGGCGTGGGCGGCGTCGTTCTCAAGCTTGAGTTGAGGCCACAACTCGAAGGCCTCCCGCGCCAGCCGGTGGCCGTCGCGGTTGTAGACGTGGATGCCGTCTTCCGCCACCTGCACGCGGAAGTTGGGGTCGCGCACGCCGGCGGCGGTCTGGCGGATCTCCTCGGCCGTGTCCGGGAACGGGCGCTTCGCATGCACCGTCAGCAGCTCGTCCGTGAAGCCCTTGGCCAGGCTCCGGTTTTCGTGCGCGGCGTGCATCAGGCGCCGGGCCACGTCGGCCTCGCGCACTGCGCGCCGCGCATGCGTGCTGACCTGCGTGGTCAGGATCGCGCGCGCCTGCAGCTCCTCGCACATGCCCAGCAGCAGCGCGTTCATGCCGGCGGTGTCGGCCTCGGTCAGCTCGGTGACGTTGCCCACGCCGACCAGGATGTCCACGTCCGGGAAGCGGTCGCGCAGGCGCTGGTAGCGGCAGATGGAGCGGGTGAAGCCGAAGGGCAGCGGATCCAGGATCGAGTCGGCCAGGAAGGCACGCCCACGCCCGCGCAGCGTCTCGATCGCCTGCGCCAGCGACTCCTCGTCCTGCGGCGTCCGCGGGATCAGCACCGGCGTGCTCGCCACCTCGTCGGCCACCCACAGCGTGTCGAGGTTGAGGCTGAGCAGGTAGTCGGCCCCGGCGCGCCCGCCGCGCAGCAGCTCGGCCGTGTCCAGCGAGTCGACGCTGACCTTGAAGCCTTCCGCCTTGAGCGCCTTGACGCTGTCCTCCAGGTGCGGGAAGGGCGTGGCGGGCAGGCCGCCGAGGTCGATCACATCGGCGCCGTCAGCCACGTAGGCACGGGCGCGCTCGACGATGCCGGCCACGTCCAGCCGGGGCGCGTCCACGATCTCCGCGAAGATGTCCACGCGGTAGCGGGACAGGTCCGCCGGCTTGGCTTGCCGGTTGAAGAAGGCGGGCAGGTCCTTGAGCTCCTCGGGGCCGCGCTGCACCGGGATGCCGAAATGGGCTTCGAGCGCCTGCACGTCGCCGCGGCAGCGCCCGGGCAGCAGCAGCCGGTCGGCCGGCCGCGGCGCCTCGCCCTCGACGGACGAGACCAGCGGCGCGCCGACGCGGCGGCGCACCATGTCCGCGGTCATGAGCCCGGCGACCTGCAGCCCGATGTCGCGCACTTCCCAGGTGAAGGGGGCGTCCATGCCGGCCAGCACGCGCTGCAGCGCCGGCTGCGCCAGGTGACCCGTCAGGAAGACGATGTGTTCCATTCCAGGGACAGTTCCCGCAGCCGCCGTGACAGGGCCGCTTCCAGCTCGGCAGGCGAGCACACCACGCGGCAGTGGTCGATGGCGCGCAGCCGCTCCACGTTGTCCAGCTCGATGCGGCGCGGATGCAGCGTCACCCACTCGTGCGGTGCCTTGGTGATGACGGTGGGCTCGGTGTCGCACGCGAACACGATGCCCGGGATGCCCAGCTTGCCCGCCTGCGCGAACATGTTCGTGGGCAGCGTGTCGGAGATGCCGAAGGCGCACTTGGCCACCGTGTTGCTCGTGGCCGGCGCCACGATCACCGTGTGGTAGACGTCCGAGTACAGCATGCCCACCGGCACGGAGCTGGCGCTCTTGTCGCGGAAGACCTTGAAGCGCCCCTTGAGCGACTCCAGCGTGAAGCCGTACTGCGGCAGCACTTCCTCCGCTGCGGCCGAGAGGAACAGGTCCACCGCCGGCAGCCGCGCCGCCAGCGCCATGGCTTCTTCGAGGTAGTGGCCCGAGCCGGTGACGGCAAAGGCGAAGCGCGAGCGCGGTGGACCGTCGGGGGCGTCCAGCGCCTCCAGCGCGGCCTCGGTTTCGAGCACGTCCTGTTCAGGCGCGTTGGGAGACTGCAATCTGGAGCTTGTGGAGCTTGCGGTAGAGGGTGTTTCGGCTGACATCGAGCGCCTTGGCGACATTGCTCACGTTCCAGCGGTGCTGCTCCAGGAGCTGCAGCAGCACCTGTCGCTCATGCGACTGGATCAGGTTGAGGCCCTGCGGGGCCGGGGTTTCGGCCGGCACCATGCCCGAAGCCAGTAGCGAAACCGATGCCAGCGCCGCCGCGGGCGCATCCGCCACCGCCGGGGCCGGCACGGCCGCCGGGCTCGGGCGCAGCGAGGGCAGGTGCTCCAGCCCCACCGGCGCGCCGTCGGCCAGCGCCACAGCCGCGCGCAGCACGTGGCGCAGCTGGCGCACGTTGCCGGGCCAGCGGTGGCCCATCAGCAGCTGCTCGGCCTCGGGGCGCAGCACCACCGGGCCGCCGTTCTCCTCCTGCAGGATGCGCTGGATCAGCTCGCGCTTGTCGCTGCGCTCGCGCAGCGCCGGAATGCCCAGCTCGATGCCGGCCAGGCGGTAGTACAGGTCCTCGCGGAAGCGCCCCTGCGCCACCAGCTCCAGCAGGTTGCGGTGGCTGGCGCTGATGAGCTGGAAGTCGACCGGGTGCGTCTCCTCCGTGCCCAGCGGCGTGACGCGGCGCTCGTCGAGCACGCGCAGCAGCCGCGCCTGCAGCTCAAGCGGCATGTCGCCGATCTCGTCCAGGAACAGCGTGCCGCCGTCGGCCTGCAGGATCTTGCCGCGCCGCCCGTTGCGCTGCGCCCCGGTGAAGGCGCCGGCCCGGTAGCCGAACAGCTCGGACTCGATCAGGCTCTCCGGCAGGCTGGCGCAGTTCACCGCCACGAAGCTGCCCGCGGCATGCGGGCTGCGCTCGTGCAGCGCGCGCGCGAACACCTCCTTGCCCGCGCCGGTTTCGCCGCGCAGCAGCAGCGGCGTGCCGCGCGCCAGCACGCGCGCGCCGGTGTGCAGCTGCTGCACGAGCTGCGGGTCGGCCAGCCCGGTGACCGGCACCGCGCGGACCGCCCGCGCGGCCGGGGCCAGCGCGGACGACAGCCCGCGCGCGCCTGCCTGCAATGGAGACTGCGGCTGCGCCTCCGCCACCGGGCAGCGTGCCACGGCGAAGAAGCGGTGCGCGCCGTTGGCGCGGTACACCGCCACCGGGTGGAAGGAGGCGGCGCGGTTGCGCTCCAGCAGGTCGTCCAGCGTGGTCTGGAACACCTCCTCCAGCCGCCGCCCGCACAGCGCCTGCGGGTGGTCCACGCCGAGCTGGAACAGCGCGCTGCGGTTGGCGGCGCGGATCACGCCCTCGCCATCCACCGCCAGGCGGCCTTCGTGCAGCGTGTGCACGAGCTCGGGCCGGGTGTGGAAATGCAGCGGGTGGCTGTCGCGGTAGCGCTGGTCGATGAGGCGGTTCTCGATCATGCGGGCCGTCATGCCCAGCAGCACCAGCACGTGCTGCTGCTGCAGCGCCGAGCGGCTGGTGACGTCCAGTACCGCCACCATGCGGCCCTCGGGGTCGTGCACCGGCACGGCCGAGCAGGTCAGCGAGGTCAGCCGGGTGAAGAAGTGGTCTTCCTGGCGCACCGACACCGGCTCGGCCAGCGCCAGGCAGGTGCCCATGCCGTTGGTGCCGGCATAAGCCTCGTTCCACAGCGCGCCCACGGTGAAGCCCACCGGCTCCAGCTCCTGCGCGAACTCGGGCGAGGACACCAGGTGAAGGATCACGCCCTCGCCGTCGGTCAGCACCACGGCGGTCTCGGTGTCGGCGAGCTGCTGGTAGAGCGTGCTCATTTCCAGCCGCGCCGCCTCGATCACGTCGCCCAGGCGCCGGCAGCGCAGCGCCAGCGCGTTGCGGTCGAGCATGGGCGGGTGCGGTTCGCCGTCCGGATCCAGGCGGTATTCGTTGACGCAGCGCGTCCACGACTGCGCCACCTGCTCGTGCAGCCCCGAGCGCATGCCCCCCAGCACCGCGCCCAGCACGCGTTGGCCATGTCCCACCGACGCCAACAGGCCTTGTGTCATATGTGAACTCCTACTGAAGAGGGCGCCCGTTGGGGGGAGCCCACTCGCGGCGCATTGTCGGCCGGCACCCCCGGGTCAGCGCTGTCGGGAATTGCCCGCAATCCGTCAGGTTATTGCGTCATTCCGTGACACGGCCCGGGCTCCCTGCTTGCCGGACCGGAAGAAGCCCGGCCGGGACTGGCGCGCAACTTGCGGAAAGCCGCCGTCCGAACCACGCCTGGAGGCCTGCCGATGTCCGCCCTCATGCCCTTGCCACCCTTGCCACGCCACGAGTCCAGCGGCACCGCGCTGGACCTGATCTTCATCGAGGGGCTGACCATCCCCACCGTGATCGGCATCCACCACAGCGAGCTGCACGACCCGCAGCCGGTGCGCGTGGACCTCGCCGCCGGGCTGCCGCGCAGCGGCGCCTGCGACAGCGACCGCATCGGCGACACCATCGACTACGGCGTGCTGCGCGAGCGGCTGCACCGGCTCTTCGCCGAGCACCGGGTGCAGCTGCTGGAGGCGCTGGCCGAGGAGATCGCGCGCATCACGGTGTGCGAGTTCGGCGCGCACTGGGTGCGGGTGACGCTGGCCAAGCCGCGCAAGTTCGAGGACCTGCAGGCCGTGGGCGTGGCCATCGAGCGCCGGGCGGACGATTTCAATGGCGCCGCGTCGCGGGCGCGGGCGCCGGCCCGGGTGCTGTCGCTGATCGGCGAGGGCATGGTGCCCGGGAAGAAGTGAAGCCAACGAAATGAGGAAGCGGCCCCGAGGGGCCGCTTTTCTTTTGGGGTGGCGGCCCGCGGTGCCGCGGCACCGCGGGCCTTCCGCAATCGCCTGCCGGTGGGCAGGCGCTGCAGCTCGGTAGCCTTCCTCAGCCCTGGGCCTGGAAGGGGTGAGCGGAGGTGGCCTTCTTGGACACGACGTCCTGCGCGCTGGGCTCGTTGCGCACGGCGCGGGCGATGGACTCGCGCACGGCCTGGTAGTTGTAGTCCTGGATCTTCTTGTCGTCCTCGGCCTGCCAGTGGACCTCGGGACGGGGGCACCGAACCGTCTTGCAGGTTGCGCGTGAGTGCCTCCCAATTGTTGAGGCTGTAATCGATGGCGTTAGCTGTAGTCCCACCGTCAGGCACGAGCTTGCGCTGCAGCTTCAACCACTTGTGCAGTTCATCCCATAGAGGGCACGCCAGAGCCTGGCGCATTGCCAGTCGCTCTTCAGGCGCCAAGCTGCCCAGTCTTCCCTCCACGTGGTAGATGCGCGCGAAATACTCGAGAGCCCCCTGAGCCACATTGCTGGCGCCGGCCTTGACCAATTCCTCGAACCGCCTACGCGCATGCGCTGCACAAGCTGCGGCTTGGCGATCGGGGTAGACCTTGGGGTCGAGCACCGGGTCGTAGCCCACGTACCGGTCACTGACCAGCGTGCCTTGCCATGCTCTTGGCTTGTCGCCATCCGGCCCGGCTGGCGGGTCGGCCGCGCCGTCCAAGAACGCCAGCGGGTACTGCCCGCCACGCCCCAGGCAGAAGTCGTAGACCACGCCGCGCAGCGCATCGAGCGCCCCGCGGGCATAGGCCCAGATGTACGTCTTCTTGGTCTTGCCCGCGCCGGGGTCGAGCATCGCCACCGGCGTCTCGTCGGCATGCAGCACGGCGCAGCTCAGCACGAAGCGCTTGTGCAGCTCGAACAGCGGCTCCACTGCCGCGCCACCCTGGCCGGACCATGACGCCAGCGTCGAGCGCGGCGTGTGCACCCGTGAGCGTGCGTTGATGCTCTCTTGCCGGTAGTACGGCAAGTGGTCCACGAAGCGGCTGATCATCGTGTGCGCCACCAGGCCGCTGGCGGCCATCCCGCCGTCAATGATCTCCGGCTCGGCCGGCTCCTGTACCAGGCGCTCACAGCAGCGGCACGCCCACTTGCCATAGATGTGGCGGTGCACGAAGAACTCGGCCGGCACGATGTCGAGCTTCTCGCTGATGTCCTCGCCCACGCGCGTCATCGGCTGGCCGCAACCCGGTGTCGGGCAGTGGGTGTCCTCGGGCTCGTGGCGGTGCTCCACGCGGCGCAGGTGCTCGGGCAGCGGCTGGCGGCGCGGACGCCGCGGCGGCGGCTTCGGTGACTCCGGCGGCTCGGGCCTCGCCGCGCGCAAGGCCGCCAGCTGGGCTTCGAGGCTGGCCTCGTCCTCCACCATCGTGTCTTCAAACATCTGACGCTGCTGGGCGTCCATCGCCTCGGTCTTGGCGCCGAAGCGCCAGCGCTTGAGGCGCGCGAGCTCGAAGTTGACCTTCTCCAGCTTGGCGTCACGCCAGACGATGTCGCGCGCCTGGCGCTGGATCTGCTCGTCCTTGAGCACGAGCTCGCGGGCCTGCTGCTCGATGTGCTGCAGCATCTGCTGCGCGAGCCGGCCAAGAGCCTCGGGCGTGAGGCCCTGGAGATCCTTGGCGTTGACGTCGCGCATGCCAGGCATCATGCCGCCACACAGCAGGGCAATCCATTGGCGGATGTGCCGTTGTCAACGCGCGGCAGCCTGATGCTGCCAGCGGCCGGTCACACGCAGGTGATCACGCTCATCTCGGGCAGGCGCTGCCAGGGCAGCCCCAGCACCAGGGCATCGAACTGGGCCTGCGTCAGCGCCAGGCTCTGGGTAACGTCGGCAGCGCGCGGCCAGTCGAAGCGCCCACGGTTGAGCCGGCGCGCCGCACACCACACCCCGAAGCCGTCGTGAACAAGCAGCTTGACGCGGTTGCTTCGGGCATTCGCAAAGAGGTAACCGTGATGGGCGCGTGCCTCGCCATGAACCATCACGACGTAGGCCATGAGCCTCTCGGCACCGGCACGCATGTCCACCGGCTGCGGGCACAGCCAGAGGCTGTCGATGCGGATCACCGCAGCACCTCGCGCAGCCATGCCGCGCACTGGGCCGCAGCCTGCGTTGGCCAGCGCACGTTCACCGTCACGGCGCCGCGGCGCAGCTCTATGTGGATCTCCTGAGGCACGTCAGGCGTGGGCATGGGCACTGCGGCTGCCGCGGCCGGCACCGGCGCAGGCAACTCCACGGGGATAAACACCGGCTTGGTGACCGAGGCCGCCGGGGCCTCGATGGCAGGGGCTGCCGACGCCGGGGCGTGGGCCACCGCTGTTGCTGACATGCCGCGGCCGCGGCGCCACTGGTGTACCAGGTTGGCATTGAGCCCATGGGCCTGGGCCACGGCTGCCACCGACGCACCAGGTTCATTGCAGGCCGCCAGCACGGTTGCCTTGAGCTCGGCGCCATGGCGGCGCCGGGGATTGTTCCTTGAGTACATAGACGTCCATCAATCGGTTTGATGGACAGCATCGTTGGCGTCTCGCTTCAGCTACTCAAGATGGGAGAACTGGACGCTTACGATTGTCCTGCTGCTCCTTCAGGCGCAGTTCCACGTGCGACAGCGCGCATTCCAGCCGCACGCCAGGGACACGCTCGGCCGACCGCGTGGGCCAGTCGCACCGGCCCGTGACGCAGCCGGCGATCACACGCGTGTCCGCCAGCACGTTGAGCACAGCGCAGCCCGAGTCCAGGATGTTCAGGAGCGTGGAGGAAGGCTTGAAAGGCATCAGTACCACTTCGGCGCCCTGATAGCGCACGCCCAGCGGGGCATGGTGCGGCTGCCCATCGGAGGACAGCGTGCTGACCACCACTTCGAAAATCTGGTCGTTCATGGCCCCCCCTCCTTCCCGCGCAACGTGGAGCGGGACATACACCAGGCGTCCAGGTTGTCCTCGCGCCGCTGCACCGCGCAGTCCCGACGCAGCAGCTGGTCCTGCACGCGCAGATGCCATGCGACTTCAGCCCGCGTGCGTTCCACGCCCGTGTAGAGGACACGGACGGCGTAGGCCTCGGGCTTGATCTGTGGCCACAGCTCAATGCCTTCCCCCACCCGCCGGTGGCTGTCGTGGTCGTAGCCGGGGGTGCCTTCAACCGCCACCTGCATGCAGAAGCTGGCGTTGCACGCGTCGTCGGCAGTCAGCACAATCTCGTCAGACCCGTCCGAGGACGGGCACTTGGCATGCACCGTCAGCGGCTCGCGGGTGAGGTCTATCGCCAAGCTCTGGCTGCCGTGCGTGGCATGCACCAGGTCTCGTGTTACGTCTACGTCGCACACCGCGCTTACGCGGCGGCGCACCACGTCGGCGGTCAGGAACCCGGCGAACTGCAGGCCGACGTAGTGCACATCCCAGGTGAAGGGGGCGTCCATGCCCGTCAGCACGCGCTGCGGCGGCACTTGTGGCAAGTGGCTTGTCAGGAAGACGATGTGTCTCATTCCAGGGAAAGTTCCTGCAGCCGCCGTGACAGCTCCGCTTCCAGCTCCTCGGGAGAACACACCATGCGGCAGCGATCGATGGCGCGAAGCCGTTCCACGTGTTCCAGCTCGATGCGACGCGGGCGCAGCGTCACCCAGTCGTGCGGCGCCTTGTTGATGACGGAGGGCTCGGTGTTGTGAGAGAACAAGATGCGCGGGACGTCCGGCTTGCCGGCCCGCGCGAAGGCGAACATGTTTTTGAGCAGCGTTGTCGGAACGGCCGAAGGCGCACTTGCCGACAGTGCTGGAAGACGACGGCGCGACGATCACCGCGTGAAAGGCGTCCGAGTACAGCATCCCGATCGGAACCGAGCTGGCGCTCTTGTCGCCGAACTGGGACAGCACTTCCCTGACCTCAGCAGAGAGAGGAAAAACCGCCACAGGCGGCCGCGCCGCCAGCGTCATGGCTTCGTCAAGATAGGGGCCCGAGCCGGTGGCAGCAAAGACGAAGCTTGAACGCATTGAACGCACCTGTGCGCAGTCAGTCGTGCTGGGAAACGGGAATCTGTAGTTTGTGGAGCTTGCGGTAGAGTGTGTTGCGACTGACATCAAGCGCCTTGGCGACGTTGCTGACGTTCCAGCGATGCTGCTCCAGGAGCTGTAGCAATACCTGCCGCTCGTGCGTCTGGACCAGATTCAAGCCGCTCGGTTCAGGGACAGGAGCAGGCAGCAGGACAGGCAGAGACATCACGTGAGCTGATTGCCGCTGCGCTGGCTCGTAGCGAAGCATGGACAAATGCTCCAAGTCCACCCGCTCGCCATCGGCCAATGCCACAGCTGCACGCAGGACATGGCGCAACTGGCGAACGTTGCCTGGCCACGGGTGATTCATCAACAGCCGCTCGGCACGTGCTGTCAGCTGCGCTGGAGCTTTGTTTTCCTCTTGGAGCACGCGCAGAATCAACTCCTGTTTGTCGGCACGGTCCCGCAAAGGTGGCAAGTGCAATTCGATGCCAGCCAGGCGATAGTAGAGATCTTCACGAAACCGGCCTTCCTCCACCAGCTCAAGCAGGTTGCGGTGGCTCGCACTGAGCAATTGAAAGTCCACCGCCTGGGTCTCCTCCGACCCCAAGGGCGTAACGCGGCGCTCGTCCAGCACGCGCAGCAACCGGGCCTGCAGATCCAGCGGCATGTCACCGATCTCGTCGAGAAACAGCGTCCCGCCGTCGGCCTGCAGGACCTTGCCGCGACGTCCACTGCGCTGAGCGCCGGTGAATGCACCGGCGCGGTACCCGAACAATTCCGCCTCGATCAGGCTCTCGGGAATGCTGGCGCAGTTGACGGCTACGAAAGTACCCTCGGAACGGGGGCTGGCTGCATGTACCGCCCGTGCGAAGACCTCCTTTCCGGAACCCGTCTCGCCGCGCAGCAATACCGGTGTCCCACGGGCGACCACCCGGCACGCGGTGCGCATATGAGAATCCAGCAGCGGGTCTCCCTGCGACGCCGCGTCACGCGGCAAGCTCGTCTGCGCAGATATCAGCTTTCGCGCATCACTCGAAGACGCCTTGGTAGGCGGCCGACGTGTCAACGCGAAGAAACGGTGAGCACCATTGACCCGGTAGGTCACCACCGGGTGATACGAGGCCGCACTGCAGCGCTCCAGGAGATCCTCAAGCGTTGTCTGGAACACCTCGTCCAAGCCGCGCCCGCACAGCACTCTTGGAGACTCCATGCCGAGCTGGAACAAGGCGCTGCGATTGGCGGCCACGATGCGTCCGTCGGCGTGCACCGCTAGCCGACCTTCGTGCAGCGTGTGCACGAACTCGGGCCGGCTGTGGAAATGCAGCTGGTGGCTGTCCGGAAACTGCCGATCAATGAGGCGATTCTCGATCATGCGTGCCGTCATGCCCAGCAACACCAGCACATGTTGCTGCTGCAGCGCCGAGCGGCTGGTGACGTCCAGCACCGCTATGACATTGCCTTCGGGGTCGTGCACGGGCACTGCGGAGCACGTCAGCGATGTGAACCTGGTGAAGAAGTGGTCTTCCCGACGCACGGCTACTGGCTCAGCCATCGCTAGGCAGGTTCCCATGCCGTTGGTGCCTGCGACGGCTTCACTCCAGACTGCTCCTACTGCGAGCCCTACCGGTTCGATCTCCCGGGCAAACTCTGGCGAGGAAACCAGGTGCAGGATCACGCCTTCGCCATCGGTGATTACGACGGCCGTCTCGGTATCGGCGAGCTGCTGGTACAGCGTGCTCATCTCATGGCGCGCACTGTCAATGACGGCAGCCAAGCGCACACGGCGTGCCTCGACTGCGGCTTGGTCGAGCATGAGCGGGTGAGGCGCACTCTCCGGATCAAGCCGGTGGTCGTTGACGCAGCGCATCCACGAGTCCGCAACCGGGCCTTGCAAGCCTGCACGCGTCCCACGCCGCACGACGTCAAGGACGCGCTCGCTGTGCCTGCCCGATACAAGCTCGGCATGGTCCATGTCAGTATTTCCTTGAGTGTCGTGCAGCGAACGCAGAGTTACTTGGATGCACGCATTGTGTTGCTGGACCTCTTGCTCACCAGTGCCACGGCGCATCGTGTCTGCAGCGGACTAGGCGGTCAAAGGCCACAAACGCAACGCCAAGCCTGGACAGCAACTTGTGATCGCCTGCCAGACTCCATATACAGGGGTCCCTGCGCGAATGCCTTTCCCCGGAGAACACTGGAGCCATGCGCACTACCAAACAACGATGATGCCGGGCGCCACCGTGGCACACCCGCGTCAGGAAGCGGCCTGGAACGGATGCGCCATCGCGCCCTTCTTGGACACGACGCAACCAACCAGCCCGCGTAACCGGCGGCCATCGATCGCTTGTTCACGATCACGGTCTTGGCCTTGTAGGCCTCCAGGATCGGCATGCCGTGGATCGGGTTGCCCTTCTGGAGTGCTGCCGGGTTCACCACGTCGTTGGCGCCCAGGATGATGGCCACGTCGGCCTGGCCGAACTCGCCGTTGATGTCCTCCATCTCGAAGACCTGGTCGTAGGGCACCTCGGCTTCGGCCAGCAGCACGTTCATGTGCCCGGGCATGCGCCCGGCCACCGGGTGGATGGCGTACTTCACCGTGATGCCCTTGTGCGTGAGCTTCTCGGCCAGCTCCTTCACCGCGTGCTGCGCGCGGGCGACCGCCAGGCCGTAGCCCGGGACGATCACCACCGTCTCGGCGTTGCCCAGGATGAAGGCCGCGTCGTTGGCGCTGCCGCTCTTGACCGATCGCTGCTCCGTGCTTCCTTGCGTGGCTGCCGCGGCGTCCCCGCCGAAGCCGCCCAGGATCACGTTGAAGAACGAGCGGTTCATGGCCTACACCCCCTCCTTCACCGCGTGCTGCGCGCGCGCCACGGCCAGGCCGTAGCCCGGGACGATCACCACCGTCTCCGCGTTGCCCAGGATGAAGGCCGCGTCGTCGGCGCTGCCGCTCTTGACGCTGCGCTGCTCCGGCCTGCCTTGCGCCGCGGCCGCGGCGTCACCGCCGAAGCCGCCCAGGATCACGTTGAAGAACGAGCGGTTCATGGCCTTGCACATGATGTAGCTCAGGATCGCCCCGGAGCTGCCGACCAGGCTGCCGGCAATGATCAGCATCGAGTTGTTGAGGCTGAAGCCGATGCCCGCGGCGGCCCAGCCCGAGTAGCTGTTGAGCATCGACACCACCACCGGCATGTCGGCGCCGCCGATGGGGATGATGATCAAGACGCCCAGCATGAAGGACAGCGCCAGCATCAGGAAGAATGCGCTCCAGCTTTCGGTAAACATGAACACCAAGCCCAGCGCGATGGTCGAGATGCCCAGCACGAGATTGAGCATGTGCTGCCCCGGGAACACCACCGGCGCGCCCTTGAACAGCCGGAATTTATATTTGCCCGAGAGCTTGCCAAAGGCGATGACGGAGCCGCTGAAGGTGATGGCGCCGATGGCCGCCCCCAGGAACAGCTCCAGCCGGTTGCCCGCCGGGATCAACCGACCCTTGGCCGTGATGCCGAAGGCCCAGGGCTCGGCCACCGCCGCCACGGCGATGAACACCGCCGCCATGCCGATCATCGAGTGCATGAAGGCCACGAGCTCGGGCATCTTGGTCATCTGCACGCGCCGGGCCATCACGGTGCCGGCGCTGCCGCCCACCAGCAGCCCGATGAGCACCCACACCAGCCCGGAAGCGCCGGCAGTGCCCAGGTCCTCGGCCAGCTTCAGGATCAGCGCCGCGGTGGTCACCACCGCGATGCCCATGCCCGTCATGCCGAAGACGTTGCCGCGGATGGACGTGGTCGGGTGGGAGAGGCCCTTCAAGGCCTGGATGAAGCAGACGCTGGCCACCAGGTACAGAAGCGTTACAAGGTTCATGCTCATTGCAGCGACTCCGCGTCCTGTTGCATTCCTTGCGGAACATCCGGGATGGACTTGAAGCCCTCGGTGACCGCCAAAACCAGAAACGTTCCAATGGACAGCGCTGTACCAACAGCCCAATGAGCCGCCAAACCAACCGCCAGCCCCATCGTCACAGCCGCCATCAGCGACAAACAGGCATAGCCCCAATCAATGTCAGTCATGACGCGACCTCCTGTCGCTGCGCTTGTGCAGGCTGGGCATTTGCATCAGCCACTACAGCTTTGCGTTCCTTCTTCCTGAACATCTCCAGCATGCGCCGCGTCACCAGAAATCCGCCGAAGACGTTCACCGCCGCCAGCGCTACGGCCAGCACGCCCATGGTCTTGCCCAGACCCGTTTCAGTGAGCGCGGCCGCCAGCATCGCGCCCACGATGACGATGGCGGAGATGGCGTTGGTCACGGCCATCAGCGGCGTGTGCAGCGCGGGCGTCACCGTCCACACCACGTGGTAGCCCACGTAGATCGCCAGCACGAAGATGATGAGATTGATGATGGTGTGTGAGACTTCCACGGCTCAGCTCCTCTTGACTTGACTGTCCTGCGTCATCAGGCACGCGGCCACGATGTCGTCGTCCATGGGCACGTTGACGCTGGCCGCATCCTTGGGCAGCACCAGCTTCAGGAAGTCCAGCACGTTGCGCGCGTAGAGCGCGCTGGCGTCCGCCGCCACGAGCGCTGGCAGGTTGGTCTCGCCCACGATCGTCACGCCGTGCGCCTGCACGATCTGCCCCGGCACCGTCAGCGCACAGTTGCCGCCGTTGGCCGCCGCCAGGTCCACGACCACGGAGCCGGGCTTCATGGACTGCACCATCTCCGCCGACACCAGCTTCGGCGCCGGGCGTCCGGGAATGAGCGCGGTGGAGATCACCACATCGGCCAGCGCTACGCGCTTGGCGACCTCGGCGCGCTGGCGCGAGAGCCAGCTCTCGGGCATCGGCCGCGCGTAGCCGCCCACGCCTTCTGCCGCTTCCTTCTCCTCCGCCGTCTCGTAGGGCACGTCGATGAACTTGGCGCCCAGCGACTC
>NZ_KE387204.1:193240-468906 GCF_000430725.1 Azohydromonas australica DSM 1124
AACGCCGGCCAGCTCTCGGTGAACATGAACACCAGCCCAAGCGCGATGGTGGACAGCCCCAGCACCAGGTTGAGCAGGTGCTGCACCGGGAACACTACCGGCGCGCCTTTGAACAGGCGGAACTTGTACTTGCCCGAGAGCTTGCCGAAGGCGATGACCGAGCCGCTGAAGGTGATGGCGCCGATGGCCGTCCCCAGGAATAGCTCCAGCCGGTTGCCGGCCGGGATCGGAGTCCCCTTGGCCGTGAATGTCATGTCCCGGCCCCACGCCACGCCTCCTATGCCCTAGCGCGAGCCTTGGCCGTAGTTCTACGGCCTTTTTGCACTGCAACCATGGACGACACCGTCTCAACGACATAGCTGACCAGCGGATTGGAACGCCGTGTGTCCCAGGCCATGGAAGTCGCAATGACTTCCAAATCCTCTTTTAATGGACGTAGGACCACGGTATCGGGGGCCGCCTTCTTGAGCGTCGACGGCACCAGCGCGATTCCTTGCCGACACCCCACGAACGCGAGTTGCGACGCAACGCTGCGCACTTCATGCAGTATGCGTGGCGAGAAGCCGTTGGCTTGGCAGGCCGCGATCAGGCTATCGTAGAACGCGGGGCTGATTTGCCTGGAAAACATCACCATTTGTTCTTCTGCAAGCGAAGCCAGACGCACGCGCGACGCTGCAGCCAACGGATGGGTGCGCGGCAGCGCCACTGCCACCCTGTCCTGGGGCATTGGAATGGACTGGATCGTTGGGCCCAAGTTGTCTTCCAGGCGCGCAAAAGCCAGATCAATGTCGCCAGACTCGAGCGCCAGCACCGCATCGGCACTGTCAATCTCCCGCACTGAAACGGAAAGCCCAGGCCTCTGCGCCTTCAGCCGCTCCAACAAAGGCGGCAGGACGTCCATCATCGCGTGGCTGATGGCGCCTATGGTCAGCAAGCCAGCGTGTCCGGAGAGCACTTCCTGGACAGCGAGTTCCAGCCGTTCCAGTTGGTCCGCAAATTTCCGAACTGCAGGCAATATCGCTGCGCCCGCGGGGGTGAGCTGCGTTCCGCGCTGAGAACGCTCGAACAACTTCAGTTTCAGAGACTGTTCCAGAATCTTGATTTGCGCCGTCAATGGCGGCTGCGACATGCCCAGCCGTTTCGCGGCTCGTCCGTAGTTTTTCTCCTCCGCTACGGCAAGGAACAGCCACAGGTGCCGCACGATACGAAAGTTGATCATGGCGCTATATTTCCAAATCCAGCAGGAATGCCTCTGCGATCGGCTCGGCGAGCTCGTTTTCAGCAGGACGTGCTGGGCTCAACAGCCACTGGCTGGCGCCGCTGCCCGCTACACGGCAGGCTGAGGCACGTCCTTGTGCGCCAGTGTCAAAGACTTGAAGCCCTTTTAATGGACGTCATTTCTCCGAGGAACAGGCAGCGCCAAAGAGCCCATCGAGTTCACGCCGCACCTTCTTGCATGCAATAGCGGCCGCATGGCGTCTGCATTCATCCGGCGTGAAGGGCCGCAGCGGCGGCACCGATGCAGGCTTGCGCTCATCGTCCACGGCCACCATGGTGAAGAAACAGCTGTTGACATGGCGTACCGCCTGGGTGCGGATGTCCTCCGCGATCACCTTGACGCCCACATCCATCGAGGATGGTGCCTGTGTGGTCGATGCTGGCCGGGAAGGTGACGGGCTCGCCGCATGGATGGGTTGGCGGAACATCAACTGGTCCATTCTGAGAGCGTAACCACGTAGCGCCCGGCGTAGCGGCTGGCGCAGGCGTAGGTCACTTGGTCCAGCAGCCGCAGGATCGTGCCGCCGTGCACGTTGCCAGAGAAGGTGGCAGTGTTCGGCTTCATCAACACCGCCATCATGAGCTATTGTGCAGGCAGATCCATGCCAATGGTTCCTCGAGTAACAGTGTTGGTTTTCGTCTATCGGGGCGGATGTGCGTCCAGCGTCGCCTTGCCCTGGGCTTTGGGTCTGGCTGGTTTCGGCTTGCTCCTCGGTCAATGCAGCTTGACTGTCGGCAGTGTTGGCCGGGCAAGGAAGCGCGCGGCCGTGCCGAGCACGGTCTTCCACGTCCCGTGCAGCGCCAGCTCGTGCAGCTTGTAGAGCGATTGGTACATCCAGCGTGCGAACAGGCCCTCGATCCATAGGCTGCCGCCGATGAGCGAACCCATGAGGTTGCCCACGGTGGAGTACTTGCCCAGCGATACCAGAGACCCGAAGTCGCGGTAGCGCCAGGGCTGCAGCGGCTGGTCCAGCAGCCGGCGTCGTATCTGCTTGACCAGGTGGGAAGCGTGCTGGTGCGCCACCTGCGCGCGCGGCGGCACGGTGCCCTCGCGTCCCAGCCAGGGCGCCGCGGCGCAGTCGCCAATGGCAAAGACGTTGGCATCATGCGTGGTCTGCAGCGTCGGGTGCACCACGAGCTGGTTGATGCGGTTGGTCTCCAGGCCGTCCAGCTGCGCCAGGAACTCCGGCGCCTTCACACCCGCGGCCCACACCACCAGCTCTGCCGGAATGGTTTCACCGCTGGCGAGTTGCACGCCGGTGCCCGTCACCGCCGTGACGCGCGCATTGGTGCGCACGCGCACATTCAGTTCCTCCAGCAGCGCCCGCGCCGAGGCTGACATGCGCTCAGGCAGCGCGCCCAGGATGCGCGGGCCGGCCTCGATCAGGTTGAGCCGGATGTCGCGCTCGGGGTCGATCCGGTCCAGCCCGTAGGACACCAGCGTGCGCGTGGTCTGGTGCAGTTCCGCCGCCAGCTCCACCCCGGTGGCGCCGGCGCCGATGATGGCCACCTGCAGCTGTTCCGGCCGCAGCGGCGCGGTCTGTGCGTGTGCGCGCACGCAAGCGTTCACGAGCCGGCGATGGAAGCGCTCGGCCTGTGCCGGCGTCTCCAGCAGGATGGCGTGCTCCTGCACGCCGGGCGTACCGAAGTCGTTGTTGAGGCTGCCCACCGCAATGACCAGCGTGTCATAGACAAACACGCGCTGCCCAGCCACCTCTTCGCCCTCATCCGGATCGATGAATGGGGCCACATGCACCTCGCGCCGCACTCGGTCCAACCCCGTCATCTCACCCATGCGATAGCGGAAGCAGTGCCAGTGCGACTGTGCCAGGTAGTCCACCGCATGGGTGTTGAGGTCTACCGTGCCGGCGGCGATCTCGTGCAGGTGCGGCTTCCAGAAGTGCGTGCGCGCCTTCTCGATCAGCGTGACCTGCGCCAAGCCGCGTTTTCCAAGCGTATCGCCCAGCCTGGTAGCCAGCTCCAGCCCGCCGGCACCTCCACCAACAATGACGATACGGTGCAGCGCATCAATCGAAGTATGTTTTCTTTGTCGCACGTCAACTCCTTGGCAACGCAAGATCAATTTCATTGGTGCCTTGCAAGCAATCGCCAGCGCCGCTGTTCAGCCAGCGATGACGGCAAGCTTGGTTAGGGATGGAAGCTTCGCACTTCTTGCGCGCTGACGATGAACTCGCGGACCACCGCGACGGTGCAATCGTCTTCATACATAGGAGTGAGCTAGGCAACATCCAACCGGTACAAGTTCATCTCGCTGCCGAAATGCCGCGCAGCCGCGCATGCGACACCAACCGGACGGTCGACACCATCGACGAGCCAGCACCGCGTGTACTCCTGCGGCAGCGGTTCTCTTGACACGACATCTGCCACACCGCGCAATCTCCGCGAGTCCGACAAAGTTGCAGGAGTAGGGATGGGGTTCGCGTGCACCCGAGACTGATTTCCGGGACGTTCGAGCCATTCCCTGCCGAACACCGGAACCACACGCATTACCAGACAACGGTGATGCCCGGTCTCTGAGAACGGGGCACCACCGTGGCACACCCGCGTCAGGAAGCGGCCTGGAACGGATGCGCCATCGCGCCCTTCTTGGACACGACATCCTTCGCGCTGGGCTCGTTGCGCACGGCGCGCGCGATGGACTCGCGCACGGCCTGGTAGTTGTAGTCCTGGATCTTCTTGTCGTCCTCGGCCTGCCAGTGGATGAACACGCCGACGCAGATGAACAGGTTGTCGGCCTCGTCGGCCGGGATGGTGCCGTCCTCGACGCTGTCGGCCACCGCCATCGCCACGCCGCGCTGGGCCGGGCCGAACATCTGCACCGCCTGCTTGGCACCCTTGATAGTGACCTTGTTGAACATCACCGTGGCCGGCTTGGCCATCAGGTTCGGCGCCACCACGGCCAGCAGCGACGTGAAGCCTTCCTTGTTGTTCACCAGCGCGTTGGCGAAAGCGGTCTCGGCAGGAGAACCACGCGGGCCGATGATCAGGTCGATGTGGGCGACCTCGTTGCCATCCCCAACCAGTGATTCGCCGACGAGCATGCGGTCGATTTTTGCCATGGGTCAGTCTCCATGTGGGTTTCGCGATACACGCCGCGGCTGCGGCGCTTCGTGCCTTTAATCACGTTCCGTGCCACGCGAAACCAGGGTGCCAAGCAGCGCGCTGGCCACCGCCAGGTCGGCGCTGGTGCCCGGGTTCAGGCCCTGGTTCTTGAGGGATTCGTCCCAGGTGGCGAGGGCTCCGGCCAGCGCAGCCGGGCTCTCGACCTTCAGCCATTGCTCGAAGGCCATGGCCTGCTCCAGGACAGTCTGTGCCACGGCCGCACCCTGCTTTCGAACAATGTGTGAATCGGGCCAGCGCGCCAGGCAAGCCAGCCACGCGCGCAGCATCCCGTCCTCGGCGTCCGTGCCGGCCTGGAACGCGGGCAGCCCCACGGCGAAGAGATCGTCGAAGCCGCATGCGTACTGCCGCGCGATGCTGTCGCGCTGTGCCGCCAGCGCCATGGCCTCGCGCAGGCCGACAGTCGGTGCGTCGTTCACGTCCTGCGTCTCGGCGCGGCCCAGGCCGCCGGGATGGGCCGCCGCGATGGCGCGGAAGGCATGACGCGCGTCCTCCACGTCCAGCTCCCGCAGCACCGCCCGCACGGCCGCGTGCAGCCCGGCGGCGTCCCGAACGCCGGGCGCGCGCTCCAGCGCGGCGGCGATGGGCGCGCACAGCAGCACGATGCCCAGGTTGGTGTTGCAGCCGGCCACGGCCAGCGTCGCCCGCACCGCGCCCTCGATGCGCTGGCCGACGCTCAGCCCCGGCGCGAACAGCGCCTGCTGCGCCGCCGCGGCGCTGTCCAGGAACTGCTGCGCCAACATGCCGTGGCCGGGCGAATGGATGCTGACGTTGCCGGGCTTGCGCACCTGCACGTCGAGGCGGCAGGCGGTGAGGAAGGCGGCACGCCCGCGCTCCAGCGCCGCCGCAGAGGCGGCCGGAACGGCAATGGCCAGTGTTTCGGCACTCATGCGCTGCGCCGTCCCAGCGCCGCCGCGACCTTGCGGTCGAGCAGGTCGTCCACGATCGCCTGCGCGATGTCGAAGCCCGTGACGCGCTGCAGCCCCTGCCAGGCCGCCACGCCGTTGACCTCCAGCACCTGCGGCCCATCGGGCGTGGGAATCAGGTCCACGCCCGCGTAGTCCAGTCCCAGGGCCTGGGCCGCGCGCACCGCGGGCTGGGCCAGTTCCTGGGTCACCTCAGCCGCCTCGCAGCGCGCGCCTTGCGCCACGTTGTGCACCCAGTGCCCGCTCACGCGCCGCATGGCGGCCACGGCCTGGCCGCCGATGACCAGCACGCGCCAGTCGAAGCCCGGCGTGTCCAGCGGCGGCACGTAGCGCTGCAGGTAGGCCAAGCCGCCGTAGGGCTCCAGCGGCGGCAGCGGCACGAAGGCGCCGTCCACGCGGCCCACCCGTTGCAGCCCCTTGCCCTGGGAGCCGAACAGCGGCTTGAGCACCAGCGCGCGGCCGGCGGCGGCCTCGCGCATCACCAGGCGCTGTGCCTGGGCGGGGCACTCGGTGGTCCAGGCCGGCGGCGAGGCGATGCCGGCGCTGCGCAGCAGCAGGCTGGTCATGGCCTTGTCCACGCTGCGCTCGATGGCGCGCGCCTCGTTGTAGACGGGCACGCCCAGCGCGGTGAGCGCATGCAGCACGGTCAGGCGCTTGGTGACCTGCTCGAAGCTGCCGGCGGCGACGCCGCGCACGATCACCGCATCCGGCAGCTCGCGCCCGAAGCCTGGCAGCACCAGGCCGTGGCGCGAGGCACCAGTGGCGACGCCGCACTGCGCGAGGTCCAGGCAGCGCACCAGCGCCGCCCCGCGCGCCAGCAGCGCCCGCCGCAACCGCCGCACGTGCCAGCCGGATTCGTCACTCATCAGGGCGACGCGCAGGCCGACGGGGGCGATGCGCAACCCGCCCGCGATACCCGCTCGCCCTGAACTTGTCGAAGGGCCTGCAGCCGAGCCGGGCGCCAGGGCTTCGACAGGCTCAGCCCGAACGGGCTTTCCTTCTCCGGTCACTGTCACGCCTCCTCCAGCCACAACCCGCGCAGCAGTCCCATGTCCGTGCCGCCGCCGCGCCAGGTGCGCCCGGAGCCCAGGTGGCTGACCCACACCTCGGCCGGCGCGAAGAGGGCGCCGTCGATCTTGTAGAAGTCGTATTCCGCCGCCTTGAAGATGTCGGCGAAGCTGCGGCCGTACTCCCGGGCGTTGCGCGCGGGCAGCTGCTGCGCCAGGCGCCGCGCCGCCTCCTCCTCGCCGCGCACCAGCAGGTGCACCCGGCCGCCGTACAGGATCGCGTCGTTGGTGCGGCCCATGGCCTGCAGGCCGTCGGCGCCGGGGGAGGGCAGCGGCGCCGTCGCGCTGCCGCCCACGATGTCGGACAGCTCGAAGCCGAGCTCGTGCGCCTTGTGCAGCGCCACCTCCAGCACCCGCGCCACCACCTGCGTGGTGCCGGCCAGGCTCGCCGTGGGCGTAACGATCAGCGTGAGGCCCTGCGGCGGCAGCGCGCAGTCGCGCAGCACCTTCTCCACCACCACGTTCGGCGGCAGGCGGTCCACCTCCAGCACCAGCACGCCGGCATCGGCGCGGTCGCGGTAGTTCATCTCCTGGAACAGGTCCTCGCGCCCGGCCAGCGCGCGCGCCGGGCCCGAGCCGAGGGCGAAGAACTTCTTGCCGCCGGTCTCCTCCTTGGTGGCCGACAGGCTCCAGCCCGCGTACTGGCTG
The DNA here is from genome assembly GCF_000430725.1 of Azohydromonas australica DSM 1124. GTDB lineage: Bacteria > Pseudomonadota > Gammaproteobacteria > Burkholderiales > Burkholderiaceae_C > Azohydromonas > Azohydromonas australica. The sequence goes on from NZ_KE387204.1 coordinate 200,301, forward strand.
CCCAGGCAGGCCAGCACCGGCTGCGCGCTGCTGACCTGCACCCAGGTCGGCCAGCCTTCCTCCGGCGCGGCGCGCAGGCCCACCTCGCCCAGGCCGCCCATGCAGATGCGCGCCACGGCCAGGCCCGCCTCCACGCTGCCCTGGGCTTCCAGCCCGGCATCGACGACCTGCACGCCGAATTCGTCGCGCTGCACGCGCACGCGCAGCGTGGCGGCCTCGTCCAGCAGCCGTTGCAGCAGGGGCTGCGCCAAGTGGTTGACGCTCAGGGTGTCAGCAGGGGAGCTCATGGGCACAGTTCTCCAGAAGGAGGGTCAATTCGTCATGGCGCCGGCGCAGCAGCGCGCGCACGGCGTCGGCATCCGGCGCCGTGGCGCTGAGCGAGCACACCGGCTCCCGCACGGCCACGTCCACCGGCGCATCGGGCAGGTCGTGCACCCAGGCGCGGCGCGCCAGCCGCTGCAGCTCGGCCGCCTGCAGTCGAAGCCGCCGCGGCGCGTACAGCACTTCCAGACCGTTGACCGTTTGCGACACAGGCTGTGTCGGCAACGGCGCACCCAGGCAGGCGCGCAGGTGCAGACGCAGCGGCGACTGCGGCGCGTAGAGCTGCAGCGTCCCCCCGGGACGGGGGTTCAGCTCCAGCAGCGAAACGCCGCCGCCGGTATCGAGCAGGAAGTCCAGGCTGCCCAGCCCGCGCAGGCCGCAGGCCGGTACGAGCTGTTGCAAGGCCGTGTCGATCTGTGCCGACACGCTGGGCGGCACGGGCACGGGGCCGATGGCGCCGCGCCAGGCGTAGGGCGCATCGGGCAGGCCGACGAGCTGTTCGTTGAAGCCCAGGCACAGCGCGCGGCAGCCATCGGCCACGAAGGCGGCGGACATCGGCACGCCGTCGAGGCGGCGCTGCCAGCAGCCCAGCCCCCCCGCGGCCGCAGCGTCGCGCGCCGGCCGAACGTGCCAGCCGCCGCAGGCGGCGCCGTCCTTGAACAGCCAATCGTGGTGGTCGGCCGGAGGCTGGTCCCAGCGGGTGGGCGGATGCGGCAGGCCCAGCGCCCGCAGCAGCGGGAAGAAGCGCCGCGGATCGCGCACCAGCCGCCAGCTATCCACCGGCGTGCCCAGCAGCGGCAGCCGCAGCGCGCCGGCGGACAGCAGGTCCAGGTGCGCCTCGAAGCCGCTGCCGGCGATCCAGCCCAGCGCGCCGGCAGCCGCGGCCTCGTGCAGCGCGTCGAGCAGGTCGCCGGCGTCGAAGCGGTGCCAGGCCCGCCAGCCCGGTGCGGCATGGCGCGTGTCGCGGTCGCCGAAGGCGTCCAGCGCGAGGGTCGTGAAGCCCTCGCGCGCGGAGGCCTGCGCCAGCTGGCGCACCGACAGCCCGGCCACCAGCAGCGTGGGCCGGGCCATGGCCTCAGCCGGCGCGCAGCTCGCAGGCCAGGGCGAAGGCGTCATCGAAGCTCAGCGTGACGGGCTTCTCGGCCTCGCGCATGCGCAGCAGCAGGCGGTGCTGCACCTGGTACTTGACGTTGCCCACGGCCAGCGCGCCGATGCCCACCGCCCGCGTGCCCGCCAGCGGCTTGCCGTCGTCCATCACGCCCACGCCGGCAATGCCCTCCGGCGGCACGGCGTTGACGTCGGCCGCCACCAGCAGCTTGCCGCCCGCAGCGGCGAGGTCCTCGGCGCTCAGCACCTGTACGCCCGCCGCAGCGGTGGCGAGCACCACGTCGGCGGACTGCAGGGCCTCGCGCACCGCGGCCTGGTCGGCGCTGGAGGCGCCCAGCACCTGCGTGCCAAAGCGCCCGTTCACGGCCTTGGCGGTCTCGTCGGCGGCTTTCTGTCCCTTGTGGCTGGCCACGCGCACCTGCGCCCCGGCGCGCGCCGCCAGCACGGCCACGATGCGGCCCACCGGCCCGGTGCCGCCGAGGACCAGCACCTGGCGGCCGGCGAGGTCGGCGCCGTGCGCCTTCTTCAGCTGCTCGCGCACGCAGGCCAGCATGGCCGCGGCGGTGGTGAAGGCGCCGCTGGGATCGGCCATCACCGACACCACGAAGGGCGGCACCATGGCCTTGCGCGCGGCGTCGAGCATGTCCACCGCCTGCATCACGTCGCGCCCGCCGATGAACAGGCCCGTGCGCGCCACGCCCTTGGGGCCGCGCGAAAAGATGGCGTCCTGCGTCAGGTTGGGCGTGGCGGCCACGTCCACGCCGCAGTACGGGACGATCACCTGGTAGCCGGCGTCGGCGGCCATGTTGACGTCGAAGGGGCTCATCCACGGGCCGGGCGTGAGCATGTGCAGGATGTAGGGTCGTTCCATGAGGTGGTGCCGGAGGGATGGTGGGCGCCGTCAGGCGCAGGCAGCGGCCGGGGAGGCCGCCAGGATCTGGAGGTCGGCGCCGGCGTTGCGGCCCTGCACGAGCTGCAGCTGCAGCCCCGGCGCCACCGCGCCTGCTGCGCGCGCGGAGCGCAGCAGCGCCGCAGCGGCGTCAGCCGAGGGCAGGATGGCGAAGCCCGTGGGGCCCCAGGAGCTCTGGCCGATGGCGGCGTCGCCGTGGCGGCCGATCCAGCGCATCAGCGCATCGACGGCCGGGCTGGTGTAGCAACTGCCGCCCTGCGCCGGCGCGAAGTAGCCGCCCAGCAGCGCCTGCATGCGGTTGAGCCCCTCGGCGAAGCAGCCGAAGTCGGCCGCCGCGGCGCCGGGCAGCACCTGCATCACGACGCGGTGGCACAGCTCGGCCGCCAGCTCGCGTGGGAAAGGCGGCAGCTGCGCCAGCGCCTGCTTCTCCTGCGCGCCGGAGAGGCCGCGGCGGGAGGGGTCTAGCACCAGCAGCACGCGCCAGGGCTCGGGGAAGTCCAGCCGCGACGTCACGGCCGCGGGCCGGCCGTTGGCCTGCGGACCGCCGTCCAGCAGCAGCCCACCGCGCTCGAAGCCGGCGATGCCCACGCCCGAGCGCAAGCCGCGTCCCAGCATCTGGGCCACGTCCGCGGCGCCCAGCGCCAGCCCGTGCAGCCGCGCGAAGGCCGTGCCCACCGCCAGCGCCAGCTGCGTGCCCGAGCCCAGGCCGGCATGCGGGGGCAGCACCTCCAGCAGCCGCAGGTGCAGCGGCCGTCCCAGCCCGGTGTGGGCCTGCATCGCCGCCAAGTGCGCGGCGGCGCGCTCCAGCTCCGCCGGATCGACGCCGGGCGCGGCCTCCACCACCGGGCGGCCCGCCAGGCGCAGCTCCAGCCGCGTCTCGGGTCCCTGGACCACCAGGCCCAGGCTGCCGAAGCGCCGCCCCAGCGAAGCGCCGGGATCCAGGAAGCCCAGGTGCAGCCGACCCGGGGCGCTCACGCGCACGAGTTCGGGAATGGAAGCGGCGGACGCGGCAAGGGCAAAAGTCATGGCGGGACGCGGCTCGGGGAAGGAACCCCCTTACTGCAAGCCCTGTTCCACGCGGCTGGATGGCGTGCTTGTTGCAAGCCGGCTTCGCTGGCAACCCTGTTGCTGCCCTGGATTCAGTACACAGTGTCACGGCAGGGCGCGGGCGTATGCTGCGCGCGCCTGTAAGAAAACCCAGAGGAGACCTCCGCTGCAGGCGGAAGTAGAAAGGACAGCGATGCTCACGACCCGTCCGTCCGAGGGCCCGTTGGCTGGCCGAAAGCGCGATTTGGGCTTCGGACATTCCGCCACGAGTGCGCTGGTGCCGAGCGACCCGGCGCACGTCGAGGCGATCCGCAAGTCGCACGAGCGCTGCGCGGCACTGGGGCTCACGCGCATCGGCCATGGCGACTACACGCCGCTGCCGCGCGCCGACCTGGCACTGGTCCATGAACGCAACCGCCGGCTGTTCGTGCATGCCGCGCCGGTGATGGAGCTGCTGCTGGAGCAGATCCTGGTCAGCAAGAGCATGGTGGTGCTGGCCGACACGCAGGGCACGGTGCTGCACTCGGTGGGTCACTCGGACCTGCTGGAGCGCACGGCCAAGGTGGCGCTGGCGCCCGGCGTGAACTGGGCCGAGGCCAGCAAGGGCACCAACGGCATGGGCACGGCGCTGGTGACGGAGGAGCCGGTGTTCGTGCATGCCGACGAGCACTTCATGTATGCCAACGACTTCCTGACCTGCTCGGCCGCGCCCATCTTCGATCCGCGCGGCAACCTGCTGGGCGTGCTCGACGTCACCGGCGACCACCGCTCCTTCCACGCCCACACGCTGGGGCTGGTGAAGATGTCGGCCCGCATGATCGAGAACCACTGGCTCACCGAGGACTGCCAGCACGCGCTGCGGCTGCACTTCCACAGCCGCGTGGAGTTCATCGACACGCTCATGGGGGGCATCTTGGCCGTGGGCGAGGACGGCAAGCTGCTGGGCGCCAACCGCAGTGCGCTGGACCTGCTGGCGCTGAGCCCCGCGGGGCTGCGCATGAACTGCGTGGAAAGCCTCTTCGGCCTGAGCCTGCCGCAGCTGCTGGACGTGGCGCGCAGCGCCTCGACCGGTCCGCTCACGCTCACGCTGGCCAACGGGCTGCAGCTGCACGCGCGACTGCAACTGAACTGGCCGCTGGCGCGCCCGACGATGAGCCTGCTGCCGTCCGGCGAAACGGCAACCGATGCGGGCGCCACGGCCGTGCCGTCCGCGCTGGTGCGGCCGTCCGCGCCGCCGGTGCCTTCGGTGCTGGTGCCGCGGCGCGAGCGGACGCGCGCGGCGGACGCCGAGGCCGTGCCCGACCTGTCGTGGCTGCAGACGGGCGACGCGCAGATGGAGGCGCTGGCCACCCGGCTTCGCCGCGTCGCCGACCGCGACATCTCGGTGCTGATCCTGGGCGAGACCGGCTCGGGCAAGGAGGTGCTGGCACGCGCCATCCACCAGGAATCCTCGCGCGCCCGGCTGCCCTTCGCGACCGTGAACTGCGCCGGCCTGCCGGAGCCGATGATCGAGGCCGAGCTGTTCGGCAGCGAGGGCGGCGCACGGCGCCCCGGCGCGCTGGGGCGCATCCTGCAGGCCCAGGGCGGCACGCTGTTCCTGGACGAGGTGGGCGACATGCCGCCGGCGCTGCAGGCGCGGCTGCTGCGCGTGCTGCAGGAGCACGAGCTCGCGCCGCTGGGCGGCGCACCGGCCGACGTGGCCGTGATCAGCGCCACGCACCACGACCTGCGCGAGATGGTGGAGCGCCAGGCCTTCCGCGAGGACCTGTACTACCGGCTCAACGGCCTGTCGGTGCGGCTGCCGCCGCTGCGCGAGCGCGGCGACCTGCTCGTGCTGGCGCAGCGCATCCTGCGCCGCCACGGCCCGCTGCGCGCGCCGGCGCTGGACGCGGAGGTGGTGCGGCTGATGCAGTCCTACCACTGGCCGGGCAACGTGCGCCAGCTTGTCAACGTGCTGCGCGCCGCCGCCGCGATGGCCGGCGACGAGGCCGCCATCACGCCCGCGCACCTGCCCGAGGACTTCATCGAGGACGTGCAGCGCGCCGCGGCACGGCGCCCGCCGGGCCCGGCCGGCGCGCAGGCCGGCACGGGCAAGCCCGTGGCGCAGAACGACCCGGCGCCGCCGCTGGCGGCGCAGCCCGATCCGGCCGAGGCCGGCGCCACGCTGGAGGAGCTGGAGATGCAGACCATCCTGCGCGTGGTGCAGGAGCTCGACGGCAACATCTCGCTCGCGTCCAAGCGGCTGGGCATCAGCCGCAACACCATCTACCGCAAGCTGCGGCGCCATTCGTGAGCGCGCCCCGCCACCAGAGCGTGCAACGCCAGCGCCGCCTGCTGCTCCTGGCCGCGGCGCTGGCGATACCGGGGGTCGCGGCCCGCGCGCAGCCGGTGCCGCCGCCCAGCGCCGTGGTGCTGGACTTCGACCTGCTCGACGACCACCCCAGCACCGAGCCGCAGGCGCAGGCCGCGCTGCAGCGGCGGCTGCGCCAAGCCCGCGAGGACTTGGAGGAGCAGTTGCAGGCGCAGCGGCTCTACCGGATCGTCCCGCTGCAGGGTGCGCGGGCGCTGATGGACAAGCTGCGCAACGAGCAGGAATTCATGCACCGCTGCGAGGACTGCGCGCGCCAGGTGGGGCAGCAGCTCGACACCGACTACGCCATCACCGGCTGGGTGCAGAAGGTCAGCGAGCTGATCCTGAACTTCAACATCGAGGTGCACGACGTGCGCGGCAAGCGCGTGGTGCTGTCCAAGTCGGTGGACATGCGCGGCAACAACGACGAGTCCTGGCAGCGCGCGGTGCGCTTCATGGTGCGCGACATGGCACAGAAGCGGCAGGCGAATCCGAAGTACGGCCTGTGAACGGCCAGCACGACAGGGTCGTGCAATAGAAATGCTGTGTCTTTAGTCCATTGACGGTCTTGGCCCACGCGTTCGCAATAAAGCCCGGGCCGGAAAATTGTCCCGACCATCACGCCAGGCCATGCCGGACTGGCGTCACCATGCATGGCATATTGGGACATGCAATTTCCGACTGCTTTCAGTTCAATCAACTGGATTTGCAATGGAAAAGCACACAGCCTTTTTTACTCGAGACCTTCGTGGAAAGCGTGGCTGGCCGATGTTGCTGGCGTTGCCTGTTCTATCGGCTTGTGGATGGCTAGGGGACCATGTGCGGGCACCATCGGCGGGCGCACCCAATACCCAGGAAAGCGCAACACCCCCCAGCCTGACGGCACAAGCCTTGAGTGGCGTCGAAGTCCGCAACGAAGTTGAAATTTCGGACACTTATTGGGCCTATGCCGCGCTGGCGGCCCATGTATATGCCACCAAGGGTGTGTCGGAAACCCTGTTCACCCTGCCTCTCTCCTGGAATGACATCGGCACCATCAAGGTGGAAGAAGGCAAGCCCTCGACGTTCAAGGAGTTTGAAAACGTTTCCGACAACAAAATAGAAATCAATAACATAAAGTTCAACATGCAGGAGATCTGCCGGCTTGACCGCCCCATCAAGCAGGCGGCGCCGAACGACCAGTTGCGCTGCGCCGCGCTCATGACCGACGAATACAGGCTGTACCTCAAAAAACGCCTGATGAAAACCTCCAGCCTGCCAGCGACCTTTCAACCCAATGATCAGGACGGCCCCATCAACTGGCCGCAGGTCCAAGACATGAAATCGGACGAAAAGCAAGGCAATAACAAGTCGGACAAAGACGGCATCGGCGCCTCCATCGAGGAATATCAAAACATGATGGACAAGCGGGACGAAATGCTGAACTCGCTGGACGATGAGCCCATAAATTTTTCCGACTGCGACGTCACCAAGACCAACAAGCAGCCCAAGGTACCTCTTACCCTGGTTCAGAATGAGCTGGGCTGGCGCAAGATCAAGGCCATAGACAAATATGAGCAGACCGCCCCGTGGAAGATATTCATTCCGGAACTGGCCATCGACGTCTGGGAAAGAAAGCGAGATGACCGGGCTGCGGAGTCATTTGAATATGCTTTGGTCTACCGGGGAACGGCCGGATGGGGCGGATGGATGTCCAACCTGCAGATCTTGAGCACACTCACGCCGCTGGTTTGGGACCAATATCGCCAGGCAATTGCAGCCACGCGCAATATAGTGCGCCAGATTTATTTCCTACACATGATGCGGGAAAAACAAGGCCACCCACGCGCGGAAATACTGATTACCACGATAGGCCATTCCCTGGGTGCAGGCCTTGCAGAATATGCGTATTACCGCATCCCGCAAGTTACCAAGGCCGTGGGCTTCAACCCGACTCCCGTGGACGGTGCGCATACGCTGATCGGCGTCGAAGAGCGCCAAGCCCTCATCGATGCCAAGCAAGGCAATCCGGTGGACCATGTGCTGTGGCGCCAGGACCCCAAGGAATACAACAACGGCTCAATTTACTTGCTGGCTGAAAAAGGCGACATCATTGGGAAATTGAGCACCTGCCAATCCGGCATCTTATGGGGTGCTGAGGGTGGACCTACTGTCGCCTGTGAAAGCATCAACATGTCCAAGGGCAGTTTCTTCAGGCAGCATGACATGCGCCAGATGGCCTGCAAGCTTGCCTTCGTCCACATCAACAGGTCACGCGAGGCCAAGGCGAAGACGGACACCCAAACCTCGGCCAGTCGCTGAACGGAGAATTCCGCCAACCCCCGACGAGAGGATGCGCCACCATGGGACTGATCCAACGTGCAATGGCATTCTTCCTTGGCTTCATGCTTGCCGCCTGCAGTACGCTGCCTGCTCCGGAGGCGCGCATCGAGCAATCGCCAGGCTATGCGGCCGACAAAAGCAAGGATCTTTTCGTATTTCTTGACGGCACCGCCAACGGACCTCAATCAGGCACCAATGTCTGGCGACTGAAGGAGGCAGTAACCCAGTCTTCCGAGCCGGCCCTGAGCGCCTATATTGCCGGCGTGGGAACCGCATACACGGTCGTACTGGGCTCCGCCGCGGGCGTGGGGATGGAGACCAGGATTCTGCAAGGCTACGAATTCCTGGCCCGCAACTACATGCCAGGCGATCGCATCTTCATTATCGGATTCAGCCGCGGCGCTCACCAGGCCCGGTCGCTGGCCGGACTGTTGGCCTACAGCGGGCTGCCGGAGAGGGCAGTTGCCGATCAGAAAGGGTTTATGAAGATTGCCAACAGGATTATTGAACGAACCAAGCAGGAAGCCGATTCTGGCCATGAGGATGCCTGGCGCAGCGGCCGCTACGCAGGGCGGCCGCCACTGGCGGAAGCACTGCATGAAACCGTGGGCGTGCGGATGCGCTATGTAGAAATAGAATTTCTGGGCCTCTGGGACACGGTGCCTGGTTCGTGGTTCAAGGACTACGAAACCTGCAGGGAAGCCAAGGACAGCAGACCCGGGGAACGTTACAAGACAGGCTCCTACCCCAATATCAAGAAGATTGCCCACGCAGTATCGCTGGACGAAAAGCGCACCAAATTCAGCCCGATTCTCGCGTGCCCGGCCATTATCCAGGACCATCCCGTCATCCAGGAAGTTTGGTTTCCCGGTGCCCATGCGGATGTGGGCGGAGGCTATGAAGACTCCAACGATCTGGCCGGCATTTCACTGAAATGGATGGCGCAGATGCTGGCAGAAAGTTTCCCGCTGGATGAAACGAAGCTGCAGCGGTTGCCAGCGGACCCGCTGGGGCTGAGCCATTGGTCCATGGGCGACAAGCCGGCCAATATAGGCAGTCAATGCGCCGATCGGATCACGCCCCCGGAGGCTGTTCTCCACGAAAGCGTTGGTCAGCGTCGCGCCGCCATAGCATTGCCCGTGCGCATCCACGCGGAAAGGCAGCTCAAGCCTTATCCCTTGCAGTGCAAGGACATGCTGGCGCCGTGAGGTGCGTGAATACGGCGAGTGCGCGGGAAGCGCCGGATTGGAGCGTGGCAACGCCGCCCGCGCGGCGCGGATCCACCGGCTCAGCGCGCCGCCGCCGTCGGCGGGATGAAGCAGCCCTCGCGCGCCGTGGACTGCAGCTTGCGGAACTCGCGGATCTGCTTCTGCAGCGATTCGCTGTCGCGGATGGTGTTGCCGCGCTCGCCGCCGATGCTGTTGGCGTTGGTGGCAGTGCTCATGCTCACGAAGTCGTCGTAAGTCACCGTCGCGGCCAGGTGGTCCAGCACGCAGGAGCACTTGTTGAGCATCTCGTAGTAGCTGCCCGGGTGATCTCGCATGCAGGCCTGCACGTATTCCACGCGCGCGGCCGTCGGGTAGTCGTGGGCAACGGCCCAGGGAGCGGCAACGCTCAACAGCACGGACACGGCGGCGGGGCACAGCAGCTGGCGGGCCAGGCGGACGGAGGGCAGGGTCATGGCTTTGCAATCGCGGCGCCCACTTCGGCGCCGTCAAGGGTGAGGGTTTCTTCAAGCATCGGCGGCGTGCCGGGCTGCTGACCGGGCAGGAGGGTGCGCAGCTGCGCCACGCCGCCTGGCACGTCGGCCAGCACGAACTCGTAGCGCTTGGCCGCGTACTGCTCGAAGCGGTTGCGCATGGGATCCTCGAGGTAGGGACTCACCTGCAGCCGCTGCGCCGCCAGCTCGCGGCCCTGGTAGCGCACGCGGATGTCCTCGCTGCGCGCGTCCTCGGCCAGCGCGAGGCGGATGCGGCGGCGGAAATGGTTTGCCTGCCCGCGCGTGAGGCGCTGCATCTCGCGCAGGTCGTGCTCCAGGAAGTAGAGGATCACCGGGTTGGCGCTGGCGCCTTCGATCGTCGGCATGGGACGCGGGCCTTGCGCCTCCGGGAAGGCGGCGCTGGCGTCGCAGCAGCGGCCGTCGGCGCCGGGGCGAAGCTGCAGCTCCAGCGCGCCGGCGTAGCCGGGCTCCAGCGAGCCGCCACGCGTGAAGGCGTAGCGCAGCACGGTGCCGGGCTTGAGGCCCTGCAGGTGCGGCGCCATGAAGATGCGCTGCTCGGCCGCCGAGATGGCGCCCGCGCTGGCCACGCGCGGCTCCTCGTCGGGGCGGGGCTCCTCGGCGGCGTGCAGCGGCGCAACAGCGCCCAGCAGCGTGGCCGCCAATGCGGCCGCGGCCAGTGCGGCGGCGCGGCGGCCGCGCGGAAGAAGGGAAAGACTCATTGGCGTGCGGATTCCTGAGAAGGTTCTGAAGGATCGGCGCGCAGGCGGTCCGACACCTCCAGCGCCAGTCCGGGGTTGAGGGCGGTGAGCGACTCGATGGCCTGCTGCGCCTGCGACGCCAGGCCGGTGCGGTGGTAGAGCTGCGCCAGCCGGGCCCAGCTGCGGCTGTATCCGGGGTCGACGTCCAGGCTGCGTTGCCAGCTCTGCACCGCGGCGGCGTCGCGGCCCAGGTGCTCGTAGGCCAGCGCGCGCAGGTACAGCGGCTCGGGATCGGCGCCGTCCTCGCGCGCCCAGCGGTCGGCCAGGTGCAGCAGGTCGTCCCACTGCTCGGCGCGCTCCAGCGTGGCCGCCTGCAGGAACAGCGGCTGAGCGGTCACCGGCCGCTGCCAGAAGCTCAGCCCGTCATGCGGGCGCACCTGGCCGAAGCGCATGCGCAGCTCCGTGCTGTCGGCCAGCCATTCGGCCGGCACGGCGTAGTAGTGCGTGCGCCCGCCCGGCAGCCGGAAGGTGAGGATGCCCACGAGGTTGCCGTCGCGGTCGAACAGCCCGCCGCCGCTGGCGCCCGAGGTGAAGCCGTTGCTGCACTGGATGACGAGGTGCCCGCCCCAGTGGTGCAGCGCCACCACGCTGCCGCCGCTGATCTGCAGCGCCGGCCCGCCGGTGTAGCCCAGCGCGGCCAGCTCCTGGCCCTCACGCAGCGAGGCGGCGCGGCCCAGCGTCACGGGCGGGTTGGGCAGCCCCGGCACCTGCAGCACGCACAGGTCGCGCTCGGTGTCCACGGACTGCGACTGCACTGACCAGCGCGCGCCGGCCTGCACCACGGAGATGCTGCTGGCGTTGCGCGTGACGTGGCAGTTGGTGACGACGCGCTCCTTGGCGATGACGACGCCCGAGCCCAGCTGCAGCCGCCCGCCGGCACCCTCGGCCTCGATGCGCAGCACGCTGCGCCCCAGCAGGATCAGCGAGCGGCGGTCGAACTCCGCGTGCGCGGCGCTGCTGCTGAGCAGGCAGGCCGCCACCAGCGCCGAGCCCAGGAGGCGGCGCTGGTGTGCCGAGGGGCCGCGGGCCACGGCATCAGTCCCTCGAAGCCGGCCGGCCGGAAGCACCGGCCTCCACCAGCGGCACGCCGAACTCGCGCAGGATGGCCTGGATGTCGCCGCGGCGGCGCTCGATCAGGCTCTCGATCTGGCTCTTCCACTGCGGCTCGCCGTAGCGCACGCCCATGGCCATGGCGTAGTCGAAGCGCACGTCCGGCTCCGAGGCCAGCGGCACCACCGCGAGGTTGGCCGCGCTCTGGCGCTTGGCGGCGTAGCCGGCCAGCGGGCCCCACAGGATGGCGGCGTCGATGCGGCCGGCGGCCAGGTCAGCTTCCACCGCCTGGCCGGGGTCGTGCTCGGTGTCCGGGCTCATCATCGGGTAGACCACGGCACGGTCCACCAGCTCGTGCTTGGCCAGCCACTTGCCCGCCGGCGAGCGGTCATGCACGCCGATGCGCAGCTTGCCCAGCACGGCCGGGTCCAGCTTGAGGAAGTCCTGGCCCGTGCGCACCCCGTCGAGCGCCTTGCCGCGCGGGAACACCAGTGCGTAGGTCGAGCGGTAGTAGGGCTTGGTCACCGAGACCTGGTCGAAGCCCTCGGGCACGCCCAGCACCACGTCGCAGCGCCAGTCCTCGCCAGGGAGCTTGTAGCGCAGCGTGTTGCGGATGAAGGCCAGGCGGTTGGGGAAGTCGTAGTACTGCAGCGGCAGCCCCAGGTCGCGGGCGAAGAGCTCGGCGATGCGGTTCTCGATGCCGTTGCCCTGGGCGCTGGAGAAGGGCAGGTTGTGCGGGTCCTGGCAGACCTTGAGGGCCTTGCGCGGCGGCTGTTCCTCCTGCGCGGCGGCGGGCCAGGAGGCCGCCACCAGGGCGCCGAGCAGCAGCGCCGCGCTCCAGCCGCGCCGGCGCGGGCGCGGGAAAGCGGCGGCGTTCATCACGGCATCTCCTGAACCCTGGCGGAGGTGATGGCGCCGTCCGAGCGGCCCTTGAGGTAGGCGTAGAGCTGGTCGATGTTCTGGGTTACGGCCGGGTTGGCGCCGAAGGAGGGCATGCCCTTTTCGAGCCGGCCTTCCAGCACGGTCTTGGTGAACTCGTCCTTGCTCAGCTTCTTGAGGCTCTCGATGAGCGAGGGGCCGACCATGCCTTCCTGGTTGGGACCGTGGCAGCGGTCGCAGGCGGCCGAGCGCCAGGTGCGGAAGCCCTTCATGGTCTGGGGATCGACCTTGTTGCCATCCACCACCGTGTAGAGCTGGTTGCCCTGTGCGTTGCTGTAGACCGTGACACCGAACAGCGCCAGACACGACACGGCGGCGAGCGCGACTTTGCGGAACTTCATGAAAGCTTCACTCCAACGAACGTCAGTGAGGAATGCAAACGCCCCGGGTCAGCCCGGCACGGGCCGTGCCCGGGGCGTCTTTCAGCGGTGTTTTATGGTGATGCGCGGGATCAGTTGGGCAGTGCGAACACGGTCAGCGAGCCGCCGAGCTCGGTGTACTGGCTCAGCTCGCGGTAGCCGCCGACGGCGCCCAGGCCGTCGTTGTCCTTCTCCAGGCCCGCGGCCATGCCGATGCCGGCCCAGCCGCCGATGCCCGAGAACACGCCCATGTACTGCTTGCCCTTGTGCTCATAGGTGAACACGTTGCCGATGATCCCGGAGGGCGTCTTGAACTTGAACAGCTCCTTGTTGATGTCCTTGGCGTCCACGCACTTCAGGTAGCCCTCCAGCGTGCCGTAGCAGCTGATGCCGCCAGCGGTGTTGAGCGCGCCGCTCCAGACCGAGAACTTCTCGGCCTTGCTCTGCACGATCTTGCCGGTGCCGGCGTCCCAGGTGATGTAGTTGCCCATGCCGCCGTGGCTGCCAGGGGCGGGGTACATCGCCAGCGTGGCGCCCACATAGGGCTGGCCGGCCGTGTACTCGACCTTGAACGGCTCGTAGTCCATGCACACGTGGTTGGTGGGCACGTAGAAGAGCTTGGTGTTGGGGTCGAAGGAGGCGGGCTGCTGGTCCTTGGAGCCCAGCGCCGCGGGGCAGATGCCCTTGGTGTTGACGTCAGGCCCGTTCTGCGCCGTGGAGTACTGCTTGACCACCTGCGGGCGCCCGGTGCGCATGTCCACGTGCGTGGCCCAGTTGACCTTCGGGTCGTACTTTTCGGCCACCAGCAGCGCGCCGGTGACGCGGTCCAGCGTGTAGCCGAAGCCGTTGCGGTCGAAGTGCACCAGCGCCTTGGTCTGCTTGCCCTTGACCGGGATGTCGGCCAGGATCATCTCGTTGATGCCGTCGAAGTCCCACTCGTCATACGGCGTCATCTGGTAGGCCCACTTGGCCATGCCGGTGTCCAGGTCGCGCGCGAAGATGGTCATGGACCACTTGTTGTCGCCCGGGCGCTGCGCCGGGTTCCAGGTGGAGGGGTTGCCGGTCCCGTAATAGACCATGTTGGTGGCCTTGTCGTAGCTGTACCAGCCCCAGGTGGTGCCGCCGCCGGTCTTCCACTGGTCGCCCTGCCAGGTCTTGAGCGAGGAGTCCTTGCCCACGGGCTTCATGGCGCCGTCGGTCCAGGTCATGGTCTTCTCAGGGTCCATCAGCATCTCGGCGTCGGGGCCGACGCTGTAGGCCTTCCAGACCTGCCGCCCGGTGTTGATGTCGTAGGCCGCCAGGAAGCCGCGCACGCCCCACTCGCCGCCGGAGATGCCGGTGATGACCTTGTCCTTGAACACGTGCGGGGCGTTGGTGTTGACGGCACCCAGCTTCGGGTCGCCGTTCTTGACGCTCCACACCACCTTGCCGTCAGCGGCATTGAGTGCCACCAGCGTGGAGTCGGCCTGCTGCAGGAAGACCTTGCCCTCGGCGTAGGCCAGGCCGCGGTTGACGGTGTCGCAGCACATCTGCGCGATCACGGCGGTGTCCTGCTTGGGCTCGTAGCGCCACTTGATCTTCTGCGTCTCCAGGTCGATGGCGAAGACCTTGTTGGGGAAGGGCGAGTGCAGGTACATGGTGCCGTCGATCACCAGCGGCGAGCCCTCGTGGCCCCGCAGCACGCCGGTGGAGAAGGTCCAGGCGACCTGCATCTTGCCGACGTTGCCCTTGTTGATCTGGTCCAGCTTGCTGTAGCGCTGGTTGAACATGTCACCGGCCTGCACCGCCCAGTTCTTGGAGTTGGCGATGTTCTTTTCCACGTCGGCGTTGGCCAGAGCCACGGCGGGTACGGCGAGCAGCACGCTTCCGAATGTTTGTGCCAATACGGCGACGGAAGGCTTCAAACGCATGGTCATTGTCGTCTCCTGGTGAATGTCAGCGGGCCCACCGCGGCGTCTTCGACGGGTTCCCAGGAGGACGTTGTAGGGAGCGATCGCGCACGCAACCACTCAGGGCAGACCCTGCGGCCAGGGTCAAAATTGAACAGTGGCCCGCAGCGCGGCGCGTCAGCGCGTTACACGGACCCGGGCTCTTCCCGGGCGTGCTCCTGCGGCTCCAGCTGCGCCTTCACCAGCGCCTGGCCCTGCTCGCACAGGAAGCGCTCGAAGGCCGCCGCCACCTGCGGCAGCTGGCGCGAGGCCAAGTGCATGACGAACCAGTCGCGCTCGATGGGGTTGCCCGGCAGCGGCAGCAGCCCCAGCAGCCCGGCGCGCATCTCCAGCGTGCAGGTGTGCAGCGAGAGGAAGGCCACGCCGAGCCCGGCCGCGGTGAGCTGCTTGATGGCCTCATTGCTCGACATCTCCGAGCCGATGCGCAGCGGCAGCCCGGCCTCGCGGAACAGCGTTTCCACCGTGGCGCGCGTGCCCGAGCCGCGCTCGCGCACCAGCAGCTCGGCATCGAGCAACTGCGCCAATCTGAGATCGCTGCGCTGCATCAGCGCATGCCCCGGCGCGGCCAGGAACGCCATGGGGTGTCGCGCAAACGCCGCAGACACCGTCTTCAGCTCTGCCGGCGGGCGGCCCATGATGGCCAGGTCCACTTCCTGGCCGGCGAGCATGCGCACGATCTGGTCGCGGTTGCCCACCTGCAGCTTCACCTTCACCTTGGGGTGCGCATTGGCGAAGGCCACCAGCAGTGGCGGCAGCAGGTACTCCGCCGTCGTCACCGCGCCCACGCGCAGCGTTCCCGAAAAGTCTCCGTGCTGCGCCGCCATCTCGTCGCCGGCCTCGCGCCACAGCTCCAGGATGCGCCCGGCGTAGCCCGCCAGCAGCTCACCCGCCTCGGTCAGCCGGATGCCGCGCCCGGTGCGCTGCAGCAGCGGCGCGCCCGCCGCCTCCTCCAGCGCGCCGATCTGGATCGACACCGCCGGCTGCGTGAGGTGCAGCTCGGCCGCGGCGGCCGACACGCTGCCCAGCCGCGCCACTGCGTGCAAGGCGGCGAGCTGCTTGAAGGTGGCATGGCGCAAGGGGGACATGCGCCGATATTAGTAGAACCTGATGTCATCTTAAAAAGAATTAACTTTTCCTGATTTCAAGCCCTCCCTAGAGTCCATCCCAAGCCGATGCAAACCGGTGTCGGACAAGCAGCCAAGGAGCAGGCGATGGGTGAGATGAACGAACTCAAGCAGATCGTGGACGCGAGCAAGCGCTACGCGGCCGGCGTGCTCAAGTACGCGCAGATGGGCTACTGGAACCCGGACTACGAGCCCAAGGACACCGACATCCTTGCGCTGTTCCGCATCACGCCGCAGGAAGGCGTGGACCCGGTGGAGGCCGCCGCGGCGGTGGCGGGCGAGTCCTCCACCGCGACGTGGACCGTGGTCTGGACCGACCGCCTCACCGCCTGCGACATGTACCGCGCCAAGGCCTACCGCGTGGAGCCGGTGCCGGGGCAGCCGGGCCAGTGGTTCTGCTACGTGGCCTACGACCTGAGCCTGTTCGAGGAAGGCTCCATCACCAACGTTGCCGCCTCCATCATCGGCAACGTCTTCAGCTTCAAGCCGCTGAAGGCCGCGCGGCTGGAAGACATGCGCTTCCCCGTGGCCTACGTGAAGACCTTCAGCGGGCCGCCCACGGGGATCATCGTGGAGCGCGAGCGCCTGGACAAGTTCGGCCGCCCGCTGCTGGGCGCCACCACCAAGCCCAAGCTGGGCCTGTCCGGCCGCAACTACGGCCGCGTGGTCTACGAGGGCCTCAAGGGCGGCCTGGACTTCATGAAGGATGACGAGAACATCAACTCGCAGCCCTTCATGCACTGGCGCGACCGCTTCCTGTTCGTGATGGACGCGGTCAACAAGGCCAGCGCCGCCACGGGCGAAGTGAAGGGTAGCTACCTCAACGTCACCGCCGGCTCGATGGAGGAGATGTACCGGCGCGCCGAGTTCGCCAAGGAGCTGGGCTCGGTGATCGTGATGGTGGACCTGGTGGTGGGCTACACCGCCATCCAGAGCCTGAGCCACTGGTGCCGGCAGCACGACATGATCCTGCACCTGCACCGCGCGGGCCACGGCACCTACACCCGGCAGAAGAGCCACGGCGTCTCGTTCCGCGTCATTGCCAAGTGGATGCGCATGACGGGCGTGGACCACATCCACGCCGGCACGGCGGTGGGCAAGCTCGAAGGTGACCCGCTGACGGTACAGGGCTATTACAACGTGTGCCGCGACGCGCACACGGTGCCCGACCTGCCGCGCGGCATCTTCTTCGAGCAGGACTGGGGCGCGCTGCGCAAGGTGATGCCCGTGGCCTCCGGCGGCATCCACGCCGGCCAGATGCACCAGCTCATCGACCTGTTTGGCGACGACGTGGTGCTGCAGTTCGGCGGCGGCACCATCGGCCACCCGCAAGGCATCCAGGCCGGCGCCACCGCCAACCGCGTCGCGCTCGAAGCCATGGTGCTGGCGCGCAACGAGGGCCGCGACATCAAGGAAGAAGGCCCCGACATCCTGCGCGCCGCCGCCAAGTGGTGCACCCCGCTGCAGGCCGCGCTCGATACCTGGGGCGAGATCAGCTTCAACTACACGCCCACCGACACCTCGGACTTCGTGCCCACCCCCTCGGTGGCCTGATCGTTGCAAAAAGGAGCCCTCACATGCGTCTGACCCAAGGCACCTTCTCGTTCCTGCCGGAGCTCACCGACGAGCAGATCCTCAAGCAGGTCGAATACGCCCTCGACAAGGGCTGGGCCGTCGGCATCGAGTACACCGACGACCCGCACCCGCGCAACACCTTCTGGGAAATGCACGGCAACCCGATGTTCGACCTGCAGGACCCGGCCGGCGTGCTCATGGAGATCAAGGACTGCCGCAAGGCCTTCCCGAACCACTACATCCGCGTCACGGCCTTCGACTCCACGCACGGGGTCGAGTCGGTGGTGCTGTCCTTCATCGTGAACCGCCCGCAGGACGAGCCCGGCTTCCGCCTGGTGCGCTCCGAGGGGCCGGGCCGGCAGATCCACTACCGCATCGAGGGCTACGCGGCACAGGCGCGGCCCGAGGGCGCGCGCTACTGACCGCGGGGGCCGCCATGGAAGCCGAAATGCTCGAATCGGCCGCCTCCGAAGCGGCCACGCCCCCGGTGCAGAGCCCGCGCCAGCTCTTCGAGAGCAGCGGGGTGAAGTCAGTGCTCGCACAACTCGACGCCGAGCTCGTGGGCCTCGCGCCGGTGAAGAGCCGCATCCACGACATCGCCGCGCTGCTGCTGGTGGACAGGCTGCGCGCGCAACAGGGTTTCGACTCGCAGCCGCCCTCGCTGCACATGTGCTTCACGGGCAACCCCGGGACCGGCAAGACCACCGTCGCCCTGCGCATGGCGGAAGTCCTGAAGCAGCTGGGCTACGTGCGCAAGGGCCACCTGGTCGCCGTGACGCGCGACGACCTGGTGGGCCAGTTCATCGGCCACACCGCGCCCAAGACGCGCGAGGTGCTCAAGAAGGCCATGGGCGGCGTGCTGTTCATCGACGAGGCCTACTACCTCTACCGGCCCGAGAACGAGCGCGACTACGGCCAGGAGGCCATCGAGATCCTGCTGCAGGTGATGGAGAACCAGCGCGAGGACATCGTGGTGATCCTGGCCGGCTACAAGGACCGCATGCAGACCTTCTTCGGCTCCAACCCGGGGATGGCCTCGCGCATCGCGCACCACATCGACTTCCCCGACTACACCGAGCCGGAGCTGCTGCGCATCTCGGAGCTGATGCTGCAGAAGCTGCACTACCGCTTCGACCCCGGCGCGGCGGCGGCTTTCGCGCGCTACATCGCGCTGCGCCGCGCGCAGCCGCACTTCGCCAACGCGCGCTCCATCCGCAACGCGCTGGACCGCATCCGGCTGCGCCACGCCACGCGGCTGTTCGACAGCGACGCGCCGCTGCAGCCCGAGCAGCTCGTCACCCTGGAAGCGGCCGACGTGCTCGCGAGCCGGGTGTTCGACAGCCCCACGCCCGACGACTCCGACGCGAGGAACCCTGCATGAGCATCCAGGCCCTGATCTTCGACGTGGACGGCACGCTGGCCGACACGGAGGAACTGCACCGCCAGGCCTTCAACGCCGCCTTCGCCGACGCCGGCCTGCGCTGGGACTGGAGCCGCGCGCGCTACCGCGAGCTGCTGCACGTGACCGGCGGCAAGGAGCGCATCGCGCACCACGTCGACACCCTGGGCCTGGACGAGCTGGACCGCCGCGCCGCGCTGGCGCGCATTCCCGCGCTGCACGCGGCCAAGACGCGGCACTACGCGGCGCTGGTGGAGCGCGGCGCGGCGCCGCTGCGCCCAGGCGTGGCGCGGCTGCTGCGCGAGGCACACGAGGCCGGGCTGCACCTGGCCATCGCCAGCACCACCAGCCCGTCCAACGTCGAGGCGCTGCTGGTGGCGGCGCTGGGCCCGCAGGGGCCGGGGCTGTTCGACGTCATGGCCTGCGGCGACTTGGTGCGGCACAAGAAGCCCGCGCCGGACGTGTTCGAGCTGGTGCTGCGCACGCTGGGCCTGGACGCGGAGGAGGCCGTCGCCTTCGAGGACTCGGCCCACGGCCTGAGCGCGGCCCGCGCGGCCGGGCTGTGGACCGTGGTCACGCCCACCTGGTGGACCGAGGACGAACGCTTCGCCGACGCGCAGCTGCTGCTGCCGCACCTGGGCGACCCCGGGCAGCCGCTGGCCGGCGAGCCCGGCGGCCGCCTGCCCGATGCGGCCTGGCTCACGCTGCAAGGCCTGGAGCAGCTGCGCCATCCCCCCGTGCACTGCGAGGTGCAGCAGCTCTACCAGGGCGCGTGATGCGCGCCGACGCCCTGGCCCTGGACCTGGACGGCACGCTGGTGGACAGCGCGCCGGACATCGCCGCGGCGCTGGCGCATGCGCTGCGTTGCGAGCACCTGGACTTCCGCTTCGACCTGCCCACCGTGCGCGGCTGGGTGGGCGACGGCCCCGATGCGCTGATCCGCCGCGCGCTGGCGGCGCGGGGCGTGACGGCCCCGCACCCCACGCTGCTGCGGCGCCTGCGCGCCCACTTCGACGACGCGACGCTGGCCGCGCCGCTGGCGCACGGCACGGTGTTCGAGGGCATCGAGGCCGTGATGGCCGAGCTCTCGCGCTCGCTGCCGCTGGTGGTGGTGACCAACAAGCCCACGCCGCTGGCGCGCGCGGTGCTCGCCGATGCGGGCCTGCTGCCGCACTGCGCGGCGGTGATGGGCGCGGACCGCCCGGAGCTGCGCAAGCCCGCGCCGACGCTGCTGCTGTCCGCGGCCGAACTGTGCGGCGTGCTGCCCTCGCGGCTGCTGATGGTCGGCGACGGCCCGGCGGACGTGCGCGCCGCCGCGGCGGCGGGCTGCCTGATGGCGCTGGCCGGCTGGGGCTACGGCGGCGTGGAGGAGCCCGGCCCCGCCGTGTGGCGGCTGCAGGTGCCGCGGCAGCTGCTGGTGCTGCTGCCGCCGCGCGCGAGCCCGGCGTCCCACTGAAAAACAAGCATCCAACAGAACAACCGACGGAGACCTCCCCATGCTGATCGAAGGCCGCAGCAACCTCACGCAGTTCCTGATCGAGGAACGCCGGCGCCACCCGCGCGCCACCGGCGAGCTCAACGCGCTGGTGACCGACGTGTCGCTGGCCTGCAAGGCCATCGCGGCGCGCGTGGCGCGCGGCGCGCTGGGGCAGGACGCCACCGCCGAGGCCACGCCGCAGTTCGCGCGCGACGCCTTCACGCGCGCCTGCGAGTGGGGCGGCAACCTGGCGGGCTACTCCGCCTGCGGCGAGGCCGAGGCCACGCCCATTCCCGAGGCCTATCCCAGGGGGAAATACCTGCTGCTGTTCCAGCCGCTGGACGGCGCGGGCAACCTGGACATCAACCATGGCGTGGGCAGCCTGTTCTCGGTGCTGCGCGCGCCGCAGCCCGGCGTGGCGCCCGGCGCCACCGACTGGATGCAGCCCGGCAGCAGCCAGGTCTGCGCCGGCTACGTTCTCTACGGCCCGGCCACCATGCTGGTGCTGAGCTTCGGCCACGGCACGCACGGCTTCACGCTGGACCCGCAGCTGGGCGAGTGGATGCTCAGCCACCCGAACCTGCAGGTGCCGCGGCGCACGCGCGAGTTCGCCATCAACGCCTCGCACAGCCGCTTCTGGGAGCCGGCCGTCAAGCGCTACGTGGACGAGTGCCTGGAAGGGCGCAACGGCACGCGCGGCACGGATTTCTCGATGCGCTGGATCGCCTCGCTGGTGGCGGACACGCACCGCGTGCTCATGCGCGGCGGCGTGTTCCTGTGCCCGCGCGACGGCACCGACCCGCAGCGCGCGGGCCGCATGCAGCTGCTGCACGAGGCCAACCCGGTGGCGATGCTCATCGAGCAGGCCGGCGGCTGCGCCAGCACCGGTCGGCACCGCGTGCTCGGCCTGGAGCCCGAGGGGCTGCGGCAGCGCGTGGGCTTCATCTTCGGCTCGGCGGAAGAGGTGGAGCGCATCGAGCGCTACCACGACGAGCAGCTGCTCGACGGCGGCTACCGCTCGCCGCTGTTCGGGCAGCGCGGGCTGTTCGCGCCGGTCTGAACAAAAGGATGTTCCGTTCGGGCTGAGCCTGTCGAGGCCCTCCTGCCGCACGACCCGCCGGCAGGCCCTCGACAGGCTCAGGGCGAACGGGGAAGTTGAAGTGATCCCTGGAGTCAACCCATGTCCGTGAAGCACCCCATCGTCGCCATCACCGGCTCCTCCGGCGCCGGCACCACCTCGGTGACACGCACCTTCGAAGCCATCTTCCGACGCGAGGGCGTGCGCGCCGCCATCGTCGAGGGCGACAGCTTCCACCGCTACGACCGCGCCGAGATGAAGAAGGCGATGGCCGAGTCCGAAACCAACGGCAAGCCGCACTTCAGCCACTTCGGCACCGACGCCAACCTGTTCTCCGAGCTGGAGAACCTGTTCCGCCACTACGCCGAGACCGGCACCGGCCAGGCGCGCAAGTACCTGCACGACGAGGCCGAGGCCGCGCCCTTCAAGCAGCCGCCGGGCACCTTCACGGCGTGGGCGCCGCTGCCGGAGTCGGAGCTGCTGTTCTACGAAGGCCTGCACGGCGGCGTGAAGACCGAGGAGCACGACGTGGCGCGCTACCCGGACCTGCTCATCGGCGTGGTGCCGGTGATCAACCTGGAGTGGATCCAGAAGATCCACCGCGACAAGGCCACGCGCGGCTACTCCACCGAGGCGGTGACGGACGTGATCCTGCGCCGCATGCACGAGTACGTGCACTACATCTGCCCGCAGTTCACGCGCACGCACATCAACTTCCAGCGCGTGCCGGTGGTGGACACCTCCGACCCCTTCATCGCCCGCACCATCCCCACGCCCGACGAGAGCCTGGTGGTGATCCGCTTCGCCAACCCCAAGGGCATCGACTTCCCGTACCTGCTGAGCATGCTGCACGACTCGTGGATGTCGCGCGCCAACACGCTGGTGGTGCCGGGCGGCAAGATGGACCTGGCCATGCAGCTGATCTTCACGCCCATGATCCTGCGGCTGATGGAGCGCAGGCGGCAGGCGATGGTGGCCTGACCGAAAGGTGCGGCGGCAACCTGCTGCCGCACGGTCTGCACCGCACCCCGGCTCTCCAGGCCCGCGAAGGCGGGCATCCACGCGCACCCATTGGTCTCCTTGTGGGTACAGGACAGCCCCCGGACGTCGGCGGGGCTGGGTGGCAGCACGCGTGGATGTCCGCCTTCGCGGGCATGGCGGACCGGTGTGCGCGGCGCATCGGCTGACGGTCGACGCAGTGCCCGGCGTCGCCGCTCGACGAACAACACGCTGATTTCACTGGAAGGAGACCCCATGCCCCACACCGCCCCGGACCTCATCCGCCGCCGCTGCGCCCATGCCGTGCGCATGCTGGCCATCGAGGCCGTGCAGGCCGCCAACTCGGGCCATCCCGGCATGCCCATGGGCATGGCCGACATCGCCGAGACCCTGTGGCGCCACCACCTCAAGCACGACCCGGCCGATCCGCAGTGGCCCGACCGCGACCGCTTCGTGCTCTCCAACGGCCACGGCTCCATGCTGCTGTACGCGCTGCTGCACCTGAGCGGATATGACCTCTCCATGCAGGAGCTGCAGAGCTTCCGCCAGCTGGGCTCGCGCACGCCGGGGCATCCGGAAGTGGACCTGACGCCCGGCGTGGAGACGACCACCGGCCCGCTGGGCCAGGGCCTGGCCAACGCGGTGGGCATGGCGCTGGCGGAGAAGCTGCTGGCCCAGGAGTTCAACCGCCCCGGCCACGAGATCGTGGACCACCGCACCTGGGTCTTCCTGGGCGACGGCTGCCTGATGGAAGGCCTCAGCCACGAGGCCTGCTCGCTGGCCGGCACCTGGGGCCTGCGCAAGCTGGTGGCGTTCTACGACGACAACGGCATCTCCATCGACGGCGACGTCCGGGGCTGGTTCGGCGACGACACGCCCGCGCGCTTCGAAGCCTACGGCTGGACGGTGCTGCGCGGCGTGGACGGCCACAGCTTCCAGGCGCTGGACGAGGCCATCGCGCAGGCGCTGCGCTCCGAGCGCCCGGTGCTGATCTGCTGCCGCACGCAGATCGGCCATGGCTCGCCCAACCGCGCCGGCACGGCCGACGTGCACGGCGCGCCGCTGGGCGCGGCGGAGATCGCGCTGGTGCGCCAGGCGCTGGACTGGGAGACGGCCGCGTTCCAGGTGCCGCAGGAGGTGCGCCAGGCCTGGGACGCGGTGGAGCGCGGCGCCGCGCTGCATCGGCAATGGCAGCAGCGCTTCGACGCCTACGCGCAGGCGTTTCCGGAGCTGGCGGCAGAGCTCCAACGCCGCCGCCGCGGTGGCGCGCTGCGCGAGCAGACAGTGGCGGCGCTGGCGCAGGCGGTGCGGGAGGCCGAGCGGCGCAGTGCCAAGGTCGCCACGCGCAAGGCCTCGCAGGAGCTGCTGGATGCGGTCGCGCCCACGGCGCCGGAGCTGCTGGGCGGCTCGGCCGACCTCACCGGATCGAACCTCACCGACTGGCGCGGAAGCCGCTCGCTGACCGGGCAGGGCAGCGGCAACCACGTGCATTACGGCGTGCGCGAGTTCGGCATGGCGGCGGTGATGAACGGCGTGGCGCTGCACGGCGGCTTCCGGCCCTTCGGCGGCACCTTCCTCGCCTTCTCCGACTACTCGCGCAACGCGCTGCGCATGGCGGCGCTGATGCGACTGCCGGTGGTGCACGTGTTCACGCACGACTCCATCGGCCTGGGCGAGGACGGCCCCACGCACCAGCCGGTGGAGCATGCGCACAGCCTGCGGCTGATCCCGAACCTGGACGTGTGGCGCCCGGCGGATGCGACCGAGACGGCGGTCGCCTGGGAGCAGGCGCTGCGGCGCGACGACGGGCCGAGCTGCCTGCTGCTGAGCCGCCAGGCGCTGCCGCACGCGGGCGACGGGCAGGAGCGCCTCGGGGACATCGCCCGCGGCGCCTACGTCCTGCGCCGTGAGCGCGACGAGCGCGTGGTGCTGATCGCTTCCGGCTCCGAAGTGTCCCTGGCGCTGGCCGCGGCGCAGCGGCTGGCGGACGAGGGCATCGCGGCGCGCGTGGTGTCGGCGCCGTGCCTGGAGGCCTTCGAGCGCCAGGACGAGGCCTACCGCCGCGACGTGATCCCGCGCGCGCTGCCGCGCCTGGCCATCGAGGCCGGGCGCAGCGGGCTGTGGTGGAAGTACGTGGGCGAGGACGGCGACGTGGTGGCGCTGGAGAGCTTCGGCGAGTCGGGTCCGGCGCCGGCGCTGTTCGAGCACTTCGGGTTCACGCCCCAGGCGGTGGCGGAGAGGGCGAGGAGGCTCCTGGCCCAGGCCGAAAACCGCTGAAAGGCGCAGGCCGAAGCCGGCCTGTTCCGCTCTCTACCTCGTCATTCCCGCGCAGGCGGGGATGACGAGGTGGTAGGGGGTGAGGGTCGGCTCACGGCACCACCCATCACGCTTCTTGTTTCCGTCTCCCCCTCAACGACCCCTTTCCAGGAGAACCCCATGCCCATGATCTCCCTGCGCCAGCTGCTCGACCATGCCGCAGAGAACGGCTACGGCGTGCCGGCCTTCAACGTCAACAACCTGGAGC
Source organism: Azohydromonas australica DSM 1124 (assembly GCF_000430725.1). Taxonomy (GTDB): domain Bacteria; phylum Pseudomonadota; class Gammaproteobacteria; order Burkholderiales; family Burkholderiaceae_C; genus Azohydromonas; species Azohydromonas australica. The sequence continues at coordinate 225,309 of NZ_KE387204.1, forward strand.
AGATCCAGGCCATCATGCAGGCCGCCCAGGCCACCGACAGCCCGGTGATCCTGCAGGCGTCCGCGGGCGCGAGGAAGTACGCCGGCGAGCCCTTCCTGCGCAAGATGGTCGAGGCCGCTGCGGAGATGTACCCGCAGCTGCCCATCGTGCTGCACCAGGACCACGGCGCCAGCCCGGCGGTGTGCATCCAGGCCATCCGCTCCGGCTTCACCAGCGTGATGATGGACGGCTCGCTCATGGCCGACGCCAAGACGCCGTCCAGCTACGAATACAACGTGGACGTGACCCGCCACGTGGTGAAGATGGCCCACGCCGTGGGCGTGTCCGTCGAAGGCGAGCTCGGCTGCCTGGGCTCGCTGGAATCGGGCCAGGCGGGCGAGGAGGACGGCGTGGGCGCCGAGGGCACGCTCTCGCACGAGCAGATGCTCACCGACCCGGCGCAGGCGGCGGACTTCGTGGCCCAGACCGGCGTGGACGCGCTGGCCATCGCCATCGGCACCTCGCATGGCGCCTATAAATTCAGCCGCAAGCCCACGGGCGACATCCTGGCCATCGAGCGCATCAAGCAGATCCACGCGCGGCTGCCCGACACGCACCTGGTGATGCACGGCTCGTCCTCGGTGCCGCAGGAGTGGCTGTCGGTGATCCGCGAGCACGGCGGCGAGATCCGCGAGACCTACGGCGTGCCGGTGGAGGAGATCCGCGAGGGCATCCGCCATGGCGTGCGCAAGATCAACATCGACACCGACATCCGCCTGGCCATGACCGGCGCGATGCGCCGCGCCATGGCGCAGCAGCGCGGCGAGTTCGACCCGCGCGCCTTCCTCAAGCAGGCCACCGCCGCGGCACGCGCGCTGTGCGCGGAGCGCTTCGAGGCCTTCGGCTGCGCCGGGCAGGCCTCGCGCATCCGGCCCATGCGGCTGGCGGCGTAGGACGCCAAAAAGCCGGGGGGCTTCGCTGCCGTCGGCAGCGAAGCCCCCCGGTGCCAACGGGCCGCGGCCTCCCGTTGCCGCGGCGCCCTGAGGTCCGGCGTGGCGCCGGCCGGCTCACTTCACCCGCTTCAGCGGGCCGGCCAGGTCGGGGAAGTTGCTGGTGTTGAGCACCTGGATGCCCGCGTTGTGCTCGCCGTTGAAGGGCGTGACGGCGCCCGGGCAGCCGGCCTTCTGGGCATCGGCGGGCGAGTTGAACCACAGGCCCAGGTGGTACTGGTGCACCGGCGGCGTCAGCGGCGTGGTGGCGGCGTCCGGGAACGGGCTGTCATGCACGTGCGGCGCCGCCACCGAGTTGCCGATGGCCAGCGAGAAGGTCTCCTTGTTGAAGCGGCCGATGAACTTCTGCTTGCCCTTGCCTTGCCAGTCGGTCTTGATGTCGCCCTGGTACCAGCCCAGGCCGAAGGGGAAGTTCGGCACGCTCAGCACGAACAGGTCGAACTCGGTGTTGGGCGGCAGGCCCTGCACCTGCACCGTCATCTCCTCGGCCTCGCCGACCTTCTGGATGGAGACACGGCCCTTGGCCTTGACCACGCAGCTCGGCGAGGACGCCAATCCGGGCGAGCGAACCATGTTGAACACGAACGGCGCATCCCATTCGGCCGCGGCGGCTTCGGTTTCCTGGGCCTGTGCTGCCGAGGAAGCCGCAACGGCGGCCATCACGGAGGCCGCCAGGGCAGCACGGCGCAGGGAACGGACTTGCTTGCTGATCATGAAAACTCCTTGTGAACGGGTCAGCCCAGGCGCTTGAAGCAGGAAGGGATATGGGCGCGGCGCGCGGTGCCTGGGACGGCGCCAGCCCTTGCCGATCTCGGGAGGCGCATGGCGCGTCCCTGATCCGCTGCTTCAGTTGCCGGGGTGCCGTGGGCCGTTCAGCCCTCCGTGGGGGGAGGCGGCGGCACCCTCCAAGGGGGGAGATCCGTGCGGTGCGATGGAGTTTTCAGGCCGGGCCGGCGAGCCCGGCCGCGTCGGCTGACCGTTCACAAGGAACTCAAGGCCTGCAGCTGCCCGCCCTTGAAGCCGTAGACGGTCAGCGGCGAGAACCGCAGGTCGTGCTTCTCGGTGAAGGAGTAGTCCGCGGCCACGCCCTTGTAGTTGCCCTTGGCAAGCTGTTGGGCGACCTTGCCCGGGTCGGTGGAGCCGGCCTTCTGCATGGCATCGGCGATCAGCATGGCGCCGTCGTAGAAGTTCGCGGCGTAGGTCAGCGGGTCGCGCTGGTAGGCGGCCCTGTACTTCGCGACGAAGGTGCGGCCGGCCTCGTCCTTGCCCAGGATCACCCGCGCCTGCAGACAGAACACCCGGCCGTCGGCCACGCCGCCGCTGAGGCGGTTGGTTTCCGTGTCGCAGATGGCGTCGCCGCCCAGCAGCTTGGCCGGCATGCCCAGCGACACCATCTGGCGCAGCAGCGGGCCGGCTTGCGACGAATAGCCGCCGAAGAAGAGCGCGTCGGGCCGGGCGGCGCGGATGGCGGTCAGGATCGCCGTGAAGTCGGTCGCCTTGTCGGTGGTGAACTCCTGCTTGACGATGTTGAGGCCCAGGCGCCGGGCCTCGGCACCGAACTCGATCGCCAGCCCCTGGCCGTAGGCCGTGCGGTCGTCCACCACCGCCACGTTGTGCACCTTCAGGTCCCTGGCGGCGTAGCCCGCCATGGCCGCGCCCACCTGGATGTCGTTGCCGCCGATGCGGAACAGCCGCGGGTGGCCCAGCTCGGTGATCTTCGGATTGGAGCCCACCGTCAGCACCACCATGCCGGCCGCGTCGTAGACCCGGGCCGCGGGAATGGCGACGCCGGAGTTGTACGGGCCAATGACGAACCGGACCTTCTGGTCCGCCAGCTTCTGCGCCGCCGCCACGCCCTGGCGCGGATCGGCCGCGTCGTCCTCGGCCACGAGCTCGAAGGTCACGCTCTGGCCGCCGACCTGGATGCCCTTGGCATTGAGCTCCTTGAGGGCCAGCAGCAGGCCGTTGCGGTTGTCCACGCCGTAGGCGGATTGCGGGCCGGACAGCGGGCTGCTGAGCCCGATCTGCACCACCTGCTGGCCTTGGGCGGCCGTGGACGCGGCGGCCAGGGCAACGGGAACGACTACGGCGGCAAGGCTCCGCATGAAGAGGGTGCTCGGCTTCATGGGAAGGTTCCTTTCGTCATCGGCTGCACACACGCGCCCATGATCTCCGGGAAACCTCTGGCCGTTCACGCACGGCAAGGCACACCGGCCGCGCCACCGACGGCAGGCGCCGGTCAGGCGCCCGCGCCGATGTCAAAGGTGCTTGATGCTCACGTACTGCTTGATCAGGTCGGCCATGGAGGAAGCGATCTCCATGAACTCCAGCCCGATCAAGAAGCCCTTTTCCTTGCCGCTGAGGATGCTGTGGGCGATGCGGCCCCGGGCCAGCAGCACCTCAGCACTCTCGACGAACATCGGCGGCCGCACCCGGATGTCGCAAATGACGTCCTGCCGCAGGTTCATGGGCGTCACGACGCCGATGCCGCCCACGCTGATGTCAAAAGTGCGTACCTCGATGACCTGCCGGTCAGGCAGCCGCAGCAGGGCAGGCGCTCTGAAAGCCTTGCGCTCTGCCGAACGGCGGTCAATGCCGGCAGTCACCCATGCGGTGACCTCTCTTGCTTCCATCATGACTTTCAGTTCCTGCAGGTGCCCGGATCGTTCGTACCAAGCCGGTCCTGCTTACGCGACGAACTGCTTGCCCAGTACAGCATCGAAAGGCTAACGCCCTTCGTATTTCAAATCGTTACAACATTATTAGCGCCATGGCCTGTGCTTGCCGGACAACCTTTCAGACCGGTATGCACGGCCCCCGGACTTCGTGAAGAAATACCACCATGCCGCCACCCGGCCAGCCAAGCCATGCTGGGCCGGCCTGGATCGGCTGGCAAGGCAACTGCGTGGCGATTTCAGAAAGGATTCACGAACCGCTTTATCAGCGCCAGCGCACCCGGCGGGATTTCCATGAACTGCACGCCGACCAGGAAGCCGTTTTCCTTGCCGCTGAGAATGCTGTAGGCGACTCGCCCGCGGGCCACGAGCATCTCGACGCGGTCGCCCAGCAAAGGCGCCCGGAACTTGATCTCGCATACCGCGTCCTTGGGCAAATTCGAAGGCGCCACGATGCCGATGCCGCCCAGGCTGAGGTCCAGCGTGCGCACGCGCTGCACTTCACGGTTGGGCAGCTGCAGTTGCGCAGGGCCACGAAACACCTTGCGGTTCTCCCGGCGCCGATCAGGTCCCAGATAGACCCAGGTGGCGATGTCGCGTGTTTCCATCATGGTGCGCTTCCTCCCAAAAGCCGTCAGCACCTTCATGAATCGGCTCCCTGCACGGCGGACGCGTTCGTTTTCGACAGTCTTGCCTTGCCCCGCAAGGAGCCCATCCGCGGCGGATGAGCCGTGCCTCTTTATCGGCGCGCCACCGTGCCTTTTTCACACCTGAGGAATGCAATTGCCAATTTCGTGAACTATTGCCGGCATTGATCTTCCAAACCGGTTGCAGCCGCGGGCAAGGCGGCAGCGCATGCGGCGTGCACAAGAATCCCGGATAACCCGCTGCGATCGGCGGCCGGGCCACTTGGCAAAGAACAGGACCGGGCCGTTTCCCGCCACGAACCGAGACACGCGATGCTCAAGCTCAGACCCAACTGCGAGTGCTGCGACAAGGACCTGCCGCCGGATTCGGCCGAAGCCCGCATCTGTTCCTTCGAATGCACCTTCTGCAGCAGCTGCGCCGAGACGGTGCTGCACGGCGCCTGCCCCAATTGCGGCGGCGAGCTGGTGGCGCGTCCGCGGCGCCCGGCCAGCAAGCTGGAGAAGTACCCGGCCTCGACCGAGCGGGTGCTCAAGCCCGCGGGTTGCACGCCCGCGGACTGAGTCGCAGTCTGCCGCGGGCGCGGCAGGGCGGTCGCTCAGCGCCGGCCCATGCCGGCCGCACGCCGGCGCCCCGCTGCCAGCGCCAGCAGCCCGGCAGCGGCCAGCCACGCCGAGCCGGGTTCCGGCACGCTGATCGGCGTGTCGTCGGCCGCGACGCGCATGTTGTCCAGTGCCGCGCCGCCGCCGCTGATCAGGTCGATCACCAGGGTGACGCTGCCGTTGGTGCTGCCGTTGGCGTCCAGTCCCACCCACGCCTGCGTCCAGTCGAACACGTCTGGCGCCGAGGCCGTGCCGGTAACCTGGAACGAGTCCAGGACCGTACCGCCGCCCAACCCATTGGCGCCGCTGGGGTTGTCGTAGAGCGTGAACTCGAACACGGGCTTGGTGCCGACCGGTACGAAGGGCCCGCCGTGGGCGCTCAGGTCGATGCTGGAAACATCCACCTGGAAATTCAGGTAGCGGTATTGGCCCACATTGAAGGGCATCAATCAATATCAAATCACTTGACATTCAAAAACATTTTGTCCGCAATAAAAATAATCCGGACAGCAGAAGCAAAAATTACCGATCGCTACGCCAATCAGCGTCGCCTACGATTTCCGCTTCGCGTTCTCGTGCAGAGACAGTGACTTCCGAACAGGGCGCTGACCGTGGCGCAGCCTCGCATCTGCCTCCGGCGGCTTTTCAGGCTTGCTCCACGGCGAAAACCGAGCGATGATGCCTGGATAAATTTGATCTCGACTGAATCGGCTGAAATTGCTCAGCCGCTATTCCGTTTTTCGCATGCCGTCGCCGCATGCGCATATCGCGCAACGATAGACGTGCATTTTCTCTGGCCAGCCATCATTTGGCTAACTTGTCATCCACTGCCATGATCATCAACGTCATCAACACGGGCGGCACCATCAGCTGCGTCGGCGACCCGCTGGCTCCGATGTCCGCGCAGGAATTTGCGCAAGCCTGCCAGACCATTCTCGATCCCATCATATCGCAGCGCTTTCCAGATTTGCAGCTGGTTTATGTGACCGACCTGGTATTCCCGGAATCTCCCACCGGCACGCTGGACAGCACCAACCTGCAGCCGACCGACTGGTGCCTGATGGCGCAATACATCCTTCAGCACTATGCGGAGTGCGACGGCTGGATCGTGCTGCACGGCACGGATACCATGGGTTTCACCGGCACCGCGCTGCCTTTCCTGCTGTCGAGTTTCTCGGCGAAGGGCGTGGGCACCGCCGTCCTGAGCAAGCCGGTCATTCTCACCGGCTCGCAGGTGCCCATGTTCTACGAGGCCGCCGCCTCCGATGCGCCGCTGATCTTGAATTACAACACCGATGCTTTCCAGAATTTCTGCGGCGCCGCCGCGGCCGTGCAGACCGGCATTCCGGAAGTCTGCATCTATTTCGACGCGAAACTCCTGCGCGGCAACCGCAGCATCAAGACCGACGCCAACCACTTCGACGCCTTTTCCTCGCCCAATTTCCCGGCGCTGGGCCTCAACGGCATGGCGCTGGAGCTCAACACCGCAGTGGTGCTGCCGCCGCCGGTGAGCCCGTCCGTCAGCCTGGACGACCCCGCGGTGCGCGAGCGCGCGCTGGGGCTGGTCGAGCACGTCACGGCGAACATCAACCGCTTCCCGGTGATGCAGTTCAACGCCTTCCCGGCTTGGTACAACAGCGCCGCCCCGGGCGCGGCGCTGATCGGGTCGCTGCTGAACGCCTGTATCGCCCAGGACATCAAGGGCTTGGTCCTGGAGTCCTACGGTGCGGGCAACTTCCCCTCGGGCAATCCCAGCCAGCCCAGTGAAGGGGCGATCTACCAGGCGCTGGCCAGCGCCAATGCGCAGGGCGTGGTCATCGTCGACTGCACCCAGGTGCTGCGTGGCGTGGTCAACGACAGCGCCTATGCGGCGGGCTCCTGGCTGGCAGAGGTAGGCGCGCTGGGCGCGCTGGACATGACGCCCGTCACCGCCCTGGCCAAGCTGATGCTGCTGCTGACCCTCGCCGAGCACCCGGACAACGCCTGGACTCCAGCGCAGGTCAAGCAGTTGCTCCAGCTGAACCTGCTGGGCGAGGTGCTGCAGGTCAGCCGGCTCGACAGCCGCGTCAACCCGGTGCTGCTGCCGGGCCAGACCCTCGGGGCCCTGGACGGCAGCGCCACGCTCGTGAACGACCCCGTCCTGGGCCCGCAGCTCAGGAACAGCAGCGGCCAGCTGCTGTGGTCCGCATCGGCAGACCTGCCGTCGCAACAGATGCCGGGCCGGCTGACGGTGAACAACGACGGCACCCTGGTGTTCCAGGGCCGCAACGGCACCACGCTGTGGTCTGCGCCCTGCGGCGGCCCGGACGGCCATCCCTCGATGCTCGTGGTCGACGGCAGCGCGAAGGACGGCTCGCTGAGCCTGTCGGTGCTCGACTACGTCACCGGCACCAGCTGCGCCCTGTACGTCCAGGGCGGTGTCCTGACCGCGTAGCCCGCGGCCCAGGACGCGCCCGGCGCGCGCGGCGCTCAGCCCAGTCGCGGACGCACCTTCCCGGCCGCCTCCTTGGCCCGCGCGCGCGCCGTCTCCACGTCGTCCGCGTGCGCCAGCGCCACGCCCATGCGGCGCTTCGTGAAGCTTTCGGGCTTGCCGAACAGGCGCACGTCGGTGCCCGGCACGCGCAGCGCCTGCTCCACGCCCTCGAACACCACGCCCTGGCCTTCCACGCCGCCGTAGATCACGGCGCTGGCGCCGGGGCTCTTGAGGCTGGTGTCCACCGGCAGGCCCAGGATGGCGCGCGCGTGCAGCTCGAACTCGCTCTGCCACTGCGTGGCCATGGTCACCATGCCGGTGTCATGCGGGCGCGGGCTGACCTCGCTGAACCACACCTGGTCGCCCTTGACGAACAGCTCCACGCCGAACAGGCCCTGGCCGCCCAGGTCCTGCGTCACCGCGCGCGCGATGTGCTGCGCCTGCTCCAGCGCCGCGGCCGACATCGGGTGCGGCTGCCAGCTCTCGACGTAGTCGCCGCTGACCTGGACGTGGCCGATGGGGGCGCAGAACTGTGTCTCGATCTGGCCGTCTGCACCAACGGCGCGCACCGTCAGCAAGGTGATCTCGTAGTCGAAATCAATAAAACCTTCGACGATCACGCGGCCGTGGCTGACGCGCCCGCCCGCCATGGCGTAGTCCCAGGCCTTCTGGACGTCCTGCGGGCCGTCGAGCTTGCTCTGGCCCTTGCCCGAGCTGCTCATCACCGGCTTCACGATGCAGGGGTAACCAATGCCCTTGTCGATGGCCGCCTGCAGCTCCTCCAGCGAGTCGCAGAAGGCGTAGGGGCTGGTGGGCAGGCCCAGCGTCTCGGCCGCCAGGCGGCGGATACCCTCGCGGTCCATGGTCAACCGCGCGGCGCGCGCGGTGGGGATCACGCGCACGAGGCCCTGCGCTTCGAGCTCCTGCAGCACCGGCGTGGCGATGGCCTCGATCTCCGGCACCACCAGCGCCGGGCGCTCGGCCTCGATCAGCGCGCGCAGCGCCTGCGGGTCGCTCATGGCGATGGTGCGGGCGTGGTGCGCCACCTGCTGGCCCGGCGCGTTCTCGTAGCGGTCCACGGCGATGGTTTCCACCCCCAGGCGCTGCAGCGCGATCAGCACTTCCTTGCCCAGCTCGCCCGAGCCCAGCAGCATCACGCGCGTGGCAGTGGGGGACAGGGGTGTGCCGAGGCAAAGGGGTGCGGTCATGGCGGAGGCTCCGGTTCGGAAGACAAAAAAGGCGACATGGTAGTGGCTCGCCGGCGCGGCAAGGCACGCGCCGGGCTGCCCGGGACGGTCCCGGCGCGGCGATAGGATCATGCCCGCCACGGCCTGCGCGGCCCTGGCCCGGCGCTCCATTGACGCAGTACCCGCCCGGACCACGACCACAAATTTCAGAGAGCCCCATGAAGCCCCAACACGTACTGCTGGCACTGTCCTGCGCGCTGGCGATGCCGCTGGCCACCGCCCGGGACAACACCGGCACCGCGCAGCAGGCCCACTTCGCCGCCACGAGCGCCCACTACAAGCAGCTGCTGGCCGGGCCCGTGCCCAACGTGGCCGAGCTGACGCTGTTCGCCAACCTGCTGCCCAAGGGCGCGGACCTGCACCACCACTACTCCGGCGCCATCTACGTCGAAACGTACCTCGACTGGGCCGCGGCGCTGGGCTACTGCATCTACCGCGTCAGCGACGCGGGGCTGGGCATCGAGCGGTTCAAGGTCGAGACCCAGCCCCAGGCGATGAGCGAGGCGAAGAAGGCCGTGTGCGCCAGCATCGACCAGGTGCGCGCCGACAACGGCTTCTACCGCGAGCTGCTCACGCGCTGGTCCGACAAGGATTACGACAACCACGTCCACGACCAGCCGCCGCCGGACAAGCAGTTCTTCGACACCTTCGGCTACTTCGGCGCGGTGTCGGACTACAACTACAACCTGGCCCTGAAGCACCTCAAGGCCCGCGCGCAGGCCGAGAACCTGGGCTACATGGAGACCATGCTGCGCGGCGGCCCCAGCCTGCGCAACGTGCCGGACTACTCGCCGATGCTGGACACGCTGCCCGCCGAGGCCACGGCCGAGCAGGTGGAAGACGCGCTGATCCGCTCCTTCGTGTTCCTGCGCAACGACCCGGGCACGCAGCAATCCATCGCTGACTACCTCAAGGTCCACGAGGACGCCGCCCAGGGCGTGGACGACGGCTCCTTCCGGCTGCGCTTCCTCGCCTACGTCTCGCGCAACAGCGCGCCGTCGGTGGTCTTCAGCAGCCTCTACACCTCCTTCGTGGCCGCCACGCGCAGCCCGCTGGTCGTGGGCGTGAACATCGTCGGACCCGAGAACGGCATCGTCGCCATGCGCGACTACAGCCTGCACATGAAGATGTTCGCCTTCCTCAAGCGCCAGTTCCCGCAGGTGAAGCTGGCCATGCACGCGGGCGAGCTGGTGCTGGGCATGGTGCCGCCGGAGGGCCTGCGCTCGCACATCCGCGAGGCTGTCACCGTGGCCGGCGCCGACCGCATCGGGCATGGCATCGACATCGCGCACGAGAGCGAGGCCGTCGAGCTGCTGGCACTGATGAAGCAGCGGCCGGTGACGGTGGAGGTGAACCTCACCAGCAACGCCTTCATCCTGGGCGTCAAGGACGAGGCCCACCCGGTGAAGCTCTACGCGCGCCACGGCGTGCCCTTCGTGCTGTCCACCGACGACCCCGGCGTCTCGCGCAACAACCTGAGCCAGGAATACCTGCTTTACGCCACGCGCTACAAGCCCGACTACGCCCGGCTCAAGCAGCTCTCCTACGACAGCGTGCGCTACTCCTTCCTGCCGGCGAACCTGAAGCAGGAGGAGATCACCCGGCTCGACCGCCGCTTTGCCGAGTTCGAGGCGCGCATCGCCGGGCTGCCGCGCGCGCCGCGCTGAGCCCGCCACCCGGGGCAGGCATCGAAAATGCACCACGCGCGGTGCGCGCGCTCCGGCGCACCGCACGAATGGAGACCCGCATGAAGAAGAACCCTCTGCGCCCCTGGGCCCTGGGCACCCTGATCGCCTTGGGCCTCGCCCCGCTGCATGCGCAGGCCACCGAGGCGGCCGAACCGGCCGCGAGCAAGGCCTCGTCGGCCGTCACCCGCACCGGCCAAGCCATCCAGAGCAAGGGCGAAGCGGTCGTGGGCGCCGCCGAGCGCGGGGTGAAACGCGGTGCCAGCGCCGTCGAGCACGGTTTCGCGGTGGCTGGCAGCGCGGTGGAGCGGGCCGCGCAGAAGGTGGGGCTGCCGGCGTCGTCCGCGTCGTCTGCGAGGTAATAGCGCAGGCGCGTGAAATTCGGCGGCTGCCCAGGATTTCACGCTGTCAAGACGATGGGCCGGCGGAATCGAGTGTGGAACCGGTTTCACCCGGTACCATCAACTTAGAAAGCTACAAGTTCTCGGCACCTCAGGGTCGAGTTCCCACGATGCCGTTCCGCCTGATCCACTGCATCTACGCCAGCGCCGCCGCGCGCGGGCTGCCGATTTCCGAGCTCACCACGCTGCTGCACGCCGCGCGCCGGCGCAATGCGCAACTGGACATCACCGGCATGCTGCTGTACGCCGAGGGAAGTTTTTTCCAGGTGCTCGAAGGCCCGGCCGCCGTGGTGGATGCGCTGTTCGCCCAGATCCAGACCGATGCGCGTCACGAGCAGGTGACGCTCATCATCCGCGAGCCCATCACGCGGCGCACCTTCGCCGACTGGACCATGGGCTTCGACACCGCCTCGCGCGAGGAGCTTGACGGCCTGAGCGGCGTCAACGACTTCCTCGGCAGCGCGCGCTCGTTCATCGAGATCGACGCCGGCCGGGCCCATAAGCTGCTCGCCGGGTTCCGCGATGGACGCTGGCGCAAGAAGCCGGCGCCGCTGCCTACACACCAGGCTTGAGCATGAGCACACCACCGGCCGACGCCTTGCCCGCCTACTCCTACGCCTTTCAACCCATCATCGATGCGGTCGGGCGGCAGGTGTACTCGGTCGAGGCGCTGGTCCGCGGCGCGGCCGGGGAGCCGGCCTGGAGCGTGCTGCAGCAGGTACCGCCCCAGCTCAAGTACCGGTTCGACCAGGACAGCCGCGAAGTGGCCATCGCCCTGGCGGCACGGCTGGGCCTGAGCCACCACCTCAACCTCAACTTCCTGCCGCAAGGCCTGTACGCCTCGCCCACGGCCATCAGCTCCACGCTGGAGGCGGCCCGACGGCACGGCATTCCCGCCGAGCGCCTGGTGCTGGAAGTGACGGAGGAAGAGGTCATCGACGACCAGGCGCACTTCGCCGACCAGATCCAGCAGTACCGCAGCCTGGGCCTGAAGGTAGCGATCGATGACTTCGGCGCCGGCTACTCGGGGCTGAACCTGCTGGCGGAGTTCCAGCCCGACCAGGTCAAGATCGACATGAAGCTCGCGCGCGGCATCGAGCGGCACGGTCCGCGCCAGGCCATCGTGCGCGCCATCGCCCAGGTCTGCGGCGACCTGGGCATCGACGTCATCGTCGAGGGCGTCGAGAGCCTTGAGGAGTACCGCTGGTTCAGGGACCAGGGCATCTACCTGTTCCAGGGCTACCTGTTCGCCCGGCCGCTGTTCCAGGGTTTCCCGGAAGTGCGCTACCCCTGAGCCTCAGCCCGGCGCCACCCCGCGCAGCTTCATCAGGTTGGGCAGCGGCGCCGAGCGGCGCAGCACGTCCTCCGACAGCCACTCCGCGGCGCGCCGCGCACGCTGCGCCACCACCGCCGGCGGCAGCTGCAGGTTGTCCTCGTTGCAGACGTTGAGGCCGTAGTCGCCGCGGTAGCTCATGCGGTCCAGCCGCAGCGTCAGTTCCGCCAGCCGCGCCGCCAGCACGCCCTCGCCGGGAAAGACGCTCAGGGGCTCGCAGTCCGCGCCCGGCGCCTCGCACAGCATGTCGGACAGTTGCACGAGGAACAGCTTTTCCGGGTCGATCTCGTCCAGCGTCTCCAGCGAGGTGCCTTCCGCCAGCGCATGGCCCGCGTCCAGGCCCAGGCCGAGATTGGGGCAGTCGGCGCGGCTGACCACGTCCCACGCGATGGCGAAGTCGTTGACGTGGTGCCCCGCCGCCACGGCCTTGTAGGCGATGCGCACGCCCAGCGGCACCGCCAGCATCGCCAGCTTGCGCAGGTCGCGCGCCATGGCGTCGAGGTCGCCGCCGGGCTGCGCCGCGGCGGTGGAGGAGGTGGCCACCAGCAGGCGGCAGCCCACCGCGCGGCAGCTCTCCAGCATCGACTTGGCGATGTCCACCTTGTAGTCGTGCAGCGGGCCCTGCAGGCCCTCGAAGTCGCGCAGCGCCTGGAAGGCCGAGACGCGCAGCCCGCTGGCCCGCACCGCCTCCACCGCGGCCTCGAAACCCGCGGCGTCGCCGGCCAGGTCGCGCGCCTGCAGCGTCAGCTGCGTGAAGCCGGCCTCGCGCATCGCGCGCAGCCGCGCCTGCAGCGGCCCGGCCAGCGCGGCGCTGTCCAGGGCGAAGTCGTCGAAGTGGTTCATGCCCACCGCCGCTTGCGTGCCCGCCGCGCTCATTGCGGCAGCTCGTGCTGGACCAGCTCGAAGCTCATGCCGCCAAGGTACGGCCGCGTGAGCGCCCCGCGCGCGTCGGTGTGCACGCTGCCGGCCTCGATGAACTCGATGCCCCGCGCGCGCAGCTCGCGCACCGCGCCCAGCACGTCCGGCGTGCCGAAGGCCACGCGGTGCAGCGTCTCGTCCTGGTCGATCTCCAGCGCGTCGAACTGCGGCTCGATGAGCTGCAGGTAGAACGAGGCGTCCGGGCTGCGCAGCACGCGCCCGGTGGGCAGGATGCCGAAGCGCTCCTCGTCGGGCAGCGCGCTGAAGCCCAGCAGCTCGGCGTAGAACTCGCTCCAGTCGTCGGTGCGGCCCGGGCCGATGTACTGCACCACGCCGAAGCCGTGCAGCCCGGCCACCGCCGGGGGCTGCTGCTCCACGCCGGGGATGGGCGTGAAGTCCACGTCGTAGATCGAGAATTCCTTGTAGCGGTCCACGAAGTACAGGCGGCTGGCGCCCGCGCCGTGGATGGCCGGGATGTGCAGCTCCATCACCTCCACCCGGGGCGGCACGCCCCAGGCGCCGCGCTCCAGCGCGCGGCGGTACGCGGCCGCGGCGTCGCGCACGCGCAGCGCGATGGCCGAGATCACCGGCGTCTCGGGCAGCTGCGCCGCCGCCGGCAGCCCGCTGCCGTGGGCGTTGACGATGAAGTTCATGCCGCCCTGGCGGTACAGCAGCACTTCGCGCGACCGGTGCCGCGCCACGGGCCTGAAGCCCATCATCTCCAGCACCTGCCCGAAAGCCTGGGGCTTGCTGGTTGCGAACTCGATGAACTCGATGCCGTCGAGGCCCAGCGGGTTCGGTGCGGCACCGATGGCTTCGCGGTCGGGGAGGCTAGGGGGCATGTCGAACTTCCGGCAGAGGTGATGCGTGATACGGGGATTCTGCCCCCGGCGCCACGTGCTCACGCCGGAGGCCGGCGCTGCGTCACTTGGACGCCGCGCGCACCTTCTCCACCTCGGCCATCACCTCCTTGACCAGCGGCTCGCCCACCTGCGCCGTGAGCTTGTCCATGGCCGGCTTGGCGCGCTCGCGCAGCTTGGCGACCTCCGCGGCGGGCAGCTCGTGCACCTGCATGCCGCGCTTCTTCAGCTCGTCCAGCGCCTTGGCCGCCTCCTCGCGCGCGACCTTGCGCTGGTAGAGCGCGGTCTCGCTGGCGGCGTCCTGCAGGATCTTCTTCTCGTCGGCGGAGAGCTTGTCCCAGAACTTCTTGCTCACGATCACCGCCTGCGGCGTGTACATGTGGTTCGTGAGCGTGAGGTGCTTGCTGACCTCGTAGAACTTCTCGTTGACGATGTTGAGCAGCGGGTTGGTCATGCCGTCGATGGCCCCCTGCTCCAGCGCGGTGTAGGTCTCGGTGTAGGGCATGGGCGTGGCCACGGCGCCGATGGCGTTCATGAAGTCCACGTACTGCGACGTGGGGATCACGCGCATCTTCATGCCCTTGAGGTCGTCGGCCTTCTGGATCGGCTTCTTCACCGTGTGCATCTGGCGGAAGCCCAGGTCCCAGTAGGCCAGGCCCACCAGCCCGCGCTCCTGCAGCTTGTCCAGCAGCTTGCGGCCCACCGGGCCGTCGGCCACCGCGTCGGCTTCCTTCACGTTGTTGAACATGAAGGGGTAGTCGAAGACCGCCATCTCCTTGACGTTGCCGGCGAGCAGGCTGGCGTTCATCACGTTCATCTCGACCGTGCCGCCCTGCATGGCCGACACCACCTGCGCGTCCGGGCCCAGCGTGCCGCCGGGGAAGGGCTTCACGGTCAGCTTGCCGCCGCTCTTCTGGGCGACGAGCTCGGCGAACTTCTCCACGCCCATCACCTGCGGATGGCCCTTGTTGCTGGCCGCGGGGAACTTGATGGTCCGGGCCTGGATGTCGGCCGCCAGCGCGGGCAGGCTCAACAGGGAAGCGCCGGCCAGGGCGGCGGCGAGCAGGGTGCGACGCAGGGTCATGGTTGTCTCCTTGGACGTTCTTGGGGATGCGAAGTTAAGCCCTGGCACGGACGGCGGCGCACTGGCCGTTCCGCCCATTGGGCCGGGATGCGCCGTTTCAGCGCTGCGCGAGCGACTGCAGGCGCAGCCGTTCGTACTCGGCACGGTCCATGGGCACCGCGTCGCGGTTGCCCAGGTCGGTCATGGCGACGCGGTGCGTCTCGCGGGCGCTCCACGCGGCCAGCGCGGCCACCACCGTGATGCCGAAGGTGATGGCGCCCACCGTCATCGGGATGTTGCTCGCCCCGGGCGGGGCCACGGCGGTGAACACGGCCGGCAGCATCGCCGTCACCAGCGTGCCCAGGTTCTGCGAGATGGCCATGGCCGAGACGCGGGTGCGGGTGGGGAACAGCTCGGGATAGAAGCTGGGGAACACGGCGTTGTAGCCCTGGTAGACGATGCCCCACATCAGGATCGACATCGCGATGGCCAGCGGCACGTGGTGGATGCTGATGGCGTAGAGGTAGACGAAGGACAGCGCCCCCGAGGCCAGCGCGCCCACGATGATGGGCGGGCGGCGGCCGATGCGGTCCGACAGCCGGCCCACGAGCGGGATCACCCCCACCGCCACGATGTTGCCCAGCACCGGGATCCACAGGTAGACGTCCTTCTCGAAGCCGATGCCGTAGCCCGGCTGCACCGCGTAGGCGGCGCCGAAGATGGTGGTGACCACGGGGATGACGTTCATCAGCGCCATGCACACCACGCGCAGCATGTCGCGCCAGCTCTCGGTGATGGCCTGCACGAAGGGCGCCTTGGGCACGTGGCCCTCGCGCACCTCCTCGGCGAAGGCGGGCGTCTCGTCCACCTCGCGGCGGATGACGTAGCCCACCACGATCACCACGAAGCTCAGCAGGAAGGGGATGCGCCAGCCCCAGCTGTTGAAGTCCTCCTTGGGCATGTAGTGCGCCAGCGGCAGGAACACCGCCGCGGCCAGGATCTGCCCGGCCTGCACGCCCTGCAGCGTGAAGCTGGAGAAGTAGCCGCGGCGGCCGAAGGGCGCGTGCTCCAGGATCATCGAGCTGGCGCCCGAGATCTCGCCGGCCACGGCGAAGCCCTGGATCAGCCGCATCACCACCAGCAGCGCCGGCGCCAGCAGCCCGGCCTGCGCGTAGGTCGGCAGCAGGCCCACGCCGATGGTGGAGAAGCCCATCAGGAACATGCACATCACCAGCACGCGCTTGCGCCCCAGCGTGTCGCCCCAGTGACCCAGCACGAAGGCGCCGATGGGGCGCGCCACGTAGCCCACGCCGTAGGTGGCCAGCGAGGCGATGATGGCCGTGGTGGGATCGGCGCTCGGGAAGAACAGCTGCGGGAAGATCAGCGACGCCGCGGTGGCGTAGATGAAGAAGTCGTAGTACTCCAGCGCGGAGCCGATCCAGCCGCTGGCCGTGGCCTTCCTGGTCTGGTGCGCACCGTGGGGGTCATGGGATGCCAAGCTGGCCATCTCTAGTCTCCAGGGGTTGTGTGGGTTCAGAGCGTGCCCACCAGGGCGCGCACGGAGCTGAGGTCGGACCGAACCGCGCTCGCGGCATCGGCCAGGCCGAAGAAATCGAGGTAGTCGGGCACCTGCTGCACCAGCATCTCGAAGCCGGGGAAGGCGCGGATGCCGCGCGCGGTGCAGGCCCGCAGCAGCGGCGTGCCCTGCGGCTTCATCAGGATGTCCACCACGGTGGCGTGGGGCTCCAGGCGCGCCACGTCGAAGGGCAGGGCATCGTCGGCGCGCAAGCCCAGCGGGGAGGCGTTGATCACGAGGTCGAAGCCCGCGGGGTCGTTGCCGGCGGCCACCACCCGCGTGCCGGCGGCGTTGCGCGCCAGCAGCTGCGCGAGCTGGGCGGCGCGGTCGCCGAGGTCGTTGAGCGCCAGCACTTCCAGGCCCTCGTCCAGCAGCGCGGCGGCGATGGCCGCGCCGGCGCCGCCGCTGCCCACCAGCAGCGCGCGCCGCCCGCGCGGCTCGAAGCCGAAGTGGCGCAGCGCCCCGGTGAAGCCGCGGCCGTCGAAGAGCGCGCCTTCCAGGCTGCCGTCGGCGTTGCGCCGCACGGCGTTGACGGCCTGCGCCAGCTCGGCATGGCGGTCCCAGCGCTCCAGCAGCGGCAGCACCAGCGGCTTGTGCGGGATGGTCAGCCACAGCCCGTCGATGTTGCCGGCCGACAGCACCGCGCGGCAGAAGCCCGGCGCGTCCTCGCGGCGCACCTGCGCCGGCACCAGCACCGCGTCGATGCCGTGGCGCTCGAACAGCGGGTTGAACAGCCGCGGCGCCTGCACCTGCGACACCGGGTCGCCCAGCACCATGAACACGCGAGTCGTACCGGAAATCTGCATGGCCGAAAAACTCTGGTCGGGTTGACGCCGATCACGGCGCGAGGGGCGCAATGTAGGCAGCCAGCCTGCGCAAAAGCACATCCCGCACACTCAAGATGTCCGACAATCGGACTTAACTGTCCGGTCTTCGGACGTTTTTCTGGTTTTCCCTATGCACCACCACGTCCCTGCAGACCCGGCCGACGGCACCCAGCCGGCGTTTCCCATCGACCCGGCCGACCTGATCGCCGGATTGGGGCGCGGGCTGCAGGTGATCGAGAGCTTCGACGACGACCACCCGCGCATGTCGGCAGCGGAGGTGTCGGCGCGCACCGGCATTCCGCGCACGGCCGCACGGCGCTACCTGCTGAGCCTGTGCCATTTCGGCTATGCCGAGACGGACGGCAAGCGCTTCTGGCTGGCGCCGCGGGTGCTGCGCCTGGGGCAGGCCTACCTGGATGCGGCGCGGCTGCCGCGGCTGGTGCAGCCCTTCATCCAGCGCCTGTCCATGGCCACGGGCGAGACGGTGAACGTGAGCGTGCTGGACGGGCACGAGGTGGTGTACGTCGCGCGCAGCAACAGCCCGCGCGTGGTGTCCATCGGCTTCCACGCGGGCGCGCGCGTGCCGGCGCACGTGGTGGGCCCGGGCACCGTGCTGCTGGCGGCGCTGCCGGACGAGGCGCTGCAGGCCTGGGTGGCGGCGCACCCCTTTGCCGGCTTCAGCGCCGGCACGGTGACGGCGCCGGAGCTGTTCCTGGCGCAGGTGCGCGCCGCGCGCGGGCAGGACGGCTGGATCGCGCGCGGCGCGCTGGACCCGGGCCTGGTGGGCGTGGCCGTGCCGCTCAAGGACCGCCGCGGAGAGACCAAGGCCGCCATCGGCATGACGCTGCAGGCGCAGTTCTGGAGCGACGACCAGATCAACGCGAAGCTGCTGCCGGGGCTGCTGGAGACGGCGCAGACGCTGCGGCCGCTGGTGTGACGGAACGGGCGCCACCCCAATATCCGCATTGAATGGACTGCAGGGCGGCAAAGTATCAAACACATTCCGTTACCACACGAAACAAGCGACGGCTCGGACGATCAAAAGGACAATTGAAGACTTTATTCTAATTTCACGAAAATATTTTTAGCGACATGATTCCCGACGCCGCAGCCATCAAACCAAACCTGTCCGCACGATGCGCAGAGTTTGATATTGATATCTGCACTGGAATCCCGAGCAATTCTCGCGGATCCGCAAAGGCGCGAAAACCATTCCAACCAACGACGAACAGGGAAGATCATGAAGCCGAACGCCATCACGCCGAAAATCAACAAGGCCACGGGCCTGGCCGGGCTGCTGCTTGCAGCGCTCCTGCCGGTGTCCCAGGCACACGCCAACTTGGTGAACAACGGCAGCTTCGAGGACGGCAACGTCGGTTTCGCAACGAGCTATGACCATCCCCCGTCGGGCACTCTCGGCGGCGCGGGCCAATATTCGATCAACGGCAATCCCAAAGTCGCCCACGGCGGGTTTGCCAGTATTGCGCCGCAAGACGGCTCGCTGATGTTCGTGGCCAATGGCGCCGAAGACCAGCGCATGGTCTGGAGCCAGTCCGGCATCTCGGTGCTGGCGCACACGAATTACGATTTTTCCGCTTGGCTGACCACGCTCATCGAAGGCGACTCCGTTGACTTCGAATTCCGGATCAATGGCGTCAAGGTGGGCGCTCAGTATTCGACCGGGGAAACCGTGGGCTGGAGCCAGTTCAATACCACCTGGAACTCGGGCAACAGCACTGCGGTGATCCTGTCCATCGTGGACCTGAGCACCGGGGCCGGTGGCAACGATTTCGCGCTGGACAACATCACCTTCGAACAGTCCGCCTCCGCCGTGCCCGAGCCCGCCTCGCTGGCGCTGGTGGCCGTGGGCCTGTCGGGCGCGCTGTTCAGCAGCCGCCGCCGGCGCCAGGCGGGCCGCTGAGGCCGCCGGGCGCCGCCACGGCGCCTGCCTCACGCCAGCCTGAAAAACGCCATCTCGCCGCTCAGCCGCTGCGCGTTGGTGCTCAGCGACGCGGCGGCGGCGGCGGTCTGCTCCACCAGGGCCGCGTTCTGCTGCGTCATGGCATCGAGCTCGCCGATGGCCTGGCCGATCTCGCCCAGGCCGGCGGTCTGCTCGCCGGTGCCCTGGCTGATCTCCTCGATCAGCGTGCGCACGCGCTCGGCGCTGCTGACGATCTCGGCCATGGTGTCGCCGGCTTGGGCCACGATGCGCGAGCCGTTCTCCACCTGGTTCACGCTGGCGGCGATGAGGTCCTTGATCTCCCGCGCCGCCGCGCCCGATCGCTGCGCCAGCGCGCGCACCTCCGACGCCACCACCGCGAAACCCCGCCCGGCCTCGCCCGCGCGCGCCGCCTCGACCGCGGCGTTGAGCGCCAGGATGTTGGTCTGGAACGCGATGCCGTCGATGGTGGCGATGATCTCGGCGATGCGCCCCGAGGCGTCGCGGATGCCCGCCATGGTGTGCACGACGTCGCCCACCACCTGGCTGCCCTGCGCCGCCACCTCGGCGTTGTGGGCCACCATGTCGGCCGCGCCGGCGGCGGTGGTGGCGGTCTGGCGCACGGTGCGGCCGATCTGCGTCATCGCCGCGGCCGTGCGCTGCAGGTGCGCCGCGCTCTGCTCGGTGCGGCGCGACAGGTCCATGGAGGCGGCAGCCACCTCCTCGCTGGCGGTGTTGATCTCGCCCGAGCCCGCGCGCACCTGGCTGACGGTGCGGCGCAGCGCCTCCAGCGTCGCGGCCAGCGTGCCCATGAGCTGCGCCACCTCGTCGCGGCCCCAGGCGCGCGGCTGCAGGCTGAGGTTGCCCTGCGAGAGCTGCTGCAGCTGCCGCGCCACCTCGGAGATGCCGCCCTGCGTCACGCGGTAGAACGCGACCAGGAAATAGATCGCCACCGCCACGCCCGCCGCGGCGATGCCCAGCTTGACCACCATGGCCTGGCGCAGCCGGTCCACGCGCCGCTCCAGCCGCAGGTCCAGCGCCGCGAGGATGCGGTCGATGCCGGCGTAGTGCGCGGCAATGGCCTGGTTGGCCAGCGCGACGAAGGCCGCGGCATCGCCGCGTGGCGTGTCGCCCAGCACCTGCTCGCGCACGCGCTCCAGGAAAGCCTCGTTCGTGGACAGCGCCTGGTCGAGCCGGGTCTCGTCGGCGATGGCCGCGTCGGCCCGCTGCGCGCGGGCCAGCGACGCCTTGAGCTCCTGCTCCCACATCAGGGCGAAGGCCAGCGCGCTGGCGACCTGGTCGCGCTGCGCGCTGCCCAGGCTGGCGCTGCGGATGGCCGCGTTGCCCATGCCGCGCATGCGTCCCAGGCCCTCGACCAGCTGCGGCTGCACCTCCACGCCGGCGCGCATCAGGTAGTAGGTGTCGATGTCCGGATCGAGCGTGAGGTTGGAGGCGTCGGCCACGTCCTTGAGCAGCTCCAGCACCTGGGCGACGAAGCGCGTGTGCGCGCCAAAGGTGGCGTCGGGCGTGTCCAGCACCTGCTGCTCCTTGAGCGCCAGGTGCTGCTGCAGCAGCAACGTCCAGCGCTCGCGCGTGCGCAGCTCCGCGCCCAGCGTCTCGTTCACGGCCGCCAGCGCGTTCCAGGCCTGCTCGACGCGGGCTTGCGCCTCGCCCAGGTCAGCCGCCTGGGCCGTGGCGGCGCGGCGGCGGTTCTGGGCCGCGTCCAGCAGCGGCATCAGCGCCCGGCCGTACTGCACGCCCACCCGCTCGGTGGCGGAGAAGGCGATGCTTTCCATGCTCACCGACCAGAACGAGAAGGCCAGCAGCAGCAACGGCACCAGGAAGGCCAGCGAGACCACGGCCGCCTTGGCCGGGAAGCCCAGGTTCTGGAACAGCCGGATGCCCGGCGCCATGAGGCCGCGGCTGGAGAAGGGAACGGCGCCGGCCGGCGCTTCGGCGCGCGACAGCGCCCGCGGGCGGGTGAGGGGGACGGACATGAGCTCGGGACTCCCAAAGGTGTTTGTTCTTCGAGGCCCGAAAAAGAAACGGCGTCCCCTGTTCCGCGGTCTCTAGCCGCGGGCATGGGGACGCCGTTGTCCTGTGTTCACCCTGCCAACGCTGGCCGGCTGCCGTGATGCCTCGGGAAGTCGCCTTGGACCTCCGACAATTGGTTACGCAAGACGCATGCCGTTCCAAGCATCAGGAAAAATGCTTCCCGGTGCCCGGGCTCGCACCAAGAGGGTTCGCCAGGCGCGCAAGCTGGTGCGGCGCCAGGCACGGGTGCGGTGCCCGGAAGGGTGCGAAGCCTCAGCGCGCCGCCACGGCTGCGGCGTCCGTCTCGGCCACGCCCTGCGCGGCCGGCGCCTCGATGGGCGGGTAGTCGCCGTAGCCGTCGGGCCAGGGCGTGAGGATCTCGAAGCCCGTGTCCGTCACCGCCACCATGTGCTCCCACTGGGCGGAGAGCGAGTGGTCCTTGGTGACGACGGTCCAGCCGTCGGGCAGCTGGCGCACGGCGGCCTTGCCGGCGTTGATCATCGGCTCGATGGTGAAGATCATCCCCGGCTCCAGGCGCAGCCCCTCGCCGCGCCGGCCGTAGTGCAGCACCTGCGGCTCGTCGTGGTAGACCTGCCCGATGCCGTGGCCGCAGTACTCGCGCACCACGCTGAAGTGTTCGCGGTGGGCCACGGTCTGGATGGCATGGCCGATGTCGCCCAGCGTCGCGCCGGGGCGCACCTGCAGGATGCCCGCGCGCAGCGCCTCGTAGGTGGTGCGCACCAGGCGCCGCGCCAGCGGGTTGGGCTCGCCCACGAAGTACATGCGGCTGCTGTCGCCGAACCAGCCGTCCTTGATGACGGCCACGTCGATGTTCACGATGTCGCCGGCCTTGAGCACCTTGGGCGACGGGATGCCGTGGCACACCACGTGGTTGACCGAGGTGCACAGCGTCTTCGGGTAGCCGTGGTAGCCGATGTTGG
The DNA here is from genome assembly GCF_000430725.1 of Azohydromonas australica DSM 1124. Taxonomy (GTDB): domain Bacteria; phylum Pseudomonadota; class Gammaproteobacteria; order Burkholderiales; family Burkholderiaceae_C; genus Azohydromonas; species Azohydromonas australica. The sequence continues at coordinate 247,517 of NZ_KE387204.1, forward strand.
CCGGCACCGCGCCCTGCACGTGGACGATGTGCTCGTGGCAGATGCGGTCGAGGTCGTCGGTGCTGACACCCGGCTTCACGTGGGCGCCAATCATGCGCAGCACGTCGGCCGCCAGCTGCCCGGCGCGGCGCGCCATTTCGATGCCCTCGGCGCCGTGGATGGGAATGCGCCCGGACCTCATGCGCTTTCCTTCCGGTTCAGCTCCATCACCTGGGCGCTGAGCTTGAGCTCGTCCTGGACCAGCAGCCGGCACAGGTCGCCGTAGCGCAGCTCCGGGTGCAGCTCGCACAGCATGCCGATGCGCATCCAGTGCTCGGCCTGCGCGTTGATGCTGCGGCTCAGCGCCCCACTGGCCACGCGCAGGTTCTCGTGCATGGGCTCCGAAATCTTGACCAGACCCATCGGGCCTCCTGATATACGAAACGTATATGGTACGTTTATTCCAGGGCCCTGGCCACGGCGCCAGTACGCGCGCTCAGAACGCCGCTTGCGCCTGCATGCACACGCTGCCGTCGGGCAGCGCGCTCCAGACGGTGAAGCCGTCGCCCGCCGGCGCGGCGTTGAGCGTGAGCGGGCGGCCCAGCAGCGCGGGCTGCAGGCCGCGGTAGCGGAAGCGCCGCAGCGGCCGGCCGGCCAGCCGCTGCGCCAGAGCGGCCAGCAGCGTGGCCTGCAGCGGGCCGTGCACCACCAGCTCGGCGTAGCCCTCCACCGTGCGGCAGTAGTCGGCGTCGTAGTGGATGCGGTGGCCGTTGAAGGTGAGCGCCGAGTAGCGGAAGAGCAGGGTGGCATCGGGCTCCAGCGTCTCGCTGAACGTGGCCGCGGCCGGCGCCGGCACGGCCGCGGGCTGGGCACCCGGCGGGGAGGGATGCTTGTAGACGATGTCGTGGCGCTCGGTGAGGGCCAGCTCGTCGCCGTCGAACAGCTCATGCCGCACGGCCACGAAGACCAGCTCGCCGCTGCGTCCGCGCTTGTGCTCGATGGACTCCACGCTGGAGCGCTTGCACACCGTGGCGCCCAGTGCCGGCGGGCGGTGGAATTCCAGCTCGCCGCCCGCCCACATGCGGTTGGGCAGCGGCACCGGCGGCAGGAAGCCGCCGCGCGCCGGGTGCCCGTCGCGGCCCAGCGCCGGCGGCGGCAGCCCCTCCAGGAAATACAGCCAGTGCCACAGCGGTGGCAGCGGCGTGCCGGCCTGGAAGTCTTCCTGCGGCAGGCCCAGCGTCGCGGCCATCAGCCGCGCATGGCGCACGGCCAGCAGGTCCTCGTCCCAGGCCTCGCGGCCGATCCAGGCGCGCAGGGCGGGGAGGTCCAAAGAGGGGGTGTCTGGGGAAGGCGTGGAACCAGTCATCAAGGGTTCTCCTCGGTCAGGGAAAGGGTGGAAGCCGATGCCTCCAGCCGGCTCTTCAGGAACTCCACGAACACCCGGATCTTCGGCGGTAGGTGCGGCTGCGGCAGCCACAGGGCGTAGGCGGTCGGGCCGAAGGTGCCGGCCGGGCTCCAGCCGGGCAGCAGCTCCACCAGGCGGCCCGTGCGCAACTCCGGCTCCACCGCGTAGCGCGCCACCAGCCCGGCGCCCACGCCGGCCAGCACCAGGTCGCGCACCACCTCGCTGCTGTTGACGATCACGTTGCCTCGCACCTTCACCGCCTCGCGCTCGGCCCCACGCTGCAAGACCCACTCATCCGCCGGCGAGGCGTAGCCGTAGGACAGGCAGTTGAGCCCTGCCAGCTCGCGCGGGTGCTCCAGCACGCGCCCGTCCAGGTAGGCCGGCGCCGCGCAGACCACGTAGCGCACGGGCATCAGCGGCCGGGCCACCACGTGCTCGGGCAGCGAGCGCGTCAGGCGCAGCGCCAGGTCGTAGCCCTCCTCGGCCAGGTCCACCATGCGGTCCAGCAGCGCCAGCTGCACGCGCAGCTCCGGGTACGCGGCCAGGAAGTCCGGCAGCACCGGCGCCACGCACAGCCGGCCGAATGCCACCGAGGCCGTCACCCGCAGCAGCCCGCGCGGCGCCTGGCTCAGCTGCAACAGCTCGCTGCGCGCCTCCTCCAGCAAGGCCAGCGACTGCAGCGCCCGCGCATGCAGCGCCTGCCCGGCCTCGGTCATGGACAGCGCGCGCGTGCTGCGCTGCAGCAGCTTCACGCCCAGGCTGCGCTCCAGCCGGTCCACCCGCCGGCTCACGGCTGACTTCACTAGGTCCAGCCGCCGCCCCGCGCCCGAGAAGCTGCCTTGCTCCACCACCAGCGCGAACACCGCCATGTCCTCCATCTGCTCCAGCAGGCTTTTATCGAGGCTCATCGTTCTCTTCCGGGCAACGGTGTGTTGGCTTGGCAGCGGATAGTAGCGCCGGGAAGTTCCTGGAACCATGGCGGCTCCTTCCCTTCGACACACAGGAGCACGCACATGCCTTTGGTCCGCATCGCCCTCGCGGGCACCGATCCCACGCCCGCCCAGGTGGCCGACCTGCAGCGGCGCATGACGGCGCTGATGGCCGATCTGCTGGGCAAGCAGGCCGGGCTCACGGTGGTCACCGTGGAGCGGCAGCCGGCCGCGCGCTGGTCCGTGGGCGGCGTGGCCCTGGCCGACGGCACGGCGCTGGCGCACGTCGAAGCGTTCATCACTGCCGGCACCAACAGCGCTGCACACAAGTCGGCCTTCATCCGCGCCGCGCACGACGCCTTGGCCACGGTGCTGGGGCCGCTGGCCTCGCCCACCTACGTCCTGGTCCAGGAGCTGCCGGCCAGCGACTGGGGCTACGACGGCGCCACGCAGGCGGCGCGGCGCGTGGCGGCACCGTCTGGCGCGTGAAATCCGCACGCCGGCCGCGCCATCGCTCCAGCCGCCGGCACTGGGGGCGGCGGACGCGGCTGTCCTTTGCCGGATGCTGCGGGCCGACCAGCCATGAACGGCGGGAACACCGCCGCGATCGACCATGCCAAACGCACGAACCGGCCACTGCCAATGCGACGCCGTCCGCTACTGCCTCACGGGCGAACCCTTGACGCTGTTCGCCTGCCACTGCACCGACTGCCAGCGCCAGTCCTCCAGCGCCTTCGGCATGGCGCTGTGGGTGAGGAAGGCCGACGTGGAAATGCTGTCGGGCGAAATGAAGGAATGGGTGCGCGAGCTGCCCTCCGGCCGGCGGATGGCCTGCCGTTTCTGTCCCGACTGCGGCACGCGGCTGTTCCACCAGGTGCTGGGCCAGGAGGAGGTCATGAGCATCAAGCCCGGCACGCTGGAGGACACGCGCGGGCTGCAGCCGGTCGGGCATATCTGGACCAGCCGTCGCCAGCCCTGGGTGCAGCTGGACGAAGGCTCGCTGCACTATCCCGGCAATCCCGACAATTTCGAGGCACTGCTGGGCGCCTGGCACGCGGCATCGGCTGCCGGCGCCGATCAGCCCTGAAAACCACCCTCTTGTCGATTCACGCCATGGATTCCCTTCTGGACGAATTGCGGCAGCTCGAAGCCGAGTTCCATCACCACGGGCATTTGCCTTCCCTAATACGGCTGGAACAACTGCTGCACGCGGATTTTCACGAGATCGGCCGCTCCGGCCGGCGCTATGACCGGGAGACGGTGGTGAATTTCCTGCGCTCGAATCCGGCCCTGCCGCCGGTGAATTCCGTCGGCCATGCGGTGCAGTGGCTGGCCGAGGGCTGCGCGCTGCTGACGTACCGCTCGGAGCAGCGCAGCGCCGATGGTGCGGGCGTGGATGCCACGTGGCGCTCCTCGGTCTGGCTGCGGACGGAGCGGGGCTGGCAGGTGGTTTTCCACCAGGGCACGCCGGCGGCGCCGCCGGCTTGATGGCATCACCCCACCAACCCATGCTCCCGCGCATAGCGCAGCAATTCCACCGCGTTGCCCACGCCCAGTTTCTGGCGCACCAGCGTCTGGTAGTTCGCCACCGTCTTGGGGCTCAGGCGCAGCTGCTGGGAAATCTCCTCCACGCTGGCGCCGCGCAGCAGCGCCTGCAACACGTCGAACTCGCGCGTGGACAGTTGCAGGTGCGGCGCCGGCTCCGCCGCCTGCCGCGCAGCCTGCGCCACGTCGGGTGAGAGCGCCAGCTCGCCGCGCCAGGCGCGGTGCACCGCCTCGATCAGCTCCTCCGGCGCGCTGCTCTTGGTCACGAAGCCCGCCGCCCCCGCCCGCAGGCACTGCGCCACCGTGGCGGCGCTGTCGTGCATGGTGAACACCAGCACCTTCAGCTCCGGGCGCCGCGCCGACAGCCGCCGCAACAGCTCCAGCCCGCTGCGGCCGGGCAGCGACAGGTCCAGGATCAGCAGGTCCACCGGGCAGGCCTCGCCCACCGACAGCGCGGCATAGGCGCTGTCCGCGTCGGCGAACTCGGCCGCCACCGCCATGCCTTCCAGCTCCAGCAGCCGGCGGTAGCCGGCCCGCACCACGGCGTGGTCGTCCACCAAGCCGATGCGCAGGGCGCCGGCGCTCACGGGTGCACCTCCGCCGCAGCCGCGGCTTCCACCGTGAAGCGCGCCCGCAGCAGCAGCCCGGGCCGCCCGCCGGAAGGATCGCCGGACGCGGCGGCACACCAGTCGAAATCGCCGCCCAGCGCCCAGACCCGGTCCTTGATGCCCGCCAGGCCGCTGCCGCGCTGCAGCGCGGCCTCCAGGTGGTCCAGCCCGCGGCCGTCGTCGCGCACCGACCAGTCCAGCCGCGGCACGCCGTCCGCGCCCAGCTCCACGCGCACCGCCAGCCGCGCCTCGCCGGCATCGGCATGGCGCGCCACGTTGGTCAGCGCCTCCTGGCTGATGCGGTAGAGGCCCAGGATCAGCGCCTGTGGCAGCTCCAGCGCGTCGTGCGCGGCGTCGATGTCCAGCGTGAAGCGGGTGCCATGGCCCTGGGCGGCGGTGCTCCAGCCCTGCACCAGCTCCTGCAGCATCGGCCGCAGCCGGCCCAGCGTCTGCGGCACGGCGCCCTCGCCGGCGTCGAAGGGGCGCAGCCGCCGCAGCAGCTGGCGCACGTCCTCCTGCACCCGCGCCACCTGCTCGCCCATGCCGGCGGCCACGCCCTGCAGCGGCGGCTGGTCCTGCAGCCGCCGCGTCAGCCACGCCGCATCCACGCGCAACGCCGTCAGGCGCTGGCCGAACTCGTCGTGCAGGTCGCGCGCCAGGCGCTGGCGCTCGTCCTCGCGCAGGCTCATCAGCCGGTGGCCCAGCACGCGGCGCGCGGCCTCGATGCGCTCCTGCTCGGCCACCAGGTGCTTGAGCGCCTGCGCGATGGCCTCCAGCTCGCGCACGGGCATGCGCGGCAGCGCGCGCACCGCGCCCAGGTCCTGCTGCTCGATGCGCCCGATGGCGCCCAGCAGCGCCCGCAGCGGGTGCAGCGCGCGGCGCACGTTCCGGTGCATCACCGCCAGCATCAGCACGCAGCACAGCGCCAGCAGCCCGAAAGTGCCCGCCAGGTTGCCCAGCGCCTCCTGCAGCTCGCTGTCGGGCGAGGCGGTGAGCTCCACGCTCCAGGGCCGGCCGTCGGGGCGCGGCACGCTCCAGCGCACGCTGCGCTCGGCCGACTCCAGGCCCAGCAGCGCGCCGATGCGGCTCCATCCCGGCGCCGCGGGCGCCCCGGCCGCCTCGCCCGCGCCCGTCAGCGCCCGGCCCTCGGCGTCGCGCAGCGTCAGCACGAGGTGGCGCAGGCCCGGCAGCTCGCGCAGCGCCTGCAGCGCCGCCGTGTCGTCGCGGTCGGCCAGCGTCGCCAGCACCGCGCCGGCCTGCGCCAGCGCGAACGAGCCTTCCATCTCACGCCGGGTGTCCTCGCGCACGCGCAGCAAGCCCAGCAGCAGCGCCAGCGCCAGTGCGCCCAGCGCCACCGCCAGCGCACGGCGCATCACCAGGCGCGGCAATTCCATGGGCAGGGGCGTTGCCGCGGCATCGGAAGGAGGCGAGGCCGCGAGGGTGCTGGGCGGGGCGTGCAGGGCCGGCATGGTCGGGAGCTTGAAGCGAGGCAGGCCGCCACTATCGCCGCTGCGCGGGGGTGCGGGCCGCGCCGGCCGCAACTCGGGAAAGATTCCCGACCGGAGCGCCGGCACCGCTCCTTAGAGTTCCCGGCGCGAACCGACCACAAGAGGAGGCCGGGTCGGCAGGCGAGGGCGCGCCACGCGCCCGGGCCCGCCGCCGGCACCGAGGAGACGAACATGAACAAGCGCAACGCGGCCACCCGGCCGTCCCCCACGCCCTGCCCGCTGGCCCTGTCGCTGTGCGCGGCCGGGCTGCTGTCCCTGCCTTCGCTGCTGCACGCCCAGCAGGCCCAGGACGCCCCGGTGCAGCAGGTGGAGGTCATCAGCACCGTGCCGCTGCCCGGCCTGGCGCAGCCTCGCAACCAGGTGCCCGCGCCGGTGCAGACCGCCACCGACGCCGACATCGAGCGCAGCCGCTCGCGCAATCTCTCGGAGTTCATGAACCGCAGCCTCGGCGCCGTGCACGTCAACGAGACGCAGGGCAACGCGCTGCAGATGGACGTCAACTACCGCGGCTTCACCGCCTCGCCGCTGCTGGGCACGCCCCAGGGGCTGTCGGTGTACGTGGACGGCATGCGCGTCAACCAGCCCTTCGGCGACGTGGTGAGCTGGGACCTGATCCCGCGCGGCGCCATCGACACGATCTCGCTCATCCCGGGCTCCAACCCGCTGTTCGGCCTCAACACCCTGGGCGGCGCGCTGGCGATCCAGACCAAGAGCGGGCTCTCGCACCCGGGCACCAGCGTCGAGGCGGTGGTGGGCTCGCACAAGCGCCGCGAGCTGGAGCTGCAGCACGGTGGCAGCAACGACAAGGGCCTGCACTGGTTCGGCCTGGCACACCTGCAGCGCGACGACGGCTGGCGCGTGGACTCGCCCAGCGACGTGCGGCAGTTCTTCGGCAAGCTCGGCTGGAAGGAAGGTCGCACCGCCTTCGATCTGAGCCTGATGCACGCCAACAACGACCTCCACGGCAACGGCCTGCAGGAGCAGCGGCTCCTGGCGCAGGACTGGAAGAGCGTCTACACCAAGCCCGACATCACCCGCAACCGCGCCACGCAGCTCAACCTGCAGGGCCAGCACGAGACGGCCGGCGGCATCGTCTTCTCGGGCAATGCCTATGCGCGGCGCATCCGCACCAGCACCTTCAACGGCGACATCAACGAAGAGGCGCTCGAAGACAACCCCTACCTGACCAACACCGGCCGCGGCTCCAGCCTGCGCAACCGGACCTGGCTGGCCAACAACGGCTATGCCGGCCAGTTCCCGGCCGCCGGTGAGACCGCCGCCAACACGCCGTTCCCGTTCTGGGCCTGCGTCGCGCAGGCCGGCCAGGCGCAGAACGGCGGCGACGCGGAGCCGGCGGAGAAATGCAATGCGTTGCTGAACCGCTCCGAGAGCAAGCAGCAGCAGTCCGGCCTGGGCGGGCAGGCGTCCATCCCCGGCGTGATCGCCGAGCGGCGCAACCGCTTCACCGTGGGCGCGGCCTTTGACCAGAGCCGCGTGGACTACCGCCAGAGCACGGAGCTGGGCTACCTTAACCCCGACCGCAGCGTCACCGGCGTCAACGCCTTTGCCGACGGCGTGAACGGCGGCAACGTCGACGGCGAGCCCTACGACTCGCGCGTGGACATCAAGGGCCGTACCCGCACCTGGAGCGTCTACGCCACCGACACGCTGTCGCTGGCCGACAACCTGCACTTCACGCTCTCGGGCCGCTACAACCACACCCGCGTCGAGACCGAGGACCGCATCAACGCCCCGGGCAGCCCGTCCTCGCTGGCGGGCGACCACCGCTTCAGCCGCTTCAACCCGGCCGTGGGCCTGACCTGGTCGCCCACCCGAAGCCTCAATACCTACGTGGGCTACAACGAGGGCAGCCGCACGCCCAGCGTGATCGAGCTGGGCTGCGCCAATCCGGACCAGCCGTGCAAGCTGCCCAACGCCATGGCCGGCGACCCGCCGCTCAACCAGGTCGTGACCAAGACGTGGGAAGCCGGCGTGCGCGGGCAGTCGGGCACGCTGCGCTGGCGCGCCGGCGTGTTCCGCGCCACCAACCACGACGACATCCTGTTCGTCTCCAGCAGTGCCAGCGGCTTCGGCTACTTCAAGAACTTCGGCCAGACCCGCCGCCAGGGCGTGGAGCTGGGGCTGAGCGAGCGCGTCGGGCCGCTCACGCTCTCGGCCAACTACACCTACCTGGACGCGACCTTCCAGAGCCCGGAGAGCGTCAACGGCGAGGCCAACAGCAGCGCCGATGCCGACGGCAACATCCAGATCCGCCCCGGCGACCGCATCCCGCTGGTGCCGCGCCACCTGCTCAAGCTCGGCGCCGACTACCGCCTGGCGCCGCAGTGGAGCGTGGGTGCGAGCATGCTGGCCATCGCGGGGGCGCTGGCGCGCGGCAACGAGAACGGCCAGCACCAGGCCGACGGCAGCGACTACCTGGGCCCGGGCCGCAGCGCCGGCTACGCGGTCTTCAACCTGGGCACGACATTCGAGCCCACCGAGAAGGTGGCGCTGACGCTGCAGGTGAACAACCTCTTCGACCGGCGCTACGCCACCGCAGCCCAGCTGGGCGCCACGGGCTTCGCAGCCAACGGCAATTTCGTTGCGCCCGGCGTGAACTCCACCTTCTACGCCCCGGGTGCGCCGCGCACCTTCTGGCTGGGCGTGAAGGTCAGCCTCTGACCCTGGTCAAGCGCAGGCCCGCCCGGGCGTCGGGCGGGTCCTTTCTCCCGGGGGCGCGGGCTGCCCACATCCGTCGTGGGGTGCAAAGGGCTGCCTCCGGGAGTTCTTCCCTTCCGGGCTGGGGCCTGCGGTCCGGTCTCCGGGCAACCGGACCGGACCCGGCCCAACCGTCACGCGCGGCCCGCCGACGGCCGCTCGACGCGGCGGTCCCACCAGATGGAGACCGCGAACACCACCATGCCGCCCAGCGCCAGCAGCGTGCCGACCCAGCCGGTGGAGGTCCAGCCCAGGCCGGCGGCGATGGCCACGCCGCCCAGCCACGCGCCCAGCGCGTTGGCGATGTTGAAGGCGGAGTGGTTGAGCGCGGCGGAGAGCGTCTGCGCCTCGCCGGCCACGTCCATCAGCCGGATCTGCAGCGCCGGTGCAATCGCAACGATCGTGCCGATTAGGAACACGCTGATCGAGGCCATCACCGCGTGCCCGGCCATGAAGGCGAAGCTCCCCAGCACCACGGCGTTCCACACCAGCAGCGCGGCGATCGTGCCCTTGAGCGACTTGTCCGCCAGGCGCGAGCCCAACAGGTTGCCCGCCACCATGCCGATGCCGAACAGCGCCAGCGCCAGCGGCATGGCGTCGATGGACAGCCCCGCGACCTCGATCAGCGTGGGCTTGATGTAGCTGAACACGGCGAACATGCCGCCGAAGCCGATGGCGCCGATGCCCAGCGTCAGCCACACCTGCGGCCGGGCCAGCGCGCCCAGCTCGCGCAGCGGGCTGGCGTTGCCGGCAGCGGGCAGGTCGGGCACGCCGCGGCGGATCAGCACGCAGGCCAGCGTGGCGATGGCGCCCACCAGCACGAAGGCCGCGCGCCAGCCGATGTGCTGGCCCAGCCAGGCCGCGATCGGCACGCCCACCAGCGTGGCGCTGGTCAGGCCCGACATCACCAGTCCGACCGCGCTGGCGCGCCGGTCGGGCGGCGCGAGCGAGGCGGCCACCAGCGCCGCCACGCCGAAGTAGGTACCGTGCGGCAGCCCGGCCACGAAGCGCAGCAGGTTCAGCGACAGGTAGCCCGGCGCCAGCGCGCTGGCGAAGTTGCCCAGCGCGAACAGGGCCATCAGCACCAGCAGCAGTGCGCGCCGCGGCCACCCGGCCGCCAGCACGGCCAGCACCGGCGCCCCCAGCACCACGCCCAGCGCATAGGCGCTGATCACGTGGCCCGCCTGCGGAATGGACACGCCCAGGTCCCGTGCCACCTCGGGCAGCAGTCCCATGATCACGAACTCGCCCGTGCCGATGGCGAAGCCGCCCACGCCCAGCGCGATCACCGAGGGCCAGAAGGCCCGGGCACGCCGCTCGGCCAGGGCCTGGGACACCGGGGACGGGGACAGCGTGGAAGCGTTGGACAGCGGCGGCGCGGAGGACATGCGGGAAAGGGGAACCGGAGCCGCCACGGCCCAGCCGCTTCGACTTCGGTCAAGCCGAAAAGGAAGCGGCGATTGTGTTGCGGTGCAGCAAGTCCTTGCCGAGCAAGGGTTAACCCTTAGAAAGGACGCTCAGCAGCCGCTACCGGCTGCCTTCGCCGGCGCCGCGGCCTCGCGCGTCACGAGCCGGATGCCCAGGCACACCAGCAGCAGCGCCAGGGCGTTCTTCCATTCCAGAATGCTTTCGTCCAGGAACAGCGCCGACAGCAGCGCGCCGAAGACCGGGATCAGGAAGGTGAAGGCGGTGATGAGGCTGACGCGGTTGTGCTTGAGCAGCAGGCTCCACAGCGCGAAGGCCGCCGAGGACAGCAGCGCCATGTAGAGCAGCAGCGCGGTGGAGGCGGGCGTGAAGCCCGAGAGCCCGCCGCCGCTGCCGTAGCCCAGCAGCAACAGCAGCGCGCCGCCGATGCCCAGTTGCCAGCCCGTCATCACCATCGCGTCCATGCGCTGCGACACGCGCTTGCCGTAGATGGAAGCGGCCGAGAGCACGAAGGCGGCGATGACGATGAAACCTTCGCCCAGCAGCGTGAACTCGAAGTCCAGCCCCGCGGCGGCGTGGAAGTTCACGACCATCACGCCCACGAAGCCCACCAGGCAGCCCAGCATCTTGGCCGGGCTCAGGCGGTCGTTGTGATAGATGAAATGCGCCAGCAGCACGCTGAAGAACACGCCCGTGGCGTTGAGGATCGAGCCCTTCACGCCCGTCGTGTAGGCCAGCCCGACGTAGAAGAAGATGTACTGCGCCGTGGTCTGCGTGGCGCCCAGCACGGTGAGCATGCCGGGCTGGCGCCGCAGCGGGCCCAGCACGTCCTTGCGCTGCCAGGCCGCCAGCGCCAGTAGCAGCACGCCGGCCAGCACGAAGCGCCAGCCCGCGAACACGAGCTTGGAGGGCACGTCGCCCGCCTCAATGCCGAACAGCGCATACCCGCCCTTGATCGCCGGATACGCGCTGCCCCAGAGCAGGCAGCACAGGGTCGCGAACAGGAACACGGTGCTGCGCTCGGTGAAGGCGTCAGCAGCCGACGGGGCAGGGCGGGCAGGGGTGGCGCAGGGCATCTCTGGAAGTCTTGGAAGCAGCTTGAGGCTTGTTGTGCGTACACCGGGATTTCCTTGGTTGTACGACAACAAGAGGTAGAAAGAACGCACCATTCTGGCTCACGAGCGCTTTTCTCCGCCGCAGCGAGCCTGAATGTCCCGGATTCGAGCCGCACGGCGCCATCGCCTTGACCAAGTTGTATGACCTCTGGTAGCCGCCCGGTGCCGTGCCCAAAAGGCGTGCGCTTGCCTGCGGATTGACGGGGCGCCTACCCTCGCCCCCATGGATCTCCCGCTCCCCTCGCGCGCCACGACGACGACGCCAGCCCATGGCGGCGTCGGCGCGCGGCGGTGCCCCTGCGGGCTGCGACGACAGCCAGCCGCACCCTGCTGAGCCCGGCGATCCCTATCCACCCACCCATTTCGCGCAACGTCGATCGCCGGGCCCCTTCAGCGCACCAGTGCCGGGGCAACGCTTGCCCTGGCCTTGCTTGCAGGAGCAGAGGATGAACATCCTGACCGCCGACGACCGCACGCTGACCGAGCTGGACCACGGCCGCATCGGGCGACTGATCAACCAACAGGAGCGGCACAGCCATCCCATGGCCACCGTGCTTGAAGAGGCCGAGCTGCTGCCTTCGCGCGAGATGCCGCCGGACGTGGTGACCATGCACACGCGGCTGCTGCTCGCCGACCTGCAGACCGGCCGCGAACTCAAGCTCACGCTGTGCTATCCCGCCGATGCCGAGCCCGCGCGCGGCTTCGTGTCGGTGCTGTCGCCCGTGGGCATGAGCGTGCTGGGCCTGCGCGTGGGCGAGGTGGCGCGCTGGCGCCTGCCCGACGGCTGGGAAGGCTCGGCGCGGGTGGAGGCCATCGAGTTCCAGCCCGAGGCCCACGGCATCTACACGCTGTGAGCCCCGCGTCGGCCGCGGCGTGAAGGCGCCGGCCGGCGCTCCGCAGTGCTACGCGGCCTGCACGCCAGCCTCGGGCTGGTCCTGGCCGGTGTGCGCCGTGGACACCAGTAGGTCCGCGCCGCCCTCGGCCAGCACGTGCTTGGTCACGCTGCCCAGCAGCAGGTCCTCCGTCAGGGAGCGGCCATGCTTGCCGAGCACGACCAGGTCGCAGTCCTGCTCCTGTTCCTGCTCGAGGATGCGCATCGACGCGTCGCCTTCCAGCACGCAGCCCGTCCACTGGCCGGGCCGCAGCCCGGCACGCTCGGCCAGGGCGTGCAGTTCCTGCTCGGCCCGGGCGCGGGTCTGGAGCCGGTACTGCTCCACCGTCGCCGCATCCACGCCGGCGAAGCGCAGCTTGTCTTCGAACGGCACCTGGAACACCGTCAGCAGCACCAGCCGCGCGTGCGGCGCCACCTGGCGGGCCAGGGCCAGCGCGTGGGCGGACCAGGGTGAGAAGTCAACGGCCACCAGCACGCGCCGGTAGGGCTCGTGCGGCGTCTGGCGCACCACCAGCAGCGGCGTGAAGGTGCGCCGCAGCAGCCGCTCGGAGGTCGTGCCCACCGCCAGGCGCCGCAGGAAGCCGGCCCCGCGCGCGCCCAGCACCAGCAGCCCGGCGGCCGGGCACTGGGCCTCGGCCAGGATCTCGCGCACGATGGGCCCGGCCTTGGCGCTGATCTCGACCTGCCGCACGTGGCGTGCCGAGCCCACTTCCTGGGCCAGCCGCAGCAGCTGCTGGCGGCTCTGCTCCAGCAGCTGCGACTCCGCGGCGTTGTCCGCGCCCAGCCACTCGCGCAGCAGGCCCAGCACGTCGCCGGGCAGCACGTGCAGCAGCCTCAGCGCGGCACTGGTTTCATGCGCAACCCGGGCCGCGCGCTGCACGGCATGCCGGGCCGGCGCGGAGAAGTCGGTGGCCACGAGGATGGGGCTCAAGGGGCTCATGCGGTCCTTTCCACGGTGCAAGGAGGAGGGGCCGGCGCGGGAGCAAGGCCGACGGCGCATCTTCGCCCCGGCACCACGCCCACGCCCGCATCGCCACGCGGCACCGCGTCCGCCGTTGATCGACATCATCGATTGCGCCGGGCGCGGAACCTGTGGCCGGCGTTTCGACTCAGCCAATGCTTTCGCGTTCAAAAAACCGGCATCCGGCCGCCCACCCCTAGACTGCGCATCAATGTCCCTTCTATTGCTCCTGTGCCTGCCGTTCGTGGGCAGCGCGATCGCGGCGCTGCTGCCCACCAACGCGCGCAACCTCGAATCGCTGTGGGCGGCGGCCGTGGCGCTGGCCGTCGCGGTGCCGCTGGCGCTGCTGTACCCGGAGGTGGCGGGCGGCGCGGTGCTGAGCGAGCGGTTGCAGTGGCTGCCCGGGCTGGGCGTGGACATCGTGGTGCGGCTCGACGGCTTCGCCTGGATGTTCGCGATGCTCGTCAGCGGCATGGGGCTGCTGGTGATCGTCTATGCGCGCTACTACCTCTCGCCCGAGGACCCGGCGGCCCGCTTCTACTCGCTGCTGCTGGGCTTCATGGGCGCGATGCTGGGCGTGGTGACCGCGGGCAACCTGGTTCAGCTGGTGGTGTTCTGGGAGCTCACCAGCGTCTTCTCCTTCCTGCTCATCGGCTACTGGTACCACCGCAAGGACGCGCGGCGCGGCGCGCGCATGGCCTTCACCGTGACGGCCACGGGCGGGCTGGCGATGCTGGCCGGCCTGCTGATCCTGGGCCACATCGTGGGCAGCCACGACCTCGACGCCGTGCTGGCCGCGGGCGACACGGTGCGCGCGCACCCGATGTACCCGCTCGCGCTGGGGCTGATCCTGCTGGGCGCGCTGACCAAGAGCGCGCAGTTCCCCTTCCACTTCTGGCTGCCGCACGCCATGGCCGCGCCCACGCCGGTGTCGGCCTACCTGCACTCGGCCACCATGGTCAAGGCCGGCGTGTTCCTGCTGGCGCGGCTGTGGCCGGTGCTCGCGGGCACCGACGCCTGGTTCTGGACCGTCGGCGGCGCGGGCCTGGCCACGCTGCTGCTGGGCGCCTACGCAGCCATGTTCCAGAACGACCTCAAGGGGCTGCTGGCCTACTCGACCATCAGCCACCTGGGGCTGATCACGCTGCTGCTGGGCCTCAACAGCCCGCTGGCCGCCGTAGCGGCGGTGTTCCACATGATGAACCACGCCACCTTCAAGGCCTCGCTGTTCATGTCGGTGGGCATCATCGACCACGAGACCGGCACCCGCGACATGCGGCGCCTGGACGGCCTGTACCGCAGCATGCCCGTCACCGGCACGCTGGCCATCGTGGCCTGCGCGGCCATGGCCGGCGTGCCGCTGCTCAACGGCTTCCTGTCCAAGGAGATGTTCTTCGCCGAGACGGTGTTCGTGAGCTCGCATCCCGGCGTGGAGGCGGCGCTGCCGCTGGCCGCGACGCTGGCCGGCGTGTTCGCCGTGGTGTATTCGCTGCGCTTCGGGCACGACGTCTTCTTCGGCCCGCCTGCGCGCAACCTGCCGCGCCGGCCGCACGAGCCGGTGCACTGGATGCGGCTGCCCATCGAGCTGCTGGTGCTGGCCTGCGTGGTCGTGGGCACGCTGCCGGCCTGGTCGGTCGGCCCCATGCTGGCCACGGCGGCGCGGCCGGTGGTGGGCGGCACGCTGCCCGAGTACAGCCTGGCCGTGTGGCACGGCTTCAACACGCCGCTGGTGATGAGCCTCATCGCCCTGGTGGCGGGCATCGCGGTGTACCTGCGCTTCGCCCCGCGCTTCAAGCGCCGCGGCGGCCGGGGCGTGCCGCTGATGCCCTGGGACGGCAAGCGGCTGTTCGAGCGCACGCTGGCCCAGGTCACCGCGCTGGCCTGGCGCGGGCGGCGCTGGGCCGGCACGCGGCGGCTGCAGCCGCAACTGTTCTGGATGGTCGCCATCGCGGGCGCCGCGGCACTGGGCTCCGCGCTGATCGTGCCGCTGGAATGGGGCCACCGCCCGCGCGTGCCGGCCACGCTGGAGTTCGTGCTGCTGTGGGTCATCGCCGGCACCTGCGCCATCGGCGCGGCGTGGCAGGCCAAGTTCCACCGCCTGGCGGCGCTGGCCATGCTGGGCGTCGTGGGCCTGGCGCTGTGCATCACCTTCGCGTGGTTCTCCGCGCCCGACCTGGCGCTGACGCAACTGGCGGTGGAGGTGGTCACGCTGGTGCTGTTCCTGCTGGGGCTGCGCTGGCTGCCGCGGCGCATGGAGCAGGACGACCCGCGCACCGTGGGCCGCGCGCGCTGGCGGCGGCGGCGCGACTTCGTGCTGGCGCTGCTCATCGGCGCCGGGCTGGCGGCCTTGTCCTATGCGCTGCTCACGCGCGAGGCGCCGCTGAGCATTTCGCCCTTCTTCCTGGAGCGCGCGCTGCCCCAGGGCGGCGGCGCCAACGTGGTCAACGTGATGCTGGTGGACTTCCGGGCCTTCGACACGCTGGGCGAGATCACGGTGCTGGGCATCGTGGGCCTGACGGTGTTCGCGCTGCTGCGGCGCTTCAGGCCACCGCAGGAGGTGATCCACCAGCCCGCGCAGCAGCAGGTGGTCGGCGACAACCTGCAAAGCGACCTGGCCGAGCGCCCGGCCGCGGCGCCGGTGGCCGAGCAGCGCTACCTGGAAGTGCCCGCGGTGCTGGTACGGCTGCTGCTGCCGGTGGCTGCGATGTTCGCCGTGCACCTGTTCCTGCGCGGGCACAACCAGCCCGGCGGCGGCTTCGTGGCCGGGCTGGTGGTGGCCATCGCCTTCCTCGCGCAGTACATGGTCGGCGGCACGCGCTGGGTGGAGGCGCGCATGCACCTGCGCCCGCCGCGCTGGATCGCCGTGGGCCTGCTGCTGGCGCTGTTCACCGGGCTGGGCTCGCTGGTGGCGGGCCATCCGTTCCTGACCACGCACACCGCGCACTTCACGCTGCCGCTCATCGGCGAGGTGCACCTGCCCAGCGCCACCTTCTTCGACCTGGGCGTGTTCTCCGTGGTCGTGGGCGCGACGCTGCTGCTGCTCACGGCCATCGCGCACCAGTCGCTGCGCGTGCGGCGCCGCGCGGACGACGCCACCGGCGGGGAGGAGCTCTGATGGAACTGATCGTCTCCCTCGCCATCGGCGTGATGACCGGTGCCGGCGTGTGGCTGGTGCTGCGTCCGCGCACCTTCCAGGTGCTCATCGGGCTGTCGCTGCTGTCCTACGCCGTGAACCTCTTCATCTTCAGCATCGGCAGCCTGTCCATCGACAAGGAGCCCATCGTCAAGCCCGGGCTCACCGCCAACCTGGAGAACTACACCGACCCGCTGCCGCAGTCGCTGGTGCTCACGGCCATCGTCATCGGCTTCGCCACCACGGCGCTGTTCCTGGTGGTGCTGCTGGCGCTGCGCGGCCTCAGCGGCAACGACCACGTGGACGGGCAGGAGGAGCGGCCATGATCGCCCCCGCACGGCCGTTCCGAAGGGGGCGATCCGTCCCCCCTGGGGGGACCGCGCGCAGCGCGAGGAGGCACCAATGAACGACGTGTGGTCCGTCCTGGACATGCCGCTGCAGCACCTGGTGGTCGCGCCGGTGCTGCTGCCGCTGGCCACGGCCGCGCTCATGCTGCTGCTGGGCACACGGCGGCGCGGGATCAAGGCAGGGCTCAACCTCGTGTCCACCGTGGCCGGTCTGGTGCTGGCGGTGATGCTGCTGCGCCGGGTGGACGTGGGCGACGCGGCGCAGGCCTTCGCGCTGTACCTGCCCGGCAACTGGCCGATGCCCTTCGGCATCGTGCTGGTGGCCGACCGGCTCTCGGCGCTGATGGCGGTGCTGGCCGGCAGCGTGGCGCTGGCCTCGCTGCTCTACGCCCTGGCGCGCTGGCACCAGGCCGGGGTGTATTTCCACGTGCTGTTCCAGCTGCAGCTCATGGGGCTGTACGGCGCCTTCCTCACCGGCGACCTGTTCAACCTGTTCGTGTTCTTCGAGGTGCTGCTGGCCGCCAGCTACGGGCTGCTGCTGCACGGCGACGGCACGGCGCGGGTGCGCGCCGGGCTGCACTACATCGCCATCAACCTCGTGGCCTCGCTGATGTTCCTCATCGGCGTGGCACTGCTCTACGGCGTGGCCGGCACGCTCAACATGGCCGACCTGTCCATGAAGCTGCGCATGATCCCGGAGAGCGACCGCGGGCTGCTGCACGCCGGGGCCTCGATCCTGGCCATCGCTTTCCTGGCCAAGGCCGCGCTGTGGCCGCTGAACTTCTGGCTGCCGCCGGCCTACGCCGCGGCCAGCGCGCCGGTGGCCGGGCTGTTCGCCATCCTCACCAAGGTCGGCGTGTACGCGGTGCTGCGGCTGTGGACGCTGTGCTTCCCGATCGGCGCGGGCGCCTCGGCGATGTTCGGCAGCGAGGTGCTGGTGTGGGGCGGGCTGGCGACGCTGGCCTTCGGCTCGGTGAGCATGCTGGCCTCGCAGCAGCTCGCGCGGCTGGCGGGCTACAGCGTCATCGCCTCCTCGGGCACGCTCATCGCCGCGCTGGGCTTCAACCAGCCCGCGCTCAGCAGCGGCGCGCTGTTCTACATGGCCAGCTCCACGCTGGCGGGCTGCGCGCTGTTCCTGCTCGTGGAGCTGCTGGAGCGAGCGCGGCAGGTGGAGGTCGCGCCGCCGCAGCTCGACGACAGCCGCGAGGCGCTGCCCTTCTTCGTGGACGCCGAGCCGCCGGCCGGCACCAACCTGGACGACGACGAGGAGGCGCTGACCGGGCGCGCCATTCCCGCGGCGCTGGCCTTCCTGGGCGTGGCCTTCACCGTGTGCACGCTGGTGGTGGCGGGGCTGCCACCGCTGTCGGGCTTCGTCGCCAAGCTGGCCATGCTCACGACGCTGCTGTACTTGCAAGAGGGTGCGGGCTGGGTGCTGTTCACGCTGCTGATCGTCTCCGGCCTGGCGGCCGTCACGGCGCTGCTGCGCGTGGGCATGCGCCACTTCTGGACGCTGCAGGTGCGGCCCGCGCCGCGGCTGCGGATCATCGAGACGCTGCCCATCGGGCTGCTGCTGCTGGGCTGCGTGCTGCTGGCGCTGCACGGCGACCCGGCCCTGCGCTACATGCGCAGCACGGCCGACACGCTGCACCAGCCCGGGCGCTACATCGACGCCGTGATGGGCGCGCGGCCCGTCGTGCCGGCCGCCGTGGAGGCCCAGCCATGAAGCGCTGGCTGCCCGCACCCCTGCTGTCGGCCGCGCTGCTGGCACTGTGGCTGATGCTGCAGGAGAGCCTGAGCCTGGCGCACCTGCTGCTGGGCGGCGTGCTGGCCGTGCTGCTGCCGCGGCTGATGGCGCCGCTGCGCCCGCCGACCGGCCCGGTGCGCCGGCCGCTGGTGCTGGCGCGGCTGATCCTGACGGTGGGCGGCGACGTGGTGCTGTCGGCGCTGCAGGTGGGGCGCGGCGTGCTGCGCGCGCACCGCAGGCCGCCGCGCGGCACCTTCGTGGTGGTGCCGCTGGACCTGCGCGACGAGCACGCGCTGGCTGCGCTGTCGGTGATCACGGCCGTCGTGCCCGGCACGGTCTGGTGCGAGCTCGCGCCGGACCGCAGCGCGCTGCTGCTGCATGTCTTCGACCTCGACGGCGAAGCTGCCTTCATCCACCACTACAAGAGCCGCTACGAGCGGCCGCTGATGGAGATCTTCCAATGAGCCCTGTGCTTTCCGTGGCGATCACGGTGACGCTGTTGATGTACGTGCTGGCCATGGGCCTGGGGCTGATGCGCCTGCTCCGCGGCCCCAGCGCGCAGGACCGCGTGCTGGCCGTGGACTTCATGTACGTCGTGGGCATGCTGCTGATGCTGGTGCTGGCCATCCGCTACGACAGCAGCATGTACTTCGAGGGCGCGCTGCTGATGGTGCTGTTCGGCTTCGTGAGCTCGGTGGCGCTGGCCAAGTTCCTGCTGCGCGGGGAGGTGATCGAATGACCAGCACCGGCGAGTGGATCGTGGCCGCGCTGCTGCTGCTCAGCGGCGCGATGGTGCTGGCCGCCGGGCTGGGCCTGTGGCGGCTGCCGGACTTCTTCCTGCGCATGCACGCGCCGGCGCTGGCCTCGACGCTGGCGGCGTGGATCGTCACGCTGGCCTCCATCGTCTATTTCTCGGCCCGGGGCGAGGGCCTGTCGCTGCACGTGTGGCTGATCATCATCGTGCTGTCCGTCACCGCGCCGGTGACGACCATGGTGCTGGCCCGCGCGGCGCTGTTCCGCCACCGCCAGGCCGGGGACGCCATGCCGCCCGCGCTCAAGCCTCGGCGCCAGGAGCCTCCGCCTCCGCCTGCTCGATGAGCCGCACCAGCGGCATCAGGCGCTGCTCCAGCGCCGCAACCAGCGGACGCAGCACCTCGGCGTCCATGCAACCCTCGCGCAGCCGCGCCTCCAGCGCCTGTGCGGCTTCGGCCAGCTCGGTGGCGCCCAGCGTGGCGGCCAGCCCCTTGAGCCCGTGCGCCGTGAGGCGGGCGGCATTGAAGTCCTGCCGCACCAGGCTTTGCGCCAGCCGCTCGCCGTCGCGCCCATGGTGGCTGGCAAAGAGCCTCAACAGCGCGCCGTAGCGGTGCTCCAGGCCCGCCAGCCGCGTCAGCGCGCCGTCCACGTCCATGCCCGGGTGCTGCGCCAGCCGAGCCAGCAGGTCGTCCTGCGATGCCGAGGCACCCGCCGCCGCGGCCGGAGCACCGGACGGCGCCGCCTGCGGCACCGGCACGGTCTCAACCTGGGCCACCGGCGGCGAAACGCTCCGCGCCGCCTCCTGCGGCGGCAGCCACTTCAGCAGCGCCGCGTACAGCGCCTGCGGGTTCACCGGCTTGCCGATGAAGTCGCTCATGCCCGCAGCCAGGCACTCGGCGCGGTCCTCCTCGAAGGCGTTGGCCGTCATGGCGATGACGGGCAGCGCGGCCAGCGCCGGCTGCGCCCGCAGCGCGCGCGTGGCCTGCAGGCCGTCCAGCACGGGCATCTGCACGTCCATCAGCACCAGGGCGTAGCGCTCGCGCCGCAGCTGCGCCAGGGCCGCCTCGCCGTCCTGGGCCACGTCCACCGCCAGCCCCACGCCGCGCAGCAGCTCCAGCGCCACTTCGCGGTTGATGGCGTTGTCCTCGACCAGCAGCACGCGCGCACCGGCATGGCGCTGCCGCAGCTCGGCCTCGGCCTGCACGCCGGCGGGCGCTGCCGCCTGCACCGGTTCGCCGCGACCCAGCCAGGCCGTGAACCAGAACAGGCTGCCGCGACCCGGCGCGCTGTCGGCGCCGGCCTGCCCGTCCATGAGCGCGGCCACGCGCCGCGTGATGGCCAGACCCAAGCCCGTGCCGCCGTGCTGGCGCGTGGTCGAGCGGTCGGCCTGCTCGAAGGCTTCGAACAGCCGCGGCAGCTGCTGCGCGGCGATGCCCATGCCGGTGTCCTCGACCTCGAAGCGCATCAGCAGCCGCTCGCCGCGCTGCTCCAGCAGCTGCGCGCGCAACGTGATCCGCCCCTGTGCCGTGAACTTCACGGCGTTGGCGGCGTAGTTCAGCAGCGCCTGGCGCACGCGGGTGTCGTCGCCGCGCAGCCAGGACGGCGCGCCGTCGACGGCGACCTCCACCTCCAGCCCCTTGGCCGCAGCGGACGGGGCGATGAAGGAGCGCACCTGCTCCAGCAGGGCGCCCAGGCCGAAGTCGCGCTCCTCCAGCCGCAGCTTGCCGGCCTCGATCTTCGAGAGGTCCAGCACGTCGTTGATGATGGACAGCAGATGCCGCGCCGCGCCGTCGATCTTGGACAGCCGCGCCGACTGCTGCGGCGTGGCGCCGTCGCGCTGCAGCAGGTGCGTCAGGCCCAGGATGGCGTTCATGGGCGTGCGGATCTCGTGGCTCATGTTGGCCAGGAACGCGCTCTTGGCCCGGCTGGCGGCCTCGGCCTCGTCGCGGCGCAGCTGCAGCTCGATCTCGCTGGCGCGGCGCCGGGCGTTCTCGCGCCACAGCAGTGCCAGGATGCCCAGCAGCAGCAGCGTGCCGAAGGCGCCGCCGCCCAGCAGCGTGCGGCGCGTGCGCCAGACGTCGGCCTCCTTGGCCGCCATGCTCTGCTCCAGCAGCAGCTGCTGCCGCGCCTGCAGTTCCGTGATTCGCTGCCGGATGGCGAGCATGTGCACCTTGTCGCGCCAGAGCTTGAGAATGCTGTCGCGCGCGCCCGGAAACCCGCGCGTGCGCACGAGCTCCGCACTGGCCTGCATGCGCAGCAGCTCTTCCTGGATCGGCTTGGCCAGCTGCGCCAGCCGCTGCTGCTGCTCGGGCTGGCTCTCCAGCAGCCGCCGAGCGGACTCCATCCGCCCCTGTGTGGACAGCACCGCGCGGTGGAACATCTCCAGCCGCAACTCGTCGTCCGTGACGATGTAGCCGTGCAGCGCCGCTTCGGCATCGACGAGGGAGAAGAAAAGCCCGTCCAGCTCGTGCAGCGCCAGCTCGCGGCGCGTCTCCCGGCGGTCCGACTCGGCCAGGCTGTTGAGCCGGTCCGAGACCACCCAGCCCACCGACAGCAGCACGGCCAGCGCGACAGTGGTGACCAGGCACGAGAGTTGACCCTCGCCGTGCCGCGACCGCGTCACCAGCAGCAGCCCCGCCGCCAGGCCCAGCATGCCGAGAGCGGTATGCACCGCCATGGCGCGGTACGTGCCCAGGCGGTAGAGCGCGTCGTCGCCGAACAGGTAGCCGAACAGCGCCACCAGGCAGAGGAAGCCAGTGCCCAGGGCGCAGCACCGCGCGTGGCGCGGCGCAATCCAGCCCGGCCCCGAGGCCAGCGCGCTGCCGCACAGCAGGAAGCACAGCGCCGTCAGCGGCGCCATGCGGGCCGAGATCTCGCCCGGGACGCGGTGCAGGTCGATCAGCCAGCCGTCGATGCCCAGCACGATGCCAGCCAAGTCCTGGAACAGCGCAGTGAGCGCCAGCACCACGACCAGCGCGCCCAGGGCGCGGGCCAAGTGACGGCAGCGCAGCGGCGGCAACGCCCGCGCCAGCAGCGCGGCGCCGCACAGCACGAAGCCGGCCGCCGCGTTGGGCTTCATGGATTCGAAGCCCGGCAGCACGTGGCGCAGCGTGGGGATGTCCAGCGCCCAGCCCAGCAGCACGGCGCCGCCCAGTGCCGCCACGGCGCCGCCCAGCAGCCGCGCGGCCCGCAAGGCACTGCGTTCGGCGGCCGGATCGTCATGGAGTGGCGCGGGCGCCTGGGGCGGGGCGTCGGTCACGGGGGGTACTGCTTGGGCAAGGCGGGGACAGGCAACCCTCCATTTTCTCCTGTCCGGCGCCTGCCGCTCCACGGCCGCGGCGAGGCGGCTTGATGCGCCTCAATCCCGGGCTACGGGCAGCGTGCGCCGGCACGGCGCCCACGGGCCGGCCGGTGCACAAGCCACTGCGCCCCTATTGCTGCTCTTCCTGCGCCTGCGAGGCCATGCGCGCCGGCGCGTTGACGGCGCCGTAGCCGTCGTAGCCGCCCAGGCGCTGCACCAGCTCGAAGAAGAAGCCCGCGCCGGCGTAGCCCTCGGTGTAGGCGTGCAGGTAGTCGCCCTGCGGGCTGCGGTCGAACAGCACGCCCGCCGCGCGCAGCCGCTGCACGAGTTCCGGCGCCACCTCGAAGCGGGTGGGCAGGTCGTCGTAGTAGTTGTCGGAGATGGGCACGAAGCGCACGCCCGCGCGCCGGAGCTTGTCCACCGCGGCGAACAGGTCGCTGCAGCCGAAGGCGATGTGCTGCACGCCCACGCCGCCGCTGGCCTGCGCGGCCTGCGCCATGCGCGTGCGCTCGCTCATGCTCATGTTGAGCACCAGGCGCAGGTGCCGCGCCGCATCCGACATGCCGGTGCTGCGGATCAGGCCGAAGGGGTCGGCGAACTTCACCGCGTCGCCCGCGTCCAGCCCCAGCACCGCGCGGCAGAACAGCACCCAGGTGTCGAGCCGGTCCGCCGTCAGGCCGACGGCCAGGTGGTCGATGCACTCCAGGCCCGCGCCGCCGGCGCCTTCGGCGGCCTCGGGTTCGAGGATGAAGTCCTTTTCGAACAGCCCGTTCTCGCCCAGCGCCTCGTCCACGAAGTGCAGCACGATGCCGCCCGGCGCCACGATCGAGGGCAGCCGCTGCTCGCCCGTGCCCGTGGGCGCGTCGTAGCGCGCGGACTGCAGCGCCGTGGCGCGGTTCAGCGCGCCCACCGGGTCGTCCGTCCGCAGCCCCAGCGCGCACACCGAGGGCCCTTGCAGGCTGAAACGCTCGCGCGCGGCCGGCGTGGCCTGCTGGTTGAGCACCAGGTTGACGCCGCCCTGGCGGAACAGCGTCACGGCTTTGGAGCGGTGCCGCCCGGCGAAGCGGAAGCCCAGCTGCCGCACCAGGTGGCCCAGCGCCTCGGCATGCGCGCCGTCCACCGCGAACTCGATGAAGCTCAGGCCGCTGAAGCGCGGCACCGGCGGCGGGTTGAACAGCACCTGGCGCTGCAGCAGCCGCGCCGCGTGGGCGTCCTCGCCCTGCGCCTGCTCCAGGCGCTGGCGCACCTCGCTCTCCAGCCACAGCAGCGAGCGCATGGCGTCCACCGCGATGCGGCGGTTGGGCGTGGCGCGGAACACGTCGTTGAAGATCTCCAGCGACAGCGGCCCGCCGTAGCCCGCGCGCGCGCACTGCTCGAAGAAGCCCACCACGTCGAACTGGCCCTGGCCGGGGAAGTTGCGGTGGTGGCGCGCCCAGTCGATCACGTCCAGGCCCATCAGCGGCGCGTCGGCCATCTGCACGAAGAAGAGCTTTTCGCCCACGTCGGCGATGCCCTGCGGGCTGTCCTTGAGCGAGGCCGTGTGGAAGCTGTCCACGATCAGCCCCAGATGCGGATGGTCCGCCCGCTGCACGATGTCCCAGGCCTGGCGCCACTTGTTGACGTGCCGGCCCCAAGCCAGGGCCTCGAAGCCGATGCGCAGGTTGCGCCGCGCGGCGCGATCGGCCAGCACGTGCAGCTGCTCGGCGGCGAGCTGCGGGTCGGGCAGCGCCAGCGGCGAGGTGTTGGAGCACACCAGCACCATCGGGCAGCCCAGCGCCTCCATCAGGTCGAACTTCTTCTCGGCGCGCACCAGGCTGCGCTCGAAGGCATCCTGGGGCATGCCCTCGAAGTCGCGGAAGGGCTGGAACAGCTCGACCTTCAGGCCCAGGTCGTCGCACTGCTGCCGCAGCTCGGCGGCGGACATGCGCGCGTTGGTGAAGTCGGGCTCGAACAGCTCGATGCCGTCGAAGCGCGCGGCGGCGATCGCCTGCAGCTTGTCGCGCAGCGTGCCGGAGAGGGAAACGGTGGCGATGGAGCGGCGCATGGGGAAGGGCCTCGTCGGGTTCAGGCCGCGCGCTCGGCCAGCAGGCGGCGGAAATGGGCGTCGATGCGCGCGGCATCGGGCTCGCGCCCGGTGAAGAGCTTGAAGGCGCCCACGGCCTGGCCCACGGCCATGCCGCCGCCGTCCACCGTGGGGCAGCCCTTGGCGCGCGCGGCCTTGAGCAGCGCGGTGTCGATGGGGAAGTACACGACCTCCGACACCCACAGCTCCGGGCGCAGCAGCTCCTCGGCCAGGGGCAGGCCCGGCATCTTGTCCATGCCCATCGGGGTGGCGTGGATCAGGCCCGTGGCGTCGGCGATGCCGCCGGCGATGTCGGCCGCGGCCACGGCCCGGCCCGCGCCGTAGAGGCGGTTGAGCTCGGCGGCCAGCCCTTCAGCACGCGCCGGGTCCACGTCGAAAAGGCGCAGCTCCTGCACGCCCATGCGCAGCGCCGCGTGCGCGATGGCCGAGCCCGCGCCGCCGGTGCCCAGCAGCAGGACACGGGACAAGTCCGCGTCAGGCAGCTGGCGCTGGAAATTCCAGGACCAGCCCGAGCCGTCGGTGTTGTGGCCGATGAGCTTGCCGTCGCGGTGCACCACGGTGTTGACCGCGCCCATGGCGCGCGCCTCGTCGGAGAGGTCGTCCAGCAACGGGATGACGGCCTGCTTGCAGGGGAAGGTGATGTTCAGCCCGGCAAAGCCCATCGTGCGCACGGCCGCCAGCAGCGTGGGCAGCAGCTCGGGGCCGGACTGGGTGGTGTCCAGGTCGATGAGCTGGTAGTGCATGCGCAGGCCGTGGTGGCGCGCTTCCTCCTCCTGCATCGCGGGCGTGAGCGAGCGCTGGATGCCCGCGCCGATCAGGCCCACGAGCAGCTTGTTGTGGGGAAAGGCCATGGGGGTGGAGGAGGCGGTCATGGTGGGGTGTGGAAGTCGTTGAGGCAAAGAAAAGGGGCGGCCGAGGCCGCCCCCCAAAGCGCAGCGCTTACTTGCGGACCTTGGCGATCTCGGCGTTGAGCGCCTTGACGGTGTCGGCACCGACCACCGCGGTCTGCTTCTCGATCACGGGCTTGACCTTGGCGCGCAGCTTCTCGACCTCGGCCGGGGCCAGCTGCGTGACCTGCATGCCGGCCTTCTTCAGGTCGTCCAGGGCCACGTCGGCCTGGGTGCGCGAGAGGCCGCGCTGGAACGTGGTGGCCTGCGCGGCGGCGTCGGTGATGAGCGCCTTCTCGTCCGCGTTGAGCTTGTCCCAGAACTTCTTGCTCACGATCACGGCCTGCGTGTTGTAGATGTGGTGCGTGAGCGTGAGGTACTTCTGCACCTCGTTGAACTTGTTGGCGCGGATGACGGTGGCCGGGTTCTCCTGGCCGTCGATGGCCTTCTGCTCCAGCGCCGGGTACACCTCGGGGAAGGGCATGGGCGTGGCGTTGGCGCCCAGCGCATTGAAGAGGTCGATGTAGATGGGCGACTGGATGACGCGGATCTTCAGGCCCGCGATGTCCTCGGCCTTGGCGATGGCGCGCTTGCTGTTGGTGAGGTCGCGGAAGCCCAGGTCCCAGTAGTTCAGGCCCACCAGGCCCTTGGGCTCCAGCTTGGCGAACAGGCCCTTGCCGAAGGCGCCGTCGGTCACGGCATCGGCTTCCTGCGCGGTGTTGAACAGGAAGGGGAAGTCGTAGACCGCGAACTCCTTGACCTGCGACTGCAGGATGCCGGCGTTGAGCACCGTCATCTCCAGCGTGCCGCCCTGCAGCGCGGAGACGGTCTGCACGTCACCGCCCAGCGTGCCGCCCGGGAACAGCTTCACCGTGATCTTGCCGCCGGACTTCTGCGACACGAGGTCGGCGAACTTCTGCGCGCCCTGGCCCTGCGGATGCTCCTTGGGGTTCTGGAACGCGAACTTGATGGTGTGTTCCTTGATGTCGGCGGCGCTGGCGCCCAGGGGCAGCAGCGCGACGACGGCAGCGGCGGCAAAGAGGGTGCGGACGAGCTTCATGGAATGGTCTCCGGGATTCGTGTTGGAGGAGCGGACAGGAATTGCAGGCAGGGTCGGACGAAGCGGCCGGCGCCCGCACAAGGCGCCAGCCGTTGCACCGTCAACTGGCGAACCAGCGCGCCGGCACGGTGACGATGGAGGGGAAGAACACCATCAAAAACATGACGATGAACTGCGCGGTCATGAACGGGATGACGCCGCGGGTGACCTCGTCCATCTTCATGCGGCCCACGCCGGCCACGACGTTGAGCACCGTGCCCACCGGCGGCGTGATCAGGCCGATGGCGTTGTTGATGATGAACAGCACGCCGAAGTAGACGGGGTCGATCCCCGCGGCCTTGATCACGGGCATCAGCACCGGGGTCATGATCAGGATGGTGGGCGTCATGTCCATGGCGGTGCCCACGGCCATGACCAGGAACATGATGGCGATGAGCAGCAGCGTCTGGTTGCCCATGAAGGGCTCCAGCAGGCTGATCATCTGGCTGGGGATGTCGGCCACGGTGATGAGCCAGGCCGAGACCATCGCGGCGGCCACCAGGAACATGATCACGGCGGTGGTCTTGGCCGCCGAGACGAACACGCCGTAGAGCTGGTTGAGCTTCATCTCGCGGTACACCAGCATCGACACCAGCAGCGCGTACACGGCGGCCACCACGGCGGCCTCGGTCGGGGTGAAGACGCCCATCTTCAGGCCCACGATCACGATCACCGGCAGCCCCAGCGCCCACAGCGACTGGCGCAGCGCGGCGAGCTGCTCCTTGAGGCTGGCCTTGGGCGGGGGCTGAATGTTCTCGCGCTTGGCCACGAAGTACCAGGCGATGGCGATGGAGGTGCCCATCAGGATGCCCGGCACGATCCCGGCCAGGAACAGCTTGGAGATGGAGACGTTGGCCGCGACGCCGAAGATCACGAAGCCGATGGACGGCGGAATGATCGGCGCGATGATGCCGGCCGAGGCGATGAGGCCGCCGCTCTTGGCCTTGTCGTGGCCCGCCTTGACCATCATGGGCAGCAAGAGCGCTGCCAGCGCGGCGGTGTCGGCCACGGCCGAGCCCGAGAGCGCGGCGAGCATGCACGCCGCCAGGATCGCCACGAAGCCCAGCCCGCCCCTCTTGTGGCCCACCAGCGTCAGCGCCAGCTTGACGATGCGCGCGGACAGGCCGCCGACGTTCATGATCTCGCCGGCGAGCATGAAGAAGGGCACGGCCAGCAGCGGGAAGCTGTCGGCGCCGTTGATCACGTTCTGCGCCAGGATCTGCGCGTCGAACATGTCCAGGTGCCACATCAGCGCCACGCCCGACACCAGCAGCGAGTACGCGATCGGGATGCCCAGCGCCATGGCGCCCAGCAGCGAGCCCAGGAAGATGAAGACGGTCATGGTGGAGTCCTTGTGCTTGTTCTGAGGCGGCGCGGCTTCAGCGCTGTGCGGCGGGGCGCGTGGGCTGGCCGTCGAGCTTCATGGGCTCGTCCAGGTGCAGGTCGTGCAGCGCGGCCAGGTCCTCGGACTCCTGCACCATCACCAGCTCCTCGTCGCGCACCTTGCCGGTGAGCGTGCGGATGAGATCGCGCAGCAGCAGCAGCGCCGCGGAGACGGCGAAGAACACGCCCGAGGCGTAGAAGATCGCCACCGAGGCACCCGTCACCGGCGCCTGCACGTCGGCGTTGATCTGCGCCTGCACCAGGCTGCCCTGGAACAGCAGCCACGTGACGTAGAGCATGGCGAGCTGCGAGATCACCAGGCACACCTTCTTGCCCGTCTTGCCCAGGCGCGACACGAGCATGTCGGTGCCCAGGTGGCCGTGCTCCTTGATGGCCACGATGGCGCCCAGGAACGTCAGCCATACGAACAGCCAGCGCGAGACCTCCTCGCTCACGGTGATGCCGGAGTTGAAGGCGTAGCGCAGCACCACGTTGCCGAACACCAGCACCACCATGATGGCCAGCGCCAGCGCAATGAGCGCGTCGAGCACGCGGCAGTAGCCGTCCAGGAATCGGTTCATGAGCTTGTCTCCGTGTCGGGCACCGGGAACGGCGCGTGGTTCTTGCGGCAAACGGCGCGGTCCTCATTTGCCGCGGATCAGAAATGTACGAACTGGTTCGTTTTCCCGCGTTGGGATTAACCCCTAGATGCAGCGCAGCAAAGAAAACGGTTCCAGTTCGGATTTGGCGAAGGCGCAGGCGGGTGCACCCGGTCGCGCCTTGTGAGCAGAGAACGTATTACTTCCTCAAGCGTGGTGCCTAAATTCCACGCTGGGCGCGCGGGACGGCAGCCCGCGCCGGGCTGGAAGGGACGCGGGCCCGGGGCAGCGTTCAGCGCCGCACGAAGCGCACCACCATGTCCACGATGCTGTCGCGCCGCGCGGCGATGGCCTCGGGCGACTCCAGGTCGCGCTTGAAGATCAGCGAGAAGGTGTGGCGGTTGGCGACGTTGAAGACGCTTAAAGCGCTGATGGACATGTGCAGGTCCACCGGGTCGAGCCCCGCGCGGAACACGCCGGCCTCCACCCCGCGCTCGTAGACACGGCGCACGGCGTCGATGGCGGGCACGTTGAGCTGCTGGATCACCTTGCTCTGCGCCATGAACTCGCCGCGGTGGATGTTCTCGTTCATCACCAGCCGGATGAAGTCCGGGTGCTCCCGCTGGTAGTCCACCGTGTGCGCCACCAGCCGGCGCAGCGCCTCCTCGGGGTCGAAATCTTCCAGGTGCAGCTGCGACTCGATCGCGCGCATGGCGCTGTACGCGTTCTCCAGCACCGCGACGTACAGCCCCTCCTTGTTGCCGAAGTAGTAATAGAGCATGCGCTTGCTGGTGCGCGTGGCCTCGGCGATCGCGTCCACGCGCGCACCGGCCAGGCCCTTGTCGGCGAACTCCCGCGTGGCCACGGCCAGGATGTCGGCCATCGTGCGTTCCGGGTCGTGCGTGCGCGTGCCCTCCGCCTTGGCCGTCGCGGCCCGGGGGGCGGAATGTACTGTCTCGTTCATGGCGCGCAGTGTAGGAGCCGCCATCCCCGGGCAAGCTGACAACCCCAGCGCTGACCTCCTGGTGGAAACCCTAAGCATCACCACTGGAAGCTTCGGACGCATCTCGGGTCGCGCGCCGCCAGCGCCGCTTCCACTTCAGCCGCCGCGCTGCAAGCGCAATGACCACTGCAGGCACCTGCCCGTCACGCGGCGGTCACGCGGCACCCGAAAAAACTTGATGGCACTCAAGGGCTTAGCACGGCCGGCGTGCATGGTGGCGCGTGCGCCCGCCAGCGGCATGGAACTTGTGATCCCGTTGGCGACGCCCGGTCGGGAGAAGGGCGGCAGTTCCACGAACGGGAGACACGGATGGAGACCTTCTACGAGGTGATGCGGCGCCAGGGCATCTCGCGGCGCAGCTTTCTCAAATACTGCTCGCTGACTGCGACCTCGCTGGGCCTGGGCCCGGCCTTCGTGCCGCAGATCGCCCACGCGATGGAGACCAAGCCGCGCACGCCGGTGCTGTGGCTGCACGGGTTGGAGTGCACCTGCTGCTCCGAGAGCTTCATCCGCAGCGCGCACCCGCTGGCCAAGGACGTGGTGCTGTCCATGCTCTCGCTGGACTACGACGACGTGCTGATGGCCGCCGCCGGCCACCAGGCCGAGGCCATCCTCGAAGAGGTGATGACCAAGTACAAGGGCAACTACATCCTGGCCGTGGAGGGCAACCCGCCGCTGAACCAGGACGGCATGAGCTGCATCATCGGCGGCCGGCCCTTCGTGGAGCAGCTCAAGCACGTGGCCAAGGACGCCAAGGCCGTCATCTCCTGGGGCTCCTGCGCCTCGTGGGGCTGCGTGCAGGCGGCCAAGCCCAACCCGACGCGCGCGGTGCCGGTGCACCAGGTCATCACCGACAAGCCCATCATCAAGGTGCCGGGCTGCCCGCCGATCGCCGAGGTAATGACGGGCGTCATCACCTACATGCTGACCTTCGACCGCATCCCAGAGCTCGACCGCCAGGGCCGGCCGAAGATGTTCTACAGCCAGCGCATCCACGACAAGTGCTACCGCCGGCCGCACTTCGACGCCGGGCAGTTCGTCGAGGCCTGGGACGACGAGTCCGCGCGCAAGGGCTACTGCCTCTACAAGGTCGGCTGCAAGGGCCCCACCACCTACAACGCCTGCGCCACCGTGCAGTGGAACGCCGGCACGAGCTTCCCGATCAAGGCCGGCCACGGCTGCATCGGCTGCTCCGAGGACGGCTTCTGGGACAAGGGCTCGTTCTACGAGCGCCTCAGCGGCATCCACCAGTTCGGCATCGAGGCCAACGCCGACAAGGTGGGCATGACCGCCGCCGGCGCCGTGGGCGCGGCCGTGACGGCGCATGCGGCCGTCTCGGCCATCAAGCGCGCCTCCGTCAAGCACGACGCCGCGGCCAACACGCAGCCCTGAACGCTGAGCGCCCGTTCGCCCTGAGCCTGTCGAAGTCCCGCAGCCCCGCCGGCACGCAGGGCTTCGACAGGCTCAGCCCGAACGGGACCCGGAACACCAAGAAAGCCCGCCATGACCAGCTACGCCACCCAAGGCTTCAACCTTGACGACAGCGGCCGCCGCATCGTCGTCGATCCCGTCACCCGCATCGAGGGCCACATGCGATGCGAGGTCAACCTGGACGCCAACAACGTCATCCGCAACGCCGTGTCCACCGGCACCATGTGGCGCGGCCTGGAGGTGATCCTCAAGGGCCGCGACCCGCGTGACGCCTGGGCCTTCGTCGAGCGCATCTGCGGCGTGTGCACCGGCTGCCACGCGCTGGCCTCGGTGCGCGCGGTGGAGGATGCGCTGGGCATCAAGGTTCCCCGCAACGCGCACCTCATCCGCGAGATGATGGCCAAGACGCTGCAGGTGCACGACCACGTCGTCCACTTCTACCACCTGCACGCGCTGGACTGGGTGGACGTGGTCTCGGCCCTGAAGGCCGACCCCAAGAAGACCAGCGAGCTGCAGCAGCTGGTGTCGCCCTCTCACCCGCTGTCCTCGCCGGGCTACTTCCGCGACATCCAGAACCGCCTGAAGAAGTTCGTGGAAAGCGGCCAGCTCGGCCCCTTCATGAACGGCTACTGGGGCAACAAGGCCTACATCCTGCCGGCCGAGGCCAACCTGATGGCCGTGACGCACTACCTGGAGGCGCTGGACCTGCAGAAGGAGTGGGTCAAGATCCACACCATCTTCGGCGGCAAGAACCCGCACCCGAACTACCTCGTGGGCGGCGTGCCCTGCGCCATCAACCTCGACGGCAACGGCGCCGTGGGTGCACCCATCACGATGGACCGCCTGAACTTCATCAAGGCGCGCATCGACGAGATGGTGGAGTTCAACAAGAACGTCTACCTGCCCGACGTGCTGGCCATCGGCACGCTGTACAAGCAGGCCGGCTGGCTGCACGGCGGCGGCCTGGCGGCGACCAACGTCAGCGACTACGGCGAGTACCCCAAGGTCAACTACGACAAGTCGACCGATCAACTGCCCGGCGGCGCGATCCTGGGCGGCAACTGGGACGAGATCCACCCGGTGGACCCGCGCGACCCGGAACAGATCCAGGAGTTCGTCGCCCACAGCTGGTACAAGTACGCCGACGAGTCCAAGGGCCTGCACCCCTGGGACGGCGTCACCGAGCCCAACTTCGAGCTCGGCGCCAGGACCAAGGGCAGCAAGACCAACATCGAGCAGATCGACGAGAGCGCCAAGTACTCGTGGATCAAGGCCCCGCGCTGGCGCGGCCACGCCATGGAGGTGGGCCCGCTGTCGCGCTACATCCTGGCCTACGCCCACGCGAAGAAGGGCAACAAGTACGCGCAGCGCCCCAAGGCGCAGCTGGAGTACGCGGCCGAGATGATCAACAGCGCTTTCCCCAAGGCGCTGGGCCTGCCCACCACCGACTACACGCTCAAGCAGATGCTGCCCTCGACCATCGGCCGCACGCTGGCGCGCTGCCTGGAGAGCCAGTACTGCGGCGAGATGATGGTGGAGGACTGGGGCGACCTGGTCGGCAACATCAAGGCCGGCGACACCGCCACGGCCAACGTCGAGAAGTGGGACCCGGCGACCTGGCCCAAGGAGGCCAAGGGCGTGGGCCTGGTGGCCGCGCCGCGCGGCCAGCTCGGCCACTGGATCCGCATCAAGGACGGCAGGATCGAGAACTACCAGTGCGTGGTGCCCACCACCTGGAACGGCAGCCCGCGCGACGCCAAGGGCCAGATCGGCGCCTTCGAGGCCGCGCTGATCGGCACGCCGATGGTCAACGCGGAGCAGCCGGTGGAGATCCTGCGCACGCTGCACTCCTTCGACCCCTGCCTGGCCTGCTCCACCCACGTGATGAGCGAGGACGGCCGCGAGCTGACCTCGGTGAAGGTGCGCTGACAACTGCGCGACGCAAGGAGAACGACATGAAGACTTCCCGCATCCTGTCGCGCGCCGCTGCCGCGCTGGCCCTGGCCGGCGCCGCCGGCACCGCCGCCGCGCATCCCGGCCACGCCGAGGGCCTGGCCGCCGGCCTGGCGCACCCGTTCCTGGGCCTGGACCACCTGCTGGCCATGCTGGCCGTGGGCCTGTGGTCGGCGCGCGCGCTGCCCGCCGAACGCCGCTGGCAGGGCCCGGCCGTGTTCGTGGCCGCCATGCTGGCCGCGGCGCTGGCCGCGCTGGCCGGCGTGGCGCTGCCGGGCGTGGAGATCGCCATCGCCGCCAGCGTGATGCTGTGCGGCGTGCTCGTGGCCCAGGGCCGCGCGCTGGGCACCAACACCGGCCTGGCACTGGTGGCGCTGGCCGCGCTGGCGCACGGCCTGGCCCACGGCGCCGAGGCGCCGGCCGGCGGCTTCGCGCTCTACGCCGCGGGCTTCGTCGCTGCCACGGCCGCGCTGCACGGCGCCGGCCTGGTGCTGGCGGTGCGCGCGCAACGTCTGCCCGCCCTGGCCTGGACCGTCACCGGCGCCGCGCTGGGTGCCGGCGGCCTGGCGATGCTGGCCGCGCGCATCTGACCTGACTCACGCCAACAAGACCCACGAGGAGACCGCCATGTCCGCCGTCCCCAAGGAGCTGCGCAACCTGCCCGGCGCGGATGCGCACGAGCTGGTGCGGGCCACGCCCATCCGCTCGGTCTACGTGTACGAGGCGCCGGTGCGGCTGTGGCACTGGATGAACGCCCTGTCCATCACGGTGCTGGCCGTCACCGGCTACCTGATCGGCTCGCCGCTGCCGACCATGCCCGGCGAGGCCAGCGACCATTTCCTGATGGGCTACATCCGCTTCGCGCACTTCGCCGCGGGCTACCTGTTCGCCGTCGGCATGCTCGGCCGCGTGTACTGGGCGCTGGTGGGCAACCACCACGCGCGCGAGCTGTTCACGGTGCCGATCTTCAGCAAGGCCTACTGGCTGGACATCGTGATGATGTTCAAGTGGTATGCCTTCCTGATCCCACAGCCCAACCGCTACGTGGGCCACAACCCGCTGGCGCGCTTCGCGATGTTCTTCGTGTTCGTGCTGCTGTCGGTATTCATGATCGTCAGCGGCTTCGCCCTCTACGGCGAGGGCCTGGGCATGGGCTCGTGGGCGGATAAAGCCTTCGGCTGGCTGATCCCGCTGATGGGCCAGTCGCAGGACGTGCACACCTGGCACCACCTGGGGCTGTGGGTGATGGTGATCTTCGTGGTCCTGCACGTCTACGCCGCCATCCGCGAGGACATCATGGGCCGCCAGAGCGTGGTGAGCACCATGGTCTCCGGCTACCGCACCTTCAAGGACTGAGAGGCGCCGCGATGGACACCCGGGCTGTACCGTCCACCGCCGCCGACCCTTGCGCCGAGGGCTACGCGCCCATCGTCGTGCTGGGCATCGGCAACCTGCTCTGGGCCGACGAGGGTTTCGGCATCCGCTGCGTCGAGGCACTGGGGCAGCGCTACGCGTTCGCCGAGCACGTGCAGCTCGTGGACGGCGGCACGCAGGGCCTGTACCTGCTGCACTACGTCCAGGGCGCGAAGCAGCTGCTGATCTTCGACGCCATCGACTACGGGCTGCCCCCGGGCACGCTCAAGGTGATCGAGGACGACGAGGTGCCGCGCTTCCTCGGCGCCAAGAAGATGAGCCTGCACCAGACCGGCTTCCAGGAAGTGCTGTCGCTGGCGCAGCTCACCGGCCACTACCCCGAGCGCGTGCTGCTCGTCGGCTGCCAGCCCGAGGAGCTGGAGGACTACGGCGGCAGCCTGCGTTCGAGCGTGCGCCTGGCGCTGGAGGACGCGCTCGCGCTGGGCCTGCAGGCGCTGCGCGACTGGGGCGCCGAGCCCCGGCCGCGCACGGGCGCGCAGGCCGACGCCGACAGCGGCGTGACGCTGCCCTCGCTGGCGCTGGAGCGCTACGAGGGCGAGCGCCCCAGCGCCGAGGCCGCCTGCCGCGTCGGCGACGCGCGCTTCATTCCCGCGGCGGAGTAGCGCCATGTGCATCGGCATTCCCATGCAGGTGCTCGACGCCCGCGAGCGGCGCGCCCTGGTGTTGGGCCGCGGCGAGCAGCGCGAGATCGACACGGCGCTCGTGGGCGACGTGGCCCCGGGCGAGTGGCTGCTCGTGTTCCTGGACGCCGCGCGCGAGCGCATCGACGCGCAGCGCGCCGCCGAGGTCAACGCCGCGCTGGACCTGCTGGCCGGCGCGCTCGGCGGCCAGTCCCTGTTCGCCGACGACCCCGGCTTCGCGCTGCCCTCGGCCATGAGCGTCCACGAGGTGGCCGCGCTGGCCGGTGCCGGCCCGAAGCCGGATTGAGTTTCACGAGGGGGCTCACCTCCGGTGAGCGCCTCGTCCGCAAATGGAAGTACCTGCCATGACCCAAGCTGCTGTCCCGACGGCTGTCTCCACCGCACCCGCCGAACCCGACACGCCCGGCGTGATCTGCAACCTCGTGGCGCGCCACGGCGCCGAGTGGGTGGACGAGAGCTCGCTCGATGCCTGGGTGGCCGGCGCGGGCGACCGCGTGCTGCTGCTGGCTGGCGACCCGGTGCGCTTTCCCGAGGGGCTGGACGTGGCGGTGGTGCTGCCCGAAGTCCGGCGCGCGCTGGGCGGGCGCTTCTCCATCGGCGTGGCGCGCCGCTCGGCCGAGGCGGCCGTGGCGCGCCACTTTGGCTCCAACCGCTGGCCCTCGCTGGTGTTCGTGCGCGACGGTAGCTACGTCCACACGCTGCCCGGCATGCACGATTGGGACGACTTCGTCACCCGCGTGCACGAGGCGCTGGCACTGCCTCCCTCCCGCATTCCCGGCATCGGCATCGCCGTGGTGAGCGCCGACGCCGGCTCCGCCTGCGCCTCCTGAAGCAAGGACCGCCATGAAGGCCTTTCCCATTCCTGTCGTTCCCTTCGGCCCCGGCAGCCAGGTCGAGGACGAGACGCTGAACTACATGTCCATGCCCCAGGGCATGGACACCTACCGCGCGCCGCCGCTGCCCGAGCCCGAGGAGCTGGCCGGGCACGCGGGCGCGCACGCCGTGCTGCGCGAGACGCTGCGCGCGCTGGAGCTGGTCGGCCGCCAGGGCGGCACGCGCTGCGTGACGCTGGCCGGGCTGGCGGCCGAGGATCTGGCGCTGCTCAACCAGGTGATGGGCGAGGGCGAGGTCAGCGCCCGCGTGCTGCCCGGCGCAGAGGGCGGGCGCGAGGTGCAGGTGCAGGAGTCGGTGTTCGCCGGCGTCTGGCGCGTCACGGTGGTGGACGAGGGCGGCCTGGTGCGCGACCACCTGGAGGTGGGCGCCGTGCCGCAGGTGCTGCGCGACGCCGCGGCGGCGGACTCGGCGCTGTTCATCGCGCCGGCGCTGCCCGATCCGCTGCCGGCCGAGGTGATGAACGCGCCGCAGCTGATCGGGGAGATCGAGGACGCCTCGCGCCGCCGGGTGCCCGGCGCCGAGGCGCACGTGGTGAACCTCACGCTGCTGCCGGTGTCGCCGATGGACATCGCGCTCATCGACCACCGCCTGGGCACGGGCCGGGTGCTGATCCTCTCGCGCGGCTACGGCAACTGCCGCATCACCAACACCGGGCTGCGCCACGGCTGGCGGGTCGTCTACTACAACTCGCAGGACGCGGTGATCCTCAACACCGTCGAGCTCACCGACATGCCGCAGGCCGCCTGCGCGGCGCCCGATGACCTGCAGGACTCGCACGAGCGGCTGCAGGACGTGCTGCGCTGGGTCGAGGGCCTGGAAGACGCGGCCGGCACGCCGCGGAGGCCGTCGTGATGGAAGCCGTCCGTTTCGAAGGCAGCTACCTGGGCGACCGCAGCCGCCTGGCGGCCGAGACCCGGCTGGAATGCAAGATCTGCTGGTGGGTGTACGACCCCGCGCACGGCGACGACACCTGGCAGATCCCGCCCGGCACCGCCTTCACCGCGCTGCCCGCGCACTGGCGCTGCCCGGTGTGCGACGGGGACGCGGAGCAGTTCATGGTGGTGGATTGAGAAGTTGAGCCCACGCCCATGCAGCGCGTAGCCCTCCTCGCCGCCGCCTTCGAGCACATCGCCCGCACCCGCATGGCGGGCGTGCCGCTGCTGCACGCGGCCCTGCGCACCGAGGCCGTGGGCTTCCAGCCGCAGGCCGACGACGACGGGGAGGCGGGGCTGCTGGGCGTGCTCGTCACGCCCTGGTTCATGAACCTGCTGTGGTTGCCCGGCGCGCAGGCGGCGCCGCTGGCCCTGGGCGCGACGCGCCCGCGGCGCCTGGGCGGCGAGACGCTGTCCTTCCTCGGCGGCGAGGAGGACGGCTGCCGCTTCGAGGCCTGCTCGCTGTTCTCTCCCATGTTCGAGTTCGCCGACCAGGCCGCCGCGCGCGCCGTGGCGCTGGCGGCGCTGGAACACCTGCGCCAGCCGCAAACCGCCACCGCCGTCGCCGCTGCGCCCGCCGTGAAGGCCACCCCAGCGCCCGCGGCCCCGGGCGCGCCCACCCGGCGCGGCCTGCTCTTCGGCCGCCGCGCCGCCGAGGCCGCGCGATGACTTCGCTCGACACGCTGAGCGGCCGGCTGGTGCTCAGCCCGGGCCAGCCGCTGCCCAACATCCAGCGCCAGGGCGTGCGCCGCGCCGAGCGGCTCGCGGTGGGCCGTCCCGCCGCGGCCGCGCCCGCGCTGCTGGGCACGCTGTTCACGCTGTGCGGGCATGCGCACACGCTCACCGCCCGGCGCGCCGTCGAGGCCGCGCGCGCGGCGACCGGCACCGCGCTGGCGCCGCCCGCGCTCGCGGACCGGCGCGTGCTGCAGCTGCGCACGGCGCAGGAGCAGCTGCGCCGCCTTCTGGTCGATGCGCCCCCGGTGGCCGGCCTGGCTGGGGCCACGCCCGCCATGCTGCAGCGCTGCCCGCTGTGGCAGCCCGGACCCGATGCCGACGCGGTGCTGGCCTCGCTGCGCGCCTGGATGGAGGAGGACCTGCTCTCCATGCCGCTGCCCGACTGGCTGGCCGCCTGGGAGGCGGACGGTGCCGGCTGGCTCAAGGCCTGGACCGCGCAGGCGCGCAGCCCCGTGGCACGGCTGCTGCGCCGGCTCTGGCCCTGGGGCGCGCCCCTGCGCACGCCGCACCGCGCGCTGCGGCTGGACGCGCACGACGGCTCGGCCGCGGCGCTGGCCGCGCGGCTGGCGGCCGAGGCCCCGCTGCAGGGCGGCGCGGCCGTGCCATATGCCACGGGCCCCTGGTGCCGCGCGCACGGGCGCGACGCGGCCGGCGCGGACAATGCCTGGATGTTGTTTGCCAGCCGCCTGAGTGACCTGGTCCGCCTCGCCAGCCCCGACGGCCCGGCCTCGGGCGCGGACACCCTGTCCAGCGGCGCGCTGAGCGTGGACGAGCGCACCGGCCTGGCCTGGACCGAGACCGCGCGCGGACTGCTGGTGCACCGCATCGCGCTGACGCCGCAGGACAGCGTCGCCGCCTGCCGCGTGGTCTCGCCCACCGACTGGAATTTCGACCCGCACGGCCCCGCCGCCACGGCGCTGCAAGGCGTGCGCGAGCTGCCGGTGCTGCAGTCGCTGGTGCTGGCCTTCGACCCCTGCGTCGCCTGGGAGTCCCACGCGCGCGAACCGAGCGAGGAGGGCGCCCATGCATGAAGTCAGCCTGGCCGGCGGCATCCTGCGCATCGCCGAGGACGCCGCGCGGCGCGAACGCTTCAGCCGCGTGAGCACGCTGCGCCTGGAAGCCGGGCGCTTCGCCGGCGTGGAGGTGCGCGCGCTGCGCTTCGCGCTGGAGACGCTGGCCCCGGGCACCTGCCTGGAAGGCGCACGCATCCACATCGACGAGCCGCCGGGCCGCGCCTGGTGCATGCCCTGCGGCGGCGAGGTGGAGATCCAGCAGCGCACCGACCCCTGCCCCCGCTGCCGCAGCCACCAGCTGCATCCCACCGGCGGCACCGAGCTGCGCGTGGTGGACATGACCGTCCAGGACTGAGCGCCGGCCCCGCCGGGCCGGCCCCATCGAAGTACACAAGGAGATGAACATGTGCGTGGTCTGCGGATGCGCCGACAACGAGGCCCCCGGCAGCAGCACCGCCGCTGCCGTCGAGGGGAGCGCCGTGGCGACCAATGCGCAGGGCGACCTGCACTACGGCGCCGGCGCGGCGCGGGTGTCGGTGCCGGGGATGTCGCAGGAGCGGGCGATCAAGATCGAGACCGATGTGCTGGGCGAGAACAACCGCCTGGCCGCGCTCAACCGCCAGCACTTCCAGAACCACGGCGTCACGGCGCTGAACCTGGTCTCCAGCCCCGGCTCGGGCAAGACCACGCTGCTGTGCGCCACCATCGAGCGGCTGCGCGCGCGCGAGCCGCAGGCGCAGGTGGCGGTGATC
Organism: Azohydromonas australica DSM 1124; assembly: GCF_000430725.1. GTDB lineage: Bacteria > Pseudomonadota > Gammaproteobacteria > Burkholderiales > Burkholderiaceae_C > Azohydromonas > Azohydromonas australica. The sequence goes on from NZ_KE387204.1 coordinate 286,719, forward strand.
GAGGGCGACCAGCAGACCAGCTTCGACGCCGACCGCATCCGCGCCACCGGCGCCCCGGCGATCCAGGTCAACACCGGCAAGGGCTGCCACCTCGACGCCCAGATGGTGGCCGACGCTTTCAAGCGGCTGCCCCTGCACACGCATGCGCACGAGCCGAAGGCGGCGCACGGCGGGCACGGGCACGAACACGCACATGCTCACGGCCATGCGCACACGCACGGGCACGACCACGGGCATGCTCATGACCACGCACACGGCCATGGGCACGATCACCACGGCCACGGCGAGCACCACCATCACCACGGTGACGGCCATGGCCATTCCCACGCACAGCAGATCCTGTTCATCGAGAACGTGGGCAACCTGGTGTGCCCGGCGATGTGGGACCTGGGCGAGGCGGCCAAGGTGGCGGTGCTGTCGGTGACCGAAGGCGAGGACAAGCCGCTGAAGTACCCGGACATGTTCGCCGCCGCGCGGCTGATGCTGATCAACAAGGTGGACCTGCTGCCCTACGTGAGCTTCGACGTGGAGCGCTGCATCGCCTACGCACGGCGCGTGAACCCAGACATCGCGGTGCTGCAGATCTCGGCCACGCGTGGCGACGGCATGGACGCCTGGCTGCACTGGCTGCTGCACGCCGGCGATCCCGCGCCCGTGAGCAAGCGCGAGCTGGCGCTGCAGCAGCGCATTGCCGACCTGGAGCGCGAGCTGCAGAAGTGGCGGGATGGCGCGAGCGGGGCCTGAAGCCCGAAACGCCATGGACACCCCCGTCTCGCTCCCACGCCCGGCCCCGGCCCGCATCCTGGCCGTCGGCGCATGGCTGAAGAATGCCGCGTGCCGCCTGGACGGCACGCGCGTGCTGATGAGCCCGCTGCACGGCGACCTGGACGACCCGGCGGCCTGCGCCGCGCTGGAGGACTCCGTGCAGCGCCTGCTCGCGCTCGGTCCGGTGGACGCCGTGGCGCACGACCTGCATCCCGACTTCCACAGCACCCGGCTGGCGCTGGCGCTGGCGCAGCAGCTGGGCGTGCCGGCCATCGGCATCCAGCACCACCACGCGCACATCGCCGTGGTGCAGGCGGAGCAGGGCATCACCGGTCCGCTGGTGGGCCTGGCGCTGGACGGCGTGGGCCTGGGCACCGATGACAAGCCCTGGGGCGGCGAGCTGCTGCTGGTGCACGGCGCGCACTGGCAGCGCCTGGGCCACCTGCAGCCGCTGGCGCTGCCCGGCGGCGACGCCGCCGCGCGCGAGCCCTGGCGCCTGGCCGCCGCGGTGCTGCACGCGCTGGGCCGCGGCGCGGAGATCCCGCAGCGCCTTGGCCCCGCCGTGGGCGAAGGCGCCGCCAAGCTGGTGGCGACCATGCTGGTGCGCGGCCTGAACTGCCCCGCCTCCACCAGCGCCGGCCGCTGGTTCGATGCCGCCGCCGGGCTGCTGGGCCTGTCGGTGCGCCAGGTGGCGGAGGCCGAGGCCGCCATCGCGCTGGAGCGGCTGGCCACCCACACCGTCACCGCGCTGCCCACGCTGATCGAGGCGCTGGCGCAGGAAGTCCAGCCGCCGCTGGCCGACGCCAACGGCACGCTGGCGCTGCTGCCGCTGCTGGAGCACGTGGCCGCGCGGGGCGACGCCGGCCGGCCGGGCGAGGCTGCGGCGCTGTTCCACGTGCAGCTCGCCGACGCGCTGGCCGGCTGGGCGCAGCGCGCCGCGCGGCAGTACGGATCGCTGCAGGTGGCGCTGGGCGGCGGCTGCTTCTTCAACCGGCTGCTGAGCGCGCGGCTGATGGACACGCTCGCGGCCCTGGGCCTGCCCACGCTGCGGCCCCAGGGCGTGAGCCCTGGCGACGCCGGGCTGGCGCTGGGCCAGGCCTGGGCCGCCGCGCTGCAGTTCGCCGAGCAGCGCCACCCGGCAGCCGTGCCGCCCGAAGCCGCGGCCCTGGCCGCCACGGCCATTGCCGCCGCCTCATCCGCCGCGGCCGCCACCGAATCCGAAAACCCAACCCGGCCCGTGCCGGCGGAGACCTCCCCATGTGCCTAGCTTTACCGGCCCGCGTGGTCAGCCTGCCCGAGGGCGGCATGGACGCCGTGGTGGACCTCGGCGGCGTGCGCAAGACCGTGTCCATCGCCCTGGTGCCGCAGGCGCAGCTGGGCGACTACGTCATCGTCCACGTCGGGCATGCCATCGGGATGATCGACCCCGAGGAAGCCGAGCGCACCCTGGCGCTGTTCGGCGAGCTCGCCGCCCTGGACGACAACACCACGCCCGCGCCATGAAGTACATCGACGAGTTCCGCGACGGCGAGATCGCCCGCAAGATCGCCGCGCGCCTGGCGGCCGAGGCCGACCCGGCACGCGCCTACGCCTTCATGGAGTTCTGCGGCGGCCACACGCACGCCATCTCGCGCTACGGCGTGACGGAGCTGCTGCCGCCCAACGTGCGCATGGTCCACGGCCCGGGCTGCCCGGTGTGCGTGCTGCCCATCGGGCGCATCGACCTCGCCATCCACCTCGCGCTGGAGCGCGGCGCCATCGTCTGCACCTACGGCGACACGATGCGCGTGCCGTCCTCGCCCGCGGCGGGAGGCAGCGAGCCGCTGTCGCTGATGCGCGCCAAGGCGCGCGGCGGCGACATCCGCATGGTCTATTCCGCGGCCGACGTGCTGCAGGTCGCGCGCGCGAACCCGCAGCGCGAGGTGGTGTTCCTGGCCATCGGCTTCGAGACCACCACGCCGCCCACGGCGCTGGCGATCCGCCAGGCGGCCCAGGAAGAACTGAAGAACTTCAGCGTGCTGTGCTGCCACGTGCTCACGCCGGCGGCCATCGCGCACATCCTGAACTCGCCCGAGGTGCGCGACTGGCGCACCGTGCCGCTGGACGGCTTCGTGGGTCCGGCGCACGTGAGCATCGTGATCGGCTCGGCGCCCTATGAAGGCTTCGCGCGCGACTACCGCAAGCCCGTGGTGATCGCCGGCTTCGAGCCGCTGGACGTGATGCAGGCGGTGCTGATGCTGGTGCGCCAGGTCAACGAGGGCCGTGCCGAGGTGGAGAACGAGTTCAGCCGCGCCGTCACGCGCCAGGGCAACGCCGCGGCGCAGGCCGTGGTGGCCGAGGTGTTCGAGCTGCGCGAGAGCTTCGAATGGCGCGGGCTGGGCGAGGTGCCCGACAGCGCGCTCAAGATCCGCCCGGCCTTCGAGCGCTTCGACGCCGAGAAGCGCTTCGGGCTCACGTACCGCCCGGTGCCCGACCACAAGCAGTGCGCCTGCGGCGAGATCCTGCGCGGGGTCAAGCGCCCGACCGACTGCAAGCTCTTCGGCACCGTGTGCACGCCCGAGAGCCCCATGGGCTCGTGCATGGTCTCCTCCGAAGGCGCCTGCGCGGCCCACTACTCCTACGGCCGGTTCCGCGACATCCCGGTCGTGGCGGCCTGAGGGCACAGCAGCCATGAGCACCATCAAGAAGGACTACGTCCGCCCGCTGAACGTGAAGACCGGCCGCGTGGACATGAACCACGGCGCCGGCGGACGCGCCGCCATGCAGCTGATCGAGGAGCTGTTCCTGCCGGCCTTCGACAACCCGTACCTGCGCCAGGGCCACGACGGCGCGGCGCTGCCGCTGCCCGGCGCCGGGCGCCTGGTGCTGGCGACCGACGCGCACGTGATCTCGCCGCTGTTCTTCCCCGGCGGCGACATCGGCGCCCTGAGCGTGCACGGCACCGTCAACGACGTGGCGATGAACGGCGCCACGCCGCTGTACCTCAGCGCCAGCTTCATCCTCGAAGAAGGCTTCCCGCTGGCCGACCTCAAGCGCATCGTGGACTCGATGGGCGCCGCCGCGCGCGAGGCGGGCGTGGCCATCGTCACCGGCGACACCAAGGTGGTCGAGCAGGGCAAGGGCGACGGCGTCTTCATCTCCACCACCGGCGTGGGCGTGGCCGCGCCGGGCGTGGACACCTCGGGCGCCAACGCGCGGCCCGGGGACGTGGTCCTGGTCTCCGGCACCATCGGCGAGCACGGCGTGGCGGTGCTGTCGCAGCGCGAGTCGCTGGCCTTCGAGACGGCCATCGTCTCCGACACCGCGGCGCTGCACGGGCTGGTGGCGGACATGCTGGCGGCGCTGCCGGGGCGCGAGTCGATGCTGCACGTGCTGCGCGACCCCACGCGCGGCGGCCTGGCGACCACGCTCAACGAGATCGCGCGCCAGTCCGGCGTAGGCATGCTGCTGGAGGAGGCCGCCATCCCCGTGCTGCCGCAGGTGGACGCCGCCTGCGAGCTGCTGGGGCTGGACCCGCTCTACGTCGCCAACGAGGGCAAGCTGATCGCGATCTGCGCACCGGAGGCGGCCGACGCGGTGCTGGCCGCCATGCGCGCGCACCCGCGCGGCGCCGGCGCAACCCGCATCGGCACCGTGACCGAGGACCCGCACCGCTTCGTGCAGATGGCGACCAGGCTGGGCGGGCGCCGCGTGGTGGACTGGCTGAGCGGGGAGCAGCTGCCGCGCATCTGTTGAGGCCGCGCCGGTGCCGCCGGCCGGCCAGGGACAATGGCCGCCTTGCCCCGCGCTCCCGAGCCGTCACCGCCCATGATCCCGCCCGCTCCCGACCTGCTGCCCGTGGTCCTCGTCGTCGATGACGAGGCGCGCTCGCGCGAGGCCATGCGGCGCACGCTGGACGAGGAGTTCCGCATCCTCGAAGCGGCGCATGCGGACGAGGCGCGCGCGCTGATGGAGCGCTACGAAGTGGCCGTGGTCCTGTGCGACCAGCGCATGCCGGGTGTCAGCGGCGTGGAGTTCCTGAAGGAGGCGCGCCAGCGCTGGCCCGAGGCGGTGCGCATCATCGTCAGCGGCTACACCGACAGCGAGGACATCATCACCGGGCTCAACGAGGCCGGGATCCACCAGTACGTGCTCAAGCCGTGGGTGCCCGACGCGCTGCTGGCCACCGTGCGCGCCGCGGCCGAGACCCGCACCCTGCAGCGCAGCCTGCAGCGCCTGGACGTGGACCTGCGCACCGCCACCCCCGTGCTGCGCCAGCGCCGCAGCGAGGCGCTGGCCAAGGCGCGCGCGGTGTTCGATTTCGACCGCATCGAGCGCGCCCCGGGCAGCCCGCTGGACGGCGTGTGCGCCATGGCCGAGCGCATGGCGCGCTACGACCTGCCGGTGCTGGTGCTGGGCGAATCGGGCACCGGCAAGGAGCTGCTGGCGCGCGCCATCCACTACGCCAGCCCGCGCGCCACGGCGCCCTTCGTGATCGAGAACTGCGCCGCCATCGCCGACACGCTGCTGGAGAGCGAGCTGTTCGGCCACAAGCGCGGCGCCTTCACCGGCGCCTACGAGGACCACCCGGGCCTGTTCCAGCGCGCGCACGGCGGCACGATCTTCCTGGACGAGATCGGCGAGACCTCGCCGGCCTTCCAGGTCAAGTTGCTGCGCGTGCTGCAGGAAGGCGAGGTGCGGCCCGTGGGCTCGGCCACGCCGGTGCCGGTAGACGTGCGCGTGGTCGCCGCCACGCACCGCGACCTGGAGGCCGAGGTGCGCGCCGGGCGCTTCCGCGAGGACCTGTACTACCGCGTCGCCGGCGTGACGCTGGCGATGCCGGCTCTGCGCGAGCGCGTGGCCGACATCCCGCCCATCGCGCAGCGGCTGCTGCACGACGTGGGGCTGGAGCTGGGCCGCGCCGGGCTGCGCTTCGACGAGGACGTGACGCCGGTGCTGATGGGCTACCCGTGGCCGGGCAACATCCGCGAGCTGCGCAACGAGATCCGCCGCGCCGCGGCGCTGAGCGACGGCCCCGTGGTGCCCGCGCGCCACTTCTCGCTCAAGGTGCTCCACGGTCAGGCCGGCGTGAGCGCCGCCGCCGCGGGCAATGGACACGGCCGTGGCGCACCGGCGCTGCCGGCCAGCGGCACGCTGTCGCAGCGGCTGGAAGCCGTGGAAGCCATGCTGCTGCGCGAGGTGATGCTGCGCCTGCGCTGGAACAAGACCCACGCCGCGCGCGAACTCGGCCTCTCGCGCGTGGGACTGCGCGCGAAGCTGGTGCGGTATGGGTTGGAGGAAAAGACATGAGCATCGCCGCTGAACCCTTCAACGTCCTGTGGCTGCAGTCCGGCGGCTGCGGCGGCTGCAGCATGTCGCTGCTGTGCGCCGACACCACCGACTTCCACGCGCTGCTGCGCGACGCCGGCATCAACCTGCTGTGGCACCCGTCGCTGTCGCTGGAGAGCGGCCACGAGGTGCGCCAGCTGCTGGACGACTGCATCGAGGGCCGCGTGCGGGTGGACGCGCTGTGCATCGAGGGCGCGCTGCTGCGCGGGCCCAACGGCAGCGGGCGCTTCCACCACCTGGCCGGCACGGGCGTGCCCATGATCGCCTGGGTGCGGCGCCTGGCCGGCGTGGCGCGCCACGTGGTGGCCATCGGCAGCTGCGCGGCCTGGGGCGGCATCACGGCCGGCGGGCCCAACCCGACCGAGGCCTGCGGGCTGCAGTACGAGGACGAGCACCCCGGCGGGCTGCTGGGCACGGAGTTCCGCGCCGCGGGCGGGCTGCCGGTGGTCAACGTGGCGGGCTGCCCCACGCACCCGGGCTGGGTGGTGGACACGCTCATGGCGCTGGCCGAGGGGCAGTTCGGCGCCGCCGACCTCGACCCGCTGCAGCGCCCGCGCTTCTACGCCGACCAGCTCGTGCACCACGGCTGCACGCGCAACGAGTTCTACGAGTTCAAGGCCAGCGCCGAGGAGCCCGGCGACCTGGGCTGCATGATGGAGCACATGGGCTGCAAGGGCACGCAGGCGCACGCCGACTGCAACACGCGGCTGTGGAACGGCGAGGGCTCGTGCACGCGCGGCGGCTACGCCTGCGTGAGCTGCACCGAGCCGGGCTTCCAGGAGCCGCGCCACCCCTTCCACCTCACGCCCAAGGTCGCGGGCATCCCCATCGGGCTGCCCACCGACATGCCCAAGGCCTGGTTCGTGGCGCTGGCCTCGCTGTCCAAGAGCGCGACGCCCAAGCGCGTCAAGCTCAACGCGGTGTCGGACCGCGTGGTGGTGCCGCCGGCGGTGCGGCGCACGCGACTGAAGTAGCAACGAGGAGTGGAATGAGCAGGCTGATCGTCGGCCCCTTCAACCGCGTCGAGGGCGACCTGGAGGTGCAGCTCGACGTGGCGCAAAGCCGCGTGCGGGCCGCGTGGGTGAACTCGCCCATGTACCGCGGCTTCGAGCAGATCCTGCCGGGCAAGGAGCCGCTGGACGCGCTGGTGATCGTGCCGCGGCTGTGCGGCATCTGCTCGGTGTCGCAGTCGGTGGCCGCGGCGCGGGCGCTGTCGGACCTGGCCGGCGTGGCGCCGCCGCCCAACGGGCTGCTGGCGCAGAACCTGATGCTTGCCACCGAGAACCTGGCCGACCACCTCACGCACTTCTACCTCTTCTTCATGCCCGACTTCACGCGCGCGGTGTACGCGCGCGAGCCCTGGCATGCCGAGGCGCTGCGCCGCTTCGAGGCCCAGGCCGGCGAGCAGGCGCGCCGCGCCATCGCCGCGCGCCAGCGCTGGTTCACGCTGCTGGGCACGCTGGGCGGCAAGTGGCCGCACACGCACGCCATCCACCCCGGCGGCTGCACGCGCGCGGTGGAGCCCGCCGAGCGGCTGCGGCTGCTGGCCAAGGTGCGCGAGTTCCGCGGCTTCCTGCAGCAGCAGCTCTTCGGCGCGCCGCTGGAGGAAGTCACCGCGCTGCAGAGCGAGGACGCGCTGCGCGCCTGGCTGCAGGAAGGCGACCGCGGCGACTTCGGCCTGTTCCTGGCGATCTCGGACGCGCTGGGCCTGGACGCGCTGGGCCCCGGCCCCGGCCGCTTCCTGAGCTACGGCGCCTACCTGCAGCCCGACGGCACGCATGCGCTGCCGCGCGGCGTGTGGCACCAGCAGGACGCCTCGCTGCGGCCGCTGGACGTGGACGCCATCACCGAGGACGCCACCCATGCCTGGCTGGCCGACGGCGGCGGCGCGCTGCACCCGCGCGAGGGCCTGACGCTGCCGGTGGCGGACAAGGTCGGCGCCTACACCTGGAACAAGGCGCCGCGCCTGGCCGGGCAGGTGGTGGAGTGCGGCGCCGTGGCGCGCCAGCTCGCGGCGGCGCAGCCGCTGGTGCTGGACGCGGTGCGGCGCGGCGGCGGCAACGTCCACACCCGCGTGCTGGCGCGGCTGCTGGAGCTGGCGCGCGTGGTACCGCTGATGGAAGGCTGGCTGCGCGCGCTGCGCCCGGGCGAGCCCTGGTGCGAGGCGGTGGAGCTGCCGGAAGAGGGCGCCGGCGTCGGCCTGGTGGAAGCCGCGCGCGGCAGCCTGGGCCACTGGCTGCGCGTGGAGCGCGGGCGCCTCGCGAGCTACCAGATCGTCGCGCCCACCTCCTGGAACTTCTCCCCGCGCGACGCCGCCGGCACGCCGGGCGCGCTGGAGGCCGCGCTGCAGGGCGCGCCGGTGCGCCGCGGCGAGGCCACGCCGGTGGCGGTGCAGCACGTGGTGCGCTCCTTCGATCCGTGCATGGTGTGCACGGTGCACTGACCCATGACCGACAGCTCCCGCTCCCGGCGCCCCGCGCGCACCTCTCCGCTGGACGACCCGCAACGCCACCGCCTGCTGGGCGAGGAGGCGCGGCTCGAAGGCGTGGAGGAGGACACCTGGATCGACGTGATCCAGAAGATGGACGAGGTCTATTCGCAGCTGCTGCGCGACGAAGTGGCGCTGGAGGAGAAGAACGCGCAGCTGGAGCAGTCGCAGCAGTTCATCTTCAGCCTGCTCTCGGCCATGAGCGACGTGCTGGTGGCCTGTGACCACCGCGGCGCCATCGAGGAGACCAACGCCGCGCTGCGCGAGCTCATCGGGCGCAGCGACGCCGAGCTGAGCGGCACCAGCGTCTACACGCTGCTGGCCGACGAAGCGGCGGTGGCGCGGCTGCGGGCCATCGTCGAGCAGCGCACGCCATCGCGCGCGGGCGAGACGGTGGAGATCGAGCTGCTGGACGCCCAGGGCCGCGCGGTGCCGGTGGACCTCAACTGCACGCCGCGGCTGGACGGCAACGGGCGCCGCGTGGGCACGGTCTTCGTGGGCCGGCCCATGGCCGAGATCAAGCGCGCCTACCGCGAGCTGCGCGAGGCGCACGAGGCGCTCAAGCGCACGCAGCAGCAGCTGCTGCACTCGGAGAAGCTGGCCTCGCTGGGCCGCCTGGTGGCCGGCGTGGCGCACGAACTCAACAACCCGATCAGCTTCGTGCTGGGCAACGTGCTGGCGCTGCAGCGCTACGGGCAGCGGCTGTCGCAGTACCTGGAGGCCGTGCACGCCCACGGCGACGAAGGCGAGCTGGCGGCGCTGCGCCGCTCGCTGCGCATCGACCACCTGCTGGCGGACCTGCCCTCGCTCATCGCCGGCATGCTCGAAGGCGCGCAGCGCACGGCCGACATCGTGCAGGGCCTGAAACGCTTCTCGGCGGTGGACCGCGAGGAGCACGCGGCGGTGGACCTCAATGCCGTGATCGAGCGCGCCATCCACTGGGTGTGCAAGGGCACGGCGCAGGGCTTCAACGTGCACTGGACGCCGGCGGGGCCGTGCACGGTGTCGGGCAGCACCGGGCAGCTGATGCAGGTGGTGATGAACCTGATCCAGAACGCCTACGACGCGGCCTCGGCCCAGCCGCCGCGCGACGGCGCCGCGCCGGCGCTGTGGATCGAGAGCGAATTCACAGGCGAGCGCGTGCGGGTGAGCTTCCGCGACAACGGGCCGGGCATTCCGGACGCGGCGCTGTCGCGGGTGTTCGACCCCTTCTTCACCACCAAGCCGGTGGGCAAGGGCACGGGGCTGGGCCTGTCCATCAGCTACGGCATCGTCGAGCGCCACGGCGGCACGCTGACGGCGGCCAACGCGGCGGAGGGCGGGGCGGTGTTCGTGCTGGAGCTGCCGCTGGCGCGGGGCGCGCGGCCGTGAGCGACCTGTTCGAGCAGTTCACCTGGGCCTGCTTCGAGCCGCGGCTGCAGGTGTCGGGCCTCCACTCGCCGGAGCCCATGCCGATCGCGCCGGCGCTGCGGGCCGGGTTCGGGACTCGCCATCCGCAGGTGCTGGAGACGGTGCTGGCGCGGCCGGGCGGTTTCGACGGCCGGCGTGCGGTGCTGAAGCACTGGACGCGCCATCCCGGCGAGCTGCGGCTGCGCACCGGCGAGCGCTCCTACACCGAGGGGCTGGTGATGGCGCGGCTGATCCGCGAACGGAACGTCCCGCCGCCTTCGGCCGTGGCCGCGGCCGACTGGAGCTGGGGAACCACGCTGGCCTCGCTGGTGCTGCTGCCCGGCCAGCGGATCCTGGTGGGGCGGAGGGCGGAGCAGCTTCAATCGGCGCCCGGCCGCTGGGCGGCGGTGTTCACGGAGGTGCTGGAGCCCCCGGACGTCTCGCCGCTCGGCATGCAGGCCGTGCTGGCGCGGCTGGTGGCGGAGGAGCTGGCGCCCTTGCAGCACTTGGGCCAGCACCATTTCGTCGGCCTGCTGCGCCTGGCGCTCAATTGGGAGTGGGTGCTGGTAGCGGTGCTGGACCTGCGCGCGGTGCCCGGCAGCCGCCTGAACCAGGCCCTGGCCGCGCTGGCGCCGGATGCGGAAACGGTGGCCTGGGACAGCCTGCCGCTGGGCGAAGCGGGCGATGCTGAGAACGTCGGGGTGGTCGGCATGCGGCTGGCGCGCGACGTGCACGCGCGGCTGCGCGCGCCATGAGGGCGATCGCGGCACGCTGGTTCCACTCCCCTTCCGCCGAAGCCGTCGTCTGGCGCTCCACCCTGCTGTTCGTGGGCGTGGACGTCTTCTATACCGGCTTCGTCGGCGCCTACGCCTTCACGCAGGGGCAGGTGCTGGCGGTGCTGCTGTTCATTGCCGGGCAGCAGGCGGCCACGGTCCTTGGGCAGGTCGCCGCCAACCGGCTGATGGCACGGGAAGCCTGGCCCGCCCTGCGCCTGCAGCGGGTGGGCGTGGCGGCCCTGGCGGGCACGCTGGTGCTGGCCGGCGCGCTGCCGGTGCCCTCGGCGGCGCGGCTGGTGCTGCTGAGCCTGCTGGGTGGGCTGGCCCGCGGCCTGAGCTACGGTGCGCGGCTGTGGCTGGAAGCGAACCTGCCGGGCGCTGCGGTGCGGCAGGCCTATCTCTCCGCCGTGGAGGCCGCCGCCACGCTGCTGAAGCTGTTCGCGCCACTGTGGGCGCTGCTGGTGTTCAGGCTGTTCTCCGAGCGCGTGGAAACCGTGTTCCTGAGCGCGGGGCTGGCGGCGCTGGCCTTGCTGGCCAGCATGCGCCACGAGCCCCTGAGCCTGCCGCCGGCGCGCAGGGCCGCCGTGCTGGCACTGCTTCGGCAGCCGCGTTTCTGGAAGACCGCGCCCTACTACGTGGTGGAAGGCGCGGGGCACGCGCTGCGCCTGTCGCTGTTCGTCTGCGGCGCGATGACGGTGGTGGGCTCCCTCTCCGGCTATGCCTGGGTGGAAACCTTGGCCTCGCTGCTGGGCGCGGGCCTGTTGACGCGGCAGGCGCTGCGGGCGCAATCCGGCCCCTGCCTGCGCACGCTGCGCCGGCTCCTGTGCTTGATGGCGCTGGCCTGGGCCAGCCTGCTGGCGGCCTTGCAGGTGCCGTGGTTCCTGTTCTTCTTCGTGGCCGGCTACGCGGTGGGCCTGCCGCTGGTCAACGCGCAGAAGATGGGCGTGACGCTGGGCGGCATGGTGAAGGAGGGCGCCTCGCTGGAAGCGAGCCTGCTGGGCCGCTCCCTCGTGCTGACGGCTTCCCGCGTGGGCACGCTGGGCCTGTGCGCCTCGCTGTCCCTCATGGGCTGGACACCGCGCATGCTCCTGCTGGGCATGGTGGGCCTCACGCTGGCCTTGCCGCCGCTGGAATACTGGACGGCGCGCAGGATGCAGGCTGCCCGCCGCGCGTGAACGGGGCCGAATCTGCCCAGACCACACTCCCTCGATCCCCGATGTCCAAGACCTTCGTCGATGCCAACTACCGCTTCATTGCCGCCAACCAGGAGGTGAACGCGCGCATCACGCAGCGCCAGCAGGCACTGGCGCTGTACGTGAGCCTGATCGTGAGCCTGCTGGCGGTGCTGGTGGCGCTGCGCCCGGCCGCGGGCGGCAAGGAGCCGCCGGTGGAGTGGCTGATCTTCGGCTTTCCGGTGGCCTCGCTGTGCCTGGCCTTCCTGAACTACATGGCGGAGCGGGCGATCTCCAACCTGCGCACCTTCATCGCCGTGCTGGAGCAGCTGGAGGACGCGCACCACCACTTGCCCAGCTACAACACCGATCCGCGCTGGTCGCAGGGCGCGAACCGGGCGCGGCGCTTCCGCGACTTCGCGGCGGCGATCCTGGCGCTGGCGGGCAACGCGGCGGGGCTGGGCGCGGCGGTGGCCATCTACCCGCAGCGCTTCACGAACGCGCCGGGCTTTCTGTACGTGGCCATGGCGCTGGCGGCAGTCTCGCTGTTCGTGCTGCTGGCGACGCCGAAGTGGAGCTATTTGCCGAACGTGGGGGTGGATACGCCTTGAGCTGCCGGCCGCGCCGGCGTGCCCCAGGCAGGCACCGCGCTTGATCCACTACAAGACCGGCGCAGGCCGGCGGCCCGTTCGGCGGAGGGCACCGGTCCATCCGCTAAGCTGCCACTCACCCCCTGAAGTCACACAAGGAGACTCTTCATGCCCGGTTTGCTGCCCGACGTGGACCCCGACGGCCTGCTGGAGTACTCGGTCGTCTATACCGACCGGGCCCTGAACCACATGTCCGCCCGCTTCCAGGGCGTGATGCGCGACATCTCCGCCGTGCTGCGCGACGCCTACGGCGCCTCGGCCGTGGCCGTGGTGCCCGGCAGCGGCAGCTTCGGCATGGAGGCCGTGGCACGGCAGTTCGCCACCGGGCGGCGCGTGCTCGTGATCCGCAACGGCTGGTTCAGCTTCCGCTGGAGCCAGCTGCTGGACATGGGCTCCATCCCCGCCGCCACCACCGTGCTGCAGGCACGCCGCCAGGGCGAGGGCGCGCAGTCGCCCTACGCCCCGCCGCCCATCGAGGAGGTCGTGGCCGCCATCGAGCGCGACAAGCCCGAGGTCGTCTTCGCGCCGCACGTGGAAACCGCCTCCGGCATGGTGCTGCCGCACGACTACCTGCGCGCCGTCGGCGAGGCCGCGCGCCGCGTGGACGCGCTGTTCGTGCTCGACTGCATCGCCAGCGGCGCCGTGTGGGTGGACATGCGCGAGTGCGCTGTGGACGTGCTCATCAGCGCGCCGCAGAAGGGCTGGAGCGGCTCGCCCTGCGCCGCCTTTGTGATGCTGGGCGAGCGCGCGGCGCAGCGCATCGACGTCACCACCAGCACCAGCTTCGCCTGCGACCTCAAGAAATGGCTGCAGATCATGCAGACCTACGAGAACGGCGGCCACGCCTACCACGCCACGCTGCCCACCGACGCGCTGCTGCGCACGCGCGACGTGATGCGCGAGACGCAGCGCGCGGGCTTCGAGCGGCTGTGCCAGGCGCAATGGCAGCTCGGCAGCGCGGTGCGCGCGATGCTGGAGCGCCGGGGCTTCCCGCCGGTGGCCGCGCCGGGCTTCCAGGCGCCGGGCGTGGTGGTGAGCTACACCACCGACCCCGAGCTGCACACCGGGCGCAAGCTGCTTGCGCAGGGCGTGCAGATCGCCGGCGGCGTGCCGCTGCAGTGCGGCGAGGGGCCGGAGTTCAAGACCTTCCGCATCGGGCTGTTCGGGCTGGACAAGCTGCAGGACGTCGACGGCGCCGTGCAGCGCCTGGAGCGCGCCTTCGACGCCGCGCTGGCCTGACACTCCCTGCCCCGGGCCGCGGCGCAGCGGCCCTTTCACCGCCGCGAACGCCGACTTGCCCAACGCCCCGCCTCCTTCACCCGACACCACCGGCTATCGCAAGGCCCGCTCGCGCGGCGACCGCCTGGTGCTGGCCTACGTCGCGGTGGCCGCGCTGTGGATCCTGCTGTCCGACCGCGCCGTGGACGGGCTGGTCACGGACCCGGCGTGGCACGCGATGGTGGACACGGCCAAGGGCTGGGCCTTCGTGCTGGTGACGGCCCTGCTGCTGCAGCACCAGCTGCGACGCTGGACCGGCGAGCTGCGGGCGCTGCGCGAGCGCGAGCTCAAGGAGCGGCACCTGCTGGAGGCCATCGCCGAGAACTCCTCCGACGCCATCACCGCCAAGGACCGCGAGGGCCGCTACCTGTTCTGCAACCCCGCGGCGCTGCGCTGGCTGGGCCGGGACGCCGGCACGGCACTCGGCCGCGACGACAGCGCCATCTTCCCAGCGGCGCAGATCGAGGCGCTCACGGCGCTGGACCACAGCATCCTGGCCGACGCGCAGGTGCGCACGCGCGAGGTGGAGCTCGACACCGGGCTGGGCCGGCGCGTGTTCCTCTCCACCCGCGGCCCGCTGCGCGACGCCGGCGGCGCGGTGGTCGGCGTCTTCGGCATCTCGCGCGACATCACCGAGCGCAAGCAGGCCGAGGAAGAGCTGCACGACCGAGAGCACAAGCTCAACGCGATCGTGCACTTCTCGCCCTCGGCGCTGTCGATCAAGGACCGCGAGGGCCGCTACGTCGTCGCCAACCCCAACCTGCAGCGCATCCTCGGCCTCGCCGAGGCGGACATCGTGGGCCGCACAGACCTGGAGCTGTTCCCGGCGCAAGCCGCGGCGGCCTTCCGCGCCAACGACGCGCGCGTGCTGCGCTCGCTGGAACGCTGCGCGGTGGAGGAGACGGTGCCGGTGGGCGGGCAGTCGCGGCTGTTCATGTCGCACCTGTTCCCGGTGCTCGACGCCCAGGGCACGGCGCGCTACGTGTGCCGCATCGCGCTGGACATCACCGAGCGCAGGCACGCCGAGCAGGCGCTCACGGCACGCAACGATGAGCTGGAGCGCTTCAACCGCGTCATGGTGGGGCGCGAGCTGGACATGATCGAGCTCAAGCGCCAGGTCAACGCGCTGTCGATGGCGCTGGGCCAGCAGCCGCCGTATCCGCTGGGCTTCGACGAGGACGGCGGCGGCCAGCACGCCAGGGTGGCCGCGCCATGAGGCGCGAGGACGCCGTGACGCCGGCCGGAGCCGCCCGGCCCCCGGACAGCGGCACGTCGCTGGTGGGCTACCTGACCCGGCTGGTGTGGTGGTGCCTGCTGCCGCTGACGCTGCTGGCCGGCGCGCTGGCCTGGGACCGGGTCAACACCGGGCGGCTGGCCTACGAGGACCGGGCGCGCAGCCAGGCGCGCAACTTCGCCGCCGCGGTGGACCAGGTCCTGGCCACGCGCATCGCAGCACTGGAGATGCTCGCGCGGTCGTCGCAGCTGCGCCAGACCCGCGGTTGGGACGCGCTGTACGAGGCGGCGCGGGGCTTCAGGCAGAGCTTCGGCAGCCACGTGATCCTGGCGGACGCGGACATGCGCATGCTCTTCAACACGCGCGTGCCGCTGGGCACGGCCCTGCCGGTGCTGCCGCGTCCGCAGGGGCGCGCCGCCGGGCCCAACGCGGTGGCCTCGGGCCAGCCCGTGGTGGGCGACGTGGTGGTATCGCCGCAGACGCAGCAGTCACTGGTGGCCATCGCCGTGCCGGCCCGGCGCGAGGACGGCACCGCGCTGGCGCTGCTGGCGCTGGTCGAAACCGCCGTGCTGCAGCGCCAGCTCGACGCGCTGCAGCTGCCCAGGGGCTGGGCCGCGTCGCTGCTGGACGGGCAGGGCCAGCCCATCGCACACCGCGCGCCGGCGGGCGCGGACCTGGACGGCGCCGAGCGCTTCGCCGCGCCGTCCGGGCTCTCGGGATGGTCGGTGGTGGTGGAGATCCCGCGCAGCGAGTACCGCGCGCTGTGGCTGCGGGCCGCCAGCGCGCTGGCCGCCGCGGTGCTGGGCGCGACGCTGCTGGGGGCCATCGGCGGCCTGCTGGCCGGGCGCCGCCTGGGGCGTGCCGTGGCCGCGCTGGCCCAGCCCACGCCCAGGCCCGGACGGGGTGGCCGCATTGCCGAGATCGAGGCGGCCCGTGCCCTGCTGCACGCCGCGCGCGAGAAGCAGCGCGAGGCGGAAGTGAACCTCTCGGCCAGCGAGGAGCGCTTCCAGGCGACCTTCGAGCAGGCCGCCGTGGGCATCGCGCTGGTGGCGCCCGACGGGCGCTGGCTGCGCGTGAACCAGAAGCTCTGCGACATCGTCGGCTACGCCCCGCGGGAGCTGCTGGCGCTGACCTTCCAGGACATCACGCACCCCGACGACCTCGAAGCCGACCTGGACGAGGTGCGCCGCATGCTGGCGCGCGAGATCACGACCTACTCGATGGAGAAGCGCTACCTGTGCAAGGAAGGCGCCGAGGTCTGGATCAACCTCACGGTGTCGCTGAGCTGGCGCGGCGACGGCGAGCCCGACTGCTTCATCTCCGTGATCGAGGACATCCAGGCGCGCAGGCAGGCCGAGCAGGCGCTGCGCGGCAGCGAGCAGCGGCTGCAGCTGTTCATCGAGCACGCGCCGGTGGCGCTGGCCATGTTCGACCGCGACATGCGCTACCTGGCCGTGAGCCGGCGTTGGCTCACCGACTACAGGCTCGAAGGCCAGGCGCTGGCCGGGCGCTCGCACTACGAGGTGTTCCCCGACATCCCGCCGGCGTGGCGCGACGTCCACCGCCGCGCCCTGGGCGGCGAGGTGCTGCAGTCCGACGAGGACATGTTCCGGCGCGAGGACGGCAGCGTGCGATGGCAGCGCTGGGTGGTGCAGCCGTGGCACCGCGGCGACGGCAGCGTGGGCGGCATCCTGATCCTCACCGAGGACGTGTCCGCACGCGTGCAGGCCGAACAGGCGCTGCACGAGCAGCAGGCGGCGGCGCTGGAGGCGCAGCGCAACGCGCGGCTGGCAGCGCTGAACCTGGCGGAGGACGCGGTGGCCGAGCGTGCCCGCGCCGAGGCCGCCAACGCGGCGCTGCGCGCCAGCCAGGCGCAGCTGCGCAAGCTCGCGCAGGCGGTGGAGCAGGGCAGCGAGAGCATCATCATCACGGACGTCGACGGGCACATCGAATACGTCAACGAGGCCTTCGTGCGCCAGACCGGCTACGCGCGCGAGGAGGTGCTGGGACGCAACCCGCGGCTGCTGCAGTCCGGGCGCACGCCGCGCGAGGATTTCCACGAGCTGTGGCAGGCGCTCACCGCAGGGCGTACCTGGCGAGGCAGCTTCCTCAACCGCCGCCGCGACGGCAGCGAGTACATCGACTCGGCCGTGACCATGCCGCTGCGCGACGACGCCGGGCGCGTCACGCACTACGTCTCGGTGCAGGAGGACGTGACCGAGAAGACGCGCATGGCCGAGGAGCTCGACGCGCACCGCCACCACCTGGAGGAGCTGGTAAGCCGCCGCACGGCGGAGCTGGACCAGGCCCGCGCCGCGGCCGAGACCGCCAGCCGCGCCAAGAGCGCCTTCCTGGCCAACATGAGCCACGAGATCCGCACGCCCATGAACGCCATCCTGGGCCTGACGCACCTGCTCACGCGCGAGGGCCCGACGCCGCAGCAGGCCTCGCGGCTGTCCAAGATCGAGGGCGCGGCGCGGCACCTGCTGTCGATCATCAACGACATCCTGGACCTCTCGAAGATCGAGGCCGGCAAGCTGCGGCTGGAGGAGCGCGACTTCGCGCTGCAGGCGCTGCTGGACCACGTGCGCTCCATCGTCGGCGACTCGGCCTCGGCCAAGAGCCTGGCGGTCGAGATCGACACCGACGAAACGCCGCTGTGGCTGCGCGGCGACGACACCCGCGTGCGCCAGGCGCTGCTGAACTACGCCGGCAACGCCGTGAAGTTCACGGCGCGCGGGCGCATCACCCTGCGCGCGAAGCTGCTGGAGCAGGAGGACGAGCGGGTGCGGGTGCGGTTCGAGGTGGAGGACACGGGCGTGGGCATCGAGCCGGCGCAGCTGCCGCGGCTGTTCGAGGCCTTCGAGCAGGCCGACGCCTCCACCACGCGCAAGCACGGCGGCACCGGGCTGGGCCTGGCCATCACGCGGCGGCTGGCGGCCCTCATGGACGGCGAGGCCGGCGCGCGCAGCACGCTGGGACAGGGCAGCGTGTTCTGGTTCACGGCCTGGCTGGGCCGCGGCCAGCCGCTGTGCTCGGGCACGCCGCAGCTGGCCGCCGCCGAGGCCGAGCTGCGGCTGCACCACGCCGGCGCGCGGCTGCTGCTGGCCGAGGACAACTTCGTCAACCGCGAAGTGGCGCAGGAGCTGCTGCACGGCGCGGGCCTGGAAGTGGACGTGGCCGAGGACGGCCGCGAGGCGCTGGAGAAGCTGCAGCGCCAGCACTACGACCTGGTGCTGATGGACGTGCAGATGCCGGTGATGGACGGCCTGGAGGCCACGCGCGCGCTGCGCGCCCGGCCCGAATTCGCGGCACTGCCGGTGCTGGCGATGACGGCCAACGCCTTCGACGAGGACCGCGCCGCCTGCCTGGCCGCGGGCATGGACGACTTCGTGGCCAAGCCCGTGGACCCGGAGAGCATGTACGCCACGCTGCTGAAGTGGCTGCCCGGCGGGCGCCGGGCCGCCGCGGTGCCGGCGGCGGCGCCCGTGGTGGCCGAGCCGGCGGTGCCGACCGCGCCGCCGCCCGCCGAGGCGCAAGGCGACCTGCTGGCGCGGCTGGCGCTGCACCCGGGCGTGGACGTGGCCGCGGCGCTGTCGAACCTGCCGGGCCTGGAGCACCGCTACGAGTCGCTGCTGCACGTCTTCGCCGAGCACCATGGCGAGGACGCCCGCAAGCTGCAGGCGCACCTGGCGCGCGGCGAGCAGCGCGGCGCGATGCTGGTGGCGCACTCGCTCAAGGGCGTAGCCGCCACGCTGGGCGCCACCGAGCTGGCCGCTGCCGCCCGCGCGCTGGAGACGCGGCTGCGCGAGGAAGGCACCCCGCTCGACACCGAGGCGCTGCGGCCCCTGGTGGCCGAGCTGGAGCGGGCGCTGGAGCCGCTGGTGCGGCTGATAAGGTCGGCGGCGGTCAAGCCCGACTGAGCTCGACCTTCCGTTCGCCCTGAGCTTGTCGAAGGGCTCAGCCCGAACGGAGAGACATCAAGGCGCCGGTCAGCCCTGTGCCTGCTGCACCGCCGACACCGCCGCGCGCAGGCCCAGCAGGTAGCTGTCCACGCCGAAGCCGGCGATCTGGCCGCGCGCGAGCTCGGCGATCACGGACGTGTGGCGGAAGGCCTCGCGCGCGTGAATATTGGACATGTGCACCTCGATGATCGGGCACTTGAGGATGGCCAGGGCGTCGCGGATGCCGTAGCTGTAATGCGTCCAGGCGCCGGCGTTGATGATCACGGCCTCGGTGCCGTCGGTGTGCGCGCGGTGGATGCGCTCGGCCATCTCGCCCTCGAAGTTGGTCTGGAAGCACTCCACTTCCGCGCCCAGCTCCTGGCCCAGCGCGCGCAGCTGGTCGTCGATCTGCGCCAGCGTGGCGGTGCCGTACTGCTTGGGGTCGCGCTTGCCGAACATGTTGAGGTTGATGCCGTGCAGCGTGAGGATCTTCATGAGGCGTCCCAGGGTGAGTTGAAGCGGGTTGAGGAGAAGGCCCAAGGCCCGCGGAGCCGGCCGCACCCAGCGGCGCATCCGCGAAAAAAGGCCGGCAGCTTAACCGCGCCGGGCGTGCAGCGTCCCGGATGGCGGAACGCCAAGCCCGCCCGCCGCGCCATCGCATCGACAGAGAGCGGGTAAACCCTTATGTTGCGCCGCTTCCCGGCGGTGGCGATCGTGTTGCCGCCCGTCCGCCCGCGCCTGCCTTTCCCGATGCTGCACATCCTCTCCATCACCGTTCCCATCTATCTGCTGATCGGGCTGGGCTACCTGGCGGGGCGGCGCGGGTGGTTCAGCAAGGCGGAGTCGCGGGTGCTCGGGCGCTTCGTGATCCAGCTCGCGCTGCCGGCACTGATGTTCCAGGCGCTGTCCTCGCGCCGCGTGGCGGAGATCCTCAACGGCCATTTCCTGCTGGCCTACGCGGCGGGCTCGGCGGCGATGCTGGCAGGCGGCTTCCTGGTGGCCTGGCGGCTGAAGCGCCGCGGCATTGCCTTCAGCGCCTATGCCGGGCTGGGCATGAGCGCCTCCAACAGCGGCTTCGTGGGCTACCCGATCGTGGTGCAGTTCCTGGGCCCGGTAGCGGCGGTGGCGATGGCGCTGACGATGCTGGTGGAGAACCTGCTGATGATTCCCACGGCGGTGGCGCTGGCCGACGGGGACAACAGCTCCAAGGTCTGGAGCGCGACGCTGTGGCGCACGCTCAAGCGGCTGGCGCTGAACCCGCTGATCCTGTCCATCGTGGGCGGCCTGGGAATGTCGCTGCTGGGGCTGGAGCTGCCCGCGCCGGCGGCGCGCGCGGTGCAGCTGCTGGCCAACGCCTCCAGCGCAGTGGCGCTGTTCGTGATCGGCGGCTCGCTGGTGGGGCTGTCGCTGCGCGGGCGGCTCAGCGACATCGCCAGCGTCGCCTGCGCCAAGCTGCTGCTGCACCCGCTGGCGGTGCTGGCGCTGCTGATGGTGGTGCCGCTGGAAGGGCCGCTGCGCGCCGCGGCGGTGGCCTTCGCCGCGATGCCCATGCTCAGCATCTACCCCATCCTGGCGCAGCGCCACGGCGAGGAGAGCTTCGCCGCCGCGGTGCTGCTGCTGGCCACGCTGCTGTCGTTCCTGACCATCAGCGGCTGGCTGTGGGTGCTGACGGCGGGGCTGGGCTGGGTGTGAGGCTGTCCGGGAGCGGGCCTTGCCATCCGAGGGCATCACCGCTCGGCTGCCAGCCCCCGGGACATGAAGCAACGACATGCGGACCTGCAACTGGATGAAGACCTGCGCCTGCAGCACCGGGAGTGGCGCGTCCAGAAGGTCAGCTGGTTCCTGCTCTACGGGCTGCTGATCGCCATCGCCTTCGGCCTGCTGGGCCATGGTCCCTTGTCCACGAGCCACGTCCGGGGTCTGGACGGCAGCGCGTCGCTGCAGTTCGAGCGCTTCATGACCGTCAAGTCGGCCAACCAGCTGACCCTGACGCTGCCGCCCGCCAACGGGCAGGTGCGCGCGGTGCTGGATGCGAAATACCTGCAGGACGTGGAGATTCGGGACATCACGCCCGAGCCGGAGAAAAGCGTGCTGGAGAGCGAGGGCACGGCCTACTTTTTCTCGGCCGACTCGCAAAAACCGATGCAAGTTCAATTCTCCTTCGAACCCAGGAAGATGGGCATGCTGGAGGGTTGGATCGCGGTGGCCGGCGAATCGCGCCTGAATTTCAGGCAATTCGTGTATCCCTGAAGCGGAGCGCGGCCATGGACGTCTTTGCCCGTACCTTCTGCGTCTACCTGTTCCTGCTGGTGATTTTGCGGCTGGCCGGCAAGCGCACGCTGTCGGAAATGTCCACCTTCGATTTCGTGCTGGTGCTGATCATCAGCGAGGCGACACAGAACGCGCTGGTGGACGACGACCGTTCGGTCACGACCGGATTGGCCGTGATCCTGACCCTGGTGGCCTTGGACCGGTTGGTGGCGGTGATAAAGACGAAGTTTCCGCGCATGGAGAAATTCATCGAGGGCACGCCGCTGATGCTGGTGGACCATGGCCGCGTGCTGGAAGACCGGCTGAAGCGCTCGAACGTCAGCGTGGACGACATTCTGCAGGCGGCGCGGCAGAACCAGGGTATTGGCCAACTGGATCAGATCAAGTATGCGGTGCTTGAATCCAGCGGCGGTATTTCCGTCATTCCGATGGACGAGCATGCCGACCTGGAGCGCCGCATCGAGAAGGCCGTGGAAACTGCCGTCGCGCGTGCGCTGCGCGAGCATGCGCAGCGGGTGTAGCGGCGGCACAGGCTGAAATCGCGCCGGGTAGGGTTCTAGAATCAACGGATCGAATTTATCCAACCCGTAAAACCATGAACATGCTTGTCCACTGCCCGCTGGGCGCCCAGGTGCTGCGGGCCCGGCTCGGCGATGCCGGCGACCCCTTTTACTGCAGTCCGCTGGCGGAGCGTTTCGAGGGCCCGGCGCGCGGCGGCGTGCCGGTATTGTTTCCGCAGTTCGCGGAATATGGCCCGCTGCTCAAGCATGGGTTTGCCCGCAACCGCGACTGGACGCTGCTGGAGCATGGGGCCGACGCGGCGCGGGAGCGCCTTCATTACGTGCTGGAAATCACGCCGGATGATTTTCCGGGCTGGCCCCATGCCGCTCGGCTGGAGCTGGAAGTGCTGGCGCGCGAATCCCGCATCGATTTCAGCTTCACCGTGCTGAACACCGGCGATGACGAATTCAGCTTCACCGGCGGGCTGCACCCGTATTTCGCGGTGAATGATTTATTGCAGCTCCGGGTGGAAGGGCTGCAGGGCGTGGCGGCCTCCGACCGCTACCAGCCCGCCTTCACGCGGCAGGACGAGCCGGTGCTGCAGTTCGGCGAAGCGATATTCGAGCGCCTCTACGACGGCTGCCCGGCCGTGACGCTGATCGAGGGCTCCCGGCGCATCCGCCTGTCGGCTTCGGGTTTCGACCAGTGGATGGTGTGGAACCCGGGGCGGGAAGAGGCTCGAAAGCTGAAGGATTTGCCGGACGGGGATTGGCGCAAATTCATCTGCGTCGAGCCGGTACGGGTGAAAAATCTGGTGGTGCTGAGGCCGGGGGAAAGATTCTCAGGCAATTTCTTGGTCGAGCTGGAGCAGGGTGCCGGCTGATTGCACCTGCCGTGAAAGGGTTCCGCTCTGTCCGCGAAACCCTCTCGTCTACCGCCACCCTCTTTTGTCACCCTCGTTGCGATCTCTCAGGCCGGCGACGACCTCAACCCATAAGCCTTGCCGTCGACGAACAGGTATTCGGCGCGCAGCACCGGGTCGCCCTTTTCCTCGTAGAAAGTAAAGCCCAGCACGCCCACGTTCGCGTCGCGCTTGATGGGCTCGATCTGCCAGGCCTGCATGCGCGTCAGCGGCGCAAGCTCCACGGTCCAGCGCTTGTCCTTGCGGCTGGGCAGCTTGGCGTTGGCCAGCAGCGCCGGGCCGTCCACGCTGGCGCTCTGGGCCGGCAGCGGGCGCTGGCGCAGGTCCGCCGGCAGGGCCAGCGTCGGCGGCAGCTCCAGCACCAGCTCCGCGTGCGGGTTGCGCCAGCGAACCTCGCGCGCCGCGCCCTCCAGGTAGATCGGGCGGCTCTGGTCGAAGCTGCTCCAGCCATGGTGGGCACGCGCCGAGGGCAGCAGCGCTACCGCGCCGGAGGCCACCAGCAGTCGTCTCGTGAGATCCATCTTCAGTTTCCTTTCCCAATCAGGCGTAGGCGATCCAGCGACCGCAGATGATCACCGCCAGCCACAGCCCCAACGACAGCGCGGTCTGTGCCCGCGCCACGCCGTCCAGCCGCCCGGCGCCGCCACGCCAGTGGAACAGCACGGCGTTGAGCCCGGCGGCCAGCAGCAGGCCCAGCTTGGCCACGAAGTAGCGGTTGGCGAACAGCTCCCCAGGCTGGCTGCCGAACATCAGCAACCCGCTGGCCGCCACCAGCACGAAACCGCCCAGGGAGACGCGCAGCGCCAGCCGCGCCAGTGCCGGCGCGGGCAGCTCGCGCCCCGCGCCCCAGGCGCGCAGCTCGAACACCACCAGGCTGCCCAGCAGCAGTGCGATGCCCGTGATGTGCGTCGCCTCCAGCGCCGGGTAGGCCCAGGGATGGCCGGTGATCCAGGCCAGGGCGGCCGGGGCTTCAAGGGTGCGCAGATCGGGCATGCGCGGACCATATAGGAACAGCCGGGGTGCCGGACGCGGCTCAGCCCACCAGCCCCGCCTCCCGCACCCCGCACACCTCGCCGGTGTGCGCCGCCTCGTAACCCGGCAGCGCCGCCACGCGTGAGCGATAAGGCACCGAGCGCATCAATGCCAGCAGCGCCCGCAGGTCCGGCCGGGCCTCGTCGGCCGCGTTGAAGGCCAGGAAGTAGCGCTCGCGCAGCAGCGGAATGAAATGCAGGCCGAAGCGCTGCGCGGCCGTCTGCACCCCGAGCCCCACGTCGGCCATGCCGCTGGCAATGAAGGCTGCCACGGCCGCGTGCGTGAACTCGGCGTTGTCGAAGCCGTTGACCTGCCGCGGCGACAGCCCGTGGCGCGCCAGCAGCAGCTCGGTCAGCAGGCGCGTGCCCGAGCCCGTGGGCCGGTTCACGAAGCGCAGGTCCGGCCGCTTCAGGTCCTCGACACCCCCGATGCGGCGCGGATTGCCCGGCGCGGCAAACAGGCCCTGCGTGCGCACCGCCAGGTGCACGAGCCGGTGCTTTTCCGGCTGCAGCCACGAGCGGTAGCGCTCGGCCGCGGCGGCTTCGAACTCGCCGATGGGCACGTGGAAACCCGCCAGCTCGCACTCGCCGTGGGCCAGCGCCGCCACGGACTCGAAGCTGTTGCGGTAGCGCAGCTCCAGCGGCAGCTGCTGCGCCTGCAGCTCCTCCAGCAGGGCCGCCACCGCGAAGCCGTGGCTGGCATGCAGGCGCAGCACCCGCGGCGGTGCGGGCAGCGTGCGCTCCAGCTCGCCCTCCAGCTCCGAGGCCAGCGACTGCAGCAGCGGCGACAGCCGCGCCGCCACGCGCTTGTCGGCCCAGATCAGCTTCTCGGCCAGCGGCGTGAGCGTGGAGCCCCGCCCTCGCCCGGCCACCAGCAGCGGCTGGCCAAACAGCGCTTCCGCCTGCTTGACCTGCCCCCAGGCGTTGCGGTAGCTCAGGCCCAGGGCGCGCGCGGCCTCGGCAATGGCACCGGTTTCGGCGATGGCAGCCAGCAGCGCGATCAGCGCCGTGGTGTCGGCCTGCGGCGCAGCGCCGTCCACGCGCTCCAGTTCCCAGCGTGGCGTGATGCGGATGCGGAACATCTGGCAAGCCTTTGCATATTTGACAAACACCCCAGGGCTATCGTCGCGCCCGGGCCGAAGGAAGTTTCGGTCGATTCAAACATATGACTGCCCCGACATAGCCCGCGAGGAGACCCAGATGAACAGCGTGATACCGATCCGCCCGCTGCAGGCCGACGCGCCGCGCCGGGCCCAGCGCACGCAGCGCGAGCGGCCCGTGACGGCCACGGCCCTGGCCGACGTCGAAACCACCACCGCGCACCTGGTGCTGCGCCGCGACCTGCTGATCGAGCACCTGCATGCGCTCAACGACCGCTTCGGCCAGCTGCGCACTGACCACCTGGCCGCGCTGGCGCAGCGCTTCCGGCTGTCGCAGACGGAGGTGTTCGAGGTCGCGAGCTTCTATCACCACTTCGACATCGTTCGGGAGGACGCGCAGGGCGCTTATCCCGCGCCGCCGCGGCTGACCGTGCGCGTGTGCGAGAGCCTGAGCTGCAGCCTGGCGGGCTCCGCGGAGCTGCTGGAGCGCCTGCCGCAACTGCTGGACGCCGACGTGCGCGTGATCCCGGCGCCCTGCCTGGGCCGCTGCGAGCAGGCGCCGGTGGCGGTGGTGCACCAGCACCCGCTGCCGCAGGCCACGGTGGAGCAGGTGGTGCAGGCCGTGCAGCAGGGCGCCACGCGCCACGAGCCGGAGCCTTATGCCGACCTGGCGGATTACCGCGCCGCCGGCGGCTACCGACTGCTGGAGGCCTGCCGCCGCGGCGAGCGCGACGTCGAAGAAGTGATCGCCACGCTGGAGGACGCCGGGCTGCGCGGCCTGGGCGGCGCGGGCTTCCCGACCGGGCGCAAGTGGCGCCTGGTGCGCCAGGAGCCGGCACCGCGCCTGATGGCGGTGAACATCGACGAGGGCGAGCCCGGCACCTTCAAGGACCGCTACTACCTGGAGCGCGACCCGCACCGGTTCCTGGAAGGCACGCTGATCGCGGCCTGGGCCGTGGGCGTCTCGGCCGTCTACATCTACCTGCGTGACGAGTACCACGGCTGCCGCGCGATCCTGGAGGCCGAGCTGGCGAAGCTGCAGGCCGCGCCGCCCGTGGGCGGGCTGCCCACCATCGAGCTGCGCCGGGGCGCGGGCGCCTACATCTGCGGCGAGGAGTCCGCGATGATCGAGTCGATCGAAGGCAAGCGCGGCATGCCGCGGCTGCGCCCGCCCTACGTGGCGCAGGTGGGCCTGTTCAGCCGGCCCACGCTGGAACACAACTTCGAGACGCTGTACTGGGTGCGCGACCTGCTGGAGCGCGGCCCGCAGTGGTTCGCAGCCCAGGGCCGCAACGGGCGCAAGGGCCTGCGCAGCTTCTCGGTCTCGGGCCGGGTGGTGAAACCCGGCGTGCACCTGGCGCCGGCGGGCATCACGCTGCGCGAGCTGGTGGACGAATACTGCGGCGGCATGCTCCCCGGCCACGAGCTCTATGCCTACCTGCCCGGCGGGGCCTCGGGCGGCATCCTGCCCGCGCGGCTGGCGGACGTGCCGCTGGACTTCGACACGCTGCAGTTCCACGGCTGCTTCATCGGCTCCGCGGCGGTGATGGTGCTGTCGCAGCACGACCGCGCGGTGGATGCCGCGCGCAACCTCATGCACTTCTTCGCCGAGGAGAGCTGCGGCCAGTGCACGCCGTGCCGCAGCGGCACGGCCAAGATCGCCACGCTCATCGCCGGCGACCAGTGGGACCAGCCGCTGCTGGCGGAGCTGTCGCAGGTGATGCGCGACGCCTCCATCTGCGGCCTGGGCCAGGCCGCACCCAATCCCGTGGATTGCGTCATCAACTACTTTCCCCAGGAGCTGCAGCCATGAATGCACGCATCCCGAACCTGAACGCTGAAACCATGGAGCTGCAGCTCGACGGCCGTGCCGTGAAGGCGCTGCCCGGCGAGACGCTGTGGGAAGTCGCGCTGCGCGAAGGCGTGGAGATCCCGCACCTGTGCCACACCGACGGCCTGCGTCCCGTGGGCAACTGCCGCGCGTGCATGGTGGAGGTGGAAGGCGAGCGCACCCTGAGCGCCTCCTGCTGCCGCGCCGCGGCGCCGGGCATGAAGGTGAAGATCGACAGCCCGCGCGCGGTCAAGGCGCGCTCGATGGTGCTGGAGCTGCTGGTCAGCGACGCCGGCAGCACCGACGAGTACACCAAGGAGTCCGAGCTGACGCAGTGGGCGCAGGCGCTGGAGGTGCCGCGCGGGCGGCTGCCGCAGCGCGAGCGCAGCGCCTACGCGGCGCCGGACCTGAGCCACCCGGCCATCGCCGTGAACCTGGACGCCTGCATCCAGTGCACGCGCTGCCTGCGCGCGTGCCGCGAGGAGCAGGGCAACGACGTGATCGGCCTGGCGCTGCGCGGCTCGGCCGAGCGCATCGTGTTCGACGCGGGCGACCCGCTGGGCCTGTCCAGCTGCGTGGCCTGCGGCGAGTGCGTGCAGGCCTGCCCCACGGGCGCGCTCATGCCCGCGCGCGGCGCGGGGCTGGCGGAGGTCACCAAGCGCGTGGACTCGGTGTGCCCCTACTGCGGCGTGGGCTGCCAGCTGACCTGGAACGTGGGCCCGGACGGCGAGGGCGGCGAGCGCATCCACACCGTCACCGGCCGCGACGGCCCGGCCAACCACGGACGGCTGTGCGTCAAGGGCCGCTTCGGCTTCGACTACATCCACAACCCCAAGCGGCTGCAGGTGCCGCTGGTGCGCCGCGAGGGCGTGCCCAAGGACCCGGCCGACATCGAGGCCGTGAAGTCCGGCGCCAAGCCGCTGCAGGCGCTGTTCCGCGAGGCGAGCTGGGAAGAGGCGCTGGCGCTGGCGGCGCAGGGCTTCCAGCGCATCCGCGACGCGGCGGCGCCGGGCTTCGAGTCGCCGCTGGCGGGCTTCGGCTCGGCCAAGGGCAGCAACGAGGAGGCCTACCTGTTCCAGAAGCTCGTGCGCCAGGTGTTCAGAAGCTCCCACGTCGACCACTGCACGCGGCTGTGCCATGCCAGCTCGGTGGCGGCGCTGCTGGAGGGCATCGGCTCCGGCGCGGTGAGCAACCCGGTGGCGGACGTGGCGCAGGCGGAAGTGATCTTCCTCATCGGCGCCAACCCCACGGTGAACCACCCCGTGGCAGCGAGCTTCATCAAGAACGCCGTCGATGCGGGCGCAACGCTGGTCATCGCCGACCCGCGCCGCCAGCAGCTCTCGCGCCGCGCCAAGTGGCACCTGCAGTTCCGCCCCGACACCGACGTGGCGCTGCTCAACGGGCTGCTGCACGTGATCGTGGCCGAGGGGCTGGTGGACGAGGCCTTCATAGGCGCACGCGTCAACGGCTTCGAGCAGCTCAAGGCCTCGGTGGCCGAGGCCACGCCGGAGCGCATGTCCGAGATCTGCGGCATCCCGGCCGAGACAATCCGCGAGGTGGCGCGTGCCTTCGCCACGGCGCGCAGCGCCATGATCCTGTGGGGCATGGGCGTGAGCCAGCACGTGCACGGCACCGACAACGCGCGCGCGCTGATCGCGCTGGCGCTGATCACGGGCCAGATCGGGCGTCCCGGCACCGGGCTGCACCCGCTGCGCGGGCAGAACAACGTGCAGGGCGCCAGCGACGCGGGCCTGATCCCGATGATGCTGCCCAACTACCAGCGCGTGAGCGAGGCCGCGGTGCGGGCCGAGTTCGAGGCGCTGTGGGGTGGCGAGATCGATGCGCGGCCGGGCATGACGGTGGTGGAGATCATGCATGCGGCGCACGAGGGCCACATCCGCGGCCTGTTCGTGGAGGGCGAGAACCCGGCCATGAGCGACCCGGACCTGAACTTCGCGCGCCAGGCCCTGGCGGAGCTGCAGCACCTGGTGGTGCAGGACATCTTCGCCACCGAGACCGCGCTGCTGGCCGACGTGGTGCTGCCCGCCTCGGCGCAGCCCGAGAAGTGGGGCACCTACACCAACACCGACCGGCTGATCCAGATCGGCCGCCCCGCGGTCTCCCCGCCGGGGCAGGCGATGCAGGACCTGTGGGTGATCGAGCAGCTCGGCCGGCGCCTGGGCGCCGACTGGAGCTACTGGCACGCCGAGGATGGCGCGGGCCAGGCGGCCGCCGAGGCGCCAGTGGCGCGCGTGTACGAGGAGATGCGCGCCGTGATGGCGCCGCTGGCCGGCGTGCCCTGGAGCCGCCTGCTGCGCGAGGAGGCGGTGGTCACGCCCGCACCCGCGGAGGACGCGCCGGGACAGAGCGTGGTGTTCGTGGACAGCTTCCCCATGCCTGACGGCTGCGCCAGGCTCGTGCCCACGCAGTTCCGCCCTGGCGCGGAGCGCACCGACGCCGACTATCCCTTCGTGCTGACCACCGGGCGCGTGCTGGAGCACTGGCACACGGGCGCGATGACGCGCCACGCCAGCATGCTCGACGCCATCACGCCCGAGGCCCTGGTGAGCCTGCATCCGCTGGATGCGGCGGCGCTGGGGGTGGCCGACGGGGCGAACGTCAGGCTGGAGACGCACCACGGCGGGGTGGTTGCGCGTGCAAGCGTCACGGAGCAGGTCCAGCGCGGCCAGCTCTTCATCCCCTTCGCGTTCTGGGAGGCCGCGGCCAACACGCTCACGGGCGACGCGCTCGATGCGGTGGCAAAGATCCCGGGCTTCAAAGTGACGGCGGCACGCTTGTTGCCTGAGTGACATTCGTCACGAAAGCCCCGGCCGCCTCGCGCCCGGGGCTCAACTGCATCCACTTACGCCTCCCAAGATGCAGTAACGCGACCTGCAGCATCGCATGGCATTGTTCGGTCCGTGCCGCCCACGGTGCTTTTCCTTGGGCAAGCGCAATCCCTGTCGACCCTGAGCAAAGAAGGCGCGTCCTATAAGCGCCAGCCAGGTCCGCCTGTGCCCAAGTTCGGGTATGCACGCTTTGGCGTGCATGCCGGGGCGAGCCATTGACTGACCGATGAAACTCACGACCCAAAAGACTTTTTTGGCAATTGCCATCGCATGCTCCGCTCTTCTTGGCGCATGCGGCGGGGGTGAAGACCTCCAGAATGAAACGGCCGCGCAGGCAGAATCCGCGACCGCTCTGGCCAGCACCCAGAGAGAATCGGCGGCTGGTTTGACGACCGCCTCGACCGAAGATACTTCGGCCCGTTTCGGCCCGGACGATTTCGTGGGCGACGAAGTTCCGATGCTGGACCCGTTGACCTTCGTTCGTCAGCAGGCCAGTGAAAGCGGCGGCTCGCTGCAGTCTTCTGCGCTCATGGCCGGCAGCGTGACCAAATGGAATCCGGGCCATTACATCCAATTCGGGTCGAGCGCCAACGATTTTGTCATTGACGCCGCCCTGAACGAAACCGCCGGCATGCCTTTCGTCAAGGGCATCATGATTCGCGCCAGCTGGTGGCAGTTGGAAAAGGGCAAGGGCCAATACGATTTCTCGCGTATTGATCGCTACCTGAACAAGGCCAAGGCCAAGAACAAGCGCCTGTTCCTGATGGTGGGTACCAAGACCTTCGACGGCGACAAGGCCATTCCCGATTACCTGCGCACCTCGCAGTACAGCGGCGGCGCCTTCCGCATCGGCACCATCAAGGGCACCTATGGCGAGAACATGGCGCTGTACGACGACGACGTGCGCGACCGCCTGATCGCCCTCATGCAGGCCCTGGCCAACCGCTACAACAAGGACAACAACTTCGAAGGCGTGGCGTTCAACGAAACGGCCTGGGGCAAGATGGTCAAGCCGCTGTCGGATTCGCAGAAGAACCAGTTCTTCTCCAATTTGGCCAAGGTCGATACTGCCACGCGCTCCGCATTTTCCAACAGCGTGGTGATCCAGTTCATGAATTACCCGTCCAATCTGGTCCCGGCGCTGTTCGAGAACATGAAGGACAAGGGCGTGGGCATGGGCGGCCCGGACGTTTTCATCAACGACCCGGACCTGGAACGCTCGGCTTATGTGTTCAACCCGAAGGCCAGGGGCGTGGTTCCCATCGGCATGAAGGTGGAATCCGACTGCTATAACGCGGTCAAGCACGGCGGCCCGTACACCAAGGTCGACGTGCGCAAGATCTACAGTTTTGCCCGCGACCGCCTGTACAGCAATTACATCTTCTGGAACCGCTATACCGACAAGCACAATCCCTGGGCGGATGTGCTGAAAATGTTCAAGGGCGAAGCCTTCCCCACCGGCAGCGCCGGCGGCCTGAATGCAGCATGCCCCTCGAAATTCGCGTCCTGTGCGCCCAAGCTCTAAACCAAAAACCACCATACTCCTTGAACGGGCCGGCATTGCCGGCCTTTTTTTCGCCCGTGCGTTCCGTGCCGTGACGCCAAGCCGTGCCGCAGGGCCTGCTGCAGCCGCTACAGGGGTCAGGCAGGCTTCACGCGCCGCGCATGCGGCTCCCTACGCACGGCGCGTGGCAAGTCGCTGCGGCGGCATCCAAGCCGCTCCACGCGGGCCGGGTACGTTTAGCACACAAGGTACCAAGCCCGCACAACGGTTGCACAGACAACGTCATGAGCACCGCGGCCATCGTCTCACTCGCATGCGGCGCCGCTTGGGCACGCCAGTGGCGATCGTTCCGGCAAACAGCCCTGTGAACGCCTACTTCCGCGCGATTCGGCCTCTCGCAGCGTCCGGCTGCAGACGCGAAAAGGGGCCTGAACAGGGCTCGGCCGGCCTGCTTTGGCCCTAGAGCGTCGCCGGCAGGCCTTACGGCACCACCTGCCGCACCCCCGTAAAACCCTCCATAGACCGCCGATGGGCGATGCCATAGGTGACGAAGCTGTAACGCAGAGTGACGCCCGGCTGCGTTGGTCAATCCCCCCCTCGGGGCGCTTTTGCTACAGCGGGCATGGCAACTTGTAGCCATACATGACAATGGTTCTCATTCGCCAGCCCCTTGCCGTGAACGACATGAGCCTGCCTCCCAAGCCCGCTGCTTCGCCCGCCACCGCCGTCCCTGGAACCGAAGAAGACCTGGCGGCGCTGGCGCAGGCGCTCATCACCTCGCGCCAGAGCGTGCTGCCCAAGCGGCTGGCCGAGCCGGGCCCGGACGCCCAGCAGTTGCAACGGCTGCTGCTGGCGGCGGCAGCGGCGCCGGACCATGGCGAGCTGCGGCCGTGGCGCTTCGTCATCGTGCCGGCAGCCAAGCGGGTGCTGCTGGCCGACATGTTCGAAGGCGCGCTGCTGGACCGTGACGCCCGGGCCACGGCGGCCGAGCGCGAGTCTGCGCGCGAGAAGGCGCATCGGGCGCCGCTGCTGATGCTGGCAGTGGCCAAGTTGGGACCAGCGCAGCCCGACATGCCGGCATCGGAGCGGCTGGTATCGCTGGGCGCGGCGCTACAGAACCTGCTGCTGCTGGCGCACGCCATGGGTTTTGGTGCCGGGCTCACCAGCGGACAGGCGATGACGTCGCCGCGGCTGCGCACGCTGTTCGGCCTGCAGCCGGGCGAAGAGGCGGTGTGCTTCGTCAGCGTGGGCAGCGTGACGCAGCGCAAGCCGATGCGCCCGCGCCCCAGCCCGCACGAGATCGCCAGCGAGCTGTAGGGCACCGGCCGGATGGTCGGCCCGGCTGCGGCCAGGTGCTCAGCCCGGAGCGCAGCGGGTCGGCCGCGACGCTGTCACGCGTCGCAGGGCCACAGCCGGCGCAGCAGCTCGTGGGCCCAGTCCGGCAGCGTCGCGCCGGCCGCGTCTGCGGACCAGGCCTCGACCTGCTCGTACTCGTCGCCGTCGATCACGGCCTCGTGCGCCAGTTCGCCCTGGCCACGCACACTGAGCTTCAGCCATCCCCGCTCGGCACTTTCCCAGGCCAGCGCAATGGCGCCTTCGGGCTCCACCGTCACTTCCGGCGCCGGCCAAGCCGCCGCAGTGAGCTCGAGCAGGCGCTGCGCCTCGTGCAGCGTGGACGGCGCGGGTGCGTGCCAGCCACGCTCGGCAATGAAGGGCTGGACTTCGGACAGGGCGGATGACAGCAGAGGTGACATGGCGGCGATGGTAGGGGGAAGGCAGGACGGTCCACGGGGGCTTCACCGCCGCGCTCGGTTTCGACCGGGCGGGCTGCTGGCCGAGTGCCAAGATCATGCTGTTTCGGAATGGTTTGGCGCTGCACTCATACCCTGATAATTCTTGTTATGCAGGTACTACATATATTCAATCTACATGCCGTTGAGGATGGCACGAACGGGCAGCCCGGCGTGGCTCCAGGCTGCGGGCAAGCGGCAAACCGTGGCGTTTCCAGCCACCGGCCGCGGGCCGGCGGCCGATTCGGGCGATGACGGCGCCGTTGGGCGCATCGCGGCGCGGCCGGCCGCTCGGCAGCCGGGCCGAGGTGGGGTCTCCACAGTCGCAACTGCGGCTGCATCACTTCAGCTTCCTGCGGGCGCTGGCCGAAGGCGTGAACCTGCGCGCGGCCTGGGAGCGCTACATGGCCTTCGCGGGCGGGCCGGACGACGAGCGGCATTTCGCGGCGCAGGCGCGGCGGCTGCGCCGCCAGATCGCACAGGCGGCACGGGCGCAGGGGCTGGACGAGGTGGCGGCTGAAGCGCTGGCGGAGCCTGCGCCGGCCCCGGCGGACGCCGGCCTGCCGTCCCTTCAGGACTGGATCGCCCAATGCTGCGAGGCGACGGGCATTGACCCCGAGGACCGGGACCCGGCGGAATGGCTACGCGCGTACCAGTCCGAATTCGGTCTCGACGTGGCGGTGATGCCACAGCCGGCGACCGCCGGCCCGACGCCGCGTCCGGCCCGGCTGGCGGCGCTCAACCGCTTGGCCACGGCGCTGTCCGCGCCGCCGGCGCTGGACGACGCGCTCGCGTTGTGGCTCACGCCGGCGCTGGCCGCCGCGCTGCGCGGGGCCGGGCTGCTGACGCTGCGCGACCTGGCCGACTTCGCCAACGTGCATGGCGCACGCTGGCACCGGCGGGTGCCGGGTGTGGGTGCGGTACGGGCCGGGCGGCTGCTGGACTGGCTGCGGCCCTTGGCCGAGTCGCTGGGCCATCCGCTGCAGGAGGTGGCGCTGCAGCCGGCACGTCAACTGGCGCTGGTGCGCGAGCGGACGCTGGCGGCCGTGCAGGACCGGCGCCTGGGCATCGTCCCGCTGGAACGACTAGCGGTGCCACCCGACCTCGACGGCCGGCATGGCGTGTTCCGCCTGGCCACGCCCAATGTCCTGGGCGCGTCAACGGACTTGGAGGCCTTGCGCGCCTGGCTGCAGCGCTACGCCATGTCACCGCGTACCTATGCCTCCTACGCGCGCGAGGCCGAGCGTTTTTACCTGTGGTGCCTGTGCGTGCGGCGCAAGCCGCTGTCCTCGGTCCAGGAAGAGGATCTGCATGCCTACCGCGGCTTCATCGCGAACCCGCCCGGGGACTGGCAACAGCCGCGCCAGGAAGCGCGGGACAGCGAGCACTGGCGCCCTTTCCGCGGCCCGCTGAGCCCGCTGTCGCAGCGCCACGCGCTCACCGTGGTCGCCTCGATGCTGGGCGCGCTGATGAAGGCGGGCTACCTGGGCGCCAACGCCGCGGCCGGCGTCACGCCACACATGAAGCTGCCGCGCCCGGGCATCGACGTGCGGCGCAGCTTCGACGAGGCGCAATGGAGCTGGCTGATGTCGTGCTGGGAGGCGCTGTACCGCGAGGCGGGCGCACTTGGTGGCTTGGCCGACCTGGGGCCGGACGCGAAGCCCGCCCGCGCTCGCAGCCTGCGCCGGCTGCGGCTGGTGCTGGAGTTAGGCGCCACCACCGGGCTGCGGCTGATCGAGCTGTGCACCGCCCGGCTCTCCGGGCTGCGGCGCGAGCGTTTCGAGGGCGACTCCGTGTGGATGCTGGAAGTGCTGGGCAAGGGACACCGCCGCCGCAGCGTGCCGATCTACGACGACATCAAGGCGCTCATCGACCGGCACCAGGCGGACATGGCGGCCGCGGGCATCGGCCACGAACCGGCAGCGCCGCTGCGCACGCTCCTCACGCCGGCGGGCGCCGCAAGCGACGGCGGCATGTCCGTGGACGGCGCCGCCACGCCATGGGATGGACAGGAAGCGGGCACGGCGACGACCCGCGCCCGCGCCGATGAGCGGGCGCAGCGACCGCTCATCGGCGCGCTGCGTGGCGCGGTGCCTCGCTGGCGCCTGGACGCGCAAGGCGTGCCGACGCTGGCACCCGGCCGCCAGGCCGATCGCTGGGGTGCGCTGGAACCATCGGCGCTGTACCAGTCGCTCAAGCGGCTGCTGCGCCATGCGGGCGAGCACGCGCATGAGGCCCAGCCGCCGCTGGACGGTGATGCCTTCCGCAGCGCCTCCACGCACTGGCTGCGGCATTTCTTTGCCAACAACGCGGCGGCCGACGGCGTGCTGCCGGTGGCGCTGATGGGTGCCATGGGACATGCCGATCTCAAGACCACCTCGCTCTACACGCGGCCCGAGCAGCAGCTCATGCTGCGCGAGCTGGCCAAGGTGCGCCGTCGCGGCGGTGGTTGAAGGGGCATGCGGCGACGGGTGAGGGTTTTCGGGACAGGAACCGCGGCGGCATGAACCCCGGGTGTTGAACGGTTCAACACCCTGCCCTTTCGGCGCTCTACGCCGGCGCCCGCGACCGTCCGGGTCCGCATCGGCTTCGCCCGCCGCGGTATGGGCTTCCGAATACCTGCCCTGCTGCAGTCAGATACCGGTGGGCAAGGGCACACATGGCTCGCGCACTGCCCTGCCCCGCGCTGGTGCGCGGCCTTGCCTGGCCCGTCCCTTCCTCCCATGAGCTGGTTTTGAACGGTCGTGCGTGCCGCTGCGTGTCCACCGCGCTGGAAGGTTTCACCCAGTTCAGGCCATGGATGCCCGACGTGAGGTTTTTCAGGAGCCATGACAGATCACCTCGGCACGTGCAAACGGAATCCGTTCGCTGGACGTTTTTAGGAGAATCAGCGTCAGATTCGTCAAGACGACAGCCGATCCTTTTCTACGCCTTTCGGCGGGCACTGTGGAAGCCCACGCAGCCCTCCACCGAGCGTACAGCGTGCACGCTTGGACCTCAGGAAAGCGCCCCAACCGAGCCATTCGCCTTGGGCCGCCAAGCCCGGACGCGATGGGGTGTTGAACCGTTCAACACCTGACCGTCCCGGCACGTGGCCCGACCCTGTGCCAGCATCACGACGTCAGATTCCGCGTCGTGATACCGGGCTTCCTGCCTTCGTAGGCAAACGCGATGGCTCACGCAGCCCGCCCAAGTGAGCCCTTGGGCGCTAAACGACTGCAGGTGAGGGTCTACGGGAGCCCCGTGCCGACACTGAAGGGACCTGTACGGCAGGCCGTCCGAGGATCCTGCATCGAGCCTGGAATGCAGGGCACCGGGCATGGGCACCCGCACCGCCACAGCGTCACCGCAGGTGTTGAACGGTTCAACACCTGCAGAGCCCTGCACGCCGCGAGGTGGTTGGCCGCCATGCGCCTGCCTGCCTGACCAACGCTGCGGGACTGGCCGCCCGCCGCTGTCGCATGGCGGCGACCTGACGGGAGCCAGCGTTCCGGACTGGACACGAGCCGGTTCCCATGCTCATCAGAACCGGCCAGCAGAGAGGTGTGACATGGCACGGCACACCGTGGTGGTGCGACTCGCAACCGCCCTTCCCCATCGCCACAAAAGCGCTGGCCTGCAGCGGCGTCCGCACCCGCGTTGCACTGGCGTCCAGGAGAGTCGAAGCGTTTGGGCCAGATGAAGCCCGGGTAGTCGTCCTTCCACTTCGTCATTCTCGTGAAAGCGGCAGGCTGTGCGGCCCCTCGCCAGCACCAAGCCTGGCTGCTGCGAACCACGACCGGAGCTCTAGCGTTCAACCCGATCTGCCTGCACCGGCGCCGGGACCGCCTGGACTCCCGCCTGCGCGGGAGTGACAAAGCAGGGGGCGAAGCGGAAGGACCGTGAAGCGTTGAGTCGAGACCCCCGCGGATCTGCTTGCAGTGGCCTGGCACCTCCGGGACGCCCGGCCTTGCGGAAGCGACGAATCGGCGAGCCAAGCGCTTCGACTCCCGGGGGCCCCAGCCCGGCGACGTCCCTGCGCATCCGTGGGTATGCGCAGCTACGCCGCCCGGGTGGGCCTCCCCAGATTGCAGCCAACGAGCGAGCGGCCACTTGGATTTCCCTGGACGGCAGGGCGCTCGGGTGGGAACAACGTGGCAAGACGTGGAGCGGGTCGGTCCCGGCAAAGCCATGGCCGTCCTTGCCGGGACAGGGATGCGCAACCGTCCTGGGGAGCGCGCGCCAACATCGGCCCTCCTCCTCTCCCAGCCACCGGACTGCTGACCCGGCATCGCGCTTCGCCTGTCGGCTGCAGCACTGCGTCGACCCAGCCGGCCCGCTGCCGACGTGTTGAACCGTTCAACACCTGCGCCGCGGCTCCGCCGTGGCCCGGCAGGAAAGCTCTGCGGGCTGGGGGACGCAGGGTGTTGAACGGTTCAACACCCAAAGAAAAAGGCGCCTTGCGGCGCCTTCGGGTTCACGCCGGCTGGCGGCGTATGAAGTCCTCGACCAGCCGCAGCAATTCCGCCTCGCGCTCCGGCGGCAGCACGCCGGCCTCGAAGCGCAGCGACGCGCGTCCGCGCGCATCACGGCTCAGCGTGGCGAGCTTGCGCCCATCGCGGCGCAGGTGGGAGGACGCGGCGGACGGTGCCGTCACCATGGCTTGGCCGGTGAGCGCGTTGAACACGGCCTGCGCCGCCAGTGCCTTGCCCTGCCCCTTGAGTTCGCGCGCCCGCTCCAGCACCGCATCCGGGTCCTTTTGCAGCAGCTCCGACAGTGGCTGCGCCCAGCGGAACTGGATTTCCAGCGGCGAAGCAAAAGCCTCCACCACAGCGGCCGGCAGGCGCGCCAGTGCCAGGCTCTTGGACACCAGCGACACGTCCACCTGCACGGATTCCGCCAGCTTGCGCAGCGACGGGTACAGCCCCTCATCCAGCGCACGCCGGTACATGCAGCCCTGCTCCCACGGGCTCAGGTTCTTGCGGCCGCGGTTCTCGCGCTCCATCGCTTCGAACAGCTGCTGGTCACTGACTTCCTCCACCAGCGCCCGCACCGGCAGCCCCAGCTCGAGGCAGGCCCGGTGGCGGCGGTGGCCGAACACCAGCTCGTAGAGCACGCCCGGCTGTGCCGCGCGCTGCTCGGCTTCCGACAGCGGCCGCACCTTCACCGGTTGCACGTTGCCGCCCGCGGACTCGATCTCGGTCTTGAGCTCGCGGAACTCCGCATCCGCGAAGCTCGCCTCATGCCGGTTGGCCCAGCGCGACGGACGGACGGAGGCCGCGTCCAGGCTGCGCACCGGCACCGCACCTTCGAAGTCGCGCAGCCGCTCGCGCAGGTCCTCGGCTTCCTTGATCGCGGCCGACTGCGTGGAGAGGAACTGCAGCATCGAGCCCGGCGCCGTCTTGGCGCGTGCATCCTCGGCGGCCGCGCCCACGCCGCCCGCCACCGGCGATACCGGCGGCACCTGGATCAGGCCGGCCTTGGCAGCGAGTTTCTTGCTCATGCGCGTGCCCTCGCCTTGCGGGTGTTGAACGGTTCAACACCCTTGGCCGCCGCGCCTGCGGGTGCGCCTGAGCGCTGCTGCTGTTGCGCCCAGACCGAGCGGATGGAGCCCTCCACGTGGCCGACGAAAGAGTCGTACGCGTCGCGCGCGCGCTTGAAGGTGCGCGCGCTGCCGTCGTAGCGGGCCACGTCGTACACGGTGCCGAACTCGGCCGCCGTGACGCCCGTGACGGCGGTCTTCGGAATCTCCACCGGCAGCACCTTCTCGGCGTAGGTCTGGCCGATCCACTGGCGCACGATGGTGCTGGCGGCGTCGGTGGAGTCCACCCGGGCCAGCAGCACATGGATGAAGTCGAACTCCTTGGACAGGCCACGGCGGCCCAGCAGCTCGGTCGTGAGGTCGGAGAACAGGCTCCAGAACTGCGCCGCGGAGGCGAAGTCCAGCGCATTGGGGGGCAGCGGCATGATGATGCCGTTGCTGGCCATGAAGGCGTTGATGGTCGTGTAGGAGAGGGCCGGCGGCGTGTCGATGACGATCACGTCATAGTCGGCGCGCACGTCGTCGATGCCCAGGTCCAGCACGCGCCAGAACTCGAAGCCCGGCTCCTGCGTCTGCCGCGCCGGCAGCGCGAACTCGGCGCCGAACAGCACCGGCGCCGCCGCCACCAGGTCGATACCGTCCCAGTAGGTCGGCTGGATGGCGTAGCGGATGGAGGTTTCGCTGCCCATGCACAGCGGCAGGATGGTGTGGGATTCCTGCACCTCGGTGTCCGGCAGGATGCCGAACAGCGTGGTCAGCGAGCCCTGCGGGTCCGTGTCGATCACCAGCACCCGGTGCCCCAGCAGCGACAGGCCCTGCGCCAGCGTCACGGCCGTGGTGGTCTTGCTCACCCCGCCCTTGAAATTCCCGATGCTGATGGTGACAGCCTCGGCGCCAGCCGGGCGCATCTGGTCCTTGCGGTACTCGCGGATCCAGGTACGCGCTTCCGCCAGGCTGAACTCCCGGCGCGAGCCCGCCTCGTTGAGCTTGCCGCCAGGCAAGTCGCCGCGCGTCATGCGGTGGCTCAACGAACCTTTCTCGATGCCGCACAGCGCCGCGAGCTGGCTGAGGTTGAACACCGGTGCGTTCTTGCGCGCCGTCGGGGCCAGCATCGCGCTGCGGATCTCGCCCATCATCGCCACGGCCCGCTCGGCCTGGTCCGCGATGTCCTGCAGCCCGATCGGCCGCGGCGGTTTCAATTCAATCTTGTC
Source organism: Azohydromonas australica DSM 1124 (assembly GCF_000430725.1). GTDB lineage: Bacteria > Pseudomonadota > Gammaproteobacteria > Burkholderiales > Burkholderiaceae_C > Azohydromonas > Azohydromonas australica. The sequence continues at coordinate 326,274 of NZ_KE387204.1, forward strand.
CAACACGGAACCCTCGCTTCTTCTGGTTGGGCAGCGGCTTGACGCTGCAGGCATGAATGCCGCGTATTGTGTCAAGCAGACGATTTGTTGCAAAGCCTTTGTGCTGAACCGTGCCGTCGATGCCACAACGGGATGGAGCGACTGATCTGAAAAATTTCAGTGGCCGCTTTGGATAACTTCAGACCCTTAACACCCTTAATACCCTTTAGGCTTCGAATTCTCCTTGTGTGACAGGCACTTAAGACATTCCACGTGAGTGGAAACGGGAGCCTTTGGAGCCTTTTCGGGAGCATGGATGCAGGGATACGGGACGCAGTGGAGCCTTTTCGGGTTGCCACGTGCGCGGAAACGGGACCTGTCGCCACCTTGGCCTGTGCACAACCAAGCCGGTGAGCCGCACCGCGAGGTGAGGGTTTACGGGAGACCCGCAGTGCCGGGCGCGGGCCAAGGTGGCGCGCCCGCGTGATCGATTCGGTCCGGTTCCTGTGACCCTCGCAACCGCCCGGGGCCGCCTCTGGCCCGAACACGTGAGCATTTTCGGGATCCCTGCCAGGCACTGCGAGCGCCAAGCCGCGGTCGGGACGTGAGAGTTTTCGGGGAGCTTCCCAGCCGTCCGGTGGTTGGACCGCGCCGGCTTGAAGTGAGGATTTTCAGGATTCCTCTTGCGTGATCCCGAACGGTCTTCCGGCAATGGCAGGTGAGGATTTTCGGGAACGGCGGTGGCCTTCCCGGCCGGGCCGAGTGCGGCGCAGACGTGAGGCTTTTCAGGATCCCAAGTGTTGGACTGGCGGCGGTTTCACGTGAGAGACGTCTCTCACGCGTGCGCTACAGTGGCTTTCCATGACGAGCGACGCGCCACCTCCGCCTCCCAAGCGCCGGTCCAGGACCCGGGCCAGCGCCGCGGCCGGGGCCGGCGCCACGCGCGCCGTCACCGTGCGCAAGCCGGTCAACACCCTGGCCATCGTGCCCAAGTCGGCCCGCATCACCTCGCTGGGGCGCAAGAGCTACAACGTGCTGCTGCACGAGGCCCAGGCGCAGGGGCTGGACAAGGACGTGTTCCGTGCCCCGCTGGAGCGCATCGTCCGCGGCGTGGACTTCGACTCCAACGACCACGCGCTGATCAAGAAGCACCTGCGCGCCATGGTTTCCACCACCGTCGAGTGGCAGTCGCCGACTACGGGCGAAGGCACGGCCTGGAACGTCAGCGGGTTGCTGGCGCACGCGCGGCTGACCAAGGAGCGCGGGCAGGTGTGGGTGGAATGGTCCTACGCCGTCAACCTGAAGCAGGAGCTGCTGGAGCCCAGCGTCTTCGCGCGGCTGAAGCTGGAGATCATCAGCCAGCTGCGCTCGCATGCCGGCATCGCGCTGTACGAGATCTGCACCCGCTACAAGGACGTGGGCCGCACCTCGCGCCAGCACTGGCGCTGGTGGCGCCCGGTGCTCAGCGGCCAGCCCGAGAGCGAGCGCACGGCCAAGCTGGAGTACCGCATCTTCAAGCGCGACACCTTGAAGCCCGCCATTGCCGAGCTCAACGCCCTGACCGACCTGCAGGTGGAGCTGGCCGAGTACAAGGATGGGCGCTTCATCGGCGACATCCAGTTCCTGATCAAGGTGAAGCCGCAGGCCGTGCTGCCGGCCACGGCCGCCCCGCAGCCGGTGGACCTGCAGCTCGTGGCCCGCGCGCAGGCGCTGGGCGTGGCCGAGGAGAAGACGGAGCAGTTCCTGCAGGCGTACGGGCCTGCGGCGGTGCAGGCGGCGCTGGAGCTGCTGGCGCGGCGCTCGGCCTCCAACTACCCCGAGCCGCTGCGCGACCCGGCGCGCTACCTCAAGGCCATCCTGGCTGGCGAACCGGCCGCCGGCCCCGAGCCGGCGGAGCCACCCGCCGCTGCGGCGCCGGCGGCCCCGCCTTACGCCACGGAGCCCGCCCCCGGTCCGGCCGTGGCCGCCGCGCCGATGGCCGTGCTGCCGGCCGAGGTCCTGACCGGCGACAGCCTGGTGAAACCGTCGGCGCGCCGGCAGGCGCGCTGGGTGGAGGCCTGGCTGCGCCGGCGCCGCGAGCGCGTGGTGGACGACATCGCCGCGCTGTCGGACGAGGCCCAGGCCGTGCTGTGCGAGCAGCTCCTGGCCGACATGGAGGCGCGGCAGGTGCACCCCTCCATCCGCAAGCGGCTGCAGACCAGCGGCTGGCAGCACCCGCTGGTGCTGCCGGAGATGGTGCGCTGGTTCGCGCAGGGCGTGCACGGCCCGGGCTGGGACCAGCCCACGCCGCAGCAGCTGCTGGAGATCGCGGCGGAGCTGGGCGACGGCTGAGCCCGCCCGGCGCCATCACAGGTCGAGCGTCGCCAGCGCGTCGCGGATGACCTGGGCCGAGCGCCGCAGCGCCTGCTCTTCGTCCGTGCTCAGCGGAATGGGCAGCAGGTGGCGCACGCCCTGGCGCCCCACCACTGCCGGCAGGCTGAGGCACACGCCGTCGATGCCGTACTGGCCCTGCAGCAGCGTGGACACGGTCAGCACCGAGGCTTCGTCGCGCACGATGGCCTCCACGATGCGCGTGAGCGCCGCGGCGATGGCGAAGTTGGTGGCGCCCTTGCGCCGGATGATCTCGTAGGCCGCGTCGCGCACCGCCACGGCCACCGCCTCCAGGTCCGGCGCGCCGCAGGACGCCTGCGTGAGCGCGCAGTAGTCCTGCAGCCGCATGTTGGCGATGCGCGTGGTGGACCAAGGTATCAACTCGCTGTCGCCATGCTCGCCCAGCACGTAGGCGTGCACGTTGCGCGGGTCCACGGCGTAGCGCGCGGCCAGCTCCGCGCGCAGCCGCGCCGAGTCGAGCACCGTGCCCGAGCCCAGCACGCGGCCGCCGGGCAGGCCCGAGAGGCGCAGCGCCGCGTAGGTCAGCGCGTCCACCGGGTTGGTTGCCACCAGCAGTAGCCCGTCGGGGTTGGCCTGCACCACGCCGGCGAGGATGCCGCGCAGCACCTCCACGTTGCGCAGCAGCAGGGCAGGGCGGCTCTCGCCCGGGCGCTGCGCCGCGCCGGCGGTGATGACGGTGACCATGGCGCCGGCCGCGTCCGCCAGCGTGCCTGCGCGCACCGACACCGGCCGGTGGAACGGCACCGCGTGCGCGATGTCCATCGCCTCGCCCTCGGCGCGGCCGGTGTCGGCATCGATGATCACGATGTCGTGCACCAGCCCTGACGCGGCCAGCGTGTAGGCGAAGGTGCTGCCCACGCGTCCCGCGCCGACGATGGCGATCCTGGTTTCCTGGCTCATGGGGCCTCCTGTGGCAAGTGTTCCCTTGGTCGCCGGCGGCCCGGTCCGGTTCCCCGGGAAGCGCCGGCCGGCTTCAGGCCCGCGCCTCCACGAAGAAGCTCTCGCGCTCGCGGTTGTCCAGCGCCGTGATGCCCTCGATGCCGCTGGCGCTTTCGCGGAAGGCGCAGCGGCGGATGTCGTGGAAGCCGGCGTCCTGCAGCAGCTCCTGCGCGAGCTCGAAGTTGAAGGGCGTGTGCACGGAGCCGTACCAGATCAGCTGCGCCACCAGCTTGGCGCCCACCGAGCGCGCGTGCTCGTCGGGCACGTAGAAGTAGCCCGCATCGCCGCGCTGCCAGGCGGCGATGGCGCGCTCCATGTCGGGCAGCCCCAGCCGCAGCACGCCGCCGGGGCGCAGCACGCGGCGGATCTCGCGCAGCACGCCGGGGATGTCGGGCCAGAACAGGTCCTGCAGGAAATGAATGGCCACCGCGTGGTCGACGCTGCGGCTCTCCAGCGCCAGGCCCTGGCGGATGTCGCCCACCAGGTCCACGCCCGGCGCGTCGCTCCAGTCGGTGTTGATCCAGCCCGGCGCGGGATGCGGACCGCAGCCCAGTTGCAGGCGCCGTGGCCAAGGTCGCGTGAAAGTCATGAAGCTTTTTCCCCAGGGGCTGTGCATGCCGATGCGCCCTCGGCGCCCACCGGGCAAATGTCTTGCCGCCCTGGGCGCTGCGCCGGCACGGCCGGGAGCACCGCAGGCGCACGACAGCTTCGAGGCGCTGGTGAGCGCGGCCGCGGGGAAGGCCCGCCTCAAGCCTGCGCGGTTTCGCTGGGGGATACCGGGGCCGACGCGGGTGCGCTCTCGGGGAAAAGCGGCGTGGGCTTGGACACGCCGTAGCCTTGCGCGAAATCCACGCCGATGTCGCGCAGCGTCGCGATGATCTCGTCGTTTTCCACGAACTCGGCCACGGTCCTGAGGCCCATGATGCGGCCGATGCGGTGGATCGTTTCCGTCATCGCGCGGTTGATGCTGTCGGCGTTCAGGTTGCGCACGAAACTGCCGTCGATTTTCAGGTAGTCCACGGGCAGGCTGCGCAGGTAGCCGAAGGAGCTCGTGCCCGTGCCGAAGTCGTCCAGTGCGAAGCGCATGCCCAGCTCTCTGCACTGCGCCATGAACTCGCGCGCGTGGCGCAGGTTGTTGATGGCGGCCGTCTCCGTGATTTCGAAGCAGATGGCGTCGGGCGGCAGCGCATGGAGCAGCGCCTGCTCCTGGATGAACTCCAGCAGCCCGTCGGCGTTGAGCGAGTTGCCCGAGAGGTTGATGGCACAGGTCAGCGGCTTGGCAAAGCGTTGCGCCAACGCCCGGTAGCCGGCGAACACCGCCTGTATTACCCAGCGGTCGATGGCCGGCATGAGGTGGTAGCGCTCGGCCGCGGGCAGGAAGCTGCCCGGCGCCACGAGCCGCCCTTCCTCGTCGATCATGCGCAGCAGCACTTCCAGGTGCGTGCGCTCCTGGCCTGACGGCGTCAGCGCCAGGTAGGTCTGGTGGTGGAGGACGAAGCGGTTGTCGTCCAGCGCGGCCGTGATACGCGTCACCCAGCCCTTTTCCCGCTGCCGCATGGCCAGCTCCTGGTCACCGACGCGGTAGACGCAAGCGCGCTGGCGGCCCTGTTCCTTGGCCCAGTAGCAGGCGGCGTCGGCCATGCCCAGCACCTCGCTGGCATCCACGCTTTCGGCGGTGAGGGCGGCCAGTCCGATGCTTAGTCCCACCGTGAAGACCTTGCCCTTGTACTCGAAGCGCAGCTGATCGACCGCCGACAGCAGGTCGTTGGCGATGACGCGCGCGCACTCCACCGTGCAGCCTGGCAGCAGCAGCGCGAACTCGTCGCCGCCCATGCGCGCGAGCGTATCCGTCAACCGGATGCGCTCGGCCAGCAGCCCGGCGACCTGCCGCAGCAACTCGTCTCCGGCGGCATGGCCGCCGTTGTCATTGACGATCTTGAAGCGGTCCAGGTCCATGAAGCACACGGCGTATTGGCGCCCCCTGCCGCGGGCCTCTTCCAGCGCCGCTTGCACCTGGTGCTCGAACTCGCGGCGGTTGGGCAGCCCGGTGAGCACGTCGTGCGAGGCTTCCCAGGTGCGCCGGTGCGCCACACGGCGCTCCTCGCTCACGTCGCGCAACGTCAGTACATGGCCCGCTGCCTGTCCGGCGCGATCGTGCATCTGCGCCACGCTGTGCCGGATGCTCAGCGCCGAGCCGTCGCGGCGCAGCAGCTCCAGCTCGCTCGCCTGGGGCGCCATGTCCAGCGGATCGGCCACCATGGCCTGCGTGCGCGTGTCCAGCAGCCGCACCACTTCATGCAGCGCACGGCCTGATGCTTCGGCCGCAGTCCAGCCGGTGAGCATCTCGGCCACCGGGTTGAGGTAGCCCACGCTGCCCTGGGCATCCGTGGTGACGACGCCTTCGGCAATGGAGCGCAGCGTGACCTCCGCGCGTTCCTTCTGCGCGTACAGCGCGTCCGAAAGGGTGCGCAGCTCCGTCATGGCTTGTTCCAGAGCGCCCCGGGACACGGTGCTCTTGTGCAGCCGCTCCAGCAGGTCATTGAAGGCCTGGCCGAGCCGGCCCACCTCGTCATCCGAGGCCACGGGCGCGCGCCGCGTTAGGTCCAGTGGGCTTTCCCGCAGCGTCACCACCGTGGCCATCAGCCGCGCCAACGGTCGCGTCACGAAAGCCGCCAGTGCGACGTGCAGCACCAGTACGCCAGTGAGCAGCACCAGGAGCCCCGTCAGGATGCTGGTCCACAGCATTTGCTTCACCTGGCTGCTCACCTGCTCGGCACGGAAGCTGACGATGACGGAGGCCACGTGCCCGACCTGGGCTGCGTCCACCGGCATCACGATGCTGTGCCAGGTGACGCCGCGGCCCTCGTGCGTGACGAATCGCTCCTGCGCCTGTTGCACTGCCGTGGCCAGCGCCGGTGCCAGCACTGCCGCGCCTCCCGGGGTGCTGTGGAACAGCACCCGCCCGTCGGGCGCGGCCACGAGGGCATGGTCGGTGCCGGGATAGGCCTCCACGATCTCGCGGCATTGGTCCTCGAAGCCCACCAGGTTTTCCGGATCGATCCCCAGCGCCAGCAGCCGCTGCAACTGCAGCGACAGGCTCTTGGCGATGGCCGTCGAGCGCGATTGCAGCGCCGACTCGTAGGCGCGCGCCGACAGCTTCGCGCTGGTGGCCACCACGGCCGCGACGGTGCACAGGATCGCTACCGTGGCAATGAGCAGGATCTTCTGGGGCAGCCTGAAACTCACTTCGCCCACTCGAACTGTTCGACCACCTCGGCCGTCAGCAGCAGGCTGCTGCGCGGCTGCACGCCGAGCGCGCGTGCACGGGCCAGGCTGATGGCGGGCAAGCCTTTGGTGGTGGCTCTCATGGGAAGCTGGGACGGCGCCACCCCGTCGACCAGGATGGCGCGCGCGAGCCGGCCCGCGGCCAGGCCTTGCTCACGCTCGGAGACGGTCACGGCCGCCAAGGTGCCGTAGTGCACCCGGTCGATCCAGAAGCCCAGGTCCGGCAGCCGGCTGTTCTCGGCTGTCCAGCGCAGCACTTCCTGGTAAGGCACGTTGCGCCCGGAGGCGTCCTTGAAGCTGAAGATGCCGATCAGCGCGATGGCGTCCGCGATGCCGTGGTACGCACGCACCTGCGCCTGGTACTGCTCGAAGCTGCGAATCACGTCCCAGGCCACGAACTCCACGCCCGGGAGCTGCGCCAGGGACTGCTTCATGCGCTGCTGCACCGGTGCCCACATGGGCGCGTCGTCGAACACCACCGCCAGGCGCCGCGCGCCCGGGTACATCGCATGCAGCAGCCGCACCGACTCCACGAAGTGCTCCTGCTCCAGTACGCCGGTGACGTTGCGGCTGCCCGTGAAGCCGTAGGCCGCCGGATCCTTGTTGACGCCGCTGAACACGATGGGGATGCGGCTGTTGACGTAGTGCCGCGCCACGTGCTCCTGGGCGTCGTCGTCGCTGGTGTAGATCAGGTTGGGCTGCCACTGCTCGATGAGCGCGCGCGCCTCGCGGCCACGCGCCTCCATCTGCGCCGGGGTACTGAAGTGCTTCGTGTCCATCTCGAACACGCGCGTCTCGATGGCCACGCCGCGCAGCGCCTCCTTGAAGCCGTGCCACTGCCCGTCGGTCCACCGCCACGGCGAGTGGTAGCTCATGACATGCAGGATCTTGAAGGGAGGACGCTGCGCCTCGACAGGCTGCGCGCACGCCGGACCGGCCAGCACGAGGATGCCGCACCACAACGCGGCCCATAGATTCACGAGCAACTTCAACATGGATTTCACAATGTCCATCGCGCCCACTCCATCCAATCGGGACCGGTTTCCCACCGAGACGGATTACCCGCTTCATCGGCGGTTCACATCGATCCTGAAGGTTTCCAGTCAGCGCAATGCGAACGCGGGCCGGTGGCTGCAGCGATGAACCCAAGGTGCAAACGTACCCGCCGGCATCGGCGGTGGCGCAGGCGTGCAAAGGAGCTGCGCCGCGGCCTCGGCAGCACAGGCAGCAGCGGCAAGCTGCTGTGATCGAAGGGCTCCATCTTGCCGACCTTCATCGCCGGATCGTGGCTGATCTGTGACTCGGCATCGCCACGCACGGTCCTGGCCCGCCCCGCGCTCGGAAAGCGCTTCGCTCGCGCTGCCTAGGCAGGACTGCGCAAGCGCCAACGCCCATGCCTGCATGCCGCTCAGCGCTTTCGAAGCAGGCTCCGGTTGGCCTTTGGGGCTACCGGCGCCGTGCGGTGGTGGCACGGGCATTGCCGCGCCCGCGGCATGGATATGACTGCCGTGTTGCTGCAGCAAGTGCTGCTCTGGGGCGTGCTGCCGCTGTGGCTGCTGGCCGGGTTCGTGGACTGGATGTGCCACCGCGCGTACCGCATCGAGCATGACGCGGGTACGCGCGAGTCGCTGCTGCACTGGCTGATGCTGCTGGAGATGGGCCCGGCGCTGGCGGCGGCGCTGCTGCTGGAGGTCACGGCCGCCGTGCTGGTGCTGCTGTTCGTGCTGTGCCTGGCGCACGAGCTGACGACCTGGTGGGACCTGGGCTATGCCGCGTCGCGGCGGCGCATCCCGCCGCTGGAGCAGTGGGTGCATGCGCTGCAGCTGTCGCTGCCCTGGGCCGGGCTGGTGTCGCTTGCGCTCATCCATCACGACCAGGTGCTGGCGCTGCTGGGCGATGGCGTGCCGGACTGGAGCCTGCGTCCGAAGCAGCAGCCGTTGCCCATGGCTTATCTCTGGGGTGTGGCGGCGGCCGGCGTGCTGCTGGGGGCGCTGCCCTTTGCCGAGGAGACACTGCGCTGCCGCCACGCCGCGGCGGTACGGCATGCCCAGCGCGTGCGGCTGCGCGAGGTGGCGCGCGGGGGACGCTGAGGCGGTTGCCGTTTGCCGTTTGCCGGCAACCGGCAGCCGATGCCGGATCACGCCCCGCGCTTGTGCTCCAGCCCGCCATGCTCGGGCGCCACGGCCTGCACGCGGCGCCGGGTGCCGGGGTCATGCTGGGCTTGCCCTTCGACCTTCTCTCCCTTTTGCTTGCCGCCGGCGGCGTGGTGCTCGATGAGGGCGTTGATCTCGGAGCCCAGCAGGATCACCAGGCCCACGATGTAGAGCCACAGCATGAGCACGATCACCGCGCCGATGCTGCCGTAGGTGGCGTCGTAGTTGCCGAAGTTGGTGGCATAGATGGCAAAACCCAGCGAGGCCACGATCAGCGTGAGCACGCCCAGGATGCTGCCCGGGGTGATGAAGCGGAAGCTCTGCTTCACGTCCGGTGCGAGGTAGTAGATGAGCGCGAAGGCCAGTGTCAGGCCGGCCACGATGATCAGCCAGCGCAGCGCGGCGAAGAACCACAGCACGGCTGGGCCGAGGTTGAAGTAGTGGCCCAGCCACTCCTGGATCACGCCGCCCAGCACGATCAGCGAGAAGCCGCCCACCATCAGCACCACGAACAGCACGCTCAGCCCGATGGCGGTGGCGCGCGCCTTGATGAAGCCGCGCCCTTCCTTGACGTCGTAAGTGACGTTGAGCGCCTGCATCACCGCGTACATGCCGGTGGAGGTGGCCCACAGTGTGGCGAGGAAGCCGAAGGACAGCAGCCCGCCGCGCTGCTCGCCAGTGACCTGCTGCACCACGTCCGCGAACATCTGCGCGGCGTTGGCCGGCATGGCCTGGCGCAGCAGGTCCATGATGGCTTGGTCCACGTTGGGGATGGGCAGGAACGGGATGACGGCCATCACGAAGATCATGGCCGGGAAGATGGCCAGCGTCAGGTAGAAGCCCAGCGCCGCGGCACCGTTGAAGATGTCGTCATCGCTGATCTCCTGGTAGAGCTCCTTGAGGAACTGCATCAAGGACACGCCGCCGAGCATGGGAGCCTCGCTTTCATCCAAAGGTCGTATCGCTTGCTGCAGTGCAATGGACGTTCCCAAGCCCTCGCGCTCCAACCCGGGTGCCCCGGGCGCGCCGGTACACTGCACTGTTTATTTATCCAAGCCCCGCGCGTTCGCGCCTTTGCCTCAGGGGCCACTCCCACTCCCCGACCCATGGACAAGCAGCCGCTGCACGACGCGCTGGATGCGCAGTATTTCGGCCTGGCCGAGCGGCTCGAAGGTTTTCAGCCGCGCGAGGGGCAGCTGCAGATGCTGCACGCCATCGCCGACACCCTGGCCGAGGCCGACTTCGACCCCGCCAATCCGCCCCAGCCCCAGGTGGCCGTCATCGAGGCCGGCACCGGCGTCGGCAAGACCCGCGCTTACCTGCTCGCCGGGTTGCATTTGGCAAGGCTGCGCAAAGTAAAACTGCTGATCTCCACCGCGACCATCGCGCTGCAGGAGCAGCTCATGCACAAGGACCTGCCGGAGCTGGCCAAGGCCTCCACCGAGCCCTTCAGCTACGCGATGCTCAAGGGCCGGGGCCGCTACGTCTGCCTGCTCAAGCTCGACGCCCAGGCCTCGGGCCAGGCCCAGGAGTCCTTCGACCTGTCCGAGCCGGCGCAGCAGGGCGCCGCGGAGGCCGACGCGGCGGTGTTCCAGAAGCTGCAAAGAAAACTCCAGTCCGGCACCTGGGACGGCGAGCGCGACAGCCTGGACGGCGAGGCGCTGGCCGGCTGGAGCCGCATCGCCGCCGACCGCCACGCCTGCACCGGCCCGGCCTGCGAGCAGTACCAGGACTGCCTCTACTACGGCGCCAAGCGCGTGGCCGCCGCCGCCGACGTGCTGGTGGCCAACCACGACCTCGTGCTCGCCTCGCTGCGCAGCGACAAGTCCGCGCTGCCCTCGGGCGAGCGCGCCATCTACGTCTTCGACGAAGGCCACCACCTGCCCGCCATCGCGCTGTCGCACGGCGCCAGCGAGACCACGCTCACCAGCACCGCCTGGGCCACGCGGCTGGAGCGCGCGCTCAGCACCGCCGCCTCGGAGCTGGACTACCCGGCCGAGGCGCTGCCCGATGGCCTGGGCGTGTTGCGCGAGAAGCTGGCGCAGCTCGCCCGCGCCCTGCTGGACGCGCACACGGCGCGGCTGCAGTCCCACGCCGCCGACGGCAGCACCGAGCCGCTGCGCGTGCGGCTGACACAGGGAAAGCTGTCCGACGAGCTGCGCAGCTTCTGGGAGGAGCTGCACCAGGTGGCTTCAGTGGCCGAGACCAAGCTGGCCGACCTCTCCACCTGGATGCGCCGCAAGCGCAGCGACGACCCGGACAGCGGCGCGCAGGTCAACGCGCACCTGCTGGCCATCGGCCCGCAGGCGCGCCGCCTCACCGAGCTGGTGGAGACGGCCGACCTGATGCTCGACGAGGGCCCGATGCCGCCGGCCAAGTGGTTCGATTTCCGCACCGAGGGCGGCGTGGTGCAGCTCGATGCCAAGGCCTGCCCGCTGTTCGCCGGCGGGCTGCTGCAGCGCAACCTCTGGAGCCGGCTGCGCGGCGCGGTGGTGACCTCGGCCACGCTGCGCGCGCTCGGCAAATTCAACTTCTTCCTGCGCGATGCGGGCCTGGAGCAGGTCGAAGGCGCGCGCACGCTGGAGGTGCAGAGCCCCTTCGATTACGAGCAGCAGGGGCGCTTCATCGTCGTGGCCACGCAGTCCAGCCCCAAGGACCCGGCCGCGCACAACCGCGAGTGCGGCACGCTCATCGCGCAGGACCTGCGCGAGGTGCATCACGGCGCGCTGCTGCTGTGTTCCTCGTGGGTGCAGCTGCGCGCGCTGGTGGACGCGATGCCGCCGGAGATCCGCAACGACCTGCTGGTGCAGGGCAGCGCTTCGCGCGAGCAGCTGCTGCGCCGCCACCGCGAGGCCGTGGCCCGCGGCCAGCGCTCGGTGCTGGTGGGGCTGCAGAGCTTCGGCGAGGGCCTGGACCTGCCCGGCAAGCTGTGCGAGTGGGTGCTGATGCCCAAGGTGCCCTTCGCCAACCCGAGCGACCCGGTGTCCGAGGCGCGCAGCGAGTGGCTGGAAGCCAAGGGCCGCAACAGCTTCGTGGAGCTGACCGTGCCCGCCACGGGCGTGCGGCTGAACCAGTGGGCCGGGCGCGGCATCCGCAGCGAGCAGGACCGCGCCACGCTGGTGTGCTACGACCCGCGCCTGGCCACCACGCCCTTCGGCCGCCAGTTGCTGGCGGGGCTGCCGCCGTTCTCCAAGCGGCTGCGGCGCGGCGGGAAGGAGACGAACTTGGAGGACAGCGGAGGCTGAAGCATGGCGACAGCGGGTAGGGCAGCGGCCAGGACTTTCGGAGCGTTGATTGGCCTCCTGGCCGCGCTCTCCCTCTGCGCCTGCGGCCCCCGTCCCGGCGCCGTGCCCGGCGCGCCGCTACCGCTGCCGCTGCCCGCCGCGTCCGCGCCCGGGGTCCCGGCGGGCGAGGCCGACGCCGCGCTGGCCGGCGAGTACGAGATCGATCCCGCGCGCTCCGAGCTGGCCGTGCTGGTGCGCCGCGGCGGCTCGCTGGCGCGGCTGGGGCATGACCACGTGGTGAGCCACCCCGCGCTGCAGGGCCGGCTGCGCCTGCCGGCGAGCGGCCCGGGCCCGGCCGAAGGCGAGATCACGCTGGCGCTGCACGAGCTCGTGGTCGACGACCCCGCGCTGCGCGCGCGCTACGCGCTGGACACGCAACCCTCCCAGGCCGCCATCGAGGGCACGCGCCAGAACATGCTGCAGCGCGTGCTGGAGGCGGACGCCTTCCCGCTGGCGCGGGTGCGGCTGCAGGCCCCGGCACGGCCCGGCGCCGAGGTGTCGGCCGAGATCAGCCTGCACGGCGTCACGCGGCGCCTGCCCGTGGCAGTGGACTGGACGGTGCGGGATGGCGAGCTGCGCGCCCGCGGCCGGCTCTCCCTGCTGCAGACCGATTTCGGCATGCGGCCGCTGACCGTCCTGGGCGGCGCGCTGCGCGTGGAGGACCGGCTCGACCTCGAATTCGACCTGCGCGCGCGGCGGCTGCCGCCCATCGCGCCCTGAGCTCCTCGGCCCGGACCGCTGCCGCGCCGACTTGAGCGATCTCAAGGTCCATCCCGATCCGGACTGCCACACTCCGAGCAGTGTCTTTCCGCCCGGGGGCGCTGATCGCGTCTCGGCGTTCGTCGCTTCCGTGCGCCGCCGGTGCGATGCGTGACGCAGTTCACGGCCGCAGGATCAACCCGAGACTGCGGCTGCCGATAGACCTACATCAAGCAGCAAACGCCGGACGCGGCGATCGCTTCCTGGCATGAATTTCCCTGATCCCTGCAACGCTGTCGCCGAAGCCGCCGAGCTGGGGTGCGTGATCGACCACCTGCGCGACGTCGTGTTCCGGATCGACGGCCTGGGCAGTTGGCGCTTCCTCAACCGGGCCTGGACCGATCTCACCGGCCATGCGCTGGCCGACTCACTGGGCAGCGACTTCCTGCAGCACGTGCACCCGCTGGACCGCGACGGCGCCGAAGCCCGCTTCCAGCGCTTCATGGCCCAGGCGCAGGAGCCCCTCCGCCATCGGTTGCGGCTGCTGCGGCGCGACGGCAGCTTCGTCTGGGTGGAGGCCAGCCTGCGCCAGGTGCTGGACGCGCAGGGCCAGCCCCTGGGCCTCACCGGCACGCTGGCGGACGTGGGGGAGCGGCTGCGCACCGAGGAGCAGCTGCGCCTGGCCGCCACGGTGTTCAACGGCGCGGGCGAGGGCATCGCCGTCACCGACCCGCACGGGCGCATCGTCGACGTCAACGCCGCCTTCGAGGCGATCACGGGCTACCGCCGCGAGCAGGTGCTGGGCCGCAACCCTTCCGTGCTCTCCAGCGGCCGCCACGACAAGGCCTTCTACCAGGCCATGTGGGCCGAGCTGGTGGACAAGGGCGCCTGGAGCGGCGAGATCTGGAACCGCCGTGCCGACGGCGCGCTGCTGGCCGAGCTGCTGCGCATCACGGCCGTGCGCGACGCGCAGGGCCGGCACACCCATTACGTCGCGATCTTCAGCGATATCACCGGCCTCAAGCGCCAGCAGGAGACGCTGGAGCGGCTGGCGCACTACGACGCGCTGACCGGGCTGCCCAACCGCGTGCTGTTGACGGACCGGTTGGAGCAGCTCATCGCGCAGGCCTCGCGGCGGCGCGAGCAGCTGGCCGTGTGCTACCTGGACCTGGACGGCTTCAAGGACGTCAACGACGCCTGGGGCCATGCCGCGGGCGACGAGCTGCTGGTGCAGGCGGCCGAGCGCATGCGCCAGGTGCTGCGCCCCACCGACACCGTGGCGCGGCTGGGCGGCGACGAGTTCGCGCTGCTGCTGGACCACGCCACCTCCGAGGCCATGGTCTTCGGGGTGGCCGAGCGCGTGCTGGCGGCGCTGGGCGAGCCCTACCTGCTGGAGCGCTGCAGCGCGCGCGTGACCACCAGCATCGGCATCGCGCTGTACCCACAGCACGGCCACACGCCCGGCCACCTGCTGCGCAACGCCGACCAGGCGATGCTGCGCGCCAAGCGCTTAGGCAAGAACCACGCGTGCTTCGTCACCGAGGACGAGATGGGCGTCAGCGAGCGCGAGCGCCACGCCCTGGCGCTGCGCCAGGCGCTGCACGCGGGCGAGCTGCTGCTGGTCTACCAGCCCAAGGTCGACGCGCGCACGCGGCGGCCCGAGGGCGTGGAGGCGCTGCTGCGCTGGCAGCACCCCGAGCGCGGCCTGCTGTCGCCGGGCGACTTCCTGGTGCAGGTGCAGGGCCTGGAGCTGGAGTGCGAGATCGACGCCTGGGTGCTGGAACAGGGCGTGGCGCAGCTCGGACGCTGGGCCCGCGAGGGCGTCGCGCTGTCGCTGAGCATCAACCTCTCGGCCTCGGCGCTGCTGCAGCCGCAGCTGGCCGAGCGCGTGGCCGGGCTCGTGGCCGAGCACGGCGTGCCGCCCGGGCGGCTGGAGCTGGAGGTGCTGGAGACGGCGGCGCTGGCGGACCTGTCGGCGGTGGTGCGCACCATGGAGGGCTGCGCGCGCGCGGGCGTGTCCTTCGCGCTGGACGACTTCGGGACCGGCTATTCCTCGCTGCACTACCTGCGCCAGCTGCCGGTGAAGACGGTCAAGATCGACCAGGGCTTCGTGCGGCGCATGCTCTCCGACGCGGGCGACATGCACATCGTGCGCGCCGTGATCGGCCTGGCCGGCGCCTTCGGCGTGCGCACCGTGGCCGAGGGCGTGGAGACCGCGTCCTGCGCGCAGGCGCTCACGGAGCTGGGCTGCGACGCGCTGCAGGGTTATGGCATCGCCCGCCCGATGCCCGTGGCGGCGCTGGCGCAGTGGCTCGCCGCGCAGGGAGACGGCGCATGAGCCCGGGCGCCGGCTCGCGCGCCGCGGCGTCCGCGCCGCACGTCGGTGCCTACCGTCCCGGCCTGAGGCTGGTGCGCCGCCTGTACCTGCCGCGCGTGCTGGGACTGTCGCTGGGCGGCCTGTGCGTGGCCGCGGCCCTGCAGCAGCGCGGGATGCTGGAGCAGCTGTGGCCGCTGCTGGCCTTCAACGCACTGGTGTGGCCGCACCTGGCCTACCGCCGCGCGCAGCGCGCGGTGCATCCGCGCAGCGCCGAGCACCAAAACCTGCTGCTGGATGCCCTGGGCGGCGGCTTCTGGCTGCCGGCCATGGGCTTCAACCTGCTGCCCTGCGTGCTCATCGCCACCATGCTGTGCATGGACAACATCGCCGTCGGCGGGCTGCGGCTGTTCGCGCGCGGGCTGCTGGTGATGGCGCTGGGCGCGGGCGTCGGCGGGGCGACGCTGGGCTGGCAGCTGGACATCTCCTCCTCGCTGAGCACGGTGGTGGCGTGCATCCCGTTCCTGGTGACCTATCCGCTGATCATCGGCATCACCTCGTACCAGGTGTCGCGCCGGCTGGCCGAGCAGAAGGCGCAGCTGCAGGAGATGGCGCGCTTCGACCCGCTCACCGGGCTGCTCAACAAGTCGCACTGGCATGCGCAGCTCGATGCGGAGTTCCTGCGCTGGCGCCGCAGCCGCCGGCCGGTGACCTTGATGCTGCTGGACCTGGACCACTTCAAGCGCATCAACGACGAGCACGGCCACCCGGCGGGCGACGAGGTGCTGCGGCAGTTCGCGCGCATCCTGCGCCACCACGTGCGCGACGTGGACGTGGCCGGACGCATCGGCGGCGAGGAGTTCGCCGTGATCGTGCTGGACAGCAGCGCCGAGCAGGCGCTCTACATCGCGCGCCGGGTGCGCGCGGCGCTGGCGGCGCAACCGCTGGCCGTGGCCGGCGGGGTGCGGGTGTCGGTGAGCGTGGGCATCGCCGAGCCCGGCGCCTGGCAGGGCAGCGCGGCGCACTGGTTCGCCGAGGCCGACGCGGCGCTCTACACCGCCAAGCGCGAGGGGCGCGACACGGTGCGCATGGCGCCGCGCAGCCCCATGGAACCGGCCACCGAGCCCGAGCCAGAAACCGAAAAGGCCTGAACGCGGCGCTCTGGGCAGGCGCTTGTATTCAAAAATCCTGCATTCAACGTTGCGTCCCATCCGCTGGAGAGCTTGCGGGCAAACCCTATTCTTTGGGGCATGCGGCAAGCCTTGCTGCTTCAACAGATTTCAACGGAGTACGCCATGAACGTTCTGCATCTGGATTCGAGCCCCCTGGGTGGCGCCTCGGTGACGCGCGAAGTGACGGCAGCGCTGGCCGCGGCCTACCGCGCCGCGGGCGCGACGGTGGTCTACCGCGACCTGGCGGCGCAGCCGGTGGCGCACCTGGGCGGCGAGCTGCTGCAGGCGCTGCGCCCGGCGCCGGGCGCGGCCAAGCCCGAAGGCGAGGCGGTGGCGCGCGAGCTGGCGCTGACGGAGACGCTGCTGGCCGAGTTCCTGGCCGCCGACGTGGTGGTGGTGGGCGCGCCCATGTACAACTTCTCGGTGCCCACGCAGCTCAAGGCGTGGATTGACCGCATCGCGCAGGCCGGGCGCACCTTCCGCTACACGCCCGAAGGTCCGCAGGGCCTGGCCGGCGGCCGCAAGGTGGTGATCGTGTCCTCGCGCGGCGGCCGCTACGCCGGCACCGCCTTCGAGCAGGCGATGGACCACCAGGAAGCCTACCTGCGCGCGGTGTTCGGCTTCCTGGGCATCACCGACGTCGACGTGGTGCGCACCGAGGGCGTGGCCATGGGCGCCGAGGCGCGCGCAGCGGCGCTGGCGCAGGCGCAACGCGAGATCGAAACGCTGACGGCGGGCGAGGAAGCGGCGGTCTGATCCAGCCGGAAAGCCACGGAGGGCTGAAGTCGGCACACCAATTGCCACAATTGCCCTCCGGAGGACGGAGCGAGCCGCTGCAGCGGCCAAGGTCCGGCGGGGCGCCGGGCCCACGGGTGCGCCGTCCCTGAAAGGCCGCCATGACCGAGACTCCCGCCGGCAGCCCGCGCAACGACATGCAGGTGCTGCTGGCCGCCATCGTGGCGTCCTCCGATGACGCCATCCTGAGCACCACCCTGGAGGGCGTCATCACCTCCTGGAATGCCGGCGCCGAGCGCATGTACGGCTACGGCGCGGCGCAGGCCCTTGGGCAACCCCTGGCATTGATCGTGCCTGACGACCGCACCGAGGAGGCGCTGTGCATCCTGCAGCGCGTGGCCCGCGGCGAGCGCGTGGCGCACCACGAGACGGTGCGGCTGACCCGCGACGGCCGGCGCATCGACGTGCTGCTGGGCGTGTCGCCGGTGCGCGACGCCGAAGGGCGCGTGGTGGGACTGTCCAAGGTGGCGCGCGACATCAGCGCCGAGAAGGCCGCACAGGCGCAGCGGCGCCAGGCCGAGGAGCGGCTGCAGCTCGTCAGCGACAACGTCCCGGCGCTCATTGCCTACGTGGACCGCGACCTGCGCTACCGCTTCGCCAACCGCGCCTATGCGCAGTGGTTCGGCCGCCCGCACGAGGAGCTTGTCGGCCGCCGCGTGGAGGAGGTGCTGGGCGAGGCGGCCTGGCGCGTGGTGCAGCCGCGCATGGCGCGCGCGCTCGCGGGCGAGATCGTCCAGTTCGAGGCCGAGCTGACCATCCGGGGCGCGGGGCACCGCTGCATCGAGGCCAGCTACGCGCCGCACCACGGCGTCGACGGGCGCATCGAGGGCATCGCGGTGATGGTGCACGACGTCTCCGCGCGCTCGCGCGCCGCGCAGGCCCTGGCGCGCAGCGAGGAGCGGCTGGCGCTGGCGGTGCGCGCCGCGGGCATCGGCATCTTCGACCTCGACCACGCCGCCGGCACGCTGCACGCCTCGGCCGAGCTGCGCGAGCTGCTGGGCTGGACGCCGCGGCAGGCGGTGGACGCGCAGGCGCTGCTGGAGCGCGTGCATCCGCTGGATCGCGGGCTGTGGGAAGACGGGCGCCGCGCCGCCGAGGACCCGCATGGCGACGGCCTGTTCACGCTGGAGCACCGCGTGCTGCGCCCCGACGGCACGCTGCGCTGGGTCAGCGCCCGGGCGCAGACGCTGTTCGAAGGCCGGGGCAAGGCGCGCCGCGCCGTGCGCACCACCGGCGTGCTGGTGGACGTGAGCGAGCGACGCGAGGCCGAGCAGGCGCTGCGCCGCAGCGAGGCGCTGCACCGGCTGCTGGTGTCGCTGCACGACGCCACCGCGGAGGTACGCGATCCGCGCGCGGTGCAGCGCGAGGTGGCACAGCGCCTGGGTCGCCAGCTCGGCGCCAGCCGCTGCCTCTACGCCGAGTTCGAGGCCGACGGGCGCCACGCGCGCGTGCGCCACGACTACACCGACGGCGTGGCCAGCATCGTGGGCCTGCACCGGGTGCCGGACTTCGGCTCGGCCCTGGGCGAGACGCTGGCCGCGGGCCGCACCTTCGTGGTGGAGGACGCGGCACACGATCCGCGCCTGACGCCCGGCGGCGCGCGCGCGGTCTACGCCGCGCTGGACATCGCCGCGCAGGTGTGCGTGCCGTTGGTCAAGGAGGGCAAGCTCGTGGCGTCGCTCTCCGTGCACCAGCGCTACCCGCGGCAGTGGCAGCGCGACGAGATCGAGCTGGTGGAGCAGCTGGCGCAGCGCACCTGGTTCGCCCTGGAGACGGCGCGCGCGCAGGCCGCGCTGCGCGAGAGTCGCGACGTGCTGGGCCTGGCCATGCGCGCCGGGCGCATGGGCGCCTGGTCGCGCGAGCTGGGGTCGGGCGAGGTGTGGTGGAGCCGCGAGCTGGAGGAGCTGTTCGGGCTGGAGCCGGGGCGCTTCGGCGGCCACGAGGAGGCTTTCCTGGACCTGGTGCATCCCGAAGACCGCGACACCGTGCGGCGCGCGGTACGGGAGGGCATCGAGAGCGTGGGCGACTACACGGTGGAGTTCCGCTTCCGGCATGCCTCGGAGCGCTGGGGCTGGATGGAGGGCCGCGGCCGGGCCCTGGCCGACGCCGACGGGCGGCCCGCCATGCTCTACGGCCTAGGCATCGACATCACCGAGCGCAAGCAGGCCGAGCAGGAGCTGCAGCGCCTGAATGCCGAGCTGCAGCACGCGGCGCGGCGCAAGGACGAGTTCCTGGCCACGCTGGCGCACGAGCTGCGCAATCCGCTGGCGCCGATGCGCAACGCGCTGGAGATCCAGCGCCTGCGCCTGCCCGGCGAGGACGCGCAGCTGCGCTGGTCGCACGAGCTGCTGCAGCGGCAGCTGCGCCAGCTCACGCGGCTGGTGGACGACCTGCTGGAGATCTCCCGCATCACGCAGGGCCGGCTGGAACTGCGGCGCGAGCCGCTGGAGCTGGCCGAGGTGGTGCAGGCGGCGGTGGACGCCGCGCAGCCGCTGCTGCAGGCGCGCCGCCATGCCTTCACGGCCACGCTGCCCGAAGGGCCGCTGCGGCTGGTGGGCGACGCCGCGCGGCTGACGCAGGTGCTGCTGAACCTGCTCAACAACGCCGCGCAGTACACGCCCGAAGGCGGGCACGTCGCGCTGACGGCGCAGCGTGAGGGCGAGGAGGCCGTGGTGCGCGTGCGCGACGACGGCATCGGCCTGGCGCCGGAGCACCTGCCGTACATCTTCGAGATGTTTTCCCAGGTGCAGCCGGCGCTGGAGCGCAGCCACGGCGGGCTGGGCATCGGGCTGGCGCTGGTGCGCGCGCTGGCGGCGCTGCATGGCGGTAGCGTGAGCGCGCGCAGCGACGGCCTGGGGCGCGGCAGCGAGTTCGAGCTGCGCCTGCCGCTGCCGCCGCAGCCGCCGGCGGAACCGGGCCCCGATGCGCCCGCGGCGGCGCGGTCCCCGGACGCCCGGCGCGTGATGGTGGTGGACGACAACCCCGACGCCGCCGAGAGCCTGGCGCTGCTGCTGGAGCTGCAGGGCCACGAGGTGCGCACCGCGCACGACGGCCCGGGCGCCGTCACGCTGGCGCAGGGCTTCGGGCCCGAGGTGGCGATCGTGGACATCGGGCTGCCGGGCATCAGCGGCTACGAGGTGGCACGGCGCATCCGCGCGCAGGAGGGCGGCCGGCGCATGCTGCTGGTGGCGCTCACCGGCTGGGGCCAGGCGCAGGACAAGCTGGCGGCGCTGGAAGCGGGCTTCGACCGCCACCTGACCAAGCCCGTGGCGCCGGAGCAGCTCGACGAGCTGTTCAGCCTGAAGAAGCCCGGCTGAGCGGGGGCGGGCACCGGTTCCGGCCACGCCCCGGGCCGGTTCGCCCGTGAAGCCCTCGGCTACCATGGCCGCCAGCCGCCTCGGCAGGCAAGCAGGCGGCACACGAGGGGTACATGGGGACCGACGACGCTTACGCCGAGCTGGGGCTGGCCGCCGGCGCCACCGACCACGAGATCAAGGCCGCGTGGCGGCGCCTGGTGTCGCAATGGCATCCGGACCGCAATTCCAGCCCGCAGGCCGTGGCGCGCATGCAGCGCATCAACCTGGCGTTCGAGCTGCTGCGCCAGGGCATCGAGGCCGAGGCCCGGCCGCAGCCCAAGGCCGAGCCCGCGCCGGCGTCCAGGCCGGCCCACACGCCACCGCCGCCGGAGCCGCCGCGCCCGGCCTGGCACATCGAGCGCAAGCTGAAGCTCTCGCTGGAGCAGGCGGCGGCCGGCGGGCGCATGGTGCTGCGCGGGCGCCACGTCGAGCGCTGCGAGGCCTGCGAGGGGCTGGGCTACCGCCACAGCCCGCGTCCGTGCGAGCACTGCCACGGCGCGGGCCGCATCGGGCAGCGCAACTGGTTCGGCTGGGTCACCGGCTTCGAGACCTGCGGCCACTGCGAGGGCGACGGCCTGGCGCGGCTGGAGTGCGAGGCCTGCAACGGCCAAGGCGAACTGGGCCGCTGCCGCTACGAGATCGCGGTGGACCTGCCCTCGGGGCTACGCCACGGCGAGGAGTTGAACCTCTCTGCCGGCGGCACGCACGGCGACCGGCTCAAGCTGCACGTGATGCTGCGCGAGCACCCCTTGTTCCGGCTGGACCCGGACGGCACGCTGCACTGCGAGATGCCGGTGGACGGCTTCCTGTGGATGGCCAACCGCTGGATCGAGGTGCCCACGCTCGGCGGCATGCAGCAGTTGCGGCTGGACCGGCGCCACCTGCGCTACCGGCTGCGCGGCCAGGGCTACCCGAAGACGCACGGCGGGCCGCGGGCGCACTACATCGTGGACGTCAAGCCCCTGTTCCCGGCGCAGTTCACGCGCGAGCAGGAGAAGCTGATCGAGCGCCTGGCCGCCTCGCAGCAGCACCCGCCGGGCTCGCCGATGCACGAGTGGCGCCGGCGCTTCGAGGGATGGAAGGGAAAGCAGGGCTAGGCGCCGCTTCCCCTGCACGCTGGGCTTCGACCTCGCTCAGCACCCGCGCCCGCGTCCCAGCACGCCGCCGGCGACGGCGCCGCCGACGGTACCCAGGGTGCTCTGGTCGGTCAGCACCGAGCCGGCCACGCCGCCGACGGCGGCGCCCACGGCGGTGTTGCGGTCGCACCGGTCCATGCTGGCGCAGCCGCCGGCAAGGAGCGCGGCGGCCAGGGCGGCCAGCAGGCCAACGCGGCGGGGAAGGGTCTTGAGCATGGTCGTCTCCGTTTGCAGGGGCCGATGCCGGCCATGCGCACAGGCTGCGCGCGGGGACGAGCGCTCACCATCGGACGGGAACGCGTGCGCTTGTCGGATAGCGCCCACAAGCGGTGCGCCGGCCGCTTCCGCGCCTTGATTCAGCGCCGGCGCAGCTTGGCCACCAGCCCGTCCCGGCCGCTGAGGCCGCGCGCCATGAACAGCAGCCCGCCCACGGTGGCCGCGGTGCGCAGCAGCGCGCTGGGGGAGCGGCGGCCGCGCCACAGCAGTGCAGCGCCGGTGCCGAAGGCGAACCAGTGCTCGCCTGGCACGCTGGGGCGCTGGTCGTCGAAGCGCTTCAACTCCCGCAGCCACTCGGTGGCGCGCTGTAGGCCCGAGCCCGAGCCCGGGCGCTGGTCGGTGGAGGGTTGGTGGATGTCGGGAACGGGGGGCATGGCGGCGTCCTCCTGCGGCTGAAGCAAAGTCGAGAGGCGCGGATACGGCAACCGCGATGCCCATGCCATGGCCCGGGCCGCGCGGCGGCCCCCGTAGCATCGGCGCCATGGACATCCGCCACAGCCCCGCCGCCGAGCGCAACCGAAAACCCATCCTGCAGGTGCTGCGGCGCGTGCTGCCGCCTGAGGGCGGCCTCGTGCTGGAGATCGCCGCCGGCAGCGGCCAGCACGCGGCGTACTTCGGCGCGGCGCTACCCCAGTGGCGCTGGTTGCCCAGCGAGGGCGACGCGGCGTCGCTGGAGTCCATCCGCATCTGGTGCGAAGGCGTGCCCAACGTGCTGCCGCCGCTGGTGCTGGACGTGCGCGCGCCGCAGTGGAGCGGCGTGCCGGCCGGGCTGGACGCCGCCTACTGCGCCAACCTGCTGCACATCGCGCCCTGGGACTGCTGCGCCGGACTGATGCGGGGCGCCGGGCGCCATCTGCGCCCCGGCGCGCCGCTGCTGGTCTACGGCCCCTTCATCCAGGACGAGGTGCCCACCGCGCCCAGCAACCTGGCCTTCGACGCCGACCTGCGCGCACGCGACCCGGCCTGGGGCCTGCGCCGCGTGGCCGACGTGGCGGATGCAGCGCGCGAGGCCGGGCTGGTGCTCCAGGAGACGGTGGCGATGCCGGCCAACAACCTGGTGCTGGTGTTCGTGCGGGTTGGGGAGGCTGTTTAGCCCTGCCGGCCGCGTCCTCGCAGAGCTCGGCCCCTTCGCCGCCCGCACGAGCGTGCGCAGGCACGCTCGCTGGTGGCGTCTCAGCCCTCCGCTTCCGTCCGCCCCTGGCGCAGCTCCAGCAGCACCAGCACCGCGTCCACCGCCGCGCGGCTGAGCTCGTCGCGGGACTGCGGGTCCTGCAGCCGCTCGCGCTCGGGTTCGCTCAGGCCGGCCTCGTCGCCGCCCAGCAGCACGATGGGCGCCAGCACGTCGCCCAGTGTCGGGTCGTCGAACAGCGGGCCCCAGCCGTCCGGGTCCAGCGCCGCGCCCTGCAGGAAGCCGATGCACCAGTCCTCGGCATCGACCAGCTCCTGGCCCTTCACCTCCGCCACGCTCACCACCGGCTCCCAGTCGTCGGGTGCCTCGCGCAGCCGCGTGGCGATGTTGTTCAGGTGGCGCAGCACCAGCACGGCGGTGTCCTTGCGCTTGCGGTTGCTGGGGAAAGGCTTGCCGTCGTCGCCGTCGCCGCCCCACACCACGGGCAGCCATTGCGCGGTTTGCAGCGAGGCCACCGGCGTGGGCGCCAGCAGCAGCGCGGTCAAGTAGCCGTCCAGGGCTTCCACGTTCATCGCGGCCTCGGAGGGCAGCGACAGCAGGGTTTCATCGAGCTTGCCCAGTTCGTCGTCGCTCAGCGGACGGTCGGGGAGGGAGGGGTCGTACTGCGGATAGTCCACGGCGGGCTTTCTGTGATTGCGTCAAAGGTCCGGATTGTCCTGGAGCCGGGGGCGTAAAGTGCCCCGCATTCCATTTGCAGGAGCTTTCGCATGAGCGATTCGCGTTGGCGTGCCGCCCTGGCCGCAACCGGTCTGCTGGCAGCACTGGTGGGCGCCGTGCCCGCACGGGCGGCGCTGCCCGTGGGCGCAAACGCCCCGGACTTCACGGCCGAGGCGGCGCTGGGCGGCAAGACCTTCACCTTCAAGCTGGCCGAGGCCCTGCGCAAGGGACCGGTGGTGCTGTACTTCTATCCGCGCGCCTTCACCAGCGGCTGCACCGTCGAGGCCCATGCCTTCGCCGAGGCCACGCCGGTGTTCGAGTCGCTGGGGGCCACCGTGATCGGCATGTCCAATGACGACATCGGCACGCTGCAGAAATTCTCGGTCGAGGCCTGCCGCAACCGCTTCGCCGTGGCCGCCGATGCCGGCGCGCGCGTCATGAAGGACTACGACGCGGCGCTGTGGATCAAGCGCGACGTGGCCGACCGCATCTCCTACGCCATCAGCCCGCAGGGCAAGGTGCTGTCGGTGTACTCCAGCTTGAGCCCGGACGGCCACGTCGGCGCCATGCTCAAGGCGGTGGAGGACTGGAAGCGCACCCAGCAGCCCAAGCCCTGAGGTGCCGAGGCCGGTGCGCCCTCAACTTCGGCGCGCCGTCCTGATGGCCGGCTGCCGGCGCCCGTCTCCGCGGTGAGCCCTTAAGATCGCGCCTCCCATGCGACCCCGTTTCCGCCTCAACCTGCCGCCGCGCTTCATCGCGTGGCTGCTCATGCTGCTGCTGCCGCTGGCGCAGGCCGTGGCGGCGGGGCATGCGGTGTCGCACCTGGCGGGCGGGCAGGGCACGTCCGACGAGCAGCAGGCGCTGCACGCCGCGCACTGCGAGCTGTGCATCACCGCCGCCACCGTGGCCGGCGGCGCGCTGCCGGCAGCGTTGCCCAGCTTGCCGCCGCTGGACGTGGCGCAGGCCGCGCCCGCGGTGGCCGTCTCCCAGCCCTGGCTGCCCGCGCCGGCGCCGGTCTACCGCAGCCGCGCGCCGCCCGCCTTCACGCATTGACCGTCCCAACGCCGTGCCCGGTGCGCCTTCGCGTGCGCATGCCGGGTGCGGCCGTGCACGTCCTCGCGTGAAGGAATTTCCTCTTGAACAAGTCTTTCTTGCCCGCGGTCCTGGCAATGGCCCTGGCCGGGCCTGCCGTGGCCCAAACCTCCTCTTCCAACCCCGAGCTGCAAGCCCTGCGCGACGAGATCCAGGCCCTGCGCAGCGCCTACGAGGCGCGGCTGCAGGCGCTGGAGCAGCGGCTCAAGGCGGCCGAAGGCACCGCTCCGGCTTCTCCCGCGCCGGCCGTTGCGGGAGCACCTGCCGCCGCGTCCCCCGGCACGGTGAGCACAGCCGCCGTGGCGGCTCCGGCCGGCATGGCCGCGGCGCCCGGCGGCAACGCCTTCAACCCGGCCGTCTCGCTGATCCTGTCGGGGCAGTACACGCGCACCTCGCGCGACCCCGAGGGCTACCGCATCAGCGGCTTCGGACTCGCGCCGGATGCCGAGGCCGGCCCCGGCCCGCGCGGCCTGGGCCTGGGCGAGAGCGAGCTGCGCTTCAGCGCCAGCATCGACCCGTGGCTGCGCGGCGCGGCGAGCTTCGCGCTGCATCCGGACAACGAGTTCTCCGTGGAGGAGGCTTTCGTCGAGACCACCTCGCTGGGCCGCGGCTTCACGCTGCGCGCCGGGCGCTTCTTCTCCAACGTCGGCTACCTCAACCCGCAGCACGCCCACACCTGGGACTTCGTGGACAACCCGCTGGCCTACCAGGCGCTGCTGGGCACGCAGTACGGCGACGACGGGCTGCAGCTGCGCTGGATCGCGCCCACCGACCAGCTCATCGAGCTGAGCGCCGAGGTGGGCCGCGGGGGCAGCTTCCCCGGCGGTGGAAACAGCGGCAACGGCGCGGGCATGCGCTCCTTCAGCCTGCACACCGGTGGCGACGTGGGCGACAGCCACAGCTGGCGCGCCGGCGTGTCGGTGCTGCAGGCGCGCGCTACCGGCCAGGAGCTGGTCGGCCTGGCCGCGGACGACACCTCCACCTTCTTCACCGGGCGCACGCGCGTGTGGATCGCCGACGCGGTGTGGAAATGGGCGCCCGACGGCAACGCCACGCGCACCAACTTCAAACTGCAGGGCGAGTACCTGCAGGCGCGGCGCAGCGGCGCGCTGGCGCTGGAGGACGGCACGGGCGGCGACTTCCGCTCCACGCAGTCCGGCTGGTACCTGCAGGGGCTCTACCAGTTCATGCCGCGCTGGCGCGTGGGCCTGCGCACAGAGCGGCTGGACGCGGGCACGCCCGACGACGCCTCCGGCCTCGCGGCCGGCACCGGCTTCAAGCCGAAGAAGCACACGCTGATGCTCGACTACAGCCCGAGCGAGTTCTCGCGCGTGCGGCTGCAGTTCGCGCAGGACCGCGCCCGCGAAGGCGGCAGCGACCGGCAGGTCTTCCTGCAATACCAGATGAGCCTGGGCGCGCATGGCGCCCACGGCTTCTGACCCGAATCCCGAGGTGTTCCGCATGAACAAACGTCATTTCTTCCTGTCCCTGGCCGCGCTGCCCCTGGCCCTGCTGGGCGCGCCGGCCCAGGCGAAAGTGAAGGTGCTGGCCTGCGAGCCCGAGTGGGGCGCGCTGGCGATGGAGATCGGCGGCGCGCAGGTGGACGTGGCCGTGGCCACCAGCGCGCGCCAGGACCCGCACCAGATCCAGGCCCGGCCCAGCCTCGTGGCCCGCGCGCGCAACGCCGACCTGGTGTTCTGTACCGGCGCGGAGCTGGAGGTGGGCTGGCTGCCGGTGCTGCTGCAGCAATCGGGCAACGCCGAGGTGCAGCCGGGGCGGCCCGGCTACTTCGAGGCTGCCTCGGTGGTGCGCAAGCTGGAGGTGCCCACGCAGCTGGACCGCTCCCAGGGCGACGTGCACGCGGCGGGCAATCCGCACATCCAGACCGACCCGCGCAACATCGCGCTGGTGGCCACGGCGCTGTCGGCTCGGCTGCAGCAGATCGACGCCGCGCATGCCGCCGACTACCAGCAGCGCGAGCGCGACTTCGGCCAGCGCTGGCAGCAGGCGCTGGCGCGCTGGAACGCGCAGGCCGCGCCGCTCAGGGGCCTGCCGGTGGCGTCGCAGCACAAGGGCTTTCCGTACCTCTACGACTGGCTCGGCCTGAAGGAAGTGGCGGTGCTGGAGCCCAAGCCGGGCGTGGAGCCTTCGGTGGCGCAGCTGCAGGGCGTGCTGGCGACGCTGAAGGCTACGCCGGCCCGGATGGTGATCCACGCCGCCTACCAGGACCCGAAGCCCTCGGACTGGCTCAGCGGCAACGCCGGCATCCCGTCCGTGAAGCTGCCCTTCACCGTGGGCGGCAGCGACGCGGCCAAGGACCTGTTCGGCCTCTACGACGACACGCTGATGCGGCTGCTGGCCGCGGCGGGGCAGAAGAAATGAACTGGGACGCGCTGGACCCCGGCATCCTGGTCCCGGCCCTGCTGGCCGGGCTGCTGGTGCTGGCCACGCACGTGCCGCTGGGCGTGCAGGTGCTGGAGCGCGGCATCGTGTTCATCGACCTGGCCATCGCGCAGATCGCCGGCCTGGGCGTGATCGCGGCCGACACGCTGGGACTGCCCGAGGGCGGCCTGGCGGTGCAGGCCGCGGCGGTGGGCGCGGCACTGCTGGGCGCGCTGCTGCTGACCTGGACCGAGCGGCGCGCGCCGCGCCAGCAGGAGGCGCTCATCGGCGTGCTGTTCGTGCTGGCGGCCTGCGCCGGCCTGCTGCTGCTGGCCAACAACCCGCATGGCGGCGAGCACCTGAAGGACCTGCTGGTCGGGCAGATCCTGTGGGTGCAGCCGCCGCAGCTCGTGGGGCTGGCGCTGCTGACGCTGCTGCTGCTGGGCGCCATGGCCTCGGGCTTGACGCGGCGGCTGGGCCGGCTGGGCTTCTACGCCGCCTTCGCGTTGGCGGTCACGGCCTCGGTGCAGCTGGTGGGCGTGTACCTGGTGTTCACCAGCCTGATCGTCCCGGCGCTGGCCACCACTGCGCTGCGCGGCCGCACGCGGCTGCTGGCGGGCTACGCCGTGGGCGTGGCGGGCTACGTGCTGGGGCTGGCGCTGTCGGCGCTGCTGGACTGGCCCACCGGCGCGGTGGTCGTGTGGACGCTGGCGCTGTGCGCCCTGGCCGCCGCGGCGCTGCTGCGGGGCCTGGGCCTGCGGGTGGCGGACGAAGGCGCCGCGAACGGCGCGCACTGAGGCGCGCCGGCGCGACGCGTTGCCTGACTACATCGGCGCCGGTGGCGGGGGAGCCGGCGGGGTGGGATCCGTGGGGCCGGGAACCGGGTCGCCGATGGGCGGCGGCCCCGGAGGTAGCGGCGCCGGTGCGGGCGAGGGCGGCATCACCGGCTCGGGAGGCTCGATGTGCGCCCACAGCGCGGGCAGGGGGCACCGGTGCGGCAGCCCCGGGGTCGTGAACGGCGTCATGCGGCTCAGAGCTTGTCGATGCCCTTCTTGACCTCTTCCTTGGCGTCGCCCACGTTCTTGCGCACGGTGCCGCCGACCTGATCGACGCGGCCTTCCTGCTGCATCTGGCGGTTGCCGGTGAGATCGCCGGCGGCCTCCTTGATGCGGCCCTTGGCGTCGTCGACGCGTCCCTTCACTTGGTCCTTGTTCATCTCGTGCTCCTTGTGGGTTCTTGCCGGCATCTGCCGGCCGTTTCACTCTGGAACAGCAGCCGGGCCGGCGCTGTAGGCGGGCATGCCGTGTTCCCGTAGGCGCTGGCCGCAGTTTTTTCACGCTGAGGCGGGTTTTTGCCGCTCGGCCCCGGGGAAACACGCGGAAGCCGTGAAGCCGGTCTCGCGGACATTGGCGCCCAGTTCACCGAGGAGGCCCCCGTGCGCGGCTCCCGGCCCGGCCAGTCCGGAATCCCAGCCCCAGAATTTCCCCGGATCGCGGGACTTTTCTTGTGCAGCGCACCATTTTTGGAACGGCGATTGCAACTCCGCGCTCATGGACGCTCCATCCGCCCCGTCTGCTCTTCCCTGGCACAGGCGCGTGCTCGACTGGCTCGGCGTGGAAGTTGCAGCCGACGCGAGCGATTCGCCCTCGCCTTTGCCGCTGTCACAGCCAGGAGAACGCTTCTCCTGGGAGCCCGTGCCGCCGGCTCCGCGCCCGCCCCAGTGGGGTGCCGCAAACCTTCCGGAACTGCTGCTGGGGCAGGAGCCCGGGGCTGGCGCTGACGGCGCGGTTTGCGGTCCGGCCATCAGCCCCTTCTCCGGTCCAGCCGCCACCCCTTCAGCCTGAACGCCTTGCCGGGCCAGGCGCGTGGCCCGCGCCAGAAAGCCAGCGCCAAAACTGCATCGACGACACCGACGCCATGGATCTCATCACCGGCAACGCGTTTGAGGCCGACACCCAGGGCACGGGCTGGTTCATCGGCTTCAGCGACTGGTCGCGCCACGGTCCTGGCGAGCTGCTGCACGTGCCGCAGGACCAGCCCGTGCAAGGCCTGTGCGTCAAGTGGTTCGACCACCCTGCGGGCCACGAGAGCGGCCTGGGCAAGCCACTGAGCGAAGGGCGCACGGTGTCAATCCTGACAAGCGCCGGCTCCCGCTTCCGCATCGACTTCAGCACCGATCCCGACTTCCCCGCCGCGCTCACGCGCAGCGTGCTGCTGCAGCGTCCCGGCGACTACGCCGCCTGGGGCGCGGGGCTGCACCACCGCTGGGCCGCCCTGGAGCGCTCCACTGTCATCACCCTGCGCTGGAATCCCGCCTGAAGTTTCCCTTCGCAAGGACGACTGGGGTTTCCCCGGTACGGATCCTGCTTGCTTCACGTCAAGGAGAAATTTGCGCCCTGTCGTGGTGCGCGAAACGGTAGAGACCAAAGGAGGGTTGATTCATGCAGATCATTACTGCGGCGCCTGCCATTCAACGCGCCGGCCAGCATGCCGTTGCCGCGCCCAAATCGAGCCTGACCGGCGAGGTATTCGGGAAACTCATCAACCTTTCCGGGCGCCGGCGTTTCACCTCCCAGCGCGTCGTGCTCTACGCCGTGCTGGCGCTCAAGGGAAAAGCCGGTGCGCTGGAGGTCTCACGGGAAGCGCTTTCCATATTCGAGAAAGCCCATGCCGACCTGATGCGGGGAAATTCCGAAATGCCGGGAATCTTCTGCCCCGAGTTGCAGCAGGCTTATGTGACGGACGGCGGCGACCGGGCGATCAGGGAATTCATCGAGCTGGCGCGGCAGACGCAGGACACCATCGGCAACAAGGTGCGCGGCTCGGCCGAGCTGCTCAACCGGCTGGTGGAGAGCGCCACGCCGCTGCTGGGCACGCTCAACGGCATCACGCAGCTGTACGAGGACCTGGCGCGACGGCAGGCGCAGCAGGCCAAGAAGCAGCTCGTGGGCGTGATCAGCGAGATCGAATCCATCGCCAAGGAGGCGCGCATCGTGCTGTTCAACGCCCAGATTGCCGCGGCCCGCGCGCAGTCCTCCGGCCGGGAGTTCTCGGTGGTGACCAAGGAGCTGTCCAACATCACCGCCCGCATCGACGAACTCGCGCGCGAGGCGCTGCGCAGCTCGGCGCACTGAGCCCGGCCGGCCGCGCCGTCCACGGCCGGCAAGTCCCGGCTTTTAAGATGGCGGGTTTTGCCACTCCGGGATTTCAGTACATGGATTCAGACCGCTTCCAGCGTGGGCAGGCCACGCTTTCCAGCATTCACGGCCATATCGGCGAAGGCGTGATGAAGGCGCTGGGCGATATTGCACCGGAGTTTGCGCGCTTCATCATCGAATTTCCCTACGGCGACATCTACGCCCGCGGCATTCTCTCGCCACGCGAGCGCCAGATCGCCACCATCGCCTCGCTGGTCACGCTTGGCCATTCGCCCAAGGAACTGCGCGCCCATATCCAGGGCGGGCTCAACGTGGGCTGCTCGAAGCAGGACATCGTCGAGGTCATCATGCAGATGGCGGTGTATGCCGGGTTCCCGGCCGCGGTGAACGCGCTGCTGGTCGCCAAGGAGGTATTCCAGGAAATCGACGAGCGCGTAGAGGCTGGCGACTGATTTTCCAACCCCTCTTTTTGGGGTTATCCCGCCCAGGAGTTTTGTCCCGATGCTCCGGATTCTTCCCCAGGAGTCTCCTCCTGGGAGCATAAATAACCGCGGCTTGCGCGGGTTGTTTCGAGGGGGCACGCTAGTATCTGTCCAAGGCCGCTACCGGGCCTGGACCTATATTCAGCAAGGGGTCTCGCTATGAACGTTGCGCTGCTCTGGGTGTGGATGGCCATGGAAAGCTTGCACCTGAAACCCGCCGCGGTGGATTTCGCGCTGGCATGGGCGATGAAGCACCATCTGAATTACTGGTGAATACCACAGCCGCTTCACAGCGGCGATGTGTGGTGTGCAGTGGAACCGGCCCGGGCGCGGGCCGGTTCTCTTTCAGGACCTCGGGCACCATGCGCCTTCCACCCCTCCCGAGAAGGAGCGCTCGATGCTCACCGGTGCCTGTCTCTGCGGCCAGCTGCGCTACGAAGCCGGCGGTACGCCCTTTCACCTGACCAACTGCCACTGCGCCACCTGCAGGCGCAGCAGCGGCGCGCCCTTCGTGGCCTGGTTCAGCGTGCCGCGCGCGGACTTCCGCTTTGTCCAGGGCACGCCGGCGCGCTTCAATTCCAGCGAGCACGGCACGCGCAGCTTCTGCCCGCAGTGCGGCAGCCCGCTGACCTTCGAGAGCAGCCGCGCGCCCGGCGAGATCGACGTCACCACCTGCACCCTGGACGACCCCGAGTCGCTTCCGCCCGAGGACCACACCTGGGTCCGTAGCCGCTTGCGCTGGGTTCATCTCGACGACGGGTTGCCGGCCTACGAGCAGGCCCGGTCCACGGGCTGAGCTTCAGGCTGCTTCCACTGCCCGCGGCGCGCGGCGGTATGGCGCTTGCTGACCGGGCAGCCGACGCTGCCCCGGACCTGGAGCCCTTTCATGCGCCTGTTGCTCGCGATATTCCTGCCCTTCGTCGTCTTCTTCACCATCGGCCGGCCGATCGCCGGCGTCATCTGCCTGATCCTGCAGATCACTCTCCTGGGCTGGCTGCCGGCCGCCATCTGGGCGGTGTACGCGCTGAGCCAGTACAAGACCGACAAGAAGATCCAGCAGGCGATGCGGCAGCCGCGCACCTGACGCTGCTGCCGAGCCGCCGCGGCTTTACACCGCGCTCACGCCGCCCGCTGCGCCAGCACCCGCTGCACCAGCGAATGCACCGCGCTCGGGTCCGCCGGCTTCACCACGTGGCCTGAGAAGCCCGCGCGCGTCGAGCGCTCCACGTCCGAGGGCGTGCCGTAGCCGCTGAGGGCGATCACGGGGCAGGAGCCGCACAGCTCGCGCCCCACGTCGATGCCGCTGCCGTCGGGCAGGCCCAGGTCGGTCAGCACCACGTCGAAGCGGTCCCGGCGCGCCACCGACAGTGCGTCCGCGCGCGTGCCCACGTGCGTGACGCGGTAACCCAGGTCTTCCAGCGACAGTCGCATCGCCTCGGCCGCGTCCTCGTTGTCCTCGACCAGCAGCAGCCGCGTGCCGTAGTCCTCGTCCTGCGCCGGCAGCGCCGCGCCGTCCACGGGCTGCGGCGCCTGCTGCGACAGCGGCACGCGGATCGTCAACGTGGTGCCCAGGCCGAGGCCGTCGCTGGCGGCCTCGATGTGCCCGCCGTGCTCGCCCACCAGCCCGCGCGCGATGGCCAGCCCGAGCCCCAGCCCGCCGAAGCGCCGCGGCACGTCGCTGTCGGCCTGGCGGAAGGCCGTGAACAGCTGCGGCAGCGCCTCCGCGGCGATGCCGATGCCGTCGTCGGTGCAGGTGAAGCTGAACTCGCCGTCCGCGCTCGACGTGCGCAGCACGATGCCCCCGCCTTCGGGCGTGAACTTGATGGCGTTGCGCACCACGTTCCACAGCACCTGCTGCATGCGCGCCTCGTCGGCCATCACGGTGCTGTGCGTCGCCTCCAGCGCCAGCGTCAGCCGCAGCCGCTTGGCGCCGATGTCGTCGGCCAGCATCTCCGCCACCGCGTGCACCAGCCGGTGCAGGTCCACCGGCTGCAGGTGCAGCGTGAGCTTGCCGGCGGTGATGGAGGTGAGGTCGAGCAGGTCCTCGATCAGCCGTGCCTCCAGCGCCACGTTGCGCCGGATCATCGGCAGCAGCTTGCGGTACTGCGCCGGAATCTGCGCCACCTGCTCCAGCAGGTACACCGCCGAGGCGATGGGCGTCAGCGGCGTGCGCAGCTCGTGCGAGAGCATGGCCAGGAAGCGGTCCTTGGCCCGGTTGGCCTGCTCCGCCTCCTCCTTGGCCGCGCGCAGCCGCGCCGCGTGCGCATGCGCCTGCGTCACGTCGTGCACCAGCTTGCAGAAGCCGCTGTGCCGCCCCGCGTCGTCGAACAGCGGCGTGGTCAGCCCTTCCGCGCGCAGCCGGGTGCCGTCGATGCGCAGCATCCAGCGTTCGTCCGCGGCCTTGCCCTCGCGCAGCGCCTGTTCCAGCCCCGACTCGAACACCAGCGCCTGCCGGTCCTCGGCCGTGTAGAGCAGGTCGGCACGGTGGCCCAGCACCTGCTCGCGCGCGAAGCCGAACACGTCCTGCGCGCCGCGGTTCCAGCTGCGGATGCGGCCCTCGGTGTCCAGCACCACCACCGCGTAGTCGTGCAGCGCGTCCACCACGCGCGCGAACAGCGCGTCGGCCTCGCGCAGCTGGCGCTCGGCGCGCCCGCGCCCGTCGCGCTCGGCCGCCTCGCGCAGCGCGCGCTCCAGCACCAGCGGCAGCCGCTCCAGGCGGCTCTTGCTGACGTAGTCGGTGGCGCCGCGCTTGAGCAGCTCCACCGCGTTGTCCTCGCCAATGACGCCGGAGACGAAGATGAAGGGCACGCCCGGCGCCAGCGCGCGCGCCAGCTCCAGCGCCTGCGCGCCGCTGAAGCCCGGCAGCTCGTAGTCGGAGAGGATCAGCTCCAGATCGCCGCCGCGCAGCTGCTCGGTGAAGCCGTCCTCGTCGCACACCACGCGCATCGCCGCGCCCGGGTAGTGCCTGCGCAGCGCCTCGCGGATCAGCTCGGCGTCGAAGCGCGAGTCCTCCAGCAACAGCACCCTCAGCGGCTGGTCGCGGAATTCGCTCATGCCCGTGCTCCTCCCGCTCATTCCTGCGGCCGCGTGGCCTTGACCGAGCCCGGCGGCGGCTCGTTGAGCACGGCCCAGAACATGCCCAGGTCGGCAATGGCGTTGATGAACTGCTTGAACTCCACCGGCTTGACCACGTAGGCGTTCACGCCCAGCGCGTAGCTGCGCACCACGTCCGACTCCTCCTGCGAGGAGGTCAGCATCACCACCGGGATGCTGCGCAGCGTCTCCGAGGCGCGCACGGCCTGCAGCACCTCCAGCCCGTTGACCTTGGGCAGCTTGAGGTCCAGCAGGATCACGGCCGGGTTGCCGGCGGGGCGTGTGGCCCATTCGCCCTCGCGCTGCAGGTATTCCAACGCCATGGCGCCGTCGCGCACGATGACCACCTCGTTGGCGAGCTGGCTGCGTTCCAGCGCCACCAGCGTGAGCTCCAGGTCGCGGGGGTCGTCTTCGACGAGAAGGATGGGCTTGAGCATCAAGGCTCCTGGGCTCGGGAAGGAAGGAAGAAACCGAAGGTCGCGCCGTGCCCGGGCTCGCCCCGCGCCCAGACGCTGCCGCCGTGGCGCTCCACGATGCGGCGCACGTTGGCCAGGCCGATGCCCGTGCCCTCGAACTCCTCGGCCGGGTGCAGGCGCTGGAACACGCCGAAGAGCTTGTCCACGTACTTCATCTGGAAGCCCACGCCGTTGTCGCGCACCTCCAGCCCGGCGCCGTCGGGCCGGCGCAGGGGCAGCACCTCGATCACCGCGGGGTCGCGCCCGCGGCTGTACTTGAGCGCGTTGCCCAGCAGGTTGCGCACCACCACCTGCATCAGCAGCGGGTCGCCCCAGAGGGCAGGCAGTGACGGCGCCACCTGCCAGCGCACCGGCCGCTCGCCCGGCTGCGAGAGCTCGCGCACGAGCTCGGCCACCATCAGGTTGGTGTCGATCTCGCTGCGCTTGAGCGCCGCGCGCCCCATGCGCGAGAAGTCCAGCAGCGCGTCCACCAGCCGCCCGGCGTAGGTGGCGGCCTCCTTGACGTGGGTGAGGTAGCGCCGCGAGCGCTCGCCCAGCTGCGCGTCGTCGCTGTCGAGCACCAGGTCCACGTAGCCGGCGATGTGGCGCATGGGCGCGCGCAGGTCGTGCGAGACGGTGTAGGAGAAGGCTTCGAGCTCCTTGTTGACGCGGCCCAGCTCGGTGGCGAACTCGGCCATCTCTTCGGCGCGGCGCAGCACGATGCCGATGAGCGCCTGGCGCAGCTCCATCGCCGCGGCCAGCTCGCCGCCGGTCCAGGGCAGCGAGCGCCCGCGCAGCTGCTCCTGCCAGCTCTCGAAGCTGCGCCGCGGATGCAGCCGCCCGTCGTCCGCCGAGACCGTCTTGCGCGGGTTGCCCGCCCACCGCACCGTCTGCACCACCTCGGGCCGGAACCACAGGATCCAGTGCCGGTGCACCTGCGAGATGGAGATCGCCAGCACCCCGGCGGCGGCATGCCCGCCCTCGCCGGAGGCGGTGTCGCCGCTGGCCATCTCCGGCAGCAGCTCCGACAGCCGGTCGGTGTGGAACAGCTCACGCCCGTGCAGCGCGATGCGCTTGGTCAGTTCCTGGATGCGCGGCGCCGGCGGGCACGCGCCCAGGGTCCAGCACTCGGCGTCCAGCACCACCGCCGCGCCGGCAGCGCGCGCCAGGCGCAGCAGCACCGGCTCCTCGGCGATCCGGCGCAGCGTGGCGTCGCTCTCGGCCAGGTGCGACACGATCTCCAGCGTGATCTGGCGCAGCTCCAGCCGCGTGGCTACCTCGGCGTTGTCCTCGCGCGCCTCGATCTGCAGCGACACCAGCCGCGCCAGGTGCTCGCAGGCCACGCGCGTCTCGAACGACACGGGCCGCGGCGCATGGT
This sequence comes from Azohydromonas australica DSM 1124, assembly GCF_000430725.1. Classification (GTDB taxonomy): domain Bacteria; phylum Pseudomonadota; class Gammaproteobacteria; order Burkholderiales; family Burkholderiaceae_C; genus Azohydromonas; species Azohydromonas australica. The sequence continues at coordinate 361,939 of NZ_KE387204.1, forward strand.
CGTGGCAGGAGATCAGCCCCCACAGCCGCCCGCGCACGACGATGGACACCGACATCGACGCCAGCGTGCCCATGTTGCGCATGTACTCCAGGTGCAGTGGCGAGACGCTGCGCAGCGCCGCCCAGGACAGGTCGATGTCCGTGGGCCGCCAGCGCGCGTCCACGCAGCGCAGCGGCACGGGCCGGTAGTTGGCGTCCGGGATCAGGCGGATCTGGTTGAGCAGGTACAGCTGCCGGGCCTGCGGCGGGATGTCCGAGGCCGGGAAGCGGTGCGCGAGGTAGGCGTCGTAGCCCGCGTCCAGCGACTCGGCCAGCACCTCGCCGTGCCCCTCGTCGTCGAAGCGGTAGGCCAGGCAGCGCCCGAAGCCGGTGAGCCGCTTCAGCTCCTCGGTGGCCAGCGCCAGCAGCGCGGGGACGGACGGCGCCTCCTGGAGCCGCGGCAGGAATCGCCGCGCCAGGTCGTACACCGGCGCCTGCAGCCCCAGCGGCTCGGCCGCAGGCTCGAACTCCAGCAGCGCCAGCGCGTCCACGCGGTGGCCGGTGAGGTCCCAGCGCCGGCCTTCCAGCGCCACGGTGCCCAGCGGCGCGGGCGCCTCGCCGGGGCGCAGCGCGGCCAGCCGCGCCGGCAGCCAGCCCGACCACGCGTCCAGCGACGGCGCCGCGGGCCAGTTCTCGCTGAACGCCACCAGGCGCCCGTCGTCGGCGGCAAGCGCGACCAGGCGCCCGTGCGGCTGGATGCCGCCGGGCACGCGGATGGGCTCGTTGGCGCACTCGGCCAGCTCAAACGGCAGCGGGTCCATGCGTCATCCCCCGAGCGGCGCGCCGGCCCGGCGCTCCTGTTTCATTCATCCCTGTGCGTGATCGGTTCGTGTCATTCATTCATGCGCAGCACGGCCATGCCGGCGTATGGAACAGGTTTTCGCCGGCGCATCGGCGGGGCTCAGCAAGCGGCGTACCGGTGCCGCGGCCGCGGCCCGCGGGCCGGGATCTGGCGCCAGGCTCAGCTGGCCTGGCGCTGCGAGCGCACCGAGCCCGGCGGCGGTTCGTTGATCACCGCCCAGAACATGCCCAGCTCGGCGATGGCGCCGATGAACTGCTTGAACTCCACCGGCTTGACCACGTAGGCGTTCACGCCCAGCGCGTAGCTGCGCGTCACGTCTGCCTCCTCCTGAGAGGAGGTCAGCATCACCACCGGGATGCTGCGCAGCGTCTCCGAGGCGCGCACGGCCTGCAGCACCTCCAGGCCGTTGAGCTTGGGCAGCTTCAGGTCCAGCAGGATCACCGCCGGGTTGCCCTCCGGACGCCCGGCCCATTCGCCCTCGCGCTGCAGGTATTCCAGCGCCTGGGCGCCGTCGCGCACGACGACCACCTCGTTGGCGAGCTGCGTGCGCTCCAGCGCCAGCAGCGTGAGTTCCAGGTCGCGCGCGTCGTCCTCGACCAGCAGGATCGGCTTGAGCATCAGGCCTCCTCAGGCGACGGCGCGTCCAGCACCTGGCGGAAACAGCCCAGCAGCGCGTCGAAGGTGGCGACGGCTGCGGCGCAGGCGCTCTGGCGCTCCTGCTCCGAGGTGCCGACCTCGTGCGCCAGGCGCTCGCGGAAATCGGCCCACAGCGCGCCGGTGTGCGGTCCCCAGCCGTGGAAGTAGGCCGCGCCGTTGTCCGGGCCCATGCCCCATTGCGCGTGCACCTGGCGGGCGATGAGCTTGCCGCCCAGCGCCGAGCCTTCGAGCACGTACATCGAGCCGAACAGCGAGGCCCGGTCGGGCAGGTCCAGCTCGGCCACGGGGTCGGCCACCACGGCCGGCGCCAGGCCCAGCGCCGCGAGGTCGCGCTGCAGCAGCGGCAGCCGCGAGCGGTCGTCGAACCAGCCCTGCAGCCGCCACGGCAGCCGCGGGCGCAGCCGCGCCTCCCAGCACGGCACGAAGGCGCCGAAGCCGGTGAGCACGTGCGCGTAGTGCTCGCGGTCCAGCGCTTGGTCGAGCTTCAGCAACGCCTCGATGGCCTGGTGCCGTTCGGCACAGGCCTGTCGCAGCGCGCCGAGCACGGTGGTGCTCTCGTCGCTCATCCCTGTTTTCAAGTGGTGAAATTAAGAGCCATTTTCACCCAGCTGCGGGCCGGGCCGGGTTGACATGGTCTCAACTCGCGATTCCTGGGCGCAGCGGGCGGCCCAAGGACCGGGACTGCGCGTCGTATCCGGGCCTCAGGGCGCCGCCGTGCCGTTGCGCCGTGCCTGCACCGCGCGCAGCACCTCGCCCAGCGCCGCCAAGTTCACCGGCTTGCTCAGGTGCCCGTCCATGCCCGCGGCCTGCACCTGGGCCACGTCCTGCTCGTAGGCGCGGCCCGTGACGGCCCACAGCGGCACGCGGCCCGCCGCGCCGGGCAGGGCGCGGATGGCGCGCGCCGCCTCCAGGCCGTCCATGCCTGGCATCTCCACGTCCAACAGCACCAGGTCGATGTCCTGCGCGGCCAAGCGCTCGATGGCGGATTCGCCGTCGCCGCATTCCTCCACGCCGTGGCCCAGGTGGCGCAGCAGCGCGCCGAGCACCTCGCGGTTGATGGCGACGTCGTCCACCACCAGCACACGCAGCCCGGCGGCGGCGCTGGGCGCGGCCGGCACCGCCGCACCGGCGGCCCGTGCCACCGCCGCGTCCGGGGCGGGCTCGAAGGGCAGGCGCAGCCGCACCGTCGTGCCCTGCCCGGGCGCGGAATCCAGCTCCACGTCGCCGCCCATGGCCTGTGCCAGGCGGCGGCTGATCCACAGCCCCAGCCCCGTGCCGCCGTAGCGCCGCGCCGTGGCGCTGTCGGCCTGCTGGAAGGGCTCGAACAGGCGCCGCTTCTGCTCCTCGCTCAGGCCGATGCCGCTGTCGCGCACCTCCAGCCGCACCCACAGCGGCCCCGGCCCGAGGGCGCCGTCCTCCACCGCCAGCGCCAGCATCACGCTGCCCTCGTGCGTGAACTTCAGCGCGTTGGACAGCAGGTTGGACAGCACCTGCTGCAGCCGCGCCGCGTCGCCCAGCACCCAGGGCAGCGGCCGCGGCGGCAGCGCCAGCGCGAGCTGCAGCCCCCGGGCGGCGGCGTTGGGGGCGAACAGCTCGTGGCAGTTCTGCAGCACGGCTTCCAGCCGCAGCGGCAGTTGCTCCAGCTCCATCCGCCCGGCCTCGACCTTGGTCAGGTCCAGCACCTCGTTGAGGATGCGCAGCAGCTGCTCGCCGGCCTGGCCGATGCGCTCGGCGTCGTGCCGGTCCTCCGCGTCGGCCAGCCGCGTGCGCAGCAGCTGCGTGTAGCCCAGCAGGGCGTTGAGCGGCGTGCGCAGCTCGTGGCTCATGGTGGCCAGGAAGCGGTCCTTGGCCTCGCTGGCGCGCTGCGCCTGCGCGCGCGCTTCCTGCAGCGCCGTGACGTCGAGCACGATGCCGTCCACCACGCGCCGCGCCGTCGCCGGGCCGTCCTCGCGCGGCACCAGCATGGCGTGCAGGCAGCGCCAGCGGCCGTCGTCGCCCAGCACGCGGAAGTCGAAGTCCAGCGCCTCGCCGGCGTCCACGCGCAGCAGCAGCGCGGCGATGCGCCGCGCGTCCTCGGCCTCGACGCGCCGCAGCCAGGCCCGGTCGCCGCGGTCGGCCAGGATCTCGTCCCGCGGCACGCCCAGGTAATGCGGGGCCGAGGCACTGAGGTGGCTGTAGTGCACGCCGTCAGGGCCGTGCACGCGCGTGAGCAGGATGCCCGGCAGCGCGCGGCCCACGCTGTCGAAACCGCCGCGCACGTCCTCCAGCGAGGCCCGCAGCGCCGCCTCCTTCTCGTGCAGCCGCTGCACCAGCTCCAGCACCACCTCGTGCATGCGGGCGAACTCCGCCGGCAGCAGCCGCGGTGGCGGCACGCTCGCGCCGCCGGCGATGCTGCGCACGCGGGCCACGAACTGCCTCAGCGGCAGCAGCACCAGCGTGGACAGCAGCCACGCCAGCGCGGTGGTGCCCGCCACGCCCAGCGCCGCCGCGCCCCAGGTCCAGCGCGCCGCCGTGGCATTGGCGGCGTGCACCGCTTCCACCGGCGTGCGCACCAGTGCCACCCAGCCCAGGCCGGGGTAGGGCGCGCTGCCGCGGCTGGCGCTCCAGGCGGTGACGTAGTGCCGGCCGTCGGGCCACTGCAGCAGCGCCCAGCCTTCAGGGGACGAGACCACGGCCGGCGGCAGCGGCGCGCCCGCCTCGCCGCCGGGGCCCAGGCGCTGGCGGCCGTCGCGCCCGGCGATGAAGAGCTGCGCGCCCTGGGCGGGCGCCGTGCGGGCATACAGACCGATGCGCTCGCGCAGCCACGGCCAGGACAGGTGCAGCGCCAGCACGCCGGCGAAGCCGCCGTCGGCGCCGCGCAGCGGCACGGCCACGTCCACGAAGCGCCAGGGCTCGCCCGAGTGCAGCTGCGGCAGCAGCCCCGCCAGCAGCTTGGCCTCGTGCACGTCACCGAAGTGCAGTCCCCGCCGTCCTGCGCCCCACCAGTCGCGCTGCGACACGTTCACGTCCACCAGCAGCCCGTCCAGCGCCGCGCGCACGCTGCCCTGCGCGTCCGTGACGCCGGCCCAGCCAAAGCTGGGCCCGGCATAGAGGCGCGCCACCAGGGCCTGCAGCCGCTGCGGCTGGTCCAGCAGCCGCAGCTCCTCGATCAGCCGCGCCTGCGCCTGCAGTTCCTGCCCGAAACGGCCCAGGTCCGAATCCACCGCCGCCATCACGCCCGCGGCCTGTTGCAGGCCCAGCGCGCCGGTGGCCGCCTGTGCCTGTTCGTCGAGCTGCGTCGTGCGCAATGCCGCCAGCACGCCCGCCACCAGCGTGCTCAGCAGCAGGGCCATCAAGGTCAGCAGGGTGCGCAGGCCTGGCTGGCGCTGGCGAAACAAGGTCGATATGGGCACGCGACGTTCCGAGCGATCAAGCCGTGGCGACGATGCGCGGGCTTCGGCAGGAAAAGCGCGGCATCCGCATTCGCCCGCGCGACCTGAATGGCAAGATTTAAGTTAAGTTGCTGCACTGCAGCATCAAGGAGGATAACTCAAGAATCTATTTCTCTTGCCGGCCTCGGATATTGGGCTGCTTTGCAAGCCCTGCAGGGCGAACGTTAATTGACCGTTCGCTTTGGAAATTCTCCGTGCGATATATGTTCAAAGCGCTTTCAAAGTCCGTGAAAAGATTTCACGCGACATGCCGTGATTTGAAAATCATGGTCCTGATTAACGTGGATCAATTGCATGACCGGGCAATCACGGGTTTCCCCGGGTTTGCGTGCCCCCTGTCCGCTGTCCGGTTTTTTCTACGTGCCGCGATCAGCCCGCGGGCAGCTCCAGGCTCACCACCGTGCCCTGGCCGGGGCTGCTGTGCAGCTCCAGCGTGCCGTCCATGGCCTGCACCAGGGTGCGCGCGGTGGCCAGGCCCAGGCCCGCGCCCTGGATGGCCGAATGCTCGCGCCCCGCGCGCGCGAAGGGCTGGAACAGCTGCGCCAGGCGTTCCGGTGCGATGCCCTCGCCGTCGTCGGCCAGCGTGAGGCGCACGCGCCCCTCCAGCGCCTGCGCCTGCACCCACAGGTGGCCGCCCTCGTGGCCGTAGCGGATGGCGTTGCAGGCCAGCGCCGCCAGCGCCTTCTGCAGCCGAGCCGCGTCAGCGCGTACCCGCAGCGCCGGCGCGACGTCGTGGCCGTGCACGCTCACGCGCCGCGCCTGCGCCAGTGCCGCCAGCGGCTCCAGCGCGGCCTGCACGCAGTCCGCGAGCGCCAGCGACTCGGGTTGCAGCAGCTGGCGCAGGCCGTCCTCGCCTTGCTGCAGGTCGAGCAGGTCCTCCACCAGCGCCAGCAGCTGGTGCCCGGCCTCGTCGATGTGGCCGAGGTAGCGCTGCGCCAGCGGGCTGTCGTTGCCTGGCAGGGTGCGCAGCAGCTGCGCGAAGCCCAGCACCGCGTTGAGCGGGGTGCGCATCTCGTGGCTGGCGCGCGAGAGCAGCAGCACCTGCGCGTCGCGCTGCGCCTGTGCCGTCTCGGCGGCGCGCTGCGCGCGCTCCAGCGCCGTGCGCGCCAGCGCCACCTCGATGGCCGCGCGCAGCTCGCGCGGCTGGAAGGGCTTGGTGATGAAGCCCAGCGGCGCGGTGCGCGCCGCGCGCGCCACGGTGTCGTCGTCGCTGTGCGAGGTCAGGAAGATCACCGGCGGCCCGCCGCCGGAGCCCAGCCGCGCCGCGGTGTCCACGCCGTCGAGCGGGCCGTGGATGCGGATGTCCATCAGCACCAGGTCCGGCGGCTCCTGCGCCGCCAGCCGCAGCGCCTGCTCGCCCGACGTGGCGGGTCCCAGCACGCGGTAGCCCATGTCCTGCAGCTCCAGCTTCAGGTCCAGGGCGATCACGGCCTCGTCCTCGACGATCAGGATGGCGGGCGGCTGCTTCATGGGCGGTGGACTGCGGGGACGTGGATGACTGCGGGAATCCCTGCCGGCGGCCGGTGCGCCGGGACGCCTGCCGCAGGCATCCCGGGACCGGAACCTGGGGGCGCGGGCCAGCTTAGCGGGCGAACTTGACACCGCCCGTAAGGTGACCCGGGGCCTGCCTGGGGCGTTCGGCGCGAAGAGGCGGCGCGTGAGACTTATGCACGGCCGGGGCGTGCGCGTGGACGGGCCGTTCCGCGCGGCACCCCGGACGGCGCCACTCGCCTCTCAGGCCGACGCGCGCCGCGGCTGTGCCAGGGCGGTGGCCGCGGCCCGTTCCTGCAGCTGGTCCAGGTCGATCACGCGGTCGGCCGAGCGGATGGTCTCCGGCCGGTGCGCCACGATGATGCGGGTGACCTGCGTGGCGCGGATGGCCGCGCTCACCGCGCGCTCGTTGGCCAGGTCCAGGTGGCTGGTGGCCTCGTCCAGCAGCAGCACGCCGGGGCGGCGGTAGAGCGCGCGCGCGATGAGCAGCCGCTGCTTCTGCCCGCCGGAGAGCACCGTGCCCATGTCGCCGATGAGCGTGCCGTAGCCCATGGGCATGGCGGCGATCTCCTCGTGCAGGCAGGCCTGGCGCGCGCTGGCCTCGATGCGCCGCGCCTCCGGCCGCTCGGCGAAGAAGCAGATGTTGTCGGCGATGGAGCCGGCGAAGAGCTGGTCGTCCTGCATCACCACGCCGATGCGCGCGCGCCACGCGGCGCTGTCCATGCGCGCCAGCGGCCGGCCGTCCACCAGCACCTCGCCCTGCACCGGCTGCAGCAGGCTGGCCAGGATCTTGAGCAGCGTGGTCTTGCCGCAGCCCGAGGCGCCCACGATCGCCACCGTCTCGCCCGCGCCCACCGCGAAGCTCAGGCCGTCCAGGATCCAGGGCTCATGCTCGCCGTAGCGAAAGCGCAGCCCCTGCACCTCGACGGCGGCCGGCACCGCCTGCGCCGACGCCTCCTCCTCGTGCGCCATCGGCGCGGGCCCCGCCGCGCCGGCTTCCGGCGCGGTCAGCGCGATGTCGGCCAGCCGCTCGGCGTGCAGCCGCAGCATCGCCAGGTCGGCCGCGCGGTCGATGAGGCTGCTGACGCGGCCCAGGAACTGGTCCTTGTAGGCCAGGAACGCCAGCAGCATGCCCACCGTCATGGCGCCGTCGAGCACCCGCTGCGCCCCCAGCCACACCACCAGGATCAGCAGCAGGCCCACGAGCAGCATGTTGGCCGTGCGCAGCAGGAGGCGCAGCTTCTGCGTGCCGAGCTGGCGGTTCACCGCCTCCACCAGCAGGTTGAGCCAGTGCGCGCGCCGGCCGTCCTGGCCGTTGAACAGCTTGATGGCCTTGATGCCGCGCAGCGTCTCCAGGAAGTGGCTGTCGCGCCGCGCGCTCCAGACGATGGCCTCGGCCGAGGCCAGGCGCAGCGGCGCGTACAGCGCCCAGCGCAGCAGCGCGTACAGCACCGTGCCGCCCACCACCACCGCGGCCAGCAGCGGCGCGAACACCACCATGATCGCCAGCGTCAGCAGCGCCATCAGGCCGTCCAGCAGGGTCTCGACCAGGTCCGTGGTGAGCGCCTGCAGGATGGTCTCCTGCGAGGCGAAGCGCGACATCACGTCGCCCAGGTGCCGCGCCTCGAAGAAGGCCGTGGGCAGGTTGAGCAGGTGCGTGAACAGGTTGGCGCGCCCCTGCACCTTGAGCGAGGCGCCCAGCGCGATGACGACCCAGCCGCGCAGCGCCGACACCGCCACGCGCAGCAGCAGCAGCAGCGTGAAGCCCAGCGCCAGCACCGTCAGCAGCTCGCGGTCGGCGCTCACCAGCGCGTGGTCCACCACCCACTGCATGAACAGCGGGCTGATGACGGCAAAGATCTCGATGGCCAAGGCCAGCGCCAGCAGCTGCCCCAGCGCGCCGGGCAGGCCCGCCAGGCGTCCGAGCACCGAGCGCATGCGCACCCGCTGCGGCGGCTGCGCGTCCTGGAAGCCGGCCAGCGGCGTGAGCTCCAGCGCCACGCCGGTGAAGTGGCGCGACAGCGCGTCGAAGCCCAGCCGGCGCACGCCCACGGCCGGGTCGTGGATCACGACCGCGTCGCGCCCGACCGACCGGAGCACCACGAAGTGGTTCAGGTCCCAGTGCAGGATGCAGGGCAGCCGCAGCGCGCGCATCTCGTCGAGCTCCAGCCGCAGCGGGCGCGCGGCGAAGCCCAGCCGCTCGGCCATGCCGATGAGGTCCTTCAGGCTCGCGCCCTTGAGCGACACCGGCAGGCGCCGGCGCAGCTCGCCCAGCTCGGACGAGGCGCCGAACCAGCCGGCCACCATCGCCAGGCAGGCCAGCGCGCACTCCGCGGCCTCGGTCTGCAGCACCACCGGCAGCCGCGCGCCCCAGCCCAGCGCCAGGCGCTCCAGCGCGCCGGCCACGGCGCCCGGTCCTCCTCTCATGGCTGCAGCCTCCCGCTCACCGCGTACAGCGGGTCCAGCACCCACTCGGCCAGGCGCCGGCGCTCCAGCTGCACGTCCGCCTCCAGTGCCATGCCCGGCTGCAGCGGCAGCTCCTGGCCGTAGGCCAGCACGCTCTGGCGCGCCAGGGTCACGACGATGCGGTAGCTGGGCTCGGCCCGGCCGCCCGGCGCGGTGCCGCCGGCGTCCTGGCCCGCCACGCCGGCGAGCTGCGGCGGCAGCTCGGCCGGGCTCACGGCCGAGCGCGAGACGCTCTGGATCACGCCCTCGTGGTGGCCGAAGCGCTGGTATGGGAAGGCCTGGTAGCGCAGCCGCACGCGCTGGCCCGGCTGCAGGAAGCCCACCGCGCGGCTGGGCCCGTAGAGGTGCGCTTCGAGCCGGCTGCCCGCGGGCAGCACGGACAGCAGCGGCACGGCCGCGGTGGCCAGGGTGCCGGGCACGGCCTGGATGGCGGTGACGGTGCCGTCGTGCGGCGCGCTCACCACGATCTCGCGCCGCGCCTCGGCCTCCGCGCGCTCCTGGCCCAGCTGCGCCAGCTCGCGGTCGATCAGCGCCAGGTCCTTGTGCGCCTTCAGCGGCAGGTCGGCCAGCTCGGCCTCCACGCCCATGCGCTCGCGCGCCAGCGCCAGCCGGCCGCGCTCGATCTCGCCCAGCCGCGCGTCCTGCTCCAGCCGCTCGGCTTCCACCAGCTGCAGCCGCATCTCCGAGACGAAGCCCTGCCGGAACTGTTCCTGGTGCAGCCGCTCGTTGCGCAGCGCGATGGCACGGCGCGCCTGCAGCACGGCGATCTCGCGCTCGCTCTGCCGCAGCTCGCCCTGCAGCGCCGCCACGCGGTCGGCCAGCGCGCGCTGCTGCTGCGCCAGCAGCCGCTGCTGCTGCTCGCGCTCGGCCAGCAGGCTCTCGCGCCGCTGCGCCTGCTGGCGCGCCACCTCCGCCTGCACCGCGCCGAGCGTGGTGCTCTGCACTTCGTCGGAGAGCGTGAGCAGCGCCTCGCCCTGGCGCACCGCCTGGCCCTCGCTCACGTGCAGCCGCTGCACCACGCCGGGCCGCGGCGCGAACACGCGCACCACGCCCTGTTGCGGCACCAGCCAGCCGCTGACGCGCGCAGTGCGCGTGAAGTGCCCCAGGAACAGCAGCGCCACCACGGCCGCCGCGGCCAGCGCGGCCACCAGCGTCAGCAGCCGGTGCGACAGACGCGGCGCCAGCAGCACCGTGCCCAGCCACTGCGCCTGGCGCTCGGCCAGCACTTCGCGGCGGAACAGCGGCACCGCGGCGACAGCGCCGCGCGCGCCGTCCCCGCTTGGGGCCGGCTGGTGTGAGACCCGCGGCAGCATGGCCGGCGGCCCTCAGTCCGACACGAGGTGCTCGTGGACCTCGAAGCTCAGCTCGATGTGCCGCGTGCGCGGACGCAGCGGCAGCAGCCGGCGCAGCTTCGGGTCGAAGAAGTCCCGCAGCAGCGGCGGGCGTGCCGACTCAAAATAGAACTCTGACCGCTCGGCCACGCGGCTGCGCGCCGCGATCTGCAGCTCGTCGGCGCAGGTCGCGGTCTGCACGATGCAGGGCGCGTGCGTGAGGCCCAGCGCGCGCAGCGCCACCGCGCGGTGGTAGCCGTTGACCAGCAGGTGCCGGCGCCCCACGCGCACGGCAGTGAGGAAGTTGCAGCCGAAGCCCACTACCAGGCCCACGATGCCCGCGACGGCGCCGTAGGGCTCGTAGCCGGCGAGCTGCGCGGGCGAGAAGAGCCGAGCCTCGTGGAAGCGCAGGTCCGTGGACGGACAGCGCAGCACCCAGCGGTGCGAGCCCAGCTGCTGCACCTGCACCGGCGGCGCGGGCGCGTCCAGCGGGAAGCACAGCCCGAACACCGTGCGCGGGTCGGGCTCGCTGCCCAGCCGCGCGGCCACGGCGCTCACGTGGCTGTAGGTGACGTGCATCTGGTCGACGATCAGCCGGTCCAGCTCGACCATGCGAAACTCGGTGGGCAGCGTGTCGAAGTTGCGCCGGAAGTGGGGATGCGCCTGCACCTCGGCCGCCAGGTCCTCCAGCCCCGGGTCCAGCGCCCGGTGCCTTCCCTCCAGCGCGATGCCGGCCTCGGTGCGCTCCAGGTGCTGGCAATACTCGTTGGCCGCGCGCCAGTCGGCGCTGAGCGCGCGGCAGTCCATGGCTTCTCCACCGACCACGCTGTCCTGCACGAATTCGAGCAGCCGCGACAGCGTGGGCTGGCCCAGCAGCCACAGCTCCTCCAGACCCTTGGTCCCCTCGGCCGGCAGCTGCCCGGGCATCGTTGACATGGAGCGTGCTCCCCATCCGTCGTGGAAGGACGCCCGGCCTGCCGGCATCCCGGCGCCGGGCTCGCCATCAGTCACCAGGTCGATGGCCGCTCAGCTCTTCTTGTGGCACCAGCCGTAGTGGTTGCCGTTGTCGTGGTGGCTCTTGGTGCAGCTCTTGCTGTGCCGGCTGGGCTTGCTCTTGCTGCAGCTGGGCTTCTTGTCCGGCTTGCAGTCACCGCCCGTCGTGGTGCCTCCTCCATAGACGAGCTTCAGTTCTTCGCTGTCGAGAGTTCTCATCTTCAGCTCCGGTGAACCGCGACAACCGGCGCTCCCCTCCATGGGACGCGCACCAGGCCCTGTCGCAAGGGCACTGATTCCATGCCGGCCGGGCAGGCGCAAGCCGCCGTGGCCCGGCCGGTTTCTGGTGTTCGGTGACAAGTGCCCGAAGCGCCCGTTCAAGTTGCATGCTCAACCTGCAACGGTGGCGCCAGCTCCTGCGCTGGGCGCCACGCCCCGGCCTTGCGACCCCTCCTGTCTCGTTCTCAATCTTGAGGGGCCGATTCTGGGCACGCGTCCAGAGGCTGTATGTCCGATCGCCGACAGAGCCGGCATGTTCGTTGCCAACTTATGCGATCACGTGCATAGGTCGGAGGCTTGTTTGTGAACACATACCTCACGCGTTGCCCGGAACACCGCAACCAGTTGCTCGATGGCTTGCTGCGCCAGTGCCCCGGCCTGGGGGCGATGCTGGAAGTGCGCAACGAGCCGGCGGGTACCGAGCTGTACGTGGAAGGCGGGCCGATGCCCGCCATGTACTTTCCCGCCGGCGGCCTGCTCTCCATCGTCGTGCGGCTACAGGACGGCGCGAGCGCGGACGTGCTGACCGTGGGCAACGAGGGCATGGTGGCCGTGGCGGCCTGGCTGGGCCTGCCCGCCTGCCTGCACACGGTGATGCAGCAGGCGCCGGGCGAGCTGATCCGCATTCCCACCGCCGCGTTCCTCGACGCGGTGCGGCCCAGCGCGCACGCCTGCCGCCTGCTCAACAACTACGCGGGCTACAGCATGCGTTTCGGCAGCCAGACCTGCGTGTGCAACTCGCACCACACGGTCAGGCAGCGCCTGTGCCGCTGGCTGCTCACCTCGGTGGACCGGGCCGCCTCCAGCGACCTGGCGCTCACGCAGGCGATGCTGGCCTCGATGATGGGCGTGCGGCGCCAGTCGGTGAACGAGGTGCTGGCCGAGCTGCACCGGGAGGGCATCGTGGATCTCAAGCGCAACCGCATTCAGATCCGCGACCGCAACGAGCTCGACGGGCTCAGTTGCGAGTGCTACCACGCGACCCGGGCCCTGTACGCGCGGCTGGTGGAGCCGCTGCTTTGACTCGGTGAAGCCCCGGGCCGGGCTCAGTCATCGTCCCGGGGCAGTGCCAGCACCAGCGTCACGCTGAAGCGGCTGCCCTGGCCGGGCGTGCTCTGCAGCTCCAGCGTGCCGCCCATGAGGGCCACCAGCCGGCGCACGATGGACAGCCCCAGCCCCGTGCCGCCGAAGCGCCGCGTGGTGGAGCTGTCGGCCTGCGTGAAGGCTTCGAAGATGCGCGCCTGCGCCTCCGCCGGGATGCCGATGCCGGTGTCCTCGACCTCGAAGCGCAGCCTTGCGTGCCCGGGCGGCGGCTCCGGTGGTGGCGCCAGCGGCTGCACCCGCAGCGTCACGCTGCCGGCCTGGGTGAACTTCACGGCGTTGCCCAGCAGGTTGTGCAACACCTGCCGCAGCCGCACCGGGTCGCCGCACACGCGCGACGGCAGCGCCGGCGCGGCCTGCAGGTGCAGCGCCAGCTGCTTCTGGTCGGCCTGCACGCGCGCCTGCGCCGCGACTTGCTCCAGCAGCGCGTCCAGCGCGAAGGGCACCTGCTCCAGCCGCATCTCGCCGGCCTCGATCTTGGAGAGGTCCAGCACGTCGTTGACCAGCGCCAGCAGCTGCTCGCCCGCGCCGGCGATGTGGCCCACGAACTCGCGCTGGCGCCCCTCCAGCGGCATCCGCTCCAGCAGGTGGCTCAGCCCGATGACGGCGTTGAGCGGGGTGCGGATCTCGTGGCTCATGTTGGCCAGGAAGGCGCTCTTGGCGCGGTTGGCGGCCTCGGCCTGCTCGGTGCGCTGCTGCAGCTCGGTCTCCAGCCGCTTGCGCTCGGACAGGTCCACCGCCACGTAGATCAGGCCCACGGTGCGCGCGCGCTCGTCGCGCAGCGTGCGCACGTCCAGCAGCACCGGCACCGGCGTGCCGTCGGCGCGCCGCAGCCGCCACTCGCGGCCCTCGGCGCCGCGCGTGCGCGTCATGAACAGCTCCCCCGGCGCCACCGTGCGGCCGAAGGCTTCCTGCAGCAGGCGCTGGCGCCGGCGCAGCTCCTCGGGGTCGAAGAGCAGCGCGACGGCGCGCTGGCCCAGCACCTCGGCGCGGACATGGCCGGTCAGCTGCTCGGCGGCCTCGTTGAACAGCGTGATGCGGTCCTGCGCGTCGGTGACGACGATGGCGCTGCCCGCGCCGGCCAGGATGGCGCGCTCGCGCGCGGCCAGCGCCTCTACTTCCGCGGTGCGACGGCGCAGCGCCTCCTCCATGGCCTTGCGCTCGCTCAGGTCCACGATCACGGCCAGGAAGCCGACGGCGCGGCCACTGCCGTTGCGCAGCAGGCTCACGTTGAGCAGGCCCGGAAAGCGCGAGCCGTCGCCGCGCACGTAGGTCCACTCGCCGTGAACGTCGGCCTGGGCCTCGGTGCCACTGCCGGCGCCCTCGGTCGCCGGGCTCGGGCGGCGCCGCAGCGCGGCCTGGAACCACAACGGCAGCTGCGCCGCGTGCTCGTGCACCACCTGCGGGAATCGCCAGGCGCTTGCGCGCAGCTCCGCGGCGTCGTGCAGCTCCAGGAACGGGCGCCCCAGCGCCACCGCCGCCGGCATGCCCAGCATGAGTTCCGCGGCCGGGTTGAAAAGGGTGATGTGGCCGCTCAGGTCGGCACAGATGATGGCGCTGCCGGCGCTGGCCAGGATGGCGCGCAGCTCGTCGGTGCGCTGCTGCACCTGCTGCTCCAGCGTGACGTTGAGCTCCGTGATGCGCGCCTGTGCCTCGCGCTGCGCGCGCAGGTCGCGCACCGTGGTGGCCGCGCCGGTGACGTGCCCCTGCGCGTCGCGGGTGGGCGACACCGACACCATCACGTCCAGCAGCCGGCCCTCGCGGTCCATGCGCACCGTCTCGAAAGGCGGCACGTCCTCGCCGCGCTGCACGCGCTCGATCACCTGCCGCGCCTGGCCGTGCAGCCACGCCGGCACGATCAGCTCCGTCAGCGTTCGCCCAAGCGCCTCCTGCGCGCTCCAGCCCAGCAGCCGCTGCGCGGCCGGGTTCCAGCTGGTGATCTGGTCCGAGGGCCGGTGGGCAACGATGGCGTCGTGCGAGCTCTCCACCACCGCGGCCAGCCGCTCGCGCTCGGCCCGGATCACGCGCTCGCGCTCCCGCGCGCGCTGCCGTCCGGCCAGCAGCAGCGCCAGCAGGCCCGACACGCCCGTGGTGATGGTGCCCAGCTCCAGCGGCTCGCGCAGGTGCAGCCGGGCGAAGAAGGGCGGCAGCGGCTGCACCTGCACCAGCCACTGGCGCCCGTACAGCGCCAGCCGCACCTGCCGCAGCGGCGCGCCGGGCACAGGCTCGAACCAGCCCGGGGCGGCATAGAAGCGCTCGGCTTCTCCCGGGCCGGTGGCGTCCGACAGCGCCAGGGCGATCGCGCCGCGCTCGTCGTCGAAGCCGCGCAGCACCTCGTTCGCCACCAGCGTGACGGCGGCCCAGCCGAAGGCCTCGGCCTCGCGGCGCGCGGGCTCGGCCGGGACCTGGATGCCGCGGTACAGGGGCAGCAGCAGCGCGAAGGCCCGCTCCTCGTGGTGGAGGGCCTGCGGCAGCGTGATCGGCGGCGTCAGCCGCGGCTCGCCGCTGCGCAGCGCCGCCAGCGCGGTGTCCAGCCGCTCGGGGTCGGAGGCCAGGTCCAGGCCCAGCGCCACGGCGTTGCCGCTCTCGGGCTCGCTGTACTGCACGACGAAGCGCTCGCCGTCGTGAGGCTTGAACTGCCGGATGCGGAAATCCGCCAGGCCCTCGCGGCGCATGGCCTGGACGAAGGCCGCCTCCTGCTGCGCCGGCACGCGCCGCACGAAGCCGAAGCTGGAGGCACCGGGGTACTGGCGCGGCAGGTCCAGCGAGGCGCCGTAGCGGCGGAACTGCTCGCGCGAGACCGCCTCCACGGTGTCGCCGGCGGTGAAGACGGCGCTGCGCGTGGCGAAGAGCCCGTATTCGTAGGTGCGCATGCGCCGGCGCAGCACTTCGGCGCTGCGCTCGGCCGCGGCCTGCAGCCGCTCCTGCAGGAAGGCGTCATTGGCCCGCTGCTGCCACAGCCCGGCCAGCACCGCCACCGCCACCCCGGCCGCGAACAGCGTCAGCGGCGCGCGCGGCAGCGTGCGGTGCTTGTCCATGCCAGTGGGTGCGGTGCGGGGCCCAGGCGGGGCAAGCCGCGCACCCAGGGCGGTGGCCCAGGCTCAGCCGCCGTAGCGCACCCGGTAGATGGCGCCGTTGCTGTCGTCGGACACCAGCATCGAGCCGTCGGGCAGCCAGGCGATGCCCACCGGGCGGCCCCACTGCACAGTGCCCTCGGCGTTGAGGAAGCCGGTGAGGAAGTCCTCGAAGCCCTGCGGCTGCCCGCCCGGGCCGAAGCGCAGCCGCACCACCTTGTAGCCCACGGGATCGCTGCGGTTCCACGAGCCGCGCAGCGCGACGAAGGCGTCGTTGCGCATCTCGGCCGGGAACTGCGCGGCCGTGTAGAAGCGCATGGCCAGCGGCGCGGAGTGCGCCGCCAGCGTCAGCACCGGCGGCTCGGTGCGGGAGCAGAACTCCTCCCGCGTCAGCTTGGGCGCGCCCGAGGGCGTCGGGTCGCCCGGGCGCAGCGCGATGTCGGCCGGGCGGGCCTCGGCCAGCGGGTCCACCTGCCGGTCGCCCCAGCAGATCGGCCAGCCGTAGTGCTTGCCGGCCGTGATGCGGTTGAGCTCCTCGGGCGGCGTGCGGTCGCCGCGGAAGTCGCTGCCGTGGTCCATGCCCCACAGCACGCCCGTGCGCGGATGCCAGTCGTAGCCGATGGTGTTGCGCAGCCCCTTGGCGATGACCTCGATGCGCTGGCCTTCCGCCGTGTAGCGGATGAGCGTGGCGCGCTCGACCTGGTTGCCCTCGGCGCAGTTGTTGCAGCTGCTGCCCACCGACACCACCAGCGTGCCGTCGGGCGCCACGCGCACCATGCGGTTGGCGTGCTGGCCGGCATCGGGCAGGCCCTCGATGAGCACCCGCGGCGCGGCCGAGCCGCCCAGCGGCGTGCGCCAGACGGTGGTGGAGCCCGCCAGCAGCAGCTGCCCGTCCTGCAGCGCGATGCCGTTGACCTCGTCCAGCCCCGAGGCGAAGGTGCGGCGCTCGTCGGCGCGGCCGTCGCCGTCGTTGTCGCGCAGCGCCAGCACGTCGCCGCGGTTGCGCCGCGTGACGTACACCGTGCCGTCGGGGCCGACTTCCATCATGCGCGGCTGCCCCAGCCCGGAGGCGAAGAGGTTGACGCGGAAGCCCGCCGGTACCGACAGCCGGTTGACGATGGCGGCCGAGAACTCGCCTTGCGCCGGTGAGAGCCGATGCACCGTGGCGCTGCCGCGCTCCAGCGGCTGCTGCGCCAGCGCGGGCAGCGCGCACGCGGCCGCCAGGGCCGCCAGGGGCCACGAAACCAGGGACAGGGAAGCCATGTTCATCTCCTCGCAGTGATCCGCCGCCCGGCGCGGCGCCGCTGCGGGATGGCAACCCCCATTCCCCCGCGACGGCACCGCCGCCCGGGACGCTCCCGGGTCGGCGACCCGGGAACTGCGCGGGGTCCGGCCTGTCATGGGGCAGCGGCTTGGCGATGCCAGCGCCGTTAAGAGACCGTTCAGCCTGCGTGGCTAACCTCCGTTCATCCGGAGTAACCCTTGGCCACCGATGACGAGACACCCGTTCCGCCGCTGCTTGCCGCTGCTCATGGCGGTCCTGGCCTGCGCCGTGGCCCGGGCGGCCGAGCCGGGCCTGATCGAGCTGCAGCCGGCGCAGGTGCAGGCGCTGGGCATCGGCACCCAGCTGGCCGAGGCCGGCGCGAGCGTGCCGCTGGCGACGTTTCCGGCGCGCGTGGTGGTGCCGCCGGCGCAGCAGCGCGTGGTGGCCGCGCCGCTGGCGGCGCTGGTGGAGGCGCTGTCGGTGGCCGCGGGCGACAGCGTGCGCGCCGGGCAGGTGCTGGGCCGCTTGCGCAGTGCCGAGGCGCAGGCGCTGCAGCGCGAAGCGCTGCAGGCCGGTAGCCAGGAGGAGCTGAGCCGGCTCGCGCTGCGGCGCGACGAGGCGCTGCACGCTGAGGGGCTGATCGCCGACGCGCGGCTGGAAGCCAGCCGCGCCGCGCACCGCCAGGCGCTGGCCCAGGCCCAGGAGCGGCGCCAGGCGCTGCGCTTGGCCGGCGCCGGTGACGGCGAAGTGGCGCTGCGCAGCCCCATTGCCGGCACGGTGCTGGAGGTCCAGGTGAGCGTGGGCCAGCGCGTGGAGGCCGCGGCGGCGCTGCTGCGCGTGGCGCAGCTCTCGCCGCTGTGGCTGGAAGTGCAGGTGCCCGCGGCGCTGGCCGACACGGTGCGCCCCGGCGACACGCTGCACGTGGCCGGCCGCGAGGCCACCGGCCGCGTGCTGCGCGTGGGCGCGGCGGCGGACCCGGCCACGCAGTCCGTGCAGGTGCGCGCGGAGCTGGCCGCCGGCGCGCGGCTGCGCCCGGGCGAGGTGGTGGAAGCGGCGCTGGCCCGCGGCGCCGCCGACGCGCCCTCCGCGGCGCTGCAGGTGCCCTCGGCCGCGCTGGTGCGCCAGGGCGACGGCGTCGCGGTGTTCGTGCAGCGCGGCGCCGGGCGCTATGCGCTGGTGCCGGTGAAGCAGCTCTCCGGCGCCGGCGGGCGCAGCGTGGTCAGCGGGCTGGCGCCGGGCGCCGTGGTGGTGGTGCAGGGCACGGCGGCGCTGCTGGCGCTCGCGCGCCCCTGAGCCGCAGCCGGGGCCGCCATGCTCTCCGCCCTCATCGCCTTCGCCCTGCGCCAGCGGCTGCTGGTGCTGATCCTGGTGGCGCTGCTGGCCGTGGCCGGCACCTTCGCCTGGCAGGGACTGCCCATCGACGCATTCCCCGACGTCTCCACGCCCCAGGTCAAGCTGATCCTCAAGGCGCCGGGCATGACGCCGGAGGAGGTGGAGTCGCGCATCACCGTGCCCATCGAGCAGGAGCTGCTGGGCATTCCGCACCAGAAGATGCTGCGCTCCACCTCCAAGTACGCGCTGGCCGACGTCACGCTCGACTTCGAGGACGGCACGGACCTGTACTGGGCGCGCCAGCAGGTCAGCGAGCGGCTGGCGGGCGTGCTCAAGAGCCTGCCGCCGGGCGTGGACGGCGGGCTGGCGCCCATCACCACGCCGCTGGGCGAGATGTTCATGTTCACGCTGGAGGGCCCGCAACCGCTGGCCGAGAAGCGCCGCGTGCTGGACTGGGTGATCCGCCCGGCGCTGCGCACGCTGCCCGGCGTGGCCGACCTCAACAGCCTGGGCGGCCGGGTCGAGACCTTCGAGGTCGTGCCCGATCCCACCGCGCTGCTGGCGCGCGGTCTGACGCTGGCGCAGCTGGAGCGGGCGCTGGCCGCGGGCAACCGCAACGACGGCGCCGGGCGCCTGGCCGACGGCGAGCAGGCGCTGATCGTGCGCGCCGAAGGGGCGATCCAGACCCTGGACGACGTGCGCCAGACCGTGGTGCGCGCCGCCGGCGGCGCCGTGGTGCGCGTGGGCGAGCTGGCGCAGGTGCGCGCGGGCGAGCTCACGCGCTACGGCGCCGTCACGCGCGACGGCACGGGCGAGGCGGTGCAGGGCCTGGTGCTGGGCCTGCGCGGCGCCAACGCACGCGAGGTCGTGGCCGGCGTCAAGCAGCGGCTGCAGGAGCTGGCACCCGCGCTGCCGCCGGGCATGAGCGTGCAGCCCTTCTACGACCGCTCCAGCCTGATCGAGCGCGCCGTGGGCACCGTGGGCCGCTCGCTGCTGGAGGCCGTGGCGCTGGTGCTGGTGCTGCTGATGGCCTTCCTGGGCAACCTGCGCGCGGCGCTGGTAGTGGCGCTGATGCTGCCGCTGTCGGCGCTGGGCACCTTCGTGCTCATGCGCTGGTCCGGGCTCTCGGCCAACCTGATGAGCCTGGGCGGCCTGGCCATCGCCATCGGCATGCTCGTGGACGGCGCGGTGGTGGTGGTGGAGAACGTGGAGACCGCGCTGTCGCAGGGCGAGCGCGCGCGGCGGCTGCCGCTGCTGCACCTGGTTTACCAGGCCGCGGCGGAGACGGCCGCGCCCGTGGTCTCGGGCATCGTCGTCATCATCATCGTGTTCCTGCCGCTGCTGAGCCTGCAGGGGCTGGAAGGAAAGCTCTTCGCGCCGGTGGCGCTGACCATCGTGTTCGCGCTGGCGGTGTCGCTGCTGCTGTCGCTCACGGTGGTGCCGGTGCTGGCCTCGTGGCTGCTCAAGCCCGGGCCGGCGCACGAGACCTGGCTCGTGCGTTGGCTGCATGCGCGCTACGACCGCGTGCTGGCCTGGGCGCTGGGCCACGAGCGGCTGATGGTGGCGGGCGCCACCGCCGCGCTGGCCATCGCGCTGGGCCTGTTCGCGCTGGTGGGCAAGACTTTCTTGCCCACCCTCGACGAGGGCGACCTGATCATGCAGCTCGAAAAGCTACCCTCGATCGGGCTGGACCAGACCGTGGCGCTGGACCTGCGCGTGCAGCAGGCGGTGCTCCGGCGCGTGCCGGAGGTGCGCTCGGTGGTGGCGCGCAGCGGCGCCGACGAGCTGGGGCTGGACCCGATGGGGCTGAACCAGACCGACTCCTTCCTGGTGCTCAGGCCGCGCGAGTCGTGGCGCGTGCCCGACCCCGAGTGGCTGACGGCGCGGCTGCGCGAGGTGACGGAGGACTTTCCCGGCGTGGACGTGGCCTTCACGCAGCCCATCGACATGCGCGTCTCGGAGATGCTCACCGGCGTGCGCGGGGACGTGGCGATCAAGATCCGCGGCCCCGAGCTGGCGCAGCTGGGCGCGCTGGCCGCGCGCATCGAGGCGGTGGTAAGCCGCCTGGACGGCGCCACCGACACGCTGACGCTGCGCAACGACGGCGTGCAGTACCTGCAGGTGCGCATCGACCGGCTGGGCGCCGGGCGCTTCGGGCTGGACGCGGAGCAGGTGCAGGCCGAGCTGCGGCGCTGGGTGGAAGGCCAGGTGGTGGGCGTGGTGCACCGCGAGGGCCGGCGCGTGCCGCTGGTGCTGCGCGGCAGCGAGGCGCTGCGCGCGTCGCCCTCGGACTTCGAGGCGCTGCGGCTGGGCACGCCTGGCGGCGACGCCGTGCCGCTGGCCAGCGTGGCGCGGCTGCAGCGGGTGGAAGGGCCGGTGAAGATCGACCGCGAGCGCGCGCAGCGCTACGCGGTGGTGCAGGCCAACGTGCGCGGGCGCGACCTGGTGGGCTTCGTGGAGGAGGCGCGCAAGGCCGTGGCGGCGCAGGTGCCGCTGCCCGCGGGCTACGCCATCGAGTGGGGCGGGCAGTTCGAGAACCAGCAGCGCGCCGCGGCGCGGCTGGCGCTGGTCGTGCCGGTGGCGCTGGCGCTGGTGTTCTTCCTGCTGTTCTCCACCTTCGGCACGGTGCGCCAGGCGCTGCTGGTGCTGGCCAACGTGCCGCTGGCGCTCATCGGCGGCGTGGGCGCGCTGGCGCTCACGGGCGAGTACCTGTCGGTGCCGGCCTCGGTGGGCTTCATCGCGCTGCTGGGCATCGCGGTGCTCAACGGCGTGGTGATGGTGAGCCACTTCAACGAGCTGCTGGGCCGCGGGCTGCCGCTGGCGCGGGTGGTGGTGGAGGGCGCGCGGCGCCGTCTGCGCCCGGTGCTGATGACGGCGGCCATCACCGGCGCGGGGCTGGTGCCGCTGCTGTTCGCCAGCGGGCCGGGCTCGGAGATCCAGCGCCCGCTGGCGATCGTGGTCACCGGCGGGCTGCTGAGCTCCACGGCGCTGACGCTGCTGCTGCTGCCGCTGCTGTTCCGGCGCTTCGGGGTGGCGGCCGAAACGCCACGAAAGGAAGGATGAGATGGCAACCACGGTGTGCCTGACGCTGCTCGTGCCCACGCCGGTGCAGCAGCGGGTGATCGATTTCCTGCTCGCGCAGGACGCGGCGCAGGTGGAGTTCAGCATGCACGCGGTGGCCGCGCGCGGGCCGCTGGTGCGCATGCAGCTCGACGAAGAGCGGGTGCTGGGCTTCGCCGCGCGCACGGAGGTGAAGCTGCTGCTGCCGCAGCCCGTGTGCGAGGCGCTGCTGCCGCCGCTGCGCGCGCTGCTGGCCGGCTGCGACGGCGGCTTCTGGATCACGCCGGTACAGCGCTTCGAGGCTTTCGACGCCACCGCCGCCGCGGCGGCGGGCGCGGCATGAGCGCGCGCCGCGGGGCCGTGCCGGTGCTGCTGGCCGCGGCACTGGCCTGGCGGGCCGCCGTCGCCGCGCCGGGGCCGCTGCCGCCGCAGGCCCAGGTGCGGCAGGTGCTGGCGGCCTCGCCCGCGCTGGCCGCCGCGGCGCAGGAGCTGGAGGCCGGGCGCGCCGGCCGGCGACAGCTCCAGGCCGGTCCCAACGAGTGGGTGCTGGAGAGCAGCCTGGCGCGTCACCGCTACGGCGCGGAGCGGCCGCAGCGCGAGTGGGACATCGGGCTGTCGCGGGGCTGGCGCAGCCCGGCCAAGGCGCAGGCCGCCGAGGGCCTGGGCGCGGCGCGGCTGGCGGCGGCGCAGGTGGGCTGGCGCCAGGCGTGGCGCGAGCTGTCGCGCACGCTGCTGGAGCGCCACGTGGCTTGGCTGCAGGCACGCGAGTCCGCCGCCGTGTGGCAGTCGCAGGTGGCGCTGCTGCAGCG
Organism: Azohydromonas australica DSM 1124; assembly: GCF_000430725.1. GTDB lineage: Bacteria > Pseudomonadota > Gammaproteobacteria > Burkholderiales > Burkholderiaceae_C > Azohydromonas > Azohydromonas australica. Next base: position 384,067 of record NZ_KE387204.1, read on the forward strand.
CCAGGCCGAGGCGGTGCAGCGCCGGCGCCGGCTGGGCGACGCGGCGCCGCTGGAGCAGCTGCAGGCCGATGCCGCCCTGGCGCAGGCCCAGGCGCAGTGGCTGCAGGCCCAGGGCCGTGCCGAGGCGCTGCGCCTGGCGCTGGCGCAGCAGTTCCGAGGGCTGGAGCCGGTGGAGCTGCCGCTGCCGCCGCCCGAAGCGCCGCGCGGCCTGGACGTGTCGGCGCTGCTGCAGGCCAGTCCCGAGCTGGAGGCCGCGCGCCAGGAGGCGCAGGTGGCGCGGGCGTTGGCGAAGCTGGAGTCGGCCGAGCGCCGCGCCGATCCGGTGCTGGGCGCGCGCGTGGGCGCGGGGCCGGCGGCGGGCGAGCGCATCGTGGGCGTGTCGCTGAGCCTGCCGCTGGGCGGCGCGTACCGCGACGCGGGCGCCCAGGCGGCTGCCGCGCGGGCGCTGGCGGCCGAGGCGCGGCAGGACGATCTGCAGCGCCGCCTGGAGGCGGAGGCCGGGCTCAGGCTGCGCGAGCGCGAGCTGGCCTACGCCGGCTGGCAGCGCCAGGAGGAGGCGGCGCGCCAGCTGGAGCGCAGCGCCCAGGGCTCCGCCCGCGGCTACGAGCTGGGCGAGGGCTCGCTGGCGGAGGTGCTGGCCGCGCGGCGCGTGGCCAACGAGCAGCGCCTGGCCGCCGCGCTGGCCGCGGTCGAGGCCTGGGCCGCGGCGTGGCGGGTGGAGCTGGAAGCGGGGCAGCTGTGGGAGGCGGAAGGGCCGTGAGCCCGTGTCGCCCCGGGGCGTTCAGACAGCGTTAATCGCCCCCGGCTTCAATGGCTTGCATGGGACGGGCATGTCGCCGGTCCATGCCACGGGAGCAACGCACCATGAAGCCTGACCTCGTCACCCTCGCAGCCGCCCTGGCCCTGGTCCTGGCCGCCGGCACCGCCAGCGCCGGCCCGACCTGCCAGGCGCCCAAGGACAAGTGGATGAAGGAATCCGATTTCAAGGCGCAGCTGGAGCGGCAGGGCTACCGCATCAAGACCTTCAAGGTCACCTCCGGACAGTGCTACGAGATCTACGGCCACGACAAGGACGGCAAGAAGGTCGAGATCTACTTCGATCCCGCCACCGCGGCGGTGCTGGAGCGCAAGTAGGTGCGGAGCGCTTGCTGTCCACGGGAGAGCGACCATGAGCATTGCCACGCTGGAGCCGGGGAGCGCCCCGGTGGCGGTCTGGGACCGCTTCGTGCGTTTCTTTCACTGGAGCCTGGTGGCCTGTGTGCTGCTCAACCAGTTCGTGCTGGAAGAGGGCGAGGCGCCGCACCGCTGGGCCGGCTATGCCGCCGTGGCGCTGGTGCTGGCGCGGCTGGTGTGGGGTTTCGTCGGCAGCCGCCATGCGCGCTTCGCGGATTTCTTCCCCACCCCGGCGCGGCTGCGCGCGCACCTGATGGCGCTGCGGGCGGGCCGGCCCGTGGCCTACGAAGGGCACAGCCCGCTGGGCGCGCTGATGATGCTGGCGCTCATGGCGCTGGTGCTGGCGCTGGGCCTCACGGGCTGGCTGCAGGGCACGGACGCCTTCTGGGGCGAGGAGTGGCTGGAGGAGCTGCACGAGGGGCTGGCCGCCTTGCTGATGGGGCTGGCCGGGCTGCACGCGCTGGCGGCCATCGTGCTCGGCCGCCTGGAGCGCGTGCCGCTCGTGCGCGCCATGTTCACCGGTGTCAAGCGGCGCGGGTGATCGCAGATCAATGCGCGCGCACCCGGTGGCGCGCACCATGAAGACGCAGATGAGGGAGAAGTGCCATGCGCATCCTGTTGGCTGAAGACGACCCGCTGCTGGGCGACGGGCTGCAGGCGGGACTGACGCAGCTGGGTTTCCAGGTGGACTGGGTCCGCGACGGCGTGGCCGCGCAGCACGAGCTGCTGGCCGAGGCGCATGCCGCGGCGGTGCTGGACCTGGGCCTGCCGCGCCGCGACGGGATGGACGTGCTGTCCGCCGTGCGCCAGGCCGGCATCCGCGTGCCGGTGCTGGTGCTCACGGCGCGCGACGGCGTGCCCGAGCGCGTGCGCGGGCTGGACATCGGCGCCGACGACTACGTGGTCAAGCCGGTGGACCTGCACGAGCTCGCGGCGCGTCTGCGCGCACTGGTGCGCCGCGCGCACGGCCAGCCGCAGGAGCGGCTGCGCGCGCAGGGCGTGGAGCTGGATGCCGCCACGCGCAGCGTCACGCTCGATGGCGCGCCGGTGCAGCTCTCCACGCGCGAGTTCGACCTGCTGCACGCGCTCATGCTCGGCGCCGGGCGGGTGCTGTCGCGCGACCAGCTGGAGCAGCAGCTCTACCGCTGGGGCCAGGAGGTGGAGAGCAACGCGGTGGAGGTGCACGTGCACCACCTGCGCCGCAAGCTGGGCGCGGGCCTGATCCAGACCGTGCGCGGCGTGGGCTACCGTCTCGCGCTGCAGCCGGCGGCGGCCTCCTGAGATGGCGGTGGAGGCGCCCCCGCACGCGGCGGCCGGACGGGGGCCGCTGCGCTCGCTGCAGGCCCGGCTGCTGGCGCTGCTGCTGGGCCTGGTGGGCGCGGTCTGGCTGGTGACCGCGGCGCTGACCTGGGGCGACGTGCACGACGCGCTCGACGAGCTGCTGGACGCCCACTTGGCGCAGGCGGCGGGCATGCTCGTGGCGCAGGTGCACGACGCCGACGAGGACGACGTGGTGAACGTCCCCACGCTGCACCGCTATGCGCCGCGCGTGGCTTTCCAGGTCTGGTACGGCGACGAGCTGTGGGTGCGATCGGCGCAGGCGCCGCGGGAGCCCATGGGCGAGCCCGGCCTGGCGCCGGGATTCAGCCACCGCGAGTTCGACGGCCAGCGCTGGCGCGTGTTCACCACGCCGGGCGCGGTGCAGGGGGTGCGCATCCACGTCGCCGAGCAGGAGGGGACGCGCCACCAGATCCTGTGGGCGCTGCTGCGCAGCATGCTGTGGCCGGTGGTGCTGGCCCTGCCGCTGCTGGTGGGCGGCACCTGGTGGGCCGTGCGCCGGGGCCTGCTGCCGCTGCGCGACATGGGCGCGGCCATCGCTGCGCGCGACCCGCGCGCGCTGCAGCCGCTGCAGCTGCCGGGCTCGGCGCCGCCCAGCGAGATGGTGCCCATGCTGGACGCGCTGAACCGGCTGTTCGCGCGGATCACGCAGCTCATGGACGCCGAGCGGCGCTTCACGGCCGATGCCGCGCACGAGCTGCGCACGCCCATCGCCGCGATCCGCGCGCAGGCCCAGGTGGCGCTGGCGGCCAGCGAGGAGGCGCCGCGCCGCCATGCGCTGGAGTCGGTGCTGCTGGGCTGCGAGCGCGCCACGCGGCTGGTGGAGCAGCTGCTCACGCTCTCGCGCCTGGAGGCCTCCGCCGCGCCGGCGCTGCAGCCGCTGGCGCTGGACGAAATGGCGCGCCAGGTGCTGGCCGACGCAGCCCCCGCGGCGCTGGACCGCGGGCAGGAGCTGTGGCTGGAGGCGCAGCCCGGCTGCCGCGTGCGCGCCGAGCCGACGCTGGCTGCGGTGCTGCTGCGCAACCTGGTGGACAACGCCATCCGCTACAGCCCGCCCGGCGCGCGGGTGCAGGTAAGGCTGGCGCATGCGGGCCCGGAAGCGGGCACGCCGTCGCCCGGCCCCGTGGACGCGCCCGCGGCGGGCGTGCGGCTGTGGGTGGAGGACAGCGGCCCGGGCCTGGACGAGGCGCAGCGCGCCCGGCTGGGCGAGCGCTTCTTCCGCGTGCTGGGCAGCGGCGCCAGCGGCAGTGGCCTGGGCTGGTCCATCGTGCGCCGCATCGCGGCGGCGCACGGGGCGCAGGTGGAGGTGGAGCGCTCGCGGGAGCTGGGCGGGCTGGCGGTGCGGGTGGATTGGCCGGGGTGAGGCGCGATCTTGGGGATGTCCGGGGAAGTCGAAAACCGGACCGCCTTGCCGACTTTCGCGGGATGACGATGTTTCGCTGCAGCAGCGACCTGCCCAGGGCGGTGCCCTGGCCTCAACGCCCTCGCCGGCGCCGAGCCATGCCGATGGCGTACAGCCCCACCAGCATCATCACGGCGGCGGCCGGCTCGGGCACGGGTCGGGCGATGAAGGCGCTCCCGCTCGCCCGGCCGACGAAGGCGCCGAAGTCATTGATGCCGCGGACGTAGGTCCAGGTCCAGCGGCCGGCGTCGGCGGGGCGCACCAGCTCGTCGAGGGTGTGGAAGCTCCCATCGCGGTACAGCCCGGGGGTCACGACGACTTCGTCGAAGCCGTCATAGGAGACGCCCAGCGCCCAGCCGCGCTCGTTCATCGAGTTGGCTTGGAAGAAGTTGGGCCCGAACTGCGTGTAGCGCCCGTCCTGGTAGACGAAGGCGTAGTCCTCGTCCTCGGCATGGCCGTCAATGGTGCCGTGGTTGTTGAGCAGCACCTGGCCGGCGTTGTTGAAGCCGACCACGAAGGAGCGGGTGATGTCGCGCAGCGGATCGGCATCGGGCGGCGGCGGCAACCGCGTGACCATGCCCTGGTGGTAGATGAGGGCGTCGCGGTCGTTGTTGTCGGCTGCCATGGCGTCGCCGGCGATCTCGTCGCGGTCGTTGAGGGCCGCGAAGCTCGGGGAGCTCAGCCCCGCGTCGTCCAGGAACGCACTGCGGCGGCCGTCGTAGAAGAAGGCGCGCACCCCGCCAGTTTCCAGGTAGACGCGCCCCAGCACGTGGCCGGTGTTGTTGATGTCCAGCGCTTCGGCATCGCCCCGCGCACCGTCGGGCAGCGGGATCTCGGCCATGCGGCCGCGGCGGTAGAGGAAGGGGCGCACCACGCCGTCCAGGTGCGTCAGGTTGCCGACGACGTCGCCGCGCTCGTTGAGGTCGGTGGCCTCGCTGGCCAGGCCGCCCAGGGTACCCAGCGGCGTGAGCCGGCCGGCGCGGTAGACGAAGGCCTCGGGAGAGCCGTTGACGGCCTCGAAGATCGATCCGGCCACCATGCCCCGGTTGTTGATCTTGTGCGGCGCGAGGTTGAAGCCCGCTGGTGGCGTGGGCAGCAAGTCGATGCGGTAGCGCGGCACGACCGGCTGGGCCATGGACAGGGCCGGCGTTTGCAGCAGCAGGGCAGCCACGAGGTGGAGCAGGGCTTTCATGCGGGTTCTCCAGTGAGGGGGCCGCGTCGGCGCAGGGCGGCGCCCACGCCCAGCAGCCCGGCCAGCATCAGCGCCGCGGCGCCGGGCTCGGGCACCGGCGTGGCGATCATCAGGCCCCGGTCGCCGCTGAACAGCACGCGCCCGCGGTCGTCGATGGCATAGCCCCAGCGCAAGGAGAAATCCCCCACGCTGCCCGGCGGCAGCAGGTCGTGCAGGTTGGCGATCTCGCCGCCGCGGAACAGCAGCAGGTTGTTGGGCGTGGGATCGACGGCGATCTCGAACTCCACGCCCAGGGCCCAGCCTTTCTCGTTCAGGTCCGAAGCCTCGAACTGGTCCGCGCCCAGGCGGGTGTAGCGGCCGTCGCCGTAGAAATAGCCGTGGGTGTCGTTGTCGTAGCGCTCGTTGTTGCCGTGGACGGTGAACAGCACCTGCCCGGCGTTGTTGATCGTCGCGTCGGTGACGAGGGTCTCGAAGCGACCGAGGCCCTCGTCGTGCAGCTCCGGCAGCAGCGTGACGCGGCCCTCGCGCCACAGGAAAGGCTGCGACTTGACCTGGTCGAGGTCCGTGTAGGTGTAGCTGCTGAAGACCTCGCCCTTGTCGTTGAACGCGGCCCCCTTGCCGAAGGCCAGCCCGCCGGCGTCGAGGTAGCGCGTGCTGTTGCCGTCATAGACGAAGGCGCGTCCGTCGCCGGTGAGGCCCAGCACGTGGCCGAGGTTGTTGATGTCCACCGCCCTGGCGTTGGGGCCGGCGTCCACGGGCAGCGGGATCGCCCTCGTTCGTCCATGGCTGTAGATGAAGGGCAACTGCGAGCCGTCGTCGCGCGTCTCGTTGCCCACGACTTCGCCGCGCTCGTTGAGATCGACCGGGCTGCTGTATTTGCCGCCAAGCCGGTCCAGGCGCTCGAAGCGCCCGTTGCGGTAGATGAAGGTGTACTCGCCGCGGCTGTCATCCGGCGACAGCGTGCCCGCGACGACACCCGCGTTGTTCATCTGCAGCGAGCCGGAACCGTAGGAGAAGCCGTCGGGCGCCTCGGCGAAGGCGTCGAGCCGGTATTGCGGCAGCGCGGCCTGGACCATGGGCGGTGCGGCGGCAGCCACCAGGGCCGCCAAGGCGTGAATGAGCGCGTTCATGGAGATCTCCTCGCAAGAAGACGGCGCCGCGCGCTGCGAAGCTGAAGACCCGCAAAGGGCGGCGGCACAAGGTACTGCCGGGCTTCGGCGCCGGGTCGTGTTCACAGGTAAGCGGCCCGCCGCCCGGTAAACCGGCCCGGGAAAATGCCTTGGACTCGGCCAGGGCAGGGCGCAGGAAGCCCTGAGATCGCGTCCCTGGGCACGTCGACTGCTGTTCTGCGCTGCAGTAATTCGAGTGCCTTGATGCCGTTGCACCCGCTGGAAATTCCCTTGCCGTCGCACGAGCAGTCGCGCGCGGACCTGTACGCGCTGCTGGCGCGGCTGCTGCTTGCGCCGCCGGATGACGCGCTGCTGTCGGCCGTGGCGCAGGCACCGCCGCTGGGCGGCGCGGCCACGGGCGCCGCCGCTGCCGGGGTTGAGGCCGATCCTTATGCCGAGGACGGCACGCCGCTGGGCCGCGCCTGGGATGCGCTGCGCTCGGCCGCGCGCGGCGACGGCGAGGCGGTCCGCGAGCGCTTCGACGCGCTGTTCGTGAGCGCCGGCCAGCCGCTGCTCAACCCGTATGCCAGCCTGTACCTGGCGGGCTTCCTGATGGACACGCCGCTGGCGCTGCTGCGCCAGGCGCTGGCGCGGCTGGGCCTGCGCCGGCGCGCCGGCGTGGGCGAGCCCGAGGACCACCTGGGCGCGCTGTGCGAGGTGATGCGGCTGCTGATCACCGGTGCGCCGGGGCTGCCGCGGCGCACGCCGGCGCAGCAGGCGGAGTTCTTCGAGACGCACCTGGCCTCCTGGGCCGGGCGCTGCCTGGAGGACATCGAAACCGCTGACGCCGGCGGGTTCTACGCCGCGCTGGCGGGCTTCATGCGCGCCTTCCTGGAACTCGAGACGCTTGCCTTCGAGCTGGAAGACACGGCCCGGTCCGCCGAAACGGCCACGGCCTGAGGGACGGCCGACCGCCGTTGACACATCAACATTCCTAGCCTGGGAGCCATCGATGAACCTGCGCCTGCCCCGCCGCAACCTGCTGGCTGCCGCGGCCTGCACGCCGCTGGCGGCCACCGCCGCGCGCCTGCCCGCCGCACCCGCGGCCCCGGCCGCCCCCGTGGCCGAGCCCCAGCCGCCGCGGCCCGCCACCTACCACGAGACCGAGCACACGCGCCGCTACTACCGCAGCGCCGCGCGGCTGTGATGCCCGGGAGGAGGCCGCCATGTCCAGCCTGTTGATGCGCAAGCGCCCCGCCGGCACGGCCGGCGCCGGCCTGACGCGGCGCGGCCTGCTGCTGCGCGCGGGCCTGGGCGCCGGGGCCGCCGGCCTGCTGGCGCGGCCGATCGGCAACCATTTCATCGAGCCCGCCGTGGCGGCCGAGCCCAAGCCGCCGGCGAATTCGCCCGTCGAGGTCAAGCACACCGTGTGCAGCCACTGCTCGGTGGGCTGCTCGGTGGAGGCGGTGGTGCAGAACGGCGTGTGGATCCGCCAGGACGCCGCCTTCGACTCGCCCATCAACATGGGCGCGCACTGCGCCAAGGGCGCCTCGGTGCGCGAACACGGCCACGGCGAGCACCGGCTGCGCTACCCGATGAAGCTGGTGGACGGCAAGTACCAGCGCATCTCCTGGGACCAGGCCATCACCGAGGTCGGCGACCGGCTGCTCAAGGTGCGCGAGCAGGCCGGGCAGGACGCGGTGTTCTGGATCGGCAGCTCCAAGCACAACAACGAGCAGAGCTACCTGCTGCGCAAGTTCGTGTCGATGTGGGGCTCCAACAACACCGACCACCAGGCGCGCATCTGCCACTCCACCACGGTGGCCGGCGTGGCGCAGACCTTCGGCTACGGCGCCATGACCAACAGCTTCAACGACCTGCACCACAGCAAGGCCGTGCTGTTCATCGGCTCGAACCCGTCGGAGGCGCACCCGATCTCCATGCTGCACTTCCTGCACGCCAAGGAGCTCGGGGCCAAGATGATCGTGGTGGACCCGCGCTTCACGCGCACCGCGCGCTTCGCGCACCACTACGTGCGCATCCGCCCCGGCACCGACATCGCGTTCGTGTGGGGCATGCTCTGGCACATCTTCGCCAACGGCTGGGAGGACCGCGAGTACATCGCCGCGCGCACCTACGGCATGGATGCCGTGCGCAAGGAGGTGCAGAAGTGGACGCCCGACCGCGTCAGCGAGGTCACCGGCGTGCCCGAGGCCTCGGTGCGCGAGGCGGCGGAAATGCTGGCGCGCAACAAGCCTTCCTCGGTGGTGTGGTGCATGGGCATCACGCAGCACCACGTGGGCACGGCCAACGTGCGTGCGCTGTCGATCCTGCAGCTGGTGCTGGGCAACATCGGCGTCGCCGGCGGCGGGGCCAACATCTACCGCGGCCACGACAACGTGCAGGGCGCCACCGACGTGGGCCCCAACCCCGACTCGCTGCCCGGCTACTACGGCCTGGCCGAGGGCGCGTGGAAGCACTTCTGCGCCGCCTGGGGCGTGGACTACGAGTGGCTCAAGGGCCGCTACGCCTCCAAGGCGCTGATGGAAAAGCCCGGCATGACCGTCTCGCGCTGGTTCGACGGCGTGCTGGAAAAGGCCGAGTACGTGGACCAGCCCAACCCGCTGCGCGCTGTCGTCTACTGGGGCCACGCGCCCAACAGCCAGACACGGCTGCCCGACATGCGCGCGGCGATGCAGAAGCTTGACCTGCTGGTGGTGATCGACCCGTACCCCACCATGACGGCGGCCATGCACGGGCGGCGCGACGGCGTGTACCTGCTGCCCGCGTGCACGCAGTTCGAGACGCAGGGCTCGTGCACCGCGTCCAACCGCAGCGTGCAGTGGCGCGAGCGGGTAATCCAACCCATCTTCGAGAGCAAGACCGACCACGAGATCATGTACCTGTTCGCGAAGAAGTTTGGCTTCGCGGAGCAGCTGGTCAAGAACATCAAGGTCGTCAACAACGAGCCGGTGATCGAGGACATCCTGCGAGAGATCAACCGCAGCGTCTGGACCATCGGCTACTCCGGCATCTCCCCCGAGCGGCTGAAGTTGCACATGCAACACAAGGCCGACTTCGACCCCACCACGCTGCGCGCGGACTCCGGCCCCTGCAAGGGCGACTACTACGGCCTGCCCTGGCCCTGCTGGGGCACGCCGGAGATGAAGCACCCGGGCACGCCCATCCTCTACGACCTGAGCAAGACCGTGGCCGACGGCGGCATGCCCTTCCGCGCCAACTGGGGCGTGGAGCACGACGGGCAGAGCCTGCTGGCCGCCGACGGCTCCACCAACCGCGACAGCCAGCTCGACACCGGCTATCCGGAGTTCGACCACGTGTTCCTGAAGAAGCTGGGCTGGTGGAGCGACCTCACGCCCACCGAGCAGGCCGCGGCCGAGGGCAAGAACTGGAAGACCGACCCCTCCGGCGGGATCATCCGCGTGGTCATCGCCCACGGCTGCGCGCCCTACGGCAACGCCCGCGCGCGGGCCCAGGTGTGGAACTTCCCCGACCCGGTGCCGGTGCACCGCGAGCCGCTGCTCACGCCGCGCCCGGACCTGCTGGCGAAGTACCCCACCTTCGAGGACCGCGCCAACTTCTGGCGGCTGCCCACGCTCTACAAGTCGGTGCAGGGCGCGCGCGACTACAGCAAGGATTTCCCGCTGATCATGACCTCGGGCCGCCTGGTGGAGTACGAGGGCGGCGGCGACGAGACGCGCTCGAACCCCTGGCTGGCCGAGCTGCAGCAGGCGATGTTCGTGGAAATCAACCCCTTCGACGCCGGGCACGTCGGCGTGAAGACCGGCGAGTTCGTCTGGGTGGAGACGCCCACCGGCGCGCGGCTGAAGGTGCACGCGATGGTGACGCCGCGCGTGGGGCAGGGCGTGGTGTGGATGCCCTACCACTTCGGCGGCTGGTGGATGGGCGAGGACCTGCTGCGCCAGTACCCCGAGGGCGCCGCGCCCATCGTGCGCGGCGAGGCGGCCAACACCGGCTGGACCTATGGCTACGACGCCGTGACCATGATGCAGGAGACCAAGGTGTCGCTGTGTCGGTTGCGCCGCCACGCATGAGCAAGAAATGACGGCTCAACAACTCTCCCCGTTCGGGCTGAGCCCGTCGAAGCCCTGTGGCCCGGCTGGCCTGCAGGCCCTTCGACAGGCTCAGGACGAACGGCATTCCGACTGAGAGGACCTCCATGCCCGCGCGCATGAAATTCATCTGCGACACCGAGCGCTGCATCGACTGCATGGGCTGTGTCACCGCGTGCAAGAACGAGCACGAGACGCCCTGGGGCGTGAACCGGCGCCGCGTCGTGACCATCGGCGACGGCGCGCCGGGCGAGCACTACATGTCGGTGGCCTGCATGCACTGCACCAACGCGCCGTGCATGGCGGTGTGCCCGGTGGACTGCTTCTATCACACGGCCGACGGCGTGGTGCTGCACGACAAGGACCTGTGCATCGGCTGCGGCTACTGCTCGCTGGCCTGTCCCTTCGGGGCGCCGCAGTTCCCGTCCACGGGCGCGTTCAATCACCGCGGCAAGATGGACAAGTGCACCTTCTGCAACGGCGGCCCGCAGCCCGACGCCAGCGAGGCGGAGTTCCAGCAGTACGGGCGCAACCGCATCGCCGAGGGGAAGCTGCCGTTGTGCGCCGAGATGTGCGGCACCAAGGCGCTGCTGGGCGGCGACGCCAACATCATTGCCCAGATCTACAAGCAGCGGGTGGACACGCGCGGCTACGGGCCGGAGCTCTGGGGCTGGGACATCGCCTACAACCCCCAGGGCGCGCCGCCGGCCAAGGCCGCGGCGCCGATGAACGGCGCCGCCGACGCCAACGGCAAGCCGCCTGCCAATGGGCATGGCGCCGAGAACGGTGCGCCCGCACCCGCACGGGGGCTGCCGGACACCCGCGGGCCCGATGGCGTGATCCACGACAACAGCTCGCGTGGCCAGGGCCCGCGCACCAACCAGCTGCCCGACAGCTTCCAGAACAATCCACGCCAGCTGCCGACGTGATGGTTACCCCAGCAACGCACGCCATGCCCGCGAAGGCGGGCATCCACGAGTGCCGGCACCGCCGCCTCGGAAAGGCTACAGCCAGGTCCTGCTGGCTGCCGGCGAGCCGGCCTGCGTGGGTGCCCGCCTTCGCGGGCACGGCGTTGGCTTGCTGCTGAACGAGCCCCAAGGAACCGCCCATGAAGATCCTGCTCCTCGTCCTGGCCGCGCTGGCGCTCACCGGCTGCCTGGAGGTCGACCAGTACCCCGCCTGGCGCGAAGGCCAGTACGACGGCAAGGCTGACAACCTGCCGCAGCAGCTGCGCTTCAACGGCGACCGGCTGGCCTGGAACGCCGCCATCGACAACCGCAACCGGCACCAGAACGAGTACGCGCGCATGCGTCCGTGAGCCGCCCCCTGCCTCCAGCCGTACCGAAGGAGCCCTCATGTCACTGCGCCGCCTGCTGCTCTGGTTCTCACCCTTTCTGCTGGCCCTGGCGCTGGCGCTGCTGACCTTGGTGCCGGCGCTGGCCGCCGTGCCCAACGACAAGGCCACGCCGGCCTATGCCGAGGAGCAGACCATCCTGCAGTCCGAACAGGGCCGACCCGAGCCCGGGCTGGGCGACGCCGCTTCGGGACGGCAGCACTTCGACCGACACTACATCAAGCCGCCGGGTCTGATGCCGGAGCAGGACGTCATCCTGCAGCGCGGCGGCAACACCTGGCGCACCTGGCGCAACGGGCCGCTGGCGACCCTGGCCGGCACGCTGCTGCTGGTGGTGCCGCTGGGCATCTTCGGGCTGTACCGCTTCTTCGGGCCGCAGAAGCTCGAAGGCGCCGAAACCGGGCGCAACGTGGTGCGCTTCACGCGGCTGGACCGCTGGACGCACTGGGCCACCGCCATTACCTTCATCGTGCTGGCGCTCACGGGCCTGGTGGTCCTGTTCGGCAAGCAGCTACTGCTGCCGTGGATGGGCCACGGCCTGTTCTCCTGGGTGGCCATCATCAGCAAGTACCTGCACAACATCGCGGGGCCGCTGTTCATCCTGTGCACGCTGGCGATGTTCCTCACCTACGTGCGGCGCAACCGCTTCGAGCGTGCCGACTGGCAGTGGGTCAAGGCCGGCGGTGGGCTGCTGTCGCACGCGCACGTGCCGGCGCCCTATTTCAACTTCGGCGAGAAGATCTGGTTCTGGTTCGGCGTGACGCTGATGGGGCTGCTGATGGGCGTCACGGGGCTGATGCTCAACTTCCCCTATTTCGCCGGCAACACGCCCGGCCCGGGCTTCACGCGCTACCTGCTGCAGGTGGCCAACCTGCTGCACCTGCTGGGTGCGGCGGCCTACATCGCCTTCGCCATGGGCCACATCTACCTGGGCACGCTGGGCAGCCCCGGCGCCTACCGCGGCATGCGCCACGGCACGGTGGACGAGGCCTGGGTGCGCACCCACCACGAACTGTGGTGGCGGCAGATCTCGGCGCGCGAGCGCGGCGGAGCGGGGCGGTGATGGGCGCGCCAGCCAGGGCGAAGGCGCCGCCTAGCCGGCCCGGCCGGGCGCTGCTCGTGCCGGCGGTGCTGCTGGCCGCGCTGCTGGGGGCCGGCTGCGACCGCGGCCCGAAGGTGGAGGACGGCGTCACCCAGACCAAGTTCCCGGGGCAGGTGAGCGCCGGCGGCGGTACCAGCGGCGAGGTGATCGCGCAGGCCGGCGGCAAGCAGACGGCGGCGCCGGCGGGCACGCCGGGCATTCCACAGGGCTCGGGGGGCAACACCGGCGGCGCGGCCGTGGGCGGTGCCATGCCCAAGGACGGTGCGCCCGCCGCAGGGCTGCCGCAGGGCGAGGGTCCGCAGAAGGCGGCCTCGGCCGCGGCCGATCCCGGCCCCACGGGCGTGGTGCCGCCGGGGGTATCGGCCTCGGCGGTGACCTCGGGCGCGGCGGTGGGCGGGATGTCCAACGTGCCGGGCGCGGTGGCCGGCGCCTCCTCCGGCGCGGCCGGCGGCGGCTCCAGGCCGGCGAGCTCGCCGGGGGTGCGATGAGGGCGGCGGGCGTGTCGCCAGGGAGTCGGCGATGAACGGCAGGCAGCTCTTGAATTCGTTCGTGGCCCTGGGCACCGCCCTGGCGGCCACCGCCACGCTGGCCGCGCTGCCCGCGCCCACGCCGCAGCAGCAGGCCGAGGCTGCGGCCAAGGCGGCGCAGGCGGCCTCGGCCGCGGCGGTGGAGAAGCAGCAGCTCGAAGCATCCATGGACCGCCTCTCGCAGCGCTGGCGCCAGCGCGCCGCGGCGCAGGGCTGGCAGGCGCATCCGCCCACGCCGGTGGCCACCGCCACGACCAGCGCCGGCGGCTCGGGCAACGCCCAGGTGCCGGGGCAGGGCAATCCGCACAGCGCGCCGGGCACGCCGGCGGCGGGCACGGCCTCCGCGCCGGCACTGCCCATCCGCAGCGAGAAGCTGGGCACGGCACCGCCCAGCGAGGACGTCAAGAAGCCCAAGACGCCGATGGCGCGCTGAGGACGGCAGCCCTCAGCCGGCTGCCTTGCTGAGCAGCACCTCCACCTCGAAGGCCGTGCCGCGCCCGGGCTCGCTGCGCACGCGGATCGAGCCGTCCATCAGCGTCACCGTCTCGCGCGCGATGGCCAGGCCCAGGCCGCTGCCGCCGTGGCGGCGCGTGCTGGAGTCGTCGCCCTGCCCGAAGGGCTGGAACAGCCGCTCCACCTGCTCGGGCGCCATGCCGCAGCCGGTGTCGCTGACCACTACGCGTACCAGCGCCGCGTGCTCGTCCTCGCGCAGGCAACGCATGTGCAGCCGCACCTCGCCCTGGTCGGTGAACTTCATCCCGTTGTGCAGCAGGTGGAACAGCAGCTGGCGCAGCCGCCGCGCGTCGGCGTGGAAACCGCGGTCCAGCGCCGGGTCGAGGTCGATTTCCAGCTGCAGCGGCTTGCCCTGTGCCAGCGGGCGCATCTCCTGCATCAGCTGCTCCACCAGCTCGGCCAGGTTGAAGGGCTGCGGGTGCAGCGCCAGGCCGCCGGCGCGGATGCTGGCCACGTCCAGCAGCTCCTCGATCAGCGTCACCAGCCGCGCGCCGGAGTCCAGCGCGGTGTCGGCATAGCGCTGCTGCGTCGGCGTCAGGTCCGTGGTCTGCAGCAGCTGCAGCGTGCCCATCACGCCGTTGAGCGGCGTGCGCAGCTCGTGGCTGATGCTGGAGAGGAAGCGCGACTTGGCCTCGCTGGCCTGCTCGGCATCGGCGCGCGCCGCCTCCAGCGCCTCGGCCTGCTGCTGCAGGTGGCGCGTCTGGCGTTCGAGCTGCTGGATCAGCTCGCGCGCCGCGTGCACGCCGCGGCGCACGCGCTCACGCAGTCGCTGCGTCACCAGCCCGGTCAGCGACAGGTACACGCCGGCCAGAACCATGATCACCGCCATGCCCGCGAGGTCGCTCCACGGGACGCCCATCCAGGTCGCGTAGGCCAGGTAGGTGCCCAGCGTCACGGCGTTGAAGTACAGCGCGCGCCTGAAGCCGAAGCCCACCTGGTCCGCCACGCGCACCAGCAGCACGGCGATCAGCAGCACCTGGTCACCCTGGACGTGGTGCAGGTTCAGCAGCCACATCGGCAGGTCCAGGTGCATGAACAGCAGACCCAGGTCGAAGCGCCCGGTGCGGCCGTACCAGCGCCGCAGCGTCCACCAGCTCGCCAGGCAGTACGCGGCGTTGGCGCCCAGCACCTGCCACAGGGCCGGCGCGTCCAGTGCACGTCCCATGCGCAGGTCGTAGAGCACCAGGATCACGGCCAGGATGAAGAACCCGGCGGCCCGCATCGCCGGGATCTGGCCCACGTGCAAGCGCCGCAGCGAAGCTTGGCGGATGCGGCGCAACTGGGCCTCATCGACCGTGAACGTCGAGCCGTCGGGCAGCCCGAAGTTATCGTTGCCCATCTCCCTCATCCCTATCGCATTTCGTGTTTGGCCGGGCTTCATCGGGCGCCTTGCGTCCGTGCGGCGTGCCCTCCCTGGCGCGCCGCAAAGCCGGTGTTTTCTTTCTTGGGCCGCACGGTGGCATGGATCGGTACGTGCAGGCGTGACCAAATGCCTGTTCGGCTCCTTGGGCCTCGCGCTAAAGATGCCGCGATTGCGCCCGCGCAAGGCAAGCACCGCTATAAGGTTGCAGACGTAACTCCATGTATCGGAAGGATCGCTGTCGATGAACCAAAGACGAGTTTTCACCGCCGCGCTGCTGGGCAGCGCCCTGCCGCTGGCCGAGGCTGCCAAGCCCGTGGCAGCTGCGCCCTTGCACGGTGCCGCGCAACTCACGCTCAGCGGCCCGGCGCTGGGCCGGTCCAACCGCGGCCCGGTGGACCCGGCCCTGGAGCAGCTGTTCAGCAAGCACCAGGTGGCGTTCGAGCGCGCCTTCGAATTCGACGCCGCCGCGCTGCAGGCACTGCCGGCGGTGGAGATCCGTCCCACGCTGGAGTACGACGGCCGCGAGCACCGCCTCTCCGGGCCACTGCTGGAGCAGGTGCTGGCTGCCGCGGGCGTGCCGGCCGCGGCGCCGGTGGTGCTCACGCTGCGCGCGCTGGACGGCTACGCGGTGCGGGTGCCGCTGGCCGACGCGCGCCGCTGGCGCATGCTGCTGGCCACGTGGCTGGACGGCCGGCCGATGGCGCTGGGCGGCCTGGGGCCGCAATGGGCGGTGTACGACGCCGACCGCCTGCCCGACTTCCGCGACAAGCCGCTCAAGGAGCGCTTCAGCCTCTGCCCCTGGGGCCTCTATCACGTGGAAGTGGCGCCGGCCTGAAGCGGTCCCGGGCGCCACGGCGCCGCCGCTGCGGGCACACGGGAAACTGTCATTCACTTATATGTAAGCGCTGTAACAGCGTCAGTTTGTCGCCTGGGCGCAGCACACCGGGCGTTGGGGGGACGACACAAGCGCTGGATGGACCGGCCGGCGTGGCGAAGGCGGGAGTGAAGGCATGAACGAGGCGGCCTGGAGACGTTTGTTGAGCCAGATCCGCGACGGCATGGTGGTGCCGGTGGTGGGCCCGCAGCTGCTGGTGGGTGCCGACGGCCAGCTGCCGCTGCAGGCGCGGCTGGCCAGGCTGCCGCTGGAGTGGCACGAGGGCACGGAGGGGTTGGACACCGAGACGCCGCTGCCGCCTTTTGGCGAGCTCAACGAAGCCGTGGCGCGGCTCAAGCCGCGCGCGAACCTGCAGGACCTCTACGGCGACGTGCACGCCGCGCTGCAGGAGCTCACGCGCGGCGACGACGACGTGCTGGTGCCGCTGCCGCTGCGGCAGCTGGCGCAGATCACGGATTTCAAGCTGCTGGTCACGCTCACGCCCGACGACCTGCTGGCGCGCTGCCTGCGCCGGCGCTGTGCGCTCAACGAGATCGTGCACTCGCCGCGGCTGCCCACCAGCGAGGGCAGGACGCGGCCAGCGGCACGTCGATGGGCGCGCCGCACCAGGGCCACAAGGACCGCGTGATAAGCTTGGCCTTCAGCCCGGACGGCCGCATGCTGGCCTCGGGCGGCTGGGACCAGATGGTGCGGCCGTGGGACGCCGCCACCGGCAAGCCCCGGGGCGAGGCGCTGCCGGGCCACCGTGGTCCGGTGCTGCGGGTGGTGTTCCGCCCCGACGGCCAGCGCATGGTGTCCAGCAGCTGGGACCGCTCGCTGCGCGTGTGGGAAACCGACACCGGCCGGCCCGTGGGCGTGCCGTTGCTGGGGCAGCAGGGCCCGGTGGCGGCGCTGGCCTACAGCCCGGACGCGCGGCGCATCGCCGCCGCCGGCAGCCAGGACAGCGCGCTGCACCTGTGGCCCTCGCCCTCGGTGTGGGGCGAGACGGTGTGCACCAAGCTCACCCGCAACATGAGCCTGCGCGAGTGGCGCGAGTGGGTGGCGCCGGAGCAGCCCTATGCCTGCCAGTGCCCGGGGCTGCCGGTGACGCCGTCGACGCTGGAAGAGCGCAGCGGCGGGACGCCGGCCTGCCCGGCGTCCAAGGGGCCCG
Source organism: Azohydromonas australica DSM 1124 (assembly GCF_000430725.1). Classification (GTDB taxonomy): domain Bacteria; phylum Pseudomonadota; class Gammaproteobacteria; order Burkholderiales; family Burkholderiaceae_C; genus Azohydromonas; species Azohydromonas australica. The sequence goes on from NZ_KE387204.1 coordinate 401,279, forward strand.
CGCTCTGAGAAGGCGGCGCTCGTGCCGCCCACGGCACGCCTGTTGCCGCGACCGCAACGGGCGGCGCCGCGCCGGTGGCACCTGCCCGCCGCGCGCCATGCACATCGAATTCCGCTTCTACGCCGAGCTGGGCGACCTGCTGCCGCCGTGGCGGCGCGGGTGCGCGTTCCAGGCCGAGGTGGCGCCGCACGAGAGCGCCAAGCACGCCATCGAGGCGCTGGGCGTGCCGCACACCGAGGTGGCGCTGCTGCTGGTCAACGGCCAGCCCGCGGCGCTGGAGCAGCGGCTGTTGCCGGGCGACCGCGTGGCGGTGCTGCCGGCGCTGCGGCGGCTCGCGCCGGAATCGCCCTCGACGGACAGGCGCTTCATCGCCGATGCGCACCTGGGGCGGCTGGCGCGCTACCTGCGCTTCGCCGGGCTGGACACGCTCTGGCACAACGCCTGGGACGATGCCGAGCTGGTGGCGCTGGCCGCGGCGCAGGGGCGCATCGTGCTCACGCGCGATCGGGCGCTGCTGATGCACCGCGCGGTGCGCGCGGGCTGCTGGCTGCGCGACGACGACCCGCTGGCGCAGCTGGCCGACGTGGCGCGGCGCTGGTCGCTGCCACTGCGCGAGGGCGGTCCGAGCCGCTGCCTGGAATGCAACGCCGTGCCCGTGCCGGTGCCCAAGGCCGAGGTGCAGGCGCAACTGCTGCCCCGCACGCGCGCGTGCTTCGACGCGTTCTGGCGCTGCCCGGGGTGCGCGCGGGTGTTCTGGCGCGGGTCGCACTGGAGGCGGATGCGGGAAGCGGTGCACGGGGTGGCGGCCGGGTAGGGCCGGCCGGGCTTCAGTGCGGCGTGCCAGCCAGGATGGGGCGCGCCGGGCGGCGCGCGCTGCTGCCACACTGGGGCGCAAAGCCACTGCCCGCGCTTCGTTCCATGCTCGACGATCTCGACCACCGCCTCATCGCCCTGCTGCGTGCCGATGCCCGCATGAGCGTCGCCACGCTCGCGCACCGGCTGGACGTGTCGCGCGGCACCGTGGCCAACCGGCTGCGCAAGCTGGAGCAGGAGCAGGTGATCGTGGGCTACACGGTGGTGCTGCGCCCGGACGCTCAGCCGCCGGGCATCACGGCGTGGATGGGCATCCTGGTGGAGGGCAACCGCACGCGCGACGTCGTGGCCCACCTGCTGGGTGAGCCCGGCGTTACCGCGCTGCACGACACCAACGGCCGCTGGGACCTGCTGGCCGAGCTGCGCGCGGCCAGCGTGCAGGAGCTGTCGCAGGTGCTGGAGCGCATCCGGCTGCTGCAGGGCATCCGCGGCACCGAGACCAGCATCCACCTCGCTAGCTACCGCCAAGGCACGCCGCCGACGGCCTGAGCCTCGTGCCGCAAACCACGTTTGCGGCCCAACCCGACAGGAGCGTTCCATGACCCCATCCCTCGCCGCCGGCCCTTCGGACACCCGGCCGCACCGGCCCCAGGCGCCGCGCCAGGTGATGCTCTTCAGCGGCCACATGGTGGACGCGCCGGGCCGCAAGGAGCCGCGCTTCCCGGCCGGCAAGGTGCCGGCGGCGGCGCAGCGCATCGCCGAGGTGCTGGACGGCTTGCGGGCCGGCCCTGATGACTTGGCGCTGTGCCAGGCCGCGGCCGGCGGCGACCTGCTGTTCCTGGAAGCCTGCGAGCCGCGGAGCGTGCGTTGCGAGGTCCTGCTGCCGTTCGGGGAGCCGGAATTCATCCGGCGCTCGATCGAGCCCGTGACCGGCGGCGCGCAGTGGGTCGCGCGCTACCACGCGCTGCGCGCGCGGCTGCCGCAGCCGCCGCGGTTCATGACGCGCGAGCTGGGGCCGCTGGCCGAGGGCGAAGATCCCTTCGAGCGCTGCAACCGGTGGCTGCTGGATACCGCGCTGGCGCACGGAGCGGACAAGGTGCACTTCGTCTGCCTGTGGAACGGCGGCGGCGGCGACGGGCGGGGCGGCACGGCCCATATGGTCGAGCAGGTACGCGCGCAAGGCGGGCAGGTGCACTGGATCGACACGCGCACGCTGTAGCCCGCCCGAGGCACCGCGCAGGGCACGGCGCCTGCTGCGGCACGCGGTCATGGAAGACCTCGCTACCGCCGCCGCCGCGGCCGCCGAATCCGAGGCGGCCAACGCCCGCCGCACTGTCCACCTCTACGTCTTCGACGGCTTCGCCGACTGGGAAGCCGCCTTCGCGGTGGCCGGCATCCACAACCCGCAGTTCCAGCGCGAGCCCGGGCGCTGGCAGGTGAAGACGGTGGGGCCGGGCCGGCACGCGGTGCCGCGCTCCATGGGCGGCGTGTCGGTGCTGCCCGACATGGCAGTGGACGACCTGCTGCCCGACGCCAGCGCGCTGCTGATCCTGCCCGGCGGCGTGGGCTGGGCCGACGACGCCTCGCACCACGCCGTCATCGGCAAGGCCGGCGAGTTCCTGCGCCGCGGCGTGCCGGTGGCGGCCATCTGCGGCGCCACCGCCGCGCTGGCGCGCGCGGGCTGGCTGGAGAACCGGCCGCACACCAGCAACGCGCTGGGCTACCTCAAGGGCACCGGCTACGGCGGCGCCGAGCACTACCAGGACGTGCCGGTGGTGCGCGACGGCACGCTCATCACGGCCGGCGGCATGGCGCCCATCGAGTTCGCGGCCGAGATCTTCGCGCTGCTGGGCATCTACGAGGACGAGGCCCGGCAAGCCTGGGTGCAGCTCTACAAGACGGGCAAGTCGGCCTACTTCGCGCGGCTGGCGCGCGCGGCCGAGGGCGATGCGCCCCAGGACAATCCGGGCACCGGCACGGCGGGCTGAGCCGCCGCGCTCCAGGGCTCACTGGATGTATTTCTCCACCGTGTCCTTGTCGCGCACCTGGGCGTCGTCGGGGTTCTGGCCGAACTCGCGCCGGGCGCGGCGCTGGCGCAGCAGGTCCCAGCACTGGTCGAGCTGCACCTCCAGTTCCTCGATGCGCGTGCGGTTCTGGTCCGGCGCCTGCGTGTCGGCGCGCAGGCGGTTCTCTTCTTCGACCAGGTCGGTGATGTGCTGCAGGATGCTCTTGTCGTCCACGGCGGGGCTCCTCAAGGGGTTTGCACCGAGGCGGCAACCCCTGTGCCCGTCGCGGCGGCGGCCTGGCCCTTGCCCAACGGCGTCATGAGCGCTCCCTCCCTTTCCACGCCGTCCCGCGTCGGGCCCGCCGCGCCGGACCTGCGCGGCTACCGTCCCGGCCAGAGTCTGATGGCCCAGGCGCGTGTGCTGGCGGACGCGGACGACGCGACGCTGGCCGCCCTGGCCGAGGCCGGCGTGCCGGCCGTGCTGGCGCGCGATCTGGGCCGCGCGCTGGACATCGCGCCGCGCCACTTCTTCCGCGAGATCCTGGGCACGAACCGCTCGGCGGCCGAGAAGAAATCCTTCACGGACGCGCCGCTGCCCGCCGCGGCGGGGCGCGTCGCGCTGGCGCTGCTGCGGCTGCTGGCCCAGGCCGAGGCGCTGCACGGCGGCGGGCCGGGGTTCGACGTGGCGCGCTGGCTGGGGCGCTGGATCGGGCAGCCGCAGGACGGGCTGCAGGGAAGGTGTCCGGCGGCGCTGCTGGGCTCGGACGAGGGGGCGGCGGCTGTGCGGGCGATGATGGAGGGGCAGGCGGGTCGTCCGGGTTGAGTCAAAGGGCTGGCGGCCCTCACTCCACCATCCGCCCCGCGACCTCCGGCATCCGACGCCCCGACCAGTAGGTGCCCGCGTAACCCCGGTACGGGTTGCCGTACACCTGCCGCCCGGCCGCCTCGTGCTCGGCCATGAACTGCTCCACCGCGGCCGGCGTGCCGCCCTTGAACATCTCCTTGAGCACGCCTTCGGGCAGCAGCTCGCGGTAGCGCACGGGGATGCCGGCATAGGCCGCGCCCTCGGCCAGGTCCGGCGGGATCTCGGTCGGGTCCAGGAAGCGGCTTTCTCCCAGCTCGCTGTCGTGGTGCGCCCGGACCCGCTTGGCCGCGTCCAGGATGCCCTCCACCACGTCCGACAGGGTGCGCCCCATCACCTTGGCTTTCCAGGAGGCGCGCAGGAACAGCAGCTCGTGCGGGTCTACGCCCGGGCAGCGGCCCTGGTAGGCGGCGGTGAGGCAGTGGTCGCTGGCCGCGAGCAGGCGCTGCGTCTCGGTGGGCTCGCGCTCCAGCAGCCGCAGCACCTGGCCCAGCGAGGAGCCGTCCATGAACTTCTCGGGCTCGACCTCGTAGCCCGGGTCGCCGGGGTGGTGGTGGTCCACCCGCACCACCGGCTCCAGGCCCAGCACGGTGCACTCCACGAACACCGCCGGCGCCTTGGGCGGCAGCACCGCCGCGCGCGGGATCTGGTCCGGCCCCACGCGCACCACGCCGTCGGCGGCGTAGGCGGTGCGCGGGTTGCAGCGGCGCTTGTGGCGCGCGGCATGGGCCCAGGCCAGCTGCTCGTCCTCGACCACGCGCTGGATCTCGCGCATCTCAGGGTCCTGGGCGCCCAGGACGAAATGCCAGTCGCGGTCGATCACGGGCGGTCGCTGCGCCGGTCGGCGCCGCTGCCAGTGCCCGCGCCCGGGTCCTGCTGCATGCCGCGGTCTGCACCGCCGCCGCTGCCTTGCGCGCCCGCCAGGCCTTGCGAAGTCGGCCCGTCCGTGCCGGGTCGCGCCTCGCGCCCGGTGGGCGTGTCGCCCGGCTGGCCGTCGGCCAGGCCGGTGTGCTCCGCCTGGCTGGAGCTGATGCTGCCACCGCGCGAGCCGGCGCTGCCGGCGGGCGGGGTGGAGGAGGGGGTGTTGCGGATTTGGGTCATGGTGTTCTCCGGTTGATTGTGGATCGGGCGGCAAGACCGGTGCCCGGACTGCCGGAGCGTGTACCTTCCGCGCTCCCTCGCGAGTGCTTCCATGACCGACTTCGTTCTCCTCGTCTTCACCCTCGTCTACATCGGCATGGTCCTGGGCGGCCTGCCCTTCCTGCAGCTCGACCGCAGCGGCGTGGCGCTGCTGGGCGCGATCGTGCTCATCGGCGCGGAGGCGGTGAGCGTGGACGCGGCGGCGCAGTCCATCGACCTGCCGACCATCCTGCTGCTCTTCGCCTTCATGGTGATCTCGGCGCAGATGCGCCTGGGCGGCTTCTACGACGCCGTGGCGCGGCAGCTCGCCGCGCTGCGCATGGCGCCGGCGGCGCTGCTGGGGGCGCTGATCGCGGTGTCGGCCGTGCTCTCGGCCGTGTTCAGCAACGACGTGGTGTGCCTGGCCATGGCGCCGGTGCTGGTGGACGCCTGCCGCCGCCGCGGGCGGGACGCGCTGCCCTACCTGCTGGCGCTGGCCTGCAGCGCCAACATCGGCTCCGCCGCCACGCTGATCGGCAACCCGCAGAACATGCTTATCGGCGCGCAATTGAAACTGCCCTTCGGCGGCTATGTGCTGCAGGTGCTGCCGCCGGTGCTGCTGTCGCTGGCCGCGACCTGGGGGCTGATTGCGCTGCTGCTGCGCGGGCGGCTGCGCCAGGGCCCGGCCGAAGTGGCCGCCGCCGTGGCCGCCCCGACGCCGGGCGAGGATCTGCCCTTCTCGCGCTGGCAGGCCGCCAAGGGCCTGACGGTGTCGCTGGGTGTGCTGCTGTGCTTCCTGTTCACGCCCTGGCCGCGCGAGGTGGTGGCGCTGGCCGGTGCGGGGCTGCTGCTGCTGAGCCGCCGGCTGCACTCGCGCGACATGCTGGGCCTGGTGGACTGGCAGCTGCTGGTGCTGTTCATGGGCCTGTTCGTGGTCAACCACGCGCTGCAGGCCACGGGGCTGCCGGAGGCGCTGGTGCAGCACCTGGCCGCCGCGGGCTGGCGGCTGGACCATCCGGCCTCGCTCTTCGGCGCCACCTTCGTGCTGAGCAACCTGGTGTCCAACGTGCCGGCGGTGATGCTGCTGCTGCCGCTGTCGGGCCCGGACGCCGGCCCGCTGCTGGCGCTGGTGAGCACGCTCGCGGGCAACCTGTTCATCGTCGGCAGCATCGCGAACATCATCGTGGTGGACGCCGCGGCGCGGCACGGCGTGGCCATCGACTGGCGCACGCACGCGCGCATCGGCGTGCCGGTGACCATCGCCTCGCTGGCGATCAGCGCGGCGTGGCTGGCGCTGAAGGCCTGATGGCGACGGTGTTCTACGAAGCCTTCGCCGGCAGCCACCGCAGCAGCGCCGCGTACAGCCGCGCCGGCTCCACGGGCTTGGCGAGGTGGTCGTTCATGCCGGCGTCCAGGCAGGCCTGCCGGTCCTCGCCGAAGGCATTGGCGGTCATGGCGATGATCGGCAGCCCCGCGCCGATGCGCCGGCGGATCTGCCGCGTCGCCTCCAGGCCGTCCATCTCGGGCATCTGCATGTCCATCAGCACGAGGTCGTAGGGCCGGCTGCCCACCAGCTCCACCGCCGCGCGGCCGTTGTCTGCCGTCTCGACCACCAGCGCCGTGGCGCGCAGCACCGCGAGCGCGACCTCCTGGTTGACGAAGTTGTCCTCGACCAGCAGCACGCGCTGGCCGCCGTGGCGCGCGCGCAGCAGTGCTTCGGACTCCTCCGCGGAAAGCCGTGCGCTCGGAGCCTCGGCCGCCTCGCCGGCGGGCAGCGCGGGCCAGGCGGCCTTCGCCGCCCCCGGTTCCCCTGGCGGCTGCGCCCGGCCCAGCCAGGCGGTGAACCAGAAGGTGCTGCCTTCGCCCGGCGCGCTGTGCAGTCCGACTTCACCACCCATCAGGGCGGCGAGGTGGCGCACCAGCGCCAGGCCCAGTCCGGTGCCGCCATGGTGGCGAGTGATCGAGCCGTCGGCCTGCTCGAAGGCCTCGAACACCGCCTGCTGGCGCTCCGGCGGGATGCCCGGCCCGGTATCCCGCACCTCGAAGCGCAGCAGCAGCCGCTGACCTTCCTCGCGCAGCAGCTCGCCGCGCAGCCGCACCGAGCCCGTGGCCGTGAACTTCACGGCGTTGGAGAGCAGGTTGAGCAGCACCTGCGACAGCCGCGTCGGGTCGCCGCGCAGCCGCTCGGGCAGGTGGTCGGTGTCCAGCGCCAGCTCCAGCGGCTTGCCGGCCGCCAGGCTGCGCGCCATCTCCAGGGAGCGGGCCAGCAGCTCGCCGATGGCCAGCTCGCGGTCCTCCAGCACCATCTTGCCGGCCTCGATCTTGGAGAGGTCCAGGATGTCGTTGATGAGCTGCAGCAGATGCCGGGCCGCTTGCTCTACCTGTCCCAGGCGCTGCTGCTGCAATGGGTCGCCGGCCTCGCGCAGCATCAGGTGGGTGAGACCGACGATAGCGTTCATGGGCGTGCGGATCTCGTGGCTCATGTTGGCCAGGAACGCGCTCTTGGCCCGGTTGGCGGCTTCCGCGTCCGCGCGGGCGCGGCGCTCGGCTTCGGCCACCTCGCGCGCGCTCAGGTCCACGACGAAGCTCAGCACCTGCAGCGGCTCAGGGCCGTCGAGCAGCACACTGCCGATGAGCACCGGCACCTGGCGGCCACTGCGGTGCAGGCAGTGGCGTTCGTAGGGTCCCACGCGGCCGGAGCGCCGGATCTCCTCGCCCGCGGCTTGCACCAGCGCCGCATCGTCGGGCGGCACCATCGCGCGCCAGTTCAGCGCACCCGCCTGCAGCTCGGCCTGGCTGCGGCCGACGAGGGACAGGAAGGCGTCGTTGCCGTCCAGGATGCGGCCCGAGGCCTCCCAGCGGAAGACGCCGATCAGGTTGGACTCGACGAGCTGCCGCAGCCGCGACTCGCTGGCCACCAGGGCCGCCTGGCTGGCCTCGTGCGCGTCGGTGCGTTCCTGCAGCCGCCGCGCCATGCCGTTGATGCCGCGCTCCAGCGCGCGCACCTCGTCGTCGGCGCCCTGTTCCGGCAGGCGCACGCCGAGGTCGCCGGCCTCGATGCGGCGCACCTCGCGCAGCACATGCGCCAGCCGCTTCGACAGGCGCCGGCTGAACAGGCTGGCCAGGACGGCGCCCACCAGCAGCGCCGTGGCGCCGATGCCGGCAATGGCAGCGAGCAGGCGGCGCAGCGCGGCATCGATCTCGCGCTGCTCCACCTCCAGCGCCACCAGCCAGCCGATGGGCTCCAGCGTCTCGAACACCGCCAGCCGCTGCTGGCCGCCGTCCTCATAGGCCAGCGTGCCCTGCCGCAGCCGCTCCATCTCCTGCACGAAAGCCCGCTGTTGCCGTTCGCCCGGACGGGCATCGGGCCCGTACACGAGGCGGCTGTCGGGCTGCTCGACTACGAACAGCCTGGCGGTGGTGAAACCTTCCTGGTCACGCAGGCGCTGCAGCTGCGCGGCGGCCTCCTGGCCGGCGGCCCGCACGCCCAGCCGCTGCAGGCGCAGCACGATCGTCTGGACGGCCGCGTGCAGCTCCAGCCGCATCAGCCGCTCGTGCGTGCGCCGGTGCGTGCCGGACAGCAGGCCCACCGTGGCGGCGAGCACCGCCGCGCTGACCAGCAGCAGCGTCGCCAGCGTCAGCAGGTTGAGCCGTGTGGCGAGCTTCATGGTCAGAAGCGGTAGCGGTCGACGTTGTCGCGGGTGAGTTCCAGCGCCGGCAGCGACACCTGCGCGTTCACCGCGTCCGCCTGTGGTACCAGCGTGCCCAGCCTGCCGGCCTGGAAGGGCCGGCCCGCGGCCAGGCCGCCTTGCAGCAGCTGCCAGGCGCAGTACACCGTGAGGTAGCCATGGTCTTGCGCGTTCCACAGCAGGACCGTGCGCACTGCGCCGTCCTTGAGGAAGCTGCGCATGCGGGACGGTGTGGAGTTGCCCGTCACGGCCACGTGCCCGGCCTGGCCGGCTGCCTGCACCGCGCGCACTACCCCGGGCATGTTGGGCACGCCCAGCGAGATCAGGCCGACCAGCTTGGGGTGGGCCGCGAGCAGGACCTGGGTCACGCGGAAGGCCTCTTCCGTGTTCTCCCCGGCGGGGCGGATGTCGACGATGCGCAGCTCGGGATAGCGCGCGTACAGCGTGCGCTTGACGGCCTGGATCCAGCGCACTTGATTGACCGCAGTGAAGCTGGTGGTCACCACGGCGATCTCGCCCTGGGGCCCCGTCTGTGCCACCAGCGCTTCGACCAGGCGGCGGCCGAACTCGGCGTAGTCGACCAGGTTGACGAAGAACTCGCGCGGCGTGACGTCGGCATCCCAGGCCATCACCCGCACGCCGGTCCGCTGCGCACGCTGCAGCAGCGGCGACAGGGCCATCGGGTCGTTGGCAGCGATCGCGATCACGTCGGGGCGGGTCGGCAGGATGCGCTCCAGCAGCTCGATCTGCTGCTCCGCGCTGTCCTGGCGCGGCCCCAGCCATTGCACGGCGAGCCCGGGCAGTTCCGCCGCCGCGGCCTGTACGCCCTGGTGGACCGCTTCGTAGTAGGGAATGCTGACGAGCTTGGGCATCACGACCACGCGGCGCCTGGCCTTGCCGGCAGCCGCGCCAGCAGCCGCGCCGGCCGGTTGCGCCGCCGCGTCGCGCAGCAGCGTCCCGGCCACCAGCAGTGGTGCCAAGCCTGCCGGCAGCCGCCTCAGAAACCGGCGGCGATCGTTCGCGTCCATGCCCAGGTCCACCGTCCTCGACTCAATGGGCGGGATTGTGCGGGACCGGATCAACGCGCCATGGGTGGCGGGCGCAACCATGCCCGATCCACGGCGTGAGCTTGCGCTCACGGTGCGGTGCGGCATGGCGCGATCAAGGCCTGGCCGGACGCCGGCATGACGACCCGGCCAGGCGCCTGTACGTCAGGATTTCAAGATGCCCGTGCAGGACCTTGCCGGGCTCCTGTCAGCCCACCGTGTAGTCCACCGCGGCCCACTCGAAGTAGGGCTTGAGGTCCGCGATCAGCGCCTGGTGCGCCGGGTGGAACAGGTAGTCGTTGAGCGACTGGGCGTCGTCGAAGGCCGATTCCAGCGCGTAGCCCCAGCAGATGGGCCGGTCCAGCTCGTTGGCCGAGAGCTTCCACTCGCGGATGAAGCCGATCTGCCGCACCAGCGCGTCCATCTGCGCCACCAGGCGCTGCTCCAGCGCGGGCTGAGGCTGCACGTCCGCCTTGCGGCGGAACAGCACGATGTGCTTCAGCATGGGTGCCCCTTTCGCGCCAGCAGCCAGGCCGGGTCGTCCTGCAGCGCGACCGGGCGCAGGAAGAGGTGGGATTCCCTGCACGTACTCATCCCGGTTCACTTCCAGCGCAGGTGATAGCCGCGGCCGGCATAGTCGAAGTCCACCAGCTCGCCCATGCGCGTGCCGTTGACCTCCGGCAGCGACTGCGCGTTGGTGACGGTGGGCGCGGCGTAGTAGGCGCGGATCTCCTTGATCAGCCCCGTGGCGTCGTCGAACACGTACCACTCGTCGCCGCGCTGGGCCACGCCCTGGTCGCGCTTCCAGTGCGTCCACTCGATGACGGCCTCGTTGGAGTCGTGGCCGCACAGGATCTTCTCGATGGTCCACTGCGAGCCCAGGTTCTCCACGCACCAGACCCACTTGCGGCTGATGGTGTCGGCGCTGCGCCAGGGGATCTCGGGCAGCCCGGGCGGGAAGTAGTGCACCGCGTCGGGCGTGAAGCACGCCATCAGCGCGTCGTAGTCGCCGGCGTTGCAGGCGTCGAAGTAGCGCCGGATCAGCGCGGCGCGGGCCTCGGGGGAAGCGATTGCCATGATGGATGTGTCCTCAACGGGCCTTCAGGCGGCCTTGATGGGCGGGCGGCCGGCGGCCACCCAGGCCTTGTGCTGCTCGCGCGTGGCGGGGCTGGGCGGGTACAGGCCCCACAGCGCCTCGCCGCCCTGCACGCGCATGGCCAGGTAGCCTTCCAGGTCGTCCTGCGCCTCGCACAGGTCGGCCATCTCGGCGGCCAGGTGCGCCGGCACCACCGTGATGTTGTCGCCGTCGCCGTGGATCACGTCGCCCGGGTACACCGCCACGCCGGCGCAGCCGATGGGCACCTGCAGGTCCGCGACGTGGTGGAAGGACAGCCGCGTGGTGGCGGTCACGCCGGCGCTCCAGATGGGGAAGTCCATCTGCGACAGCTCGGTGCCGTCGCGGAAGGCGCCGTCGGTGACCACGCCGCGCGCGCCGCGCATCTTCATGCGCGTGATGAGCATGTTGCCCATCGAGGCGGCGCTCGCGTCGCGGTAGCTGTCGATGACGACCACCTCGCCGGGCTTGACCTCCTCCACGCCTACCCACTGCAGGTTGTTGACGTGCGGCTCGGTGGTGAGCGTGGCGTAGGTGTCCACGTCCTCGCGCGCCGGGATGAAGCGCATCGTGAACGCGCGGCCGGCAAAGGGCTTGAACGGCGTGTTCAGCGGCTTGAGGCCCACCATCACCGGCTGGCGGTAGCCCTTCTTGTACAGCTGCGTGGTCAGCGAGCCGCTCGTGACCTTGGCCAGGCGGTCAAGCACCTCGTCGGGCACGAAGAGAGGGGCAGGACGGGTCGGGATGCTCATCGGATGTCTCCTGCGCTCAAGGCGCGTTGCATGAAGGGGCTCACCGCCGGCAGCGGTGGCCGGTACGTGGTTGGGGTCAGGCGCCCTTGCCGAAGGTCTTGGTGTCCGCGGTCCAGGCCAGGGCCTGCTCGCTCAAGGAGAAGCCCAGGCCGGGGCGGTCGGGGACCCACATGCGGCCTTCCTTGAGCTGCAACTGCTCGTTGAACAGGGGGCCCAGCCACTCGAAGTGCTCCAGCCAGGGCTCATGCGAGTAGGCCGCGGCCAGGTGCAGGTGGATCTCCATCGCGAAGTGCGGCGCGAGCTTGCGGCCCTTGAACTCGCCCAGCGCCATGATCTGCAGGAAGGGCGTGATGCCGCCCACGCGCGGCGCGTCGGGCTGGATGAAGTCGCTGCCCTCGGCCATGATCAGCTGAGCGTGCTCGCCGAAGCTGGTGAGCATCTCGCCCGTGGCGATGGCCGTGTCGAAGCGGCTGGCCAGCTGGGCATGGCCTTCGAAGTCGTAGGCGTCCAGCGGCTCCTCGATCCAGGTCAGGTCGAATCCTTCGAAGGCGCGGCAGGCGCGCGTGGCCTTCTGGCGGTCCCACTGCTGGTTGGCGTCCACCATCAGCGGGAAGTCGTTGCCCAGGAGCTTGCGCACCTCGCCCACGCGCTGGATGTCGATGGACAAGTCGGGCTGGCCGACCTTGAGCTTGATGCCGCCGATGCCGCTGTTGCGCGAGATCTCGACGTTCTTGAGCACCTGGTCCAGCGGCGTGTGCAGGTAGCCGCCCGAGGTGTTGTAGCACTGCACCGAGTCGCGCTGCGCGCCCAGGAGCTTTGCCAGCGGCAGCCCGGCGCGCTTGGCCTTCAGGTCCCACAGCGCGATGTCGAAGGGCGCGATGGCCTGCGTGGTCAACCCGCTGCGGCCCATGCTGGCGCCAGCCCACAGCAGCTTGGTGAACAGCCGCGAGGTGTCGTTGGGGTCTTCGCCCAGCAGGTGCGGCGCGAGCTCCTGCGCGTGTGCGTACATGCCCGGGCCGCCGGCGCGCTTGGAGTAGCCGAAGCCGATGCCTTCATGGCCGTCACGGCTGCGGACCTGCGCAAAGATGAAGGCGATCTCGGTGAGCGGCTTCTGCCGCCCGGTGAGCACCTTGGCGTCGCTCACCGGCGTGGCCAGCGGCAGGAACACCAGCGACAGCCTGATGGACTCGATGCGGTCGCCGCTCTCGGCCGCGGTGCGGGCGTCGCCGGCGACCTGGGCGTAGGAAACGATGTTGGATTCAACGGCCATGGTTGTTTCTCCTGGATTCATTCGACCTTCAGGCCACCGGTCTGGATGACCTTGGTCCAGCGCACGATCTCGTCGTGCAGGAACTTGCTGTAGTCGGCGGACCGGGAGGCCACGACGACGAAGCCGGTGGATTCGAGCTTGGCGCGGTTGGCCGGCTCGCTGAAGCCCTTGACCATCGCAGCTTCGAGCTTGTCCACGATCGGCTTGGGCGTGCCCTTGGGTACCGACAGGCCCGTCCACGACACGGCGCTGAAGCCGGGGTAGCCCGACTCGGCCACGGTGGGCACGTCCGGGAACAGCGGGTTGCGCTGCGGGCTCGTGACGGCCAGTGCGCGCAGCTTGCCGGCCTTGACGTGCGGCAGCACGGCGTCCTGGTTGACGATCATCATCGGGATCTGGTTGCCGAGCACGTCGGACAGCGCCGGCGCGCCGCCCTTGTAGGGAATGCCGATCATGTCCAGCCCCGCCGCCTGCTTCAGGTACTCGGTGGCCAGGTGCCCCGACGACGCATTGACCTGGCCGTAGCTGACCTTGCCCGGATGCGCCTTCACGTAGGCCACGAACTCCTTGAAGTCCTTGGCCGGGAAGCTGGGGTGCACGACCAGGACGTTGGGGCCGGCCGCGAGCTGGGAGACGTGGATGAAATCGCGCTCCGAGTCGTAGCTCGGCTTGGGCGAGTTGAAGCCGTGGATGATGGCGTTGGAGCCGATGCCCGAGAGCAGCAGCGTGTAGCCGTCGGCCGGGGAGCGCAGCGCCTCGGCCACGCCGATGGCACCGCCCGCGCCGCCCTTGTTGTCCACGATGAAGGTCTGCTTGAGCTGGGCCGCCAGCACGTCGGCGATGAGCCGGCCCATCATGTCGCTGGTGCCGCCGGCAGGGAAGGGCACGATGATCTTCACCGGCTTGGCCGGCCAGGCCGGCGCGTCGGCCTGGGCCTGGGCCGCAAGGGGCAGCGCCGCCAGCGCGGCGAGGGCGGCTATGAATAGTGAACGCTTCATCATGCTTGTCTCCTTGTGGGCGCGGCCCCGGGCCGCGATGTCGTTGCGCGCGCTGCCGTCTTCCGGGAGAGCGGCGGCTGCGTGATTGCTCGGTCCGTGGAGTGGGCGGCGCTCAGTCCGTCACGCCGATGGGCCAGGGTACGAACTCGTTGCGCCCCACGCCCAGCGTCTCGCTGCGCGTGGGTTCGCCCGAGGCGTGGCGCAGGATCTGTTCGAAGATGCGCTGCCCCATCTCGGCGATGGTGGCCTCGCCGTCGATGACCACGCCGCAGTTGACGTCCATGTCGGCGGCCATGCGCTGGTACATGGGCGTGTTGCTGGCGAGCTTGATGGTGGGCGCGGGCACCGACCCGAAGCACGAGCCGCGGCCGGTGGTGAAGCAGATCAGGTTGGCGCCGCCGGCGATCTGCCCGGTGGCCGAAACCGGGTCGTAGCCCGGCGTGTCCATGAACACCAGGCCGTGCTGCGTCACGGGTTCCGCGTAGCGGTACACCTCCATCAGCGGCGCGTTGCCACCCTTCTTGGCGCCGCCCAGCGACTTCTCCAGCACGTTGGCCAGGCCGCCGGCGTTGTTGCCGGGGCTGACGCGGCCGTTGATCTGCGTGTCCCGGCCTGCGTTGTACTGCAGCCACCACTCGATGCGCTCGACCAGCTTCTTGCCGACTTCGGGTGTGACGGCGCGTGCGGTGAGCGTGTGCTCGACGCCGAAGATCTCGCTGGTCTCGGAGAGGATGGCGGTGCCGCCGTGGCGGATCAGGATCTCCATCGCCGCGCCCAGCGCGGGGTTGGCCGACAAGCCCGAGAAGCCGTCGGAGCCGCCGCACTGCAGGCCGATCATCAGGTGCTCGGCCGACACCGGCTCGCGCTGCACGGCATTGGCCGCGGGCAGCATCCGCTCGACAAGATCGATGCCGGCCTCGATGGCCTTGCGCGTGCCGCCGGCCTCGCTGACCACCAGCGTGCGCAGCATGGGCCCCGGCTGCAGCCCGGTGGCGGCCAGGAAGTCGCCCAGCGCGTTGTGCTCGTGGCCTTGCGCGATCACCAGCGCGCCGGCGGTGTTGGGGTGGTGGATGTAGCCGGCGAGCGTGCGCCGCAGCAGCTCCATGGGCTCGCCGCTGAGCTCCATGCCGGCGCCCTGCTCGTGCACGAAGGGCACGACGCCGTCGACGTTCGCGAAGCCGGCCAGCTGCTCCTCGTCAAAGGCATTGGCGACCTTGCGTGCCACCGTGGCGCCACCATGGCCGACGATGAAGACGCCGATGTGGTTGCGCGTGGCCACGCGGCCGTCCTCGCGCACGATGCCCTGGAATGTCGCCCGCTGCGCGGCCGGCAGCAGCTCGGTGGGCCGGTAGTCCAGGCCGTGGCGGTAGTCCTTCCGCAGCTCGCCGAACTCGATGTTGTGGCTGTGCATCCACGTGCCGGGCTGCAGGTCCTCGGCGGCGAAGCCGATGATGGTGCTGTACTTGAGCACCGGCTCGCCTTGGGCGATGAAGCGCGCGGCGATCTTGTGGCCGGCCGGGACCGGGTGCAGCGTGACGAGGTGTTCGCCGGGCACCTCGGTGCCGGCGGGCACTTCCATGCGGGCAACGATCACGTTGTCCTTGGGGTCGAGGCGGATGAAGGGGTTGCGCGGGGCAATGCTCATGCTCGTGTCTCCAGTCGGTCGTTTCAGGCCAGCACCCCGATCGGCCAGGGCACGAACTCGTTCTCGCCCACGCCCAGGTCTTCGGCGCAGGTCTTCTCGCCCGAGGCGTGGCGCAGCAGCCGCTCGAAGATGACGCGTCCCATGGCTTGCACCGACAGCGCGCCGTCGGCCACCGGGCCGGCATCCAGGTCCAGGTCGTCGCCCAGGCGTTCGAACAGGGCGCCGTGGCTGGCCAGCTTCACGACGGGCGCCATCGACGAGCCGAACACCGAACCCTGGCCCGTGCTCATCGCCACCAGGGTGGCGCCGCTGGCGATCTGGCCGGTGACGGCCACCGCTTCCTGCGCGGGCGCGTCCATGAACACCAGCCCGGGGCCCGTCACCGCTTCGGCGTAGCGGATCACGGCGTCCACCGGCCCGCTGCCGGCGCAGCGCAGGTTGCCCAGCGCCTTCTCCCGCGCCGTGGTCAGGCCGCCGCCGGCGCCGTCGGCACGGGCGCGGCGGTTGATCTGCGTGTCGCGTCCGGCGGTGTAGTCACGCCAGGCGTCGGCGCGTCGCGCCAGCTGCGCCGCCACTTCGGGCGTGGCCGCTCGGGCGGTGAAGCTCGGCCCGGCCAGCGCCAGGTCGCTGCTGCCTGCGACGATGGCGGTGCCGCCCTGGCGGCGCAGCAGGTCCACTGCGGCGCCCAGCGCCGGATTGGCACACGCCGCGGAAAAGCCGTCCGGGCTGCTGGCATGCAGGCCCAGCACCAGCCTCGACGCCGGCACCGGCTCGCGCCGTACGTCGTTGGCCGCCGGCAGCATGGCCTGCACGGCCGCGATGCCGGCGTCGATGGTGGCTTGCGTGCCTCCAACCTCCTGCATCACCAGCGTGCGCAGCATCGGGCCGCGCTCCAGCTTCTCCTGGTCCAGGAATCCCTGCAGGTTGTTGCGCTCGCAGCCGAGCGCGATCACCAGCGCGCCGGCGATGTTGGGGTTGCGCAAGGTGCCGGCGATGGTGCGCCGCAGCAGGTCCATCGGCTCGCCCGTCATTTCCATGCCGCAGCCGATCTCGTGCACGAAGGGCACGACGCCGTCCACGTTCGCATACGCGGCCAGGCGCTTGGGCGTGAACCAGTCCGCCACCTTGCGCGCCGCGGTCGCGCCGCAGTTGCCCACCACGAACACGCCGATGCAATTGCGCGTGGCGACCCGGCCATCGGCCCGCACGATGCCCTGGAAGAAGGCCGGCTCGTCCAGGGCCGGCAGCACGGTGGCGGCGCTGCTCTCGGCCGCTTCGCCGTCCTCCCCGCCCGCGCCGAGGTTGTGGCCGTGCAGCCAGCTTCCCGCGGGCGTGTCCACGGTCGCCACGCCGATCACCGCACCGCCCAGGCGAACGGCCTCGCCCGCGGCCAGCCGGCGCGCCGCGAGCTTGTGGCCGGCAGGCACGTCCTGCTGCACGCGCATGCCCTCGTCGGCCAGCACCGTGCCGGCGGCCAGCGGGTGTACGGCCACCACCGCGTTGTCCTGTGCCTGCAGGCGGATCGTCGTTCGGGCGGATGTGTTCATGGCGAAATCGTGAAAGCGCTTACAAAAATGGATCAAAAAAAGCGGCTGTCTATCTGACGCCGTGATGGAAAGTATATGAAAGCGCTTACATCAACGCAAGTCGACCGTGCAGACCCTGCTGGGGCGCCGGGTATCATCGGCAACCAAGCCGTCCCGGGCGCGTCGCCCTTTCTTGCCCTTTGCTGCCGTGGCCCGACCCAGTTCCGCTGATGCTTCCCTCCGACCCGCGGCCAGCGCCCGCATGTCCGACGTGGCCCGCGAGGCCGGCGTGTCGCTGGCGACGGTGTCGCGGGCGATCAATGAGCCGGAAAAGCTGTCGGCCGAGACGCTGGCGCTGGTGCGCGCCGCCGTCGAACGGCTGGGCTACGTGCCGAACCTGAACGCGGGCAGCCTGGCATCGAGCCGTTCGCGCATCGTGGCCGCGATCGTGCCGACGGTGTCCAACGCGGTGTTCTCCGAGACGGTGGATGCGCTGACCCAGACCCTGGCGCGCGGCGGCTACCAGCTGCTGCTGGGCCAGACGGCCTACCGGGGCGGCGACGAGGAAGGGCTGGTGGAGGCTTTCCTGGGTCGGCGCGTGGACGGGCTGGTGCTCACGGGCACGGCGCAATCGCCGTCGCTGCGAGCCAAGCTCAAGCGCGCGGGCATTCCCGTGGTGCAGACCTGGGACCTGCACGACAAGCCCATCGACATGCTGGTGGGCTTCTCGAACTTCGAGGTGGGTCGCGCGGCGGCCGGGCACCTGATCGAGCGCGGGCATCGCAGGCTGGGCTTCATCGGTGCCCAGGAAGAGCGGTCGCGCCAGCGGCTGGAGGGCTTCCGGGCTGGCGCCGCCGCGCACGGTCTGGCCGATGTCGAGGTGGAGCTGATCCTGCCCCCGGCGCACATGGACGACGCGGGCCCGCGCTTCGCGCAGATGGCTGCGCGCTGTCCCGAGCTCAGCGCCGTCTTCTGCAACAACGACATGCTGGCCGCGGCGGTCGTCTTCGAGTGCCACCAGCGCGGCTGGCGCATCCCGGGCCGCATGGCCGTGCTCGGCCTGGGCGACCTGCCGATTGCGCGCGCAGCCTTCCCGCGCCTGAGCACGGTGGAGGTGCGGCGCGGCCAGATCGGCGCCCGTGCCGGGCAGATGCTGCTGAGCCGGCTGGGCGGTGAGCAAGCCGGCCCGGACATCGTGGACCTGGGCTTCGAGGTGATTGCACGGGCAAGCACCTGAAGCCCGCGCCTGGCTTCAGAGCCAGGACTTGATCTGCGCGCCCATAGCGCCGGCCGAGATGCCGTAGCGCTCGTGCAGCGTGGGCAGCGCGCCGGCATCCAGGAACTCGTCGGGCAGCGCCACCTGGCGGAAGGGCACCGACACGCCCGAGCGCATCAGCAGGGCGGCCACCGCCTCGCCCAGGCCGCCGACCACCGAGTGGTTCTCGGCCACCACCACCAGCCGCCCCGAGCGCCGGGCCTCGGCCAGGATGGTTTCCGTGTCCAGCGGCTTGATGGTGGGCACGTGCAGCACGGCCACGTCCACGCTGTCGGTCTTGAGCTGGTCCGCCACTTCCAGCGAGCGCATGGTCATGAAGCCGCTGGAGATCACCAGCACGTCACGGCCGCCGCGCAGCAGCTTGGCCTTGCCCAGCTCGAAGGTGTAGTCGTACTCGTCGAGCACCAGCGGCACGTTGCCGCGCAGCAGCCGCATGTACACCGGGCCCTGGTGGGCGGCGATCTGCGGCACGGCCTGCTCGATGTCCAGCGCGTCGCACGGGTCGACGATGGTCAGCCCCGGGATGCCGCGCATGAGCGCCAGGTCCTCGGTGGCCTGGTGGCTGGGGCCGTAGCCGGTGGTCAGGCCCGGCAGCGCGCAGCACATCTTGACGTTGAGGTTCTCCTCGGCGATGACCTGGTGCACGAAGTCGTAGGCGCGGCGCGTGCCGAACACGGCATAGGTGGTGGCGAAGGGCACGAAGCCCTCCTTGGCCATGCCGCCGGCCGCGGCCATGAGCAGCTGCTCGGCCATGCCCATCTGGAAGAAGCGCTCGGGACAGGCCTGCGCAAAGAGGTGCAGGTCGGTGTACTTGGCCAGGTCGGCGGTCAGGCCGACGATGTCCTGGCGCTGCTGCGCCAGCTCGACCAGCGCCTTGCCGAAAGGCGCGGCCTTGACGCGCTGCCCTTCGCTCGCGATGGAGGCGATCATCGCCGAGGTGGTCAGGCGCGGCTTCTTGAGTTCGGGGCTGGTGGTGGTGTTGCTCATGATGGGTTGCTCCTTCAGATCAAGCTTGCGACTGGTCCAGGATGGCGATGGCCTGCTGCCACTCGGGCGGGTCGACGCGGATGAAGTGGTTCTTGTCGCGCGTCTCCAGGAAGGGCACGCCCTTGCCCATGAGCGTGTTGAACAGGATCACGCGCGGCTTGTCCTCCTGGAGGTTGCGCGCGGCATCGAAGGCGGCGAGCACGGCGGGGAGGTCGTTGCCGTCCACGCGCTGCACGTGCCAGCCAAACGAGGCCCACTTGTCGGCCAGCGGCTCGAAGCCCATGACCTTGGTGGAGGGGCCGTCGGCCTGCTGGTTGTTGATGTCCACCAGGCAGATCAGGTTCGACAGCCCGTGGTGCGCGGCGCCCATGGCGGCCTCCCACGTGGAGCCCTCGTCGAGCTCGCCGTCGGACATGGAGTTGTAGACGAAGGCGGGGTTGCCCTTGAGGCGCAGGCCCAGCGCCATGCCCACGGCGATGGGCAGGCCCTGGCCCAGCGAGCCGCCCGACATCTCCATGCCCGGCGTGTAGGTGGCCATGCCGGACATGGGCAGCCGGCTGTCGTCGCTGCCGTAGGTCTCCAGCTCGTCCTCGGGAATGATCCCGGCCTCGATCAGCGCGGCGTAGAAGGCGATGGCGTAGTGGCCGTGCGAGAGCAGGAAGCGGTCGCGGCCTTCCCACTTCGGGTCTTCGGGGCGGTAGCTCATGGCGTGGCCGTAGGCGACGGCCAGCACGTCGGCCCAGCCGAGGGCTTGGCCGATGTAGCCCTGGCCCTGGACCTCGCCCATGCGCAGGGCGAAGCGGCGGATGCGGTAGGCGCGTTGTTGGAGCGTTGATACGTCAGACATGAATGTCTCCTTTGAAACGGGGAGTAGCGGATTCAGGCCGTGTGAGCGGTCCGAGAGGCGCCCAGGCGCTGGCGCACGTAGCGCAAGGAGGCCTGAAGCGTGGTTTCGATGTCCGCCAGGGGCACGCGATAACGGGCGCGCCCGGGCTTGGCATCGGGCCTGCGGTGCAGGCGCATGGGAATGTCAATCGACACGGGTATGTCCGTGCCCGCGACGGCGCGCAGCAGCGCGCCCAAGCCGACCTCGCCTTGACCCAGGGACGTGAAGAACCAGCCATCGGCGCTGCCGCGCACGTCCTTGAGGTGCATGTGGACGCAGCAAGGCAGGGCCTGCAGGGCATCCTGGGCAGCGTCAATTTCTGGGCGGTGAGACACCGTGTTGCCTACGTCGTAGTTCAGGCCCACGCGCGTCGAACCAATGCGCGAGAGCATCTGCGGTGCGTCCGCCGCGACGTTGAGCAGGTCATCGGCGCCGTCGCCCGCGTTCTCCAGGCCGATCCACATGCCGAGCGCCTCGGCGTGATGCGCCAACTGCTCGACGTTGGCGTAGAACTGCTTCGCCCGCCGGCGCTTGGCCGTGAAGGTATTGATCACCCGCGCACCCAGGTGGTGTGCGAAGTCCATCCGGCGCTTGAACGCCTCGACGGCATCGGGGCGGCTCAGGTCCATGTGGGCCGACATTGCATGGCAGCGAATGCCGTGGCGATGAAGTGCCGCCTCGTACTCGGCTGCCTTGTCTTCATCGAACGCGTGTTCGTCGAAGCGCTCGGTGTAGCCCGCGACATAGGTCGGCTCGACGTGCGTGACCCCAAGTCGAGCCAGGCTTTCGAGCATCCGCTCCAGCGGATAGCCGTCGTAAAGAGCTGCCGAGACTGAAAGGGTGCGGTGTTTCATGGCAATCCTGTGGATCAACCAACCCACCTGGCAGGTGGGTCAGGTTTACAGCAATGCTCAGCGCGGTTCCTGACCTCGAAAATCAGAGGAAGCCAATCGAGATCCAGGGGACCACGGCCACGATGACGACGCCGATGAATAGCGCCACCATGTAGCCGAGGATCGGCTTCATGCCCTTGTCCGGATGGATGCGGCTGATGGCACAGGCTGCGTAGTAGCCCACCCCGAAAGGCGGTGCGAAGAGACCGATACCCATCGCCAGGGTCACCACCATCGCGTAGTGCACCTCGTGGATGCCGACCTGGCGTGCAATGGGGAACAGCAGCGGACCCAGCAGCACGATGGCAGGGATGCCCTCCAGCACGGAGCCAAGGATGATGAAGGCCACCACCGAAAGGGCCATGAAGGTCGGCGCGCCGCCGGGTAGGGCCTTCATCGCGTCCGCAAGCTCGCTCGAGAAGCCGGACTGCGTGAGCGCCCAGGCCATGCCGGTGGCAGCGCCGATAATGAAGAGGATCGCTCCAGACAGCGACGCCGTATCGACGAGCATCGGGTAGATCCGCTTCCAGTCGAACTGCCGGTACACGAAAAGTCCGGCGATCACGGCGTAGACGATGCCGATGGTGGACACCTCGGTCGCCGTGGCCACGCCTTCGACCACTGCGGCCCGGATGACGACGGGAAGCGCCAGCGCGGGGATGGCGATCAGGAATGACTTGGCGATCTCGCTGCGGGAAGCACGACGCACCCCCGACAGGTCCTCGCCCCGATAGCGCCACCACACCAGTGCACCCAGCGTCACCGCCAGCACCACGCCCGGCAGCATCCCGCCCGTAAACAGTGCCGCGATCGAGACGCCGGTGGCCGAGCCGATCGTGATCAGCACCAGCGACGGCGGAATGGTCTCGGTCTGGGCGCCCGTGGCCGACAGCAGCGCCACCAGGTCGCCTTCCTTGGCGCCGCGCTTCTTCATCTCCGGGAAAAGTGCCGGTGCCACTGCCGCCATGTCGGCCGCCTTCGATCCCGAGATGCCCGAGACCAGGTACATCGCCCCGATCAGCACGTAGGACAGGCCGCCGCGGACGTGCCCCAGCAGGTTGGCCAGGAAGTTGACCATGGCGCGCGCGATGCCTGTCATCTCGATGAGCAGGCCCAGCAGCACGAACAGCGGCACGGCCAGCAGGATGAGGTGGCTCATGCCCTCGTCCATCCGTCCAACGATCACGATGCTGGGCGTATTGGTGGTCAGCGCGATATAGCCGAGCGTGGCCAGGCCGAACGAGAAAGCGATCGGCAGCCCGAGCAGGACCATGGCACCCACTCCGAACACGAAGAAGATGAGCAGGTTCCAGTTGCCGAGCTCCTTGAGAGCGGGCCCGGCCAGCGCCATGGCGCAAATGACGGCCGCCACCAGGACCACGGCCAGCATCGCGTCTCGCAAGCGACCGACCCGGAAGATCTGAATAAAGCCGATCAGCAGCATCAGTCCGAGGCCCACCGGCAGCGCGGCGGCGCGCCAGGAGTTCACGATGCCCATGGCCGGCGTGACGACCCACACCTCGTCCACCGCGAACTCGTAGGCGGGATGAACGACGAAGGTCAGGAACGCGATGGCCGCGGCGATCGCCACGAGGTCCAGGAAGGCGCGCCGCCGCGGTTCGAGCTTGCCCACGATGGCCGTCATCCGCATGTGCTGGCCACGGTGGAATGCGACGATCGATCCCAGCATGGCCAGCCAAAGGAACAGGACTGAAGCCAGCTCGTCCGACCAGATAAGAGGCCGGTGAAAGACGTACCGGCTGGTCACGCCCATGAGCAGCACGATGACTTCGGCCAAGACCAGCAGTGCAGCGGGGATCTCTACCAGCGTGCCGATGATCTTGTTGAGGCTCTCGAGCCAGCCGATCGGCTTGCGTCCGAGCGCGTCGTTAGCGGAACCGGCGATGCCGGACGTATCACTTGGAATGTCCATAGCGTTCTTCCCCTGGAGTCTTGCTGCCGGCCTCACGGCCCCTTTGCAGCGCACCAATCGTTTAACCCAACGAGCAATTGCATCCGCCCCGCGCACGCGCAGGGCTGGTTGGCTGCTTCGTCAACCAAGCTTGCCGGAGACCTTTTCCAGCAGCTCCCAGGCCGTCTCGCCGTACTTGGCTTTCCAGTCGGCATAGAAGGTGGTGCGGGCCAGCTGCTCGCGGAAGCTGTCCTGCGAGACGTTGAGGAAGTTGATTCCCTTGGCCTTGAGGTCCGCAACCAGCTTGGTGCTGAGGCCGGCGATATCAGCGCGCTGGTCGTCGGCAGACCTGTCGAGCTCCCGGGAAATGATCTGCTGAATGTCCACTGGCAGCCGCTCGAAGATGCGCTTGTTGGCAAGCACCCAGTACCCGTCCCAGACGTGCCCGGTAAGGCTGCAGCTCTTTTGGACCTCGTAGAGCCGCGCTGTTGCAAAGATCGCCAGCGGGTTCTCCTGGCCTTCCACGACCTTGGTCTGCAGCGCGGTGTAGACCTCGTTGAAGTTGATCGGCGACGGGGCGGCGTCAAGCGACTTGAACAAAGAGGTCAGCGCCGGCGCGGCCGGCACGCGGACCTTGAAGCCTTTCAGGTCCGCCGCCGACTTAATCTCGCGCGTCGAGGAGCTGATGTGGCGAAAGCCGTTGTCCCAGATCTTTGAGACGGTGAGGATGGGCCGCCTCGCAATCTCGGCGCGAATGTGTTTGCCCAGGTCGCCGTCCATCGCCTTCCAGACGTCGGCGTAGTTCTTGAACGCGAAGCCCACGCTTGTGATGCCCGAGACCGGCACGAAGGTCGCCAAAATTAGCGACGACAGGTTGAAGAACTCCACCGAGCCGTTGCGCACCTGCGCCAGAAGGTCCGTGTCGGAGCCCAGTTGGTTGGCGGGGAAGTGCCTGATGTTGACGCGGCCCGACGTTGCCTCGCGGATGCGGGCGAAGGCTTCCTTGGCGCGCACGTTCACCGGATGGGCGGGGTCCTGTCCGGTGGCGTACTTGAGGTCGAATTCGGCCGCGTCGGCCGGCCGTGTGACGATCGAAAAAAGCGGGAGCGTGGCGGCGCGAGCGAGAACGGCGCGACGCGACAGGGCAGGGCGCGGATTCGTCATGATCTGCTTGTCTCATCAGATGTTTGAATTGCTTCAGGCAGTGCCGTTGAAGCCCGGTGCGCGCCGATGCTTGGCTGTCATCGGCGGCGCCTTCTCCGCATGAATGGCGTAAGCCTGACGCCTGCCGTCTGCGCGGCTGTTGTAGGTGTGCGGGGGAGGCAGGGCATCCAGCCTGGATGCCCTGAGAAGCGCGCTGGAATCAGTGAATCAGCATGCCGCCGTTGACGTCCAGCGTGATGCCGGTGCAGTACGCGGAGAGCTCGCTGCCAAGGAAGACACAGGCGCCGGCGATGTCGTTGGGATGGCCAAGGCGGCCCAGCGGGATGGTCTCTGCAATCTCGGCCTTGCGTTCCTCGTCGAGCTTGCCCTTGAGGATGTCGGTGCCGATCAGGCCCGGGGTGATGCAGTTGACGCGGATGCCCGCGCCGGCCAGCTCGCGCGCCATGGCGCGCGCCAGGCCCAGCACGCCGGCCTTGGCCGCCGAGTAGTGCGGCCCACCGAGGATGCCGCCACCGCGCTGCGCCGACACCGAGGAAATGCAGATGATGGAGCCGCCACCCTGGCGCTCCATGGCAGGGATCACGGCCTGGGAGGCCAGCAGCGTGCCGCGCAGGCTCACGTCGAGCACGCGGTCGTAGTCCTCGCCCGTGATGTCTACGGTCTTGCGCGGCTGGGTGACGCCGGCGTTGTTGACCAGGATGTCGATGCGGCCGAACTTTTCCAGGGCCTGCGCCACGGCCTGGTCCACCTGGGCCTTGTCGGTGACGCTGGCCACGACGCCCAGGTGGCCTTCACCGAGTTGCGCCGCGGCCTCGGCCGGCTTGGCGGCTTCCAGGTCCATGATCACAACGCGAGCGCCATGCTCGGCCATCAGGCGGGCGGTGGCGAAGCCCAGGCCGTTGAGGCCGGCGCCGCCGGTGACCAGGGCAACCTTGTTTGCAAGCAGCATGCGTGTCTCCAGAGGAAATCGGGTTTGCGATGGCCGCAATTGTGAAAACCTGCCTTGTTGAAGAAAAACGATATGTTTTCAAACAGGGTTGATGTTCCTTCATCCTTGGGTTTGCCCTAATACAAAACCATGCAAGCCCCGATTCATCTCGAATTGCCTGGTTGCTTTCCAAGGCGGCAGTGCGGTGCAGAACTTCGCCTTCGCAGCTGGCGTGTTGCATATCGCCACTGGGTCGTCGGGCACCAGACCAGCCAAGCTGGAGGGCCTCGACCGGGCAGGTCTGTAGCAACAGTCGACACGACTTACGGAAATGGGCGCAACTGCCCCTGCAGTCACTTTTCGATGAACTGGGCATCCCTCTGGCCAGCGACGCCCATATCCAGTGCCATCGCATCAGGCACCAGAGAATTGCCTGGATGCACTGCTGTCCCAGTTCACGGTACCCGTGGTGCAGTGGCCTGACTGATTTGCCGCCGCGGCGCCGCTTGTTCACCGGCCGGCGTCGCTGACGACTCGGATCGCACGTACATGGTCTCGGATACGGACGTCCAGGGCCCAGGCGTAGCGCTGAAGTGCAGGTCCATCGGGCAGCCACTTGCACAAGAGCAAGCTTTGTCCAGACGTTGAGCCCGGTTCTTGCCGGTGCTGGAGTACTGCCGCGCCTCTATCCCGCTTGCCATGCGCAGCGGCGCGCCATGTTCACAAGGCGACACGTTATGCAATCTGCTAATAGCACCCTTGAAAACGTTTCACTTGCATAACATCAGGGAAAACCCTAACCTGTGTTTCCATTGAACTTCCGAAGCTTCAACAGAAGGTCCCATGACTCCTGTCACTGCCGCCACCAACAGCCGAATCGTCCTGCGGGGTACCGTGACTGCGGCTGAGATGTCATCCAGGCTTCTGGACAGCTTGCGCGCACTGTTCGCGCAAGCCTCTTACACGTCGGCCAACGAGACTGTCGACGTGCGTGCCCTGGCACATTCGCTCTCTCACGAGGGCTTGGGCCTGTCGGGCGAGTTGCTGGATCCTGTCGGCCGATCCTTCCCGTCGCGATACCTGCCGGCTCTGTAGGACCAACGAACTGCAGTGCGCTGTCTTCTTGCTCTTTGCTGATGCAGGACCACTGCGGCGCCGTAACGGGACAACGGCTCCTGTCATGTTGGACATGGGCATAGGAGAACTGCGCTTGATGACGAGCGTGCGCAGCATCGGCATTGCGGTGACGGACCTGCCACCGCCCGATTCGCTCAACTCCTGAGACTTTCCCGAGATCATCGACAGCGCGTCAGTGCAATGATGCCTTGATGTGCAAGCGCCAGGCAGCAACCGGCGCTTGAATGCGTACCACGCAAGCGCTGGTCCACCCATATGGGCCGTCAGCCCCAGCTTGCCTGCACCTGGCCCCTGGCCCCAGCATGCAATTCCATCTGCCGCACTTGCCTGGCCACTACGGCTACAACCTCGGCAAGCCCCTGCGCCAGCACTACCGCCGCTCGTGCGGTGGTTAGACTCCTCGCGTGAAAGCATCCCTTGCCTCCTCAGCATCGCGGTTGTTGGAGGCGTCACCGCTGCGGCATGCCCAGTTCCGACTCTTCTATCTCGGCTCCATAGGCACGGCACTCGGCTACACGATGCACACGACCATTGCCTCCTGGGTAATGGCAACGCTGACGCCATCCCAGCTGATGGTGGCCCTGGTGCAGACGGCCAGTACCGCACCCGCCCTCTTGTTCGGGTTGATTGCCGGCGCGCTGGCCGACATCGTGGACCGGCGCCGGCTCATCCTGTCGACGCAATGCCTGTTGCTGGCGTCCACCGCCGTCCTGGGTGCAGCAACGCTTGCCGGCTTCGTCGGTCCAGCCTTGTTGCTTGCTCTGACCTTTCTGGTCGGAGTCGGCCTGAGCTTGTACCTCCCAGCCCAGGCAGCGACTGTCAACGACCTCGTGTCGAGGGAGGATCTGCCGCGCGCCGTGGCCTTGGCCGCGGTGGCCTTCAACGTCGCACGCGCGATCGGGCCCGCGCTCGCCGGGGGTATCGCCGCCTGGCTCGGCTCGGGCAGCGCCCTGGTCACCAGCGCGCTGTTCTTCATCCTGATGATCATCGCGGTCTATCGAATGAAGAAGCGCGAGCGCGCGCTGCCGGGGGTGCCGGAGACCGTGTTGTCAGGCGTCTTGAGCGGCCTGCGCTTCGCGCGACACTCGCCGGCCATGCGCTCGCTGGTGGCTCGCAACGTCAGCTTCAGCCTGTGCGCCGCCGCGTTTTGGGCATTGCTTCCCGTGATCGCGCGCGACCAGCTGCAACTCGGCGCCGGCGGCTTCGGGTTGCTATCGGCCGGTTTTGGCGCGGGCGCCATTGCTGGGGCACTGGCCATACCAGGGCAGTTGCAGCGCAGATCGCTGAATGTGGTCGTGACAGCGGGAACGATGCTGTGGATAGGCGCCATCGCCTTGTTGGCGGTGATCGATATCGTTGCCGTCGCGATCCTGGCGGCTTTCGCATGCGGCACGGCATGGGTTTGCGTACTGGCTGGCCTATCGGCTGGAACCCAGAGCAGCGCGCCGGCCTGGGTTCGAGCTCGGGCTGTATCGGTGAATCTTGTCGCAAACCAGGCGAGTCTTGCGCTGGGCAGCGCACTGTGGGGCACGGTGGCCTCGGCAGCCGGCACTCAAGCTGCGCTCGTGAGCTCTGCCATCACCATGCTCATGCTGCTTGCCATCAGCCGCCGCGCACGGGTCGCGATGGGCGAGGAGGCTGACGTCACTCCGGGAGCGCAGTTACCGGAGCTGGCCATTGCCGTCGAGCCGGGGCCGAAGGACGGCCCGATTCTGATCCAGCTCGAATACCGGGTCGATGTCGAGCATCGCGACGAGTTCCTCCGCGCCATTCATGCCGTCGAGCCTGTACGCCGTCGCAATGGGGCCATCAGTTGGCGCGTCTATCGCAACTTGGGGGAAGACGGAGTATTTGTCGAACGATTCATCCTTGCGTCGTGGGCCGAGTACGTCAGGTTGCGTGCGAGGGCTACCATGGCGGACCGCAACCTGATGCATGACGTCGAGAATCTTGCAAGCGTTCCCGTGCGCATCTCGAGGTTGATAGGCATCGACCGCGAAAGCGATGCACCTCGCAACGGAACCCGCCCTGGGTAGCTTTCGCTACTGCTTGTTTCGTGCCAGCGGTTCAGCTCGGTCAGTACGATGTCCCTTTGTGCGCTCAACCGAATTCGACGCAGACCAGAGCCTGATGCTGACTCAGTTCTGACAATGTAGTTTATGTCAAATTAATTGCTTGATCAACATATACAGCGCTATTGTCTAAGGCAAATGTCACTGCCGCACTTGACTTGCCATTGAACGCCCCGGCGCGGTGCATGGTATCTGCGCCGTGCTTTGTTCACCGTCAGCAGCGCTCGAAGATCGCCGCGATGCCCTGGCCGCCGCCGATGCACATCGTCACCAGGGCGTAGCGGCCCTGCACGCGCTGCAGCTCGTACAGCGCCTTGGTTGTGATGATGGCGCCCGTGCCGCCCACCGGGTGGCCCAGCGAGATGCCCGAGCCGTTGGGGTTGCACTTGGCCGGATCGAGGTCCAGCTCCTTGCTCACCGCGCAGGCCTGCGCGGCGAAGGCCTCGTTGGCCTCGATCACGTCCAGGTCGGAGAGCTTCAGGCCCGCGCGTGCCAGCACGGCCATGGTGGCCGAGACCGGGCCGATGCCTACGTCACGCCGGCGCATGGCCGCGATCGCCAGTTCAATGCCCAGGTGGCGGCGACGTTGGGCGGCGTGTCCAGCATCACGTCGCAAACCGGCGTGCGCGTGGGCATACGTCACAAGTTCTGAGCTTTCATGCGCGGGCACGCAGCCCCACCATAACGACACAAGCGGCCCAGACTGTGGCGCGACGATCTGGATGAGAAGCGCGCGGCAATCAAGATGAGAAGAACTGTCGCGGCGCAGGGATGATGCCGGCGTAGATTGACGCGGGCAAGGACTACGCGGCGGGCTGTTTGTCGCGCGGCGTCACGGTGCCGACGTTCCTCACTGTCGCGCTGGATGCAGGGCGCCCGGGCCCTTGCTGTTTGCGCTCCAAGGCCATGCGCCGCCGGTAGCTCTCGACGTTGAGCTCGAAGATCGTGGAGTGGTGGACCAGGCGGTCCACCGCGGCGAGCGTCATGGCGGGATCGGGGAAGACCTTGCCCCATTCCCCGAAGGGCTGGTTGGCCGTGATCAGCAGCGAGCGGCGCTCGTAGCGGGCGCTGATGAGCTCGAACAGCACGGACGTCTCGGCCTGATCCTTGGCGACATAGGCCAGATCGTCCAGGATGACCAGATCGAAGCGGTCGAGCCGGTTGATCGCCGCCTCCAGAGCCAGCTCGCGGCGCGCCACCTGCAGCCGCTGGACCAGGTCCGAGGTGCGGGTGAACAGCACACGCCAGCCCTTCTCCAGCAGTCCCAAGCCGATGGCCGAGGACAGGTGCGACTTGCCGCCGCCCGGCGAAGCAGCTACATAGTGCCCGCGCACAGCAACCGGAGTTGCTGAAGATCTTCTACCCGTACCACCCGCGCGTAGGCGAGGAGGTGGTGGTGCTGGGTCGGTGCCGGCAAGGCGATCTTGACTACGTTGTCGTTCGGCAACCCGACGACACACTGGCACATCTTCCAGAGTGGATGACGAGGCCTGAGGCTGCACAGGTGGCCATCGCGGCGGTGGCCGTGCCGTCGTTGGCAGCGCTATTGGCGCTGCGACGGGAGTTGGACGCGGTTCTATCGTCGCCGACGCGTTCTACTCCCAACGGAGGCGTCGATGAAGCCCGACCCGCAGCACCGCCAGGCCGATCTGTTCGACGGCGAGCCGCAATCTCTGGCGATCCTGCCAACCCATCAGGAAGAACTGATCAACCTGTTGAGCCAACTGCTCTGGCAGGTCAGCAGCGCACACGCCGTAGCCCCTCAGGAGAACAGCGATGAGCAAGATCGGACCTGAGCATCTGGCGCGTCGTGCCTACGTGTACGTCCGGCAATCGACCGTCGACCAACTTCGGAGCAACCATGAGAGCCGACGGCGTCAGTACGCTCTGGCTGACCGAGCCCGTACCCTGGGGTGGAGCGAGGTCGTCGTCATCGACGATGACCTCGGCGTGTCGGCTGCGGGGGTGGCACGTCCTGGCTTCGAGCGACTGCTGGCTGCCATATGCAGCGGTGATGTCGGTGCTGTCCTGTGCATCGAAGCCTCGCGCCTGGCGCGCAACGGCCGCGACTGGCATACGCTGCTGGAGTTCTGCGCCCTGGTGGGCAGCATCCTCGTTGACGAAGACGGCGTCTACGACCCGCGTAGCATCAACGATCGCCTGCTGCTGGGCATGAAGGGAACCATGTCCGAGATGGAGCTGTCGCTGCTGCGACAGCGCTCTGTCGAAGCGCTCAAGCTCAAGGCCTCGCGCGGCGACCTCCACACCATCGTGGCCATAGGGTTCGTTCGCAGCGACGACAACCGCATCGAACTGGATCCAGATCAGCGTGTGCGCAGTGCAATCGCGGCGGTGTTCCAACAGTTCGCGCAGGCTGGCAGCGTCCGCCAGACTCTGCTGTGGTTCCGCCAGGAACGCATTGAGCTTCCAGCGGCGTCCTATGCCGGCGGCCGTCGCATCGTGCAGTGGAGGCTGCCTGGATACAACACGCTGCTGCATATCCTGACCAATCCCGTCTATGCCGGAGCCTACGCCTTCGGTCGTACCGAGAGCCGATCGCGCATCGTCCAGGGACGCAAGCAAGTAGTGCGCGGCAACCGCCGCTTGCGCGATGACTGGCAGGTATTGATCGTGGAACACCACGAAGGCTACATTGACTGGGCCACCTACGAGCACAACCTGCACGTGATCGCCGACAACACCAACATGCGCGGCAGCATGGTCCGCGGTTCGCTGCGTCGCGGCGAAGCGCTGCTCGCCGGCTTGCTACGCTGCGGGCACTGCGCCCGCAAGCTGCACATCGGCTACAGCGGCACCGATGGCAACACGGCGCGGTACCACTGCAAGGGCGCAGCCATCAACCACGGTTCCTTGCAGCGCTGCATTGCGTTCGGCTCCTTGCGCGTGGACCAAGTGATATCCGCGCAGGTCCTCTCGATGCTGCGGCCTCTTGGCATTCAGGCAGCGCTGCAGGCTATCGATGAGCGTGCCCGCGAGGAGCAGACGAAGCGGCAGCAAGTCGAACTGGCCTTGGAACAGGCCCGCTTCGAGGCAGCTCGAGCACAGCGTCAATTCGATGCTGTGGATCCCGGCAACCGGCTGGTTGCCAACGAGCTCGAGCGTCGATGGAACGAGCGACTGTCGCAGGTTGCGAGCAAGCAATCGGAACTCGACGCCTGGGACGCTCGAGCTTCACCGAGCCTCACGCTGCAGCAAAGAGACGATCTGCTTCGCCTGGGTTCAGACCTGCCGTTGGCTTGGCACGATCCGGCGGCAAGCAATGAGATTCGCAAGCGCATAGTGCGATCAGTCATAAAGGAAATCGTTGCACGCGTCGACGACATTGAGATCCACCTCGTAGTCCACTGGCAAGGAGGGGACCACACGGAGCTGCGGGTTCCAAAGAACCGAGTTGGACAACATCGCTGGACCACGCCACCCGACGTACAGAAGCTGATCGAGCAGTTGGCTCGACAGCTCAGCGATGCCGGTATTGCATCCCTGCTCAACCGATTAGGCCATCGCTCTGGCAAAGGTCACACCTGGACCGAGATGCGCGTGCGCTCCTATCGCAACGACCACGGTATTGCCGTGTACCGCGAAGGAGAGCGTGAAGAACGCGGAGAAGTAACCCTGGAACAGGCAGCCAAGGTGCTCGGCGTGAGTGGAATGACCGTGTTGCGCATGATCGCCACTGGTGCCATCGCCGCAACGCAAGCCTGTCGCAGTGCGCCCTGGGTCATCGCACGCAGCGAGCTTGATCGTCCTGAACTGGCCTCCTACCTCGGGCAGACGCGTAAAGGTCCGCTAACAGGAGATCCAGACCAAATTCCTCTTGAACTTCAATAACGTGGTGAGGTGAGCATCATGTCGCGTACTCGGTCGGGCCCAGCAGGAGCAGGTTGGCGCCGTGGCGCAGCCAGCCGTCGCCGGCGCACAGCGCCGCGACCTGGGCCTTGGAGATCATCGGCACAGCGTCGAAGTCGAAGTTCTCCAGCGTCTTGCCCGGCAGCAGCTTGGCTTCGCCCAGGTGGCGCTCGATGCGCCGGCGGTCGCGCTCGGCGAGCTCGTGCTCGGCCAGGGCCGTGAGCAACCGCGCCGCAGGCCAGCCCTCCTTGTCCGAGCGCTCGGCGAAGGCCGGCCAGATCTGCTTGAGCGCGGGCAGCCGCAGCTCGTTGAGCAGCAGCGTCAGCCGCGTGGGGTCGAAGTCGTCGCTCATGCTTGCACCTCCTGGTGGCGGTGGACCAGGGCCTCGTAGTCGCTCAGCGAGGCCAGCTGCACGCAGACCTCCGGCAGCCCGGCCGGATCCGGGGCGAAGCGCGCACGCAGCTCGTTGAGGTCGGGTAGCCGGCGCTCATCCAGGTGCTGCAGCAGCAGTTGCCCGAGCTGCGCCTCGCAGGCGCGCTCATGCGCCAGGCTCAGCAGCTCCACCATGGTCTTGCAGGCCGCACGCGGGGGCAGCTGCTCGCACAGCCGATCGAACGTCAGCCGGTAGGCCTCGCGCGGGAACAACTGGTCGCGGTAGACCAGGTTGAGCAGTGCCATGGGCTTGCGGCGCAGGGCGTGGATGACGTGCCGGTAGTCCACGACATGGCCGTGCCGCCCCTTGCCGGCGGCGCGCCCCCGCACCAGCGTCATCAGCGCGGTGCCGCCCAGGAACACCTCCAGCCGGTCGTCGTAGAGCCGCACGCGCAGCCGGTGCCCGATGAGCCGCGACGGCACGGTGTAGAACACCTTGCGCAGCGTGAAGCCGCCGGACGAGGTCACGTACACCAGCGTCTCCTCGTAGTCGCAGGTGCGCGTGGCCGGCAGCGGCTGCAGCATGGCGCGCTCGGCCTCGATGCGCTTGCCGTTACGGGCGTTGTGGCGGCTGACGATCTCGTCGATGAAGCGCCGGTAGGCCACCAGGTCGGCGAAGTCGGCGCTGCCGCGCAACAGCAGCGCGTCACGGATGGCGCTCTTGAGGTGGCCGTGCGGGCTCTCGATGGCGCCGTTCTCGTGCGCGACGCCGCGGTTGTTGCGTGTGGGCTCCATCCCGTAGTGGGCGCACAGCGCGTCGTAGCGCGACGTCAGGTCCTCGCGCGCCTGGGAGTCCAGGTTGCGGAAGGCTGCCGAGAGGCTGTCGCTGCGGTGCTCGCGCGGCACGCCGCCCAGGGCCCACAGCGCGTTCTGAAGGCCTTCGGCCAGCGCGACGAAGCTCTCGCCGCCGAGGATGACGTGCGCGTGCTCGAAGCCCGAGCAGGCCAGCCGGAAGTGGTAGAGCCGGTGGTCCAGCGGCACGCCGGCGACCGAGACGCCCAGGCTGTGCATCTCGGTGAAGTCCGACAGCCCCAGGCGGCCGGGCTCGTGCACTTGGCGGAAGACGACGTCGCGATCCTCGCCGTGCTGAGCGCGCCAGGTGCGGATGCGCCGCTCCAGCGTGCGCCGCACGCTGCGCGTGAGCTCGGGGTGGCGGCGCATCATCTCCTCGAGCACCGCCACCGGCCGCACGCCGGGCGCGGCCTTGAGCAGCGGCACCACCTCGCTGTCGAAGATCTCGGCCAGCGGGTCTGGTCGGCGCCTCTCCCGAGGTGCCTGCTTCTGGGACGGCAGCCGCGGATCCTTCTCGATGCGGTAGGCCGTGGCCAAGCTGATCCCCGCACGCGCGGCCGCCGTGGACCGCCCTTCAGTCAGTCTGAGCTTCATGTAAAGCCTCATCTGGTGGTCGTGGATGTGACGTCCGGGCACGGGCAGGCTCTCGGGAAGACGAGATTCCTGCCTCATACCGGACCCACCGCGACCACCGGCGAGGCCTACGGGAGGCGAACGCCGGCGCGCGCGGGGCCTGGCGGGTTCCGGGCTACGCCCTTCACCCGCCAGGCCCCGCGATCCTTCTCATCCAGATTGACGCGCTGCTATCACCTTGATTGACGCGCAGCACCAGACCGCCTCTTCTTGCAGATCAAGGTACGAGGGGCAGTGTACCCAAGCATGTTCAGCCATTCTTGAAGCGGCACAGCAGCTTTGCAGCCGGGCGCATGTCGCGGCCTTGCCGCGTTAGTAAGCTCGCTAAACCAAGACGCCGAGGGCTGAAGACGGCAGATGGTCATGTCTGAGCGCATCAATTCAGGCCACGGAACAGCGCTGCGATGAAGCCACGGCAGTCAAGGCACCGGTACCGCAATAACCATTCCCACGTAGAGACAAATGGAGTCGACTCTTTCACCGTTTCGCCGCGGCCGCGTACTTATCACAGCCAAGTCCGTGGCCGGCTCGCCTCGAGCGCTGAAATTGATTGAGCAAGCCGGACATGAGGTGATAGTCAAGAATCCGCCGCTGCCCTTCGACGAGCAGTGGCTGATCGACCAGGCTCGTGAAGTCGATGCGCTGGTCGTCGCCATGGAGCCAGTAACCGGTCGCCTGCTCGATGGCGCGTCCAGGCTGAAGATCATCGCTCGACCCGGCGTGGGCTATGACACGGTGGACCTGGAAGCGGCGAGTCGCCGCGGTGTGCTGGTCACGGTGGCAGCGGGTACCAACGATCAAAGCGTGGCGGACTTCACTTTCGGCCTGCTACTGCAGGCCACGCGCGCAATCGCCATCGCTGCGGATAGCGTGCGCCAGGGCCGCTGGGATCGGGTCACCGGCACCGAGGCTTGGGGCAAGACACTGGTCATCGTCGGGCTGGGCCGAATTGGCAAGGCAGTTGCCAAGCGGGCGCGCGGGTTCGATATGCGCGTGCTGGCCGTCAGCCGGAACACGGATGATGCCTTTGCGCGCGAGCAGGGCATCACCTTCGTATCGCTGGAAGAGGCGCTGCGCGAAGCGGATTTCGTGTCCCTGCACGCACCGCTCACGTCCGACACGCAGGACCTGATCAATGCCCGCACCCTGGCTTGGTTCAAGCCGGGGGCCTACCTCATCAATACCTCTCGCGGCGGGCTTGTCGACGAACAGGCGCTGGCCGAGGCCGTACGAAGCGGACGCCTCGCCGGAGCGGCCGTTGACGTCCTGAAAATTCAAGGCGCCGAAAGCCCAAGTCCGCTGATCAACGTGCCTGGCATCGTGGTGACACCTCACATGGCGACCTTCACCCGCGAGTCCATGGACCGCGTGGCGTTGTCGGTGGCGCGCAGCGTGATCGCCGTACTGCAAGGCCAGCGACCCGAGCACATCGTCAACCCCGCTGCGCTGGAAGCAGCCGGCCTCTGACCCGAGCAAGCCAGCCCTTTTGAACTGAACCCATGGCCATTCCATCCGACACCATCAAGGCAGTGACTGCCGCGCTCTATGAGCGCTCACTCAAGCGCGTGCCAGAGGACACCAAGGCGGCACTGCTCAGTCTCGACCTCGCCGAGCGCAACGAAACCGCCAAGCACACGCTGCGCATCATGCTCAAGAGCGCGGAGGCCGCTGAGCGCAACGAGCACTTCGTCTGTTCGGACGCCGGCATCCCCGTCTATTTCGTCCGGGTCGGCGTGCAGGCGCAGTTCCAGGGCAGCGTGCGGCAAGCCATCACCCAGGGCTTCGACGAACTGGTGGCCACCATCAACCCACCCTTGCTGCCGCACGTGACCAACCCGCTGACGCTGGAGCGCGGCTACAAGGGCAAGAGCATGCCCATCGTGAGCTTCGACCTGGTCGATGACTGCGACTTCGTCGAGATCACCTGCAGTCCC
The DNA here is from genome assembly GCF_000430725.1 of Azohydromonas australica DSM 1124. Classification (GTDB taxonomy): domain Bacteria; phylum Pseudomonadota; class Gammaproteobacteria; order Burkholderiales; family Burkholderiaceae_C; genus Azohydromonas; species Azohydromonas australica. Next base: position 437,031 of record NZ_KE387204.1, read on the forward strand.
AAGGCGTTGGGATCCGGACGCTGGGCAGCGCTGGAGATTTTCAGCTTTCCCGACCTGCACACCATCGAGAAGTTCGTGATGGAAACCGTGATCAAGGCAGGATCGCAGCCCTGTCCGCCGGTGGTCATTGGCGTAGGCATTGGGGGCACTTTCGATTACGCGGCCAAGATGGCCAAGGAAGCCACGTTGCGGCCCATCGGCAGCAGGCATGAAGAAGCCATGGTCGCAGCCATGGAGCAGCGGCTCACGCGGGCCGTGAATGCCACGGGCTTCGGCCCCATGGGCACAGGCGGCGACGCCACGGCCCTGGCCGTGCACGTGAACTACGCCGCCGGGCACGGCTTCACGCCGGTGGCTGTGGCCTTCAACTGCTGGATTAACCGCCGTACCCGGGCGCGTCTCTTCAACGACGGCCGTGTCGAATGGATGGAGTGAGAGCATGAGCATCACGACCCATCGCATGAGCTTTCCGCTGTCAGCGGACGATGCCCGCATGCTGCGCGCGGGCGACCAAGTGATCATTGATGGCGAAATCGTCATCACGGCCGGCATGCCCACGCACGAGCGAATGTTACGCTGCCTGGACAGCGCCGAGCCACTGCCCATGGATTTACAGGGCGCCTCGTTGTTCCACCTCGGCAGTTTCAGCCGTGAGGTGGAGGGCCGCTTCGAGCTCCTGTATCTCAATCCCACTACCAGCACGCGCTTCAATCCATTCATGCCGCGGCTCATCCGCGGCATGCAGTGGCATGCCGTTGGCGGCAAGGGCGGGCTTGACGAACACTGCGCCGCGGCGATGCAGGAAGTGGGCAGCGTCTACCTGTCGTTCCTGGGTGGAGGCTGCACGTTGCTGTCGCAAGCCGTCAAGGAAGTCGTTGAGGTGGGTTGGAGCGACATGCTTGTGCACTATCGCCTTGTGCGGCTCAAGGTCGAAGGCCTGGGACCGGTCACCGTGGGCATCGATGCGCATGGACGCAGCCTCTATACCGAAGAGCAGCAGGACGCCAAGGCCCGTCTGCCGGAGTTGTTGGCAAAGCTGGACGCCGAGCGCCATCAGGGATGAGAGCGCAACACGGATCTTCAGGTGCCCGCTCTGCCTTTGTGCGCCATTTCCATTTTGGCAAGCACCCGATGCCGCCGCTGCATGCGCGGTGACGGCTCGACGCCGGCGCTGCCAGAGGGCATTCGACACCTTCTCTGAAGCCGAGCCCGGGCCAGCTCCTGACATGCGCCCAATTGCAAAACAGTCTTGCCGGTTGGTCACATAGGCATGACGGCAGTCGGCCCCTAGAGTCGTACCGATGCTGGGCGCTGCTGCATGAACCAGCGGTTCTCACGCTTCATCAATGGAATCAGCCATGAATACCTCCCGCCGCACTCTCCTCGCCGCACTGGCCCTGGGCTGTGCCCCAGTTGCTTTCGCACAGCAGGCCTGGCCCTCCAAACCGCTGCGTATCGTCGTGCCCTTCACCGCTGGGGGCCCTGCCGATGGCTTGGCCCGCCAACTTGGCGCTCACATGAGTACCGAACTTGGGCAACAGGTGCTCGTGGACAACAAGGCCGGCGCTGGGGGGACCTTGGGTGCTGCCGAAGTCGCGCGCTCGAGCCCTGACGGCTACACCCTGCTGTTCTCCGGCACGGGAGCGCTTGTCATCTTTCCGGCATTGAGTCCCAAGATGCCCTACAACGCGGACCGTGATCTGATCCCCGTGGGCCAGGCGATCAGTACGCCCATGGTCATCGTGGTGGGCCGCAACAGCCCGTTCAAGGACCTGGGCGCCTTGCTGAAACACGCCAAGGCGAATCCGGGCAAGGTGAACTTTGCCTCGGCTGGCGCGGGCACGACGACGCAGATGGGCGCTGAGCTGCTCAGGCAGGAGGCTGGCGTCGAGTTGACCCACGTCCCTTACCGAGGCGCAGCGCCTGCCTTGAACGATGTGATCGCTGGCACCGCCGACATGATGGTGGCCGACGTGTCGGCCGTGGTCGCGTTCGTGAAAGGCGGCCAGCTACGGCCGCTGGCCGTGACCTCGCCCGCCCGCTCCACCGTCCTGCCCGATGTGCCGACAACCGCCGAGGCAGGGTTGCGCAACGTGGTAGCCAGCACTTGGTATGGATTCCTCGTGCCGGCGCGCACGCCGCCCGAGGTCGTTTCCCGCTTGAACGCGGCCTTGAACAAGGCCGTGCAGCATCCGGACTCGGTGGCGTTTCTCAAGGCGCAGGGCGTGTTGCCTGCTGTCGGGTCGCCGGAAGCCTTCGGCCAGTTGATGAAGGCAGAATCTGCCAAGTGGGGCACGCTGGCCAAGACCGTGGGCGCCAAGCTCGATTGAGACAGGACCGTGAGCAGGATCAAGGCACTGGTTGCGGCCGGACTGCTGGCACTGTCCAGCCTTGCGCACGCGGCCTTTCCCGACAAGCCCCTGCGGCTGATCGTTCCGTTTCCCGCGGGAGGAGCCGCCGATGCCATGGCGCGAGGCATGGCACAACGGCTCGGCGCTGAGCTTGGCCAGCAGGTCATCGTGGACAACCGCGGGGGGGCCGGCGGCGCCACCGCGGCCGAAGCAGCCGCCCGATCGCCGGCAGACGGCTACACGCTGTTCTTCGGCACCATGGGAACTCACGCCATCAACCCCGCGCTGTATCCCAAGCTGCGCTACGACCCTGTGAAGGACTTCGCGCCCATCAGCCTGACCCACGTCACGCCCCGAGTGCTTGTCGTCTCCCCGTTGCTGAACGTCCGCAGCGTCGCCGATCTTGTTGCGCTGGCACGCAGCAAGCCCCGCAGCCTCACCTACGGATCGGCGGGAAATGGCAGCTCAAGCCACCTCGCGGGCGCACTGTTCGAGTCGCTGGCCGGCGTGCAGATGGTTCACGTGCCCTACAAGGGAAGCTCCCCACTGCTGGTGGATGTGCTGGCAGGCCGCATCGACATGACTTTCGATTCCTACGCGGTTTACGAAGAGCACATCAAGACCGGCAAGGTGGTGCCGTTAGGCGTCACGTCCAAATCGCGCCTGGCCGTGCTGCCGAAGGTGCCGACCATCGCCGAGGCGGGTCTCTCCGGCTACGACGTGTCGAACTGGCTGGGTCTTTTCGCACCCGCTAACACGCCACAGGACGTGCTGTCCACAGTGCATGCAGCGCTGGGCCGGGCCATGGCGGACGGCAACTTGAAAGCTCAACTCGCGACCCAGGGCATTGAGCCTGCATTCGGCACCCCCGCGGCGCTGGCTTCGCTGATTCGTACCGAGATTCCGAAGTGGGCACAAATCGTCAGGAAGTCAGGCGCCACGGTGGACTGACCATGGGCCACAGCCGACCGCCGTCTCGACCGGAGATATGAATGATTGAACTGCTGCATCGTGACGATGCCCAGATCGAGGTTCTCGTCGACGGCGAGCCAGGACCGGCCATCGTCCTGTTGCCGTCCTCGATGCGTGACTCCCTGGACTTCGACGTTTTGGCTCAGCAAATCGCCGCACTGGGTTTCAGGGTGCTGCGGCCCCAGCCACGCGGCATGGGCCGCAGCCGTGGCCCCATGGACTGGTTGGATCTGAGCGTGCTTGCCGCGGACGTCGCCCACACGATCGAGCAGCTGGGTGGAGGCCGGGCGGTGATCGTCGGCCATGCCTTCGGACACTTCATCGCCCGCGTGACCGACTTGGAACACCCTGAGCTTGTTCGTGGCGTGGTCGTGATGGCCGGTGCGGCGCGCACCTTTCCGCCGGGCGTGGCGGAGTCGCTGGAGATTGCATTCGACGGGTCACGTCCTGAATCCGAGCGACTGCATCACCTGCGTCTTGGGTTCTTCGCACCGGGCAATGATCCGTCGCCGTGGCTTGAGGGATGGCATCCCGAGCTGCGCGAGGCCTACCGCCGCGCTGGCATCAGGCCGCCCAAGGACGCCTGGTGGCCCGTGACCCATGCACCGATCCTGGATCTGCAGGGGGACGCCGACCCGTGGCGCCCGCCATCGACGCGCGAGGAGCTGAAGCAGGTGCTCGGGGACAAGGTCACTGTGCGTGTCGTGTCGCACGCCAGCCACGCGATGGTGCCGGAACAGCCCATGGCCGTGGCCGACATCATCGTTGACTGGGCCAGGTCGCTGGCCCCTTGACGGTTAGCGGCCTTTGAAGACCGGGGTGCGCTTTTCGCGGAATGCGGCCTGTGCCTCCTTGGCGTCTTCGGTCTTGCCGATCAGGGCCGTCATGTCCTGCTCGTAGCGATAGCCGTCGCGCAGGCTCATGTCCTCGATGGTGTTGAGGGTGTGCTTGCCCATCCGCGTGGACACCGGGCTCTTGGAAGCGATGGTGGCTGCCAGTTCCATGGCCGCAGGCATCAGCTCATCGGGTGCCGTGCACGCTTCCACGATGCCCAGGCGGTAGAGTTCCTCGCCGGGCACACGGTAGCCCGTGAGCATCATGCGGCGCAGCCTGGAATGTCCGAACAGCCGCATGGCGTGACGGCAACCTCCAAGCAGACCCACATCCACTTCAGGCAGTCCCAGCGAAGCTTTCTCTGAGGCGATCAGCACGTCCGCCGATGCCACCATGGCCAAGCCCGAGCCGAGCGCCGCGCCGTTGATGGCAGCGATCACGGGCTTGGCGCACTCGCGGATGGCATGGAAGCACTCGCGCGTGCGCCGCGAGTGCGCAGGCATGTCGCCCGGCCCCTTGATGTTCTCGGCACGTCCCTTGAGGTCGGCGCCGGCACAGAAGACTTTGCCGGCCCCCGTGAGCACCACGACACGAACCTCGTCCAGCTCCGAGATGCGATCCAGCGCGAGGGTGAGCTCATCGTTGAGCACGCGCGTGAGCGCATTCACCGGCGGGCTGTCCATCGTCAGGACCGCAATGTGATGCTCGATGGTGACACGCAGTTGGGTAAGGTCGTCCATGAGAGTTTCCAGGTTTCAGTGTTGGGGTTCGCTGGTCCATCCGATGCCGCAGCCCGGGCCGCCAGGCACGGAGATGTGGCCTTCGGTGACGGGCAGCTCGGTGAACGGGTCGTCAAGCAGGTGCTGGTGCTCGGACAGCTCGCACGCATAGGGCATGGCCTTAAGCACGCTGGCCGCCTGCACGTTCATGGCTTGCAGCAGCGCAGGGCCGAACGTGGCACCGACTCGACAGACGACGTTACCGGCCTCGCAGAGGTGCATGGCCTGTACGAAGCGGCGCAGGCCCCCCAGCTTAGTCGGCTTGAGGTTGATCACGTCAACGACACGATCGGCCACCAGCCGGAAGACGTCGTGCACGGTCTGCGCGCTCTCGTCCGCTTCGATGGCCACGGGCAGGCTTTGGGTCAGCAACGCAAGTCCGGCCCAGTCAGCGGCAGGCACCGGCTGCTCGACCAGGCAGATGTCATGCCGCTCCATCCGAGCAAAGGCACGCATGAAGGACTTGGCTGCGTAGGACTGATTCGGATCCAGCGTCAGCTGGACTCCGTGGCCCACGGCCTCACGCACCGCGGCCACGCGCTGCACATCGAGCGCAGTGTCGCCTGAGAGCTTGAGCTTGAGCTGACCGAAGCCTTCCTCGACGCGGCAGACGGCCTGGCGGGCCATGTCCGCCGGGCTCTTGATCGCGAGGATGCGCGCCTGCGGGATGGCATCGCGCAGCTTGCCTCCGAGCAGCACGTGGACCGGCACGCCCAGGCGCCGGGCCATCAGGTCGTGCAAGGCCATGTCGATGCCGGCCTTCACACTCGGCTGGAAAGCCAAGGCTGCATCGATCTGCTCGACCAAGGCCGACAGCTCGTCCGCTCGGCGCTGCAACAGCAGCGGTGACAGCAGCGCCAGCGCCGCTGCGGCACCGTCGCCGTGTGTCGTGATGGCGGGTATGGCATGGACGTAACCCGATCCCCGCACGCCGTCCTCATCCGTCAAGATCAACACGTGACCCTCGAGACGGGGCACGGTGGCCCGGGCGAACTTCCAGCTCGGGTCGCGCAGCCTCTGAACGCAAGGCTGAATGGCCACATCGACAATTTTCATGCGCGGCTCAATCGAGAGTGATCCTGGCGCGGGTCACCACCGCGTGCCACTTGTCATATTCCGCCGCCATGAGCTTCGCGTACTCCTGCGGTGACGAACCCACTGCAACGGCGCCCTGCTTGGCGAATTGTTCCTTGATCTCGTCCGACTGCAACGCGGTCGCAACGGCTTCGCGCATCTTCTTCAGCACGTCGGGCGCCACGCCCTTCGGGGCGATGAACCCATAGTTGGTGTCCATCTGCACGCCGGGCAGCCCGGCCTCTCTGGTCGTTGGCACATCCGGCAACTGCGTCGCACGCGAGGCACCAGCGACAGCCAGTGCCTTGAGCTTGCCGGCCTTGACGTGCTGCAGGACCGGGGTGACGTCGACCATGGCCACTTGAACCTCTCCTCCCAACAGCGCCGTGACGGCCGGCGCCGCGCCCTTGTAGGGCACATGGGTGATATCGACGCCAGCTTCCAGCTTCAACAGCTCGGCGCCAATGTGAGGCGTCGTTCCGTTTCCAGCCGATCCATAGTTGAGCTTGCCGGGAGCAGCCTTGGCCTTGCCAATCAGATCGGACAGGCTTGAAATGCCGGAACCCGAGCCGACCACGATGACCGACGGCACCCGTGCTGCCAGCGTGACGTATTCGTAATCGGTTTGCGCATACGGCATCTTCATCAGGGTGGGCATGCCTGCCAGAGGACCGGGCCCGGTGAAGGCAAAGGTATAGCCGTCAGGAGCGGCCTTGACCATGGCTGCCACGCCGATCGTGCCGCCGGCACCAGCGCGGTTGTCGACGATCACGGGCTGGCCGAGTTGAGTGCCAATCTTCTTGGCCAGCATCCGCGCGATGGCGTCGCTGGGGCCACCAGCGGCATAGGGCACGATGAGAAGCATCGGCTTGGCCGGCCAGGCCTGGGCTTGGGCCAGCGGACTCGTGCCGGCAAGGGCCAGTGCAGCCAGGCCGCACATCGACGACAGGAATCTTCTGCGCATGATGTCTCCGTGTTTGTGGGTCGGTTCGAGTGTGGTCGGCCCGGCTGCCTCCAGGTAGGCAGGCAGCTGGCAATTCAGCTATGCACGGCGCGAAATCCTGCGGCCTCAAACGCGCTCTAGCACGACGGCAATGCCTTGCCCCACACCAATGCACATGGTGCACAGCGCGTAGCGCCCGCCCGTTCGCTGCAGTTGGTTCACGGCCGTGATGACGAGCCGTGCACCGCTGGCGCCCAGCGGGTGCCCTAGCGCGATGGCGCCGCCCCATGCGTTGACGCGCGGGTCGTCGTCGCGCAGGCCCAGCCGGCGCAGCACTGCCAGGCCCTGCGCCGCGAAGGCCTCGTTGAGCTCGATCACGTCCATCTGCTCCAGGCTCAGGCCGGTGAGCTGCAACACCTTTTGCGTGGCCGGCGCCGGGCCGATGCCCATGATGCGTGGCGCGACACCTGCGGTGGCCATGCCCACCAAGCGTGCCCGCGGCGTCAGGCCCTGGCGTGCCGCGGCAGCCTCGCTGGCCAGGATCAGCGCGCAGGCGCCATCGTTGACGCCAGAAGCATTGCCGGCGGTGACCGAGCCTTCAGGCCGCACTACACCCTTGAGCCGGGCCAGCGCCTCCAGTGAAGTCGGGCGCGGATGCTCGTCCTTCGCGACAATCAGCGCCTCGCCCTTCTTCTGGGGAATGCTCACCGGCGTGATCTCGGTGTTGAAGAAGCCGGACTGCTGCGCCGCCACGGCCCTGAGCTGGCTGGCCAGCGCCATGCGGTCCTGGTCTTCACGGGAAATGCCGAAGTCGGCAGCGACGTTCTCTGCCGTCTCGGGCATCGAGTCCACGCCGTAGGCAGTCTTCATGGCCGGATTGACGAAGCGCCAGCCGATCGTGGTGTCCTCTACCGAGCTCTGGCGGCTGAAGGCCGACGTGGCCTTGGGCATCACGAAGGGTGCACGGCTCATGCTCTCGACACCACCGGCGAGCATCAACTCGGCATCGCCGCACCTGATGGCACGCGCCGCGGTGCCGACGGCGTCCATGCCGGAGCCGCAGAGGCGGTTGACGGTACTGCCGGGCAGACTCTCCGGCAAGCCGGCCAACAGCAGCGACATCCGCGCGACGTTGCGGTTGTCCTCGCCAGCCTGGTTGGCACAGCCATAGATCACGTCGCTGAAGGCTTCCCAATCGACGCCCTGATGGCGCACGGCCAGCGCCCTGAGCGGCACGGCGCCGAGGTCGTCCGCGCGAACGCTGGAAAGCGCGCCGCCGTAGCGACCGAACGGCGTTCGAACGCCGTCGCAGATGAAAGCATGGTGGGACATGGCGAGTCTCATGGAGGCCAGGGAAAACCGGCAAATCTATAGAGGGGCAGACAGCGCACCTAGCGCATGCGCGACACAACTGCTATGCAGTGGCTGGCAAGGGCCATGTGCGCGCTGGAGATGCCGCGTGGCCGCAACGCGCCGTGACCCAAAGCACATAGCAGCTATGTGCCGGCGGTGGCTTCCTGCCTTGAAGCGCCATCCCTAGATTCGCCGCCCACGGCGGCCCGGATCTGGTTGGCCGCCACAACCCAAGACGGAGACACCCATCATGTCCAAGAAGGCCTTTCTCGTTCTCGCTCTCGCCGCGCCGGTGGCCAGTGCGTTTGCCCAAAGCCAAGTGAGCATCTACGGCATCGTGGACCTGTCGGTCAACGTGGAGCGCGCGGGGTCTGGCACTGGCAGCACCAAAACGCTGCAATCAGGCACCGGCTATGGAAGCCGGATCGGTTTCAAGGGGCAGGAGGATCTGGGTGGGGGCCTGGCGGCCAACTTCGTGCTGGAATCAGGCATCGCTGCCGACACCGGTGCCCTGCAGCAGGGCGGCCTGCTGTTCGGCCGTCAGGCTTTCGTCGGGCTCTCGACATCGCGCTGGAGCCTCACGGCTGGGCGCCAGTACTCGCCGCTGTGGCAGAGCGTGACGCTGTCCGATGCCTTCGGGCAGACTTATTGGGGCAACGCGCAGGCGACCACCCTTGGGTCGGCCAGCCCTGCGTCCGTGGCAGGCGATGGGGGTCATGGAGCCCTTTCCCGGATCAACAACTCGATCAGTGCCAGTGCTACCCAGGGAGCGTGGACCGAGCGCCTGATGCTGGCCGCAGGGGATGAGAACACCAGTGGCTCCGGCCGTCTTGCCAATGCAAGCCTGACCTACAGTGCGGGACCGCTGGCTGTGACCGCTTCGCTGGCGCGATTGCGCCAGTACGCCAAGGACATCCCCGCTGGGGCAGCCCCGGACTGGCAAACCGCCTATGAAGTGGGCGGACAGTACGACTTCGGCTTCGTCAAGGTCTTCGGCGCCTACTACGCGTTCGACCCGTCGGAGAGCAACGTCGCGCTCAAGGCCACGACGGCCACCAGGACGCGGGCGTTCTGGATCGGCGGGCAGATCCCGGTCGGCTCGGGGCGCGTGATCACGCAGCTGACCTCGACGCGCTTTGATCGGCCGGCAGGCGTGGCGCAGGGTCGCGGAACCACCTGGGGCGTGACCTACGAGCATGCGCTGTCCAAGCGCAGCTTCCTCTACACCTCCTACGGGCAGGTGACCAACAACGCGACCAGCTCGCTGAGCCTCTACGGCGGCACGACCAGCGTCGCTCCGAAGTCGGCCGGCGACGATCCCAAGGCGCTCTCGGTGGGCATGCGCCACGCTTTCTAAGCCACGGCCGCCGGCAGCGGTGCGGCAAGGTATCTCGTTGGCAGCCTGTGCGATCTCCGATGCATGCTCAGCTGCCGCTGCATTTCTGCTTTGCCGCTTCCTGCATAGGCAACCCGACTGCCGCTGTCTAAAGTGACCACAGGCACACACAGACAAGGACGACCCTCCATGAACCCCTCCTGCGGACCGCTTTCCCACGTCAAGGTGCTCGACCTCAGCCGCATCCTGGCTGCACCCTGGGCGGCCCAGATCCTCGCAGACCTTGGCGCCGATGTGATCAAGGTCGAGCGTCCGGGCGCTGGCGACGACACGCGCGCCTGGGGCCCTCCCTTCCTCAAAGACGCCCAGGGGCAGGATACGAAGGAAGCCGGCTATTACTTGGCCGTCAACCGTGGCAAGCGCTCGATCACGCTGAGCCTGGACAAGCCGGAAGCGCAGCAGATCGTCAAGCAGCTGGCCATGGAAGCGGACATCGTGCTGGAGAACTACAAGGCGGGCACGCTGGCGCGCTACGGCCTGGACGAGGCCTCGCTGCGCAAAGTCAACCCGCGCTTGATCTACTGCTCCGTCACGGGCTTTGGCCAGACCGGGCCGCGGCGTGACCAGCCCGCCTACGATTTCCTCATCCAGGCCATGGGTGGCCTGATGAGCGTAACGGGTGAAAAGGACGGCCGGCCCGGCGGCGGCCCGCAGAAGGTGGGCATCCCCATCGTGGACCTGATGACGGGCATGTACACCGCGGTGTCGGTGCTGGCGGCCCTGGCACGGCGCAACGAGACCGGCAAGGGCGACTACATCGACATCGGCATGTTGGACGTGCAGGTCGCCACGCTGGCCAACCAGGCGATGAATTACCTGGTCTCGGGCAAGGTACCCAAGCGAAACGGCAATGCGCATCCGAACATCCAGCCTCAGGACGTCTACGGCTGCTCGGACGGCGACGTGATCCTCGTCGTTGGCAACGACGGCCAGTTCGCCAAGCTGTGCGAGGTGCTCGGCCAGGGCGACTGGCCCAGAGATGAGCGCTTCGCGACCAACGCGCAGCGCGTACGCAACATCGCCGAGCTCTCGCCAATGCTGCGCGACGCTTTTGCCGAGTGGGAGCGCGAGAAGCTGATTGCGGCGCTCGATGCCGCAGGCGTTCCCTGTGGGGCGATCAACAGCGTGGCCGAGGTGTTCAAGGACCCGCAGGTCAAGGCGCGCGGCATGCTCCAGCATGTTCCGCATCCGGCCGGCGTCGACGTGCCCCAGGTCACCAGTCCGATGCGCTTTGCCGACGCGCCGCTGCAGACCCGCTCGGCGCCGCCGCTGCTGGGACAGCACAGCAACGAGATCCTGGCCGAGCTGGGATATGGCAGCGCTGATATTGCGGCGCTGCGTGAAGCGGGGGTGTTGTGATGATGAAGCTGCACTGGTCGCCGAAGTCACCCTACGTTCGCAAGGTTATGGTGTGCGCCCATGAACTTGGCCTGGCGGAACGGTTGGAGCTGGTGCGCTCGGTGGCGGCGATGCTCAAGCCCAACGAACGGCTGATGCAGGACAACCCCTTGTCCAAGATTCCGACGCTGGTGCTCGACAACGGCTTTGCGCTGTTCGACTCGGCGGTGATCTGCGAATACCTCAACGACCTTGGCAGTGGCACGCTGTTCCCGCAGCAGGGCACTGACAAGTGGCAGGCCCTGAGGTGGCACGCCTTCGCTGACGGGCTGCTCGATGCGTTGATCCTCTGGCGCAACGAGCGCGAGCGTGCCGTACCGCTGCAGCCCTTGCTCGATGCCTTCGAGCTCAAGACCGAAGCCTGCCTGCGGCAGCTCGACGACGAGGCGCAGGCCCTGACCGAGACGGCCTTCTCGATTGGTCACGTCGGCATCGGGTGCGCTCTGGGCTATCTAGACTACCGCTTCGAGGCATTCGGCTGGCGCAGCCGCGCCCCGCGCCTGGCCGAGTGGCATGCCGAGCTTTGCAAGCGCCCTTCCTTTCAATCGACGGAGCCCGTCGATGGATAAGCAGCCCCATAGGCTCCGCGCAGGCTCGGGCGGGCGTTGCTCAAGGAGTCGGCGTCCTGGGTCATGGAGCCGGGAGCAGTGGCAGGGACGAGCGACATGAGCGACTTCGTCTACGTCGACGGACGCGGCTTGGACACCGACGCTGCATACCGACTCATCATCGGCTGCGTCACGCCGCGTCCCGTGGCCTGGATCACCACGGTGGATGCGCAAGGCCGCGTCAACGCCGCGCCCTTCAGTTCCTACAACTACGTCTCGACCAGCCCACCCATGGTGGCGGTGAACATCGCCACGCGGGCCGGTGCCGTCAAGGACACGGCACGCAATATCCAGGCAAGCGGCGAATTCGTGGTCAACGTGGCCACTGAAGCCTGCATGGATCTGATGCACCGCTGCGGCGAGGATTACGCACCCGATGTCAGCGAGGCCGATGCGCTGGGAATCGAACTGCTGCCGAGTCGTCAGGTTGCGCCACCGCGCATTGCCGTCACGCCCGTGCAAATGGAATGCAGGTTGGACCAGGCCGTCGTTCTGGGCCGCGGCGTCAATACCCTCTACATCGGCGAAGTTGTCGCCTTTCACCTGTCGCCGCAGGTCTATGACGGACAACGGATCGACAGCGTGAAGCTGCGTCCGATCGCACGGCTGGGCGGACCTTATTACGCCGGCCTCGGCGAAATCTTCCACCGACCCATGTTGCAGCGCCCGCCGGGCGGTGAGGGATGGGCCGGCTCGACCTTCAGTCCGTCCATCGACAAGAAGGATCTTGCGTGAAACAGTTTGTCCGTTCCACCCGCCGCAGTCTCCTGTTGTCGTTGGGGACGTTTGCCACCACCTGCGCGTTTGGCCAGGGTGCCGCCGGCGTGTGGCCCGAGCGTGTCGTGCGGATCATCAATCCGTATGCGGCGGGCGGGCCCTCCGACACCATCGTTCGGCTGCTTGCCGAAGGACTGAGCAATGAGCTTGGACAGCGGTTCATCGTCGAGAACAAGGCCGGCGGCGGCACGGTGATCGGTGCCGGCCTGGTCGCCAAGTCGGCGCCCGACGGCTACACGTTCCTGATGGCCACGGTGGCCCCGCTCGTCGTCCAGCCGGCCATCAATGCTGCCTTGCCTTACGACGCCCACCGCGATTTCGAGCTCGTCGCCATGTTTGCGACCGTTCCCAATCTGATTACGGTCCATCCTTCGGTGCCGATTCGCAATGTCAAGGAACTCATCAGCCATGCTCGAAAACACCCGGGCGCGCTGAACTATGCATCGGCCGGGGCCGGTACCGGGCCGCACCTGGGTGGAGAACTGTTCAGCCGCATGGCCAACGTCGAGCTCACGCACGTGCCCTATGCGGGCGCAGCGCCCGCCGTGCTCGGCGTGCTGGGTGGCCAGGTGCAGGTTTCGTTCGTCAACATCACGCCGCAGCTCCCCCATGTGAAGAGCGGCAAGCTCAGGCCGATCGCCATTGGCAGCCGCACGCGGTCCAGCTTGTTGCCCGAGGTTCCGACCGTCGCGGAGTCCGGGCTTGCGGGATACGTGTCGGAGTCGTGGAATGGCATCGCAGCCCCTGCCGGAACGCCTAAGCTCATCGTCGACAAGCTCCACCGCGCCATCGTGAAGGTCATGTCTTCACCGAAAGCGCAGGAGACGCTCGCCACGCTGGGTGCCGAGTCCACCGTGATGGGACCGGAAGCGTTCGCCGCCTATGTCAAGACGGACGAGAAGCAACTGGTCCCGATCATTCGCTCGCTGGGCCTCACTCCGAACAACTGATCGGCAACCGCCTCCCGCTGTGGCGAGCGCAATGCAACACCATTGAGGTGCTTTCAAGCCCGATCGCCGGAAGCGATGCCGAGAGTCCGCGCCGCCCGGGCTTGAAACGTCCATTCCGATTGGAAGCGGTCGTGCAGCCCCTGCGTTGCGACACCACCGTGCATCCGTTCCCGAAGCGTTGCATAGCGCAGCCGATTCGCCAGTGCCACCTGGCCAGCTTGCACAACAAGCTTTGCAGACCCCTATTGCAAGACATGGAGACCATCGATGGATGAGCGTTCTTCCCTTCCCCTGCCGCTGACCAAGGCGGTGGTCGTCATCGGCGCCGGCACCATGGGCTGCGGCATCGCCGAAGTAGCGGCCGTGGCTGGCCACCGCGTCTACCTGCGCGACAACAACCCTGCGGCGCTCGAGAAGGGCTTGGCGCTGGTCCAGCGCAGCCTGGACAAGCGCGTGCAGCGCGGGCGCCTGGATGCGGCTGTGCGCGACGCCGTCTTCGAACGCATTGTCCCGGCCGCCGCCGACACGGCGCTTCATGGTGTGGGACTGGTGATCGAGGTGATCGTCGAGGATCTAGAAGCGAAGGTCGCGGTGCTGAGCCGCATCGAGGCGCAGCTGGAGCCCGAGGCCATCATCGCCACGAACACGTCGTCGCTGTCCGTCACCGCGCTGGCAGGCCGGCTGGCACGGCCCGAGCGCGTGGTGGGCATGCATTTCTTCAACCCGGCCACCGTGCTGCCACTGGTGGAGGTCATCGCTGGCCATTCGACGGCACCCGAAGTGACGCGGTGCATCACCGACACCGCCCGTGCCTGGGGCAAGGTGCCCGTAGCGTGCAGCTCCACGCCGGGCTTCATCGTCAACCGCGTGGCCCGTCCCTTTTACGGCGAGGCGTTGCGGGTGCTGCAGGAACAGGGAGCCTCGCCGGTCAGCCTGGACGCGGTGCTGCGTGAGAGCGGCGGCTTCAAGATGGGTCCGTGCGAGCTGATGGACCTGATTGGCCACGACGTGAACTTCGCCGTCACGCGCTCGGTGTACCAGGGCTTTTTCGACGACCCGCGCTACAAGCCCTCGCTGGTGCAAAAGGCGTTGGTGGACGCCGGCTGGCTGGGCCGAAAGAGCGGCCGCGGCTTCTTCGACTACCGTGAGGGCGCAGCGCCGCCTGTCCCTGAGGAAGCCGGTGACCAAGGGGTTGGACCTGCCCAGGTCCGCGTTGAAGGACACCTGGGCCCCGCCGCTGCGCTGGAGGACATGTTGCGCAGCCAGGAAGCCATCGAGGTGCAGCACACGGCCGGCGCCGGGTTGCTGCGCGTGGATGGCCTTGCACTGGCCCTCAGCGACGGTCGCACGGCCACCGAGCGCTCGGCTGTGGCTGGCGAGCCGGTGGTGCTGTTCGACCTCGCACTGGACTGGAGCCAGTGCACGCGCGTGGCGCTGGCCGCGCCGCTGCAGGCAAGCGCCGAACACTTGGCCAAGGCCATCGGATTGTTCACGCTGCTGGGCAAGAAGGTGACCGTATTGGCCGATGTGCCCGGCCTGGCCGTCATGCGAACGGTGGCGATGCTGGTCAACGAAGCGGCGGATGCGGTGTACCAGGGCGTGGCCTCGGCCGAGGATGTCGATGCCGCCATGAAGATGGGCGTGAACTACCCGATCGGCCCGATGGCGTGGGGACGCCGCATCGGCCTGTTGCATGTCCTGACGGTGATGCAGCACCTGGCGCGCGCCTACGGCGATGGCCGATACCGCCCCTCGATCTGGCTGCAGCGCACAGTGCATGCCTCGGCGACTGTGGAGGGAATTTCTCATGACTGACGTGGTACGCACCGAAATCCGGGGGCCGGTCGGCATTGTCACCATTGACCGGCCGGAGCGCCGCAATGCGCTGAACCTGGCCGTCAAGCAGGCCATCGTGCAGCAGTTGCACGCGCTGGTGGCCAACGACGCGGTGGCCGCTATCGTGCTCACTGGCGCTGGCGGCTACTTCGTCGCAGGCACTGACATCGCCGAGATGGCGGGCATGCGTCCCATGGACCACGTGCGCCTGGCCACCGACGAGGTCTTCCACGTGGTGCGAAGCAGCGGCAAGCCGGTGATCGCGGCGGTCGAAGGCTACGCGCTGGGTGGGGGCTGCGAGCTCGCGCTGGCCTGTGACGTGATCGTGGCGGCCGAGGATGCGTGCTTCGGCCAGCCGGAGATCAAGGTCGGCATCATGCCCGGCGCCGGCGGCACACAGCGCCTGCTGCGCAGCGCCGGCCGCTACAAGACGGCACTGTGGGCACTCACCGGCGACATGATCCCGGCCAAGGATGCGTACGCCGCCAACATGGTGAGCCAGTTGGTGCCCAAAGGGCAGGCGCTGGCTCGCGCGCAGCAAATCGGCGAGCAGATCGCAGCCATGCCGCCACTGGCTGTGCAGGGCATTCGCGAGGTGCTGCGCCAGGGCGCAGACGTGCCGCTGGAGACGGCACTGGCACTGGAGCGGCGGGTGTTCGAGCGGCTGTTCGACAGCGAGGACCAAAAGGAAGGCATGCAGGCCTTCCTCGAGAAACGCAAGCCGTCCTACCGTGGCCGCTGAACCCACGGCGAAAGCGAGCCACGGCCCCAGGGTCGGCACAAGCCGGCCACCCCTGGAGGTGACGCTGCTCGACGACTACCAGGGCGTGGCCTTGGAGATGGCGGATTGGTCGTCACTGCCACCCGGCACGAGGATTCAGGTGCTGCGCGAGCCTGCGGTCAATGAGGACGACTTGGTGCGGTGCCTTGCCGGCACCGACGTGCTGGTGGTCATGCGCGAGCGCACACCACTGCCGGCGAGCGTCCTGGAGCGGCTGCCTCGCTTGCGCCTCATCACCAATCTCGGGGCGCGCAATGCCGCCATCGACCTGCAAGCCTGTGCCCGGATGGGCATCACCACCTGCAACGCCGCGGGCGACCCACAGGCACGACGAACGACCGCCGAGACGGCCTGGGCCTTGATCCTGGGCTGGCACAAGCGGCTGTTCGCATCGCAATTGGCGCTGCGTGCCGGAGTCTGGCAGCCCGCGCTGTCCAGTCGGGTACAGGGCAAGGTGCTCGGATTGGTCGGCCTGGGCCAAATCGGCCGGCAGA
This sequence comes from Azohydromonas australica DSM 1124, assembly GCF_000430725.1. Classification (GTDB taxonomy): domain Bacteria; phylum Pseudomonadota; class Gammaproteobacteria; order Burkholderiales; family Burkholderiaceae_C; genus Azohydromonas; species Azohydromonas australica. The sequence continues at coordinate 453,577 of NZ_KE387204.1, forward strand.
TGGCCCGGTTGGGCGCAGCCTTCGGGATGGAGATACTTGCCTGGAGTCCTCACCTTGCACCCGAGCGCGCAGCCGAGGTGGGCGCGTGTGCCGTGGACAAGGCGGAGTTGTTTGAAGCGGCTGACGTGGTGTCGCTGCACCTGGTGCTCGCGCCGAGCACGAAGGGCATTGTCGGCGCAGCCGATCTGCGGCGTATGAAAGGCGATGCGCTGCTCGTCAACACCGCCCGGGCTGGACTGGTGCAGGAGACCGCGCTGCGCCAGGTGCTGGAGCAGCGCCGCATCGGCGGGGCAGCGCTCGATGCCTATTGGCAAGAGCCGTTGCCTGCCGGCCATTGGCTGCTTGCATTGGACAACGTTCTGTTGAGTCCGCACCTGGGATATGCCAGCACGGAGAATCTGGGTGCCTACTACAGGAACGCCTCGCAGCACATCCACGAATGGCTCTCGGGCATGGCGATTCCATCCATGCAGCCAGACGGCCAGTAGGCCAGGACCCGGCCTGCTCACGAATCCAAGGAAACCATCATGACTGCTCTTTTGCGACGCCGTGTCCTGGCTGTGGGCCTCGCCCTGCCCATCCTGACGTTGCCAGGCGTTCTCCACGCTCAAGGCGAATCCTGGCCCACCAAGCCAATCCGCCTGGTCGTTCCGTTTGCTGCAGGCGGTGGTGCTGACCTGGTGGCGCGCGCCATCTCAGGCCCGCTCGCCAAACGGCTCGGTCAACCCATCATCGTCGACAACCGGGCCGGCGGGGGCGGCACCACTGGCGCGGATGCCGTCGCCAAGGCCCCGGCCGACGGCTACACGCTGCTGTACACGACCCCGGGACCCCAGATCACCAACCCTTACCTGATGGCGAAGCTGCCCTACGATCCGGTTGCTGACCTGATACCGGTAGCCCGCGTCGCCGTCGTGCCCAACGTGCTGGTAGTGAACAAGGACCTGCCGGTCAAGAGCGTGAAGGACCTGATCCAGTACGCACATGCCCATCCGGGAAAGCTGAACTTCGCCAGCGCCGGCATAGGTTCGTCCAGCCATCTGGCCGGCGAGCTGTTCAAGGCGCGCGCCGGGATCGACATCGTGCATGTTCCCTATCGCGGCACCGGCCCCGCCTTGCAGGACCTGCTGGCCGGCAACGTCTCCATGGCCATCGACAGCATCGCGGTGTACCGTGCGCTGATCGAATCGGGTGCGCTCAGGGCCCTGGGCGTGGCAACGCCGGAGCGCTCGCCAGTCCTGCCCAACGTACCGGCCATTGCCGAGGAACTGGCGGGTTTTGATGGTGCTCCTGTCAACTACATCAGCGTTCGCAGCGGGACACCTCGTGCAGTCATCGAGCGTCTTAATCGGGAAGTCAACGCCGTGCTTGACAGTGCCGAGGTGCGCAGCTCGCTGCAGGCCGGCGGCGTGGTGCCCAAGGGCAGTACGCCTCAGGAAATGGCTGCGCAGGTCAAGAGCGAGGCGATCAAATGGAAGCAAGTGATCCAGCTGTCCGGTGCTCGGGTCGAGTAGATGGCCCGTCACGGCGTTTTGCTCCATCGCCGGTACAAGTTGCGTCCTCGATCATGTTGCGGCCCGGTGCCTCGCCGTGTCGAGCCTGTGAGCACTGCAGGCGAACGCCTGGCTAAAGCAATTTCAGCCTGACCGGCCGTAGCCGCAGTGCCGGAAGTAGTTGCGGCACTGAGCCGGGCTGAAGGCGTCCAGCAGTTCGCTGATGGCAGTCCACAACGCTTCCACGGTGCGCGCTGAAGCCCGGCGCAACAGTTCCTTGAGCTTGGAGAAGACCTGCTCGATGGGATTGAGGTCCGGGCTGTAGGGCGGTAGGTACAACAGCGTGGCGCCTCGCGCCTCAATGGCTTGGCGTACACCCGCGACCTTGTGCGCGCTCAGGTTGTCCATCACCACGATGTCGCCCTTCTTGAGCACGGGGCCCAGGAACTGCTCGACCCAGGCAAGGAATACCTCGCCGTTGATGGCCCCGTTGATCACCAGCGGTGCCGTCAAGCCCTTGCGGCGCAGTGCGCACAAGAACGTCGTGGTATGCCAATGCCCATGTGGCGCGTGTCCGATGCAGCGCTGGCCGCGCGGCGCTCTGCCCCGCGTGGGTGTCATGTTGGTGCTGGCCCAGGTCTCGTCGACGAAGAACAGCCGTCCCACAGGCAACTCTGCTTGGTGCTGCATCCAGGCTTGACGCTCTGCCGCTACGTCCGGACGCTGCTGCTCGCTGGCGCGCAGCGACTTTTTTTGAGTGTCAGCTTCAACCGGCGCAGCGTGCTCCACATCGCGGTGATGCTGGTTTGCACGCCGTGCTGCTCGCGCGCCCATTCCACGAGATCCCTGAGTCTTTGGTCGTTGTTGGCGGCCACCTCTGCGGCCAACTCGTCCTCCACTGCAGCCAGGTGCGGCGCTACGTGATTGCGCTGCTCGCCCGGCGTGTCCTGGCCGAGCCGGCGCTGGCGCGATCGAGCTCGCGAGACGTAAGACTCGCTCACCTCGAATCGCTCAGCCACCTCGGTATTGGAGCCCTCGGCCCTGAGCACCCGATCGCGCAAATCCTGTGAGTACGCCTGTCCTGAACGCCACGCCATGAGACACCTCCGTACTGCTGCGGTCTCATTGGCACATCATCACCCCGGCTCAAAGCCACCACTGACAGCGTTGTGCAGGTCAGGGAGGATTTGCTTTAGCGCCAGGCTATTCCACGATGCAGCGGGGACGGGCCTCATTGTTTCCCTGGGACACGTCATGACGGCGTCTGCATACCAGCTTTGAGCACCGTCTGCCTGGCTCAGAGCCATCTCGGCTTCTAGATTCCCTATGCGCCGCGCCGAGCGCGCGTGCCAAAACCACTAGGAGACGAACGATGAAGACAGCGTCATTCCGGTACGCGAGCGGCTCAGTGCCCTCGGTTATTTTGTGTGCGCTGGCCGCGGGCTGCGGTGGCGACGGCCCTGATCCAGTGCAGCCTCCAACACCCAGTGTTCAAGCACCTACGGCCGTGGAGTTGGCTGCTGCTTGCCCTGGCCTGGGCAACGCTGCCGTCACCGCTGCGCTGCCTGTAGCCAAGACGACCGTCAGCGCCGCCACGCTAGTCGCAGCGACCTCGACGCTGCCTGAGCACTGCCAGATCGACGGCGAAATCAACCGCCGCACCGGGATCGACGGCCAGAGCTACGCTATCCGCTTTCGCTTGCGCATGCCCACGGCGACCTGGAACGGCCGATTCTTCATGGGCGGCGGTGGAGGCACGAATGGGACACTCGTCGACCCTACCACCCGGCTGGCTCAAGGCTACGCCACCGTCGGTACCGATGGCGGTCATGACAATGCCATCAACAACGTCGCCAACGCTGGCGGCACGTCGTCCTTCGGTGTTGATCCGCAAGCGCGCGTGGACTTTGCCTATAACGCCTATGACCAAGTGACCCAGGTTGGCAAGGCGCTGGTTGACCGCTTCTATAAGCAAGCGCCCAAGTACTCCTACTTTGCCGGCTGTTCCGAAGGCGGGCGCGAAGGAATGCTGATGACGCAACGCTTTCCCCAGCACTACGACGGCGTGGTGGCCGGGGACCCGGTGTTGCACATCCCGCTGGGCCCGATGGCTGGGCTGTACACGACGCAGCTGTTCGCCGGTCTTGCGGTCCGCAGCGGCCTGAAACTGGCCAACGGCGAACCGGCCATCGGTAAGACCTACTCGGACGCCGATCTGCTGCTCATGCGCAATACTGTGCTCGCGGCTTGCGACTCGCTGGATGGACTGGCCGACGGCATCGTCGACAACCAGAGTGCATGCACCCCGGAGGTAGTCAACGCCAAGCTGGCCGAAGTGCAATGCGCAGGTGCCAAGGCCGACAGCTGCCTCAGCGCCGATCAGATCGAAACCATGAAGAAGGCCTACGCCGGTCCGGTCAATTCGCAGGGCACGCCGCTCTATTCAGACTGGCAATGGGACGCCGGCATGGGTGGCCTCAGCGGCACGACCTATAACCCCTCATGGCGGTCCTGGTGGCTTGGCTCCTACGCATCGGCAACCAACAATGCGACCAAGCTCAACTTCGCTACCGCCGAAGCCGTGATCTACACGACGCCACCCATGCTGCCCATTTCCACGGCTGACTCGCTGAGCTATTCGCTGGGCTACAACTTCGATACCGAGCCGATCAAGCTGTACACGTCGACCTCGACCTACACACAGTCCACAGCCAGCATGACCTTCACCGATGCGCTGGACCTGTCGGCTTTCAAGGGGCGTGGTGGCAAGTTGATGATGTACCAGGGTGCGAGCGACTCGTCCGTGTCGATCAACGACACCCTGCGCTGGTACAACGCCATGAACGTCCGAATGGGCTCCAAGGCCCAGGACTTCGCGCGCATGTTTGTCGTGCCGGGCATGGCACACTGCAGCGGCGGTCCGGCCACGGACAGCTTTGACATGCTGCCTCAACTGGTCAACTGGGTTGAGAATGGCATTGCGCCTGACTCCGTCACCGCGTTGGCCAGCAACCCTGGCTACTTCAATGTGGCGTCTAGGGCCAGGCCGTTGTGCCCTTATCCCAAGCAGGCTCGTTACAAGGGCAACGGCGACATCAACGACGCAGCCAACTTCACCTGCCAGTAGCCGCTGTCATCTGACGGTAAGTTCGGCGCAAGGGCCACGGCCTTTGCATCGTCCTTGCTTGCCGTCAGGGACCTGCAGGAGCAGCGTGCCTGGTGCTCCGTCGAGTTTCCTGTCGCAGCTCTCAACCGTACAGTTTGACCGGGTTGGCATCGAGAATCAGGGACTCGAGGGTCGGGCTGTCGGTCCAGCGCCTGAATTCCGCCAGCAGCTGGGCGGCATCGGGTGTGGGCTCCACGCGCAAGTGAGGCCAGTCGCTGCCCCACAGTAGCGCATGCGGATTGGCACCGAGCAGCGCGCGATGGAAAGGCAAGCCTTGGTCGAAGTCTCGCGCCTTGAGCAGGTTGCGGTACGCGCAGAGTTTCACGAACGTGACGCCGTCTTCCACCAACGACAGCAGGCAGCGGAATCCCGGGGCGTCGATGCCTGCATCGACGTCGAAGCCGCCCATGTGGTCGATCACCACTTTCACCGGCAGCCGGCGCAAGCTCTCGGCGATTTCCGGCAGGGCCTGCGTGTCGGTCCAGAGCTCGGCGTGGAGGCCTGCGTCGGCCAGTCTGGGGGCAAGCTCCAGCAGGTCCGTAAAGCCGGCACTGCCGGCGAAGTTGGCGCCCGCGCCGCTGCGATGGCTGAATCGCGCGGCCCGGATGCCCCTGTCGCGCAAACCGTGCAGCGCAGGAAAGGTAGACGCTCGCGCCACGATGACGCCCCGCAACTGCCGATGCGCCGCCAGCGCGTCGAACAGCAACGAGTGATCTTCGCCATAGGCGCTGGGATGCACCAGGACGCCGTTCGACAGGCCCAGTCGTGACAGCAGCGCCAGATACTGCGAAGCAAGAGCAGGCGGCGGCGTGTAGCTCCTGTCCGCGGCGAGCGGAAACTGATCGTAGGGGCCGAACAGGTGCGCGTGGCAGTCCCATCCGCCGCTCATGCCATGTCCTTTTGCGGCAGGTCGAAAGCCGCGGCTTCGCCTTCGGGCAGAGGGATCTCGTGTGCGTTGAGTGTCATGGCCACCATCGTGTAGTAGCCCACCAGTGCCGTAAGCTCGACGACGGTGCGTTCGCCGAAGTGCTGCAGCGTGGCGGCATAGGTGGTATCGGACACCGAGTTGAACTGGTTCAGCTCGCGCGCATACCGCACCACCAGGCTTTCCGATTCACTCAGGCGCTGCGGGATGCGCTGCGCCAGCAGTTCGTCGATGATGGTCGGTTCGATACCGACCTTGAGTGCCTCGGCGCGGTGTGCGTACCACTCGAAGGGTGACTGGCAGGCGCGCCCTGTCACGAGAATGGCCAGTTCCGACAGGCGCGGTGGCAGTGAAGTATTGTAACGCAGGAATTCGCCCAGGGCCTGCCATCGATCGGCCAGCTCCGGGCTGTACAGCGCCGCGCGCAGCGGCCCCACGATCTTGCCGCGCCGGCCGGAGACGACCTTGTCGTAGACGCGGCGCTGCTCGGCGTCCATGGTGTCGGGTGTGGGGAACGTGATGCGTGGCATGGGTTGCTCCTGAGTTTGCGCAGCAGGTTAGCGGGCGCCACCGCACGCAGCCAGATCACCCGGCGCATTGCAGCTATGTACGCGGCATCACAACGCAGGACCGGAATGCCACATTCCCTTTTGCGCCATGTCGGCGACGATGTCGATGATGCGCGAGGCCACGGCCGAGACGGCGCGCGGTGGGCCTTTGGACTTGGCCGTGGCCATGGCGACGATGCGCTGCATCGGCGGGCTGGTGATCTTCGACGCCTGCAGGCGTCCTTCTGCCATTTCGGTCCACACCGCGTGCAACGGCAACACCGTGTACAGCCGCTCCTGCGCAACCAGCAACTTTTGCAGCGGCAGCGAGTCGGCCTCGATGACCGGGGTCAGGCTGATGCGCTCCTGGCGGGCGAAGGCATCCAACGCCGTGCGCAACCCGTTGGGTGCGCTGGGCAGCACGAACGGCAAGCCATCGAGTTCGCTGAAGGACAGTTCCGGCCGCAGGGTCAGCCGATCGCCTTTGGTCCCGATCAGGAAGCTGTCAACCGTGGCCAGCGCCTGCTCATGCTCCGACAAGGTGCTGCTGTAGCGGTACAGAATGGCGATGTCGACGCGGGCATCGGACAGCCATTCCTCCACCTGGCCACTCGATCCCTCGAGGATCTTGAGCTTGACTGCCGGGTGGCGCTCGCGCAGGTCGCTGAACAGCCTCCCGACCAAAGGATGGGCAATCGAGGGCAGCGAGCCGACGGTGACGCGGCCAGTCGGCTCGCGCACCTCGCCTCGGATCTCAGTTTCGAGTTGCTCGGCGCCTTCGAGCAGAGCCTTGACCTGTGGAAACAGCCGCTCACCGATCTCGGACAGCTCAACTCCGCGGCCGGTCCGGTTGAACAGCCGCGAACCACACTCCCGTTCGAGCGCGTTGAGCTGCCGGCTCAGCAGCGACTGATTGCTGTCCAGGAACAGCGCTGCGCGCGTCAGGCTGCCAAGCTCGCCGATGGCGACAAATGCGCGCCACTTGTTCAGGTCGGCGGTGATGTCCAACTTGAAGTCGGTGGCTTTTGGCGTTTGCATGGGAGGACAGGCGTACAGCGACGCAACAATGACTTATTTGTATTTTGCGCTTGATTCCAATGTGTCTTCGTTGGTGAATGAATGGCCGGGTTTGCCATCACGGAGACTGGGCCATGCCTTGAACATCCAGCGGTAGTGAAGTGTTGCAGCGGGTGAGCCGGCCCCCTGAATCACCGGACACGGTCTATCCCTTATCTTTGAGACGGGAGAAAGACTGTGAGTACGCATAGGCATACGGACACCGTTGAGGTGGTCACTTCGGTTCAGCGCCGTCGGCGGTGGAGCGCGACGGAGAAGGCGGCACTGGTGCGGCGCACCTACGAGCCTGGGATGTCGGTGTCGCTGGTGGCGCGCCAGGAAGGCATCTCGGCCGGGCTGCTGTTCAACTGGCGCCGGCTGGAGCGCCAAGGCGCGCTGACCGCGGTGTCGTCGGGCGAGGAAGTGGTGCCGGCATCGGAGCTCGCTGCGGCGCGCGCTGAGATTGCCAAGCTGCAACGCGTGCTGGGCAAGAAGACGCTGGAGAACGAGATCCTGAAGGAGGCTGTGGAGTTCGCCACGGCAAAAAAGTGGATTGCGCGCTCGCCTCTATCGCCCAAGGACGACCAGTGAAGGCCGTCTGTGAGGCGCTGGGGCTGGCGCGCTCGCACATCCATAACCTGAAGCACCGACCGGCATCCTGGAGCGATGGCCGCAAGGCCCGCGTGCTGGACGACAGCGAGCTGGTGGCTGAGGTCCGCCAGCAGCTGGTCGAGCTGCCCAGCTACGGCTACCGGCGCGCGTGCGCGCTGGTGAACCGCCAGCGCGTGGCCACGGGCCGAGCCCGCGTCAACGCCAAGCGCGTGTACCGGGTCATGGCCGCCCACAAGCTGCTGTTGCCGCGTGCGCCGCGTCGGCGGCACTCCAGCCGGCCGCACAGCGGCCAGGTGGGTGTGGAGGCCAGCGACATGCGCTGGTGCTCAGACGGCTTCGAGATCCGCTGCGACTCTGGCCAGGTCGTCACGGCGACGTTCGCAAAGGACTGCTGCGACCGCGAAGTCATGGCTTGGCGCGCATGGGTGGGCAAAGGGCTGCCTGGCGAGCCGGTGCGCGACATGCTCATCGAGGCCGTGGAGAAGCGCTTCGGCACCGTGGATGCCATCCCGGCGCAGCACGCGCTGGAGTTCCTGTCGGACAACGGCGGGGCCTACATCGCGCACGACACGCGGCAGATCGCCCGCGCGCTGGGCCTGACGCCGATCCGTACGCCGGTGTGCAGTCCCCAAAGCAAGGCGTAGGCTTCATGATGCACCTTGTTCATCGTCTTGAGCGGGGATGAGGTAGGCGGGGCGGCTGCCGTATCGACCGCCGACACCGGCTACAAGTTTGACGGCTCCCGGCGGCTCGTACAGGCAACGGCGGTTGGTACCGTACATGTGACGCTTGAGCAGCCCCTTGCGCCCAAGGTCATGGACCGTGGTAACAGACACGCCCAGCTGGCGTGCGACTTCCTCGCCAGTAAGCAAGCCGCGGTTGCTCAGCCGTTCGCGGTGTGACCTCAAGCCATAGGCTCGTCGTAGCGCAGTGACCTTCATCGCCGTGAAGAGGTCTCCACGCCAGTTGCGGTGTCCGAGCTCATTGAGCTTGCCAGCCACCTCGCGTTCGGTGAAGGCATCGAGCAACTCGTCGATGAGCTCGACAACCTGTGGGCCAGTCTTGCGTACCTCGGCCATGGGCAGCGCCCTGCGCACATGCAAGCTCTGTGTCCGGCCACCGCGCCATCGGATATTCACTGCAACCTGCTCATCGGCGGTCAGGGTGTATGCGCGCGGCCATCCCCCGGCTGGCAGCCAGCATGGAGTGCATGACTTCCGTGTCCACCTATTTTCTTGGTGGACGCGTAGCCACTATCTCGCTTCGTCCTGCGACGAACCCGCGTCTTGAGCGTCGTCCAGGTCGCGTTGCTGCTCGTGTGGGCATGACGCGCCGACGGCGTTCATGTCGCCGCTGCAGGTGGCGTAGAGCTGCTCCATTACTTGCGGGTAGGTGTCGTACAGCGCCGGCCAGTCCTGTCCTGGAGTCAACACCTCTGGATCCAACCGCCCCTCCATCACCGCTAATCGCACTCTGGGGTGCGCATTGCCAACCTTCGCCAACCAGCCGGCGCAAGGAATCTCTGCACCGTCCTTGGACTGGTGGCATGCGAACCAGGTTGCATCCATGCCAGGCCCCATGCCTCTTTCGTTGGGGCAAGTCGCCCGCAGCTTCTCCGCCAACGGCATGCTGAAGTTGGGGATCTCATCGGCGCTGGAGCCTTTGCGCCACGGGCACGATGGACAGGGAGAGGAGAGAGCTTTCACGGCCGTGAGTACTTTGAGGCTAGCCCGGTACCTGGTGCTGCCCAAGCAGCTACCAGCGCATCGGCGAAGATGCCATTGTCACGCGGCCGGTGCCGCTCTCAAGACCGAACAGATCAAGTCAGCTTCGCGGCTGCCACCGATGGGGAAGCAGTTCCGCAACGCGGCTGGCAGGCTGCGTGGGCAGGCGGTCCAGCACGTCCTTGATGTACGCGTAGGGGTCGTGCCCGTTGATGCGTGCCGAGTGCACCAGGGTCATGATGGCCGCGGCGCGCTGGCCCGCACGCAGGCTACCGGCGAACAACCAATTCGCCCTCCCAAGCGCTATCGGACGAATCTGGTTTTCGACCCAGTTCGAGTCTATGGGCAGGTCGCCGTCGTCGATGTACTTGGTCAGGGCCGTCCAGCGCTTGAGCGTGTAATTGATGGCCTTGGCGGTTGCCGATCCGTCGGTCACCACTTGCCGTTGTTGCGTCAGCCACTGGTGCATAGCGTCGGCCACCGGCCGTGAGGACTTCTGCCGCACGGCCTGGCGCTCGTGGGGCTTGAGGTCCTGGATCCTGCGCTCGACGTCGTAGAGCTCCTTGTAGAACTTCAGGGCCTGCTCGCCCACGGCGCTCTTGTGATGGATCCACAGCTGGTGGTAGCGACGCCTTGAGTGGGCGTTGCAGGCGACTTCGGTGACGCCAAGCTTGTGGCAAGCACCGTAGCCGTTGAAGCCGTCGGTGACCAGGCGGCCCTTCCATCCGTTGCCTTCGTCATCCAGCCCCAGGAAGCGTCGCGCGTGCTTGCCGCCACGGCTCTCGGCGAAGTCGTAGACGACGGCCTTGACGGGGTTGAAGCTCGTGGTGGCGTAGCTCCAGATGTATGCCCGGTGCGTTTTCTTGAGCCCGGGCTTGAGCATCGCCACCGGCGTCTCGTCGGCATGCAGCACGTCGTGCTTGAGCAGCTCCGCCGCCAGCGCGTCCACCAGCGGCTGCAGCTGCACGCCGCACTCGCCAACCCACGTCGCCAGCGTCGAGCGCGAGATGGCCATGCCTGCGCGCTGGAAGATGTACTCCTGGCGGTACAGCGGAAGATGGTCGAGGAACTTGGCCACCAGCACCTGGGCAAGCAAGCTGGTGGTAGGGATGCCCTTGTCGATGATGTGCGGCGCCACCGGCACCTGCACCAGCGTCTCGCAACGCGAGCACACCCACTTGCCGCGGATGTGGCGCTCCACGCTGAAGACGCCGGGCTGGTAGTCCAGCTTCTCGGCCACGTCCTGGCCGATGCGCTTCATCGCGCAGCCGCAGCGGCAGGTAGTGCTTTCGGGTTCGTGGTGGATCTCACGCCGCGGCAGGTGCGGCGGCAGCGGCTGACGCTTGGGCTTTTTCTTGTCCTGCGCCGGCTCCTTGGCGCCGAGGTCGACGTTCTCGATCTCCTTGGCCACCGCGGCCACGTCGGTGTCGATGGTCTCCTCGATGAGGCTTCTCTGCTCGGCGTTGAAGGCCTCCGACTGGGCAGCGAACTTCAGCCGCTTGAGCACGGCCATCTCATGCGTAAGCTTTTCGATGGTGGCTTGCTTGAGCACCGCCTCCCGACGGTGCTGCTCGATGAGCTCCTCCTTGTGCGCTATCTCAGCCATGAGCGCACGCATGGCCTGGCGCAGTTGCTCAGGGTCCAGCGTGTCGAGGCGGTCGTCGGCGATCACGGGTGTGATCGTGCCAGCTTCCGGGCCGTCCGCGCATCAGCACATCCAGCAATTGAGCCGCGCTACAGCACCGTGATGACACCGGCCTCGCCAATGCGCTGCCACGGCAGCCCCAGCACCAGCGCATCGAACTGCGGCTGGCTCAGCGCCAGGGACGCGCTGCCATCCCTGGGCCAGACGAACTTGCCAGCGTTGAGCCGCCGCGCCGCCAGCCACACGCCGATGCCGTCGTGTACCAGAACCTTCAGCCTGTCGGCGCGTTTGTTCGCGAACATGTAGGCGTGGTGCGGCCGGGCCGCGCCGAAGACGTTGACCACGCGCGCCAACGCTGCCTCGGCGCCCATGCGCATGTCCAGAGGCTGCACGGCCAGCCACACCGCGTCCACGCGGATCACCGCAGCAGCTCGCGCAGCCATGTGGCGCAATCAGCAGCGGCGGCCATCGGCCACGTCACCTTTACCGCGGTCGTGCCGCGGTGCAGTTCGATGCAGATGTCCGGCGTCGGCTGCGCTGGGGCATCGACCGTCACCGGCAGCGGCGGCGGCAACTGCAGCGGCATGAACGCCGGCGGCTCTGCGCGCGCAGGGGCCTGGGCCTCATCGCCTGCTCCCTGTGCCAGGCGGCGCCACCGATGCACGAGGTTGGCGTTGAGACCGTACTTCAAGGCCACGCCTGCCACTGATGCATCGGGCTGGTCGCATTCGGCCAGCACCTGAGCCTTCAAGGCCGAGCCGTGCCGGCGTCGCAAGATAGGTTTCGTCTCTTCCATGGTGTCCACCAAAGTTGATCTTGGTGGCGAATTCGGGGCGGCAGGCGCACAGTTCGTACTTTGTCCGCGCGGCGCGGCGGTGATGGTGGCGCCCAGGTGCGCGGCAAGCTCCAGGAGGCAGGTGATGTCCATGCTTGCCCGGCGCAGAAGCGCCGTTCCCAAGGAGACGGCCCGAGTGGCGCGGTCGATCTACCCCGAAGGCAACGCGGTCATGCACATGCTTGACGTGCTGCAGCTGGCCATGGCTGACGAAGACTTCGCGGATCTGTTCCCTATCCGCGGTCAGCCAGCGGAGTCGCCTGCGCGCCTCGCCCTTGTGACACTGCTGCAGTTCATGGAGGGGCTTACTGACCGCCAAGCGGCAGACGCAGTCCGCACCCGCATTGACTGGAAGTACCTGCTGTGCCTGGAGTTGACGGACCCAGGGTTCGACCACACCGTGCTCAGCGAATTCCGTGCACGGCTGCTTGCCCACGACGCGGAGCATCGGGTGTTTGAGGCGGTGCTGGCAATGGCACGGGATCGCGGGCTGTTGCATGGCGGCGGGCGACAGCGCAGCGACTCGACCCACGTGCTGGCCAACGTGCAGACCCTGACGCGATTCGATCTCGTGATCGAGACGGTGCGGCATGCGCTAGACGTCCTTGCCCGGACTGCTCCAGACTGGCTATGCCAGCACATCACGCCGGCATGGGTGGACCGCTATGCGCTGCCCACCGGCGAGCTGCGGGTGCCCAAGAGCGAGGCCAAGCGCCTCGCATGGGCCGCTCAGATTGGCGAAGACGGCATGGCCGTGCTCATCGCCTTGAATTCTCCGCAGGCCCCTGCTGACTTGCGGCATCTACCGGCCTTGGAGGCTCTGCGCCAAGTATGGGTGCAGAACTTCATGGTCGTGCGCACGGCAGAAGGAGAGCGCGTTGCCTGGCGCTCCAGAGACAACATTCCTCGGGCCGGCGTCTTCATATGCTCGCCTCACGATACGCAGGCGCGCCGCTGCAGCAAGGGCAAGACCGTGTGGACCGGCTACAAGGTCCACCTAACCGAGACCTGTGACAGCGCCGCTCCGAACCTGATCACGAACGTCGAGACCACTGCTGCCACCGTGTACGACGCCAATGTGACCCCTGCCATCCATGCAGCCTTGCGCAGGCGCGGTGTATTGCCGAGCGTCCACGTTGCCGATGCGGCGTACGTGAATTCGGCGTTGTTCCAGCAGTCCCGAGAGCACTACAAAGTTGAGCTCATTGGACCGACCCGCAGCGGTAACGAGCGGCAGGCCAAGGAACGAGATGGGTTCGCAGTCAGCGACTTCCAGATCGACTACGACAATCACCGTGCCGTTTGCCCAGCCGGCAAGCAAAGCATCTACTGGAAGCCAACAGCCAACTCCTTCGGCAAGCCCATCATCAAGCTTCGCTGGTCGCGTCATGATTGCGGCCAGTGTGCTATGCATGAGCGCTGTACCCATTCGGTGCCACCGCAACGACAAGTCACGATACGGCCTCAAGGCCAGCGTGAACTTCTACATGAGCGACGCGAGCAGGAACAACTCGCTTCCTATGCCAGCGAGTATGCGTGGCGCGCCGGAATCGAAGGCACGATCTCGGAGGCAGTGCGCGGCCATTCAGTCCGTCGCACCCGCTACATCGGCCAAGCCAAAACACATCTGGCCCATCTCATGACAGCTGCGGCGATCAACATCGGCCGCCTGTTGCGCTGGGTTGCAGGTGAGCCCAAAGCCAGCGTTCTCCCGACCTCGTTCCAACGCCTGTTCATTGCCTTTGCCTGATGCCGAATCGGAGGAATTCGCCACCAGGATCAAGTTAGGTGGACACCATCGTTCAGGCTTGGCTACGAAGGTTCAAGGTGGGTATGGCCGCGCGCATACGTCAGGGTGACGTCCTCGATGAGCAGCCCCAACATCCGCTTGCGCTCCACGGCGGTCGTGCGAGAGTCCTTCCAGATGCGGGGGAAGTCCCGTGCCAGATCGACAATGCGCTGACGCGAAGACCCCTGCAGTAGAGACTGATCGGCCACCTGCTGGCGGTCATGCTCCTGCTGCAACGTGTCAAGCTGCCGCAGCCGCGTGTTCCAGTCGGCTTCCAGTGCATCAGCCACCAGACGGTTGTCTGGATCGACCTTGAGGTAGCGGCGGCGTGCGAGCTCGGCTTCGTAGCGGGCGCGCTGCAGTTGCGCCTGGCGCAGCGCAGCGGCTTCCTCCACACGCTGCACGATCTCCTGCTGCACCGCCAGCGCGACCTCGATGGCCGTCGGCGTCACTGTCTGAAGCAGCAGTACGCTGATGGCCTGGTCAACGTCAATGCCCCGGATCCACTGGCAGGGCCTGCTCTCGGCATGGCGTACCACCCCCTCGCTGCACACGTAATACGGACGCATTGCTCCTTGCAGAGGCTCGTAATGGACGGCCATGCGTGCACCGCAGCGCCCGCACACGACCCGGCCTTGCAACAAGCCGCTCCCCTGGCGTGGCAGCCGTCCGCGCAGGCCGGTGGAGTAGGAGCACCGGTTGTTCCGCAGGGTGGCCTGGTTGCGCTCGAACTCCTCCCAGGAGATGTAGCCAGGATGCGCTTCCTGGATCAGTACCTGCCACTCTGACTGTGGCACGCCCGATTGCCTCGGCTTGAACTGGGCGTTGTACCTGGTGCGGGTCCTGCCATAGGCGAAGGCTCCTGCGTAGCGCGGGTTGTGCAGGAGCTGCAGAACGCGCGAGTGATTGATCATTCCCCACAGCAGGTCGCCCTTGCCAATGCCGCGGCGCAAGCGTTGCGGGAACAACAACTTCTCGCCTCGCATGCGCCGCACCACGGCGCATGCTGATCCAGTCTCTCGGAAGGTATCGAACACCAGCCGTATCGTGTCCTGGATCTGGCGATCCGGGTCGAGCACCACCCGGCCAGCACCGTCGTACACCAGTCCTATGGGTAACGCCATCTCCAACTCGCCGCGCTGTGCCTTGTTGATGATTGACCTTGCCCCCGAAAAACGTAGTTCTTGCCTGATGGTCAAATCAGAGTAGGAGCTATTGCATGAAAGAGAAGCAGACCCGCGCCAGGTACACGCTGGAGTTCAAGCTGGAGGCGGTCAGGCTGGTCAATGACGGGCAGTCGGTAGGCGTGACGGCGAAGGTCCTGGGCGTACCCAAGGCGACGCTGAGCAACTGGGTGCGCGAGGCGGCCAAGGGAACGCTGCAAGGCGCTGGCGACAAGGTTGTGACGCCCGAGCAGATGGAAATCGCACGGCTTCGCGCTGAGCTCGCGCGCGTGAAGATGGAGCGCGACGTCCTGGAAAAAGCGACGGCGTACTTCGCGAAAGCGCGGGGGTGAAGTACGCCTGGATCGAGCGTT
>NZ_KE387205.1:0-14364 GCF_000430725.1 Azohydromonas australica DSM 1124
ACAGCATCCACCACCGTCATCGCACACCTCCACTTGCCATCGGGTGCGTCAGAGGAGGCAGCGTGCTCGCTAAATGGGCACCTTGAAAGGGGTGGGCCTGACAGCCCGCTCCGCCTCACCCGAAAGCGCGCCGCCGGTGCGCTTTTTTGATGGCCGGCTTCACCGCCGGCCCGACCGTCTTACCCGATCGCGCTCGCCGACTTCAGCGCTTGGCGCAGCACGAACTTCTGGATCTTGCCGGTGGACGTCTTGGGCAGCTCGCCGAAGACGATGCGCTTGGGCGCCTTGAAGCGCGCCAGGTGCCCGCGGCAGAACTCGATGAGCTCGTCCTCCGTCACCGTGGAGCCCAGCTTTACCTCCACGAAGGCGCACGGCACCTCGCCCCACTTTGGATCGGGCTGCGCCACCACCGCGGCCAGCATCACGTCCGGATGGCGGTGCAGCACGTCCTCCACCTCCAGCGAGCTGATGTTCTCGCCGCCGGAAATGATCACGTCCTTGCTGCGGTCGGTGATCTTCACGTAGCCGTCCGGGTGCAGCACCGCCAGGTCGCCGGTGCGGAACCAGCCGCCCTCGAAGGCCTCCTGCGTGGCCGCCGGGTTCTTCAGGTAGCCCTTCATCACCGCGTTGCCGCGGAAGCACACCTCGCCCAGCGTCTGCCCGTCCGCGGGCACGGGCTGCATGGTGGCGGTGTCCAGCACCGTCACGGCCTGCTGCAGCGGATAGGGCACGCCCTGGCGCGCATTGAGCCGCGCGCGCTCGGGCAGCGGCAACGATGCCCACTCTTCCTGCTGCGCGCACAGCGCCGCCGGGCCGTACACCTCGGTCAGGCCGTACACGTGCGTGATGGCGATGCCGATGCGCTCGCAGCCCTCGATCACCGCCGCCGGCGGCGCCGCGCCGGCGATCAGGCCCTTGATCTCGTGCCCGATGCCCTCGCGCAGCGCCGCCGGCGCGTGGATCAGCAGCCCGTACACGATGGGCGCGCCGCACATGTGCGTGACGTGGTGCTCGCGGATGAGCGGGTAGATCAGCGCCGGATCGACCTTGCGCAGGCACACGCTGGTGCCCGCCACCAGCGCCAGCGTCCACGGGAAGCACCAGCCGTTGCAGTGGAACATCGGCAGCGTCCACAGGTAGGTCGGGTGCTGCGGCAGGCTCCAGCCGATGGCGTTGCTCGCGGCGTTGAGGTAGGCGCCGCGGTGGTGCGTGACCACGCCCTTGGGGTTGCCGGTGGTGCCCGAGGTGTAGTTCAGCGCGATCGCGTCCCACTCGTCGCCGGGCAGCGTCCATGGCGCGGCGGGGTCACCGCCGGCCAGCAGCTCCTCGTAGCTCATCTCGCCCAGGCGCGGTCCGGGCGGGGCCAGCTCGTCCTCCACCTCCACCACGAGCGGGCGCTGCTCGCCCAGCAGCGCCAGCGCCTTGGAGACCACGCCGGCGAACTCGCGGTCGGTAAGCAGCACCTTGGCCTCGCCGTGCTGGAGCATGAAGGCGATGGACTCTGCGTCCAGCCGCGTGTTGAGCGTATTGAGCACCGCGCCCGCGGCCGGCACGCCGAAGTGGGCCTCGAACATCGCGGGCACGTTGGGCAGCATCGCCGCCACCGTGTCGCCCCGGCCCACGCCGCGGCGCTGCAGCGCGCTGGCCAGGCGCCGGCAGCGCTCGAAGGTTTCACGCCAGGTCTGGCGCAGCGCGCCGTGCACCAGCGCCAAGCGCTGGGGGTACACGGCCGCCGCGCGCTCCAGGTAGCTCAGCGGCGACAGCGGCACGTAGTTGGCCGCGTTCTTGTCCAGTCCGATTTCGTAGGGGTTGGTGCGCGTCATCGGGACGTCTCCTCTTGCTGCAGGCCTATGTGGCCGGAACGACCCGGAGAGCATGGCTGAACAGACTTACAGGAGGGGACGGCGCGCGGAGGCTTCCCATGACCGGGGTCAACAAAACCAAGTTGCACAGATTTCTATGTGTATTGCTTATAGAATTCAAGACAATCAACACAGAATTCTGTGTAAATGAATGCCTCCTGCACCATCCAGCTTTTCGCGCAGGGCGCTTGGCACGACGCGGCCAGCGTCAGCCTGTTCGGGGACGTGAAGGAAGGCTGGCGGGCCAGGAGCTACACCGGCTACGACACGGCCTGGGCCGTGGAGCACCAGGGCGCGCGCGACGCCCATGCGCTGAGCTGCCGATGGCCGGTGCAGCTGGACGCCATCGAGCTGGACCACTGGCCGGTCTTTCTCATCGACATGCTTCCGCAGGGCTACGGACGTGCGGAGCTGCTGCGAGGCCTGGGCTTGCCCGAGACCGCGGCCGAGCCGGCGGACTGGGCATTGCTGCTGGCAGGGGCCGGCAATCCGGTCGGCCACCTGCGCGTGAAGGAGGCTGCCGACTGGTTGATGCGCCAACCGCGGCCGGCCCAAGGCTTCACCGACCTGGAGGTGGCCCGGCGCAGCGAAGCCTTCACCGAGCACCTGGGCGCCTTGGGGCTCTTCGTTGCAGGCTCCTCAGGAGTGCAGGGCGAATGGCCCAAGCTGCTTCTGGCGCGCGCCCGCGACGGGCTGCTGTACCTGGACCACGCGCTGCCCGACGGCGAGGCCGTGGAGCATTTCATCGTCAAGTTCGGGCGCGGCAGCAACGAGCGGCTGGACTGCATCCTGCGACACGAGGCGCCCTACATGGCTCTGGCGCAGCGCCTGGGCCTGCGCGTGCATGCGGCGCTGACGCGGCATGAGCGGGCGCTGTTCATCCCGCGCTTCGACCGGCGGCCCGTGGGCACCGGCGTGCAGCGGCTGGCGCAGGAAAGCATCGCCAGCCTCACCGGCAAGCCGGGCTTCGGCCTGCTGCCCAGCCATGACGAGGTCTGCCGCGAGCTGCTGCGGCGCTGCACCGATCCGCAAGCCGAGCTGCTGGAATACCTGCGCCGCGACGTGGCGAACCTGGCGCTGGGCAACAAGGACAACCACGCGCGCAACACGGCGCTGCAGCGCGACTTCGAGGGACGCATCGCGCTGACGCCGCTGTACGACTTCGTGCCGATGTTCCTGCATCCGGACGGCATCGCCCGCCGCATCCGCTGGGAGGGCAACGACGACGGCCGGCCGGCGTGGCCGCGCGTGCTCGATGCCGTGTGCCGCCTGGCCGAGTCCGCGCGTGCGGGCCGCGGCGTGCCGCTGTCGCGCCCGGCGCTGGCCGAAGGCCTGCGCGCGATGGCACCTGCCCTGGCCGACATCGCGGTCCATGGACAAGACATGGGGCTGGAGCCCGAAGTCCACGCCTTCCTGCGGCCGGGCCTGGAGCGCCTGGCGCACGAGCTGGACGCCCTGCGCTGATCAACCAGGGCCCACGACGCAGTCACCATGGACAAACGCTTCAACCCCGTGAGCCTGCCGCAGCAGCTGGCGCTGCGCCGCCAGGCGGTGGAGGACGTGCTGGCGCATCCCGAGTGGAGCCTGCGCGAGTCGGTGCGACACCTGAAGAAGACGCTGCGCCTGACCAGCGCCGAGCTCGCCAGGCTCGCGGGCGTCTCCATGCGCACGCTGCAGGACATCGAGCAGGGCCGCAGCGAGGGCACCGTGCAGACCCTGAACCGCATCCTGGGCGTGCTGGGCCTCAGGCTGGGCGTGGTGCGGCGGGTGCGGGCGGCGGACGAGGACGACTGAACGGCCTTGCTGAAATGCCGTTCGGGCTGAGCTTGTCGAAGCCCCCGGCACAGCCGGCCGGCAGGCCCTTCGACGAGCTCAGGGCGAACGGGGTGCTTTCACCGTCGCGGTAACGCGGCCCTCAAGCCGTCCCGGACCCCACCGGCAGCAGCGACAGCGTCGCGTGCGGCAGGGTATGGCCGCCTCGTGCGGGCCGGGCCGGTTCGCGGCCGGCCATGGCCGCGACGGCGGTCGCCGTGGCCGGGCGCGGCACCTGGACGCGGCGCACCGGCTGCGGCTGCGCGCGCTCGCCGCCGAACACCCCCACGGCCTGGCGCAGCCGGGCTGCCTGCTGGCTCAGGCCGTCCGAGGCGAGGGCGCTTTCCTCCACCAGCGCGGCGTTCTGCTGCGTGACGTGGTCCATGTGGTGCACGGCCTGGCCGATCTGCACGATGCCGTTGCTCAGCTCCTGCGTGGCGGAACCCATCTCGCCGATCAGGTCGGACACCTGCTTCACCTGGCTCACGATCGCGTTCATGGCCTGCCCGGCCTGGGCGACCAGCACGGAGCCGGCCTCGACCTTCTTCGCGCTCGACTCGATCAGCGCCTTGACCTCGCTGGCCGCCTGGGCGCTGCGCTTGGCCAGGCTGCGCACCTCGCCGGCCACCACCGCGAAGCCGCTGCCGCTCTCGCCCGCGCGCGCCGCCTCCACCGCCGCGTTGAGCGCCAGGATGTTGGTCTGGAACGCGATGCTGTCGATCAGGCCCACGATCTCGGTGACCTGCCGCGAGCTCGCCGAGATCTCGCCCATGGTGCTGACGACCTCGGCCACCGTGCGGCTGCCCTCGGTGGCAGCCTGGCGCGCCTGCCCGGCGAGCTGGTCCGCCTGCGCGGCGGTGCGGGTGTTGGCCTTCACGGTGGTGGTCATCTCCTCCATCGAGGAAGCCGTCTCCTCCACGCTGGCGGCGGCCTGCTCGGTGCGCGTGCTCAGGTCCAGGTTGCCCTGCGCGATCTCGGCCGCCGCGTGCTGCACCGACTCCACCTGGTGGCTCACGTCGTCCACCAGCCACCGGAACATCAGCCCCAGCTGGCCGACGGCGCGCAGCGTCATGCCGATCTCGTCGGCGCGGTTCATGTGCGTGGTCATCGGGTTCTCGCCGGTGGCCACCTTGATGGCCTCCTCGCGCAGCTGCTCCAGCGGCCGCGCGATCTGCAGCTCCAGCGCCCAGCAGGTCAGCAGCAGCGCCATCGCCACCGCGGTGCTCATCAGCGCCACCGGCGCCGTGCACGACTGCTGCACCCAGAACGCGGCGGCCATCACCGGCACCAGGCCCATGAACGCCAGCCGGATGCGCCAACGCACCGGCATGAGCTGGAGCACCGAGAGCCCGCCCAGCAAGCCCCTGCGCAGCAGCACGCCCTTGTGCAGCCTGTGCCGCGCGCTGCCCTGGTGCATCTCCTTGTACAGCCCCTCGGCCGACGCGATCTCCTCGCGGGAAGGCTGGGTACGCACGGACATGTAGCCCACCGTGCGCCCGTGGCGCACCACCGGCACGGCATTGGCGCGCACCCAGTAGTGGTCGCCGTTCTGGCGGCGGTTCTTGACGATGGCGGTCCACGGCTCGCCGCCCTTGAGCGTGGCCCACATGTCGCCAAAGGCTTCGCGCGGCATGTCGGGGTGGCGCACGAGGTTGTGCGGCTTGCCCACGATCTCCTCCCGTGAGAAGCCGCTGACCTCGACGAACGCCTCGTTGGCGTAGGTGACGACGCCTCGCGTGTCCGTCGTGGACATCAGCGTGGCGCTGTTCGGGAAGCGGAATTCCGCTTGGGTGACGGGCTCGTTGATACGCATGAGCAATCCCTCCCAGGGATGGGGAGCAGGGCGCCGCCCGGAGGCTGGGCACCCATCAAAGCCGCCACCACGTGCCTGACCAAAGTCCGCCCGAAGGCCAAAGCGCTGTGCGCTGACAAATAACCGGCGTCGTGCTGGCGTCCAACGCCGACTGAACCTGATGCAATGGTTCATTCGACGCATTTGCCGCGAAATACTTCAAATCCCGAGCAAATTCATATCCATCCAGGGACGGACAAATTGTTTATTCAGAAAGCGAGCAAAAAAAGAAGTTCGAGTAGAGTGTGCTTGCAAGCCTGGGCCGCAAAGCTTCCAACCCGATTGCGACCGGTCTGGGATCCGCTCGGTGCCTGCTCCTTGTCACCCAGATAAAGGAAAGACCCTTCTGAAACAATAGATTACTAACGAGTCAAAGCCGAGTCAACAGCTGTGGGGCTGTCGGGTGCGTCTGTTACATCAGCCTAGGGATAATCCGGTGTTGCGGCGCAGCATGGAGGTTGACAGCGCTATTTCATTCCTGTGGGTGGCTTGTCAAGAAAAAATCCGATGGGTGTGGCCGGAAATCCGGACGGGCAGGACAAATGTCATGCCCAAGACTGTGCATGAGAGAGATGTTTTTTGGCACGCCCTGTGCCGGATGCGTCTTGCGGGAGCCTGATGGCCGGGTTGATCAAAATCAGCCGGTTTTCGTACTCCGAGCTTAGAAAGCCAGGCCGCTGCGCCACGGGTCACGTGCCAGGTGCGTCGCAGGCCGCTCGGGGAACCCGCTCGGCATGGATATCCGCTCCGTCCTACAACGGGTGGAGGCACTGGCTGACGGTGCCGATCGGGCGCGGGGCCTATCTTGGTGACGACCGATCACCAAGCACAGGAGACCCGCCATGAGATCACGTTGGCTTTGGAGCGCAGTGCTGCTCGTGCCGCTGGCCTTGCCCGGCTTGGCGCAGGCCAAGGGTTGCCTCAAGGGCGCAGCCGTGGGCGGCGTGGCCGGCCACGTGGCGGGCGGGCACGGCGTCGTCGGTGCCGCCGCCGGCTGTGCCATCGGGCACCACCGCGCGGAAAAGAAGGACGAGGAAAAGCAGCAGGCTGAACAGGCCAAGGCGCAGCAGCGGCAGGATGGCAGCGGCGAACAGCAGCAGACGCAGTCGGGCAGCAGCGGATCACAGCGCTGAGCCGTTCTCACCTGCGCGCCTTATCGCCGTTGATGCATGACCGGCATTGGGGTGGCAACCCCATGCCGCGTCGATCTCTGGTATTGGCTTGCTCTTCGCAATTGCCGAGAAAAAGCATCAGCGGTCCAAGCCTCCAGGGGGGTTATGCACTTTCGCCGGTGGCCAATACCAGGCAATGCAGCGCCGCGGGCACCTGAGGCATGCGTTCAGACACGCACGACAAATGGCGCAATTTGGGCCGTGCTAACCCCCCTTCGCACGGTTTTATGCAGGCGCCTTTGACAGGCGTTTACGGCTGTAGCGCCCCAAGACCGCGAGACCGCCCGCCATCAACAGCCAGCTTGCCGGTTCAGGCACCGGTTGGGCGAACACCGCGGAAAAAGTGGCGCCACCGGCATCCGGCCGGCCCAGGAAACCTTGGTATTCCAACGGGAAGACGGCGGCGAAATGGCCGGCGTACGGGGTGCGGCTACCGTCCCGGGTGTCGGTCATGTAGCCGGTCACCGAGAAGGTCATCGTGGAGCCCAGCGTGGTGGGGCCGAAAGGGACATTCACGAAGTTGACGGCTGAGCCGGCAGGCGTGCAGGTTTGTCCCGCGGCAGCTATGGCGCCACAGGCGCTGCTGTCAAAAATACCCGCCTGGATGCCTGTCAGATCAAAGCGCGCGAAAGGTGCCGCGTTGAACGTGAGGAAACCGGGCACATTGACACGGCCGGGCGTGGCCAGGGAAATGTCCTTGACTTCTCCAGTCGAGCCGGTTGGCACTGGGAAATCATCATTTCGGAAGCCAACGGGGGTGATGGTGAACCCGTCAAGGTTGGAAATCTTGAGCGTGTCATTGAAAAATATCAGGGCGCCGGCAAACTCGATCGTGCCTTCCAATGCGTATGACGGTATCGCTGCGCTGACCAACAACGCGGCCGCGCAATGCTTTGCGAGAGTTTGCATCCTGGACATGACTACTCCTTGTGTGGTCATTTCACCGGGCGGCTCCTGCGGTGAAATGAGGGCTGACCGGCCGAAAGGTTTCGGACGGCTATGAAAGCCGCCATTTTTTTTGGAATAAGAGAAGGCTAAAGATATTTCAGGAAATACAATTTGCGGCGTGAGTCAACGTAAATGGAATCAGGGGTGGTTAGCGGGCCTGTTGGATGGTGTGATGCAGCATTTGTGGCGCATTTTTGTTTGAGGCGAGGAAGGGGTTTTTCGGCCGATGCTTGTCGCATTTACGAATTGTTCCTTGCCTTTGCGATTGCGCCTGCATTTTGGCCAAATACACACGGCGGTTGACACCGTCATTGGCGCGCTCTTGCACTGCAGGGGAGGGAGCAGGCGTTCCATGTCCTGCTGATGGACGGGCTTGCGCCTGTTTTTATATAACCGCGCGAGCGTAAGGTTGGGTGTCTAATTGACCCCATCGACTTGTCTTGAGGTGAATCGACATGCGGCCATTGAAATACGCGTCGGTCCTATAACCGGCCGCAGGTTCCAGAGCAGCTGGGGAGGGTCCTCAGTGGCCTGCGGTCATGGGACTGATCGTGAAGCCATCAAGCAGCAACCGTCGAGCCGTGCGCCGCCACCACGTTGAGCGCATCAAGAAAGCTCGCCGTTCATATTGGGGCATGGGAACTCGGGCGGAAAACCCGCCGGATAGCCGCCGTCTCGGCATCGTGGCCTCGACTGCTGCGCCGTGCTCCTGCGCCATGTGCGGGAATCCGCGCCGCTATTGGAAAACCAAAGACGCGTTGACGGTACAGGAGCAGCGCTGGTTCCAGGACCGCCTCCAGAACGTCGAGTGACCATTTCCAACCCAGTCGTCTTCAGGCGGCCTTTTCCGGCGGGACGGGCGCGCACGAAGCGCGCGGCCGGGCCGGTGATGGGCGGCAGCGGGTGAACGGCGGCCTCCGTGGGGTTACAGGCGCAGCGGGCGGCTCGCGCCATGCGTGACCTTCGTCATTGCCGCTGCCGGCGCCGGCCCGGGTAGTGCCAGCATGGCCGGGTGCCCCTGCCGTGCGGTGCGGGGCGGGGTGCGCGGCCGGTTCACTGCACCAGGAGGAGCTTTCCATGATGTACCCGGGACGGATCGTCAAGCAGGGCGAGCGGGACGCCGCCATCGTGGCCGCGCTCAAGGAGCGCCTGAACCAGTCGCTGGGCGACGAGTCGCTGCGGCTCGACCCTGCCAATCCCAACTTCGGCGTCAACATGCGCCAGGCGGTCAAGCTGTTCCAGGCGCGCAACGTGGATGACCAGGGCCGTGCGCTGCGGCAGGACGGTGAAGTGGGCTCCCTGACCTGGGCTGCGCTGTTCGGGCCCGACACCGTTCCAGCGCCGCGGGACGCGGGCCCCTTCATGGCCGAGGTGCTGAAGGTGGCGGTGAAGGAGCTGCAGCGGCCCGTGCGCGAGGATCCGCGCAACTCCAATCGCGGTCCCATCGTCGAGCAGTACCTGCGGCGGGTCGGCCTGAACCCGGGCTTCGCGTGGTGCTGCGCCTTCGTCTACTACTGCTTCGACGAGGCCGCGCAGCAGCAAGGGCGCGGCAATCCGATGGTGAAGACCGCCGGCTGCCTGGACCACTGGCGCCGCGCGGGCGAGCACGGTGCCACGCTGATCCCGGCGCGCGAGGCCACCAACGACCCCAGCCGCCTGGGACCGGGCTCCATCTTCATCATGGACCACGGCCAAGGCATGGGGCACACCGGGCTGGTCGAGCAGTGCGACGGCGGCTGGATCACCACCATCGAAGGCAACACGGACGCCAGCAAGACGCGCGAAGGCGGCGGCGTGTACCGCCTGACGCGCAAGATCAACGAGATCAACCGCGGGTTCATCCAGTACCCGGCCTGAACGCGGGCGCACCGCCGGTGTCCGGGAGGACGCCGGCGGCTGTCCTGCCCCCGCTTGTCAGCCGGCTGCCATGGCGTGCTGAACTGCTGTTTTCTGAAGCATTGCCGCCCGCACCGTCTCCGCCAGCGCCTGCTCCACCGGTGTCGTCAGCAGCGGTCCCAGCACTGCGCGCAATGGCGCGTCGTCCAGCCCGTGCGGCACGCGCCAGAGATAGGACATGTCGGCGAGCGCGCGCATCGTCGGCACGAACAGGCCGAGAACGCGGATCAGGCCCCACGGCATGCCGCCGCGCTTGCAGCCGCCCGCGGGCACGGCCAGTCCGAGCTGTGCGGCGGCGCGTTCCACCCCGTCCAGCACCTGCGCCCCCGTCAGCGTGTGCCCCGCGAAATGAAAGCGCGCGAAGTCCGCCAGCGCACCCGCCTCGGCGGCTTCGGCCAGGCCCACGAAGGCGCGCGCCAGGTCGGGCAGGTAGGCCCAGGCGTGCGGCACGTCCAGCGCGCCCGGGTACACCAGCCGCCCCTTCGCCAGCGGCTTCAGGATCGCCTGGTCGAACCAGGTGCCCGAGCCCGCGCCGTAGAAATCGCCCGCCGTCAGCACCGTGGCGCGCAGCGCGCCGGCACGGCAGCGGCGCTCGATCTCGGCTTCCATCGCCACGCGGATGCGCCCGTGCGCGGTGTGCGGGCGTTGCGGCGCGTCCTCGCGCGTGGGCACCGACAGGTGCAGCCCGTAGTTGTAGACGTTGCCCGGCAGCATCAGCCGCGCGTCCAGCGCTTGCGCCAGGTCCAGTGCCGCCTGCAGCAGCGGCATCGCGTCGCGCTTCCAGCGGCCGTAGTCGGAGGGGTTGAGCGCATGCACCACCACGCGCGCGCCCGCGGCCTGCAGCGCCAGCGCCGCGGTGTCGCCCACCGGCGTGCGCAGCAGCCGCGCGGACGCCGGCATGCCGGGCGCGGCCTCGCGCCGCACCTGTGCCAGTACCTGCCAGCCAGCCGCCGCGAAGGCCTGCGCAGCAGCCAGCCCCAGGCGCCCGTTGGCGCCCAGCACCAGGACGGTGGGAGTTGAAGAGGTCGGCGTGTTCATGCGGGGCTCCAGGCGCTGAAGTTCGGTGATCGGTGCAGCCAGTGTGGCGACCATCGCGTCATCCGAAAATCGCCGTTCCCTGCAAGCCAGCCATACGGATTCGCATGACGGTTGATCCTTCCCCGCCACCATCGCCGCCCGCCAGCGCGCCGCCGCGTCCCGCCGCACCGATGCCGCTGGAGGAGTTCGACTGGCGCCTGGTGCGCAGCTTCCTGGCGGTGCTGGACGCCGGCAGCCTGATGGGCGCGGCGCGCCGGCTGCGCGCGCAGCAGCCCACGCTCTCGCGCCACGTGGCCGAGCTGGAGGCGCAGCTGGGCGTGCCGCTGTTCGAGCGCACCGGGCGCGGCGTCACGCCCACCGCGGCGGCGCTGGCCATTGCCGAGGCCGCGCGGCGCATGCAGGACGGCGCCGGCGCCTTGCTGCACGCGCTGGCCGCCGCGCGCGACGCCGAGCGCGGCACCGTGCGCCTGACGGCCAGCCGCGTGGCCGCCACCTGGCTGCTGCCGCCGGTGCTGGCGCGGCTGCGCGAGGCCGAGCCCGGCATCGAGGTGGAGCTGGTCGCGTCGGACCAGCTCAGCAACCTACTGCGGCGCGAGGCCGACATCGCGCTGCGCATGGTCCGCCCCGAGCAGGGTTCGCTGGTGGCGCGGCGCGTCGCCGAGGTGCCGCTCACCGCCGCGGCGCACCAGCGCTACCTGGCGCGCGCGGGCACGCCGCGAGAGGCCGAGGACCTGCTGGGCCACGTGCTCATCGGCTACGACCGCGACGAGGCCATCCTGCAGGGCTTCGCCGCCATGGGCGTGCCGATGACGCGCCGAGGCTTCGCGCTGCGCACCGACGACCAGGTGGCCTACGGCCAGCTCGTGGCCGCGGGCGCGGGCATCGGCTTCGTGGCGCGCTACAACCTGCGCCACTGGCCGGGCGTGGTGCCGTTGCTGCCGCAACTGCGCATTCCGCCGCTGCCGTGCTGGCTGGCGGTGCACCGCGAGATCCACGGCAACCGCCTGGTGCGGCGGGTGTTCGATTTCCTGGCCGAGGCGGTGCCCGCGGAGCTGGCGGCCAGCGGCGGCGGGGAGGCCGAGGGCGGCTGAGAGCGGGCGGCGGCGCTGCGTATGATCGCCGCGCCCGTGGCGGGCACGGCCCCGGAGAAGGCCGGCGCACCGCGCGGCCTTCGAACTCATCCATTGCGTTTTCCCCGCTGACATGACTACGCCCACCGACCCCGCCGGCCAGCCGCCCGTTCTCGCCATCGAAGGCGCCATCGCCACCATCACGCTGCGCCGCCCGGCGGTGGCCAACCGGCTGGAGCTGTCGGACCTGGAGGTGCTGCAGGCGCAGCTGGCCGAGGTCAACGCGCGCGAGGAGGTGCTGGTGCTGCAGCTGCAGGCGCAGGGGCGGCATTTCTGCAGCGGCTTCAACCTGGGCGAGGCGGGCGAGCACATCGCCACGGCCGCCGAGCGTTTCGAGGCGCTGGCCGCGGCGCTGGAGGCCGCGCGCCCGGTGACGGTGGCGGTGATCAACGGCGGCCTGTACGGCGGTGCCACCGACCTGGCGCTGGCCTGCGACTTCCGCATCGCCACCACCGCCGCAGAGATGTTCGTGCCCGCGGCGCAGCTGGGGCTGCTGTTCTACCGCGGCGGCATGGAGCGCTTCGTGGCGCGGCTGGGGCTGCCGGTGGCGCGGCGCATCCTGCTGGCGGCCGAGAAGCTGGACGCGCAGCAGATGCTGGCGCTGGGCTACCTGGACCGCATGGTCGAGCCCGAAGAGCTGGCGCAGGCCGGGCAGGCGTGGTGCGAGCGCCTGGCCGGCATGGCGCCGCTGGCGCTGCTGGGCATGAAGCGCCACCTGGACGCCATCGCCCGCGGCGCGCTGGACGCCGACGCCCTGGCGCGCGACATCGCCCGCGTCAACGCCTCGCAAGACCTGCGCGAGGGCGTGCGGGCGTGGCAGGAGAAGCGGCCGGCGGTGTTCAAGGGGAGGTGAATGGACTGGGAGTAGAAAACCTCAACTGCTTGGAGGTGATGAGGTTTTCTTGCTGCTCCAATTTCAATCTGATCGGGGGCGAGGATGGAATAAAAGGGGCGTCCATTCGGGGAAAGGGCGTTTTGCTACCGGTGCTTTCCTGGTATGGCGCCGTACGTATTTTGCTGGAGCGCAGGGACATAAAGGCTTTCGATGCGCGCAAATAATCTTAAGCCCAACTCCATCTCCTGATCCATCAAGAAGCCGCCAGTGCAGCCCCGCTGACGCGGGAAATACGATCATGCTGCTGAGCAGTTCGCTGAACGAGCTCGGTTCATCCCCGCTCGCGCGGGAAATACGCGCTACCACCAGCACAACCCACTGGCGCCGAGGGTTCATCCCCGCTCGCACGGGAAATACGCGCTGGCCCAGCTCAAGGGCACCATCCCCAACGGTTCATCCCCGCTCGCGCGGGAAATACAAGGCCTTTGCGCAGTCAGCGGCCGGCTGGAGCGGTTCATCCCCGCTCGCGCGGGAAATACACAGCGTTCTGGAAGTCGTTGTAGTACGACACCGGTTCATCCCCGCTCGCGCGGGAAATACATCGACATTCCCGCCCTCAAGGGCGAAGACATCGGTTCATCCCCGCTCGCGCGGGAAATACCTCTCCCCGGCGCGCGCGGATCGAGTAGATGACGGTTCATCCCCGTTCGCGTGGGAAATACTGCGTGACGTTGGAATCGCTCGTGCTGGAGCCGGGTTCATCCCCGCTCGCGCGGGAAATACCAGCAGGTCGCCGTTGGCCCGCAGGGCAATGCCGGTTCATCCCCGCTCGCGCGGGAAATACTCTGTCTACCCGGTGCATGAAACGTCCGGCGCCGGTTCATCCCCGCTCGCGCGGGAAATACGAGTCGGTGCCGAAGTACCGGCGCCGCTTCCCCGGTTCATCCCCGCTCGCGCGGGAAATACTCTGTCTACCCGGTGCATGAAACGTCCGGCGCCGGTTCATCCCCGCTCGCGCGGGAAATACGAGTCGGTGCCGAAGTACCGGCGCCGCTTCCCCGGTTCATCCCCGCTCGCGCGGGAAATACTGCTCGCAGGGGGTGCGCTTCGGCGCCTTGGGCGGTTCATCCCCGCTCGCGCGGGAAATACAGCCAGCGCCGCGCGAGCATCCCCGCCCAACGCGGTTCATCCCCGCTCGCGCGGGAAATACGTTAACCAGCTAAGCGAACAAGGGGATTTGCACGGTTCATCCCCGCTCGCGCGGGAAATACGCCTCGCCCAGGCCCAGCGTGACGCCGGCGGCCGGTTCATCCCCGCTCGCGCGGGAAATACGCTGCATGGTTGCATCCATTTGAATGCCTGCTTGGTTCATCCCCGCTCGCGCGGGAAATACCCCTCAATGCGCAGGCCGAGCACGTACAGAGGCGGTTCATCCCGGTCGCGCGGGAAATACGCCTGCGTGGTGGCCGCGCCCTTCCACTGGATCGGTTCATCCCCGCTCGCGCGGGAAATACTCATGAACGGCATGCTGTACCCGGGCGACCAGCGGTTCATCCCCGCTCGCGCGGGAAATACGCGCTGGCGGCCTATGTCAAGTGGGCGGCGGACGGTTCATCCCCGCTCGCGCGGGAAATACGTGGCCGAGTTCGTGGCGCGCGCTGTCGGCGTGGGTTCATCCCCGCTCGCGCGGGAAATACAACAAGTAGGACAGATCTATTACGACGTGACGCGGTTCATCCCCGCTCGCGCGGGAAATACATGGCGGCGCTCACCAGCGCCGTCCCTGCCGTCGGTTCATCCCCGCTCGCGCGGGAAATAC
>NZ_KE387205.1:15243-15460 GCF_000430725.1 Azohydromonas australica DSM 1124
GGCGGTTCATCCCCGCTCGCGCGGGAAATACGGGCGGGCTACGTAACACGGAAGAAGCCCAGGCGGTTCATCCACGCTCGCGCGGGAAATACTGCAGCCATCTCCGAGCGCTCGGCCTCTACACCGGTTCATCCCCGCTCGCGCGGGAAATACTCCTCCCGGAGACAGGCGAGTTCGTCCTTAGCAGGTTCATCCCCGCTCGCGCGGGAAATACCAC
>NZ_KE387205.1:15470-15684 GCF_000430725.1 Azohydromonas australica DSM 1124
ACCGGTTCATCCCCGCTCGCGCGGGAAATACTCCTCCCGGAGACAGGCGAGTTCGTCCTTAGCAGGTTCATCCCCGCTCGCGCGGGAAATACCACACCACGTCGGTGAGCGCGTGGCCAACGCGCGGTTCATCCCCGCTCGCGCGGGAAATACGTGGTGTAGGCGGTGTCGGCGACCCCGTTGACCGGTTCATCCCCGCTCGCGCGGGAAATAC
>NZ_KE387205.1:18271-27662 GCF_000430725.1 Azohydromonas australica DSM 1124
GCGGTTCATCCCCGCTCGCGCGGGAAATACGGTCGGGGGGGGCGTTTCCTTGTCCATGATGGTTCATCCCCGCTCGCGCGGGAAATACTCTACTCCTAACCCATTGATTTTAAACGGTTTTTCGGACCTCTTTGGTTCTACCGAAAAACTGTCTTGATGTTGCGCAAGTTTTTAAGGAGCGTCGCCAGGGGCTTCCGGGTGGAAGCTCACAAGTTGCACACCATCGAAATCCACCGGCAGGCGGCGGTTGGGGCCCAGCGTCCTGAACTCGAATCCGGCCTCGGCGGTGCTGCCCCACACCAGCACCGCGTTGCCGTCATCGATGCCTTCCTCCACCTGGCTCCAGATGTGCTCGCGCACGCGGCGGCTGTAGCTGCCCACGTACACGCCAGCGCGCACCTCCAGCAGCCACACCGCCAGCCGCCCGCGCAGCCGCGGCGGTGCGTTCTCAACCACGATGACCAACATCCCCCAACCCCTTTTCGTCTGGAAACGCCGGCCCCACCGCATCGGCCGCGGGCGGCGGGGGCTCGACCTCGCCCGCAGCCAGCATCTTCTCGATGTCCGGAATGATCCGCTCCAGCAACCGCGTCTGGCGGAACACGTCGCGGCAGCCGAGCCGTACCGCGCGCTCCGCATTGCCCGGCGGGTTGGACGCCGCCACCTTGAACGCTACCGGCACCACCGTCTCAAATTTGTAGACGTCCGCCACGTCGTACACGAACGACAGCGGCTTGCCGGTGTGGATGAAACCCACCGCCGGCGCGTAGCCCGCAGCCAGCACCGCCGCCTCCGTCACGCCGTACAGGCAGGCCGTGGCCGCGGACAGGCAGCGGTTGGGCAGGTCCGAAACGTCCCAAGACTCCGGGTCGTAGTCGCGCCCGTTCCAGCGCACGCCGAACTTCTGCGCCAGCATCTGGTAGGTACGCCGCACCCGCGCGCCCTCGATGCCGCGCAGCTGGTCCACGCTGCGGCGCGCCGGCGAGGCCTCGCCGAAACGCATCTCGTACATCTTGCGCACCACCTTCAGCCGCAGCCCCTCGTCCAGCGCCAGCCGCGCCTGGTACAGCAGGCGGTCCGAGCGGGCTCCGCCCGGCTGCCCGGCCGAGTACAGGCGCACGCCGGCCTCGCCTACCCACACCAGCAGCGTGCCCACGCGCGCGGCCAGCGCCGCGGCGCGGTGCGACACCCGGGTGCCCGGCTCCAACATGATGCAGGCCACGCCGCCCACGGGGATGTGCGTGCGGATGCCCGTCACGTCCACCACCACGAAGGCCCCGTCGAGCATGTCCACCTCGCCGCGCTCGATGAACACGACCGACAGGCGCTCCTTGATGGGAATGGGCTTGAGAGGGGGGAGGAGGGGGGCGCTGCTCATGCCGGCGCTGCTCTAGCGCTGATGTGCCCGCTCATGCCCGTGCCAGCGACAGCATGCCCAGGCCGAAGGCCTTGCCATGCCCCACGCCGTCTACCAGCGCGGCGCGCAGCGCAGCGGCATCACGCGCTACCAGCACGCCGTCGAACAGCACGGTGTCCTTGACGTTGGGCCGGCTGCCGCCAGGCTTCCACATGACGATGCGCTCGGCGCCGGAGACGTCCGCGCCTTCGACCTCGAAACCCAGGCGGCTCCCCTGGCGTGCCAGCCAGTCCAGCTGCTCGTCCTGGCTGTGCAGGCCCAGGCGCTGGCCCTGGCGCGTCACGACCGGGTTGGCCCGCAGCCGGAAGCGATAGCGGCGTCCGGGCTGCACCAGCTGCCCGGTATCGACCGGCTTGTCGCCCTGCACCTCGTAGCCCGACCGGGCCGCCAGCACGTCCCAGCGGCCGGGCACCGCCGCCTGCACCAGCACGACGCCGCGTTCGCCCACCGGCCCGCCGCGCTCCAGCCGCCACAGGAAGCGCGGCGGCGGCGTGGCGTCGTCCGGCGCGTACACGCGCGCCAGCGTGCGGTGCAGTTGATAGGGATCGGCCAGGTCCCGCCGCGCAGCGGCGCTGGCCGTGTCAAGCCTCAGCTGGCTCAGGTACATGCTCAAGAACTCCTGGCTGGACGAAGCGCGGCCCGAAGCGGCGCTCGGCAAAGGGCGCAATGGGCTGGTCGTGGCGCAGCGCGCCCGCTTCCGCGTGCTCGATCACGAGGCGCACCAGGTCGTTGCGGTGCTCGATACGGCACTTGGCGATGCGGGGCTGCTCTCGCAGCGCGGTTTCCAGCGCGCCTGGATGCAGGCCGCCAAAAGGGCCGTCGTCAGCGCACCGGCTGCTGAGCCAAACCGGCTTCGAGGGCACGAAGGCCTTGCGGCCCAGCGCCAGCGGCCAGCGCGGGGCGCGCAGCGCGGCATTGAGCTGCTCCAGCAGCGCCAAGTCGCCGCCCTCCAGGCCGACCAGGAAGCCGGCATCCGAGAGGTAGAAGCGCGGGCTCACGACGGTGCGGTTCAGGTCCGGCTTGGCGGTGGCCGCCACGAGCACGCCCGTGGCAGTCTGGTAGTCGCGCATGAGCGCGCCCTCGCGGTCCACGCGCACGCCCATGCGCAGCCGCGCCAGGTCGTCCACCGGCTCGGCGCGGTCGCGCCCCAGCGCCGCGCACAGCAGGCCCAGCACGCCGGACTTGGAAGGCTCCAGCTGCGTGTCGCGCTCGTCGAAGCGGCTGGCCGTGCCCCAGGACTGCAGCGGGCCGACCAGCCGCATCAGCAGCGTCGGCATGCTCAGCTCCTCGGGGCGTCGAGGGCGGCGGCCACCTGGGAGCCGATCCAGTCGCCCAGCTCGGCCAGGTTGCGCACGCGCTTGCCCAGCGACTCCGGCCACGCGCCGCTGAGGTCCAGCACGGCCCAGGTGTCGCGCCCGTCGCCGTAGCAGGCGGCCACCTGCTGCTCGTGCCCGGCCAGCGCTTCCACAGATTGCGAGGTCAAGGATTTGGCGCGGTCGGGCCAGACGGGTTTCTCGAACGCGTTGGCGAGGTTGAACGGGCTGCCGTGGCGCAGCACCACGCCGATGAAGCTCGGCGGGTTGTGCGCGGCAAAGGTGTTCTGCTTGCCGGTGGGGATGGCGCGCGCCAGCGCCTCGGTGAAGGCCGCGATGCCGGTGAGCGCCAGGTCGCGGTCGCCTTGCAGGTTCGACACCAGCTTCGCGGCGTCGAGCACGGCATAGCGGTAGAAGGTCGCGGAGTTGAACTCGACCTGGCCGATCATGCCGGCGCCGGTTTCGTCGTCGTCGCCCTTGTCGTCCACCGCGGTGAAGTAGTCGAACTCGCGTTCGACCCGGTGCGTGCTCAGCGCGTGGGCGACCTGGCAGGCGGCGTCCTGGTTGGCGCCGGGCATGTCGGCCAGCATGCGGCCGAACAGTGCCACGTCGATGGCCTTGCCGCCGTCGAGCAGGCCCTTGGCCTTCTTTTTCACGGCCTCCGGCGCATCGGCCCTGGCCTCCTTCTTCGACTTTTTCTTGTCGTCGGCCGCCGGTGGCGGCGTCGTCAGCTCGTCCCAGTGCGCGTGCACCAGCTCCACGAAGCCGTCGATCTCGCGCTGGCCCAGGAACAGAAGGTATTCCGTTTGTCCCTTCTCATCCAGCTTCAGTCCAGCGGCGGCAAGTGCGGCGACGACGCGAGGCTCCGCCTCGGCGCGGGCGCGGCCGTAGGGCTGCGCTTCCAGCTTGTCGAGCGTGAGCTTCAGTAGCTTCTTGGTCCGCACGCCGCGGTCCGCTTCCTTGATAGCGCCGGATTCGCTGGCCTTCAGCCGCACGGCACGCTTGAAGCACTGGCTGCTCACGCGGGCGCGCCGGTGGCCGCCGAAGAGGGCGTCCTTGGGGGCGCCGGTGTCGTCGCGGTTGAGGTTGGAGGGGGCGAAGTTCTGGATCAGGTGGTATTCGACGAACAGGCTCACGGGGTCCTCCTGGGGAATCAGTCTTGTTGGGCGGTTGCGGGCTCAGCGGGCTTTTCAGCGGGTGCGGCGGCGCGGTAGAAGGCTTTCGCCCAGCGCTGGCGCAGGCGGTCGCGGTCTTCGAAGGCTCGCGGCTCCAGCCAGGTGCTGAGGTTGGCAAACAGCTCGACGTAGTCGATGCCTGCCTTGGTTGCAGCCAACAGCGACACAACCTGGCGCAGGTGGTCAGGCAGCTCTTCTGGCTCGGTGGCGAGCAGGGCGAGGAAGCGCTTTTCGATGCTGGGGCTCTTGCGGTCGAGCATCACCCGCGCCAGGACGGCGGCCAGGCTCTGCCCCGCGGCGTGCTCCGGATGCAGGGCGTAGAGACCGGCCGTGAGGTAGAGCGCCTGGCGCCGCCAGGGCGTGTCGTCGTTCCGGGCCGAGAAGCGCTCGATGCTCTGGAAGGCCGGCACGTAACTGCCCGGCGCGAAGCTCAAGCTGCGCCGCAGCGCCGCGATGGCTCCACGGTCGTGCTCCTTGAGCGTTTCAAGGTGCTTGATGAAGTCTTCGTTGAAGCTGCTCATGTCGTGGGCTCTTCAGTGCGGTTCTGGTCGGCGGGCGCGGGCTTGAGGTCCTTGAGCAGGAACTCGAAGCGGCCCCGGGTGCTGGCCTCGGCGCGCAGCGCGGCCACCGAGTAGCCCAGCGTCAGCCGGGCGCTGTTCCACGCGCCGCGGGCGGCGCCCAGCAGCACGGCGGACCACTGCGCGTGCGCGGCACCGAAGTCGCCGGCAGCGATGGCGTCCAGCAGCGCGGGCAAGGCGCGCTCGGCGACCGAGAAGTAGGCAGTGGCGAACGGTCCGGCATCGAGCACGGCGCGCGCACGGGCGCGCGTGTCCTTGCTGCCCGCATCGGGCATCGTCAGCGCGAACATGGCCGTGGCCACGTTGCGCACCTGATAGAAAAGCTCCTCGCAGCGCTTGAGCTGATCGCGCACCTGCTCCGCTGCCTGTTCGCTGTGCAGGGCGTTGGCGGGCAGCCGGTACCGCTCCATGCGCCAGCGCAGCAGCTTGGCCTGGTCGGAGCACAGACCCGCGACGATCACCGGTACCTTGGCGTCACCCTGGCCCAGCTTGTCCAGCAGGGTGTCCGCCCAGCCCAGCACCGCGGCCTGTCGCGCCTGCGTGCCGCTGCCGTCCGGCAGCAGCGCGCCCAGGTCGCGCCAGGTGGCCCGGCCTTCGCTGAAGGTCACGCGCACCATCCCGTTGCTGCCGGCACGCTGCGAGGCCATCGGATCGGGCGCGTTCTCGTCCTCCAGCAGCGCCAGCCCGGCGCCGAAGCGGATCCAGCGCACCAGGGGCCGCGCATCGCCCGGCTCGCGCAACAGCAGCACGGCGCGGCTGAGGCGGCTGTAGCGGTCGCAGCAGCCGGAAGAGGGCCGGGCATCGGCCCGAAGCTCCGCCAACGTGGGCGCGGGACGCTCCCACGCCGGAAGGTCGTGCCGTGCGTCGGTGGGCGCCGGATGCAGGCCCAGCAGCAGCGTCTGTGCCAGGCAGCCGCCCAGGGGCAGCACCGCCGCGGTGTTGGACAGCGGCCCCGCCTTGTCCGAGCCCCGGAACACCTTGACCAGCCCGCCCGGCGTGAATTGCAGGAAGCCCAGCAGATGCCGCAGCACCAGGCCGGCATCCACCGTGGGCGGTTGCGTGTCCACGCCATGGTCGAACACCACCGGCGTGTTGCCGCTGGCCCGGTCCAGCGCCACTTGCGTCCACGGCTTGAGCTTGTCCCGCGTCTCCTCGGCCGTCGCCAGCGCCGCCACCTGCATGAAAGGCAGTTCCGGATGGAACAGCCAGAAGCGGTCGCGCCATTGCTCCAGGTAGCCGGTGAATACATCGGCGGGCAGCCCATGCTCGTACCAGTGGGCGCGGTCTTTGTGCGACCAGCGCCCTTGGCCGCACGTCAGCGCCCGGTGCGAGATCGCCAGCAGGATGCGGTGGAGCGCCACGAGGCTCGGCGGCGCGGGCTCGGCCAGCGCCTCGATCCCGGACGCCTGCCGGAACAGCTCCAGCAGGCCCAGCTCCGTGACCTGGCCCGACGCCAGGCGCACCGGGATCCAGGGCTCGTCCAGCAGGTTGAACGCGGGCGCAGCCGCGTCCCCGCCGGCGGTGGGTGGCGCACTCATCGGCAAGCCTCCTCGGGTTTGTTGTCGTCGGCGCTGCGGTAGACGATGCCCAGCTCGGGATCGAGCCGCACTTGCAGCTTGTTACTGAGAGGCATGATGCCACCCGTGAGCCGGAGCGGTTTGACGTCGCGCAGCCACGGGTGCTCGGCAAAGCCTGCCGGCACCTCGGCCGTTTCCAACGCCTTGACCAGCGCCGTGCGGCTGAGCCGGACCTGCCGTGCGAGCAGCTGCCGCGCGAGCGCGTGGCCGGGCTTCACTGCCGGGTCGAAGGGCTCGCCGTCCGGGCTCAGCCGCCACTGCCCGCCGTCGACGTGCACTGGCACCACCGTGACGCTGTCCTCGCCCAGGCGAGTCTTGGCATCGACGCCGAGCCCCGTGGCGTCCTCGTCGCCGCGCCGCTTGCCGTGGTAGGCGTCCTCGGGCTCAGCGCGGACGTCGATGGCGGCGTTGAAGGCGAACTGCGCTTCCGACTGCACCTTGCCTATGTGGTCGCCAAAGGCTTCGCCATCGATGTAAGCCAGTGCCGCAGCATCAATGCCCTTGGGTAATTCGCCGTCGCCGTAGACGGCCTGCACCAGCCGGTCGATGTCTTGCGGCAGCTGCCACCGGCTTTCGCGCGACACGATGGCCCAGGTGCGGCCCAGCAGGTAAGGCTCGTAGACCGATGCCCAGCCCGTCTTCATCAGCTCGGGCAGCACTTGCGCCTGCAGCCCGGCCACCACGAACACCGGCAACGCGTGGGCGGGCGGGCGCCCGCCCTTGCGGTCGTGGCGATGCAGCCGGCCGGCGCGCTGCAGCAGCAGGTCCACGGGGGCGAGGTCGGAGACCAGGAAGTCGAAATCGATGTCCAGGCTCTGTTCGACCACTTGCGTGGCGATCAGCAGCTTGCGTCGCGGACGCTGTGCGTCACGCCCGAAGGCGCCCAGCACTGCCTGCTCGCGCGCGCTGCGCTCGTCGGCCGGGTAGCGGGCGTGGAACAGCATCAGCGTGTCCTTGGCGTCCGGCACCAGGGCTTGCAGCCGCTCGAACAGCCGCTGCGCGCGGTCCACCGTGTTGACCACCACGGCGCCGCAGCCGCCCTGCGACAGCAGCAGGGCCGCGTGCTGGGCGATGGCGTCCAGGTCCTCGCTCAGCACCTGCAACTCGATGGGGGCCAGATCGCGGCATTCGAAGTGCTCGCCCCGCACCGTGCCGCCTTCGGCCAGCAGCGCACGCGGGTAGTTGACTTTGGGCGCGCTGGCGGGGTCCGCCCCCCAGGCCGCCAGCAGCCCGTCGCGCTTGGCGCGCGGCAGCGTGGCGCTCATCAGGATCACCGAGCAGCCCAGTGACTTGAGCCAGCGCAGCAGCGCCTCGATGAGCCCGCCGGTGTAGGTGTCGTAGGCGTGCACCTCGTCCAGCACGACGACGCGGTTGGTCAGGCCCCACAGCCGCACGAAGTGGTGCTTGACGTTGATCGTGGCGAACAGCGCCTGGTCGATGGTGCCCACGCCGTAGGGCGAGAGCAGGGGCCGCCGCCGCTGCGAGAACCAGGCTGAGGAACGGACGCTGTCGGCCTTGTCATCGTTGATGCCGCGCAGCTCCACCAGCCGCTCATCCAGGAACGCGCCGCCGTGCGCCAGTTGCACGTCCAGCGGCAGCTCATGGCCGAAGGCGTGCAGGAAGTCGAGGGCGCGCCCGAACATGGCATTGCCCGTGGCCTGGGTGGGCAGGCCCACGTAGAGGCCGCGATGGCCGAGCGCCGCCTGCAGCCTCAGGTGGGCCAGAAAAGCCAGCTCGGTCTTGCCTTCACCCATGGGCGCTTCCACGACCAGCAGCACTGGCTCCTGGACGCCTTTCAGCAACTCGTCCGCCTTGCGCTGCAGCGGGCGGGCCGTCGCGTCCGGTTTGCCGACGATGCGGCCGACCAGGGTGTCGGTGGAACCGGGCTCCCGCAGCAGCGCGTGGTGCCGCGGCCAGCGGATGGCGTCCAGCGCCTGGTCGGTTAAGAGCAGTGCTGCCTCGTAGTGGCCGGCCAGGATTTGGTCGCGCTCGCCGAGGGCGAACCACTCGGCGTTGGACCCGATCCAGTCGGCGACGCTGGTCAGGCCCGAGATCCAGGACAGCTCGGGCAGCTGCAGCTCAACGTCCCAGGGCGGCCCGTCCGGATCCACCGTCCGCCAGTAGGCGTCGAACAGCTCCTGGCGCGCCCGCCGCCAGCAATCCAGGTCGGGCGCCAGCCGGGCCGCCTTCAGCGTGTTGGTTTCGAAGAGGAAGCCGTGGTGCGCGGCCACGGCGTTGGCCAGGCAGCGTGTGGAGGTGCCAAAGCGGGGCTTCAGCAACCCTTCCAGCAGCCCCCCGCTGGCCTCGTCGTGGGCATCCAGGCGCATGTACGCGCTTTTGAATTCCAGCCCCGCGGCTTCGTCGGCTTCCTGTCCTCGATCCCATTTTTTCTGGAAGCCCGGGATGCTCTTGCCAATATCGTGCGCACCCGCCAGCGCGGCGATGGTGCGTTTGCATGCCTCGGGCGGCAGTTGCAGACGGGCCGCGAGGCGGTTCAGCGTCGATGGCGGTTCGCGCTCGATCAAACGCCTGGCAACGGCTGCGACGTCGAGCATGTGGGCCAATAAACCATGGCCGTGTGGGTCACCGCTCTTGGCCCAGATGGCGCGGGCGGCTGGGGAGAGGGTGTCAAAGCGCGTCATGCAACGCATCCATAAAATGACGAATATCAAATGCAACCGGGCTCAGTGAAATGCAGCTTGCTTGAATTGCAAGCGCTGCCATTTCTTCCTCCGTGGGTCGTGGTGCAGCCATTGTTTGCACCCGACTGGCTCATGGCGTGAGCTAGAGGCGCGTGGCTGGCACCGTGTTGCTGATGGACTACAGGACAAAAAGACTATTGACGTGTGAAAGCAAACCCGCCTTGGAAACTGCCGCGTGCCGCAAGCATGTCATAACCATGGCTTTGCGAGATAGGCTGTTTTATTCTCAAGCGGCCATTTTGGCTTGCGTCCAGGCGAGCTTTGACGGATCGGCCGCCACCTTTGCTAGGTAGCCCGGTTCATTCCCGCTTACACGGGAAATACCGTGGCATTCCCGGGCGCACTGCCGTCAACGTCGGGTCATCCCCGCTCACGCGGGAAATACTCAATCGCCTCTTGCACGTCCTTCGCCTGGTCCGGTTCATCCCCGCTCACGCGGGAAATACAGGGGCTCGCCCTGCTCCACCTGATCCGCTGCCGGTTCATCCCCGCTCACGCGGGAAATACTTCGTCAAGCGCACCAAGGCCAAGAAATTGACCGGTTCATCCCCGCTCACGCGGGAAATACGATGGATGAGGCTTTAGCCGGATCTTGGATGATGGTTCATCCCCGCTCACGCGGGAAATAC
>NZ_KE387205.1:28435-107421 GCF_000430725.1 Azohydromonas australica DSM 1124
CCGGTTCATCCCCGCTCACGCGGGAAATAAGAGCACGAAACGGCCCGGCAAGCTCGGGTCGTCGGTTCATCCCCGCTCACGCGGGAAATAATCTTCTCCCAACCGGTTGATCTTAAACAACTTTTTGGCCTCCTCCGAAGCTACCAAAAAGTCGTCTTGATTTTTAGTAAGTTTTTAAGGATCGGTGCCGGGTGGTGCATGGGCTTGGCCGCTGACCCGTCGCGGGTCATTTTCCGTCGCGGCGATCCTTGCGCCTTGAGCGCACCAGCCACCGCCCGTACAGGTCCAGGTTCACCACCGCCACGCCCACCGCCAGCACCCACTGCAGCTTGTGGGTGAGCCCCACCGGGTACAGCAGCGGCAGCAGGTAGTGCTCGATGAAGCCGCCGCCGTAGCCGCGCGCGCCGGCCAGCGTGCGCAGTTCGTTCTCCAGCGGCGTGAGCGGGCACAGGCTGCCCGACAGCTCCACGTACACGCCCCACAGCAGCGCCGGCACGTGCAGCCACACCAGGCGCGGCCAGCGCGGCAGCAGCGCCGCGCCGAACACCACGAAGCCGATGAACAGCAGGTGCAGCAGTACCACCGCCTCGGCCGCCAGCGCGTAGGGCCAGGCCGTCATGCGGTGCCTCCGCACCGCGCGTGCGGCGTCCGCCGGCGCACGCCTCGCATGCAAGGCTTCACGCCGCGCGCGGGCAAGGACGGAAGGGTCTTCAGGCGCCTCATGGGCCCTCACCATAATCCCGCCCATGCTCCCCGCACTGCTTGAACGCTTGAGTTTCGGCGCCAGGCCCGCCGAGCTGGACCACGCCGCCAAGGTCGGCGCCCGTGGCTGGATCGAGGAGCAGCTCCAGCCTTCCGATGACGATCCCCTCCTGGCCCAGGCGCTGCGCCAGGCGCGGCTGCGCATCAGCTACACGCCCGGCACCGACGCGCCGCCCGTCGACGAGCTGCGCCCGCTGTCGCTGCTGGACCAGCCCGTGCAGGCACTGTGGCCGCTCACCGACCGCAAGGCCGCGCTGGCCCGCGAGGAGCGCCTGCGCCCGCTGCACGAGCTCACCGCCGCCCGGCTGCTGCGCGCCGCCTACAGCCGCTGGCAGCTCCAGGAGCTGCTGGTGGACTTCTGGCTCAACCACTTCAACGTCTACGCCGACGTGCCCGAGGCCGCCGCGGGCATGCCCGAATTCGAGCGCGAGGTGATCCGCCGCCACGCGCTGGGCAACTTCGCCCAGATGCTGGAGGCCGTGGCCACGAGCACGCCCATGCTCGTCTACCTCAACAACCGCAGCTCGCGCACCGGCGCGCCCAACGAGAACTTTGCCCGCGAGCTGTTCGAGCTGCACACGCTGGGCCGCGCGCGCTACCTCAACGAGGCGTTCCATCGCTGGCGCGACGTGCCCGGCGCCGCGCAGGGCGCCCCCCAGGGCTACATCGACCAGGACGTCTACGAGGCCGCGCGCGCCTTCACCGGCTGGACCGTCGAGGACGGGCGCGGCCCCGGCCCCGGCCGCAAGCTGCCCGCCAGCGGGCGCTTCCGCTACGTGGAGTCCATGCACGACCCCTACCAGAAGCGCGTGCTGGCCCAGGAGCTCGACGCCTTCGCCCCCGCCCAGGCCGATGGGCGCCAGGTGCTGGCGCTGGTGGCCGAGCACCCGGGCACGGCCGAGCACCTGTGCGAGAAGCTCTGCCGCCGCTTCGTCGCCGACGACCCGCCGGCCTCGCTGGTGGCCTCTGCGGCGCGGGTGTGGACGCTCAACCGCCGCCATCCGCGCCAGGTGGCGCGGGTGCTGGCGCACATCCTCGACTCGGCCGAGTTCGCCCGCGCGCTGGCCGATCCGCGCCGCGCCAAGCTCAAGCGCCCGCTGGAGGTGGCGATGAGCTTCGTGCGCAAGCTGGAGCTGCCCTTCGCGCCGTCCTCGCCGCACCTGTTCAACGTGCTGGCCGACGCCGGCCAGCCGCTGTACCGCTGGCCCACGCCCGATGGCATGCCCGACGTGTCCGCCTTCTGGCTCACCAGCCACGGGCTGCGCCGGCGCTGGGCCCTGGTGATGGGCCTGGCCGAGAACAGCTGGGACACCGGCGCCGTCGGCCCTGAACACCTGGCGAGCGGCCCGGACGTGCCCGATGCCGCCGCGCTGGTGGCCCGGCACGCGGCGCGGCTGCTGGGCCCGCCCCGCGCTGCCGCGGTGCTGGCGCGGCTGGCGCCCGCCGGGGTGCTGCCCGCCGCGGACGCGCCGCCGCCGCAAGACGCGCAGGCCTGGCGCGCCGTGCGGCGCAGCCTCGCCTATGTCGCCATGAGCCCGGAGTTCCAGTGGAGATGAACGCCTCGATGTCCGAGCCGATGCCGCGCCTGCGCCGCCGCGAGCTGCTCAAGGCGCTGGGCTGCAGCGGCGTGGCCGCGGCCGGCGGCGGCCTGCACCACATGGCCTTCGCGGCCGAGCCGGCGCCGGACGCCGGCTCGCTGGTGGTGGTGTTCCTGCGCGGCGGCGCCGACGGGCTGCACCTGGCGGCGCCGGTGGACGACCCCGACTACGTGGCCGCGCGCCCGGCCGACCTGCGCGTGGCCGAGGGCGGCAGCGCGCCGGGCCTGCGGCTGCCCGCCGCCTTCGCGCCCGGCCGCGACTGCCGGCTGCACCCGGCCGCCGCGCCGCTGCTGGAGCTGTTCGGGAGCGGCCACGCGCAGCTGCTGCACGCCTGCGCGCTGGAGGGCGGCACGCGCAGCCACTTCGCGGCGCAGGAGCGGCTGGAGGCGGCGCTGCCGCCGCCGTCGCCGGCCCGCGAGCCACGCCCCGAGGTGCAGGGCTGGATCGCGCCGCTGCTGCGAGACGCCGCCGCCCCCGCGAAACCGGGCGTGGCCTGCGTGAGCACCACCGCGCGCCCCGCGCGCGCGCTGCTGGGCGCGGGCTTCTCGCTGAACCTGGCGGGCGAGCTGCGCGACGCCCTGGCACTGCCCGGCGGGGCGCCCGGGCGCGCGGCGCTGGAGGCGCTGTACGCCGCCATGCCTGGCGAGGACCCCCTGGCGCCGCTGGGCCGCCAGACGCTGCACCAGCTCGCGCTGCTGGAGGCCCGGATGCCGCGCGTGGAAGGCGGCGCCCGCCTGGCGCCCTACGCGCCGCCCGCGGGCGTGCAGTACGACGCCGGCAACCGGCGCTGGATGCACGACCTCCAGACCGTGGCGCAGCTCATCCGCATGGACGTGGGCCTGCGCGTGGCCTGCGTGGACCTGGGTGGCTGGGACACGCACGAGGGCCAGCCCGCGCGTCTGGCGCCGCTGGTGCGGCAGTGGGCGCGCAACCTGCGGGCGCTGTTCGACGACCTGCAGGCGGGCGGCCGGCCGGCGACGGTGCTGGTGATGAGCGAGTTCGGCCGCCGGCTGCGCGCCAACGGCAGCAGCGGCACCGACCACGGCCATGGCAATGTGCTGTGGTCGCTGGACACGCGCGGCCGCGCGCTGCTGCCGCCCACCGACTGGCCCGGCCTGGCCATCGAACAGCTCGACAACGGCCTGGACCTGAAAGCCACGCGCGAGGTGCGCGCGGTGCTGCGGGACGTGGGCAAGAAGGTGCTGGCGGGCGAGGAGTTGCACGCGGTGGGCTGAATCACCCCGCTGCCTGCGCCTCCTCGCACTCCCGCCGCAGCAGCGCCGTGGCCTCGGCCGCCGGCAGCGCGGGGCTGAACAGCCAGCCCTGGTAGGCCTCGCAGCGCAGCGCGCGCAGCCGCTGCAGCTGGTCCTCGCGCTCCACGCCCTCGGCCACGATCTGGCAGCCCAGCGTGTGCCCCAGCCCGATCACCGCGCGCACGATCGCCTCGTCGCTGGCGTCCTGCACCATATCGCGCACGAAGGAGCGGTCGATCTTGATGGTCGCGATCGGGAACGCGCGCAGCCACGCCAGCGAGGAGTGGCCGGTGCCGAAGTCGTCCAGGTGCACCTCCACGCCCAGCTTCACCAGCGCCTGCAGCTGCTCGGCCACGGCCTCGAACTCGTCGATCACCGCCGATTCTGTGATCTCCACCGCCAGGCTGCCGCCGGGCAGGCCGTGGTGCGCCAGCGCCTGCGCGATGCGCCCCACCAGCCCCGGATGCCGGAACTCGCGCGGCGAGAGGTTGATCGCCACGCGCGTGTGCAGCCCCTGCTCGCGCCACGACTGCAGCTGCCGGCACGCCATGCCCAGCACCGCCTCGCCCACGGCGCCGATGAGCCCGCTGCTCTCCGCGATGGGGATGAACGTCACCGGCGACACCACGCCCAGCTCGGCATCGGTCCAGCGCACCAGCGCTTCGAAGCCATGCACCCGGCCGCTGGCCACCTCCACCTGCGGCTGGTAGTGCAGCGTGAGCGCGCCCTCGCGCAACGCGGCCTGCAGCCGCGCGTGCACGCGCTGCTCCTGCTGCGTGCGCCGGCCCAGCGCCGGGTCGTAGCGCGTGGCCTGCGCGCGGCCCTGGCGCTTGGACTCGTCCAGCGCCGCCTCCGCGCAGCGCAGCAGCCCCTCGGCGTCCGCCGCGTCCGCCGGGAACGCCGCCAGGCCCATGGCCGCGGCCACGGGCCACTCGACCGTGCCCACGCTCACGCCCGGTGCCAGCAGGGCCGCGATCTGGCGCTGCAGCGCCGCCAGCGGCTCGCCCGCCTGCACGCCGCGCGCGATGACGCCGAACACGTCGCCCTCCAGCCGCGCCACGAAGTCCACCGGCGCCGCGGCGCCGTCCAGCGCCTGCGCCACCTTGCGCAGCAGCGCGTCGGCCACCGCGCCGCCGTGGCGCGCATTGACCTGCTTGAAGCCCGCCAGGTCCGCCAGCGCCAGCGCCACCGGCTCGCTGCCCGGCGTGGCCGCCTGCACCACCCGCGCCAGCTCGTCCACGAAGCGCCAGCGGTTGGGCAGCCCGGTGAGCAGGTCGTGCGCGGCGCGGTGCTCGATCTGGGCCTCGTACT
Source organism: Azohydromonas australica DSM 1124 (assembly GCF_000430725.1). Lineage (GTDB taxonomy): Bacteria > Pseudomonadota > Gammaproteobacteria > Burkholderiales > Burkholderiaceae_C > Azohydromonas > Azohydromonas australica. Next base: position 33,360 of record NZ_KE387205.1, read on the forward strand.
TGCGCCGGTGCGACACGTCGGTCACGCAGGCCGTCATGCGCCAACCGCCGGCAAAGCGCGTCTTCTCGATGGCCACTTCCACGTCCAGCAGCGTGCCGTCGCGGCGCAGGCCCTGCAGCCCGGTGCGCTTGCGCTCCAGCGGCAGGCCGCCATCGACCCAGCGCGTGCGCAGCTCGCCGTGGCGCTCCCGCAGCGCCGGAGGCAGCAGCGCCTCCACCGGGCGGCCGATGAGCTCGCCGTGCCCCCAGCCGAACATCTCCTCCAGCGCCCGGTTCACCAGCAGCATGCGGCCGTCGGCGTCCGTCACCACCACGCCTACGGGCGCGAGCTGCAGCAGCTCCTGGTACTCGGCGTTGTGCTGCTCCACCTCGCGCCGTGCCTGCTGCAGCCGCAGGTACGGGCGCCGCACGCGGCGCAGGAACACGCTGCGGTACAGGCAGGCGTAGGCCAGCACCTTGTAGAGGTGGCCCAGCAGGTTGGCGCCGGTGGTGACCTCCTTGCCGTAGATCAGCAGGAAGAACTCGCCCAGCAGCATCAGCAGCAGGGCGTCGCGCACCGGCGCCTCGTCGGCGCGCTCCTCGGCGTCCATCGCGCCCATGCGCCGCAGCTGCCCGGCCAGCGCCAGGGCCAGGCTGGCCATGATGGCGGCCTCGACGCCGAGCTTCAGCGGCGTGAGCCCCGCCTCGGCATCGAAGGTGCTCGGGAAGGCCTGCGGCTGCAGCACCGCCAGCGTGCCCAGCAGCGCGCACAGCAGCAGGCTCGCGCCGGTGAGCCGCCCCAGGGCCCGGCTGCGGGCCAGCGCCGGGGGCCAGGGCACGCACCACACGATCAGCGCCGCCGTCGCCACCACGCGCCCAAGCAGCCACAGCACGATCGACTTCTGGGCGGAGTTCGGCGTGACGAAATCCGGCATGCCGGCGTAGGAGAGCAGGTGCAGCACGTCCATGCCGGCCACCACCAGGAAGCCCGTGGCCACCACGCCGTGCAGCCGCCGCTCCCGCTCGTCGAGCACGTAGCGCGCGGTCAGCGCCACCAGCATGCCCACCACCACCGCCACCATCTCCAGCAGCGTGTGCATCGACAGGAACGCCGAGCGCGGCAGCACGAAGTCCAGCGCGTTGCCGGGCCAGGCCAGCACGTACAGCAGCGGCGTGACCAGCACCACCAGCGCGACCCAGCCGCAGGGGCGCCACACCGGCACCGCAGCCGGGTGCTCGGGAAGGACGGGGTTTCGGGGGAAGTTCATGGAGGGACGCGGCTGGAACGCGAGTCCCCTCCCCAACGGGCGGGCCCCTACACCCCCGGCCGGCACGGCTCCTCCCGCGCGGCGGGGGGAGCGTGGTTCATTTGTTAGTAAGCGTTTGTTTACTTGGATGCTAAGGCGCTGCGCAGGGGACGGCGCACCGGTGCGGCGACCGAGTGGCCCGGCCCCGGAAATTCTTCACGCGCCGCCGCTGTCCTCCAGTCCCAGCTCGCGCAGCACCTCCAGGGTGTGCTGGCCGCGGCGCGGCGCGGAGCCAGGCGTGCGCGCCGGGGTGCGCGACAGGCGCGGCGCGGGCGCGGGCTGGGTGCGGCCGTCCACCTGCACGTAGGTGCCGCGTGCGGCGTGGTGGGGATGGGCGGCGGCCTCGTCGAGGTCGAGCACCGGGGCGAAGCACACGTCGGTGCCTTCCAGCAGCGCACACCAGTGGTCGCGCGGCTGCGTGCGGATCAGCGCCGCGATGCGCGCCTTGAGTGCCGGCCAGCGCGCGTGCTCGTGCTGGCGCGCCGGGTCCTCGTCGTGCAGCTCCAGGCGGCGCAGCAGTTCGGCGTAGAAGGGCGGCTCGATGGCACCCAGCGTCACGTGCTGGCCGTCGGCGCACTCGTACACGTCGTAGAAGGGCGCGCTGCCCAGCAGCAGGTTGTGCGCGCGCTCCTCGGGCCACCAGGGGCTGCCGCGCATGTGGCGTACCAGGGCCGAGAGCGCGGCCACGCCGTCCACCATGGCCGCGTCCACCACCTGGCCGCGGCCGGAGCGGCGGGCCTCCAGCAGCGCGCACACCACGCCGAAGGCCAGGAACATGGCGCCGCCGGCCATGTCGCCCACGATGGTGGGCGGGATCACGGGCGGCGCGCCGTCGCGGCGCGAGAGCGAGAGCACGCCGGTGAGCGCGACGTAGTTGAGATCGTGCCCGGCCGCCTGCGCCAGCGGGCCGTCCTGGCCCCAGCCGGTGACGCGCCCGAACACCAGGCGCGGGTTGCGCGCCGCCACGGCCTCGGGGCCCAGGCCCAGGCGCTCCATCACGCCGGGCCTGAAACCTTCGATCAGCGCGTCCGCCGACTCCAGCAGCCGCCACGCCGCCTCCAGCCCCGCGGGCTGCTTGAGGTCCAGCACCACGGAGCGCTTGCCGCGATCGGTGGCCGTGCGCTCCAACCCCGCTCCGGCGGCGGCGGCGCGCTCGACGACGATGACGTCGGCGCCCATGTCGGCCAGCAGCATGCCGGCCAGGGGGCAGGGGCCCAGGCCGGCGAATTCGACGATGCGCAGGCCGGCGAGCGGGCCGGGGGCGGGCGGGGTAGTGGTCACGGGGCGTCTCCTGTGTCTTGTCGGCCGGGTGTCCGAAGGCCGGCCGGCTCATTCTGGCGGGTGCGCATGCCGTGACCCGGGGCTTGACGGCACGACGGTTGCCGCGACCGGCCGGCGGACGCGCTGGTCCGCGCCGACCTACAGCAAAGGACGCTACATGCCTGACGCAAAAAGCCCTGCCGGTCCCGGCAAGTCCACCACCGAGCGGCGCGAAGCCGCGACCGAGCGCGAGGAACTGGAGGAAATGAGCACGCCCGAGGACGAGGACGGCAACTACAGCCGCGGCGCGCGCACCGCCGAGCGCGATGCGCACGTGAGTGACCGCAGCAACCAGGGCTCCGCACCGAAGAGCTCCAACACGAAGAGGCCCTGAGCGGGGACCGCACCCGACGCTCTTCCATCACGGCACCGCCGCCGGCTTCCCGTGGCCGGCGGCGGTGCTTTCCTTCGGGCCGATGGCGCCCGGCCCGGCCCGCTGGTCTATCCCGCCAGCCTGCCCTCCAGCTCCAGCTGCGTCAGGTACAGCCGCAGGTCGAATTCCAGCTGGTGGTAGTCGGGCTCCATGTAGGTGCACAGCTGGTAGAAGGCCTTGTCGTGGTCCTGGTGGCGCAGGTGGGCCAGCTCGTGCACGGCAATCATCCTCAGGAAGGCCTCGGGCGCGTCGCGGAACAGGCTGGCGATGCGGATCTCGCGCTTGGCCTTGAGCCGCCCGCCCTGCACCCGCGACACCATACGGTGCGTGCCCAGCGCCTGCTGCAGCAGGCGGATCCGCGGGTCGTACTGCACTTTCGACAGTGGCTCGCTGCTGCGCAGGTGGCGGGCTTTCAATTCCTGCACGTAGTCCCACAGCGCACGGTCGGTGCGCACGGTGTGCGCCTCCGGATAGCGCCGCGCCAGCAGGGCGGCGAGCTTGTCCTGCTCGATGAGCGTGTGCACCTGCGCCAGCAGCGGCTCGGGATAGCCGGCGAGGTATTTCAGCGAGGGGGCGGTCGGGAGACGGGAAGGGGCTTCGGACATGGGCGGCGATGCTAGCGGCCCGCTTCGACCCTCCCGGCGCTTGGGCCGCCGACGCCGGCGTGGCCGGTCAAATGTCTTTGGACCCGCCGCGTTCGCGGGGACCGGACGCGGGAATGGGGGACTTGCGCGGTATGACGCGGGCGACGCCCGCGCGCGGCCTGGAGTCGCATCCGCGTTTCACCTCCTGTCGGGCGAGGTGTTCGCACGCCCGTCGTGCCTGCCGATCGGCAGCGGCGCTTGCACAGCCCGATGTGTCCCAAAGGAACCAGCATGCAAAAGAAGCAATCCGTGATCCCGCGACTCTTCGGCCTGGGTGCGCTGGCCGGCACGGCCCTGGCGCTGAGCGGCTGCCTGGCCACGACGCCGACGATGGGGGGCGGCTCCAAGGGCGCCATCACCGGCGCGGCCGGCGGCGCCACGGCGGAGAACGCCAACAGCCAGCTCGAACGCTGCGACCAGTCGCTGGGCACGCTGGGCATCGTCGAGGACCAGAACTCCAGCTGGTACCAGAGCCTGCGCAACTACAAGCTGGGCTCCACGGTGCCGGTGCTGCGCATGATGATCCAGCAGAGCAACTGCTTCGTGATCGTGGAGCGCGGCGCCGGGATGGCGAACATGAACTACGAGCGGCAGCTGCAGCAGTCCGGCGAGATGCGTGCCGGCAGCAACTTCCAGCGCGGGCAGATGGTGGCGGCCGACTACACCATGAGCCCCAGCGTCACCTTCAGCCAGAACACGGGCGGCCTCAACGCCGGGCTGGCGGGCCTGCACCGCAACCTGGGCGTGCTGAGCTCGGTGGCCGGCGGCATGAAGACCAACGAGGCCTCGACCATGCTGGTGATGATCGACAACCGCTCCGGCGTCCAGCTCGCCGCCGCCGAGGGCAGCGCGCGCAACATGGACTTCAACGTGCTGGGCGGCCTGGTGGGCAGCAGCGGCGCCGGCAGCGTCGGCGGCTACGGCAGCACGCCCGAGGGGCAGATCATCCTCACCGCCTTCGCCGACAGCTACAACCAGCTCGTGCGCGCGGTTCGCAACTACCGCGCGCAGACCGTGCGCGGCGGCCTGGGCACGGGCGGCGCGCTGGGCGTCTCCGGCGGCAGCACGCCGGCCTCGCAGCAGGTGGACGCGCCGGTGCGGCGCAAGTAAGCCGCTGCGGGCGCGCGCCTTCAGGCCGCGCGCCGCTTGAACAGCGCCGAGGCATGGCTGGCCTCGGCGACCTCGGCGGCGGTGGCCATCAGCACCGGGCCGAGCTCCAGCATCCGCTGCTCGGTGAGCCGCACCAGCGGCCCGGCGATCGTCACCACCCCGATGGCCTTGCCGTCCCGGCCCAGCACCGGCGCGCCCATGGCCGTCATGCCCGGCGCGAACACCTCCACGATCATGCTGAAGCCGCGCTGGCGCGCGGCCTTCACGAAGGACAGCACGCCCTTGACGGTCGTGGGCGCCTTGGGCCCGAAGTCCTGCGGCTTGCCGAAGCCCTGCCGGGCCACCAGCTCCAGCGCCTGCTCCTCGCTCATGGTGGACAGCCAGGCATGGCCCGCGGCGCTGCACGAGAGCTGCACCGACAGCCCCATGTCGGGGTCATAGCGCAGCCCGCGCGTGGCGCCCTGCGCCTTGGCCACGAACACTAGCTCGTCGCCGTCCACCACCGCCAGGCGCACCAGCTCGCCCGCCTCCTTGGCCAGCCGATCCAGCAGCGGCTGCGCCACGTCCACCACGCCGGAGCTGCTCAGGAAGCCCAGCCCCAGCGCCACCAGCTTGATCGTCAGCGCGTACAGGCCCTGCTCCTGGAGCTGGCGCACGTAGCCGATGCGGCAGAGGTCCGTGAGCAGCCGGTGCGTGGCGCTCAGCGGCAGCTCCAGCTCCTGCGCCAGCGACGACAGCGAGCGCCCCTCGGGCGCCGCGGCCAGCTTCTCCAGGATCTGAAAGCTGCGCTCCAGGGCTGTGCTCATCGTGCGACACCGTGCGTAGTGGTTTACGCCACTGTAGCGCGTCTGGAAGCAAATTCAGTTTTGGAAAATCTTTCCAAAAACGTAGGATTGCGCCACCCCACGAGAAGGAGACAAGCTTGAAGACGCTGCTTCACGCCGCACTGGCGCCCTTGCTGGCCCTGGCCTGTGCCGGGCCGGCCGCCGCACAGGACATCCAGGAACGCACGATCAAGTTCGGCCACCTCAACAACGCCGACCACCCGGTGAGCTTCGGCGTCAAGCGCTTCGCGGAAGCGCTGGCGAAGAAGTCCGGCGGCAAGCTCAAGGTGCAGGAGTTCCCGGCCTCGACACTGGGCAACGAGATGCAGCAGCAGTCGGCGCTGCAGGGCGGCGTGCAGGAGATGTCGGCGCCCGCCACCACCTCGCTGGCCGGCATCGTCAAGGACTTCGGGCTCATCGACTTCCCATTCGCGGTGGCGAACTTTGGGCAGGCCGACGCGCTGCTGGACGGGCCCTTCGGGCGCGCGCTGCTGGCCAAGCTGCCTGAGAAGGGGCTGGTGGCGCTGGGCTACTGGGACCTGGGCTTCCGCAACGTCACCAACAGCAAGCGCCCCATCACGCGCGCCGAGGACCTGGACGGGCTCAAGCTGCGCGTGATCCCCAACCCGGTGTTCCTGGACACCTTCAAGGCCTTCAAGGCCAACCCGGTGCCCATGCCCTTCGCCGAGCTGTACGGCGCGCTGGAGGCGCGCGCCGTGGACGGTCAGGAGAACCCCTTCTCGGTGATCCTGTCCAACAAGTTCTACGAGGTACAGAAGTACGTCAGCGCGACGAACCACGTCTACGCCGCCAACATCCTGCTGGTCAGCAAGCGCTTCTGGGACCGGCTCAGCCCCACCGAGCAGCGCCTGATGCAGGAGGCCGCCGACGAGTCGCGCCTCTACCAGCGCCAGGTCAGCCGCGCGTCGGCGCAGAAGGCGGTGGGCGAGCTGCAGGCCCGGGGCATGCAGTTCAACGAGATCTCCGCGGCCGAGCGCGCGCGCATGCAGCAGATCGCCAAGCCCGTCACCGAGCGCCTGGCCGCCGGCTACGACCCCGCGATGGTCAAGCTCTACAACGACGAGCTGGCCCGCGTGCGCAAGCAAGACACCCACTGACACCCCGAGCCGACCATGAAGATCCTCGTTTTGCACGGCCCCAACCTGAACCTGTTCGGGCGTCGCGAGCCGCACATCTACGGCACCACCACGCTGGCCCAGATCAACGAGCGCCTGGGCCTGCTGGCGCAGGAGCTGGGCGTCGAGCTGGAGACGCTGCAGTCCAACCACGAAGGCGTGCTGGTGGACAAGCTGCACGAGCGCATCGACAGCGTTGACGGCGCGCTGATCAACCCGGCCGGGCTGACGCAGCACGGCGTGCCGCTGCACGACGCCATCAAGGCCATGCCCTTCCCGGTGCTGGAGATCCACCTCTCCAACCTCGCCACGCGCGAGCCCTGGCGCCACCACTCGATCATTTCCCCGGCCGTGCGCGGGACGGTCATGGGCCTGGGCTGGCGCTCCTACCTCGCCGGCCTGCGTGCCCTGGTCGAGCTGGTGCAGGACGCGCGCGCCGGCTGAAACGCCCGCGCCCCGATGCGGCGCCCGAGCCGGGCAACAGGTGTTTGCCCTGATGCCCGCTTTGATTTTCATCATTAAATTTATTAAGTATCTAGACAGTTCATTTGCTCGCATCACAGGCTGATGCGGCAAGGCTGCCTGCAGCCCATGGCACCAAAATGACTGTGGCATGGGCTTTTTTTCCCCATCCTGCCCCGGAGACTGGCATGACCGGCAAGACGAAGCATTCCAAAACTACTTCACAAGATTCATCGGTTTTGGCGCAAGGGCAGGCGCCGGACCAGCGGATTTCGCGCCGCCTCTTCGGCCAGCTGCTCGGGCTGCCGACGCTGCTGGCCTCGGCGGCCACCGTCACCGCGGTGACGGGCTGCGGCGGCGGCGACGACGACCCTGCGCCCGCGCCGAATCCTGACGCGGCGACGCTGTCGCGCGCCGAGTTCGTGGCCACGATCTCGTCCTACTTCAACTGGGTCCATTCCTCGGAATACAACGACCCGTACAAGCTGCCGCAGCCCACCTTCACCGACGTGAAGCTGGGCGTGACGCCGCGGGCCAAGGAGATCGAGACGGCGGCCGAGGAGGGCGTGGTCAGCAACGCGCAGGGCAGCTTCCTGCCCGACCAGCCGGTGACGCGCGAAGAGGCGGCGGAGATGTACGTCAAGGCGTTCAAGGTCCCGGCCGCCAGCACCGATGCGCTGGCCGGCTTCAGCGATGCCGGCGCCATCACCGCCAGCCGCCGCGCCAGCGTCAACGCGATGGTAGCCGCGGGCCACATGAAGGGCGCCAGCGCCACACAGTTCGCGCCGGCGGCCACGCTCACGGCCGGCGAGGCCAAGGCGATCCTGGCCAGCATCACCACGCAGCAGGTCTCGCCGCCGCAGGTGATGTGCAAGTCGGGTACGACGGCGCCGCGGCGCTACGTGCAGATCTCCACGCCCACGCCCGGCGCGCGCATCTTCTACACCTACACCTTCGACGGCAGCGAGCCCGCCGATCCGACCACCGCCGCCGGCATCGAATACAACTTCGAGAACAACGGCGTGCTGCAGTTCGTCAACCCGCTGACCTCGACCACCGACTACCGGCTCTACCGCCTCAAGGCCGTGGCGGTGAAGGAGGGCATGAAACCCAGCGCCGTGCAGTCCTTCACCTGGAACATCGTGCGCCCGCAGACGGGCGCGTTCCAGGCCCGGCTCATCCACGCGGGCAGCGAGAGCTCGCCGCGGGTGTGGAAGATCCACAACCCGGCCGAGTACTTTCAGGCCTTCGTGTTCTACATCGAGGGCTCGGAGCGCGGCCTGGTCTTCGACGCCGGCGAGTACGGCTACCAGAAGGCCAACCTCAAGGCCTACATCGACACGCTGGCCACCAAGCCCTACGACCTCGTTGTCGGCCACAACCACCCCGACCACGCCGAGCAGATCTACAACTTCACCTCGGCCGGCATCACGCTGCACGCCTCGGCCATCGAGAAGGCGGCCATCATGGCCTCGACCCGGCCGGACTTCCAGGCCGCCGGCGCCGCGGCGGTGGCCATCGGCGACGGCCACGTGTTCAACCTGGGCAACGTCCAGCTCACGGCCTTCATGCAGCCCGGCCACACCAACGGCTTGATGACGGTCATCGTCAACCAGACGGGCTGGGTCTTCAGCTCGGACATGTTCGCCTGCAACCGCGCCTACACGGCCGACACCACGCAGTACAACCTGGTGAAGGTGGACCTGTTCCTGTCGCTGACGCAGCAGCTCATCGCCAACTACCGCCGCAGCAGCCTCACGGGCCAGATCACGGAGGTCACCAACGCGCACCAGGAGGTGCCGGTGGGCATGGAGGGCGTCAACAACTTCGTGAAGTGCTTCCAGCAGCTCATCGACCAGGGCGACGCGGTCACCCGGCCGTCGATCCGCGGCGGCCGCTTCGGCAACCCCACCAGCCCGACGACCCGCAACTCGCGCATGACCATGGTGGGCGACATGTGGCGGGACAAGAACTGGATGGCGATCGGCAACCCGCTGGGCTCCGGCCTGGACCAGCCGGTGGACTACTTCACGGCGCCCACCACCGCCTACCCTTGCGGCGCGACCGTCAACTACAACGCCGCCGACGGCTTCAGGAAGTACTCGGTGCTGAGCAACATCGAGCTCGTCGGCGGCACGCTGGTGGGCGTGGACGTGTACTGGGCGCCGCCCGCCAACGGCGTGCCCAACAAGGTCAGCAACAAGTTCGATCCCTGGACCTACGCCTACGCCGTCACCGTCCCGGCCGGCACGACCAGCCTCGTGGTCAAGCCGACGGCGATGTCGAACCTGGTCAGCTCCATGAAGGTCAACGGCACGGCGCTGGCCCAGGGCGCCAGCACCACCGTGGCGGTGGCGCCGGGCAGCGTGGTCACGATCGACGTGGTGTCGCCGGACGGCAGCTCCACCAGCAGCTACAAGCTGACCGTGGCGCAGGTTTGAGCGCGGGCGCCGGCATGCCGAGCACCTCCGTCATGCGGCGCGGGCACAGCGCCGGGCTCGCCGCCCTCGGCCTGCTGCTCGCCTGCGGCAGCGCCTTGGCCTCGTTCGGCGCCCATTACCACGGCACCAGCCGGGAGCGCGACGAGTTCCGGCTGTACCTGGACGGCGGCGAGTTCCTGGGCCGCAGCGGGTCGTTGCAGTCGATCCGGGTCACGGTGCACCAGCTGCGCAAGGGCCGGCTGGTGCGGCAGGGCGAGGACTGCGTGTACCACTTCGACGCCCAGGCGCCCGGCCGCAACCGCATCGAGTGCGCCGAAGGGCTGCCCGGCCCCCTGGGCGGCGTGGTCTACGCCCGCGACACGGCGCACGGCCCCGCGGCGGCGGACGAGGCCGAGCCGATGGTGTGCGTGCGCCGCTGTGGTCCGCGCGTGCCGCAGCGGCTGCTGCTGGAGGCGGAAGGGGACAACCACTGAGGGGGCTGGCCCCGCTGCACGGCCCGCGGGCCGGGGCTCACGCCACCGTCACCGTCTCCTGCGCCAGCCCCTTCTCCAGCTCGGCGATGCCCGCGGGCAGGTCCAGCGGGGCGCCGGCGCCCTGGATGCTCGATCCCAGCGCGTGCAGCGTGCGGAACAGGTTGTGGGCGCGGCTCTGTTCGCCCATCTGGCCGATGCGCACGATCTCCAGCCCGAACGAGCCCGAGATCTCCACCCGGTGCACGCGCGACATGGTGTCGCGCACTGCATCGGCCGACACGCCCTCGGGCACCTTGATGCCGATCACGGAATTCAGCCGCGCCGCCGGCGGTACCAGCAGCTCCAGCCCCATCGCCTCGATGCCGCGCTGCAGCGCCGTGGAGCACACCAGGTGGCGCTCGAAGCGCCGCGGCAGCGTCTCCTCGCACACCAGGCGCAGCGCCTCGTGGATCGCCAGCACGCCCGACACCGGCGCGGTGTAGTGGTAGGACTTCTTGTTCCAGAAGTTGTCCGCCAGCAGCGCGTCCAGGCACCAGTGCGCCATCTGGTGCTTGCGCTGCTCGATCTTGCGCCAGGCCTTGCGTGACAGCGCCAGCAGCGACACGCCGGGGATCGACGACAGGCCCTTCTGCCCGCCCGTGATCACCGCGTCCACCTTCCACGCGTCCATCTCCAGCGGCATGGTGCTGAGCGTGCACACCGCGTCCACGATCGCCACGCAGCCGTGCGCGTCGGCCAGCCGCGTGATGGCCTCCAGCTCGCGGTTGAACACGGTGTTGGAGGTCTCGCCCTGCACGATGGTGACGACCTTGTAGCCGCCGCCCCTGAGCACCTCCTCCACGCGCGCGGCGCTGGCGACCTCGAAGTTGGGCACTTCCAGCACCGTCACCTGGCCGCCCACGCGCGTGGCCATCTCGGCCATGCGGCGGCTGAAGTAGCCGTTGCAGATCGCCAGCACCTTCTCGCCCGGCGCCACCAGGTTGGCGATGGCCATCTCCATGGCCGCCGAGCCCGGGCCGGCCACGCCCAGCACGTGGCCGGAATCGGTCTGGAACACGTAGCGGCCCATGGCCTTCACCTGCTCGATGACCTTGTTCATCGTCTCGCCCAGGTGGTTGATGACGATGGAGTTGGCGTGGGCAACCTTGTGCGGGATCGGCACCGGGCCGGCGCCCATCATCAGCAGCGGTTCCTGGGGAAGGATGACGTCCAGCGACTCGACGCTGGGAGGTGGCAGCAGTGGCATGAGCGGGAATCTTCGAAAGCGGTTCGTCCCGGCCGGCTGGCGCGGGAAGTGATTGTGAACCCGCCGGCGCCGCGCCCTCGCCTCAGGCCGCTGCGCCCTCCGCCGTCGCCTCCAGCTTCAGCCGCAGGTACTGCTCGAACTCGCGCGCCGGGATGGGGCGGCAGAAGTGGTAGCCCTGCACCTCGTCGCAGCCCGCGTCCTTGAGGAAGTCGAACACCTCGCGCGTCTCCACGCCCTCGGCCACCAGGCGCAGGTTCAGCGTGCGCGCCAGGTGCAGGATGGCGCGCGCCAGCCGGTTCACGTTGTCCTCCTGCGCCACCTCCGTGAGGCTGGGCAGGAAGGTGCGGTCGAGCTTGATCACGTCCACCGGGAAGCGCCGCAGGTAGGCCAGCGAGGAGTGGCCCGTGCCGAAGTCGTCCACCGCCAGGCTCAGGCCCAGCTGCTTGAGCTCGCCCAGCACCTGCGCGGCCACGTGCGGGTCCTGCATCAGCGTGCCCTCGGTCAGCTCCAGCTCCAGCATGTGCGCGGGCAGGTGCGTCTCGCGCAGCGTCTGCCACACCGTCGTCACGAGCTGCGGGTCGTGCAGCTGGCGCGGCGAGAGGTTGACCGAGAGCATCAGCGGCCGCTGGAAGGCCTGCACCCACTGCCGCGCCTGCGCGCAGGCCTCGCGCAGCACCCAGGTGCCGATGTCGCCGATCAGCCCCGTCTCCTCGGCCAGCGGAATGAACTGCGCCGGCGGCACGCGGCCCAGCGTGGGATGGTCCCAGCGCAGCAGCGCCTCCATGCCCACCACCTCCAGCGTCGTGACGTCCAGCCGCGGCTGGTAGTGCACCTCGAACTCCTGGCGCTCCAGCGCGCGGCGCAGCGCGCTCTCCAGCGTCAGCCGCGTGCGCGCCTCCTCGTGCATGTCCGGCGTGAAGAAGCGGTAGCCGTTGCTGCGCGTGAGCTTGGCGCGGTACATCGCGCTGTCGGCGCACTGGAACAGCGCCTCCTTGGTCTGGGCGTCGCGCGGGTACAGCGCGATGCCGATGGAGGCGCCCACGAACACCTCCTGCGACTTCACCAGCATCGGCTCGTCGAACTGCGCCAGCAGCTTCCTCGCCACCGCCGTGGCCGAGCGCTCGCCGTGCGCGCAGGGCAGCACCACCACGAACTCGTCGCCGCCCAGCCGCGCCACCAGGTCGTCGGGCCGCAGGTTCGCGCGCAGCCGCCGCGCCACCTCCTGCAGCAGCAGGTCGCCGGCCTCGTGGCCCATGGAGTCGTTGACCTCCTTGAAGCGGTTGAGGTCCACGAACATCACCGCCAGCGCGCCGCCGTCGCGCGCCGCGTGGGCGATCATGTGGTCGGTGTGCTCGTTGAGCCGCGCGCGGTTGGGCAGCTGCGTGAGGGAGTCGCTGGTGGCGAGCTGGCGCAGCCGCCACTCGGCCTGCTTGCGCTGCGTGATGTCGCGCGCCGTGAGGTACATCACCTGCTGCTCGGGCACCCACTTCGCCGACCACGACAGGTGCACCACGTCGCCGCCCTTGGTGCGCCAGCGGTTCTCCAGGTCGTGGATCTCGCCGTGGCCGTACAGGAAGGCCTCGCTGTAGCGCAGCAGCGTGGACGCGTAGTCGTCCGGGTGCACGAAGCCGTGCCAGGTGCGCCCCACCATCTCCTCCTCGGCGTAGCCGGTGATGCGGCAGCCCGCCGGGTTCACGCGCGTGAAGCAGCCCCGGCTGTCGAGCGCGCACACCATGTCCAGCGAGTTCTGGATCAGGTTGCGGTTCTCGTCGCTCAGGGCGCGCAGCTGCTGCTGGATGCGGCGCTGCTCGGTGACGTTGCGCGACATGCCGCGGTAGCCGACGAAGACGCCGTCGCGCAGCATCGGCTCGCCGGCGATGGAGAGGTAGAAGGGCGCGCGGCCCAGCAGCGCCTTCACGCCGTACTCCAGGTCGCGGAAGGGCTCCCGGCGCTCGAAGCGGGCCAGGTACTCCAGCAGCGCGGGCTCCTGCGGGTCCATGGCGATCTCGGGGCGCGTCTTGCCCAGCAGGAAGCTCGACTCCACGCCCAGCCAGGCCTCGGCCTCGGGGCCGAGGACGGTGAAGCGGCCCTGGGCGTCGGTCTCCCAGTAGCAGTCCGACAGCAGCGCGGTGAGGCTGCGGTAGCGCTCCTCGCGCTCTTGCAGCTCCTGGCGCATGGCCTTTTCGGCGGAGATGTCGCGCGACACCGCCACGGTGCCCGCCAGCGCGCCGGTGCGCGGATCGGCCATCGCGCGCGTGGCCGTGGCCACCCAGCGGAAGCCGCCGTCGCGGTGGCGCAGCCGCAGCTCCAGCTGCGCCGGCCGCCGCCCGCGGCGCAGCTGCATCTCGACCTCGGCGCGTACCGCCGCCACGTCCTCGGGGTGGATGAGCTCGTTGGCGTTGCGCCCAAGCAGCTCCTCCTGCCGGTAGCCCAGCAGGTGTTCGCACGCGGGCGAGGCGTAGATGTAGCGGCCGTTGGCGTCGTGGCGCGAGATCAGGTCGCTGGCGTTCTCGGTCAGCAGCCGGTGCTCGGCCTCGCTGCGCGCGAGCCGCTGCTGCAGGCCGTGCTGGGCCGAGACGTCGGTGACGCTGCCCGCATAGCCGCTGTAGCGGCCCTGCGCGTCGAAGCAGGCCGCGCCCACGCCCAGCATCCAGCGCACGCCGCCGTCGCTGCGCACGATGCGGTATTCGAGCTGGTAGTCCTCGCGCTGCGCCGTGGCCCGGCCCACGGCGTCCTCCACCAGCGGCCGGTCCTCCGGGTGGATGCAGCCGTACCACCCGGCCAGGGAGAACTCGCTGTGCGAGGCGAAGTAGGCGCGCGCCTGGCGGTTGAGCTGCACGCAGCGGCCCTGCTCGTCCACGGCCCACACCAGCACCATGATCTCGTCGGCCAGCCGGCGCAGCGCCGCGCCCGCGCCGGTCTTCGTGCCCGTGCCCGTGCCCGTGCCCGCCACGGCGTGGCTGTGCCCTCCTTGCGATGTGCCCGTCACGATCCGGATCCCTTACCAACCTCTGGTTTCTTGCTGACCGATGTTCGGCAGCCGCGCCGCAGGCTTGAGGGACCGGGCCGGACACCCGGAAAAACCAGGGTTCAGCCCGGGGTCCGGCGCCACGGGGCGTGAAATCCTCACGTTGGCGCTGGTCCCATGCGGCTGGCGCTGGCCGCCCAGGGCGCGCTCAGCGCCGGTAGTCGTCGACGAGCAGCCTGCCCTCGGGCCCGGTGCGCTGCAGCCACTCGTCGAGCATGGGCTCGCCCACGGTCTTTTGCAGCCCGGTGCGCAGCGCCTCGGAGGGCGGCGCCACGGTCAGGCCCATGTCCTTGATCGCGGCCAGGAAGCGCTGGTGCCGGGCCTCGGACTGCTTCCAGCCGCGCTGCTCCGCCGTGATGGCGGCCTTGACCACCGCCTTGCGCGTGGCCGGGTCCAGCTGCTCGAAGGCCTTCAGGTTCATCAGCACCGCATGGCGCGGCAGCCAGGCCTGCAGGTCCACGAACACTTCCATGCCCTCGATGGCGTCGGCGCTGAAGCCGTCGGCCGACACCAGCGCCGCGTCCACCTTCCCGTGCGCCACCGTCTGCACCAGCTGCGTTTCGGGCACCGCCACCGGCTTGGCGCCCAGCAGCTTGGCCATGCGCTCGGTCGCGGGGCTGTAGGCGGCCCAGCCCAGGCCGCGCAGATCGGTGAGCTTGTCCACCGGCTTCTTCAGGAACAGCCCCAGCGGCGGCGAGGGCACGGAATAGAGCATCACCAGTCCCTGCGACGCGAGCTTCTTGCCCAGCGCCACGCGCTGCGCCTGGTAGAGCTTGTGCGCCCTGGGGTAGCCGCTGGCGAGGAAGGGAATGCTGTCCAGGCCGAAGGTCTGCCACTCCGTCTGCAGGTCCGCCAGCTGCAGCTCCCCGAGGGCCGACTTGCCGTCCGCTACCGCGCGCCGCACCGCTGGGGCCTTGAGCGCCGGGTCGGGCTTGAGGCTGATCTTGAGCTTGCCTTCCGATGCGCTCTCAACCTCCTTGGCGAACTGCGCCAGGTTCTCGGCGTGGAGGCTGGTGTCGGGGGTGGGCGTGGCGACCTGCCACGTGATGGCGTTGGCCGTGGCGGCGCTCGCGGCGGAAGCGGGTTTGGCGGCCGTGGCTGCGGTGGCGTTGGCCGTGGCGGCGGCCTGCGCCGGCGCGCCCAGCGACGCGGCGCCCAGGGCCAGCATGGCCAGCAGGGATTTGAACATCGAGGCTCCTTGTGGTTGCTGTGGGTTCGATCAGGGATTCTGCGGAGGCAAAAGCCCTCATCCGCCGCAGCGGACCGCCTGCCTGAGGGGGTCGCGATTGAAGCTATGCTGGCTTTCACCTCTTCACATCGGCGTGCCGGCGAGGGCGCAACACAGCATGGAAGCACAGCGCTGGGAGTTCTGGATCGATCGCGGGGGCACCTTCACCGACATCGTGGCGCGGCGCCCCGACGGCAGCCTGGCCACCGCCAAGCTCCTCTCCGACAACCCCGAGCAGTACCGCGACGCGGCCGTGGAAGGCATCCGCCGGCTGCTGGGCCTGGCGCCCGGCGCGCTCATCCCGGCGCAGCAGGTGGCGGGCGTGAAGATGGGCACCACCGTGGCGACCAACGCGCTGCTGGAGCGCAAGGGTGAGCGCACGCTGCTCGTCACCACGCGCGGCTTCCGCGACGCGCTGCGCATCGCCTACCAGAACCGCCCGCGCCTGTTCGACCGCCGCATCGTGCTGCCCGAGCTGCTGTACGAGCGCGTGGTGGAAGCGCAGGAACGGCTGGACGCGCAGGGCGCCGTGGTGTCGCCGCTGGCGCTGGACGCGCTGCGCCCGGCGCTGCAGGCGGCCTTCGACGACGGCCTGCGCGCCTGCGCCATCGTCTTCATGCACGCGTGGCGCCACCCGGCGCACGAGCAGCAGGCCGCGGCGCTGGCGCGGGAGATCGGCTTCACGCAGGTGTCGGCCTCCCACGAGGTCAGCCCGCTGATGAAGTTCGTCTCGCGCGGCGACACCACGGTGGTGGACGCCTACCTGTCGCCCATCCTGCGCCGCTACGTGGAGCAGGTCGCGGCCGAGATGCCCGGCGTGCCGCTGTACTTCATGCAGTCCTCGGGCGGGCTCACGCGCGCGGAGCGCTTCAACGGCAAGGACGCCATCCTCTCCGGCCCGGCCGGCGGCATTGTGGGCATGGCGCGCACGGCGCAGGCCGGCGGGCAGCAGCGGGTCATCGGCTTCGACATGGGCGGCACCAGCACCGACGTGTCGCACTTCGCCGGCGAGTTCGAGCGCGCCTTCGAGACGCAGGTGGCGGGCGTGCGCATGCGCGCGCCGATGATGAGCATCCACACCGTCGCGGCCGGCGGCGGCTCGATCCTGCACTTCGACGGCGCGCGGCTGCGCGTGGGCCCGGACAGCGCCGGCGCGAACCCCGGCCCGGCCTGCTACCGCCGCGGCGGCCCGCTCACCACCACCGACGCCAACGTGATGCTGGGCCGGCTGCAGCCGGCGCACTTCCCGGCCGTGTTCGGCCCCCAGGCCGACGAGCCGCTGGACCGGGTGAGCGTGCAACGGCGCTTCGCGGCGCTGGCGGTGGAGGTGGCGCGCCGGACCGGCCGCGCCGTCACGCCCGAGGCGCTGGCCGAGGGCTTTCTGCAGATCGCCGTGGCCAACATGGCCAACGCGGTGAAGAAGATCTCCGTGGCCCGCGGCTACGACGTCACGCAGTACACGCTGCAGTGCTTCGGCGGCGCGGGCGGGCAGCATGCCTGCGCAGTGGCCGACGCGCTGGGCATGACGCGCGTGTTCGTGCACCCGCTGGCCGGCGTGCTCTCGGCCTACGGCATGGGCCTGGCGGACCAGCTCGCGCTGCGCGAGGCCACGGTCGAACACGTGCTTGATGCCGACGGGCTGGCCGCGGCCGAGGCCACGCTGCAGCGCCTGGGCGCCGACGCGGCCGCCGAGATCGAGGCCCAGGGCTTCGCGCCGCCGGACATCCGGCTGCTGCGCCGGCTGCACGTGCGCTACCTGGGCACGG
Organism: Azohydromonas australica DSM 1124; assembly: GCF_000430725.1. Lineage (GTDB taxonomy): Bacteria > Pseudomonadota > Gammaproteobacteria > Burkholderiales > Burkholderiaceae_C > Azohydromonas > Azohydromonas australica. The sequence continues at coordinate 50,696 of NZ_KE387205.1, forward strand.
ACACGGCGCTGGAGGTGCCCTTTGGCGACGAAGCCGCCGTGCGCGCCGCCTTTGAAAGTGCGTACCGCACGCGCTTCGCCTTCCTGATGCCGGGCCGGGCGCTGGTGATCGAGAGCGCCGCGGTGGAGGCCGTGGGCCCGGGCGCGGTGCCGGCGCAGCAGGCGCAGGCCGAGCACCCGCACCGCCCGCTGGCACTGGCGCAGGTGCGCGTGCACGCGCAAGGGCAGTGGTGCGACGCCAAGCTCTACCAGCGCGAGCAGCTGCAGCCTGGCGCGCTGGTCGACGGCCCGGCCATCATTGCCGAGGCCAACGCCACCACCGTGGTCGAGCCCGGCTGGCAGGCGCGGCTGACCGGGCTAGAGGACCTGCTGCTCACGCGCGTACAGCCGCGCGCCGCGGCCCGCGCCGTGGGTACCGAGGTCGATCCGGTGATGCTGGAGGTGTTCAACAACCTGTTCATGAACATCGCCGAGCAGATGGGGCTGCGGCTGCAGAACACGGCCTACTCGGTGAACATCAAGGAGCGGCTGGACTTCTCCTGCGCGCTCTTCGACGGCGAGGGCAACCTCATCGCCAACGCGCCGCACATGCCCGTGCACCTGGGCTCGATGAGCGAGTCGATCAAGACCGTCATCGCCCGCAACCCCGGCATGCGCCCGGGCGACGTGTTCGTGCTCAACGATCCCTACCACGGCGGCACGCACCTGCCCGACGTGACGGTGGTGACGCCGGTGTGGACGCAGGACGAATCGGGCGTGCTGTTCTACGTCGCCTCGCGCGGCCACCATGCCGACATCGGCGGCATCACGCCGGGCTCGATGCCGCCCTTCTCGCGCCGCATCGAGGAGGAGGGCGTGCTCATCGACAACGTCCGGCTGGTGGAAGGCGGCCGGCTGCGCGAGGACGAGATGCTGGCGCTGCTGAACGGCGGCCCGTACCCCGCGCGCAACGCGGCGCAGAACCTGGCCGACCTGCGCGCGCAGATCGCCGCCAACGAGAAGGGCGTGCAGGAGCTGCATGCGATGGTGGCGCAGTTCGGGCTGGAGACGGTGCAGGCCTACATGCGCCACGTGCAGGACAACGCCGAGGAGAGCGTGCGCCTGGCCATCGCGCGGCTGGACCCGGCGCTCACGCGCGACGGCCGTTTCAGCCTGCCGCTGGACAACGGCGCGCGCATCGAGGTGGCGCTGCGCATCGACCGCGAGGCGCGCTCGGCGGTGGTGGACTTCACCGGCACCTCGGCGCAGCGCGACGACAACTTCAACGCGCCCAAGGCCGTGGCGATGGCGGCCGTGCTGTACGTGTTCCGCACGCTGGTGGAGGACGACATCCCGCTCAACGCCGGCTGCCTGAAGCCCATCGAGGTGATCGTGCCCGAGGGCTCGATGCTCAACCCGCAGCCGCCCGCGGCGGTGGTGGCGGGCAACGTGGAGGTGTCCACCTGCGTCACCAACGCCCTCTACGGCGCGCTTGGCGTGCTCGCCGGGGCGCAGCCGACCATGAACAACTTCACCTTCGGTAACGCCAGGTACCAGTACTACGAGACCGTCTCTGGCGGCTCGGGCGCCGGCGTGGCGCTGGGCGGCGAGGGCGGTGGCGAGGAGGGCTTCGACGGCACCTCGGTCGTGCAGACGCACATGACCAACTCGCGGCTGACGGACCCGGAGGTGCTGGAGCTGCGCTTCCCGGTGCGGCTGGAGAGCTACGCCATCCGCGCGGAGTCCGGTGGCGCCGGGCGCTGGCGCGGCGGCGACGGCGGCACGCGGGTGCTGCGCTTCCTGGAGCCGATGACGGCGTCGATCCTGTCCAACGGCCGCGTCCATCCCGCTTTCGGCCTGGCCGGCGGCCAGAGCGGCGCGCCGGGGCGCAACGCGGTGCTGCGCGCCGACGGGCGGGTGGAAGAGCTGGCGCACATCGGCTCGGTGCAGATGGAGGCGGGGGACTGCTTCGTGATCGAGACGCCGGGGGGCGGGGGCTACGGGGCGGCGTGAGCGCCAGGGCGCCCAGCCTGGTGCCGGGCCGTGTATCAGCCTGCGCGCTGATACAGCCTCACTTCGATCGAGCCGGGCTGTGCCTTCAAGACGAAAGCCCCGGCGGATACGGTTTGCATGACTTCACCAACAAGGACAAATGTCATGCAACGAGCCGGTCCGCTTCCCTGGATGCCGCAAGTCCGCGCAGTACGATGCCTCGCCCCGGCACGGGGCCTGGCTGCCTGGGCCGCCCCGCTGCGCCGGTGCGTGGCCCGCTGGGGCCAGGACGACGATGAGCGCTACCTGGTTGCCGCGGGCAACCTGGAAGAGCTGGAGCGGCGGCAGCGCCGGCTGGAGCGCGATGGCCTGCGTGCTCCCGGCGCCTGGCTGAGCTGAACCCGCCCTGCCTGAATCCCACATCCCATGTTTGCCCTGGACCGCGACTCGCCGCTGCCGCTGGCGGCACAGATCGAGCGCCAGCTGCTGGCGCTGCTGCAGCAGGGGCGGTTCGCGCCGGGCATGCGCTTGCCCTCCATCCGGCAGCTGGCCGCGCAGCTGGGCGTGAGCCCCAACACGGTCGTGATCGCCTACGACCGGCTGGTGGGCGAGGGCTGGCTGGAGCCGCGCGGCACGGCCGGCTACTTCGCCGCCCTGCCGGCTGGCAGGCCGGCCGACGAGGCGACGCTGATCGAGGCGGGGGTGGAGCAGGACGCGGTGTGGCTGGTGCAGCAGGCCAACGACCAGCCCGCGGGGCTGCTCCAGGCCAGCAGCGGTTCGCTGCCCACGGCCTGGCTGCAGGACGCGGTGCCGCGCAGCGTGCTGCAGCGCGCCTTCGATGCCTTGCCCGGCGGCATGGCCGCGCGCTGTCCGCCGCAAGGCTGGCTGCCGCTGCGCGAGCGGCTGGCGTCCATGCTGTGCACGCAGGGCATTGCCGCCGACGCGGGCTGCGTGCTGACCGCCAGCGGCGCCACGCAGGCCATCGACCTCATCTGCCGCGCCTTCGTGCAGCGCGGCGATGCCGTGGTGATCGAGGACCCGGGCTACCACCTGCTGCGGGCCCGACTGGCCGACAGCGGCGCGCGCATCGTGCCGGTGCTGCGGGGGCCGGAAGGCATCGACCTGGCGCGCTTCGAGGCGGCGCTGGTCGAGCACCAGCCGCGGCTGGCCTTCATCCAGACCCGGCTGCACAACCCCACGGGCTGGACCGCCGCGCCGGGCAACCTGTACCGGCTGCTGTCGCTGGCGGAGCGCCATGGCGTCGTGATCGCGGAGGACGACGTGTACGGCCAGCTGCTGCCGGGCAGCACCACCACGCTGGCGCAGCTCTCGGGGCTGTCGCGCGTGATCCATTACTCCAGTTTCTGCAAGGTGCTCAGCCCGGCGCTGCGCGTGGGCTACCTGGCGGCCGACGCGGCGCTGCTGCAGCCGCTGCTGCGCCAGAAGATCTTCGCCTCGCTCAGCGGCGCCACGCTCAACGAGAGCGTGATGGCCGAGCTGCTGGCCAGCGGCCGGGTGCGCAAGCACATGGAGCGGCTGCAGCAGCGCCTGGCTGCCGCGCGCCAGGCGAGCCTGCGCGTGCTGCAGGACGTGGGCCTCTCCTTCGAGTCGCCGGGCCAGGGCGGGCTGTTCCTGTGGGGGCGGCTGCCCGCGGACGTCGAGCTGGAGCCGCTGGTGAAGGACGCACGGCAGCGCGGCATCCTGCTGGCCGGCGGGCCGGTCTTCAGCGTGCTGGACGAGCACGCGAGCAGCATCCGCTTCAACGTGGTCCATGCCCAGCACGTGCGCCTGAGCCGCTACCTGCGCGAGCGCTTCGAGGTGCTCTCGGCCGCGCAACGCTCGCTGGCGCGCATTGCCCGCACGAGGTAGCCGGCCGGCCCGGCGCGGGCGCGCTTCCTGCCCCGCCCCGAGGACCGCGCGCCCGGTGCGCGCCAGCCCCGTCAAGCTCTCACGAACCGGCAGGAGACCCATCCATGAGCACCCCCGACACCGCCGCCGTGTCCGCCGACCACGACGTCGCCCGGATCATGGGCGGCCTCTATGGCGACGGCATCATCGCCCTGCGCGGCGCCTTCGAGCGCGCCTGGGTGGAGCGGCTGCGCGAGGACATCGAGGCGCTGTTCGAGGAGGCGAAGAAGCGTCCGCGCGGCGCGCTGCCGCGCGGGCCCGAGCGCTGGTACGTGGAGGTGCATCCCGAGCGGCTGCGCGGCTTCGTGGACATCGTCTCGCACCCGTGGTTCGTGGCCGTGTGCCGCGCCGTGCTGGGGCCGGACTACAAGGTGATCGAGGTCGGCTTCGACATGCCCGGCCCCGGCGCGCAGGACCAGCCCTGGCACCGCGACTTCCCCATGCCCGACGAGACGCGGCTGGGCCGGCGGCTGAACTCGCTGGCCTTCAACCTCACGGCCGTGGACACCACGCCGGAGATGGGCCCCTTCGAGATCGCCCCGGGCACGCAGTGGGACGAGTTCGGGCTCGATGCCGAGAGCACCGAGCGGCGCGAGCTGGGCATGTTCCCGCCGCGCGAGCTGTTCCCGCGCTACGAGGCGCGGCGCCAGGTGCGCCTGGCGCAGATGGGCGACATCTCCGCGCGCTCGGCGCTGACCGTCCACCGTGGCACCGCCAACCGCTCCGACCGCTCGCGCCCGGTGCTGGTGGTGGGCGTGGACGGGCCCGACGCGCGCAACGGCGAGCGCCACGACATCCAGCTCACGCCCGCCTACGCCGCCTCGCTGCCCGACGAAGTGCGCCGCCACCTGGGCGGGCGCGTGGTGGAGAAGCTGGAGTACATCGAGCAGGCACATGCCATCGAAGGGCTGCTCAAGGGCGAGTACTGAGCCGCCTTCGCTTCCTGCCGCGCGTGGCACGCCCCTTGCGGACTGGCGCCCCGCGCCGGCCGCCCGCGCGGGCCGGCGCACCTTCATCAACCGCCGCGCGGCCCGCGTGCCCGCTTGAACGCACTCAAGCGGTGCCCGGTCCCGCGCGGCAGGCGCGAGCGCCGCACGCAAGGAGACAGGGCATGAGCCGTCTGGACGTCACCGAGAAGATCATCGCCACCAAGGTGTCCAAGGGCCTCAAGTGGGCCGACGTGGCCGAGAAGGTCGGGCTGAGCAAGGAATGGGTCACGGCCGCGTGCCTGGGCCAGATGACGCTCAACGCCGAGCAGGCCGAGGTGATCGCCGGCATCTTCGGCCTCTGCGACGAGGAGAAGAAGTGGCTGATGGTGGTGCCCTACAAGGGCTCGCTGCCCACCAGCGTGCCCACCGACCCGCTGATCTACCGCTTCCACGAGCTCGTCAGTGTGTACGGCACCACCTTCAAGGAGCTGATCCACGAGGAGTTCGGCGACGGGATCATGAGCGCCATCGACTTCAAGATGGACCTGCAGCGCGAGCCCAACCCGGCCGGGGACCGCGTGAGCATCACGATGTCCGGAAAATTCCTGCCCTACAAGACTTACTGAGCCGCTGCCGGCGCGGCGCCGGCAGCGGCGCCCGGGTCCAGCCCGTCCAGCGCCGCTTCCGGGTACAGCCACTCCAGCAGCTCCAGCGCCAGCCGCGTCGCCAGCGCCTGCAGCTGCGCCCGGGCGGTGTCGGCGCCGAGGTCGCCGATGCGCTGCGCCGCGAACACGGCGTCCAGCTCCGCGGCGGCGCCTTCCACCCGCGAGCGCGCCTGCTCCACCCAGGCCTCGGGCAGCCGGTCGTGCTCGAACTCGCCGCGGCCACGGCCAAAGTGCGCCACCGCCAGGTATTTCAGCAGCGCCTCCTGCAGCAGGCCGCGCAGGGCGGCGTCGCTCAGGCGCAGGCGCTCGTCCGTCACGCCCCGCGCGCGGTTGAGCCCTTCCGCGCCGGCGACGAAGGCCACGGCCCCGGCCAGCGCGCCCAGCAGCGCACCGGCGCCCAGGGTCAGCCCGCCTGCGGCGGCATCGGCGGCCAGGCCGGAGACCGCGCCCGAGGCGATGGCGCCGCCCAGGCCGGCACGCACCCGGTCCATCGGCGCGCGCGAGACCAGGTCCGCACGGTCCAGCCCCTTGAGGAACGGGTCTTCCGCCCGGCCCAGCAGCCCGTGCAGCCGCAGCAGCTCGCGCGTGGTGTCCTCGCGGCCCAGCCTTACCTGCCGCTGCAGCGCCTGCTGGCTGCGCTCGCGCCGCGCCTCGGCGTCTGATCCGGCCAGGCGAGCCAGCACCTTGCCCTGGTTCGCCGTGCCGGGTTCCACCACCTGCTCCATGGGCGTTGCCGCCGCCAGCTGCGCTGCGATGGCCGACATCGACGCCTGGAAACGCTCGACGTTGCGCCGCTGCCAGTCCCGCTGCAGCCGGCGGAAGCCCGGCTGCTTGGCCGGGGGCAGCTGCGCGCCCAGCGCATCGAACAGCGCCTGCTCGTGCACCCAGCAGCGCGTGAAGGCGTCCAGCGGCAGCACGCCGCGCACGGCGGGCGCGCCCTGCAGGTGCTGCTGCCAGCGGCGCAGCTCGGCCTTCGCCGCGTCGCTGCCGGTGGCGCCGGGCAGCCCGGTCTGGTTCAGCAGCACCAGCACCGGCTTGTCCATCCAGGCCAGCAGCTTCAGCTCCGGCTCCAGGTAGCCCGCGTCGGCCGGCGCCTCGGTGGCGTTGACGGGGTAGAGCAGCAGGTCGGCGTGGTCGCGCGTGGCGCGCATCGCCTCCTGGCTGAGGAAGAAGGCGCGGTCGGTCCAGCGGTCCCACACCTGCGACAGGAACCAGACGATGGGGTTGGAGGCGCGGCTCAGCCGCTGGTAGAGCCGCGCCGAGTCGCCCAGGCCGGGCGTGTCCCACAGGACCAGCTCGTCGCCCTCGGCCGTGGTCAGCAGCCGGTGCGGGTCGGCCGTCAAGGTCACGTGTGCCGCGTCGCGCACCTCGCCCACGTCCTGGCCCAGCAGCGTGCGCGCCAGCGTGGTCTTGCCCACGTTGGTGTGGGAGACGAGCACCAGCTCGATGCGCGCGGCGTCGGTGTCCTTCGGTTGCACCGTCATGTCAGGCCCCCAGGTCCACCACGTGGATGCGCGAGAAGCCGTAGGGCCGCAGGAACTCGCGCCACAGGCTCTCGCGTTCCTTGAGCCGTTCGCCTTGGCCGAGCCGCGCGGCGAAGCTGCCGGCGTCCAGCAGCACCAGCGCCTGCGTGCCCGCCACCTGCGCCAGCCGCTGCAGGAAGGCGCCGTGCGTCTCGGCTTCCGGGGTGGCGGCCAGCGACAGCAGCGCGGCGCTCTCCTGCACCTCGCCCTCGGCCGAGGCCGGCTTGGCGGCCAGCGCCTGCGGCGCCGCGCCGTAGGCCAGCGCGGGCTGCACCTGCAGCGCCGTCTCGCCGCCCAGCAGCTCCCGCGCCTGATGCGTCAGCGCCGACGTGCGCGTGGCGTCCAGGTTCAGCGCGTAGGGCCACACCACCAGGCGCCAGCGCTGGCCACTGCCGTCGGCGATCAGGCGCGCGAAATACGGGTCGGCCAAGTCCAGCGGGAAATGCCGGCTCAGCCGCCGCGCCCGGCCCCACTGCACCAGGCACAGCAGCAGCCGCGGCAGCACCACGCACAGGCCCAGCAGCAGCGTCACCAGCGCCAGCCAGCGGTCCGCCAGCTCGGGGTCGCCCTGGGCCCAGTGGTGCATGCGCGCCACCTCGTCCAGCGTGAAGGGCGCCACGCCGCCCAGGCCGGGCAGCGCGCTCACCGGCAGGAACAGCAGCCCCAGCACCTGGTGCGCGCCCTCCGGCGTCTTGATGAGCTGGCTTTCCCAGCCCACGTTGAACTCGTGCGTCAGCGCCCGCGCGCCGACGTAGGCCAGCAGCCCCAGCGCCACCATCGCGGCGCCCAGGTGCAGCGCGGCGCGGGCCCGCGCCTGCCACAGCGGCGCCGCGGCGCGGGCCCAGGTGCGTCCGAAGCGGCTGGCCACCGCCAGGCCCCCGCGCCGCCAGCGCCCCGGCCACGCCGCCAGCCCCGCCAGCAGCCCCGACAGCGAGCGCGGTGCGTGCCGGCGCCGCAGGAACAGCCGCGACAGCAGCCAGGCCAGCGCCAGCAGCAGGTTCCACAGCACCACGGCCAGCAGCGGCGCGGACAGCAGGTTGATGCGCTGCGGGTTGGCCAGCGCGTCCGAGGCGAAGCCGGCCGCGAAGCCCGCGATCGCCACCAGCAACGCCAGCACGCCCCAGGGCGCGGCGCCTTCGACGAAGCCGCGCAGCGCGGGGCGGCGCGCCACCACCTCCTGGAACAGCCGCTGCGCGCGCTGCGTGAGGAAGCGCTCCGACCACGCCTGGTGCCGCAGCGTGCGCCCGGGTTTGGGCAGCCCGGCGCGCACCACCTCCGAAGCCTCGCGCCCCTGCGCCGGCGTGAGCAGCCGCCCCTCGCCATCAGCGGTTTCGATGGCCTGGATCAGCAGCACGGTGCGGGCTTCGGCTTCGTTCAAGGCGGGGTCTCCGGTGGTGGGAAAAGGCGGATCGGCGCGAGAGCAATGGGCGGTCCCATGGAGTGTGACGCGCGCGCCTGCTGACTTGCCGGGATGCAACCTTGCGGAACGTTGCTTGCCCGCCCGCACGGTGCCGGGCGCCGCGCCCGGGAGGAGAGCCGCCCGTGATCACCCTCTACGGCTTCGGCCGCCAGCTTCCCGAGCTCGCGATCGGCCACACCCGCGATCTGCGCGTGTCGTGGGCGCTGGAGGAGCTGGGGCTGCCCTACCGGGTGCGCGCCCTGGACCTGCAGGGCGGCGAGCTGCGCAGCGAGGCGTACACGCGCATCAGCCCCTTCCAGCAGGTGCCGGCCATCGACGACGACGGCTTCGTGCTGACCGAGTCCGGCGCGATCGTGCTGTACCTGGCGGAGAAGGCGGGGCGGCTGATCCCGGCCGAAACGCGCGGCCGGGCCGAGGTCACGCGCTGGTGCTTCGCGGCGCTCACGACGCTGGAGCCGACGCTGATGCAGATCGCCTTCATCGACGCCGGCGTCGAAACGGATGCGGACGCGCCGCAGCGGCGCAGCGTCTACGTCGAGCGGGCCGGCCGCTGGCTGGGCGGCATGGAGCGGCAGCTGTTCGGGCACCCGTACCTGGCGGGCGAGGATTTCACCGTGGCCGACATCCTGCTGACCACGGTGCTGCGCGGCGTGGACGCCGGCGTGGTGGCGCCGTTTCCGAGGCTGGTGGAATACCGGCGCCGCTGCGAGACGCGAGCGGCCTGGCAGCGCACGCTGGAGGAGTACGAGCGGCGATTGAACCTGGCGCCGGGCCGCGCGCACTGAGCGGCGCGCCGCCATGAGTGTCCCGGGCCTTTCCCGGGCACCCCCGTTGCCGTGTCGGCCCGGAATGAACGCTCCTTCAGTCCTCGCCCCGCCGGCCACCATTTCCGGGCGCCAGTGGGAAATCGACGCGCTGCGCGGGCTGATGCTGGTGCTGATGACGCTCACGCACCTGCCCACGCGCTACGCCACGCCCATGAGCCAGCCCTTCGGCTTCGTCTCGGCGGCGGAGGGCTTCGTGTTCCTGTCGGCCTTGGTGGCAGCCAAGGTGTACACGGCGCGGCAGCGGCGCGAAGGGGACGAGGCGCTGACGCGCGGCTTCCACGGCCGCGCACTCAAGCTCTGGGCGGTGCAGGGCGCGCTGCTGGTGGCGCTGTTCACGCTCATCGCGCTGCTGGGGCTGCTCATGGACCAGCCGGCCGTGACGGACCTGCTGTCCTTCTACCTGGAGCGCCCGCTGGTGGCCTTCGTCGCCGGCCTGATGCTGATCTACAACCCGCCGCTGCTGGACATCCTGCCCCTGTACATCCTGTTCATGCTGGCCAGCCCGCTGCTGCTGCTCAGCGGCGGGCGGCGGGGCTGGGTGCTGGTGCTGGGTGCCAGCGCCGCGCTGTGGGCGGCGGCGCAGGCGGACGTGGGAACGCACCTGTACGAGGCCGCGGCGCACTGGGCGCGCATCCCCGTGCCGGCGCGCGAGACCGGCGCCTTCGAGCTGCTGGGCTGGCAGTTCCTGTGGGTGCTGGGCCTGTGGATGGGCGCGCGCGCCGCGCACGGCCAACCCGTGCTGCCGGCGCTGCCGCCGTGGGTGTTCCGCGCCGCGGCGGGCTTTGCGCTGGTCGCGCTGCTGTGGCGCCATGCCGCCGGGCAGGTGCCCTGGCCCGGCGCGCAGGGCGGCTTTCCGGCGCTTGTGAACGCCGCCTTCGACAAGTGGCACCTGGGGCCGCTGCGCCTGCTGAACCTGGTGGCGCTGGTGTTGCTGCTGTTGCGCTACGGGCCGGCGCTGGCGGCGCGCATGCCGCGTCCGCACGTGCTGGAGCTGCTTGGGCGCGCCTCGCTGCCGGTGTTCGTCGCGCACCTGCTGCTGGTGCTGCTGGCGCTGGCCTTCTTCGGCACCGCGCACGACGGGCGCTCGTGGTGGGTGGACAGCGGCCTGCTGGCCGGCGCCTTCGCCGTGCTCTACGCCGTGGCGCAGGCCAGCGCCGCCATCGACCGGCACGGCGCCGAGGTGAAGGCGCGGCTCAAGGTCCGGCGGGAGCGCCGGCGCCAGGCGCGCGCCGAGGTGCAGCGCTGAACCCGGCCGCCCTGTGCCCTCAGCGCAGGTGCGCCGCGATGACCTCGTGCCACAGCGCGTAGCCCTGGGCGTTCATGTGCAGCCGGTCCGCGCCGAACAGCTCCGCGCGCGGCTGGCCGTCGGCGCCGAGCATGGGCGCGTAGATGTCGATGTAGTCCAGGCCTGGCCGGCCCCGGGCGTACTCGTGGATCAGCGCGTTGGCCTGCTGGATCTGCGGCAGCAGCGACGCGCGCGCCGGGCTGGGCTTGATGGAGAGGTAGGCGATGCGCGTGTCGGGCAGCGCTCGCTGCACGCCCTGCACGAACTCCACGTAGCTGTCGAACACCTGCTGCGGCGTGCGGCCGGCGTTGAGGTCGTTGTCGCCCGCGTACAGCACCACCAGGCGCGGCTTGTAGGCCACCACCAGGCGGTCCAGGTACGCGGCGCAGTCCGAGAGCTGCGAGCCGCCGAAGCCGCGCTTCACCAGCAGCGGCTGGTCCTGGAATTGCGCTTCCAGGTTCTCCCACAGCCGGATCGACGAGCTGCCCACGAACAGCACACCGCCGGGCTGCACGGGTTGGGCCTTGTCCGCCGCCTCGAAGGCGTCGAAGGACGAGCGCCACTTGGCGTCCACCACGCTCAGCCGCTGCACCTCGACCGGTGCGGGCGCCGGCCCGGCCGTGGCGGCCTGTGCCAGCAACGCGGCGCCCAGCAGGGCCGCGCCGGCCATGAAACGCTTGAACAGGGGCTTGCGGAGGGTGGGTGCTGCGTTCATCGGGGCGCGATTCTGGGGCCGATGGCCGCATGCCCCAAGCGCCTTGGAAGCGCCCTCAAGAAGCGTGGGGTTGGTGCCGGAGGGCTTGCAGGCACGGCGGGCCTGCCTTAGGGGCGGGCCTTGGGGCGCCTGGGCGGCTTCTGGTTGCGCAGCGCGCAGGCATAGGCCTCACCGGCCCACTCGGCCATGGCCGGCGGCTCCTCCAGCGTCTCCGGCGGCGCCTGGTAGTAGCGCAGCGACACGCTGCGGCCCCCGGCTTCATAAGTGAAAGGTTTCAGGCCTCGCGCCAGGAACCGCCCGACGTTCTGTTCATCGGCCTTGAAATACAGCTCGTCGCCGATGACGACGGCGAACATCAGGCCCATTCTGAAAATGCCGCAGCCGCCGAACATCCTTTTGGCCTGGACGGGGCCGAAAGATGACATTTGTTCCAGGACCAGGGTGGTGAACGGGCTCAGCGCTGCGGCGGGCATGGCGAATATTTGCTGCGGATTTCAGGCCGTCTTGAAACTCGATGAGCTCAGTAAGGCTTCAGCAAATCCCCCGCCACCGGCTGGGCGGTGCCCAGGCTCTGCGAGCGTTCGGTGGCCGCCGTGGCGGGTTGCGAACCCAGCACCAGGTTGTCCCACCACGACGCGCCCACGCGCATCGGCGTCGGCGCGGGCAGGCCGAGAACGGCCGGCACGAGGTTGGCATCGGGCAGCAGCTCACCCACCACTTGTGCCGCGGCCTGCTTGACGCCTTCCTGGCCGATGCGTCCGCGCATGCCCCAGGTGACGATGTAATCGGCCCCTGTCGGGTTCTGGACCGTGGGCTTCGGCGTGACGGCGATATCGCGCGACACGCCGTAATAGACGCGCATCAGCGCCTCCTCGGCCAGCATGGCCGCGTCCTCGTATTGCGAGGAATAGGCATAGTCGTCCGAGGCGCGGTCCGCGCTGAATTCGCGGGCGACGTCGGCGGCGGTCAGGGCCTGTTGCTGTACCGTGGTTTGGCCGGTGCGGAACAGCGAATCGCCCAAGTCTTTCAGGACCGTGGAGCGCAGGGGGCTCGTGAGATACAGCCGGGAAGAAATCCGCTGGGACGCCACCTGGTTCAAAACCTCCAGCAGGGGTTTGTCGGTGGGCAAGCTGGACAGCAGCCGCGGCGGCGCGAAATCGCCCGCGTGCGTCAGCTCATGCAGGATCAAGTGCGCGAATTGAATCTTGATGTCGTCGATGCCGCGCGGATTGGCTTCGTAGAGCGAATACGCTTGGTAGGCACGCTGGTCGTTCTTGACGTAGCGCCACAGGGTGGCGAATTGCAGCGCCTGGCCGAAGTCGGTGCGGTAATCGGGCGTCTTGTCGACCTCGGCCAACTCTTCGGGCGTGGTCCAGAGGTATTGCGGGTCGATGTACAGCGCGCCGGTGGCGGACCAGTAGAAGGCGGGCCGAACCTTGCTGCCGACCACGATCGCGGTGACGGGTTTCATCATCTGCAGCAGTGGCGGCGGCAGCGTCTGCAGCAGCTCGCGCAGGCGCTGGGCCATCCAGGGGCGCGAGGTGACGACGCGGGCCATCACGGCATCCACGGTCACGGTGGCGGTGGTCGTGCCGATGAAGGGCAACTGGCCGAGGGTGCAGGACTGTGCCCGGGCGGTGTTGAAGGTGCAGTCGGCCAGCGCCGCGGCCTGCGGGCCGTCGGCCACGGCCGGCGCCACGGGCTCGGCGATGTCCCGCAGCGATGCAAAGATCGTGGTGCCGCTGTTCTCGCCACTGCCGCCGCCGCCGCCCCCGCAGGCGCTCAGCAGGAACAGGAAGGACAAGGTGGTGGCGCTGGCGCGGATGGCGAATTTCATGCGGGCTTTTCCCTCGATGGCTGCTGTCTTGAGGCCTGTTTTGCGGCGAATTCAAGCCGTGTTTGCCGGGCCGCTGTGCAGCCGGCTCGGCAAGCAGTTTTCCATGGATTGGCGTGCTTATTTCAGCCTGAACACGGATCCGTTGGTGGGCGTGGCCGATTCGTGGAACAGGTCGGCCAGGTATTGCTCCAGCTCATCTTCCTGCACGAAGTCCGGGACGATGAAATTCGCGGGCCGGCGCTTGCCGTCGACACCAAGGAGCCAGGCCGTCCAGTGGCCCGGCGAGCCGGTGATCTGGACCAGCTGGCCGAAAACGTTGAAGCGGAGGTCGGACATGCCGTCACCCTGGGGAACGTGAGACATCCATGATGGCGCAGCGTCGGCCCGCACAGGGTTTCGGGCCTGCCGCCGCCGATTTTCAGGCGGCCTTGAAAAAAGAAAAGCGGCGGCTTTCGTGGAAAGCCGCCGCAGCCGGGTCAAGCCTGATTCAGGGTCAGAGCTTGGTGATGCTGGTCACGTGGGGCTGGCCGCTCAGCGGCTGGAAGATCGTGACGAGGGCTTGATAGGACTGGGCGCCGGGGTACACCGGCGTGGCCTTGCTCAGGAAACGGTAGTTCGTCCCGGCCACGACCTGGGTCGAGACCGACTCGGGCACGTAATCCACGCCCACCAGGCCCGCGAGCGCGGTCTTGAAAATCACTTGCTCTTCCGGCGTCACCGGGCCGAACGACGTCCAACCACCCACCAGTTGCTCACTCATGATGATTCCACCTGTCTGACTTTATATTCCCTACTCTTGTGGCTTTTCGGGTTGCGCCCCATCTATTTTGTCGTGGTTTCTGGAGTCCACGGCCGAGCCCGAGAGATTTGATGCTTGATGCGGGCATGCGGAAAATGCCTTTCCAGTGATCAGGAAAGACACCGCGAAACCCCCCTGGCACCGCGAAGCATTCATTTGCTCACGCGGGGCCGATGTGCGGCCGTGAATTAATAACGGATGTCCGAAAGCGGGCGGTTCCTGTCCGTTTTCAGGCCACCGGGTGGCCTTCCGTCGCGGAGGGCAGAAAAGGCTTGATCGCGGCCAGAGCCCGTTCCACGCAAGCCTCCTTTTCGCCCACCGGTGCCACGTAGTGCATGGCCTCGCGCGCGGCCGCCTCGCCCTCGGTCCGGGCGATCACCCAGGCCGCGAGGTATTGCGAAGCCAGGCAGCCGCCGGCCGTGGCGACGTTGCCGCGGGCAAAGAAGGGCTGATTCAGCACCTCGACGCCCGCCTCCTGCACCCAAGGCTTGGTGAGGAGGTCGGTGCAGGCGGGAACGCCCTGCAGCAGGCCGAGCTTGGCCAATATCAAAGTGCCGGAGCACTGGGCGCCGATCAATTGCCGCGCGGGATCGAGCTCTAATTGGCCGATCAGCGCTGGGTCATTGACGAATTCACGCGTCTTCATCCCGCTTCCCACCAGCACCACGTCGGCCGAATTGGCCTCGACCAAGGTGGCCTGGGCCTGCACCACCACGCCGTTCATGGAGGTCAATTGTTCATCCGGCCCGCAGATGGAAACCCGCCAGCCGGGCCGCTTGACGCGGTTGAGAATGCCCAGGGCGATGAAGGAGTCGAGTTCGTTGAAGCCCTGGGCGGTAAGGATGGTGATGTGCATGAGGTTGGTGGATTTCAGGTGTGGATGGAAATCAGGCGGCTTTCAGCATGAATTCCACCTTGACGGCGCAGAAGAATAACGTCGTCATTCCGGCGAAAGCCGGAATCCACGCGCACCAAGGCCGTGGCCTAAACGGTGTAGGCACGCAGGCCTTTGGCGAGGGCGGCAGGGCAGCGCTCGCGGATCCCGGCTTTCGCCGGGATGACGCGTTTTCTCTTCGGCCTGTACAGCGGTGTGCGTAGCGGCTTTGTTCGAGCCAAAGCCTGTGTCAAAAGACCGAACAAGTGATCAGCCGCTGGTGGTCAGTTGCTGCTTCACTCCTCCGGCACATTCCTCTCCAGTTCCGCCAGCCAGGCCGCAGACGAAGCGTCCGAAGGCGCCCGCCAATCCCCCCGCGGCGACAGCGAGCCGCCCGAGCCGACCTTGGGCGAATTCGGTACGCAGGTGCGCTTGAACTGGTTGGGGAAGAATCGCCGCAGGAAGGTCTGCAGGTGCTTGCGGATTTCCGCCAGCGTGTATTTGGCGTCGTCGCCCGTGGCCCAGGCGTGGTGCGCCAGGAAGGCGATCTTCGACGGGTCGTAGCCGTAGCGCAGCAGGTGGAAGAGGTTGAAATCCTGCAGCTCGTAGGGGCCCACGGCGCTTTCGGTGGATTGCGCCGGCTGCTGCCCCTCTGCGCCGCCGGGCACCAGCTCGGGGCTGATCTCGGTGTTCAGGATGTCCAGCAGCACCTGGCTGCCGGCTTCGCCCACCTGGCCCGTCTCGGCCACCCAGCGCACCAGGTACTGCATGAGGGTCTTGGGCACGCTGGCGTTCACGCCGTAGTGCGACATGTGGTCGCCCACGCCGTAGGTGCACCAGCCCAGCGCCAGCTCGCTCAGGTCGCCGGTGCCGATCACGATGCCGCCATGCAGGTTCGCCAGCCGGAACAGGTGGCTGGTGCGCTCGCCGGCCTGCACGTTCTCGAAGGTCACGTCGTACACGGCCTCGCCGTCGCCCGCCGGGTGGCCCAGGTCCTTGAGCATCTGCAGGCAGCTCGGCCGGATGTCGATCTGCTGCGAGGAGCAGCCGATGGCCGCCATCAGCCGCAGCGCCTGGTCCAGCGTGCGGCCGCTGGTGGCGAAGCCCGGCATCGTGTAGCCCAGGATGTTCGAGCGCGGCAGCCCCATCAGGTCCACCGCCCGGGCGCACACCAGCAGCGCGTGCGTGGAGTCCAGCCCGCCGGAGACGCCGATGACGAGCTTGGTGATGCCTGCGGCGCGCAGCCGCTGCACCAGCGCCTGCACCTGGATGTTGAACACCTCGCGGCAGCGCTCGTCGCGCTGCGCCGGGTTGGCCGGCACGTAGGGCATGCGCGGCACGTAGCGCCGCAGCGGCAGCTTCTCCTCTGCCGGCAGCTCGGCGCGGTAGCTCACGACGCGCCAGCCGGCCAGCGCGTCGCGGTGCCGGCCCACGGTCTGGCCGAAGGTGGTCATGCGCATGCGCTCGTGCTGCAGCCGTTCCAGGTCCAGGTCCGCGTAGATGAGCTGATGGTCCTGCGCGAAGCGCTCGGTCTCGGCCAGCAGGGTGCCGTTCTCGTACACCATGCCGTGGCCGTCCCAGGCCATGTCGTTGCTGGACTCGCCCGGGCCCGCCGCGCTGTAGAGGTAGGCCGCCAGGCAGCGCGCCGAGTGCAGGCCCACCAGGTCGTGCCGGTAGCTGGCCTTGCCGATGGTGATGTTGGAAGCCGAGAGGTTCAGCAGCACCGTGGCGCCGGCCAGCGCGGCGTAGGTCGAGGGCGGGATCGGCACCCAGCCGTCCTCGCAGATCTCCACGTGCAGCTTCAGCAGCGGCTGCTCCTCGGCCTGGAAGATCAGCTCCGAGCCGAAGGGCACCGTCTGCCCGGCCAGCGTCACCTCGTCGGAGACGGCGTTGAAGCCGGCGTTGAACTGCCGCGCCTCGTAGAACTCGCCGTAGTTGGGCAGGTAGGTCTTGGGCACCACGCCCAGCAGGCGACCGCGCTGGAACACCACGGCGCAGTTGAAGAGCCGGTCGTCCACGCGCAGCGGCAGGCCCACCACGCCCAGGATGGGCAGGTCCTCGGAGTCGCGCAGCAGCTGCGCCAGCGCGGCCTCGCAGTCGTCCAGCAGCACGCGCTGGTGGAACAGGTCGTCGCAGGTGTAGCCCGCCAGGCCCAGCTCCGTGAACAGCGCCACCGCCGCACGCTGCTCGTGCGCGGCGCGCAGCAGCGCCAGCGTCTCCTGCGCGTTGTGGCGCGGATCGGCGAGCTTGAGCTTGGGCACGCACACGGCCACGCGGGCGAAGCCATGGGTGTAGAGGCTGTGGAAGCGGTCCTGGCTCATGGGACGTGTCCTATTTCAGTGTGTTTTGTAACTTGGGATTGTCTGCGCCGGCGCGGCCCGTTTTGGACCCGTGGCACGGCCAAGTCGCCGTGCCGTCGTGACAGGGTGGCGTAGGGCGGTGCCGGCAGCATGCCGGGCGGCAGCGGCAAGAGCGGTACCGTGCCCCGCAGCGAGCGGCATGCCCAAGCGCCCGGGAACATCCCTGCGACGGCGTGGCGTCGCTGCGATGAAGCAGCGTGATCCGGACCGGCGAGGAGGTCCGGACCGACAGGAGGCGGTCTCGTACGGCCGCCACAACCAACAACGATCCGCAGAGGGAATCCATGAACAAGCAACCAACTTCTTGGGCCGTTGCCGGCCTGCGCGCGGCGCCGGCCCTGCTGGCACTGGCTGTGCTGGCGGGCTGCGCCACGACGCCGCCGAATCCGCTGGGCCTGCCAGCCTCCCTGCAGGGCCGCGCCGAGCTGCTGAAGCTCGACGATCCGGCGTACGAACAGGCCGTGCCCTGGAACGCGCTCAAGGCGCCCGGCGCCGGCGGCGTGCTGGGCGTTGCGGTGGTGCGGCTCAAGGAGGACGTGCTCGTGTACCGGCTGTGGAACGGCCCGGGCTCCGCGCCGGCCGGCGGCACTACCAACCGGCTGGGCGGCTGGTGGTCGGCCGACATGCCCAGTGGCCCGGTGGCGCAGTACCGGCGCGACTATGAGGTCTGCAGCACCTGGAACCAGCTCACTTGGCGGGCGAGCTGCACGCTGCGCCGCGGCTCGGTGGTGGCGGTGGGTCCGGGCCAGTCGGTGTCGGCCCAGACCTGCGGCGATGCCGCCGGCCAGGAGAGCTACCCCGCCAACCGGGTGCTGTGGCAGGTCTACGTGGACAAGCCCTGGACGCGGCCGGCGGAGCTGGCTTGCCCGCCCGAAACCCAAGACGTCGAGGTGGATCCCAACGACGTGAGCCAACCCAAGGCCGCGACCGCTGCATTGAAGTGACGGCCAGGGGCTGAGCCCCGTGCCGGCGCGGCGCCGCGGCTTGATGTCACTCAAGCCCGCGGCAGCGCCCGCGCCTATGCTGGCTCTGACAGTCCCGGCAGCCGAAGCGAAGAGCGGACGGCAGCCGCCGTCCGCCGGGCGCCGCGGGACAGAACCCAGGAGGCGCAGCCATGCAGTACGCCCTCGATCCGGCCGTCGGCCGGTGCAGCCGGCCTGACGGCACTCCGCGAGGCGCCGCGCCCGCGGTCTGCGGAGGCCTGTCATGAAGCTCAGCTTTCTCGGCGCCGCCGGCACCGTCACCGGCTCCAAGTACCTCGT
Organism: Azohydromonas australica DSM 1124; assembly: GCF_000430725.1. Classification (GTDB taxonomy): domain Bacteria; phylum Pseudomonadota; class Gammaproteobacteria; order Burkholderiales; family Burkholderiaceae_C; genus Azohydromonas; species Azohydromonas australica. The sequence continues at coordinate 69,070 of NZ_KE387205.1, forward strand.
CGAGTACCGGGGCCGGAAGCTGCTGGTCGATTGCGGGCTGTTCCAGGGCTGGAAGGCGCTGCGCGAGCTCAACTGGGAGCCGCTGCCCTTCCAGGCGCGCGACATCGACGCCGTGCTGCTCACCCACGCCCACCTGGACCACTCCGGTGCGCTGCCGCTGCTGGTGCGCCAGGGCTTCACCGGGCCGGTGCTGGCGACGCCCGCCACCGCCGACGTGTGCCGGCTGCTGCTGCCCGACAGCGCCCACATCCAGGAGGAGGACGCGGCCTTCGCCAACCGCCACCACACCTCCAGACACCACCCCGCCGAGCCGCTCTACACCATGGACGACGCGCAGCGGGCGCTCAACCACTTCGAGCCGCTGCCGCTGCACACGCGCACCGAGGTGCTTCCCGGCCTCACGGCCGAGCTGCGCCGCGCCGGGCACATCCTGGGCGCCTCCTCGCTGGCGCTGGAGGCCGATGGCCGCACCCTGCTGTTCTCGGGCGACCTGGGCCGGCCGGACGACCCGCTCATGCGCGCCCCCGAAAGCGCGCCGCGCGCGGACTGGATCGTCATCGAGTCCACCTACGGCGACCGGCTGCACTCGCAGGAAGACCCGATGGCCGCGCTGGCCGAGGTCATCACCCGCACCGCGGCGCGCGGCGGCACGGTGCTGGTGCCGGCCTTCGCCGTGGGCCGGGCGCAGCTGCTGCTGCTCATGGTCCACCGCCTGCGGCAGCAGGGCGCCATCCCGGAGCTGCCCGTGTTCCTGGACAGCCCCATGGCCATCGACATGACGGCGCTCTACCAGCGCTACCCGCAGGAGCACCGGCTCTCGGCGCAGGAGTGCGTGGGCATGTGCACGGTGGCGCGCATGGCGCGCACGCCGCAGGAGTCGCGCGCGCTGTCCTCGGCGCGCTATCCCTCGGTGGTGGTCTCGGCCAGCGGCATGGCCACCGGCGGGCGCGTGCTGCACCACCTCGCGGCGCGGCTGCCCGACCACCGCAGCACCGTGGTGCTGGTGGGCTTCCAGGCCGGCGGCACGCGCGGCGCGCGGCTGCAGGCCGGCGAGCGCAGCTTGCGCATGTTCGGCCAGGACGTGCCGGTCAAGGCCGAGGTGGTGTCGCTGGGCGGGCTGTCGGCGCACGCCGACGCGGCACAGCTGCTGCAGTGGCTGCGCACCACCTCGCAGCCGCGACGCGTGTTCGTCACCCACGGCGAGCCCGCCGCGGCCGACGCGCTGCGCCAGCGCATCGAGCGCGAGCTGGGCTGGCCCGCGACGGTGCCGCTGATGGGGCGCACGGTGGAGCTGGACGCGTGAGCTGCACCCTCGAAGGCACCGCCGCCCCGGCACCGCTGCTGCGCGCCGCGCGCATCGGCATCGACACCTCGCAGGAGTTCGTGGTCTACATGCACCGCGACTGCCCGGTGTGCCGCGCCGAGGGCTTCACGGCGCGCACGCGCGTGCAGCTGCGGCTCAACGGGCGCTCGCTGGTGGCCACGCTCAACGTGGTGGACCCGGGCCTGCTGCAGCCCGGCGAGGCGGGGCTGAGCAACAGCGCCTGGCAGGTGCTGGGGGCGCGGCCCGGGGACCACGTGGCCGTCTCGCACGCGCCGGTGCTGGAGTCCATGAGCCGCGTGCGTGCCAAGATCTACGGCCACCGGCTGGACGCGGACGCACTGCAGGCCATCGTGCGCGACATGGCCGCGGGCCGCTACCCGGACACGCACATCGCCGCCTTCCTCGCCGCCTGCGGGGGCGGGCGCATGGACGTGCAGGAAACGGTCGCGCTCACCGGCGCGATGGTGGACGTGGGCGAGCGCCTGGCGTGGGACGCCGCGCCCGTCGGCGACAAGCACTGCGTGGGCGGGCTGCCGGGCAACCGCACCACGCCCATCGTGGTCGCGATCGCCGCGGCGGCCGGGCTGGTGGTGCCCAAGACCTCCTCGCGCGCCATCACCTCGCCCGCGGGCACGGCCGACGTGATGGAGACGCTGACCACCGTGGCACTGGACCTGCCCGCGATGCGCCGCGTGGTCGCGCGCGAGGGCGCCTGCCTGGTGTGGGGCGGCGCGCTGGCGCTGAGCCCCGCGGACGATGTGCTGATCCGCGTGGAGCGCCCGCTGGACCTGGACAGCGACGCGCAGCTCGTGGCCTCGGTGCTGTCCAAGAAGATCGCCGCCGGCGCCACCCACGCGCTCATCGACGTGCCCGTGGGCCCTACCGCCAAGGTGCGCAGCGAGCTGGATTTCCAGCAGCTGCGCGCGCTGCTGGAGGCGGTGGCGCAGGCGCACGGCCTGCGGCTGCGGGTGCTGCGCAGCGACGGCACGCAGCCGGTGGGCCGGGGCATCGGCCCGGCGCTGGAGGCGCACGACGTGCTGGCGGTGCTGCAGGGCGCGGCCGACGCCCCGGCGGACCTGCGCGACAAGTCGCTGCGGCTGGCCGGCGCGCTGCTGGAGTTCTGCGGCCGGGTGCCGCAAGGCGAGGGTGAGGCGACCGCGCGGCAGCAGGCGGCGAGCGGCGCGGCGTGGTCGAAGTTCCAGGCCATCTGCGAGGCGCAGGGCGGACTGCGGGCGCCGCCGCGCGCGCTGCTGCGCGAGCCGGCGCTGGCGCGCTGCGAGGGCGTGGTCACGGCCATCGACAGCCGCCGCCTGGCGCGCCTGGCCGCGCTGGCCGGCGCGCCCAACGTGGCCGAGGCCGGGCTGGAGCTGCACGTGAAGCTGGGCCAGCGCGTGGCGCCGGGGCAGCCGCTGCTGACGCTGCACGCGCAGGCGCGCGGCGAGCTGGACTACGCCCGGCAGTACCTGGAGGCTTGGCCGGTGTTCAGCGTGGCCGACGGGGCCTGACGCGGCCTGCCCTCGACCAGCGGCCGGAGATCGCGCAGGTCGGCAAGGGCTTGCTGGCGCACAAATGGCTTGCCGTTGCTTGTTGGGTGCTGAGCGAAAGCAAACCCGATCCGCTGCCTGCTCCGTCATTCCCGCGCAGGCGGGAATCCAGGCGGCCCCACGTCTGCGCGAAGCCTGGGTGCTGCCAACCCCGACCCAAGCCCCGGTGTTCAAACCGATCGGCTTGCGGCAGCTGGGGGGCCGCCTGGACTCCCGCCTGCGCGGGAGTGACGAATCAGGGTGCGAGCGTCCCAGCCAAAGGCGGCAGCAGTCCGTCTTTACCGGGGCGTCGTCTCCTCACTGCCCCAGGTCGTCCAGGATCGGGCACTCCGGCCGGTGGTCGCCGTGGCAGCAGCTCACGAGCTGCTGCAGCGTCTGCTTCATGGCCGCCATCTCCGCGATGCGCCGCTCCAGGTCCGCCACGTGCGCCTGCGCGATGCGCTTGACCTCCGCGCTGCTGCGCCGGCGGTTCTGCCACAGCCGCAGCAGCTCGGCGATCTCGGCCATGCTGAAGCCCAGGTCGCGCGCGCGGCGGATGAAGCGCAGCGTGTTGACCTCGGTCTCGCCGTACTGGCGGTAGCCGGCCTCGGTGCGCCGCACGTGCGGCAGCAGGCCCAGCGACTCGTAGTGCCGCACCATCTTGGCCGACACGCCGGAGCGCTCGGCGGCCTCGCCGATGTTCAGCAATGCCGTGGTGGTGCCGGTGTCCGTGCTCATGCCGTTTCCTTCGTCGTGGCGGCGCCGGCGGCAGGCCGGCACGATGGGGCGCCATTGTGCGCACCCGCGCATCCTGCATCGGCCGCTACGCCGCGCAGCTGCGGAAGCCGGCGAACACGTCCCGCCGCGCCGGGACGAAGAAGTTGCGATAGCGCACGTGGCGCAGCCGGGGCTGCGTGCCGAAGGAGCCGCCGCGCAGCACGGCATGGCTGCCGAACCACGGCGCGGAGTAGTCGCGGTACGGGTGCGGCTCGAAGCCGGGGTAGGGCGCGAAGTCGCTGTCGGTCCACTCCCACACCGCGCCCCAGTCGAAGGCGGCCGGAAACGCCAGCGCCGCCGATTCCCATTCGGCCTCGGTGGGCAGCCGCCGCCCGGCCCAGGCGCACCAGGCCCGCGCCTCGTGGCGGTTGAGGTGGCAGGCCGGCAGCCGGCCGTCCAGCTCTTGCCAGCGGCCCCAGCGCCATTCCCGCCACGCGCCGCCGTCGCGCCGCAGGTAGCGCGGGCCCTGCGGCCGCGCGGCGCGCCACCAGCGCTCGCCCTCGCCGCGCCACCAGCGCGTGTCGCGGTAGCCCCCGGCGTCGGCGAAGGGCAGGAACTCGTCCCAGCTCACGGCGCGGCGGTCGATGACGAAGGCGGCCACCGCCACGGCATGCGCCTGCAGCTCGTTGTCGAAGGCGAAGCCGTCGCCCGCCGCGCTGCCCAGCCGCCGGGTGCCGGCCTCGACGTGCAGCGGCTCACGGCTGCCGATCAGCGGCACCGGCTGCCAGCGCGGGTCTTCGATCGCCAGGCCCTGCGCCTGGGCCAGCCACAGCGCGGCCTCGTGGTGCATGTCCTCGTGCAGCAGTGCCAGGCGGAAGAAGTAGAGGCCGGCGTCGTCCGGCGCGGCCTCGCGCAGCCGGTGCAGGCTGGCCTCTAGCTGCGCTGCCAGGTCGGCGCGCGTGGCGTTGGCGTCGGGCAGCGGCAGCGTGGCGCGCGCCGCGTGCGGCACGCGGCTGGAGTCGTACAGCGCATCGGCGCCGGGGCGCAGCGGCGGCGTCCGCGGCCCGGCGGGATCGGCCGCCACGCCGCGCCCGCGCTCGGGGTTGCGCACGGTCCAAAGCTCCTGGAACCAGCCCACATGCCCCAGCTCCCACAGCGGCGGGTTGTGGTCGGGGTCGTCCGGCTGGGCCCGCAGCCGGCCCGCCGCCTCGTGCAGGGTGAAAGTCGCCAGCGTGTCGCGGCGGCTGGCCTTCAGCGCCAATGCCAGCGCGGCGGCGTCCGCGTGGCGGATGTCCCGTCCCTCGGTGTCCCGGATGTCGGTGGAGGCGGCCTGCATGGGCCGCAGTGTCGTGCGGCCCGGGCCGTGGGCGGAGAGAAATCCCGGGATCAGCCTGGGCGGCGCCGGATTTCAGGCTGCATCCGCCTCCAGCTGCGCGAAGTTCGGGTCGCGGTCAAAAGCCTCGGCGAAGAAGGACACGAAGCTGTTGACCTTCAGCGAGGGCCGGCGCGTGGGCTGGAACACCACGTGCAGCGGCAGCGGCGGCGGGCGGAAGCCCGGGAGCACCTGGCGCACGAGGCCGGCGCGCAGGTCCTCCGCCAGGTTCCACACCGGGGCGTAGTTGATGCCGATGCCCTCCAGCGTGGCCTGCCGTATCGCCTCGGAGCTGTTGGATTCGAAGTTGCCGCCCACGCGCACCGACAGCTGCCGGCCCTGCGCGTCCTCGTAGCTCCATTCGTTGAGCTTCACCAGCCCGGTGTAGATGAGGCAGTTGTGCCGCGCCAGCTCCTCAGGGTGCTGCGGCTCGCCGTGCCGCTCCAGGTAGGCCGGCGAGGCCAGCGTGGCGCGGTGCGCCGTGCCGATGCGCCGCGCGATCAGCCCGCTGTCCTTGAGCTCGCCCACGCGGAAAGCGACGTCGATGCCGGCGGACACCAGGTCCACGAAGCCGTCGTCCAGCTGCAGCTCCACGCGCAGCCGTGGATGGCGCGCATAGAACGCGGGCAGGCGGCGCACGATGTGCAGCCGCCCGAAGGCCACCGGTGCCGCCACGCGCAGCGAGCCGCTGATCTCGTGCTCGGTGCGGTGCACCTCGGCGCGCGCCTCCTCCAGCGTGTCCAGCACCTAGCGGCAGCGCTCGTAGTAGAGCTGCCCGGCCTCGGTCAGCGCCTGTCGCCGCGTCGAGCGCACCAGCAGCCGGGTGCCCAGCTGCGCCTCCAGCGCCTGCACCTGCTTGCTGATGGCCGACTGCGTGGTGCGCTCCTCGCGCGCCACGGCCGAGAAGCTGCCGCTCTCCACGACACGCACGAAGGTTTCCAGCAGGCGCAGACGGTCCATGGGCTGATTTGTTCTCCAAAGGAATAAATGCTATCTCCGCGAGCTGCTTTTTCTGCGCGGCAGGCATATCCAGAATGCGTTCACCGGCCCCCGAGCCGATTCCCCAATAAGCACAGGACCCCGCAAGCCATGAATGCTCCCCTGCCCCAAGCCGCTCTCGACGAACTTGCCGCCGGCGAGGCGATGCTGTTCCAGCCCCTGCGCATCGGCGACATCACCGTCGCCAACCGGGTGGTGATGGCGCCGCTCACGCGCGGCCGCGCCGACGAGGCCGCGGGCGACGTCCCGGGCAGCGCGATGAACATCGAGTACTACCGCCAGCGCAGCGGTGCCGGGCTGATCATCAGCGAGGGCACGCAGGTGTCGCCCGTGGGCAAGGGCTACCAGGCCACGCCGGGCATCTACTCCGACGCGCAGGTCGAGGGCTGGAAGCCCATCACGCGCGCCGTGCACGAGGCGGGCTCGAAGATCGTGGCCCAGATCTGGCACGTGGGCCGCGTCACGCACCCGGGGCTGATCGGCGGCGCGCAGCCGGTGGCACCTTCCGCCGTCTCGCCCGGCGGCGTGGCCTACACGCAGGCGGGCAAGGTCGAGATGCCGGTGCCGCACGCGCTGAGCGTCGAGGAGATCGCTGAGGTGGTGGAGCAGTTCCGCCGCGGCGCGCGCAACGCGATCCGCGCCGGCTTCGACGGCGTGGAGATCCACGGCGCCAACGGCTACCTGATCGACCAGTTCCTGCGCGACGGCGCCAACCGCCGCACCGACGCCTACGGCGGCTCGGTCGAGAACCGCGTGCGCTTCGCGCTGGAGGTGGTGGACGCCGTGGTGGCCGAGATCGGCACGGGCCGGGTGGGCATCCGGCTGTCGCCGGTGACGCCGTCCAACGGCATCGCCGACAGCGCGCCGCAGGCCGTGTTCGGGCACCTGGTGCGCGAGCTGGACCGGCGCGGCATCGCCTTCATCCACTTCGTCGAGGGCGCCACGGGCGGCGCGCGCGACCTGGCGGGCTTCGACTTCGCCTGGGCGCGGCAGGCCTTCAGGGGCGTGTACATCGCCAACAACGGCTACGGCCGCGAACTGGCCGTCGAGGCCGTGGAGACGGGCCGCGCGGACGCCGTGTCCTTCGGCCGCGCCTTCATCGCCAACCCCGACCTGGTGACGCGGCTGAAGACCGGCGCGCCGCTGAACGCACCCAATCCGCAGACCTTCTACACCCCGGGCCCGGTGGGCTACATCGACTACCCGGCGCTGCTGGCACCGGCGGACGCCGACAGCGTGGCGGCGTGACGCACCGGCGGGGAGGGCACCCGGCGCGCCGCTGAGCCGGTGCGTGGGGTGAGCGCCCGCTGACGCCGGTCAAGCCGCCACACCGGCCGGGGCCGGGCGCGGCTTGCACAATCAGGCCGCGTCCCGCACCGCCCGGAGGCCCGGCATGCCCACTCCTGTCCTGGACAAGAAGCAGACCTTTTCCATCTGGTATCTGCTTGGCGCCCTGTTCCTCATCAGCCTGCTGCAGGACGTGATCAGCGCGCGCCACACGCTCACGCTGACCTACAGCGAGTTCAAGCAGGCCGTGGTGGCCGGCGGCGTGCAGGACCTGGTGCTGGCCGAGGGCATGGCGGAGGGCACGCTCAAGCCCGACGCGCTGGAGAAGGTGCTGCCGCCGGACCGGCTCGAACACCTGCGCACCCCGGGCAGCGAGCAGCGCTTCGTCACCGTGCTGGTCGACGACCCGACGCTGGTGCCGCAGCTCGACGCGGCCAAGGTGCATTACGGCAGCGTGCGCCGCAGCACCTTCCTGCCGCTGCTGCTGTCGTGGGTGGCGCCGGCGCTGGTGTTCTTCGGCATCTGGTGGTTGCTGATGAAACGCATCGGCGGCCCCGGCGGCGCGGGCGGGCTGATGTCCATCGGCAAGAGCAAGGCCAAGGTCTACCTGCAGCAGGAGACCGGCGTCACCTTCAAGGACGTCGCGGGCATCGACGAGGCGCGCGACGAGCTGATGGAGGTGGTGGAGTTCCTCAGGACGCCCGACCGCTACCGGCGCCTGGGCGGCAAGATCCCCAAGGGCGTGCTGATCGTGGGCGCGCCGGGCACCGGCAAGACGCTGCTGGCCAAGGCGGTGGCGGGGGAGGCCGGCGTGCCCTTCCTTTCGCTCAGCGGCTCGGAGTTCGTGGAGATGTTCGTGGGCGTGGGCGCCGCGCGCGTGCGCGACCTCTTCGAGCAGGCCGCAGCCAAGGCACCGTGCATCGTGTTCATCGACGAGCTCGACGCGCTGGGCCGGGCGCGCAGCCCGGGGCTGATGGGCGGCGGGCACCAGGAGCACGAGCAGACGCTCAACCAGCTGCTGGTGGAGATGGACGGCTTCGACACCAGCCACCGCGGCGTCATCATCATGGGCGCCACCAACCGTCCCGAGATCCTGGACCCGGCGCTGCTGCGTCCGGGGCGCTTCGATAGGCACGTGGCCATCGACAAGCCCGACATGAAGGGCCGGCGCCAGATCCTGGACGTGCACGTGAAGAACGTGAAGCTCGCGCCCGCGGTGGACCTGGACTCCATGGCCGCGCGCACCCCCGGCTTCGCCGGCGCGGACCTGGCCAACCTGGTCAACGAGGCCACGCTGCACGCCGCGCGCCAGGGCAAGGAGGCCGTGGACATGCAGGACTTCGAGCAGGCGCTGGACCGCATCGTGGCCGGCCTGGAGAAGCGCAACCGCGTCATGAACCCCGAGGAACGCCGCTTCGTGGCCTACCACGAGGCCGGCCACGCGCTGGTGGCCGAGTACCGCGCCAGCGCCGACCGGGTGGCGAAGGTGTCGATCATCCCGCGCGGCATCGGCGCGCTGGGCTACACCCAGCAGTCGCCCACCGAGGACCGCTACCTGCTGCGCCGCAGCGAGCTGCTGGACCGGCTGGACGTGCTGCTGGGCGGGCGGGTGGCGGAGGAGCTGGTGTTCAACGACATCTCCACCGGCGCCGCCAACGACTTGCAGCGCGCCACCGACATGGCGCGGCACATGGTGACGCAGTACGGCATGAGCGAGGCGCTGGGGCTGGCGACCTGGGACGCCTCGCCGCGCGCGGCCTTCCTGGGCCTGCCGGGCGCGCCGGAGCAGCGCGACTGCAGCGAGCGCACGGCAGAGGCCATCGACGCGGAGGTGCGGCGGCTGCTGGAGGAGTCGCGCGCCCGCGTCCGGGCCACGCTGGCCGAGCACCGGCCCCGGCTCGAAGCCCTGGCGCAGCTGCTGCTGGAAAAGGAGACCGTGGACCGCGGGATGCTGGAGTTCGTGCTGGCCGGGGTGAAGGTGGAAAAGGGTACGGCGGCGGGGGTGGAGGCCTGACGAAGGAGTGGGCCGGGCCCTGGTCCGGGCCCGGCGCCGCGCCGGCTCAGCCGTTGGCCGGCAGCGCCACCAGCCGTGCCGCGTCCTGCGCGGCGACGCGGCCCTCGTCGGTGGGCACCACCCACACCTGCACCGGGCTGTCCTCGGCGTGGATGGCCATGGCCTCCTCGCCCGTGGCGCGGGCGTTGGCCTGCGCGTCCAGCTTCACGCCCAGGTAGGCCAGCTTGTCGGCCACGTTGGCGCGCAGCCGCACGTCGTGCTCGCCGATGCCGCCGCTGAAGGCCAGCACGTCCAGCCCGCCCAGGCAGGCCGTGAGCGCGCCGGACTCGCGCACCACGTGGTAGGTGAACATGTCGACGGCCAGCTGCGCGTCGGCGCTGTCGCTGTCGTGCAGCCGGCGCATGTCGGCCGTCAGCCCCGAGACGCCCAGCAGGCCGCTTTCCTTGTAGAGCAGCTTCTGGATGCGGTCGTGCGTCCAGCCCTGCTCCATCAGGTACAGCAGCACGCCCGGGTCCAGCGTGCCGCAGCGCGTGCCCATCATCAGGCCCTCCACCGCGGAGAAGCCCATGGTGGTGGCGATGCTGCGGCCCTCGCGCGCGGCGCACAGGCTCGCGCCGTTGCCCAGGTGCGCCATCAGCAGCCGGCCCTGCGCCGGTGCGCCGTGGCGCAGCAGCTCGCCCAGGATGAACTGGTACGACAGGCCGTGGAAGCCGTAGCGGCGCACGCCCTGCTCGCGCAGCGCCCCGGGCAGCGCGAAGCTGTACTCGACCTCGGGCAGGTGGGCGTGGAAGGCGGTGTCGAAGCACGCCACCTGCGGCAGCCCGGGCAGCACGCGCATGAAGTTGCGGATGCCCGCCAGGTTGTGCGGCTGGTGCAGCGGCGCCAGCGGGCACAGCGGCTCCAGCGCCTTGATCACCTTGTCATCGACCAGCACGCTGTCGCGGTAGAGCGCGCCGCCGTGCACCACGCGGTGCGCCACGGCCTCGATGCGCAGCTTGGAGCCGTCGCGGGTCTCGGTCTCCAGCAGCTCGCTCAGGCTGACCAGCGCCTGCGCGAACGGGTCGGCGCCGGCGGAGAGTTCACGCTGCTGGCGCCGTGGGCCCACGCTCCAGCTCAGCCGCAGCTGCCCCTGGGGCTCCAGCCCCTCGAAGCTGCCGCTCATCAGGGCCGGCTGCACCTCGCCGTCGCTCAGCGGGTAGACGGCGAACTTCAGCGTCGAGGAGCCGGCGTTGACGGAAAGGACACCCATCGCTTCAGCCCTCCTGGTGCCAGTTCTGGCGCGAGTGGTCGCGCCGCGCGTTGTGCGCCACCAGCTTGGCCAGCAGCGCCGAGGCCACGCGCGCGTCCGGGCCGTCGGCGCGGCTGGTCAGCGCGATGGGCACGCGCGCGCCCAGCACCACGCCGGAGCCGCTGGCGCCGGCCAGGTACTCCAGCTGCTTGGCGAGCATGTTGCCGGCCTCCAGGTCGGGCACGGCCAGGATGTCCACGTCGCCGGCCACGGGCGAGGCGATGTGCTTGATCGACGCGGCCTGCGCCGAGATCGCGTTGTCGAAGGCCAGCGGGCCGTCGAGCAGGCCGCCGTTGATCTGGCCGCGGTCGGCCATCTTGCACAACGCCGCGGCGTCCAGCGTGGAGGGCATGGACGGGTTGACCGTCTCCACCGCCGCCAGGATCGCCACCTTGGGCTTGTCCACGCCCATGGTGCGCGCGAAGTCGATGGCGTTCTGGATGATGTCCTTCTTCTCCATCAGCGACGGCTGGATGTTGAGCGCCGCATCGGTGATGAGGATGGGCTTGCGGTACAGCGGCACGTCGAAGCGGAACACGTGCGACATGCGCCGGCCCGTGCGCAGCGCCTTCTGACCCAGCACGGCGTGGATGAGCTCGTCGGTGTGCAGGCTGCCCTTCATCAGCATCTCCACCTCGCCCTTGGCCGCCATTTCGGCGGCCACCTCGGCCGCGGCCTCGGAGTAGGGCGTGTCGATGATGCGCACGTCGCCCAGCTCGATGCCGGCTTCCTGCGCCACGTGGCGGATGCGCAGCTCCGGGCCGATGAGCACCGGGTCGATCAGGTCGAGCTTGGCCGCGTCCATGGCGCCGGAGAGCGAGTCGGCGTCGCAGGGGTGCACCACCGCGCACTTGGCCGCGGGCATGTCCGCGCCCAGCGCCAGCAGCGCGCGCAGCCGCGCCTGGGCGTCGAAGAGGTGGATCTTGGGCGCCTTGTCGCGCGGCAGCTTCACCTTGGCGGTGGGCGCGAGCACGCGCGCCTTGCCGTAGAGCACGCAGGCGCCCTTCTGGTTCACGACCTCGCAGTCCAGCTCCACGCGCTTCTTGGCATCGTCCTTGGACGCGACCTTCACCGTGACGGTGAGCGTGTCGGCGATGCGCACGGGCTTGGTGAAGTGCAGGTCCTGTTCCAGGTAGATGGTGCCCGGGCCGGGGAAGACCGTGCCCAGCAGCGCGGAGATCAGCGAGCCGCCCCACATGCCGTGGGCGATGACGCCGTGGAACAGGGTGTCGGCGGCGTACTCGGCGTTGAGGTGCGCGGGGTTGGTGTCGCCGGAGACGGCGGCGAAGGCCTGGATGTCCTCGCCGGTGATGGTGCGCGTGAGGCTGGCGGTCTGGCCGACGCTGATCTCGTCGTAGGTGACGTTCTCGATGTATTCGGTTCCGGGCAGGGCGTTCATGACTTGGTATTCTCTGTTCGTGTTGTCGGTGAGGGCGATCAAGCCACCGCGTGGCAGCCGGCGTCCACGTAGATGGTCTGGCCCGTCATGCCGGAGGCCGCGTCGCTGCACAGGAAGCTCGTGAGCTGCGCGATCTCGTCCAGCGTCACGGCGCGGGCCAGCGGCGACTTGGCCACGGCGCCGGCCATCAGCTCGTCGAAGCCGGCGATGCCCGAGGCGGCGCGGGTGTGGATCGGGCCGGGCGAGACCGCGTGCACGCGGATGCCCTGCGGGCCCAGTTCCACCGCCATGTAGCGCACCAGCGACTCCAGCGCGGCCTTGACCGGGCCCATCAGCCCGTAGTGCGGCACGGCCTCGTCGGCGCCCAGGTAGCTCATGGTCACGATGGCGCCGCCCTGCGTCATGTGCGGCGCGCACAGCTTGGCCAGCTCGGCCAGCGAGTGGCAGGACACTTCCATCGCGCGCGCGAAGCCGGTGGAGGAGCTGTCGATGACGCGGCCGTGCAGGTCTTCCAGCGGCGCCCAGGCGATGGAGTGGACGATGAAGTCCAGCCGGCCCAGCTTCTCGATGGCGAAGTCCACCAGCGCCTGCAGCTCGCCGGGGTTCTCGACGTTGCAGGGCTTGAGCGGGATGCCCGCGGGCTCGGTCAGCGGCGACACGAAGCGCGTGGCCTTTTCGTTGAGGCAGGAAACTACCACCTCGGCGCCCTGCAGCTTGGCCAGCTCGGCGCAGCCCCAGGCGATGCTGTGCTCGTTGGCGACGCCCACGACGAGGCCCTTCTTGCCGGCGAGGCCCAGGCGCGACAGGCGCTGGGTCACTTCGTTGGTGAGGGAGGCGGTGTTGACGGCTTGGTCCATGGTGTCCTCTTGAAGATTGGGTTGAGTGTTTCTGGTAGGAAACGGTGTATTCGGACAAGGAACGCCCCCGCGCGGCGCGCGGCCGGCGTTCCCGGGTCGTTGGGGGCAGGCCCGGCGCTACAGCGCCATGCCCGCCGGGGTGCCGCTGAAACCTTCGCGCTGGAGCTGGGCGTCGGCGGCGGCCAGCAGGTCGCGCACGGCGGGCGCGCCCACCGCGACGGCGAGGCGGCTGCACAGCTGGTAGCGCAGCACCAGCAGCGCGCGCAGCTCGTCCCACAGGTGGGCCGCGCGGCGCTCGGGGCCGCGGTAGTTGTGCCCGCCACCTTCGCTGCGCCGCTCCACCGCCACCGGCGGCGTGGGCGGGCGTTGCAGGATGCGTTCCACGTCGGCCTCGGTCTGCAGCGGTGCGCGCAGCGCGAGGGCCAGCTGCTGGATGCGCCCCTGCAGCGTGCGCAGCTCGGACTCCAGCCGGTGCACGAGGTCGGTGTCGGGGCGCTCGCCCAGCAGGGCGGTGTGGGCCTCAGTCCGCATAGCGCTGGTGCACGTACTGGCCCGGGGCGTCTTCCAGCGCCATGTCGGCCGGGATGGGCTTGGCGGCCACGCGCGGACCGGAATGCTCGGCCAGCCAGGCGCTCCACGCCTCCCACCACGATCCCTCGTGCGTGGGTGCCGTGGCGGCGTAGTCCTCGGGCGTGACGTAGCCCTGGCCGCGGGCGCGCTGGGCCATCTGGTAGCTGCGCCGCGCATGCCCGGGCTCGGAGACGACGCCCGCGTTGTGCCCGCCGCTGGCCAGCACGAAGGTCGTGTCGGTGTCGGTGAGCAGGTGGATCTTGTAGACCGACTTCCACGGCGCCACGTGGTCGCGCGCCGTGCCCACCACGAACAGCGGGGCGTGGATGTCCGACAGCGCCACCGCCACGTCGCCCACGCGGTAGCGGCCCGTGGCCAGTGCGTTGCCCAGGTACAGCGACTGCAGGTACTCCGAGTGCATGCGCTCGGGCAGCCGCGTGGCGTCGGCGTTCCAGCTCATGAGGTCGTTGGGATGGTCTTCCTCGCCCAGCAGGTAGCGGCGCACGTTGCGCGCCCAGATCAGGTCGCGCGAGCCGATGAACTGGAAGGTGCCGGCCATCTGGCGTCCGCTGAGGAAGCCCGTGCGCGCCATCTCCTCGCGCAGCGTGCGCAGCTGGTCGTCGTCGATGAACACGCCCAGCTCGCCGGGCTCGCTGAAGTCGGTGAGCGTGGTCAGCAGCGTGACGCTGGCCAGCGTGGGCAGGTCGGCGATGTCGCCCTGGCGGCGCAGCGGGTGCGCCTCGGCCGGCGCGGCGGCCGTGTGGCCGGCCAGCGCCGCCGCCACGATCGCCAGGAAGGTGCCGCCCAGGCAGTAGCCCGCGGCATGCACGCGGCGCGCGCCGCTGGTGTGCGCCACCGCGGCCATGGCGTCCATCACGCCGCTGCGCAGGTAGTCGCGCATGCCCAGGTCACGGTCGGTGGCGTCGGGGTTGCGCCAGGAAATGATGTAGACCGTGTGCCCCTGGCCTACCAGGTAGCGCACCATGGAGTTCCCGGGCGAGAGGTCCAGGATGTAGTACTTCATGATGCACGAGGGCACGATCAGCACCGGCTCCGGATGCACCGTGGCGGTGGTGGGCTCGTAGCGGATGAGCTCGATGAGGTGGTTGCGGTAGACCACCTTGCCCGGCGTCACGGCCACGTCTGTGCCCACGCCGTAGGGCAGCGGCTGCAGCGGCGCGTCGGCCTGCGCGCCCTTGGCGGCCTGCTGCGCGAGGTCCTGCGCCAGCCGCTGCGCGCCCTGCGCCAGGTTGCCGCCGGCGGTCGCGCGCGCGGCCTGCAGCACCAGCGGGTTGGTCAGGGCGAAGTTGGACGGCGACAGCGCGTCCAGCGCCTGGCGGGTGAAGAAGTTCACCAGATGCGCGTGGTGGCTCGCCACGCCCTCGACCTTCACCGCCTGCTCCCACCACGCGCAGCTGGCCTGGTAGCCAGCCTTGAGCTGCTGGAACGGCCACTGCTGCCAGGCCGGGTCGCGGAAGCGGTCGTCGCGCTCGGGCGGCTGCGCGGTGCCGGGTTGCGCCGGCAACAGGTCGGCCGCCAGCTGCATCGCCTGCTGGGCCAGCGTGGACTGCCGGCCCGGCGAGACGGCCAGGTGCATCGTCCAGTCGGCCCAGGCCAGTGCCAAGCTGATGGGCGACAGGCCCATCGCTGCCCGCGACAGCAGCGCGTGTGCCGCCTCGTCGAGCTGCTGCGCGGCCAGCTGGCTCTTGCCGGGGCTTGCGCCGGCCGGCTGCACCGCGGGCGCGGCCTTGGCCGCCGGGAGGGACACCGGAGCCGGTGCCTGGACCTTGGGCACGATCGCGGCGGCATGGCTGCCGGGGGAAAGCTGTTGTTCGGGCATCGTTCTTCGCTGTCTGGACATCGATCAATATCGAAGGGTCGGTGGCGGCACTATGAATGCATCGCGGGAGGCCAAAAAGTCAAAATGCCCGCCAAATACCGCCAATTTCATGTTGCAGTGCAATACTTGGCATATGCACCGGCGGGAATATTCGGTTGCTTGCGCAGCCGGCCTCGCGAGGCGTGCGACCGCTCGGAGTGCGGCCGGTTCCATGCTGGAGTGCGGCAGGGGCGGCACTCTTGATGCACGTCAAGCATTCCCGGGCCTTTTCGAATCGCGGCACGTGCAGTGGAAAACTGTGTGCTAAATGCCCGGGCAGCTGGTTTGTCTTGGCCACCACGCCTGGACAACCCGGCTTCAGGAGCTGCGGACATTTGAATGACGGCGGTGTGACAGGAAATAGCCTATGCCCGCAAGGCCGGCATGTGGCTTGCAGCCGCGCCCGCATGCCCCGCACGCTGGACCCGCCGCAGCCGCCCGCCCTGGACCCCTCTGCGCCCGCGGCGCCCGCCGGGGCGCCGTCGCGGCAGGCGGTGCTGGCGCTGTTCAGCGCGGTGATGCTGCCCATGTTCCTCGCCGCGGTGGACCAGACGCTGCTGGCCACGGCCACGCCGCGCATCGCCGCGGATTTCCGGGACCTGGGCGACTCGGCCTGGATCGCCATCGGCTACCTCATCGCCGCCACCGTGATGGCGCCGGTGTACGGCCGGCTGGGCGACCGCTTCGGGCGCCGCAACATGCTGCTGGCCGCGCTGGCGGTGTTCGCGCTGGGCTCGCTGGCCTGCGGGCTGGCGCGGGGCATGGGCCCACTGGTGGCGGCGCGGCTGCTGCAGGGGCTGGGTGGTGGCGGGCTGATGGTGCTGTCGCAGGCGCTCATCGGCGAGCTGGTGCCGCCGCGCCTGCGCCCGCGCTACCAGGCCTACTTCGCCATCGTCTTCACCGCGTCCAGCGTCGGCGGGCCGGTGATCGGCGGGCTGGTGGTGCACCACGCTGACTGGCGCTGGCTGTTCCTGGCCAACGTGCCGCTGTGCGCGCTGGCGGCCTGGCGCGTGTGGCGGCTGCCGTCCGGCCCGCACGGGGCGCTGCGCGGCGCGCCCACCGACCCCTGGGGCGTGCTGCTGTTCGTGCTCACCGCCGTGACGGCGCTGTTGTGGTTCAGCCTGGCGGGGCACCGCTTCCACTGGCTGTCGGCCACCAGCGTGGCGCTGGTGCTGACCTGCCTGGCCGCCGGCGCGGTGCTGCTGCGCCAGCAGCGGCGCCATCCGGCGCCGTTCCTGCCGCTGGACCTGCTGCGGCTGCCCGGCGTGGGCTGGATCTGCGGCACGGTGCTGGTGTTCGCCGCGAGCATGTTCGCGCTGGTGTTCCTGCTGCCGATCCAGCTCCAGCTGGGCCACGGCGCCAGCGCCGCGGACGCCGGGCTGCAGATGCTGCCGCTGACCGCGGGGCTGGTGGTGGGGGCCACGCTCAACGGCCGCCTCACCGCGCGCACCGCGCTGCCCACGCGCACGCCGCCTTACGGGCTGGCGCTGGCCGCCGCGGCGCTGGGCGTGCTGGCGCTGGCACCGCCCTCGCCGCGCCTGCTGGCCATGGCCTCAGGGGCGGTAGGACTGGGTTTCGGCACCGTGATGGCCAGCGCGCAGCTGGCCACGCAGGTGCTGGCCGGCCGCGCGCGCCTGGGCGCGGCCGCGGGGTTGCTGGCGCTCACGCGTTCGCTGGGCGCCTCGCTGGGCACCGCCATCTTCGGCGGCCTGGCCTTCGTGCTGCTGCATGTGGCGCCGGGCGGCGAGGGCGCGGCGCCGGCGGCGCTGTCGGTGGACCTGTCGCCGCAGGCGCTCACGCACGCCTTCCACGTCGTCTACGGCGTGCTGGCGGTGTGCGTGGCCTTGGGCGCCTGGATGGCGTCGCGGGTGCCGGCGGTGCACCTGGAGGGGACGGCGCAGGCGCCGGTGGGGGAGTGAGACGATCGGTGCCATGGACCAGCGCCGCGGTGTCCTGTCCTGCCTGCCGTTCCTCGTCCTGGCGTCAGCCGCCCTGGCCCAGGCGCCGGACGAGCTGCGCAACTGGTTCGACGACCCCTTCTTCCCGCTCTCGTCCGAAGTGCCGGACTGCCCCGTGCCCCTGGGCCCGTTCATGACCGAGGCCGAGCGCCGCGTGCAGGCGCACCACCGTGCCGAGCGCGGCACCACCTGCTGGCTCGCGGGCCAATGCGAGCGGCCCAACGCTTATGCCTACGACCAGGGCATCGCCCAGGCGCTGCGGGCCGCGGCACTCGACCGGCCGGCGCTGTTCGCCGGCACCTCGCTGTGGGCGACGGTGCAGGGCCGGGTGGTGTTCATCGAGGGCTGCGCGGCCGGGCCGCACGCAGCGGCCGAGCTGGAGCGCTTCGCCCGCGCCGTGCCTGGGGTGCAGCAGGCGCTGGTGCTGCTGCGCACCGGCGCGGGCGCAGCGCCGCCCTACAGGGTGCGGCCCGGACGCTGAGCCGGCGCTGGTGCGCCGCTCCAAGTTGGAGGCAGGGCGCCGGCGCCCCGGCGCGCGCTCACAGCCGCGCCAGCATCTCCCGCGTCACCAGCGTGATGCCCTGCGCGGTGCGCTCGAAGCGGCGCGCGTCCTCGGCCGGGTTCTCGCCGATGACCATGCCGTCGGGAATCATGCAGCCGCGGTCGATCACCACGCGGTTCAGGCGCACGTCGCGGCCGAGCTGCACGTAGGGCAGCAGCACGCTGCGCTCGGCCTGGGCGCCGGCGTCGATGCGCACGCTGGAGAACAGCACCGAGCGCGTCACGCGCCCGGCCACGATGCAGCCGCCCGACACCAGCGAGTCCGTGGCGCTGCCACAGCCCGGGCGGCCCTCGGTGATGAACTTGGCCGGCGGCAGCTGGGGCTGGAAGGTCAGGATCGGCCAGCGCTGGTCGTACAGGTCCAGCAGCGGGCGCGCGGCGGTGAGGTCGATGTTGGCGTCCCAGTACGCGTCGATGGTGCCCACGTCGCGCCAGTAGGGCTCGCCGCCGCCGCCCACCACGCCGCTGCGGCTGAAGGGATGCGCCATCGCCACGCCCTGGCGCACCGCGCGCGGGATCACGTCATGGCCGAAGTCGTGCCCGGAGCCCTCGTCCTGCACGTCGCGCTCCAGCTCCTTGAAGAGGTACTCGCGGTTGAAGATGTAGATGCCCATGCTCGCTAGCGAGGTGTTGGGCTGCCCGGGCATGGGCGGCGGGTCGGCGGGCTTCTCGACGAAGTCCGTGATGCGCCAGTTAGTGTCCACCGCCATCACGCCGAAGCCGCTGGCATCGGCGCGCGGCACCTCGATGCAGCCCACGGTGCACTCCGCGCCGCTGGCGACGTGGTCGGCCAGCATCACGGCGTAGTTCATGCGGTAGACGTGGTCGCCGGCGAGGACGATGACGTAGTCGGGCCGGTAGCTGTCGATGATGTCCTCGTTCTGGTAGACCGCGTCGGCGGTGCCGCGGTACCAGTTTTCCTCGTCGATACGCTGCTGCGCCGGCAGCAGGTCCACGAATTCGTTCATCTCCGCTTTCAGGAAGGCCCAGCCGCGCTGCAGGTGGCGCAGCAGGCTGTGGCTCTTGTACTGGGTGATGACGCCAATGCGGCGGATGCCGGAGTTCAGGCAGTTGGACAGCGCGAAATCGACGATGCGGAACTTGCCGCCAAAGTACACGGCCGGTTTGGCGCGCCGGTCGGTGAGCTGCTTGAGCCGCGTCCCCCGCCCGCCCGCCAATACCAGCGCCACCGCCCGCTTGGGCAATTCAAGCGTGCGTGCAAGATCGTTCACCGCCATGTGCTCTCCTGTTTGTAGTGACGCACTGCGGCAAACGTTGTGCCCTGCAACATCTCCAGGGCCCCGGGAAAAGCCCGGAGCCTGGCCCGGGGTTGGAAATGAAAAGGCGCCGTCGAGGGCGCCCTTGTGGCCGTAGTTCTGGAAGGCGGCGGGCTGGGCCCGCCCGGACCGCCGCTGCTCAGCGCGGCAGCATGAAGGTGGACTTCTCCACCACGCTGCGCGCTCGCTCGCCGTCGTGCGCCTGGCGCTCGATGGTGAAGTGGATCTCGTGCGCGCCCGCGCTCGTAGAAGCCGCGGTCTCCGGCGGCACGCGCAGCGCGATGGTGGCCCAGTGCGCCTCGGCCGGGCCGAGCTTGAGCTCCACCGGCTCGGCCAGCGCCAGTCCCGGCAGGCCCTCGGCCGTGACGGTGTAGGACTGCGGCGCCTCGGCCGCGTTCATCACCTGCAGCCGGTACACGTTCTCCACGGCGCCGCCGTCCACCTGGCGCGCCAGCGTGGAGCGGTCGCGCACCACGTCCACCTTGAACGGCGTGCGCGTGGCGATGCTCCAGCCCACGGCGATGCAGATGAGGACGAGGATGCCGGTGTAGATCAGGATGCGCGGGCGCAGCACGCGTTGCAGCACCTGGCCGCGCGAGAGGTGCTGCTGCAAGCCGTTCTGCGTGTCGTAGCGCACCAGCCCGCGCGGGTAGCTCATCTTGTCCATCACGTCGTCGCACACGTCCACGCACGCGGCGCAGCCAATGCACTCGTACTGCAGGCCCTTCCTGATGTCGATGCCCGTGGGGCACACCTGCACGCACAGCGTGCAGTCCACGCACGAGCCCAGGCCTGCCTTGGCCGGGTCGGCCTTCTTCGAGCGCGAGCCGCGCGGCTCGCCGCGCTCGGCGTCGTAGCTGATGATCAGCGTGTCCTTGTCGAACATCGCACTCTGAAAGCGCGCGTAGGGGCACATGTACTTGCACACCTGCTCGCGCATGAAGCCCGCGTTGCCCCAGGTGGCGAAGCCGTAGAACAGCACCCAGAAGGTCTCCCACGGCGAGGTGGACAGGCTCATCACCTCCCCGGCGAGCGTCTTGACGGGCGTGAAGTAGCCCACGAAGGTGAAGCCCGTCCACAGCGCAATCGCGATCCACGCGGCCTGCTTGCCGCCCTTGCGCAGCAGCTTCTGCGCGCTCCAGGGCGCCGCGTCGAGCTTCATGCGCCGGGCGCGGTCGCCCTCGATCTTGCGCTCGACCCACATGAAGATCTCGGTGTAGACCGTCTGCGGGCAGGCGTAGCCGCACCACAGCCGCCCGCCCACGGCCGTGAACAGGAAGAGCGCGTAGGCCGAGACCATCAGCAGGGCCGAGAGGTAGATCAGGTCCTGCGGGTAGAACACCAGCCCGAAGATGAAGAAGCGCCGCGCGCCGAGGTCGAACAGCACCGCCTGGCGGTCGTTCCACATCAGCCAGGGCAGCCCGTAGAAGACGATCTGCGTGAGCCACACCAGGGCCCAGCGCCATTGGGCGAAGAGGCCGCTGACCGAGCGCGGGTAGATCTTCTTGCGGGCCTGGTACAGCGAGATGACCTGGGTGGAGTCGTCGGGTCCGGTGGCCGCTGCCGCGGAGCCCGGGTTCGTGGTGCTCATGGAATGCCCTGCAGGTGGACGAGTGGGAAGGAGACGGTCCGGGGCGGTCATCGCGCCCAGTTCCGGCTGCCTCGCTCCTGCCAGTTCCAAGTTCCGTGCCAATGTGGCCCATTCTCGAAAAATCATTGCCTGGCGGGCACTTGCGCTGCAGATGGGCTCACTCTGAAGCCCTTACTGTCAGCCTGGGCTGACTGCCCTGTCAGTGCGTGGCAGTGTGGGTGGCGGCGGGCCCGGCGCGGTAGCGCACAAGCGTGCGCTTGCCCGTGGGGGGCGCACGCGAGACAGGACGCCGCGCTGCCCGTGAGGAAGCGCGGCGGAAGAGGGAATGTGAAGGCGTTGAAGCGGTGAAAGGCGCGGTGAGCGCGCCGTTTCATGCCGCGTGGGCGGGAAGCCCAACCCGGCCTTGGCCGCCCCGTGGGCGCGGCTTGGTCCTCAGCAGGGGCTGGTCGTGCGCCGCTTGCCCAGCGGCACGCGCAGCCCGTCGAGGCCGCGCAGCCACTGGCGCATCGCGTCCATGGACATGGGCGGCGTCAGCAGGTTGCCTTGCACCTCGGTGCAGCCGGCGGCCTGCAGCGCGCGCAGCTCGGCGGCCGTCTCCACGCCGTCGGCCACCACCCGCAGGCCCAGGCCGCGCGCCAAGCCGGCGCAGGAGGCCACGATCGTGCGCCGGGTCGTGTCGGCGTCGATGCTCTCCACCAGCGAGCGGTCGAACTTCAGCTCCGATAGCGGCAGTTGCGCCAGCTGCGTCAGGCTGGAGTAGGCGGTGCCGAAATCGGCGATGCACAGGTTGAAACCCAGCAGCCGGCAGCGCGCGGTGTTCTCGATCACGGTGGGCAGGTCCCCGGCCGCGTCGCTCTCGCTGATCTCGATCGTGATCCAGGCCGGATCGACTTTGCTGGCCTGCACGATGCGTTGCAGCTCGATGCAGAAATCAGGGTCCGACAGCGAGTGCATCGACGCCTTGATCGAGCCGATCAGGGGCAGCCCTTCCTGCACGCACTCCGCCAGGAACCCGCAGGTCTGGCGCATCAGCGCCAGGGTGGCGGCTTCCAGCAGGCCGTGGCGCCTGAGCGCGGGCAGCAGCCGCGCGGGCAGCACCTGCGTGCCGTCCTCGGCCACGCCGTGCAGGCGCGCCTGTACGCCCATGACCTCGCGGCTGTCCACGCGCAGCTGAGGCTGCAGCCAGACTTGCAGGCGGTCGTGCTTGAGCATCGAGCGCAGCGCCTCGGCCGTGAGCTCCGTCGCCGCCGCCGGCGCGCGGGCCGGCACCGCGACGCGGTACGAGCGCAGCGCCTGCGCGATTTGACCGGTGGCCAAGGGCCGCTCTGCGCAGCCCGCCACCTTCAGGTTGCAGGCGCCGGCCATGGCCAGCACGCTCTTGAGCACCACCCGTTGCTGCTGCTGCAGCACGATGAACAGCGCGGGC
The DNA here is from genome assembly GCF_000430725.1 of Azohydromonas australica DSM 1124. Classification (GTDB taxonomy): domain Bacteria; phylum Pseudomonadota; class Gammaproteobacteria; order Burkholderiales; family Burkholderiaceae_C; genus Azohydromonas; species Azohydromonas australica. The sequence continues at coordinate 91,112 of NZ_KE387205.1, forward strand.
GCGAGCGGGTCGTGCGTCAGCAGCCGCATCAGGCCGAACGCGTCGCCGTCGTCGAACTGCAGCCCGCACACCAGCACGTCCGGCGGCGACGCCTCGCAATGCAGGTGCAGCAGCAGGTGCTGCAGGGAGCGCAGGCGCAGATCGACGCGCCAGCCCTCGGCGCCCAGCTCGGTTTCGATCTGGGCCACGTGGGCGGTGTCGTTGCTCAACAGCCAGGCCCGGCCGGGCCGTACCACCGCTGCGGGCTTGGGATGCGTGGCATCCATCAGCACCTCCTGGTCGCCGCGTGCAGCCACAGCCTGGTCTGGACCGAATGCCAAGCCCAGGTGGCGTGCGGACGACATGCCAGACGCCTCATGAGATGAAGAAGAACGAATCGGCGGAGCCACGTTGAAGCCTTAACTTCTTCTGTCTGGTGAAACAAGATGTGTGATCATAACCACCAGACGGAAGAAAATGTGAACTCAACGTCACAGAATGGAATTGTCGACGTCTTCTTTGCCCGTTTCCCCACTCGTGGAGCTGTCTGCCGTGCCCGGATGCCTGCGGGATGGCGCCTTTACAGTCACGCTCCGGGCAACCGCTTCATCGGCCTCGGGGCGGCTTTCTGTAGAAATCGCCTTGATTGATGCCGATGACATCGCACCTGTCTGCCCGGTGGATTTGCAGTGACCAAGGGTTCATCGGGGTCGCCGTCAAGCTGGCGACGTTTCACATGAAGAAATTCGACTTTTGCGAGTGGGTGGGGGCCTATTCGGTGCAGGGACGCCACGGTTTCGAGCGGCAGCGGGCCCTGGGCCGTGCCTGGCACGGCCTGGCGGCGCTGCTGATCATCGGCGTGACCTCCCCATGGCGCGACGGCGCCTTCGGCAACCTGTGGGTCGCGCCGGTGCTGGCGGTGCTGTACGTGCTGCTCGGCTTGGCGCAGGTCGTGGGCTTGAAGCGCCATCCCGACGGCTTGGTGCGGCTGCAGTACTTCACGATGTTCACGGACTGCGCCGCCCTCGCGGTACTGCTGTGCGACGCGCCGGAGGCCACGGCCTTTCTCTCCCCCTATCTCATCTTCCTGACCGTGCCGGTGGGGCTGCGCTACGGCGCCCGAGCCTTCTGGGTCGCCTGGACAGGCATGGTGCTGACGGCCACGCCGGTGCTGTTGCTGGGACATCCGTTCTGGAGCATCCATTCGCACCTGGGGCTGGCGCTGCTGTTCCTGGCGGTGCTGCTGGGAGCGTCCTTCGGCCCGGTGCTGCAGAAGCTGCACGACCGGCAGCGCGAGGCCATGGAGGAATCCCGGATCCAGGCGCTGGAAGCCGCCATGGTGACCAAGAGCGCGTTCCTGGCGCGGGTCAGCCACCAGCTGCGCTCGCCGCTGCAGGCCATTGTCTCCTCCCTGGAGCTCATGGAATCGCCCTCACAGCAGGCGATGCGGCACAAGCTGGTGGAAAACATATCCGCCTCGGCCAGCAAGCTGTCCATGGAATTGCGCGACCTGCTGACCATCGCGCGCGCCGAGGCCTGGCAATTGCAGCTCGAACCCGCGACTTTCGATGCCGCGATGCTGTTGGAATCGGTGGCGACGGAAATTCACGACGGCAGATCGATTTCGAACGGGCGGATTCTCAAGGTGGTGCCGCAGGATCCGCTGTTCGTGGTGGCCGATTGCGACAAGATCGTGCAGGTGCTCACCCAAATTGCCAAGCACGTGCTGGGCACCTCGCGCACATCGTCGCTGATGCTGACCATGAAGGGTTATGACGCACTGACCCGCTCGGTCACCTTCATCGTCGAAGGCGAATTGCCGAAAACGACCGCTGCCCATGAAACAGGGGTAGCGGCCGCGGCATCCGGCGCCGCGGCCCTGGAAGCCCGGCACCGGGATGAGCTCAATGACAGCCTGAGCCTCACGCTGGTCAAGACCCTGGTCGAATTACTGGGCGGCAGCGTTTCGCCCAGCAGCACATCGCCGTCGCGGCAGGGTTTCAACGTGGTGATTCCCTGCGAAGTGGTTTCCGAGGATGAGGGCGGCGCCGAATGGGAAGGCACTCCATCCAAAGTGCTCCTGGTCACAGAAAATGCCCGTACCCAGGCCGAGGTGCAGGCCATCATCGAGCGCATGGAATTCGAGGTGGAATGCGTCTCCTCGGTGCCGGTAGCGGCCAACCGGCTGGCGCTGAAAACCTATGCGCTGGTGGTTGTGGACATGAACCTGCCCAAGCGCAACGGCAAGCGCTTGGCCACCGTCATGAAGAATGGCAGCAGCGCCAACCGTGAAACCTTGGTATTGGCCTTCAATGTGCGCCAAACCCAGGACGGCACCGACAAGCCCTGGCCTTTCGATGCCGTGATCGCCGGCGCACCCGGCGACGGCCATTTCCTGAAGGCTATTTCCTCGCTGCTGCTTGAGAAATCGCAGCATTGATGATGGAAAACCGCACCGGCTTCTCGAAAAACAGGATCTTGTGGGTCGCCATGAGCGAGGCCACCTCGGATTCGCTGGCCAGGCCGGTGCCGATCTGGCCGGTGAGCACCGCCACCGGCGCCTCGGGCTTGGTCTTGCGAATATCGTCGATCAGGGCCTTGGCGGTTTCCTCGCCCACGAGCCAGTCGAGAACGAAGGCATCGTATTCGTCGATTTGCGTGCGCAGGGCCTCGACGGTGAAAAAGGGGCGGGAATCCAGCCCGGCTTCGCAGAACGAGGCCGACAGCGTCGTGGCCAGTTCCTCGACGTCGTCGAGCACCGCCACGCGGGTCAGCCGCTCCGGAGGCGGCTCGATCAAGATGCGCTTGATGAGGTAACAGTTGTCCCTGACCGCGTTGTTCACAGGACAGATGAGCCATTCCGCGTTGACCGGTACCGCCACCAGGGCGCCCTCGGCCACGTTGGTGGCGCGCTCGCCCGGCCACAGGAAAGCCTCGACCGAGGTCTTGCCCATGACCATCTGGGCTGCCACGCGCTTGTCGGCCTCCATCGCGGCCAGCACCATGGTGGTGAAACTGTCCCCGAAATGTCGGCCCAGGGTTTCGAGCTCTTCCGGCGTCCAGGGCGAGTCGCCATTGATTTTTCGATGGGCCTGGCTGTACGAGAGGCCCAGGACGTCCCGGATGGTGGTGGAGTGCTTGTGCTGCGGAATGCCGTGCCGCTTAAGCAATGCCACGGCCAAATGGGCGCCCAGCGGAAAGTTGGGAGTGCCGGCAGTCGACATGGTGGTTGGTGTCAGAAGGTACCGAAATATGCCACGAGGGCGGCATGCGGCGGCCAGGGCCTGCGTCACCGGCGCAGGAAGCACGAAGGACAATGCGGGAACATGGGCAGGCACCGGGCTCGGTGTCCATACCGCGACACCGGTCATTGGCGGGTCATGAAGCGCTCCTCCTTCAACACGCAGTGGGACGATGAAAATGGAGTAAACGGTGCAGGACCCTAAACCAGACGAATACGGCGACATCCTGCGCATTGCTCGCCTGGACCATGAATTGATGGCCCAGGTGCACCATGACCAGATGGAAAGCATGGCCGGCCGGGTGCGCAGCGGCGCGATCGGGGCGACATTCTTTGCCCTCGTCATGGCGGCTTACCTGCACGACAGCGTTGGTATTCTGGTCTGGTACTGGTTTGTGCTGAAGGCAGTATTCACCGGGTGGCGGCTGGTATTGGTCTTCAAATGGACGAATGCCAAGATAAAGAAGCCGGCGCAGGACAAATGGGTTTTCTGGATCAGGGTAACGCTGTTCTTGGACAGCCTGGTATTGGGCGGCATCGGCCTGCTGGTGCTGTACAGCGGCGCGCCGCAGGAGGCGCTGCTGTGGACCGCAGCCGTCCTGTGCGGCGTCACTGCCGTGGCCATGCATACGCTGGAAGCGGACTGGCTTTCCGGCGTGATGTACGCCGCCCCCATCCTGAGCCAGACGGTGCTGTATTTGATGGTGCAGGCCCATTCCTTCGGCAACAGCACGGCGCTGGGAGTGGCCATTTTCGGCATGGTGCTGCTGCTCAATGCGCGCAAGGCGGCCCGCGATGAAGAACAGCGCCTCATCCAGAGCCGTGCCATTCGCAGGTACCAGAAACAAAACGAAGTCGCGCTCGAGGTGGCGAGGAACGAGTCGCGCATGCGCACGGAAATGATGTCCAGCATCACGCACGAATTGCGCACGCCCATTCACGGCATTCTGGCCATGACGCACCAGATTGCGAAGGATCCGGGCAGCCCCTCCACGGCCAAGGCGGCCGCGATGATTGCAAAATCCGGCGAGCATCTGGTGGGCCTGATCAACGACGTGCTGGATTTCGGCCGGCTGGAAGCCGCCGGCGTCACCTTGCGCCCCGAGGTCTTCGATTTGAACGACCTGGTGGAAGAGCTGCTGAACATGGGCTACATGATCGGGCGCGAAAAAGGAGTGAAATTCTGGGTGAGCAATGACCTGCCGCGCCCCTATCACGTTCATGCCGATCCCGGTCGTCTGCGGCAGATTGCGCTCAACCTGATCAGCAACGCCATCAAGTTCACCGCCAAGGGCGGTTTGGTGACCATGCGGGTGAATGATGCCGATGGCCGAGGAAACCTGGTCCTCGAAGTGACCGATACCGGCGTGGGCATCGCCCAGGAAAATCTCGCCACGATATTCGAGCCATTTTCCAGGCATGCGCGCGGCCAGAGTGTGGGCGGCCTGGGCGGCAGCGGCCTGGGCCTGAGCATCAGCAAGCGCCTGGCCACGGCCATGAAGGGAACGCTGGAAGTCAGCAGCGAGCTTGAGAAAGGCTCCACCTTCACGCTGAAGGTGCGGCTTGAAAAAGTGATCGTGTCGCTGCACCACAAGGGGACCGAGCCGCACAAGAAGGAGCCCGTGCTGCTCAATGGCCACGTGCTCATTGCGGAAGACGACGCCATGACGGCCGAGCTGGCTCGCACGACGCTGCAGTTGCACGGCATGAGCGTGAGCGTGGTCGGACAAGGCGACATGGCGGTCTACGCCTGCACCACACTGCGCCCGCGGCCGGACATCGTGCTCATGGACAGCGACATGCCGGGGTTGGACGGGCTGGCCGCCATACGCAAGGTCAGGACGTTCGAGACCGAGTCTGGCGCGGCACGCCTGCCCATCGTCATGGTGTCGGGACGCTGCACGTCCGAGGACATCAGCCGGGCGCGCCAGGCCGGCGCGGACGACCACCTGGGAAAACCGTACACCAGTGATGACCTGATCAAGCTGGTCGCTGCCTACCTGCGCCCGTTGGAAAACTCCAGGCAAAGCTAGCCCCGTCAGCCGGCGCGGGCTGATTCGACAGGGGACGTCACCACCGCCAGCCCGTACGGGGGGCGGTGGGTTTCCTTCAGAGCCGATTCAGGCTATTTGAGGCTCCTGGCCGGCGGAAGCCTTGGCAATCCCGGTGAAGGCCCGGGCGAAAATCGTGATGTCCGGGTGCCACGTCCTGAAGACGAATTTGTAATAGGGGTGTTTCATGGCCGACCAATCGGCCTCCGCGCGCACGGAATCAAGCCAGAGAATGCGGTGCGGAATACCGCCTGCGTAAGTCAGCGGCACTTCCCGGTTGTCGCCGAACAGGTCCGAGAATCCCAGAGCACGGTATTGCCGCATGAGCGCAGGCCGCGAGCCGGCATAGATGCCGGCCACTTGGTTCGCGATATTGTGAAGGTGGCAGGCCTTGACCAGTGCCATGCGTACCAGCCGATCGCCATAAGAGGGCAGGACGGCCAGGCGAGTGATTTCGGAAACCAGCAGACCGCGCAGATGAGGCGGCTCCTCGATGCAGGAGTGAATCTGCAGGGGGCGGCTGCGGTTGACCTGGATCCTGCAGGAGCCCACGATCTCGCCCGTGACCTTGTCCTCGGCGCAAAAAATAACCACGTCCGGATCCTCGTCCAGCGGATCGGCCTGCCCGAATTGGGCCGCGAGCAGGGGAAGGTGGTGTCCATATGCGGCGGAACGCAATTGACGCACCCGCTCAAGGTCGGCGGTATTATTCACCACGCGCACGGTGAATCCGAGAAGCTCGCGCTGGGGTTGTTCATAAGTCTGATTTTGTTCGGCTTGGGAAATTTGAACGGGAACGACGACTTGCTGGCTTTGCATGATGATGGCCCTTCTTGCTGAATCCCAATCAGTGGGGTGAAAAAACTCTGCGGCGAGATCGGGAGAACGCCGCGAGCGAATAAGGGCATCAATTTCACCCCAGGTTCAGCCAGGCCAGCGGAAGTGGATCAACATGCAGTTCATCGGCGTGCTGCATTGGTTCACGTCAACGGCAATGCCCCGGGACGTCGTTGCGCCTGGGGCGGGGGTGTAAAGCGGGTATTGCCGGCGACGTCGCCTCAATCGAGGCGGGACGTGAGCATTGCGTCCAAATGCGCACCAGCGCGTGGCAGCTTGCCTCGGCGGCACGGCTCCAGGACGGGCGGCAGCCAGCGCTTCGCGACCGCGCCCGAGGCACGAGGCCTTGCCGTTGCTGAGCCGCCGGGGCCGCAGCCTGGAGCAGGGCGCCCGGCGCTGACGCGGGTTTTGGACGTGGAGTCAGCCCTGGGTGCTTCCAGGGTTGTTACATGTGGCGCAGGTGCTGGCGGACGCCGCGGCTTTCAGGGGCCGACGTTCCAGCCCGTGGCCGCGGCCCGGACGCTGAGTCCGAAGTGGCTTTCCTGCGCCAGCAATTCGCTCAAGGTGGCGCCCAGGGTTTCGGATGTCGCCTGCAGATTGAACAGGCCCGCCTTTTCCAGCATGGGCGGTTTTCTCAACGCGCCCCAGATGCCGATGGCGGTGGCCAGCCCTTTGAACTGGTGCGCCGTCAGCTCGCCGCGTCCGTCGAGTATGCGCAGCGCCAGGGACGGGCCGGCATGCCTTGGGGCGGGAAAGGCCCGGGCCGACCACACCGACTGCCCATCCTGCGTCGCCATGCGGCGGATGTGCCAGAAGATCCAGCACACAAGGCCGCCATCTTCCAGTTCGACATCTTTTTCGTAGACGACGGCCGCCTTCACGGCAGCCAGATCAGGCGTCAGTGACAGCGACGTCAGCACGCCTTGGGGCAGGCAGGCAACCGATGAGCGCATGAGAGCCAGGACATTGAAACAGGATGGGACCCTGTCGGCGATGGCCGTATGGCACCGGATGCATATGCGCGCGGCGCGCTGTCGGTACCTCGGGGTCGGGGCGTGCATTGTCCCCGATCGTCTCGTCAGGCGGCTTGCGCTTTTTTGACGCACGAACGTGCGGGGCAACGCTCGGCTCGGCTGGAACTCTTTCTGAGCGGGACAGTTTTCTCGCCGTATGTGCCGGCGGTGGTTGAAAACTTCTTCCTCTCCGGTTTTCAACCACCGCACGCAAGCGAGTGCTTGCCAAATATCTTGAATCCCCTCAAGTCGAATTACGTTTTGTTTCTGAGGGCGGCTGGGGCTGGGCGGTCGCATCGCCCACCAGCTCCTCCAGAAATGCCGCCAGCGCCGTCGAGGGATCTTCCTCGGTATCGGGCGAGATGGTTTCGATGCCCCACTGCGCCAGCACCGCCTGCTGCACCGGATTGCGTACCGGCAGGAAGATGTACGAGGGCGGCTGCGGCACGCCGGGCACCGACGCCTTCCACAGCCTCGAGAGCCTGTAGAAGAGGTAGCGGATGTTGATGTCCGCCAGGCTGTAGCCGATGAACAGTACCGAGCGGCCCAGCACGTCGGCGCGCAGCTTGATGTCCAGCGGCGACTCGAAGTCCAGCCGCCGAAAGTAGCTGGTCTCGTCGAGCACGATCGACTCGTCGTTCTCGAAATCGCCGTGAAACTTGACGATCTGCGTCACGTCGCGCCGGATGCGCGCGACGTCCGCCACGCTGACCACCTTCACGTACTCGCGCTGGTGATGCTCGAAGGCGTATTCGAGCCAGCGGTCGTAGTTGGTGGTGTAGATGATCTTGAAGTTGGCCCGCACGATCAGCTCGTGCACCCGCGAGCGGTCCACCGACATGTTGGGCGAGTGCCACTTCCGGTCCATCCAGCTGCGCAGCGGGCCGATGTTGCCGTGCTGCAGCCGGAAGAACTCCGCCAACGCCAGCGCGCTGCCGTACCGGCGGTACTCCTCGGGCTTGTAGCCAAGCTCGCGCGCCATGTGGTCGATGAGCTCGCTCCATGGCGGCAAGCCCAGCGACTGCGACACGCCTGCCCCCACGAACAGGATCAATTGCTCGCGCTCGTGCGCGGCCCGCAGCATGCCGATGTGCATCATCCCGGCGCCTGCCCGCTGCCGAGCACGCAACGCGCGGGCGCCGGCGCGGCGCCTGGCGTTGCGGCGGATTCGACCTTGGGTGGGCTGACGGCAATGGGCCTTGGCTTCATGGCGCGGTGCTCCTGCACGGTGTTCCTGGCGAGGCGGCCACCCTGCCGGCTCAAGCCTTCCGGCAAGGACAAGTCCCGCGACGGAAACACGCGGCCCGGGAGGTGCCGGCAGCGTACCAGGGGCGGCGTCTCGGGCCTGCTGTGGCGCCGTCCGCATCGCACAGCGCCCGGTTCTACCTGCTTCAGGCGCTCCAGCAAGGCATCGCGCCATGCAGGTCGCGCCGCGGCAGGCTTCAGCCGTCACCCGGCCGGCGGACCGGGCCGCTGCTCAGGAGGGCGGGTGCTTGGCGGACGCCGGCGCTTCGGGGCTCCGGGCGGCGTCGCGCTGGTTTCCCTCGGGCTGCGGCCCGAGGGCGGCCGGGCTGTCCAGGCCGAGCGCCTGGGATGCGCCCTCCAGCCAGCCATTGCGCCAGTTCCGGGCTTCCAGGGAATTGCCTGGATATGGGCACAGCTTGATGAACTGCTCCCCGGCCTTGAATCCTTCGAGCCAATACTCTTTCAGATACAGCATGAAACTTGTCTCCCGTCGTCGGCCGCTCCTGGCAGCCTTATTCGTCGTCGTGGCTGACACGCCCGTTCACGCAGATCGGTGTACCCCGGTCCGGCGCATCAATGCCAACGACGCTTCCCCAGCCCATTTCAAAGCAAGGCCGCTCTGGCCAAGTCTTATTGTTTTTTGGCTCCAGACGGAAAATCTCCGCCTGGAAATGCGCGAGAAGAAAACACAGGTGCCCGAGGCTTTTGCAAGGAATCTGGTGTTTGCCTCCGGCGCGCTCAACGCGGCCCAACAGCCGTGCTTATTGGATGATTATTTTCGGCCAGTCTGGGCGGAATGACATTCCCGGGCGGTCCCGAAAATGGCCCGGGAAGTCCCTGGGGAAACTCGCGTCCTGTCCTTGGCAAGAACAATCCCCTCCATCCGCCAGAACCGCCGGACGGCCCCGGCGGGCAGGGTCTCAAACGAAGTAGGCAAACGCGAACACGCCCAACATGCCCAGTGCCAGCCCCAGCTTGGCCGCGATGGCGATGATGAAACCCAGGCCCGCGGCGACGCCAGCACGGGTGGCCTGGCCGGCGTGGCGGCGCACCGACCACTCGCCCGCCATGGCGCCCAGCACCGGGCCCGCGATCAACCCCGGCAAGCCGGCGAAGGCGCCCACCACGGCGCCGATGGCTGCGCCGGCCATGGCCCGGCCGCTGGCGCCGGCGCGCCGCACGCCCAGCGCCGCGGCGGCGTAGTCCGCCAGCCAGGCCAGCAGCGCCATGAGCGCCAGCAACCCGACCGTGAGCAGGCTCACGCGCGAGTAGCCGTCCAGCCACGCCGCCAGCCACAGCCCGCCGAACAGCAGCGGCGTGCCCGGCAGCAGCGGCAGCACCACGCCGGCCAAGCCCAACACCACGGCCACGATGGCCGCAACCCAGAGCAGAAAAGTGGTGTCCATGCGCCGCTGGTGCAAGCGGCAGGCCGGGCCTGGCCCGTGCGCGGGAATTTCAGGAGGGAGCGCGGCCGGCGCCGCGTGGCGTGCCGGCCGCGACGGAGCGAGCGGCTTCCCAGCCCTTGCTCCGGGGAGAACGGGCGGCGCGCAGGGTGACGCTGCGCGCCGCGCCTTCCGGACCGTCAGCCGATCGTCATCAGCGACGCGTTGCCGCCGGCCGCTGCGGTGTTGATGCTGGTGGCCTTCTCCACCACCAGCCGCTCCAGCGGCACGTCGGTCTCGCCGGGCTGCAGCCGCTCGATGCCCACGATCGGGCCGGGCCGCTCGGCCAGCCGCTGCCGGATGGCCTGCAGCTCCGGGGCCGCGCCGTGGAACAGCGCGGCATCGAAGCTCACCTCCGGCGAGGCCCAGTCGCGGGCGATCACGACGCTGGCCTGCACCGCCGCGGGCAGCTTGCGCATCAGCGCCTCGCACTCCACCGGCCACACGCAGCGCCCGCCCACGGCCAGCACCGCGGCCAGCTGCACCAGGCGGTCGTCGTCGCTGCCGGCCAGGCACAGCACGGCCTCGCGCGCGGCCAGGGCGTAGACGTTCTTCTCGCCCGTGGGCCCGGGCAGCGTCTGCGAGGCGCCGCTGCGCGAGCGCTGCCAGAAGCGGTGGCAGACCTGCGCCAGCTGCGTCTGGTGCTGCTGCTGGGCCCAGTCATGCAGGGCACGCAGGGCCGGCGGCATCTGGCCGGCGAAGGGGCCCAGGTCCAGCGTGGCGTCCGGCTCGAACAGCCGCGTCATCACGTCGGCCGGACGCCGCGACAGCAGCCGGTACAGGTACAGCGGCCCGCCGGCCTTGGGGCCGGTGCCGGACAGGCCCTCGCCGCCGAAGGGCTGCACGCCCACCACGGCGCCGACGATGTTGCGGTTCACGTACACGTTGCCCGCGTGCGAGGCCTTGAGCACGCGGCTGATGGTCTCGTCGATGCGGGTATGCAGTCCCATGGTCAGGCCGTAGCCGGTGGCGTTGACCTGCGCCAGCAGCGCGTCGAGGTCCTCGCGCTGGTAGCGCAGCACGTGCAGCACCGGGCCGAACACCTCGCGCTGGAGCTCCGACAGCTGGTCCAGCTCGATCACCGTGGGCAGCATGAAGGTGCCGCGGCCCAGGACGCCCGCATCGCAGGCGCCGAGCTGGTGCACGCGGCGGCCGCTGGCGCGCATGCCCTCGACGTGCCGCTGCAGGCCCGCCAATGCCTCGGCGTCGATCACCGGGCCCACGTCCACCGCCAGCCGGTCCGGGCTGCCGATGCGCCACTCGGCCATCGCGCCCAGCAGCATCTCGATCAGGCGGTCGGCCACGTCCTCCTGCACACAGAGGACGCGCAGCGCGGAGCAGCGCTGGCCGGCGCTGTCGAAGGCCGAGGCCAGCACGTCCGTCACCACCTGCTCCGCCAGGGCGGAGGAGTCCACGATCATCGCGTTCTGGCCGCCGGTCTCGGCGATCAGCGGGATCGGCCGCCCGTCGGCATCGAGCCGGCCGGCCACGGCGCGCTGCAGGATGCGCGCGACTTCCGTCGAGCCCGTGAACAGCACGCCGCGCACGCGCGCGTCGCCCACCAGCCGCGCGCCCACCACCTCGCCCGCGCCGGGCAGGAACTGCAGCACGTCGCGCGGCACGCCGGCGGCCCACAGCACGCGCACGGCCTCGGCGGCGATCAGCGGCGTCTGCTCCGCCGGCTTGGCCAGCACCGGGTTGCCCGCGGCCAGTGCCGCCGACACCTGGCCCATGAAGATCGCCAGCGGGAAGTTCCACGGGCTGATGCACACCACCGGGCCGACCGGCACGTGCGTGTCGGGCTCGAAGTCCTCGCGTACCTGGCGCGCGTAGTAGCGCAGGAAGTCCACCGCCTCGCGCACCTCGGCGATCGCGTTGGCTGCGGTCTTGCCCGCCTCGCGGATGAGCAGGCCCATCAAGCGCGGCATGTCCTCTTCCAGCCGGTCGGCGGCGCGGTCGAGCATGTCGGCGCGCGCGGCTGGCGGCGTCGCCGCCCAGCGCCCGGCGGCCGCCGCGGCGTGGCTGAAGGCCAGGTCCACGTGCTCGGCGCTCGCGTTCTGCACGAAGCCGACGACGTCGCCGTGGTCGGCCGGGTTGCGCACCGCCTCGCGCTCGCCCGCCACGGGGCCTGCCGCCAGCAGCGGCTCGGCGCTCCACGCCTCGCCGGCGCTCTGGCGCAGCGCGGCCTGCAGCTTTGCCAGCTCGTGCTCGTTGCTCAGGTCGATGCCGCGCGAGTTCGGCCGCGCCGGGCCGTACAGGTCGCGCGGCGCGGGGATGGCAGGGTGCGGCAGGCCGAAACGCCCCTCCTTGCGCGCCAGCTCATCGGCCACGTCCACGGGGTCGCGCACCAGCTCCGTGATGGAGATGGTGGCGTCGGCGATGCGGTTGACGAAGGAGGTGTTGGCGCCGTTCTCCAGCAGCCGGCGCACCAGGTAGGCCAGCAGCGTCTCGTGCGTGCCCACCGGCGCGTAGACGCGGCAGGGCCGGCCCAGCTTGCCCGCGCCGGTGCCCACCACTTGCTCGTACAGCGGCTCGCCCATGCCGTGCAGGCACTGGAACTCGTACTGCCCCGGCTGCCAGCGCGCCGGGTCGGCCAGGTGGTAGATGGCGGCCAGCGTGTGCGCGTTATGGGTGGCGAACTGCGGATAGACCTGCTGCGGCGCCGCCAGCAGCTTGCGCGCGCAGGCGATGTAGGCGATGTCGGTGTAGGGCTTGCGCGTGTAGACCGGGTAATCAAGCTGGCCGTCGAGCTGTGCGCGCTTGATCTCGCTGTCCCAGTACGCGCCCTTGACCAGGCGGATCATCAGCCGGCGCTCGCTGCGCCGGGCCAGGTCGACGATGAAGTCGATGACGTAGGGGCAGCGCTTCTGGTAGGCCTGGATCACGAAGCCGATGCCGTTCCAGCCCTTGAGCGCCGGCTCGAAGCACAGCCGCTCCAGCAGGTCCAGCGAAATCTCCAGCCGGTCGGCCTCCTCGGCGTCGATGTTCAGCCCGATGTCGTAGCGCTTGGCCAGCAGCGCCAGGCGCAGCAGCACCGGGTAGAGCTCGTCCAGCACGCGGTCGAGCTGCGCGCGGCTGTAGCGCGGGTGCAGCGCCGAGAGCTTGATCGAGATGCCGGGGCCCTCGTAGATGCCGCGGCCCGCGGAGGCCTTGCCGATGGCATGGATGGCGCGCTCGTAGGACGCCAGGTAGCGCTGCGCATCCTGCGCCGTCAGCGCCGCCTCGCCCAGCATGTCGTAGGAGTAGCGGAAGCCCTCGGCCTCGCGCACGCGGGCGTTGGCGAGCGCCTGATCGATGGTCTCGCCGGTCACGAACTGCTCGCCCATCACGCGCATGGCCATGTCCACGCTCTTGCGGATCAGCGGCTCGCCGCCGACGGCCAGCATGCGGCCCAGCGCGGACGACAGGCCCGATTCGCTGTGCGTGGCCGTGAGCCTGCCGGTGATCAGCAGGCCCCAGGTAGCGGCATTGACGAAGAGGGAGGGGCTGCGGCCCAGGTGCGTGTGCCACTGGCCGCGGGCGATCTTGTCGCGGATCAGCGCGTCGCGCGTCTCGCGGTCGGGGATGCGCAGCAGCGCCTCGGCCAGGCACATCAGCGCCACGCCTTCCTGAGAGGAGAGCGCGTACTCCTGCAGCAGCCCCTGCACCAGCCCGGCGCGGCCCGCGGAGGGCTTCCTGTCGCGCAGCGTGGTGGCGATGCGCGCGGCCAGCGCCTGCGCCTGCTCCTTCAGCGGCGCAGGCAGCCGCGCCATCTCGGCCAGCATCGGCAGCGCCTCGACCTCCGGCTTGCGCCAGGCCTCGGTGATCGCCTGGCGCAGCTCAGCGCTGTAGGGGGCGGGATGCAGGAATTCCGCGAAGGGAGCCGGATGGGAGGAGGAAGCGTTCATGTCACGGGCGGGATAAGCGCAATGACACTACTTTGAAGCAAGAGCCTCCGAATATTTCACCGTAAATTCAATGCTCAGAAGAATGTTTGACTATGCGAGGCGGCTCAGGCCTTGGGTCGCCTGCTTGCGCCGGGCTCACAGGCCGGGCAGCGGCACGTGGGTGGTGTGCTTGACCTCTTCCATCACGGCGTAGGTGCGCGTCTCGCGCACGCCGGGCAGCTGCCACAGCAGGGTGCCGGCGAAGTGCCGGTAGGCCTCCATGTCGGCGCAGCGGATCTTGAGCAGGTAGTCGAAGCCGCCGGCCACCATGTGGCACTCGATGATCTGGTCGTGCACCTGCACCGCGGCCTTGAAGTGCTCGAAGATCAGCGGCGTGGTCTTGTCCAGCAGCACCTCCACGAACACCAGCATCCCGGCGCGCAGCTTGAGCGGGTTGAGCCGCGCCTCGTAGCCCAGGATGTAGCCCTCGCGCGTGAGCCGCGCCACCCGCGCCAGCACGGCGGTGGGCGACAACGCCACCTCCTCCGACAGCTTCAGGTTGGTCATGCGGCCGTCCTGCTGCAGCGTCTTGAGGATCAGCAGGTCGATCCGGTCCAGGTCAGCGGGCTCGGCCATGTAGAGAATTGTTCAGTTCGGGGCCGCGATTTTGAACAAAGATTCGGCACCCTGGCTTCTATCGTTGCGCACCTTCGGCGCCCCGGCCGCTCCAGGCGGCGGGGACGCCACATCGCAGCGACATGCCTCCTCCGCCCGCCCCGTCATCCCACGCGCCCCGGCTACGCAGCGCTGCCGGCGGGCGCCGCCTGCTGCGCGGCCGGCGCGGGCAACTGGCGCCGCAGCAGCTCGCAGGCACTCATGATGTGCTCCTGCACCATGCACGCCGCCGCGTCGGCGTCGCCGCGCCGGCACACGTCCACCAGCGCCTGATGCTCGGTGTCGGCCGTCTGGCGGCCCTCGCCCTGGAGCTGGATGTGCAGGTAGCGCTCGGTGCGGTTGTTGATCGACTGGATCAGGTTCAGCAGCATCGGCCGCTTCGCGTCCTCGTACAGGCAGGAGTGGAAGGCCCAGTGCAGCTGGGCCCACCGGAAAGGGTCCTGCTCGCGCGAGAAGTCGTCGCGCAACCGCTGCGCGCGCTTGAAGGTGGCCGCCGTCATGTTGGGCACCGACAGCCGGATCGCGTTCGACTCCAGCATCGACCGGATCTCGTAGATCTGCACGACCTCGGACTCCGACAGGCTGTGCACCACCGCGCCGCGGTTGCGCTGGAAAGCCACCAGCCCCTCGGCCTCCAGGTGCTTCAGCGCCTCGCGCACGGGAATCTTGCTGACCTTGAACAGCGAGGCCACCTCGTCCTGCCGGATCGGCTCGCCCTCGCGCAACTGCCCCGTGACGATGGCGCTGCGCAGGTGCTGCGCGATCACCTCCGAATTCGTGGGCGACTGGCCCAGGTTCGGGACGTTGGGCAATTGAAGGGGCACGGGGTTCACCTCGGGGCAAGAGTTACGTGCAAAGCGTATACGAAATTCCCTCGGGGTCACGAATGCGTGCGAAAGCAACCGTGCACCGTTTCGGCGCATGGCGGGCTCGCCGTTCACCGTTCTGGCGCCTTCGACGCTCCCAAATCGCCTCGGTGTGGTGCACCTAGTGGTTTGCACCTAGGCACAGAACATGCGTCTACCGTATACGATATTTCCGATACGAAGACGTGAGCTCACTGAACCCTCCAGCACCTCGCATGACTTCCCCGGCTGCAGACACCGCGCGCGATCCGGCGGTGACCCGCAGCGGGCCGACTGACTGACACCGCGCCTGAAGGCGGGTGTTTCGTGTCGCAGGGCGGGGCGTCCTACCCGGACGCCTTGCCGCATCGGGGCCTTGCCGCCCCGCCACCGTCTTGTCACAGCCTGCCGGCCTGGTCGCCGGTTGAAACGCCATGTCCCACGAGACCTCGACTCCGCTGTCCTTCGCCAACCGGGATCCGCACAGTCCCTGGGCCACCTACATCGCGCAGGTGGACCGCGTCGCGCCCTACCTGGGGCACCTGTCGAAGTGGCTGGACACGCTCAAGCGGCCCAAGCGCGTGCTGATCGTGGACGTGCCCATCGAGATGGACGACGGCAGCGTGCGGCACTTCGAGGGCTACCGCGTGCAGCACAACCTCAGCCGCGGCCCCGGCAAGGGCGGCATCCGCTTCCACCCGGACGTGACGCTGGACGAGGTGATGGCGCTCTCGGCATGGATGACGGTCAAGACCGCCGGCGTGGGCCTGCCCTTCGGCGGCGCCAAGGGCGGCATCCGGGTCGATCCGTCGCAGCTCTCGGTCAAGGAGCTGGAGCGCATGACGCGGCGCTACACCAGCGAGATCGGGCTGATCATCGGCCCGCAACGCGACATCCCGGCGCCGGACGTCAACACCAACGCCCAGGTCATGGCCTGGATGATGGACACCTACTCCATGAACACCGGCGCCACCGCCACCGGCGTGGTCACGGGCAAGCCCATCCACCTCGGCGGCTCGCTGGGACGCGTCAAGGCCACGGGTCGCGGCGTGTTCGTCACCTTGAGATGGACACCTACTCCATGAACACCGGCGCCACCGCCACCGGCGTGGTCAC
>NZ_KE387205.1:107471-160138 GCF_000430725.1 Azohydromonas australica DSM 1124
CCGGCGCCGGACGTCAACACCAACGCCCAGGTCATGGCCTGGATGATGGACACCTACTCCATGAACACCGGCGCCACCGCCACCGGCGTGGTCACCGGCAAGCCGATCCACCTCGGCGGCTCGCTGGGCCGCGTGAAGGCCACGGGCCGCGGCGTCTTCGTCACCGGGCGCGAGGCGGCGCGGCGCATCAATTTGCCGCTGGACGGCGCGCGCGTGGCCGTGCAAGGCTTCGGCAACGTGGGCTCGGTGGCGGCGCAGCTGTTCGCCGAGGCTGGCGCTCGCATCGTCGCCGTGCAAGACCACAGCGGGACCATCGTCAATGGCGCCGGCCTGGACCCGGCCAAGCTCAGCGAGCACGTCGCGCGCCACGGCGGCGTGCGCGGCTTCCGTAGCGCGGAGCTCATCGACAACGATCTCTTCTGGGACGTGCAGTGCGACATCCTCATCCCTGCCGCGCTGGAAGGCCAGATCGACAGCGGTCGCGCACAGCGCATCAACGCCCGGCTGGTGCTCGAAGGCGCCAACGGACCGACGCTGCCCGAAGGCGATGACGTGCTGGCCGATCGCGGCGTGCTGGTGGTGCCGGACGTAATCTGCAACGCTGGCGGCGTAACGGTGAGCTACTTCGAGTGGGTGCAGGACTTCTCCAGCTTCTTCTGGACCGAGGACGAGATCAACGTGCGGCTGGACAAGATCATGACCGACTCGCTGCGACACATCTGGCACATGGCCGACAAGCACCGCATCACCCTGCGCACGGCCACATTTGCCGTGGCTTGCGAGCGGATCCTGTCGGCCCGTGAAGAGCGCGGCCTGTACCCCTGAGCCTTTTTTCGGGAGCCCGGTAGGCCATCGGGGCATCGGCTCCCTGCCCTTGCAGCCTGCCTGCATGGGTGCGCGCCACGCCCGAGCTGGCGCGCCTGTTCGTGACCAGAAGGAAATTCTCATGAAACACGTCGCTCTCAATACGCGGCTGTGGGCCGCCGTCCTCGTGCCCGCACTTCTAAGCGCAGCGTCCCTGGCAGCCGATGCACAGGAAGTCGTGAAGATCGGCTTCAGCAGCCCGCTGTCCGGTCCGCAAGCTTCCAGCGGTACAGACAACCGTGACGGCCTGCTTTTGGCAGTCAAGGAGCTCAATGCCAAGGGAGTTCAGGTCGGTGGCCAGAAGGTGAGCTTCGATGTCGTGGCCGAGGACGACGCGGGCGACCCGCGCCAAGGTGTGGCCGTGGCGCAGAAGCTGGCCGATGCGAAGGTCCGTTATGTCGTGGGCCCCTACAACTCGGGCGTCGCCATACCTGCCGGGCGCATCTACAACGAGGCCGGCATGGTGATGCTGACCGTGGGCTCCAACCCCAAGCTCACCGAACTGGGCTATCCGCGCTTGTTCCGCGTCGGCGGCAACGATGTACAGGTGGGCACCGCCATGGCGGTCTATGCCGCCAAGGAGATGAAGGTCAAGAACGTCGCCGTGGTCGATGACCGCACCGCCTATGGCCAGGGGCTCGTGGCCGAATTCGTGGCCGAGGCCAAGCGCCAAGGCCTCAACATCGTCAAGCAGGAATTCACCACCGACAAGGCCACCGACTTCACGGCCATCCTGACCGCCATCCGAGGCGCCAAGCCTGACGCCGTCGTCTACGGCGGCTACTCGGCCCAGAGCGGTCCCCTGCTGCGCCAGATGGTGGCCTTGGGGCTGCAGGCCAAGCTGCTGGGCGGCGACGCCATCTGCGACACGGAAACCAGCCGGCTCAGCGGTGGGGTGGCCGACGGCAGGGTGATCTGCATGCGAGCAGGCGGGCTCATCGAAAAGTCCGAGGCTGGCCGGGCCTTCATTGCCAAGTACAAGGCCGCCTACCAGCGCGACCCGTTGACCTACGCGGCGAACTTCTACGACGCGGCCATGCTGATCGCGGACGCCATGCAAAAGGCCGGCTCCACCGACCCGGGCAAGGTTGCCGACCAGATCGCCAAGGGCAGCTACAAGGGCGTGGCCGCCGAGTACTCGTTCACCGCAAAACACGACCTGAAGTCGTCGCCGGTCAGCGTCTACGTGTTCAAGGGCAGCCAGCCCACGGCATTGTCCTCATTCTGAGTGCCAAGGCCGTCTACCCATGCCGGCCTCTCAAGCCGTTCGCGCAGGCTCGCCGAGTCCGAATAGAGCAGCGCTCGCTTGCCCTGTGCAAACCGGCGACAGAGGCGATTTGGTGGCGGGCCTGTCGGCAACGGCTGGCCTGTCCCTCAAGCCGCCCTCTCTCCGAGCCCATCTGCTGGCGAGCGGTTGCGCCTGTACGGCGTCGATCGTGCCAGGAGGGCAGGTTCTCCGGACAGCAGGTGCCCCAGCCGTTCGCGCTTGGTGGCGAGGTAGCCGGCGTTTTCCGGATGGCTTCCGGCGGCGTGCAGCTCACGCTCCACCACCGTGATGCCCTGTTCGCGCAGCGCCAGCAGCTTCAGCGGGTTGGTGCTCATGAGCCGGATCGAGGTCGCGCACAGCGCCTTGAGAATGGCCGTGGCCGCCTCGTAGCGCCGCGCGTCCACGGGGTGCCCCAGCGCCAAGTTGGCGTCCACCGTGTCCAGGTCCTGGTCCTGCAGCGCGTAAGCGCTCAGTTTTTGCGCCAGGTCGATGCCGCGGCCTTCCTGGCCGCGCATGTAGACCACCGCGCCACGGCCAGCCTCCGCGATACGCTGCAGCGCCAGCTGCAGCTGAGGGCCACAGTCACAGCGCAGCGAGCCCAGCAGGTCGCCGGTCAGGCACTCGGAGTGCACGCGCACCAGCACCCCTTTGGCGCCGGCGAGCTCGCCCATGCGGATGGTCAGATGCTCCACGCTGGCGCGGGGATCGGTCCAGGTCTGAAGCTCGAATTCACCGTGCAGCGTGGGCAACCGGACGCTGGGCCCGGCCTCCACCGGCGGCGGCAGCGCGGGAGCGTCGGATTTCACGGGCACCCCCGCCGTCAGCGCATGAACGTGCGCAGCTGGCGCAAGCTGCGCACCGCTGCTAGGCAGGCGCTGGCCACCTCCTCGCCCTTCTTCACGAAGTGCGCGGCGAAGAAGCTGCGGTGTTCCTCGTGGTCGTGGAAGTCGCGCGGCGTGAGCACGGCGGAAAGCACGGGCACGCCGCTGTCAAGCTGCACGCGCATGAGGCCGTCAATGACCGCGCTGGTGACGAACTCGTGGCGGTAGATGCCGCCGTTGACGATCAGGGCGCAGGCAATGACGGCGTCGAAGGCACAGCTCTCAGCCAAGATCTGGGCATGCAGCGGGATCTCGAAGGCGCCCGCCACCGAGATGTGCGTGAGTGTGGCCGCCACGTCGAGGCCCTGGCGGCTCAGTTCGGCAGTGATGCCCTCATGCGCGCGCTCGACGATGTCACGGTGCCAGGAAGCGCTGACGACGGCAATGCGCAACTTGTCGATCGGGTTTGTGAGGGCAGCGTTGGACTTGTTCATGATTGACCCCGGCTAAGTTCAGTGGACGTCTGTCGGTCCACTCAGGCGGCGGCAACCAGGCACACGCGTGGTCTGGCGAACTCATGCCCGATGACGGCTCGTGCAAACAGGTAGCAGTTGAGCGTTCCTTCGGCCATATCGTCCATGTCAACATGACCTGCTTCGTCGCAAGGAAACGAGCATGCGTTAGTGGCATCGCGAAGCGACTCAAAACGCAACTCAAAGCGGGTTTCCTCGCGGCTCAGACGTAGCGCACCCATGGAAATCTCCTTCAAGACCATGTTTATCTCGGTGGATCCTTATCCACCTGCTTGCCATGACTCAGTGTGGGCGCCGTTGTATTCATGTGCCGGTTCATCACCACCGCCAATGCTCTGGATAAGAAGTCACGAAGTCTTCGCCGAGTGGAGACGCATGCCGCGCATGGAAAGCCCGAAGACATCGGTCGGCGTTTTGTTCTGAGCAAGTGACCTGCCCCCGGCAGACGTACCAGGCGTTGGGAAGTCGAGTCCTGGGTCGCGAGCCCAACTGTGTTGGCACGTGCTGTCGGGAAAGCCCAGGCTCCACGTCGCACACCATGACCATAGGACGACTGCGAGGGGCGGTCAGGGTGGGCGTTTGCTCCCTTGTTCCCTGTAGTATCCGCCTCTGGGTCGACCACCAGCGACGCCGCTACTCCATTACGGCGCGTTGTGCGCCGCAATTGAGTTTACGTTGAACTCTTTTCTTTTTTAGGCTGCCTGCGTACCCAGCTTCTCGTAAGTTCGATTGACGCGCGACAGCATGCAGGCGCCCTTCCACCTGCAGAGTCATGTAATTGTGTTTATGTCAGCTTTTATTGACAGCGCAACTTTTTTATCCAGTACATGGCGTTCCTGCGCTGATGCAACGCTGCGGTACGCCTTCTGACCATATCATCTGCCTGGCTTTGTGCATAGCCGGCGGCACGGTTGCTCAGCTATTCACAGGTGCCGCCTTGAATGCGCGTCAATCCGCCCTTACGACCCTCGTCGCCTGTTTGGGCAGCGCATAGAGGGTAAGCAGTCCACCGACCACCATCACAGCTGCAATGAAATAGATACCGTAGGCCAAGCTACCGGTCTCATTCTTGATGTAGCCGAGCAGCGCCGGGCTGACAAAGCCACCCACCACACCGATCGAGCTGACCAAGCCAATGCCGACGGCCGCGGTCTCTCGGCTCAGGTAGGTCGGCGGGATGGCCCAGAAGGTAATGGCGGCGCCAAACTGCACGAATGCCACAGCCGAGAGCACCAGAAGGCTCAGGGTCAGCGAGGACTGAAGGGTCGTCGAGAACGCCAACCCGATGGCAGCGAGGATGAGCGTCCCGCCCACATGCCAGCGGCGTTCTTTGAGCCGGTCCGAACTCGCGGTAATAACCAGTACACCTGCAGCAGCAAATGCATACGGAATCGCGGAGAGCCATCCAATGCTGGCTACATCCGATACGCCCAAGCTCTTGATGATGGTCGGAATCCAGAACGTGTAGGTGTAGTTGGCGCAGGCCGTGGCGAAATAGATCAGCGCAAGAAGCCAGACGCGCGCGTCGAACAGCGCAGCAGTGATGGACGAATTTTTCGTCCCATGCATCTCTGCCTCGCCCGCGTGGTCTCTGTCCAGGGCCGCTTGAACAACATCCTTCTCGCGCTGAGTCAGCCAGTCGGCATCAGCCGGCTTGTTATCCAGATACACGAAGCAGATCACACCGAGCACCAGCGTTGGCAATGCCTCGATCACGAACAACCACTCCCATCCAGACAGGCCAGCGACGCCTTGCATCGATCCCATGATCAGCCCTGAAACTGGCCCGCCAACCATGCCGGCCATCGGAACTGCAAACATGAATTTGCCGGTCACGGAAGCACGGTACGTGCTGGGGAACCAGTACGTGAGGTAGAGGATGATGCCGGGGAAAAAGCCCGCCTCGAAGGCGCCGAGGAGGAATCGGACGATGTAGAACTCAGTGGGTGTGCGCACAAGCATCGTCGCAGCGGATGTCACCCCCCAGAGGAGCATGATCCGCAGCAGAGTCAAGCGGGCGCCAATGCGTTGCAGCCACAGGTTGCTCGGCACTTCGAACAGCAGGTAGCTTATGAAAAATATTCCTGCTCCCAGACCATACACAGCGTCTGAAAATCCAAGTTCCGCTTTCATCTGCAGTTGTGCGTACCCGACATTGATGCGATCCAAAAATGCAAAGAAGTACGACACGAACAGTATAGGCAGCAGGCGCCCAGAAATTTTTCGCAGCACCGCATTAGTCTCTGCTTCGCCAACAGCCAACTTTTCTCCATTCATTGCTTTACCTCAAGCGAGAACGCATTAGATGTTAGCAACCGTGTTGTTAATGCTTCACACATCCGCGCAGGGGCAAACGGATAAGGGAAAAGTGTCGCTCAAGCCAGCGATGAAATTGCCGGACTGATGAACATTCGTATTCCCGCTGCTTTGCCAAACGACATTCTCATGGGAAACGATGGCACAAACGTGCCTTGATGGACAGCGCGATGCCCCTGTACACGGCGCAGTTGCAACCGCTCCCGCTACGAAGACGAGCAGTCCGACTGCATTAGAACTCGCTCGATCCAGCCTTGGGAACATCGGCTGGCGCTCCACAACCCTGCCCGCGTACTCACCAACTTGGTGGTTGCAGTCGGTCCGCTTGACCGTTCCAGACGATCACCACGGCGTTTCGCTTCCTACATTTCCAGCGCCAATAGAGCGTGGCGCCCTGGGCTGACCGGCCGGCCGTCAGTGCAGGCGTTGCGCGGTTGCGGCGATACGGCGCGTGTTCAGTACACCGCCGCCACTGAAGGAAGCCCGATGTCTGAATCATTCGATCACGCCAGTCCGCATGCCGGCATCCTGGAGACCACGCAGCGGTTCCTGCAACGCTCGCACCGCCTCTACATCGACGGTCGATGGGTTGACGCTTCATCGGGAGCCACACGCCCCGTGCTTGACCCTGCGACAGGCCAACAGATCTCGGTGATGGCCGAAGGCAACGTGCAGGATGTGGATGCAGCCGTCAGGGCAGCGCGCAAGGCCTTTGACGGTGGTGAATGGCGCAGGTTGTCCACCAACGAGCGCAGCAGGATTGTCTGGAAGATCGGTGAGCTCATCGACGTTCATGCCCAAGAGCTGGCGGAGCTGGAGGTTCTCGACGAAGGCGCACCCTTCGCCGTGGTCAAGGACTTCTGGGTGCGTTTGGCGGCAGATCACTTCCGCTACTACGCCGGCTGGCCGAACAAGCTCAATGGCGACACCATCCCGGTCAACATGCCCGGCGAATGGCACGCCTACACGGTGCGCGAGCCCGTTGGTGTGGTCGGCCAGATCATTCCATGGAACGTACCCTTTCTGATGGCGGCGTGGAAGCTGGCGCCGGCCTTGGCCGCGGGCTGCACTGTGGTGCTCAAGCCGGCGGAGGATACGCCGCTGACCGCCCTGCGCCTGGCCGAGCTGTGCCGCGAAGCCGGCGTGCCGGACGGTGTAGTGAACGTGATCACCGGTGGCGGGGACGCAGGCGCGGCGCTGGTGGCCCATCCAGACATCGACAAGATCGCGTTCACCGGTAGCACGGAAACCGGCAAGGCCATCGTTCGAGCCGCCGCGCAGAACCTCAAGCGTGTCAGCCTGGAACTCGGCGGCAAGAGCCCCGTGTTCGTATTCCCAGATGCCGACCTGGCGAACGTGATCCCGGGCGTGGCTCAGGCCGTGCTGCTGAACGCAGGCCAAGCCTGTACGGCCGGCTCACGCCTGTACATCCACGAAGACGTGTACGACCGGGTGATCGATGGTGTGGCGCAGTACGCGTCGTCGCTCAAGCTGGGGCATGGGCTGGATCCGGCGTCTCAACTCGGTCCATTGATCTCCGCGCGGCAGTTCTCGCGCGTGAGTCGCATGCTGCAAACCGGTCTTGACGAAGGCGCGCAGCTGGTGGTGGGCGGCCAGCAGCATGGTGACCGAGGCTATTTCATGCAGCCGACTCTGCTGACCGGCGTGCGGCCTGGCATGTCGGTCTACCGCGACGAGATCTTCGGTCCAGTCATTGCAGCCATGAAAATCTCGGGTGAGAACTTGGACGCCCTGGCCCGTGAAGCAAACAATACGACCTATGGATTGGGCGCCAGCATCTGGACCAATGACGTAAAGCGTGCACATCAACTGGCTGCCCGTATCCGGGCTGGCGTCATTTGGATCAACGCGCACCACAGCATTGATGCAGCATTTCCGTTTGGCGGCTTCAAGCAGTCGGGCTGGGGTCGCGAAATGGGTAAGCCCGGTATTGAGCTTTACACGGAGCTGAAGTCGGTCGCCATCAATCTCGGTTGATTCTCCACAAGCCACGAAAATTGTTGAGGCAGCACAGCCGCCGACGCTTGGCTTGATTCCTGATTTCTTCTCACTCCAGTCGACCGGGCGCGTCTATACGCGCCACGGTTTCCTTATGTCGTCGGCACTGATGGATCGACGCGTCCGATTGCCATAACGACACACCCACTGACCGAGGTTGCTTATATCTTTTGAAATCGCATGTCTACGCACGCCCAAGAATCATAAGGCGCCGAAAATCCAACTTCGGCCCCGTGACGTCTTTCCACTTATCGAGGGAGAAATTGAAGGAAGGATGCATTCAATGCGATCTGTTTGATGACCGGTCTGCCACTACACGGACTCGGCCTTTTCCTCATGGGAGCTTGGCTAGCCCCACCTCTATCGCCGTTTATTCAAGGACTACTCATGACCATGCCCCGTAAGCTGCTTCTTGGTGCACTTGTCGCCGCGTCGATTGTTTCGGCACAGGCACAGGAACTGCCAAAGGTCTCCACCAAGACCATGGACGCCGTACGAACGCCCCTGAACGTCGATGACGTGGTGACGATTGAGAACATCAAGAAGCTTCGCGTCCTCTACGCCCACTACCTCGACACGAAAAACCTAGAAGGCTTGGCCAGCCTGTTCACGCCTGACGCTGTCATCGATGCAGGCCTTGGGGTATGGCGTGGACGCGACGAGATCCGCACGGGCTTGGCCGCCGCATTCACAGATTATGACAAAAAGAATCTTGGGAGCTATCCGTTCATGCACCCCATGGTGAATCAATGGGTGGAAATCACCGGATCGAATAGCGCATTGGGGCGTTGTTATCTGATCGACTTTGCCACCGAGCGGGAACCCAAGGAAAACCCTTTACTGCTGCTCGCTTCCTATGCCGACGAATATTCCCGCATTGATGGCAAGTGGTACATCAACCGGTCCAAGCTCGACATTGTCTGGCCTACCCGCAGCATCGGCGGAGGCGACCCAGCAAAAGGCTTGGTTCTTCCGAAGTAATCGGCTCGAACGGTGACTGCTCGAACGTCAGCCGACTAACATTATCTGTGCGGCCACGCACTTTGAACGCACCCCGCAACGCAGGTGCGTGGTCTGCGCTGCATGTCATATGCCATGCCATGGAATCCCTTGTCATACAGGCGCCCCATAACAAGGAAAAATTCCACGACGGAGCAGGCATCGGCACAAGCGATTGTTCGCGGGGAAAAGCAAGGCCTGCGCCAACCGGCTTCACCTTGGTGCATATCGAATCTGACCGTGCCAATGCGTTGTTGCTGCGGTATCTCATGGACCTGAAAGGCCATCACACGCTGTACCAGGCGACCGATGGCGGATCCGGGCTGGAACTTTGCCTGCAACTGCACCCGGACTTAATCCTTACTGAGATGCATCTGCCCGACATGAACGGCCACGAGCTATTGCAGCGGCTGAGAGCACATGCAGCAACGCGCCATACTCTCTGTATCGTGCTGTCTGGAGACGCCATGAACAACACCATCGAACGCGCCTTGGCGGCGGGATTCGATGACTATTGGACCAAGCCTATCGATGTATGGCAATTCCTGGACAAGTTGCACGAGGCCTTGGGCCGCATTCGGTGACACGAGGAGGTTCCTAACGCAACGGCAGACGTTTAGTGCGAAAGCCGCAAACGAATAATTAAAGGCCCGTGAAGCGGGCCTTTTTGTTCTGTCATATGGCGCAAAGCTTGCGCCTCTTCAGGTCAGAACCAGATTTCGACCTGCACGCCGGCCGCGGTCTTGCTGGTGCGCTTTTGCGCATTTGCCGCTGCATAGGCTCCATTCCAGTCGAACCGGGAGACATAAAGGCGAAGCTCCGGCCGGTCCAGCCAGTCAGGCCCCGTGGTCAACGTCGGTGCCACAGTGAATTTCGTCAGTCGCTGCGAGGCGCCGCCCTCGGGCTTGTTCACGCCCGTACCCAGTTCAGCCTGCAGCTTGAAGTTGCGGGTAAAGGCATATGCAACACGGCCGCCGATGGAGCTGAAGTCAACTCGGGCGTTGTCCGGACCATACTGGCCGTAGCGCAGCATGAGCTGTCCGGTCAGCGGACCTTTACCCCACAACATGCTTTCCACGATCCGCCAAGCCTTGCGATCCGAGGTGCTGTTACCGGGGGCAAAATTCATATTTGCCTCCGCGGAGCCTTTGGCGTACTGGAGCCAGAGAGTGTTGACGCCACCCAGAACACCTGCTTGATCGTGCTGGAGACTCAGTCCCGCACCGCTGCTTCCACCGGGACCACTGAAGGACGTGGCCACGCCAGTGATCCGCAGTTTGCCACCAGGATTCGTGTTGATACCGCCCAGATCGGCATTCAATCGAGTACCGGGATTAGGCGTGTCGTCCCCGTCGCGGAAAACGGCAAGTCCCAGCGCAGCGTCGCCGATCTTGATGCCATCCACGCCAGCGCCCGTACCCGTCATGTTGATAGGGAAATAGTCATCGAAATAGACGAAAGCGCGATTGCCGAACCGCTTGCCCGCCCAAAACGACACATCAGGTGCGAAATCAAAGCCCGAAGCCTGAACCCAGGCCTGATTGACACCGAGCTTCTCTGCACCGATGTCCGAACCAGGTCGGTAAAAGTTGGTCATCAGGATGGTCTTGAAGTCAATGCCGCCAGCCTTCCCGCCCTGACTAAGGGTGAACTCGCCATAGGTTTCGCACTCGTTTCCAAGGCGCCCCACACCGCCATGACCGAAGGTGTTGTCGCCACCTTGCGCACTGAAGCAACTCTGCCGGTCCCCAGTGCTGCCTTTCTCGCCGGGGCCGGCACGCAGGTATCCGTTCCAGTCCAAAGCATGGGCAGCGCCACACGCGAACATGGCAACTGCAGACGCCGTGCGAATACTCGCCGCTAGTTTTTTATTCATATCATTTGTCTCCTTGGTCTACGAAAGGGCCTGCCATGAATCGGGCAGGAGTAAAAATCCAAACGCGTTGCATGGCGCGCAGTCCGCGCTGCGGGTAATTGCGTCCGTGGGATGCGACAGGGCAACCGGCCGTCTTTAACGGCCAGCTGAAACTGGATCAGGTTGAATGCAGATTTTCCAGACTGTGCGGTGGCGCACAGCAAAATAGTTCTCTAGGGAGATCGATTAAAAACTTTTCAGGGTCTTGAAGGACATGCAACAGGTATGCAGCACCAGGCCGATGCTCATACCCGTGGCACATCCAAGTCACTCCGCCCGTTTTTGTGCAACGGCGTCGTCTGCAATAGCCTCGCTGGACTTGCTGGAGCAACGTGGGCGAACTGCATAAAGCCGTCCCATACCAGGGACAGTCGTGGCCGACTGCTGGCAATCGGCTCAGGGCCGCGGGCCAAGAGCAGAGACAGCATTTGGAGCTGTCCTGCTTTGCAGCGGCTGGCCCTGAAGCGGATCAGGTGCGGGTGAGTTGGTCTCGGATCGGCAACTGCCTGATGCGTCTGCCTGTGGCTGCAAAGATCGCGTTGCAAAGCGCGGGCGCCATTGGGGGCACCGGCGGCTCTCCAACCCCTCCTGGGGGCACAGAGAAGTCGTTGCCGACAAGATGCACGTGGATGGCACGTGGTGCAGCCACCGAGCGGGCCACTTCGTAGTCATGGAAGTTGCTTTGCTCGACGCGGCCGTTCTTGAACGTGATTTCGCCCAGCAAAGCCAGCCCAAGTCCCATGACGCACCCGCCTTCGACTTGCGCACGGATGCGCTCTGGATTCACCTGAGGACCACAGTCGACCGCCATGTCGACCCGCGGGATGCGGACCTCGCCCTTGTCGCTGACCTCGACCTCCACGACGGCGGCCGTGTACGTGACGAAGCTGTACGCCACCGCGACGCCAAGTCCGTGTCCCGGCGGCAGCTTGCGCCCCCAACCTGCAGCCTTGGTGGCCTCCTCCACCACGCGCCGCATGCGACCGGTGTCGATGGGATAAACCTCCGGTGACTCCGTGTAGTTCCACTTGTCCGCGAGCGTTTCCGGATTGATGCGCCGTGGTGGACCGATCAGCTCTAGCAAGTAATCTCGCGGGTCACGCCCAGCTTTGGCAGCCAGTTCGGCAACAAAGCTCTGCACGGCAAAGGCATGCGGGATGTTCGACACGGAGCGGAACCAGCCGATGCGCGAATGCGCATCGATATCCGCAGACTCGATCCGGACATTGGGAACGACGAACGGCACATTGATGGCCGTCATGCCGGTCTCGAAGTCCGCCTGTCCCTTGCCGCCGACGGCGAAGGTGGACACGATCGACGGTGCGGCAGTGCGATGCATCCAAGCCGTTGGCTTGCCCTGGTCGTCAACGACGCTTTCCACGCGCTCCATCGACACGGTATGCAGGTAATCGTGCTGCAGGTCATCGTCGCGCGTCCACTGCAGCTTGACCGGTACACCGCCCATTATCTTGGACACCAGCGCGGCCTCCGACACAAAGTCCGGCATGGACTTGCGTCCGAACCCGCCTCCAAGCAGCGTGACGTGGACGGTCACTTCCTGCGGTGTCAGGCCCAGGTGCTTGGCCACGCTGTCCACCGCGCCTTGCGGCGCCTGAACCGGCGCCCAGATCTCGCACTTGCCATCCACGAAGCGCGCGGTCGCCACTGGCGGCTCCATCGACGCATGTGCGAGGTGGGGAACATAGTACTCGGCCCAGACGTGCCGGTCCTCGGGCGAGTTGCTCCATGCCGTGACGGCGTCGCCGTCGTTGCGCAGGGCCTTGGCTGGTTGCCGGACTGCTGTCTGCAGCGTGGCCTTGAACGCAGTGGAGTCATAGCCCGAGTTGGGGCCGTCATCCCACTGCAGCTTCAGCGCCTCCCGACCTTTGATCGCGGCCCAAGTGTTGCGCGCCACCACCGCCACGCCGCCCAGCGGATTGAACAGCGGTGCTCCCGGATACCCGGGCAACTCCAGCACCTTGATGACGCCGGGCACCTTCATCGCCTCGCTCGCATCAAAGGATTGGAGCTTGCCGCCGTACACCGGAGGGCGCGCCATCACCGCGTAGACCATGCCCGGCAGCCGGGTATCGATGCCGAACCGCGCGCGGCCGGTGGCGATGTCGGCGCCGTCGTACGGCATCACCTTGCCTTTTCCGATGTAGCGAAAGCGGCTCGGATCCTTCAGGTGAAGTTGTGCCGGCTGGGGGACTGGTTGCTTCTGCGCTTCAACGGCCAGCGCACCGTAGCCCAGGCGTCGTCCGGTCGGCTTGTGCACGACCTCGTGCTGCACCGCCTGCACCTGTTGGACCGGAACCTTCCATCGCGCCGCTGCGGCGGCTTCCAGCATTGCGCGCGCCGAGGCACCGACGCGGCGCATGGGGTCCAGGAAGTGCCTCATGCTGCGCGAGCCGTCGACGTTTTGGCTGCCATAGCGGCCCTCGTCGCCATCGGCCTGCACGATGCGAACGCGTGCCCAGTCGGCTTCCATCTCGTCGGCCACGACCATCGGCAGGCTCGTACGGATGCCGGTTCCCATCTCCGCACGATGAGCGACGATTGTCACGATGCCGTCAGGCGTGATCGACACGAAGACGAGCGGGTTGTCTACCACGCCCCCGGGCATGGAATCACGGCCGTAGCGCTTGGGTTCCTCGGCCTGGGCCAGACGGACCAGACCTGCCGGGCTGACGGACAGCACCAGGCCGCCGGCCAAGCTCTTGAGCCACGATCGCCGGCTCAGCGCCGCGGGCTCAATGGTGTCCTGCATGCTGGGATACGGCGTCATGACTTGGCTCCTGCGGACAATGTCGAGCTGGCCTTCTTGATCGCTGCATTGATGCGCGTGTAGGTGCCGCACCGACAGATGTTGCCGGCCATCGCCTCATCGATCTGCGCATCGGAGGGCCTGGGATTTTGCTTGAGCAGCGCCGTGGCAGACATGATCTGCCCGGCTTGGCAATAGCCACACTGGGCCACGCCGAGCTCAACCCATGCGGCCTGGACGGCTCGGCCGACGGGATCGGCTCCCACGGCCTCGATGGTCGTCACGCGCTTGCCCACGGCAGCCGAGATGGGCGTCATGCAGGAGCGGATCGGTTGCCCATCGAGATGCACGGTGCAAGCGCCACAGAGCGCTTGGCCACAGCCGAACTTAGTGCCTGTGTGCCCGAGGTCGTCGCGCAAGACCCACAGCAGCGGAGTGTCTTCGGGCAACTCCGTCGCTTCACGACGGCCGTTGATGTCCAAGGTGGTCATTGTGCAGTCTTCCCATTGGAGCTGGAGTTGCGGTTGATCTGGTAACTCGCGACGTAGGCCCAGAGCGCATCGATGTCGCCCGGCTTGAGGACGGCGCCCCAAGCCGGCATGGCCCGCTTGCCGTTGGTCACCGAGTTGATGAATCTCGGCTTGTCGTCGAGCGGGAATGTCCGCAAGTCAAAGAAGCCGCCCCCGGGCGTCACCATGTCAAGACCGTGGCACTTCTGGCAGAAGGACTTGTACATGCCGTGCCCCTTGTCGGCCAGGGACAGATCGACGTCCACATTGGACGCAACCGGCGCGGCACCGGGCTGTGCCGGCTCGGCGTTGGGGTCCACCAGGTTGTCGGCCTGCTTTTCAGCGGAGTGCGGCTGTACGGGAGCCGCCGCGGCCGATACGGACACCGTAGCGGCGGCACACACCATGGCCCATGGGACCATGGCCCGAAGCAAAGAGATCACCGTGTACTTCATGGCTTGCCTCCTTGAGTCACTGCAAGGCGAATGTCCAGACGGAGCCACCGGCCGGAACCGAGGGCAGCGCCGGGTCGCCTCCCGCACCGGCGTAGATCGACGCTGCGCCGTTCGTCACCGTCACGTACTGCTTGCCGTCCTTCTGCCAGGTGATCGGCAGGCCGGTGATGCCGGAGCCGGTCTGGAACTTCCACAGCTGCCGGCCGGTGTCCGAGTCATAGGCCAGGAATTCACCGGTCAGACTGCCAGTGAACAGGAGCCCACCACCCGTGGCCAGCATGCCGGCCCAGTGGGGAACCTTCAACGGTACGTCCCAGACATGCTTGCCAGTCATGGGCTCGACTGCAGCCATGAAGCCGCGATTGCCATCCTCGGGCTCCGCATAACCGCCGATATCGACTGCCAGAAAGATCGCCGGGAGCTTGGGCTCGTCGCGGATGTTCTTGATCTTCATGCCGAAGTTGATCCCGTTGACGTAGGCCAGCTTGCGGTTCGGGTCGAAGGCGATCGGCATCCAGTTCTTCACGCCGGCCCAGGACGGGAACACGACCTCGTGCTCGCCCATGACCGCCTGCGACTTGAAGCGCCGCGTGATATCGCTCTCGATCGGCCGACCGGTGGCCTTGTCGATGCCCGTCGCCCAGTTCACCGTCTTGCCGTAGAGGCTCGCCGCGAGCAGCTTGCCGTTGCTGCGATCCAGCACGTAGAAGAAGCCGTTGCGGTTGGCATTCATCAGCACTTTGGTGCGCTTGCCATCGACGTCCATGTCGCCCAGCACCATTTCGGCCACGGCGTCATAGTCAAAGGCGTCTCCAGGCGAGAACTGGTAATGCCAGACGATCTCGCCGGTCTTGGGGCGGATGGCAAGCACCGAGCAGATGTACAGCGAATCACCTCCGTTGGCTCGCTGCACCGGGTTGAATGGCGAGCCGTTACCCGTGCCCCAATAGACCAGGTCAAGCTCGGGATCGTAGCTGCCGGTGATCCAAGTGCTGGCCCCACCGGTTTTCCACTTGTCGCTGCCGTTCCACGTCTCGAAGCCCTTTTCCCCGGGCGACGGCGTGGTGTAGCGCGTCCACAGTGCTTTACCAGTCTTGGCGTCGTAGCCACGCAAGAATCCACGAGTATTGAACTCCGCGCCGGACATCCCCGTGATCACCACATCGCCCACCAGCAGCGGTGCGCTGGTGATCGAGAAGCCCTGCTTGTAGTCCGCCACCTTGGTACGCCACAGCACCCGGCCATCCGCCGCGCTGATAGCCATCAAGTGCGCATCCAGCGACGGGCGGTACAACACGCCGTCGCGATAAGCCATGCCTCGCGCATGAGAGCCGCAGCACACCATGGCGCCGGCGTCGGCCGGCAGGTCGAGCATGACCTTCCACTTTTGCCGGCCCGTCACCGCATCGATGGCTACCGTGGCGTTGTACGTGGCGACGTACATCGTGCCGTCAATGACCAGCGGCTGAGTCGACGTATTGGCGGAGCTGTCCAGACTGAGCGACCAGGCCGGCACAAGGCTCTTGACGTTGTCCCGGTTGATCGTGGCCAGCGGCGAGTAGCGTTGCTGGCTGTTGTCCAAGCCATAGGTGCTGACCTCGACGTCAGCGGCAGTCGTTGCCACACCGCCCGGTCCCGCGGTCTGCGCGCAACCGACCAAGGCTGCGGCAGCGACCGCGCATAGCGTGTTGATACCGCGTGATGTCCAAGAACGCATGGTTGCTTGTCTCC
This sequence comes from Azohydromonas australica DSM 1124, assembly GCF_000430725.1. Lineage (GTDB taxonomy): Bacteria > Pseudomonadota > Gammaproteobacteria > Burkholderiales > Burkholderiaceae_C > Azohydromonas > Azohydromonas australica. The sequence continues at coordinate 123,668 of NZ_KE387205.1, forward strand.
TTTTGGCTCTATGTATTGAAGGTATTGCGTCACCAGCGGCCGACCGGGACGTCACCCCGTAGAGGCCAGCAGATCAGGTTGATGGCCGCAAATCCGAGTGCGGTCTACTTTAGGAACTGACATCACTCCAAACGCGCCTGGGGCAGTCAAGGCGATTGACTGGAGCTGTCAAGGCCCTTGCTTTTCAATGCGCTCAGCCGCACCTGCGGTTGCCGGCCCTTGCGCCGGCCACTGTTGGACCGTTGCCGTACTCACATGACGCGAGTGCGCCTCGGCCTTGCTCCGGGCACGGGCCGGCAGCAAATAGCGCACGGGGGGTACCTATCCCACGGGCACTACCGCGGGCGCCGACGGGACTCCTGCGTCAGGCGAAACGCGCAGAGCCCCTGCCGCACGTCCAGCTGTCGCGTTTCGCGCTACTTCACTGCCTCTTTCCCACGCAGTTTTGTCGCGCAGCATGGGCGACTGCCCGTATGAGGCTACCGGACGGCGCAATGTGGGACGGAGGCATAACACGGGCGTGGCATGAAGGCAGCCCGGGGATGCCGGGCCGCGCCGCTGGCGTTTTCAGTCTGCTGGCTGTTGCTGCTCGATGTACTGTCGCGCGACACTGATGGACGGCCCCACGGCAGGAGGCGCACAAGCCACCTGGAAACATCAGAACACCCTTTCACTAATGCGACCAGGAGGGATCAGTCGCGCGCAGCAGACGGCTCGTTGCCCATTGGAAAAGCCTCGTTTTCACAGCTTTCCCGCGCATCGCGCGGAATAGGACGTAGGGCGCACCGCGGCCATGGCGCCACGGATGAACTGGTTGAACCAGCTACCGGTCTGCACCTTCGAGCAAGTGGTATGCGTCGACACCGAGAACGCTTTGCTCGTAGCTCGGACAGTGCCCAGTCTGCCCGGTGGCTGACCGGCAGCATCGCCAGCAGCTGCGTACGCAGTCATAACCTGCGCCATCCGGAAAACTGCTCTTGGTAAGCCGCTCGGTAATGTAGCAAGGCCTCTGAGGCGCTTGTGCTACGGCGACCCAGGGCGCGCGCCTCGTACGTCTGCAGAGGGCTGGCCGCCGCTGGCAGCACCTACTGCGTCGGCGTGTCCAGTTTGCGAGCCTGACCCACGCGGCATACGGAACGAGCCGCTTCCATGACACTCTGCAAGGCCAAGAGGTACGGGTGCCATACCAGACTCGCACGCATCGTGGCTTCCGCCCGCCGCCTTCGGCCCGGGCGGCGGCAGCGCCCTTCTACGCGAGCTTGAAAACCGATACGGTGCCTACCAGTTGCTGGGCTTGCGAATTCAGACCCTGGGCCGCTGCAGCGCTTTCCTCCACCAACGCCGCGTTCTGCTGCGTGGCCTTGTCCATCTCGATAACGACCTCACCGATGTGTGCGACGCCCGAGCTCTGCTCGGCGCTGGCTGCGCTGATCTCTCCCACGATGTTCGTGACACGGCGGATGGACTCCACCACATCATTCATCGCCGCCCCGGCTCGGTTGACCAGTGCGGTACCCTGCTCCACCCGCTCCATGCTGCCCTGGATCAGTTCCCTGATCTCTTTGGCCGCCTCCGAGCTGCGCCGCGCCAGGCTGCGCACCTCGCCGGCGACGACCGAAAACCCCCGTCCTTGCTCGCCTGCCCGCGCTGCCTCGACAGCGGCGTTGAGCGCAAGGATGTTGGTCTGAAAGGCGAGGTTGTCGATCACTGCGATGATCTCGCCGATTTTCCGCGAGCTTGCGTCAATGTTCTTCATGGACTCGACGACCTGGCTCACGACCTCGCCACCCTGCATCACAACCTGGGATGCCTCCACTGCCAGTTGATTCGCCTGCGCGGCGTTATCAGCGTTTTGCCTGACCGTTGCCGCCAATTTCTTCATCGAGGCCGCCGTCTGCTCCAAGGCAGAAGCTTGTTCTTCAGTCCGCCCCGACAGATCGTTGTTGCCCTGAGCGATTTGCAAAGAGGCTGCGGCCACCCCTTGCGCATTGGAACGCACGGCGGCCACGAGGGTCACCAAACCGTCCTGCATCCGCTTGAGCCCAGCCAGCAGACTGTCGTTATCCCCACGCCGCAGCGAGATGGGCATGCTGAGGTCACCACCGGCCACCCGCCGGGCCAACACGGCCGCATCCTCTGGCTCGCCGCCGAGTTGCTGGATGACACCGCGAACGATGATGAATGCCAGTACCGCGGCCAGCACGACGGCGGCACCGATGAGCATGCCGGTCCACAGGAGCGCCGACTCGAAGCTCTTGCGCGCCGCGGCCGCAGAGGCATCGGACGCCTGGTTGCTTGCTTCCACGAGATTGTCGAGCGCCGCCAGCATCGCGGTGAAGGCCGTGCGCGATTCGCCACGGTAGAAAGCCTTGGTTTCATCCCTTTGGCCGTCGCCGCCGCGCGAGAGCTCGATCAGCCTGTTCTGCAGCGCCAGATAGGCGTCGCGGTGCTTCTTGAACTCCTCGTAGCCCGAGCGCTCTTCGTCAGAATCAAGCAGCTTTTCATAGGCTTGCTGCCTGTCGAAAAAGGCTGCCATCCCTTGATAGATCTGGTTCTCCAGCTGGGCCATTTCTGCGGCGTCCCCAGAGATGACGTGATCGGCTTCCTGGAAACGCAATTGGTTGGCAGCAGCACTGACTTCGCCAAGCGCCTTGACGCTAGGCAGCCACCTGTTTGCCAGTTCCTGTGTACGGGCGTTCACGCCGGAAATCTGGTGCAGGGCGAAGCTCCCCACTGCTACGGTCAGCAAGACCAGAATCGCGAATGCCAATCCCAGCTTGGTGCCAAGCTTCATTGAATTTCTTTTCATGCAACAGCCTCGCAATCCTGTGCTGAAACACGTCGCTTGGCGGTCAATGCGACACGTGTTCAGCGCAGGATCGATGTTTATTGATTGAATTCTGTCTCGGCGCCGCCCAACGACAGGCGCACAACTGTCCGACGGCAGTAGAACTTCAGCAGATCAGGAGTGCGACCCGCGCGCAGTCGATGGCATAGGCAAATCTTCGCGGCGTAGACGCCGCACAGCATCCGCCGCCTGCACCCCCACCTCGCTACTTAACTCGGCTTGGCGAGCGAAGCAGCGAATGAGGCAGAACGCCATAGGCGTCCTTGAACATCCGGCTGAAGTGCGAACCGCTGGCGAAGCCGCATCCCAGCGCGATGTCCAGCACCTTGGTCGCACGGCCCTCGCACAGCGCAGCATGGCTGGCCTCGAGCCGTTGCCTCCAAAGCCATCGGATAACGGTCGTGCCTTCGGAAGCAAAGGCCCTGCTCAATGTGCTGGGAGACACGTTGAGCGCGTACGCTATGGATTCGACTTCAAGATTCGGGTCATCCAGATGCGCCCGCAGGTAGGCCTTCGCGCGCTGCAGCAGGGCCGCTTGCCGATCCAGCAGGTCTCGCCGTCCTGCGACTTCGGTCTCAAATGCAGCTGAAACCATCTCCAGCAACGAGGCGCCCACCTTTGCCAAAGGCCCCGTGTTTTCTTGCACGTCCAGTGCATTCGCGGAGCGCATCAAGCCCGCGGCAAGCGAACCCAGGCACGAGCCCTCACCCACGGTCACGGCCGTCATCCGCTCCGCGTCCGGCAAGCGGCTCAACAGCGTGCGTCGGGGAATGCGAACAAGAAGGATGCGGTAGCGCTGCGTGAAGTCATAGACGAAGTTCCTTGCAGCGTCGTACAGAACGAGGTCACCCGGTCGCTGTACTGCCACGCGGCCGCCTTGCTCCAGTTGGGCTTGCCCGTCCAGCATCAGCGTCAGAAGAAAGTCCTCATTCGGATCCCGCTGGATGTCGTCACGTCGCCGGTCATAGCGCAGTGCTTCACAACGGATGTCGCTGAGCGCCACGGTGCCGAACAGCTTGCGCTGGAAATCAGCAATGAACGGCAGGCTCGTGTCACTTCGATGTGCAGTGGCACGCGCATACAGACGGCAGATCACGTCGTGCCAATACGCGTAGCGGTCGCGCTCACGAAGAGACGAAGTACAGAAGTGTGTGTCCATCACCCAAAACACAATGCCAATGCTGTCAAGGGGGGACGTGGATCGATGCCTGCCACGCCGGTTCCGCAGTATCCATCGCTGCAGCCATCGCTATCAATGCGACAAACCCTGATTTTTCGTCTTCAGCTTGGTTGACAACGCATCTTGTCCAGTTCTACTCATGTAGACGGGACAAAATCAGCGCTGCTATCGGCAAGGAGGACCACTCAGCTCCGCTGCCTCCGCAAGGATCTCCAGCGAACGCAGACCCGCGGCCTGGTCAAACATGGGGGATACGGCAATCACCTCGTCGGCCCCTGTTTGGCTCGCCAGCGATCTCAATCCTTCTCTGATAACAGCTTCTGATCCGACCAGCGAGCAAGCCAGCATTCTGTTGACCTGCGCGCGCTCCGCGCTGCTGCAACTCAGGTCCGTAGTGTCGACGGGGGGTGGCAGCAAGCCTCGCTCGTTTCTAAGTATCTGCAAAAACGCCTGCTGCAGCGAGGTGAATTGCCGTTGTGCTTCTTGATCGCTGTTGGACGCGACGACGTTGACTCCGACCATCACGTAGGGTCTGTCCAGTTGCGCCGACGGTTGGAATCGATCTCGGTACAACTGGATCGCATCAAAGAGCATCTCGGGCGCGAAGTGCGAAGCGAACGAATACGGCAGGCCGAGCGCTGCGGCGACTTGCGCTCCGTAGGTGCTCGATCCCAGGATCCACAGAGGCACGCGAAGACCAGCACCCGGAATGGCTTGAACGGCCTGTCCGGGCTCTACCGGCTCGAACAACGCTCGCACTTCCTTGACCTCTTCGATGAAGGAATCGCCGGCGAACGAATCACGGCGCAGCGCCATTGCAGTCCTTTGATCGGTTCCTGGCGCTCGCCCGAGGCCCAGGTCGATCCTTCCCGGGAACAGCGATTCCAGCGTTCCGAACTGCTCGGCGACGACAAGCGATGGATGGTTGGGAAGCATGATGCCGCCCGACCCGACGCGGATGCTCGAGGTCCCGGCCGCCAAGCGCCCGATGATGATCGAGGTCGCCGAACTCGCGATACCTGCAATATTGTGGTGCTCCGCGATCCAGTAGCGCGTGTAACCCAACCGTTCGGCTCGCTGAGCGCGCTCCAGCGTGTCGGACAATGCTTGCGCAGGAGTGGATCCCTGCGAAACGCGCACCAAGTCCAGGACAGAAATCTTTGGCATTTTCATGACTACACACCCGTTGAAATGTGGTTTGGCATATCTTTAACTTTGTGCCTTACTCCGAATCCAGCGTCCTTCGTGCCAGCCCTGGAAACCAGCAGCACATTCTTGGAGACCTTGCAGCCGCCTACCAAACGGCGTCAGCCGGTTTGGCTACGGATCAGATCAAGAGGTGCAAGCAGTTATTCCAGGGTTGAACAACTTCCTTCCATTTGCGCGTTACCCCTTCGACGCACCAGCGTCTGCGCCTCACGAGCAACGCGAACCAAGTCTGCTGCCACGGAAACGGCGATTTCAGGTGGCGTACGAGCGCCAATGTCCATGCCGACCGGGCCGTGCAGCCTGTCGATTTCCTGCGCTGTGAGTTCGAACATCGCAAGGCGCTCTTTGCGCGCCTTCGTGGTCCGTACGGACCCCATAGCCCCAACGTAGAAGGCTGCGGACTTCAGGGCTTCCATCAAAGCCAAATCGTCGAGCTTGGGGTCATGGGTCAAGGCAATCACGGCCGTGTGCGCGTCGAGCATGCGCGCGGACAATGCGTCGTCGGGCATATCGCGCACGACTTCACAGTCGGGATGTGGCCAAGTGTCGGCGTATTCTGACCGGGGATCGATAACTGTGACGCGATAGTCCATTGTGCGAGCAATGGGCGCGAGGTATCGCGACACCTCACTGGCTCCGATCAGAAAAAGCCTGCGCACGGGCCCGAGCAGTTGGTAAAAACACTGTCCCGACGACGCTGTCACGTCTCCCGATACCGCCCTTGCGACACGCGAGGTGCCGAGGTCCATTTTAATTTCCCGCCGCATCAGCGTCCCCGCTTCGATGCCGGCAAGTAGCGTCGCCAACTCGCGTCGCGGCACGGGTTCCAGCCAGATTCGCAAATGTCCGCCACATGGCAGACGCAAGCGCGCCCTCTCCTGAGCATCATGGCCATAAACGAATGCCTGAGCCGTGTGCACATGGACGGCGTCTCGGTGCAGCCAGTCCATCAAGTCGTCCTCGACACATCCACCCGAAACGGATCCCGCCACCCGCCCGTCTTCGCACAGAACTGCCATGGAGCCCAAGGGGCGTGGCGCCGAGCCATAGGTCTCAACCACCGTCGCAAGCCAGCAACGGTGACCTGCATCGCTCCATTCACAAGCGGTGCGGATTACCAACAAGTCCATGCCATCCATTAGGTCTCCTTTCTTATGCGTTTTCGACCCGTTTCCCGCGTTGACTTGCACATGAAGTTCTTATCCAAGCCACTGCGGGTTGCGCAACATCACGATGCGTTGACGCACCGGATGCACGATATTCGAGCCTCAAGTTGCGTCGGGTTGACACTCCGGTGAAGATTGCTGGAAAGCCGCCAACTGCATGCAGTGGTCATTGATACGGCACAGCGTCGGATAGTCGGCCATCGGAATGTTGAACCGGCGCGCGTTGTACACCTGGGGAACCAGGCAGCAGTCAGCCAGCGTCGGATGGTCTCCATGACAGAATTGACCTGTTTCGGGGCTCTTGGCCAGCATGCGCTCCAGCGCTGCAAAGCCTAGCGTTAGCCAATGTGCATACCAATCCTGTCGAGAGGCGCTGTCCACGCCCAGCGTGCGCTCAAGATACTGCAGCACACGCAGGTTATTGAGCGGGTGAATCTCGCAGGCAATTGTTTGTGCAATGGCACGCACGCGTGCGCGTCCAGCAAAATCACCTGGCAACAAGCGGTGCTCCGGGTAGCGCTCGTCGAGGTATTCAATGATGGACAGCGACTGCGCCAGAATCTGCGCATCGTCACGCAGCACCGGCACCAGTTCAGTGGGATTCAGGGCCGAGAAATCGCTTCCATGCTGTTCACCACCATCATGAAGCAAGTGGACCGGAACCGATTCATAAGAAAGGCCCTTCAGCGCCAAAGCAATGCGTACCCTGAAAGAGGCAGAACTACGAAAATAAGTGTAGAGCGTCAACATATTTTCTTTACCGTTGAGCCAAACAGTTGATAGTCGTGCCGAGACAGCAAGCACGACAAATTCAAGTTAACGATGCCCTTTGAAAACAGGGCATCTTCGGGTCATCATCAGTCAGACATTCAGAGGGTTCGTGCCGCCGCCCACTACAACGAAGGTTGTGGCGAAAGAGAGCACGAACAATTGAATGCCTTTACACCACGACGTGGGTCTCGACCATGAACGTCGTGATTTCATCGATGAACGCCGTGGCATGGTTCATCAACGTCACGCCTTGCGGTGAGGCAAATGCCTGATTCAACTCGTCGGTGCTGGTGAACCACAACTCGACGACCCCGTCGATCGGAAGGTCGTCATAGCCGCAAGGAGTCCCCTTCACCGCTTCGCGACCAACCACCAGGTTCTGCCTGTAGCCGCGCACGCCGGGCGTGAGCTTCACCAGGCGCGCATGCTCCACTCGCCATTCCCTCTCGAATGTTGCCTCGTCGACGTCTGCGTGGCGGCGCAGCAGCGACATGCGCTTGATCAAGCGCTCGCCAGTGGGAGGCGCAATGACTTCGCGCTGATCCAGCGTGAGAATGCGCAGGCGGCCCAGGAACTTTGCCTCGTCTTGGGCCAGTGACGGTGCCACATCCGATGCAAACGCAGCGCGCATGGCGTCCTCGCTTTGGAAAACCAGTTCGGAGAAACCGTCAAGTTGCTCCGGCCCGCGCTTGTAGCTGATGCCACGTTGCAGCGAATCGACGACATGGTGCTGGTGATAGCGCAGCAAGCCCGGCAGCCGAGCTGCAATTGGGCCATGCGTTTGTGACCAGTGGCGGTGGAAGTCGGCGAGCGACCACTCGGGCTTCTTGTTGAGCAGACCCATACGAACGATCATGGCAGTACTCCTGCTGTGGAAGGAAAAGCGGTAAGCGCGGCCATGTGCACCCTGTGCACATGGGAGGTTCTTTAAGTGCAGACGCCGAGCGAGGAACAGGTATCCTGACCGGCTGCCCGGGCGGCCAGCACGCTTCCTGCCAGGACGGCGGCCAGTCCCAACGCATGCCACCAGTTCAACGGTTCGCCCAGCAGCAAGGCGCCGAAACCCACGCCGAAGATGGGGACCCACGACAGGTAGTTCGCTGTGCGGCCCACGCCCAGTGCGGCGATGCCGCGGCCCCACGCCACTGCACCCAATGCGGTGGCCATGACACCGGAGTACAGCATCAGTGTCCATTGCCAGCCGTTCAGTGACAAGATCGATGCCACGGCGTTGGGCGTTGCGGCAAGCGCATGGAACATCAACAGCACGGCGCCCACGACATGCACAAACCAGGTGATGACCATCGGGCTGGCGCAGCGTGACAGCCGCTGCACCGTCGCACCACCGGCGGCAAAGGCGCAGACCGCGCACAGCATCAGCAAGTCACCTGAAGAGATCTCGGTCCAGGAGGCACCACGCGCCATCAAAACAACAACCGCGACACCGGCCAGCGCGATGGCTATCCCACCCAGTTGCCTGCCGCCGAGCGGCTTGTGAAAAAGCAGGCTTTCCAGAAACGCGGAAATGAACGGGGCAAGCGCCATGATCAGCGCCGCGTTGGTCGCAGAAGTGCGCAACATGGCTGCAGCGAACAAGCCCTGGTTGGCATAGACCATGAGCAGCGCGCCTGCGACGCCGAACACGGCAAGGCGCAACGTCCACCGGGGGGGCGAAGCCGGGTCGAACATCACCAGGGCAGTCAAGGCCAATGCGGCAAGCACCGTTCGCACACTGGCCACGAGCATCACGTCAACGTCGTGCGTCAGCAGCTTCACTGCCGTGACGTTCAGCCCCCACATCATGGCCGTCGCGAACAGCGCCAAGTGAGTGCGGGCATGCAAGCGGGCCGATGTCATGGCGCTTGTACCGCCTGTGCGATGCGGGATGCGACGCCGCGCCCGACAACGCTGCCCAGGACCACCAGTGCAATGGCCGCCACCGAGAAACACCAGCGGGTCCAGTCCTGGTCCACCGCCATCGCAGTCACGACCACCCCGATGGACTGGCCGAAGAACAAGGCACAGGAGAACAGCGACACAGCGGCACCGCGACGCGCCGGCGCCATCTGGGTCGCCTGCGTCTGCAGCGTCGAGTGCAGCATGTAGAAAGCCATGCCTGCCAGCAGGCAAGCAGGCAAGGCCAGAAGCCAGTGGCGGGCCCACGACAAAGTCAGCAATGCGATGCCAAGGAGCGTGCCCCCGGCGGTTGCGAGGCCGCGCTCGCCCATCCACCGAAGCAAGCGCTTCGCGCAGCGGCTGTAGACCAAGCCCCCTACCCCGTACAGTGCCAGCACCGCGCCCGCGGACGACGTGCTCAAGGCGAAATGCTGGGACAGATGGCTGGGGATGAATGCCAGTGAACCGAACACCAGCGCGCCCTCCAGGGCTGTCACTCCAAGAACCCAGCGCACCCGTGCATTGCGCAGCAGCGTCAACGGATTCGTGAGCCCTGGCGCTTGCGTGGGCCTGCCGGGCGCAAGCTCTGACGGCCCATGGACGTCATCACGGTGTCCGGTGAGTTCGGTGCGCAGCCACCAGGCTGCCGCGGCGAATACCACGGTCAAGGCCCAGAAGGCCTGCCGCCAGCCCAGCGTCTCCGTGATCCAGGCCCCAAGCCACTGGCCGGCGATCATGCCGCTGACGGTGGCGCCAAGCAGCTTGGCCAAGGTTTCCTGGCGCTGCTCGTAGGGCACGTTGTCGCCCACCCATGCCATCGTCAGCGGGATGACACCGGCTGCAGCTCCTCCCATAAGGGCACGACCGATCACCAGCGCGTCCAGCGTTGGCGCCATGGCCACCACGATGGAACTTGCCGCACAAGCGGCGGACGCAAAAGCCACCACCCGCAGCTTGCCAATGCGGTCGCCAAGCGGGCCGTAGAAGACCTGCAGCAAGCCATAGCTGATCGCGAATACCGAAATCACATGCGAGGCATCGCCCACACTGCGGCCGAACTCACCAGCGAGCGTCAGCAGCATTGCATCGCACGCCCGCATGGCGGCCATGGCGCCGAAGGCAGCTATGCCGGCACAGCGAAGGCGGCGGGAAACGGCCGTGGTGTCGCTCATTGGAGTCACTGCCTCAGGGCTGACGCAGTGCCGCGTCCAGCGTCAGATCGACATCCGTGGCGTCCATCACCTGCTGCACAGTCGCGCCAGGTGCCGCTTCCCTCAGGATCAGCCCGTCCGGCGTAGGCTGAATGAAGGGCAGCTCCGTTACCAGCAGGTCCACGCGGCGCACGGACGTGACGGGACGAGTGCAGCGCTTGACGCGCGCGGACCCCGTCGGTGACCGGTATAGCGCGAGCCCGCCACGATCCTGGCGGACGAGTTCATCGATGATCCGGTGCGGATTGCTGACGCCCATGAAGCCGCCACCTCTGACGGTGGTTCCTTGCGGCACCATCGCGGCGGCTTCGCTCACGCGCACGGGCTGTTTCATGGCGCCGTGACCGTACCCATGCATTGACCGAAACCAATGCGCGCTGCGCCGGGCTTCTTGCACCAGCCGCGGATGATGACGCTGTCACCGTCCTGCAGGAAGGTGCGCGTTTCTCCGTCAGGCAGCTGCAGCGGCTGCTTGCCCCCGGAAGTGAGCTCGATCAGCGCACCGGCCTGGTCTAGCGTCGGGCCCGACAGCGTGCCGCTTCCAAACAGGTCGCCCGGCTGCAGGTTGCAGCCGTTGACCGTGTGGTGGGCCACCATCTGCGCCACGGTCCAGTACGCGTGCCGGTAGCTGGTGCGGCAGATGGTGGCGACACTGCCCGCTTCGCGCAGGCGCGGCGTGAGCAGGTCCACCTGCAGCTGGATGTCGAGCGAGCCCTCGCGACGGTTGGCCTCGGAATCCAGGTAGGGCAGCGGTTGCGGATCACCCTCGGGGCGCTGGAAGGGCACGCGGTACGGCGCAAGGGCGTCGAGCGTGACGATCCAAGGGGAGATCGTGGTGGCAAAGTTCTTGGACATGAAGGGCCCCAGCGGCTGGTACTCCCAGGCCTGGATGTCGCGTGCGCTCCAGTCGTTGAGCAGGCAGATGCCAAAGACATGGTCTTCGGCCTGTTCAATAGCCACCGGCTCGCCCAGCGAGTTGCCGCTGCCGATGAAGATGCCCAGCTCCAGCTCGATGTCCAGGCGCTGGCTGGGGCCCGTCACCGGCTGTGTGGCGCCCGCGGGCAGTGTCTGGCCCACCGGGCGTCGGAAGACCTGGCCCGAGACGGCGATGCTGGAGGAGCGGCCGTGGTAGCCGATAGGTACCCACTTGTAGTTGGGCATCAGCGGGTTGTCCGGACGGAACAGACGCCCGATGTTGGTGGCATGGTGCACGGAGGTGTAGAAGTCCGTGTAGTCGCCGATGCGCGCGGGCACGTCGTACTGGGCTTCGACCTGCGGCACCAGGCAAGCCTGCAACCGCGGCTGCTGGGCCGCGCCATCGCGTAGCGCGCGCGACAGCGCCAGCCGCAGCGCGCGCCAGGCGGGCTGGCCCAGTGCCATCAGCGCGTTGAGCTTGCCCTGTGCTGCAGCGGCCACCGCCTCACCGGCAGCGCCATCGAACAGGCCGGCCGCGGACACGGCCGCCAAGTCGACGATCTGGTCCCCAATGGCCACCCCACCGCGAAAAGCTTCCGAACTGCCTTTGCGACGGAAGACGGCAAAGGGCAGGTTCTGGATCGGGAAGTCAGTATCCGGGTAGTTGGCCGAGTCGACCCAGCTGCGAAGGGCCGGATCGTGGGTTTCGTTGAGTTGCACCATCGCCGCGTTCCTCAGGCGCCAGCGCTGCCATCATGCATCCAGGCGGCGTGCTGCGGAGCCCGCTTGGTCTTGCTCCACTCTTCGAGCATGTCCCACTTCACCTCGTCGAGCTTGCGCATCATCTCGGGCGTTCCGCAGTCGGCGGCCAGCTCCAGGCGGTGGCCGTTGGGGTCGAAGAAATAGATCGACTTGAAAATGGTGTGGTCGGTCGGACCGACGACCTCGATGCCGGCAGCCTCCAGCCGAGCCTTCGTGGCGATCAGGGTGTCGATGGAATCCACCTGCAGCGCCAGGTGCTGTACCCAGCTGGGCGTGTTGCGGTCACGGTCCATCGGAGGTTGGCTGGGCAGCTCGAAGAAGGCCAGGATGTTGCCGTTGCCTGCGTCCAGGAAGACGTGCATGTAGGGATCAGGCGCCTTGGTCGAGGGCACTTCGTTCTCGGCGATGGCGAGCACGAATTTCATGTCAAGGTGCTTGCCGTACCACTCGACGGTTTCCTTGGCGTCCTTGCAGCGGTAGGCGACGTGGTGAACGTTCTGAATCAGCATGGAGAATCTCCTGGGGTGTGAGCAGCCGCCGGGTCGGCGCCCTGCGCCGCCCGTCGGCTGGTGGGTGACGGGGAACCTGTCGATCAGGACTCGAGCGCTTCCCACATCTCCACGTCGCGCTGGGCCGTCCACACGCGCGGATCCGGGTACTGCGTGACTTCGTCATAGCAGCGCGTCACGTCGAACGGCATGCAGTGGTCGAAGATCACCCACTGGCCGTACTTGGGCTTGAGCTTGGCGAAGGTGTCCTTGTAGACCGCCTTGAGGTCTTTGCCGGCGGCCACGCCTTCCTCGACACTGCGGCGCACATCAGCGATGAAGCTGGCCGTCTCGGTCAAGCCGGCGGCAACCTGCTCCTCACCGATCAGAGCGGGACCCCGTCCGGGCACCAACGCCTTGGGCTTCAACGCCGCGACGTTTTCCAGCGTCTGCGGCCAGTCCTTGAAGTAGGCGTCCCCCGCGTACGGCGTGGCATTGAACTCCACCAGGTCGCCCGAGAGCAGCGTGCGCTCCTGGGGCAGCCACACGACGGTGTCGCCCTTGGTGTGGCCGCGGCCGAGCTGCAGCAGCTGCACTTCGAGCTTGCCCAGCCACAGCGTCATCTTCCCCGTGAAGGTCATCGTAGGCCAGGTCAGCCCGGCAGGCACCGTCTCCACGTTGCGGAACAGGCGCGGGAAGCGGCCGATCTCGCTGGCCTTGTCCTGCTCGCCACGCTCGACAATCAGGTCGTAGGTGTCCTGGCTGGCCAGGATCTGCTGCGGCTCGTAGGCCGAGGCACCCAGCACGCGCACGGCGTGGTAATGCGTGAGCACGACGTACTTGATGGGCTTGTCCGTCACTTCGCGGATGCGGCGGATCACGTCGGCCGCCATCGCCGGCGTGGCCTGGGTGTCAGCGACCAGCACCGCGTCGTCGCCAATGATGATCCCGGTGTTCGGGTCGCCTTCGGCCGTGTAGGCCCAGGCATGCTCGGACAACTGTGTGAAGCTGACCTTCTTTTCTTCGAGGTCGGCTTGAGAAGCAAACTTCTTGGGTGCGTTCATGGAATGACTCCTGTGAATGAAAGCAATGGGGACGTTGGACCGCCCACGAGCCAACGCTGCGGTGGGGTTTATTCGAAGCGCTCTGCCAGCGCCTTCTGCAATGCCGGCTGGCGCTTGGCGAGCCACACGCCATGACGCATCGGCCAGTCGCTGAACGCGGGATCGGGCGCGAGGGTTTCGCGTGCGTGCAGCGGCCAATAGGGGTCGAACAGAGCCTCGCGCCCCAGGGCAATGAGATCGGCCTGGCCCGCCTGGAGAATCGCTTCGGCCTGCTCAGGCTCGACGATCATCCCGACGGCCTGTGTCATGACTGCGGCCTCCGAGCGGATTCGCTCGGCGAAACCGACCTGGAAGCCCAGGCCACGCGGCACCGGCAACGCCCGGGTTTGCTCCGTCAGGCCGCCGGAGGAACAGTCGATGACATCGACGCCGACGAGCTTGAGCTCGTGAGCCAGCGCGACGGAGTCCTCGACGTCCCAACCGCCGATGGAGCCATCGACCGTGGAGATGCGGCAGAACAGCGGCTTCGCCGCTGGCCACGTGGCACGCACGGCCGTGGCGATTTGCAAGGCCAGCGCCATGCGGCCGGTGCGGCTGCCGCCGAACTCGTCGGTACGCTGGTTCGAATGCGGCGACAGGAAGCTGGCCACCAGGTAGCCATGGCCGAAGTGCAACTCCACCGCGTCAAAGCCAGCGCGCTCGGCCCGCTGGGCAGCCGACACGAAGTCCTGCACGACTTGGCGAATGGCGGCATGGTCCATCTCGATGGGCGTGGACCAGCCAGGGCCAGCCGGGATCGCACTGGGCCCATACCGTTGCCAGGTCGGATCGACCTGTGCCATTTCCTCCAGCGTCAAGGCCGCCCCGCCTTCCCACAGCGGGTAGCTTCCCGCCTTGCGGCCGGCATGTCCGAGCTGCACGCCGATGGCCGCGCCCTGCTGGTGCGCGAAGTCAACGATTTCCTTGAGCGGCGCCACATGGGCGTCCGACCAGAGACCCAGATCCGCCTTGCCGATGCGCCCTTCTGGCGCTACTGCGGTGCTCTCGGTGAACACCAGCGCGGCGCCGCCCAGCACGAACTTGCCCAGATGAACCAAGTGCCAGGTGGTCGCCGCCCCGTTGTCGGCGGCGTGCTGCATCATGGGAGAGATCACGATCCGGTTCTTCAGCCGCAGCGACCGAAGGGACAGCGGCTGGAACAGGAGCGGCAGCTCGTGGCCCGTCATAGCAGTTCCTCGTGGTAGTGACACGGCCATTCAATGCGTGCCGAGATAGGCCGCGCGGACCTTGGGATCATCCAGCAACTGCTTGCCGGTGCCTTCGAGTGTCACGCGACCGGTCTCCAGGACGTAGGCACGATCCGCGACGCCGAGCGCCTGCATGGCCATCTGCTCGACCAGCAGAATGGTGAGCCCGGCGTCGCGCAGCTGCTGGATTGCCTTGAAGATGTCCTTGATGATTAGCGGTGCCAGCCCCAGCGAAGGCTCGTCAAGCAGCAACATCTTGGGCTCGCTCATCAGCGCGCGTGACATCGCCAGCATCTGCTGCTCGCCGCCGGACAAGGTGCCCGCGTACTGGTTCTGGCGCTCGCGCAGCCGTGGAAAGCGACGGTACTCGCGCTCCATCAGCTCTTCGGTGCGCTTGGGATCGCGTCCCTTGACGGCGTAGGCTCCCAGCAGCAGGTTGTCGCGCACCGTCTGGTCGGCAAACACGCCCCGTCCTTCGGGCGACAGGGCGATGCCCATCCCCACCCGGCGATGCGCCGGCAACTTGCTGCAGTCCTGGCCGTCGAACGTGATGGTCCCTCCGGCCAGCGGTTCCAGCCCGGCGATGCCCTTGAGCAGCGACGTCTTGCCTGCCCCGTTGGCACCAATGATCGTCACAACTTCGCCTTGGCGGATTTGCAGGCTCACGCCCTTGACCGCTTCGATGGCACCGTAGGCAATGCGCACGGAGTTGAGTTTCAGCATGGTTTGCTCCTGCGGTCAGGCGGCGCAGGCCGCCGGTTCATCGGCAGCGCCGAGATAGGCTTCGATCACACGCGGGTTGTCTTGAACGTCGGCGGGCTTGCCTTCGGCGATCTTGACGCCGTAGTCCAGCACGATGACGTGATCCGAAACGGACATGACCAAGTCCATGTGGTGTTCGACCATGAGGATGCTCACGCCGCGCTTGCCGATATCGCACAGCAGCTTGCCCAGCTCAGCGGTTTCCTGCGGATTCAGACCCGCTGCCGGCTCGTCCAGCAGCAACAGCTGCGGCTGCGTCGCCAGGGCACGCGCCAGCTCGGCACGCCGCTGCAGTCCGTACGGCAGGCTGCCGGCCGGCTGGTAAGCCAGCTCTGCCAGGCCCACCAGCGTGAGGATCTTCATCGCGTAGTCGCGTGCCATCGCCTCCTGCTTGCGAGCCGACGGCAGTGCGAACAGCGAGGCCCAGAAGCCGTTCTTCATGCGGGTGTGGCGACCCAGCAGCACGTTGTCGAGCACCGAGAGATCCCCGAACAGGCGCAGGTTCTGGAAGGTCCGGCCCATGCCCAGCGCGCAGATGGCGTGCACCGGCTGCCGGGTGGTTTCCTGCCCGGCGAAGACGATCGAGCCCGCATCCGGCGTCACGACACCGGTGATCATGTTGATCATCGTGCTCTTGCCGGCACCGTTCGGACCGATCAGGGCGTGGATGTGGCCGCGGCGCAGCTTGAAGGAGACGTCCTGGGCGGGCTTGACGCCGCCGTACGACTTGGTCACCCCCTTGACTTCCAGCAGATCACCATGCCCACCCTCGCACAGGCGCAGGTTGGCAACGCTGCTGCGGTCCGTACCCGGGCTGCGCAGGGGATCCCGGCGGAACCACTTCGAGAACACCCCCGTGACGCCTCTGGGCATCACGTACAGCGCAAACAGCAGCAGCGCGCCGTAGACGAAGTGCTGGACAGCCGGCCAGCGTGACAGCAGCGCGTCGATTGCCGTGAGCACCACGGCGCCCACCAAGGGTCCCATCAACGAGCCTGACCCGCCCAGCAGCACCAGCAACAGGATGAAGATGGACAGGTGGAAGGTGACGAAGTCGGAGTTGATGTACTGGTTCTGCTGGGCCACCATGGCGCCGGCGATGCCGCAGGTCACGGCGGCGATCACGAACGCCATCACCTTGGCGCGATAGACACGCACGCCTACCGAGGACGACGCAATCTCATCGGCCTGCAGCGACAGCAATGCACGCCCGAAGCGGCCGGTAAGCACGTTGCGCAGCAGGATATGGACGACAGCGGACAGACCGATGGAAAACCACACCCACTGCAACGTGGTCAGCGGCTCGCCCTGCCATGTCAGTGACTTGACGCCGTACAGGCCCTGGGCACCGCCGAACACCTCGGTCCATTCGCTCACCAGCTTTTCGATCACCACGCCAAAGGCGAGCGTGACCATGGCAAGGTAAGGCCCCTTGACGCGCAGCGACGGCAGGGCAATGAGCACGCCGCAGGCGGCGGCCGCCACCGCGGCCAGCGGCAGCAGCAGCCAGGGGCTGATATCGGTGTGCGTGGACAGCAGCGCCGCCGCGTAGGCACCGGCCGCAAAAAGCCCGGCCTGGCCCAGCGACTTCTGGCCTGAGAAGCCGACGAGCACGTTCATCCCGGCCGCACAGAGGTAGTAGGTGCACATCGTGAAGGCGATGCGCAGGTAGTAGTCGTTGCCGATCTGGCCGGTGAGCCCGATCAGGGCGCCAGCGACCACGACAACGCCGATAACGTGACGCGCGGAAGTCATACCTTCTCCACGAGCTTGGTGCCGAACAGCCCGTTGGGCCGGAAGGCGAGGACGAGAATGACCAGCACGAAGATCACGACTTCACGCCACTGTGCTTGCCAAAGGTTCACCATCGACTCGAGGACCCCGAGGATGAAGCCGCCGATGACGCAACCGCGAGGATTGCTCAGGCCACCGATCATGGCGCCCGAGAAGCCCTTGAGACCGACGGACAGGCCCATGAACAAAGATGCCTGCGCAATAGGGGCCAGCAAGAAGCCGGAGAGTCCAGCCAGTGCGGAGCTAAAGACAAAGGCGCCGACCATCACCAGGTTGACGTTGATGCCCATCAGGCTGGCGTTGGAGGGACTGAAGGCCACGGCACGCATGGCCTTGCCCAGCATGGTGGTGCGCATCACGCGGTCGAAGACCACCATGATGACCACGGCCACCCCAAGCATCAGCAGTTCCTGCGGACGCACGCCCACGCCAGCAATGCGCATGACCTCGTCGCCCACAGGTGCCGGCACGACAACCGGCTTCGGTCCCCAAACTGCCAGCCCGACGCTTTGCAGGATCACGCCGAAACCCAGCGTGCTCATGACCCAAGCCATCCCGGGCCGGCCCGCGAAGGGCCGCACGCCAAGTCTGTAGAGCAGCCAGCCCAGTGCGCCCATGACGACCAGCGTCACGAGCAGGGCCAGCAGCTGGCCGCCGCTGCCTGGTACGTCTGAGCCGAAGGACGTGGAGCTCAGCGGCTTGCCCAACGCAAGGAAGAGCACGCTCATGCCGATGAAGGCTCCCGCTGACACGAACTCGCCATGCGAGAAGTTCAACGTCTTCGTGGTCGTGAACGTGATGCTGAAGCCCAGTGCAACAAGGGCGTATGCGCCACCAACGGCCAGGCCGCTGAGGAGGGCCTGGAGTAATGCCTCGGACATGATCTGTCTCCGTTAAGACCGCAGCAGGGTCTGAACGCCCGCCGTTCGGTCCAATGAATTACTGCTTGATGTCGACAGCCGTGAGGCCGGTGATGATGGGGTCGCTGTACGGGCTGAGCTTGCCGTCCTTCCACTTGATCCAGACGAAGTCCTTGGCGGTGAGCGCCTCGTGCTGCGTCTTGGAGAACGGCTTGGTGTAGGTCTTGAGCAGCCCGTTCACGGGTGCCTGCAGATCCTCGAGCGCTGCCTTCAGCGCCGGACCATCGGTCTTGCCTGCTTGCTTGATGGCTTGGGCCGCGACCAGCACGGAGTCATAGCCGTGCAGCGCGAAGGAGAACGCGCTCGGGGCCTTGAGCTTGGAGCCGATGCGATCGAACAGCTTTTGCTGGCCCGGCGTGCGGTGCTCACTGACCGTGCGCATGAACAACGGCTTCTCGGCGAGCGTCTTGCCGGCTGCGTCAAAGAACGTGACGTTGTCAGCAGCCCAGGAGCTCAGCGTGGTGGGGAAGTAGTTGATCTTCTCCATGCTGCGCATGACCTGCGCGATGGGTGTGCCCTGCGCCCACACGACGATCGTGTCAACCCCGGCGGCCTTCATCTTGTTGAGCTGCGACGTCACGTCGGTGTCGCCAACGCCGAAGCGCTCCACCGCCGCGGGCGTGATGCCCTGGACCTTGGCCAGATCCTCCATGTCCTTCAGGCCGCCCTGTCCGTAGCCGGTGGTTTCCGCCATCAGGCCCACTTTTTTGGAAGTGGGGTTCTTCTTGACGTAGGCCATCAGCGCAGCCACCTGCTCGCGGTCAACCATGGACACGCGGAACATGTAGTTGTCGGCACTCGGGCTCATCGGCTTGGTGATGTCGGTACCGGAGGCGACGTTGCCGATCACGGGAACCTTCTTCTGGTTCGGGATGTGCTTCCACGCCATCGCATTGCCCGAGTTGGTCGGCCCGAACACGGCGACAACCTTTTCGTTGTCGATCAGGTCGCTCATGTTCTGGATGGACTTGGGCGGCTGCGACGTGTCGTCCCGCACTACCAGCGTGAGCTTCTTGCCCAGCACGCCGCCGGCGGCATTGACGTCTTCAATGGCGGCCTGCATGCCCAGCACGGCCGCCTGACCGCTCTGTGCGGACGGCGAGGCGGAAAGGTCACCGTTGTAGCCGAGCTTGATGTCCTGGGCCTGGGCGGCCATTGCACCGACGGCGGCGGCCACTGCGACGGCTGCCTGGTAAATGCGATTGAATTTCATGCTTGTCTCCTTCAAGGCTTGTTTGCCGCCTGCGGCGGCACAGGTTGTGGTCGTCTTGCGGCTCAGATGGCCAGGAAGCCGCCGTCTACGGCCAGGGTGACGCCCGTCACGTATTCCGACATCCGCGAACACAGGAAGATCACGGGGCCGATGAGCTCGCCCGGTTGCCCCACCCGCCCCATTGGGATGCGGCTCATGAACTTTTCCATCCGCTCGGGGTTCTCGCGCGTCGCAGCGGTCATGGGCGTCTCGATCACGCCGGGAGCCAGCGCGTTGACACGCACGCCGTCCTTGGCGAGTTCGGCCGCGAGCGACTGCGTGTACATCTTGATCGCGCCCTTGGACGGCGAGTAGCCCAGGCTGCCACCTTGACCCGCATAAGCGGCGATGGAAGCCACGTTCAGCACCGTGCCGCGCGTCGCTCGAAGTGCGACCAGGAACGCTTGGGTGACGTTGAATGTGCCATTCACGTTCACGTCCATCGTGCGCTGCCAGTTGCTGGCCGCGCGCGGGCTGTCACTGCCTTCGCGGATGATGATCCCGGCGTTGTTGACGAGCAGATCGACCTGCCCGATCTCATTGGCGATTCGCTGCGCCAGCGCCTCACAGGCATCGGGCTGCGTGACGTTCAGCGCGAAGGACCACGCGGTGCCGCCCTGGTCGCGTATTGCCTGCGCCGTTTCGTTCACGGCCTGCTCGTTCATGTCCGTGGCGATGACACGGGCACCGGCCTGGGCAAGACCAATGGCGATTTCTCGCCCGTTGCCCTGACCAGCCCCCGTGATGAAGGCCAGGCGGTCAACAAGAATTCGCGGAACGATTTGATCGAATTGGCTCATGGTCACGCCACGCGCTGAAGTTGTTGAGAATGGCCCACGGGTGCGGAAATCGACTTGGCTGCCTGCGCCAATGCCATACCGGCCACATACCCGAAGGTCAATGCCGGACCGAGCGTGATGCCGGCGCCGGGGTAGTTGCCACCCATGATGCTGGCGGCATCGTTGCCAACGGCATACAGGCCCCTGACCGGCTTCTTGTCGCCGTCAAGCACTCGGGTCTGTGCATCGGTCGCCAAGCCGGCGAACGTGCCGATGTCACCGACGACCAGCTTGATGGCATAGAAGGGGCCGGTTTCCAGCGGCCTCACGCACGGGTTGGGCTGGTTTTGAGCGTCGCCCTGGTAGCGGTTGTAGGCCTTGCTGCCCTTGCCGAACGCGGGGTCGTCACCAGTACGAGCGTGCTCGTTGAAGACGTCGACGGTGCTTTGGAACGTCTGGGGGTCCACGCCAATCTTCTTGGCCAGCTCAGCGACCGTGTTGCCCTTGATCAGGTAGCCCGTGCGCAGATGGCGGCCGATGGGCAGCGGGAACGGAGCCACGCAGCCCATGCCGTACTGGCGCAGCGTCGCGTGATCGCAGATTTCCCACGCAAAGATCTCCTTGTCGCCCTTCGTGGCCTTGACCAGGTCCTGCACGAAATCGTGGTACGAGTTGGCTTCGTTGGTAAAGCGCTTGCCATGGCGCGTGACCGCAATGACA
This sequence comes from Azohydromonas australica DSM 1124, assembly GCF_000430725.1. GTDB lineage: Bacteria > Pseudomonadota > Gammaproteobacteria > Burkholderiales > Burkholderiaceae_C > Azohydromonas > Azohydromonas australica. The sequence goes on from NZ_KE387205.1 coordinate 144,652, forward strand.
CCGGGCTTGGCACGGTCAATGAAGTGCGGCATCACGCCCTTGGTGCCGTCCTTGCGCGTCGTGACGGAAGTGGGCACCCAAGCAGCGGCATGCGGAATCGTCGGATCGACCCAGCCGCCAACGGCTTCGCCCATGCGCAGCCCGTCACCGGTATTGGCTTCCGGCGAGGGCGTGTAGTGCTCCCGGCCGGTGGGGGCATGCGGGAACAATGCCTTGCGTCGCTGGATGTCATGCGGGAAACCGCCGCAGGCCAGGACCACGCCGACTCGCGCATTGATTCGAGTGCGTCGGCCCTCGCGCTCCACGATGGCGCCAACCACCTCGTCGCCCTCGACCACGAGCTTGTGCACCGGTGAGGACAGCCACACGGGGATGTTGTGGTCCATGGCTGCCTTGGCCAGACGGCCGGCCAGGGCGTTGCCGTTGGTCAGCGTCATGCCGCGGCCATAGCGCAGCACATCGAGCATGTGCCGGCTCAGGCGCTTGGTGACGTAGGCGAAGGACTCCAGCGACTTGAAGGCGCGCATGAAGTGCCAGATCTCCTTGCCGGAGCCCAACATCATCCCGAAGACGGTGAGCTCGGGCAGCGGCGGTGCCAGTTGCTTGATGCGCGGGCCGAGCTCTCGGCCATCGAACGGGCGCGTGACCATCGACCGCCCGCCGGGCTGACCGCCCACTGCTTCGGCGTGGTAGTCCGGAAAGACCGGCGGCATGTCGAACTGCACGCAGGTCTGCTTCGTGAAGAAGTCGATGGCCTTGGGGCCGTTGGCCAGGAAGGCATCAACGCGCTCCGGATCGAAGTGCGTCGTGGCCTCGTGCTGCAAGTAGGCGCGCGCTGCGCCCTGCGGCTCCTGAATGCCCTGCTCCGTCGCCAGCCGGGTGCCCGGAATCCAAAGCCAGCCGCCCGAGCGCGCCGTCGTTCCGCCGTACATGGCCTCTTTCTCGACGACCAGGACCTTCAGGCCTTGCGAAGCCGCAGTGACCGCAGTCGCCATGCCCGATGCGCCGGTTCCGACTACCAGCACATCGCAATCGAATTTCTGTTCATCCATCACCGGACTCCATGAAAGCAATGGAGCGAAGTCTAGGCATATGCTTCGACATAGTCAAATGCATCTGATAGTCTTATGGCTTCTGTAATCGTCGAATGCGTACGATCATGTCAGTAGAAACCCTAGCCGATATACTTCCGACGTCCCAGGTCACCCTGAAAGCAGGCATGGAAGAGAAGGAGCGCCGCGGCATCCAGTCGTTCGAGATCGGCACGCAGTTGCTCGTGGCGCTGGCGCGCCATGTGGCGCCGATGCCGTTGAAAGACATTGCCAAGGCAGCGGGGATGTCGGCCGGCAAGGCCCATCCCTACCTGGTGACCTTCCTCAAGGTCGGCTTCGTGACGCAGGACGCCTCGGGGTGCTACGAACTGGGCCCGCTGGCGCTTCAGCTCGGTCTGTCACGGCTGCAACGCCTCGACCCTGTGAAGGAGGCTTCGCCCTTGATCGAAGGCCTGGCCGCGGAGACCGAACAGAGCATTGCCATCGCGGTATGGGGCAACCTGGGCCCCACCATCGTGAGGCTGGAGGAGCCCATCCACCCGCTGCACGTGAACCTGCGCACCGGCACCGTCATGTCACTGGCCCACACGGCCACTGGGCGGCTGTTTGCCGCGTTCCTGCCGCCCAAGGTGGTCGAACGCCTCATCGTGGAAGACGTTGCGCGTCAAAGCGGACGCATCGGCGGTCCCTTGCAGCTCACCCGGGCCGAGGTCGACGAGGCCGTTGCCGAAACACGTCGGCGCGGAATCTCCCGCACCATCGGTCAGCCCATTCCCGGCATCAATGCCTTCTCGGCCCCAGTGTTCGATTCCGCCGGAAACATGGTGCTCGGCATCACGGCGATGGGACCGGAAGCCACTTTCGACAACGACTGGAACGGGAAGGTGGCAACGCCTCTGCGCGCCTGCGCGCTCGAGGTGTCCCGCCGGCTTGGCTTTGTCGAAGCTGCGTAGCTGACGCGCCGCGGCCGTGGCCGGGCTGAAGACTACCCAAGAGCACCAGACCTGGATGAGTCGCGCCTTAGCCGCGCGCCTGTGCTCGTCTGCGCGCTCACGGTCTCCAGCCGGCTGGGCCTTGTCGCCAAGCACATAGCTGAGGCACGGCCGTCGTGGCCGCAGTGACAGCCACGCAGGCACCAGACGCATAACAGGAGCGCGGCGTCGCAACGCACCTGCGCACCCGCACGCCTGTGCGCTTGAAGAGACCAGCCAGCTCGGGTCCTGTCGGACCCACACCCCTGACGCGGCGCATCCGTGGCCGGTGCAGAGGCCATCACTGCATCAGCCCAACCATTCGGGCTTGTTGACAAGCCAGAAGCCATCCCTCGCCTGGCATCGGGCCACCGAGGGAACACATCACACCACTTGTGGACCTTGGAGAGACGAAATGAAGAAGTCCTTGATTGCCATCACCGTCATGGCTGCATTTGCCACCACTGCTTCGGCCCAGTCGTCAGTCACGCTGTACGGTTTGGTTGACCTGTCAGTCATCAACACCAAGGGCGGTTCGCGTGTCGGCGGCAACAGCGTCACCGAACTGCTGGACGGAGTGGCCTACGGCCCGGGTTCGCGCTGGGGCCTTCGCGTATCCGAGGATCTGGGCAGCGGGCTCAAGGCCAACGTGGTACTGGAGTCCGGGTTCGGCGCAGACACGGGCGCGCAGACACAAGGCACGTCGAACCTGGGCATCGCCTCGCGCCTGTTCGGCCGGCAAGCATTCGTCTCTCTTGCGTCGGCGTCCTTGGGCGAGCTTCGGCTGGGCCGCCAGTACGCTTTGCATGACGAAGTGAACGCCGTCAACAATCCCTTTGGCAGCACCACAGTGCTCACCCCCACCTATCCGGTCAGTACCGGGGGCACCAACCCCGCGGCCCGCAGCGTGAAACTGCCGTTCTTCGTAGACGGGCCGCGCGTCGATAACGCAGTGCAATACATCTCGCCGACCTTCGCAGGCTTCCGTGCGCAGGCCATGGTCGCCGCAAGTGAAGGTCAAGCCAACACCATCACAACGCCCAACAGCGTAGTCCCCCGCTACGAGGCCGTGAAGCTCAGCTATTTCAAGGGTCCGATCAACGTGGCGGTTTCCTATGACCAGAACCGCAACGGCTCTATCCCCGGTACTCATGACAAGGTTCTGAACATTGCGGCCAACTACGACTTCGGCATGGCGAAGGTCTTTGCAGGCTACCAACTCAGCAAGGAACTGACGCCCATCGGCATGGCGTATTCCGGCGTACCTTCATTCAACAACATCGTGCCGGCCAACTCGACCACGGGCGCGTTCCCGTTGGATGAGCTCAAGGGCTATATCGTCGGCGTCGCCGTGCCCATCGGTTCGACGACGTTGGGTGCGGTGTACACGCGCGTCAAGTATTCGAACGTCGGCGACACGCTCAGTGCCGACCTGGGCAAGTTTGCCGTCGGCGCCACTTACGGATTGTCGAAGCAGACCACGCTGTACGCCGCCGCCTCGGTGGCCAACGGCGATCTGAAGGACTCCATCCAGGAGAAACGTGCAATTCAGGTCGGACTGCGCAAGGCCTTCTGAGTTGCCACGATCGGCGGCAGCGCGGTACGGCCCTCCTCCATGACCACCGTGCGTCGCCATATCCCGCAGGCCAGGCGCTTCTTCGGCCCGTTCCCCGCTGCACGCCGGCCCCATCCCGCGGACTCAGTGCCGTACCGAAGCGGTACCGCGTCCGCTCCCACACATCGACTTGGCTGCCGTTCCGATGAGAACGCTCAGCTCCCGAAGGACTAGCAATGACTGAACGCAACTCAGCGCTTGTGACAGGCTCCACCAGCGGCATCGGCTGGGCCATCGCGCAGGCTTTGGCCCACGCCGGCCATGACGTGATGCTCAACGGGTTTGGCGACCCGGCGTCGATAGCCGCTTTGCAACACCAGCTTGCAGAGGCCACCGGGGTGCAGGTGGCCTACAGCGGCGCGGACATGAGCCGCCCCGCAGAGATCGCCAGGATGGTGCGAGAGGCCGAAGAACATTTCGGCCACGTAGACATCCTGATCAACAACGCCGGCGTGCAGTTTGTTGCCCCGGTGGACGAGTTTCCTGACGACAAGTGGGAGCAGATCGTCAGCATCAACCTGTCATCGAACTTCCATGCTATCAAGGCCGTGCTGCCCGGCATGAAGCAGCGCAACCGGGGCCGCATCGTCAACGTCGCGTCCGCTCACGGGCTGGTGGCTTCGCCCTTCAAGTCGGCCTACGTCGCGGCCAAACATGGCGTGATCGGGCTGACCAAGACGGTGGCCCTGGAACTTGCAGAGACGGCGGTCACCTGCAACGCGGTCTGCCCAGGCTACGTGCTCACGCCACTTGTGCATGGGCAGATCAAGGACCAAGCCAAAGCGCATGGCATGAGCGAGGAGGAGGTGGTGCGCCATGTGATCCTCGCCTCGCAGCCGAACAAGCGCTTCGTCTCCCTCGACGAACTTGCCCAGGTGGTGCTTTTCCTCTGCTCTGATGCTGCTGCCTCGATCACAGGCTCGGCGCTGCCGGTAGACGGCGGCTGGACCGCACGCTGAACACTTCAGGAGATCACCATGCAGTTGCCTCGTGCTGCTCTCGCCGCTGATGGCGGCAAGATCGTCTCGGCTACGGATGCCGTGCGCCTCATCCGCTCAGGAGACACGGTTGCCACGTCCGGCTTCGTCGGAATCGGTTTTGCCGAAGAGATTGCCATTACGCTGGAGCGGCGCTTCCTGGACGAGGCACAGCCGCGCGAGCTGACGCTGGTCTATGCCGCCGGCCAGGGGGACGGCCGGGACAAGGGATTGAACCATCTGGCGCACGAGGGCCTGCTCAAGCGCGTCGTGGGCGGGCACTGGGGCCTGGTGCCCAAGCTGGGCGCGCTGGCGATGGACAACCGCGTGGAGGCCTACAACCTGCCGCAGGGCGTGATCTCCTGCCTGTTCCGCGACATCGCCGGCGGCCGCCCGGGCCATCTCAGCAAGGTCGGCCTGGGCACCTTCGTCGATCCGCGCCTGGGCGGCGGCAGGATGAACGAGCGCACCAGCGAAGAGCTGGTGGAGCTTGCACACCTGGGCGGCTCGGAAAGCCTGTTCTACAAGGCCTTTCCCATCCACGTCGCCATCATCCGTGCCACCACCGCCGACCCCGACGGCAACCTGACGATGGAGCGCGAGGCGCTGACGCTGGAGTCGCTGTCCATCGCCACGGCGGCGCACAACAGCGGCGGCATCGTCATCGCGCAAGTGGAGCGCGTCGCCGAGCGCGGCACGCTCAACCCGCGCCAGGTCAAGGTGCCCGGCATCCTGGTGGACTGCGTGGTGGTGGCGGCGCCCGAGAACCATTGGCAGACCTTCCGCACGCCCTACCATCCGGGCTTCAGCGGCGAGATGCGCGTGCTGGCGCAAGGCCAGCAGCCGCTGCCGCTGGACGAGCGCAAACTCATCGCCCGGCGCGCCGCGCAGGAGCTGCGCGCCAACAGCGTGGTGAACTTGGGGATAGGCATGCCCGAGGGCATCGCCGCGGTGGCAGCGGAAGAACGCATCACGGAGTTGCTCACGCTCACGGCCGAGCCCGGCGTGATCGGCGGCCAGCCCGCCAGCGGGCTGGACTTCGGCGCCGCGGTGAACACGCAGGCCGTCATCGACCAGCCCTACCAGTTCGACTTCTACGACGGCGGCGGGCTTGACGTGGCCTTCCTGGGCCTGGCGCAAGCCGATGCACAAGGCAACCTCAACGTCAGCAAGTTCGGGCCGCGCCTGGCCGGCGCCGGCGGCTTCATCAACATCAGCCAGAACGCGAAGAAAGTAGTCTTCGTCGGAACCTTCAGTGCTTCAGGGCTGGAGGTGGCGGTGGAGGATGAGCAACTGCGCATTCGGAGCGAGGGCCGCACGCCCAAGTTCGTGGAGCACGTCGAGCACGTCACCTACAGCGGCGCGGTGGCGCTGCAGCGGGAACAGGAAGCACTGTACGTGACGGAGCGTTGTGTGTTCCGGCTCACCCCGCAAGGGTTGGAGCTGACCGAGATCGCACCGGGCATCGACCTGGAGCGCGACATCCTCGCGCGCATGGCCTTCCGGCCCGCCATCGCACAGCAGCTGAAGCTCATGGACGGGTCCATCTTTGCGCCGCAGCCCATGGGACTGCGCGAACAGATGCTGCGGCTGCCACTGGAACAGCGCTTCGAGTTCGACCCGGAACAGGGCGTCCTCTTCGCCAACTTCGAAGGGCTGACAGTACGTAGTGCCAGCGATGTGCAAGCCCTTCGTACCGCGCTGGAGCTACGCCTTGCACCACTGGGTAGCAAGGTCCCAGCCCTTGTGGACTACGACAATTTCCTGGTACTGCCCGACGCACTTAACGCGTACACGGACATGGTGCAAGACGTGGCTTCCCGGTACTACTCGCGCGTCACGCGCTACACGACCAGTGCTTTTCTGCGTGCGAAGCTTGGTGAAGCATTGCTGGAGCGGGGCGTCGCGCCACACATCTTCGAGAGTGCAGCCGACGCGCGAAAGCATCTGCGTTTACTGGACGTTTCTGACAGCAAGCGCGTTACTGGGGAATGATAGGAATCATGCGGCGCTATGGACTGATGCCGGTATCCTGGCCCGCCTTCCCCGTAAGCGGTTCTGGCGTTCCGAGCCGGACAAACCTCATGGTTGAGCCCATGCAATCTCATCTTCATTCGTCTCTGCTGACGCCTGAGCCGCGGTTGTGCTTCGACCCTGACCAGGAAGTCTTCTTTGCGGATTTTTCAGGCTGCGTCGTGCGCCATCTGAGAGATGTAGAGCAAATCCGGGCGTTGCTTCTCAGCTGGCTCGCACCACTAGGGAAGAAGGTCCCCGCCATCGTAAACTACGAGAGCTTCAGCGTCTCGCCTGACGCATGGGACGCCTACGTCGACATGGCACGTGAGGTGGCGCAGGTCCACTACAGCAGTGTTTCCCGGTACACAGGAGGCGCGTTTTTTCGGGCCAGGCTTGGCCGGGCTTTTCATCAGCGTGGCGTCGCACCGCATATTTTTGGCAGCGAGCACGATGTGCGCCGATTCTTGGGCTGTACACGCCAAAATCCCTGAATTTGACGGCGTCCGTTGCGAGGTTGCGGGCCGATTCATCAAAACTTGCGGCGTTCTAGTTGCTTGCGCAACCCAGTTTGACATAAGCGCCGATTGCCGACATGCGCCAGGGCCATGCTGCATCAGCTTGCTGAAATCCCTCGCGCCTTGATGAGCTGCTTCCAGCGTGCATATTCCGTGGCCTGGAGCCTTGCCGCCTGGCTTGGTGTACTGGCCACGATCTCAAACCCCTGCTCGACCAAGCGGGATCTCACCGCTGTTTCGTTGAGTGCGGCAGCCAGGGCAGCATGCAGTGCCTTCTTCACCGGGTCACCTAACCCTCGCGGGGCGACGACTGCCTGCCACGAATAAACCTCCACGCCTTGGACACCACATTCCGCAAGGGTCGGCACACCCGGCAGCAGCGCTGAGCGGGCATGTCCAGTCACTGCCAGCGGCCGCAGCCTGCCGCTGCGAATGTGGTTGATCACCACGTTGACGTTCTGGAAGGCCGCATGCACGGTGCCGCCAAGCAGCTCCTCGGTGGCGGCCCTCCCACCGCGGTCGGGCATATGCAATCCCTTGGTGCCCGTCTGCAGCCAGAACAGCTCCGCCGTGAGGTGGTCCGACGATCCCCTTCCCGAAGAACCGAAGGCCACCATACCGGGGTGCTCCTTCAGCACAGCCACCAAGCCGGATACTGACTTCACCGGTGAGGAAGCTGGCACGACCAGCACGTTGGCCACCCGCACCGCCACCGTGATGTAGTCGAAATCGCGCATGGGATCGTAGGTGGTGCTCCCGTGCAGGTTGGGCGCTATGGCCAGCATGCCAGCGGAGGCGATCATCAGCGTACGGCCGTCAGGCCGGGCGCGCTTGAGCTGCGCTGCGGCGATATCGCCACCGGCGGCAGCGGCATGCGTCACAACGACGGGCTGGCCCAGCTGTTCCTGGAACTTGGCCGACAGCGTGCGCGCTACCATGTCGGAGGAGCCTCCAGGCAGGAAAGGCACCAGCAGCGTCACGCCGCCCTTGACCGCAGCGCCCTGCGCCAGTGCACGGCAGCCCCATGTGGCTGCACCGCCTGCAACCGCGCTCAGGAAAATTCGACGAAACATGGAAGGGCCCGGTCCTGCGAAAGATGGATTCTTCAATGCGGCAGCGCGCTGCCGGGATGAGAGGCGCCCGGTGAACGTTTACGGACGCGTTGCCCGTGAGCGGCTTCAAGGTAGGCATCACGACGGTTTAGGTGTTCGGTGGATCGGCCTTCGGCACCTCTGTCCATGAATCTCCAGCCGCGCGGCTTACCTACCGGCGATCTTGCGGGCTTGCACCGCAGACGGGTCCGGTGGTGCGCAGTCTGGCTAAGGATTCGCCGCCGCCTTGTCCGAGGCCATGCAATCAGCGATCCCGGCCCTTTACTGCTGGCACATGGACCCTGCGCCCGACATCAAGGCGCCATGTACGGCATCGACAGCGATGCATCAATGGACACCGCATTGCGCCCGCCGCTTCGCCCGGCTTGCGATCCCGTGGTGGGCATGACTGGACGCGGCGGCTGTTGCGCGTGGGCCAACCCTTACCGAGGTCACCCATGACGCGCTGCACAATAAGGCGCTATTTTTGACTCTGCTGGCCACGACGACGGTCGGCCTCGGGACCACGGCAGGCTCCACCGGCGTTTGCTGCTGTCGCCAGCGCGGTCCACGAGGCTGTCCGGAGCCGAAGTCGCACGCCCCGTATGCCCGGCTCCACGGTACTTGCTTCCCTGTCCCGAGCAGATGTCAGTGAGCCTGGCGCGCCCCGCAGCCTGAAGCTGCGGGCGATCCTCACGTTGCTGTCCCTGTTGCTGAGCGCGGTACTGGCCACGGTGGTGGCGACACTGCGCACCATCCAGCTCGGACACCAGGCCCAGGCAGAGCTGGGCGTGCGGGCCTTGCAGCAGGCCTCGGGCGTGTCGGCCGCCATCGACGCCGACCTCTCCCGTTTCGGCCGCGCGTTGCAGACGCACGCCAGGTTCATCGAGCGCCAGGGCCTGCTGAGGCAGCCGTCGCTGCTGCGCGGCTTCATGAACGACATGTATGCCGAGCCGAGCTATGCATGGGCCGGTGTCACGGATGACCATGGCCAGGTCCTGGCGGCACTCGATGGCCGCCTCGTGGGTGTCGACGTCTCGCAGCGCGACTGGTGGAGCGCGGGGAAGCAGCGTCTGCACTTCGGCGACGTGCACGAGGCCAGACTGCTGGCTACGCTGCTGCCGGCGCTGAAGTCCGGCGAGCCCTGGCGCTTCATCGACATCGCGGTCCCGGTGCAGGATGGCGGCAGGCCCGCTGGCGTGCTGGCCGTGCACCTGTCCTGGCCGTGGCTGCAGGAGCGCATCCGGATGTTCGCCGGAACGGCACCGGCACGCGCAGGACAGCTTTTCATCACCGGACGCGATGGTCACCAGCGCCTGGGCCCGCTCGGAAACGCCGGTGATCCGATGCCGCTGCACCACTTGGCGCTGGAGGCGCCGGAGGGCTGGCGCGTGCTGGCCTGGCCGGACGGCCAACGCTACGTCACGGCATGGGCCGCCAGCCATGGCCATGCACCGTATCCCGGCTTCGGCTGGGTGACCCTGGTACGTTTGCCCCTGCCCCAGGTCGATGCCACGTCCCTGGGTTGGGTATGGGGGTCGGCTGCCTTTGCGGTCGTGGTGGGCACCGCACTGGCCTGGGTGTTGTCGTCGCTGTTCCTGCTGCCGCTGCGACAGTTCGTGGCGCGCGTGCGCGGCATCGCCCGTGGCCAGGACATGCCGCCACCGCGGCTGCTGCCCGCGGAGTTCGTGCAGATCCACGAGGCCGTGCTCGAACTGGTGGCCCAACTGCGCGAGAAGGAGTCCGCGCTTCGTGACGCACTGGACGAGGTGCGCGGCAGCTTCGAGAGCGTGGGCCGCACGATGCCGGGGTTCCTCTTCACGCGCGTGCAGCGTGGCGCCGAGGCCCGCTACAGCTTCTTCAGCGATTCGGCCCATCAGTACCTGGGCGTGAGCCGCCACGAGCTGATGGCCGACCGCAGCGGCGTGCTGTGGATGCACAACGTCGACGAGGAAGACGCCAGGCACAACGGCCCCTTGCTGGCACGCGCCGTCGTTGACGGTACTGCGCTGACCTACACGTACCGCGTACGCGGCGGTGACGGCTGCTGGCGGACACTGCAGGCCACCATGGTGCCGCGCGAAGGCGGCACGGCTGCCGAGCGGATCTTCGACGGCTTTGCCATCGACATCACGGAGCTTGTCGAAGCGCGCACCCAGGCACAGCGCGCCAACCTGTCCAAGGATCGCTTCCTGGCCACCATGAGCCATGAGCTGCGCACGCCGCTCAACGGCATCCTGGGCTTTGCAAAGCTGCTGGAGATGCGCCTGGAGCGCGACGACGACCGTCGCTTTGCGGCCCACATCCAGCAGGCGGGACAGAACCTGCTGCGCATCCTCAACGACGTGCTCGACTTTTCCAAGATCGAGGCCGGCCGGCTGGAACTCGAGCGCCTGCCCTTCCAGCTGGAAAACGTCGTTGACGCATGCCGCGGGCTGTTTGCGCCAGCCGCCGCGGCCAAGGGCGTGCGCTTGGAGGTCTTGCTGCCCGAAGTCCCGATGCCAACGCTGCTGGGTGACGCCCCACGGCTGCAGCAGGTGCTGTCCAACCTGCTGTCCAACGCCGTGAAGTTCACCGCGCAAGGCCGGGTGGCACTCGCCGTCACGCTCCTGGAGACGGCCAGCGGCGTGGCGGAGGTCGACATCAAGGTGTCCGATACCGGCATCGGGCTCTCGGACGAGCAGCAGGGCCATCTCTTCAAGCCGTTCCAGCAGGCAGATGCCTCCACCGCGCGCCGCTATGGCGGCACGGGCCTGGGGCTGTGGATCAGCCGCCGGCTGGTGCAGGCCATGGGCGGCGACATCACCGTTGACTCGACGCTCGGGCAGGGCACCACCTTGCAGCTGTGCATCCCCTTCCCCAAGGCCGCTGCGCAGTCCACTGCAGTTGCAGCTGCCGAAACGGCCGCTCCTGCATGCCACTTGCGGGTGCTGGTGGTCGACGACATCGCCATGAACCGCGAGGTGTTGTGCGAGCTGCTGCAACAGGACGGTCAGCTCGTGGAAGTCGTGGATAACGGCTTGGCGGCCGTCAAGCGCGTCGTGGCGGGCGGGATCGACCTTGTGCTGATGGACGTCGAGATGCCGGACGTCGATGGACTGCAGGCCGCGCGGCGCATTCGTGAGCTGCCCGGTCCGGCCGGCACGACGCCCATCTGGGCCGTGACGGGCGCGGCCTTCGCCAACGATGTCGCCAGGGCGCAGGCTGCCGGGATGCACGGACACCTGAGCAAGCCCGTGGACGTCATGGCGCTACGGGCTGTGCTCGCGGCAGTCGATAGAGATAGGCGCCCTTGAGGGACGAAACGCCGCCATGCTGAAGCGCGTCCAACCAGGCCAGTCGTTCGCTGGCAGCGGGACTTTCCACCATCCCGAGGCTCGGAAGCCGGGTCAGCTCAGTTCCTCGATGCGCTCGATCAGTCGGCTGGTGTTGCCGGCATGCCGGATCACGCGCACATCCATGTCCTTGAGCCCCGCATCCACCTCCTCGTCAGCATCCTCCGGGAAGACGACGATCTTGCACAGCCTGGCCAGCGTCTGGAAAAGCTGAGCCCCGCTGGTCGGCTTCCACGACCGCACCTCGAAACTGGCGCTGAGCGCGTCCGCCAGCGCCTTTTGCTGCGGCTCGGGAAAACCTGCCAGCAGCACACGTCGAGCTGACGCCTGCCGGGGCGGATGGGCCTGGACCGTGCCCGCGTCGCCGCCGGCGGTTGCGCGCAGGAGCGCCTTCGACAGCGTCCGGGAAAACAGCTCGACCAGCGCCTCCTCCACCGCAGGACTTTGCAGTGCCGCGACCAGGGCCGCCTCGATCACGAGAGGATCCAGCGTCACGGACGCTGCTGCCGGTGCCCTCTCGCCGCGTTGATCGGGCGCAGGTCCCACAGCAGCGGACTGCACGACGCCACTGGATCCGGTCGCTGCAGAGGCCTTCACCTTCACGCGTTCAGCCACCGGCTGCGCACCGACGGCGCTCGCAGGCGCTGCACCGTGTGGGGCGGCCGGCGGGCCGAACAGGTCCAGGCTGTCCCCGGACTCCTGAACAGTGGCCGGCTGCGCAACATCCGCTTGGCTGCTGTGCACCAGGACCTCGTCACCGGCCCCCTTGGCAGGCATGGCATCGGCGCTGCCGGCGTCCGGGACGGCTGCATCTGCTGCCAGGATCACGGCAGGCAGCGACGGTGTACCAGGGACATCAACGGGCTTGTCCGCCGCGGACGCTGCGTCGCTCGGCTGCAGCAGGCCCTCCTCAGCAGCAGGCTGTGCCGGCAGCGCCCGCAGCCGGGCCAGGGCCTCATCCAGCTTGGGCTGCAGCCGGCCCTCCACCAGCGACCACGCCTTCAGCTCCCGACGGCGGTGCGGCTCCAGGCAGTCCTGGGCTGCGCGTACGGCGTCCAGGGGATGGAGCTGAGGATCGGCCAGGAGGCGCGGCGCCATGACGGCGGCCAGTTGGCTCAGTTCCTGGTCGTCCCAGCGGACGCGCGACTGCTTCTCTTCCATGACGAATCAATTTGTGGACCGTGCTGTGTGAATATACAGCTTTATGGAGTTTGCGCTCCACAAACTCACCTTTCCAGGGATGAGCAATCCAGAACCAACTCCACAAAGGTCAGCGGCAGTCCTCTGGGGATTCCGCATGGGCGGTACCGAACTGGGCGCACTGGATAACGTTTTCGGCTCAAGTCATGTTCGGCACCGTGCGCTCGATACCCGGTCCAGCCCTCGCTGCGGAAGTGGGTGCGCCCGAGCCGGTAGCCGTGCAGGCGCACGCCGGGCGCGCGAAAGGTGTTCGGCACCATGGCCGCCGCGGGCGTGCAACCTGCTGCTCGGCGCCAAACCCTCAAGGCAACAGCCCATGGACCAGCACAAGGCACGCGACTTCTGGCAAACGGTGTTGAACAACAGCGCTCAGCTGTGCGCGGTGCTCGACGCCACGCCCACCGGCCACGGACTTCGGCAAGGCCTCCAACGCATTGACCGGATCGTGCAGACACTGCGCCACGCCGCCGCCGACATCGACCCGCTGCTGACGGTCGAGGTGGACCTGGTGCCGGCCGAGGACGGTGCCGTGCTGCGCATCGCCGTCAGCTGCAACCACGATCCCGAGGGCATCGAGACGGTGCAGCAACTCGTGGCCGCTGCGCCGGCGATGCCGCCGCGCATTCAGGTGTGCGCCTTCACGCCGCCGACGCCCAAGGCGATGGCACGCGGGCTCACCTCACTGGAAGTCCACGGTCGCGATGTTCCCATCCAGAAGGTGCGCTTCATCGCCGAGCCCAGCACGGCAGCGCCCGGCACCTTCGACATCGCTTGCTTCGTGCCGCTGTCAGCCCTCACAGACCAGGACCCTGAAGATGTCCCCGGCGCCCTGGTCGCCAACATCGTGCTGAGCATGGGCATTGGCGAGTTGCGCGTCATGACGCGCGTGAGCAGCATCGGCATCGCGGTCACTGAACAGCCTCCGCCCGAAGCCCTCCAGGCCTGGGATCTTGTCGAGATTTTCGACAGCGCGCTGGTGCACTGAATCTGAACCTTGCCGTACCCGGCTTGTTGCATACGGCGGTGGCCCAGGCTGCAACAGTGGTGCTACGAAGTGCCTGACACGCGCGTGCCTGGGGCGAGCCAGCGATGCGATGGATTCGCGCAGTACCCTCCCTGAAGCCCCTGCCGCTCCCGCGCCTTGTGGACGCACAGCGCCGCGTGCGGCCTGCACGGGCGCTGCTGCCAGCCATTGACGCTGCCCGCTGCACCCGCTGCGGCCGTTGCACAAGCACCCGGATGGTCTTGACCCCACACTGTCGTACGGCCCACCGCGGCAAGGCTCATTGATGGCCGGCTCGTGATCAGTCGGCTGGCTGCAGGCATGGATGCAAATCACGCCGCCAGCAATTCGGCCAGCCCATGACCATGTAACGCATTGGTCGCGGCCTCTTGCTTGTGCCGCATGGCCGGGTGGCAGCGCTTTCAAGACACACCGCATTTCTCGGAAATGGCAGCAAGACCCCAGCCAAGGGAGCCGATGCCGTTATCCTGGCCGGCCTGCCCTGTGGGCAGCTCTTTCGCCATCGAAAGCCGGATTGGCCACAAGGTTGAGCCCATGCAGTCTCGTCGTGACGCGTTCCTGGTGGTGCCCGAGGCGCGCTTCTATTTTGATGCCGTCCAGGACATCTTCTTCGCAGACTTCTCTGGCTGCGTCGTTCGCCATCTGGAAAACGTCGAGCAGCTCCGTGCGTCACTGCTTGAGCGGCTGGCACCACTGGGCAAGAAGGTTCCCGCCATCGTGAACTACGAGGGCTTCAGCGTTTCGCCTGACGCATGGGACGCCTACGTCGACATGGCACGCGAGGTGGCGCAGGCGCACTACAGCAGCGTTTCCCGGTACACAGGAGGCGCGTTCTTGCGAGCGAGGCTGGGCCGGGCTTTCCAGCAGCGTGGCACTGCCGCGCATGTTTTTGGCACCGAGCAGGATGCACGGAAATTCCTGTGCTGTACGCGTCAAGGTGCAGCCGCTTGATGGTGCTTGTTGCATGACCCGTTGAGGCGGGTCAAAAGGCAGTGGCGCCGCTTTAGTTGCGTACTAAACGCCATATGACATATGCACGATTAGCGCGTCTGTACGCGTAGCGATGAAATCGCTTCCGAAAGCCGCCTCTACAGAGTCGACATGTCAGCGATCGATCATCCAAGCAATGCGCTTCGGGTTCCGATGCCGGATATCACAACATCAGCTCGCACGTCGTGCCCGGCGGGCAAAACCATCGTGCTCCATAGAGGAGCCTGTTGCGCGTTCCCTCGCGTGTGGCCACGCATCACAGCAACACGACGGCTGCGGCGCCGGCACCGCACAAGACGCTGGTGGCTCCCAGAAAAGCAACGTCACGCTTTTCGTTGCCCAAGCGCCACGCGTGGACGGTGCAGCCAAGCAGCACCACTGTCAGGAATACCAGCCATATCTCAAGAGTTTCCATATAGGTCCATTACGTTGTTTTCCTTGACGGCTCAAGCGCTTCAGCAAGCATGGATACCAAGCTGATCCGTTGATGCATGGACGGACCAGGCAATCAGCGCAAACAGTTGCCACATCAATCATCCAAAGCATGAGCGCCGCCAACCACAGGTACGGCCAGGCAGGCATCACGCCCGCAGCCGATTCAACGCTTGGCTCAAAGTCCCCAACTGCTGCACAGTTAGCAGCCAAGCTTCCTCTATGAGGCGCCGTTCAAGAGGAAGTTCAAAAATTTTCCTCCTGCTCAG